>NZ_CP041238.1:87500-1287500 GCF_013488225.1 Sinorhizobium mexicanum | reverse complement strand
GACCATGAACGACGCAGCGCGCAAGCTCGCCCCCTTGGCCAAGGAACAGGCGGACCAGCACTATCGCGAAGCGCCGAACAATCTGGAAGCCGAGCAGGCGCTGCTTGGCGCAATCCTGGTCAACAACGACGCGTTTTACCGGGTGTCCGACTTCCTGAAGCCGGTACATCTGTTCGAGCCATTGCATCGCCGCATCTTCGAGGTCGCCGGCGAGATCATCCGAATGGGCAAGACCGCCAACCCGGTCACGATCAAGACCTTCCTCAAGGCGGACGAAAAAGTCGGCGACCTGACCGTCGCCCAATACCTCGCACGCCTTGCCGCCGAGGCGGTCTCGATCATCAACGCGGAGGATTACGGCCGCGCCATCTATGACCTGGCGTTGCGCCGCTCGCTGATCACCATCGGCGAGGACATGGTCAACATCGCCTACGACGCGCCGCTTGACATGCCGCCGCAGGGCCAGATCGAGGATGCGGAACGGCGCCTTTTCGAACTTGCCGAAACCGGACGCTACGACGGCGGCTTCCAGTCGTTCAACGACGCCGTGGCGCTGGCGATCGACATGGCCGGGGCGGCGTTCGAGCGAGACGGCAGTCTCTCCGGCATCTCCACCGGCATTCACTCGCTCGATGCCCGCATGGGCGGTCTGCAGCGTTCGGACTTGATCGTTCTGGCTGGGCGTCCCGGCATGGGCAAGACGTCGCTTGCCACCAACATCGCCTATAACATTGCCGCCGCTTACGAAGGCGAGGTGCAGCCCGACGGGTCGATGAAGGCGAAGAACGGCGGCGTCGTCGGCTTCTACTCCCTCGAAATGTCGTCCGAACAGCTCGCTACCCGTATCATCTCCGAGCAGACGGAAGTCTCCTCCTCGAAGATCCGGCGCGGCGACATTTCCGAAGCGGACTTCGAAAAGCTCGTCGCCTGCTCGCAGATGATGCAGAAAGTACCCCTCTACATCGACCAGACGGGTGGCATCTCCATCGCCCAGCTTTCCGCCCGAGCACGGCGCCTGAAGCGACAGCGGGGGCTCGACTGCCTGGTGGTGGACTATATCCAGCTCATGACCGGTTCGGGCAAATCGAGCGACAACCGCGTGCAGGAAATCACGCAGATCACCACCGGGCTGAAGGCACTCGGCAAGGAGTTGAACGTGCCGATCATCGCGCTCTCACAGCTCTCGCGCCAGGTGGAAAGCCGTGAAGACAAGCGACCGCAACTCTCCGACCTTCGTGAATCGGGTTCAATTGAGCAGGACGCCGACGTGGTACTTTTCGTGTTCCGCGAGGAATACTATGTGAAAAACCTCGAGCCGCGTGACGAGTTCGACCCGAAATACGAAGAGTGGAAGATGAAGATGGAACAGGTGAAGGGCACGGCTGACGTGATCATCGCCAAGCAGCGTCACGGACCAACAGGTACGGTAAAGCTGGCATTCCAGTCGGAATATACCCGCTTCACCGACCTTGCAGACCCCTCGTTCACCCAATACGAACACTGACAACTGGGCTCACGCCCCGATCAGTGCTCTCGCGATAGCCACGACAATAACACCGGTTGCCACCGCCGCCAGAAGCGGCAGCCTCGTCGCTGCGAGCGCGGTTGCGAGCACCGCAAGCGTTTCCGCCGGTCCAGTGACGAGTGCCGTCGGGGCGATGACGGCCATCAGCACCGCGGGCGGTATGGCCTCGAGCGCCCGCTTCTGTTGCGGTCCGATCGTCACGAAGCGGATGAGCAGCAAGCCACTGATGCGTGTCAGCACCGTCGCCGCGGCCATTGCCAGGATCGCGAGAAAAACATTCGGATCGACTGTCATGCACAGGCCTCCCGGCGCTGATCGATGACAAGCGTCGCGATGACGCCGGCGGCAGCACCCGCGGCGATATACCAGACGCCGGGCAGCAATTGGTGGGTCAGCACCGCCGCCGCGGCACTTGCCGCAAGCACGGCGCCGGTCTGGCGTCCTTTCCAAAATCCCATCAGCAGAACGACAAAGACCGCGGGAAAGGCAAAGTCGAGACCGATTGCCTTCGGGTCGCCGAGGAAAGCACCGGCGACCGAGCCCGCAAGGCTTGTCAAAACCCAGACGAAGTAAAAAGGCACCGCAAGACCGGCATACCAGGCGGCGGACAGACGCGCCTGTGCCGCGCGAGTCTCGGCCATTGCCCAGATTTCATCGGCAAGCAGCAGCATCGCGGCGTATTTCGCCGGACCGGAGAAGGCGGGCATCTTGGTGCCGATCGAGGCGCTCATCAGCACGTGCCGGATGTTGACGAGCAGCGCAGAGAAACCGACTGCTCCCCAGGACGCGGGATGGCTCCAGATGTCCATGGCGACGAACTGCGAGCCGCCGGCAAAGACGAGGGCACTCATCAGCGTCACCTCGAGGCTGGACAGGCCCTTGCTTGCCGCAACGGCACCGAAGACGAGGCCGATCGGCATAACGGCGATAATGAGCGGCGCCATCGTCCTGAGCCCCCCGGAAAATTCTCGAATAACATCGTTCTTGTTCACGCCCGTCGCTCCCGCATTTCAATCGCACCAATGCAATAGATGCGGAGAAGGTGGCGCGTCTTGAACGAAATTGATCAGCCGGCCCGGAAGGCGCCGGGGGTGACACCGGTTCTTGCCTTGAAATGCCGGCTGAAGTGCGCCTGGTCGGCGAAGCCGCAATGGTAGGCGGTGTCGATCGCAGACCAACCCTGCCGCAGCAACGCCTTTGCCTCGCGCACCCGCTTGTCGGTCAGGAAGGCGTGCGGCGTGATATGGAATTCCCTACGGAATGCGCGGATCAGGTGCGCACGGCTGAGCCCCGCCACTTCAGCAAGCTCGTCGAGCCCAAGGTCGCGGGAATAATTGGCGATCAGATAGTCCCTCGCGCGATGTACGGCCGAAGGCGCACGCGTTTCCACGGGAAGGATGATCGCGGTGCCGTGGCGCTGGAACAGCTTGGCGAGGAAGCTGAACATTCCCTCATCCGCCTCCAGGGCGCCCGCCTTTCCCTCGAGAGCCCCGTGGGCTCGATGAAAGGCAACGGCAAGTTCGGGATCACGAAGCAGCAGTCGTGAGAAGCAGGGTGTTCCTCTGAAGGCGCGACCGGTGACGTCCTCGAGGACATCGACGAGCAGGTCAACGGACGGATAGATCATCCGGTAGCGGTAACCGTCGAGCCCCGGATGCCCGTCGTGAATCTCGTCGGGATTGATGAGATAGAGATCGCCGGGGCCGGTCTGCGATCGTTCGCCCTTGATCGTGCTGATCTGCGAACCCGCCTCGATTGCGCCGATGCTGAACGTGTCATGGGCATGGGGCGCGAACTCGTGGGTGATGAAGGTGGCGCTTAGGCATTCCATGCCCTTGAACCGCGCATCACGCCAGAAGCGTGTCTGCTCAGTCCCCTTGAGAGGCATGGCCTCGATGGCCTGTTCCTGCGAAATCGTCTGCATCACGCAAAGATTAGCGACATCCCCGTTGCGCGTCTTGCACAAAAGTGCTCGTTGCGCACCGCGCACGGACTGCCGGCGAAAGCGGATTGTTTGCGGCCTCCGCCGTCAGGATGTATTGCTGCAATGTCGTCCACTCAGAGCTTCCGGTATGCACGAACCAGAATTCCTCTCCGCCTCCAACAGGCTCATCATCGACCTCGCGGCGCTGGCCGACAATTGGCGCGCGATGAACGAACGTTCCGGCACGGCAAGCGCGGCCGCCGTTCTCAAGGCGGATGCCTATGGGCTCGGCATCGCGGAGGCCGCACCTGCCCTTTACGCAGCCGGTGCACGCGACTTCTTCGTCGCCAACGCGGAAGAAGGGGCGGAACTCCGCCCGTTGGTTCCGGATGGACGCATCTACATTCTGGCCGGCATGTGGCCGGGCAACGAGGAACTTTTCTTCGATAACGATCTCGTGCCGATCATCAACTCGGAGGAGCAACTCGCCGTTTTCATGGCGGCGCTTTCCGAGCGCGGCGACCATCCTTGCGTGCTTCACGTCGACACCGGCATGAACCGGCTCGGACTGTCGGTCGAGGAAGCCGTCGCGCTCGCCAACGACCCCGCGCGTCCGGCAAGCTTCTCGCCCGTGCTGATCATGAGTCATCTTGCCTGCGGCGACGATCCGAAGCACCCGATGAACGTCTATCAGCTCGAGCGCTTCCGCGCGGCGGCCGCCGCCTTCGAGGGCGTCCCGGCGAGCCTTGCGAATTCCGGCGGCGTCTTCCTCGGCAAGGACTACCATTTCGACCTCACACGCCCCGGAATCGCGGTTTACGGGGGCGAGGCGGTGGACGGCGCAGTCAATCCGATGAAGCCGGTGGTGACCGCTGAAGCACGCATCATCCAGGTCCGCACGGTCCCCTCCGGTGCCACGGCGAGCTACGGCGCATCGGCACGCTTCAGCCGCGACACCCGCATCGCAACGGTCGCGATCGGCTACGCCGACGGATATCACCGTTCGGTTTCCGGCGGCGGCGTGACGCTCCGACAGGCGATGCCCTCGGGCGCCTATGGTTTCCTGCATGGCCGGAAGGTGCCGCATGTCGGCCGGGTCACCATGGACCTCAGCCTGTTCGACGTCACCGACCTGCCGGAAAAGGCCGTCCGCGCCGGCGATTATATCGAGCTCTTCGGCCGCAATGTCGCGGTAGACGACGTCGCACGCGCCGGCGGAACGATCGGTTACGAGTTGCTGACGAGCCTCGGGCATCGCTACCATCGCAGCTATATCGGAGGCGCTTGAACGCTACAGCGCCGCGCGTTTTATCAGACGCGCAAAGGACGCCATAGCACTTTGAACTGCTGCATGTTTTTGTCCTTAAGTCCGCTACGATTTACGGAAACGTCCAATAGACCTCGCTGCTTCCGGGGACAGTCGCCGAAAAACACCCTTTCGGGCCGCATTTCGCGGCATTATGTGAACAGTGGCGGTGATTCTCGTATTCGCGGCCGTATTCGCGCAGCCTCCCGCATACCCGAAAGCTAGTCCCGATGGCGAAAGCCCGCACCCAGTTCATCTGCCAAAATTGCGGCACCGTCCATTCCCGCTGGGCGGGCAAGTGCGATGGCTGCGGCGAATGGAACACGATCATCGAGGAGGATCCGACTGCGGGCATCGGCGGCGGTCCATCCCGCGCGCCGAAGAAGGGCCGGCCGGTCGCACTCACCACGCTTTCCGGCGAGATCGAGGACGCCCCGCGTATCCAGACGGGGATATCCGAACTCGACCGCGTCACCGGCGGCGGCTTCGTGCGCGGCTCGGCCTTGCTCGTCGGTGGCGATCCCGGCATCGGCAAGTCAACCGTGCTGATGCAGGCAGCGGCGGCGCTTTCCCGCCGCAAGCATCGCGTCATTTATGTCTCGGGCGAGGAAGCCGTCGCCCAGGTGCGTTTGCGCGCCCAGCGGCTCGGGGCCGCCGACAGCGACGTGCTTCTTGCCGCCGAAACCAATGTCGAAGACATCCTGGCGACGCTTGCCGACGGCAAGCGCCCCGACCTCGTCATCATCGATTCGATCCAGACGCTGTGGAGCGACATCGTCGATTCTGCTCCCGGGACCGTGACCCAGGTACGAACCGGGGTCCAGGCGATGATTCGCTTCGCCAAGCAGACCGGCACGGCGGTCGTGCTCGTCGGCCATGTGACGAAGGAAGGCCAGATCGCTGGCCCGCGCGTCGTCGAGCACATGGTCGATGCCGTCCTCTATTTCGAGGGCGATCGCGGGCACCACTACCGCATCCTCAGGACCGTCAAGAACCGCTTCGGTCCGACCGACGAGATCGGCGTATTCGAGATGTCGGACAGGGGCCTGCGCGAAGTCGCCAATCCATCAGAACTGTTTCTCGGGGAACGCAACGAGAAGTCACCGGGGGCAGCCGTCTTCGCCGGTATGGAGGGAACCCGGCCGGTGCTCGTGGAAGTGCAGGCGCTGGTCGCTCCGACCTCGCTCGGAACGCCCCGCCGTGCAGTCGTCGGCTGGGATTCCGCGCGGCTTTCGATGATCCTCGCCGTGCTTGAAGCCCATTGCGGCGTTCGCCTCGGCCAGCACGACGTTTATCTCAATATTGCCGGTGGTTATCGCATATCCGAGCCCGCCGCCGACCTTGCGGTCGCTTCCGCGCTGGTTTCATCGCTTGCCGGGCTTGCCCTTCCGGCCGATTGCGTCTATTTCGGCGAAGTCAGCTTGTCGGGGGCTATCCGGCCGGTTGCGCATACCGCCCAACGTCTCAAGGAAGCCGAGAAGCTCGGTTTCTCCCAGGCCGTATTACCGTCTGCGTCGACCGAGCTGCCGAAGAACGGCAACGGCCGATGGAGCGAAATGGAAAGCCTGCCGGATCTCGTGGCGCGTATCGCCGGATCGCGAAGCGCCCTGCGGCAGACGGAAGGCGAAGACGAATGACCTCGGCCGGGATCGGCAAGAGCATCCGCAGAAGTGCGCCTTGACAATTGGTCGTGGAAAGACGTTCTGAATGCGTGCAGACAGGACCGACGGCGGATAAGCTTGGTGTGGCCCGGATCAAGACGGGGTCGGAGTAAGGACAACATGCCCATTACAATTCTCGATGCTATCGTTCTCGGCGTCGCGCTGTTTTCGGCCATCCTCGCCATGGTCCGCGGGTTCTCGCGCGAGGTTCTGTCGGTCGCGAGCTGGGTCGGCGCGGCGGTGGCCGCATATTTCCTCTATCGCTACCTGGTGCCCTACGCCTCGCAATATACCAGCAGCGACACGGTCGCGATGATCGGCTCGGCCGCCGTGGTCTTCCTGGTGGCGTTGATCGTCATTTCCATCATCACGATGCGGATCGCCGATTTCATCATCGACAGCCGCATCGGTGCGCTCGACCGGACCCTTGGCTTCCTGTTCGGCGCCGCCCGCGGCATCCTGCTTGTCGTCGTCGCCATGCTGTTCTTCAACTGGCTGGTGGCCCCGCAACAGCAGCCGATCTGGGTTACCCAGGCGAAATCGAAGCCGCTGCTCGACAATCTCGGCAACAAGCTGATTGCACTCTTGCCGGAAGAGGCGGACGCCACCATCCTCGACCGCCTACGCGGTAAGGACAACACCGGCGAAGGCGAACCTGAAACTCCTCCGGCTGGCAACGAACAGGCCCCCGTGCAGGACGCGCCGACAAACGGCTGAGACAGGAACATCAGTTTGCGACAAGGCCCGCTGCGCGGGCTTTGTCCATTTGGAATAACGCTTGCTGCTGTTTTCGGCTAAGATCGCTTGAAGACGGGCAGCCTGATCACGATATGCGCACCGGCATGGAGCAAAAGGCGAACTTGTGATGACCGATCTCAGATCCAGTGAAATCCACGACGAACTTGATGGCGACACTCTGCACGAGGAATGCGGAGTCTTCGGCATTCTGGGACACCCGGATGCAGCCACCCTGACGGCACTTGGATTGCACGCGCTCCAGCATCGCGGCCAGGAAGCGGCCGGTATCGTCACCTTCGACGGCAAGCAGTTCTACACCGAAAAGCGCATGGGTCTCGTCGGAGACCACTATACCGACCCCGCAACGCTCGCCAAGCTGCCAGGCTTTATCTCGATCGGGCATACGCGCTACTCGACGACCGGCGAAGTAGCGCTGCGCAACGTCCAGCCACTCTTTGCCGAGCTCGAAGTCGGCGGCATCGCCATCGCCCATAACGGCAACTTCACCAACGGACTGACGCTGCGCCGCCAGTTGATTGCCGACGGCGCGATATGTCAGTCGACCTCGGACACCGAAGTCGTCCTTCACCTCATCGCCCGCTCCAAGCAGACCTCCTCCTCCGACCGCTTCATCGACGCCATCCGCCAGATGGAAGGCGGCTATTCGATGCTGGCGATGACGCGCACCAAGCTGATCGCCGCACGCGACCCGATCGGTATCCGCCCCCTCGTCATGGGCGAGCTCGACGGCAAGCCGATCTTCTGTTCGGAAACCTGTGCACTCGACATCATCGGCGCCAAGTACATCCGCGATGTCGAGAACGGCGAAGTGGTCATTTGCGAGATCCAGCCGGACGGCTCGATCTCGATCGACGCGCGCAAGCCGGAAGCACCGCAGCCGGAACGGCTCTGCCTCTTCGAATATGTCTACTTCGCTCGCCCGGATTCGGTCGTCGGCGGCCGCAGCGTCTATGTGGCCCGCAAGAACATGGGCGTCAATCTCGCCAAGGAATCGCCCGTCGAGGCGGATGTGGTCGTTCCTGTGCCCGACGGAGGCACTCCGGCCGCGCTCGGCTATGCACAGCAGAGCGGCATTCCCTTCGAATACGGCATCATCCGCAACCACTATGTCGGACGGACCTTCATCGAGCCGACGCAGCAGATCCGCGCGTTCGGCGTCAAGCTGAAGCATTCGGCCAACCGTGCCATGATCAAGGACAAGCGGGTGGTACTCGTGGACGATTCGATCGTGCGCGGGACGACGTCGGTCAAGATCGTGCAAATGATCCGCGATGCCGGTGCACGCGAAGTGCACATCCGCGTGGCAAGCCCGATGATCTTCCATCCGGATTTCTACGGGATCGATACGCCGGACCGCGACAAGCTGCTCGCAAACCAGCATCCAGATCTCGAGTCCATGTGCCGCTTCATCGGTGCCGACTCGCTCGAGTTCCTGTCGATCGACGGGCTCTACCAGGCTGTCGGGGGCACGTCGCGCGACCCGCAAGCTCCGCAATTCACCGATCATTATTTCACCGGTGACTACCCGACGCGCTTGCTCGACCAGGAAGGCGCAAGCAACGTCCGCAAACTCTCGGTTCTCGCCAGCAACGGATAAAAGACAATCAAATGACGCCCAATCTGAAAGACCGGGTCGCCGTCGTAACCGGCGCATCGCGCGGCATCGGCTATTTCACTGCCCTCGAACTTGCCAAGGCTGGCGCGCACGTCATCGCCTGCGCGCGCACGGTCGGCGGCCTCGAAGAACTGGACGATGCCATCAAGGCGCTCGGCGGATCTGCCACGCTCGTCCCCTTCGATCTCGCGGATATGGCAGCGATCGACAAGCTCGGAGGAGCGATCCACGAGCGTTGGGGCAAGCTCGATATCCTCGTTGCCAATGCCGGCGTGCTCGGCACGATTTCGCCGATCGGCCATGTCGAGGCGAAGGTTTTCGAGAAGGTGATGACCATCAACGTCACCGCGACCTGGCGGCTGATCCGGTCCGTCGAGCCGCTGCTCGTCAAGTCCGACGCGGGCCGCGCGCTTATCCTCTCATCGGGCGCTGCGCACAAGTGCAAACCCTTCTGGGGCCCCTACTCCGCGTCCAAGGCGGCTGTCGAGGCACTGGCTCGGACCTGGGCGCACGAAACCCAGCGGCTGCCGCTCCGCATCCTCAGCGTCGATCCGGGGCCGACCCGCACAGCAATGCGGGCCCAGGCGATGCCCGGCGAAGATCCGGCGACCGTGCCGCATCCATCCGAGGTCGCGGCCGCACTGATGCCGCTCGTCGGTCCGGAACAGACGGAGACCGGCAAGCTGTTCGTCGTTCGCGAAAACAAGATCGTCGACTATCGGATGCCCGAATAATTCGGCAACCGACCTCAAAAAAAGAAAGCCACCGCGGTAACCCAAGGTGGCTTTCCTATTTCGTCATGAGACCTGCCCGTTAATCGTTGTCGCCGGGCAGCCCATCGCCTCCCTGCGCCGGGTGTGCCGGCCAGTCGCCATATTTGCGCTGCCAGGAACGGGCGCCGAACGGCAGGCTGATCAGATAGGCGAGCGCCGTCACCACCATCGTTTCCCACGTGTAGGTCATCAGCGTCGCGACATAGAAGACGACGACGAGAATGGCCGGCAGGACGAGATCGCGGCGCACGCGGTTTTCCGACTTGCCGGACCAGACCGGCAGGCGGCTGACCAGCAGGAAGGCAATCAGCACCGTATAGGCCGAAGCGATGAGCGCGAACCACCGCTCCGGCGCCAGGCCGAGCAGACCGAGATAGACCGGCAGCAGCACCAGCATGGCGCCGGCAGGTGCCGGAACGCCGACGAAATATTCCGACTGCCAGGATGCCTTGACCTGGCGCTCGGCCATGACGTTGAAGCGCGCCAGCCGCAATCCGGTGGCAATCGCATAGATCAATGCGGCGATCCAGCCGATCGACCGCGCCTGGTCAAGCACGAAGACATAAAGAACCAGTGCTGGAGCGACGCCGAAATTGATGATGTCCGCGAGTGAATCCATCTGGCCGCCGAAGCTCGACGTCGCCTTGAGCAGGCGCGCGACCCGTCCGTCGATACCGTCGAGGAACGCTGCGAAAAGGACCATGGCGACGGCAAGTTCGACGCGGTTCTCGAAGGCGAGCCGGATGCCGGACAGACCGGCGCAGATCGCCAGCACGGTGATCATGTTGGGGATCATCAAACGTAGCGGAATTTCGCGCAGGCGAGGTCCTCGCGCCTTGTCGTTCGATCCGTCCACCTCCGCGGACGGTTGCACGGCTTCCGTCGGCTTTTCCTGTTGGGGCTCTTCCATGACAGCTCCTTATGCGCGGCGGCTGATCACCGGCCCCTTCGCGGAGCCGAATTCAGCGAGCACCGTTTCGCCGGCGACGGCCGTCTGGCCCACGCTGACGCGCGGCTCGGCACCTTCCGGCAGAAACACATCAAGCCGGGAGCCGAACCGTATGAGCCCGAAGCGTTCGCCCGCTTCGAGCGACGCGTTTTGTGCGGTCCAGCACAGAATGCGTCGCGCGACCAGGCCGGCAATCTGGACCACGCCGATTTCGCCGTGCTTCGTCTCGATGACGAGGCCGTTGCGCTCGTTCTCGTGGCTGGCCTTGTCGAGCTCGGCATTCACGAATCTGCCGGCCCGATAGGCGATGCGGCGCACGCTCCCGATCATCGGCGCGCGATTCACATGGCAATTGAAGACGTTCATGAAAACCGAGATGCGCAGCATGGGCGTCGAACCCAGGCCCAATTCATCCGGCGGGGTCACCACCGCAATCGAGGAGACGCGGCCGTCGGCCGGGCTGATCACGAGATCGTCGTCGATCGGCGTCATGCGCTCGGGGTCGCGGAAGAAATAGGCGCACCAGGCGGTCAACAGGAAGCCGACCCACATCAGCGGTTCCCACAGTAAGCCAAGCACCAGCGACACAACGAAGAAAATCGCGATGAAGCGGTAGCCTTCCTTGTGCACCGGAACGAGCGTGTTTCGCACCGTGTTAACCAAGCTCATGAACTCTACTCCAGATTTGACGTGGAAGGTGACTACAGCGCCGTGCGCCTTTTCAGGCGCGCAAAGGTCGCTGTAGCACTTTGAATTGCTGCACGTTTTATCCTTAAATCGGCCCCGGTTTAAGGAAACATGCAGTAGCGCGAAATCCAGACCCCGGCAACGTCGAAGCGGCAACAATCGGTGCCGAGCGCCAAGCATTCGCCGGTCATGGTCAGGCAGCTGGCTGACCGCGGTCGATGATGCCCAGATCGTCGCTCTCGCGCACCCGCTTCAACTGCTCTTCCGCCTGTGTTGCCTCGCGCTGGCGGCTCCACATGGAAGCGTAAAGGCCATCGCGATCGATCAGCTCCCCATGCGTACCGCGCTCGGCGATTACGCCGTCCTTGAGGACGATGATCTCGTCCGCGTGGATAACCGTCGACAGGCGGTGGGCGATGACGAGCGTCGTGCGGTTGCGGGAAACGACATCCAGCGCCGCCTGAATTTCCTGTTCCGTCCTGGTGTCGAGCGCGGATGTCGCCTCATCGAGAATCAGGATCGGCGGCGCCTTCAGGATCGTGCGCGCGATCGCCACACGCTGCTTCTCGCCACCGGAGAGTTTCAGCCCGCGTTCGCCGACCATGGCCCGAAAGCCTTCCGGAAGGCCGCGGATGAAACCGGCGATCTGTGCCGCCTCGGCAGCTGCCTCGACCTCGGAGTCGGATGCCTCGATACGACCGTAGCGGATGTTGTAGGCGATCGTATCATTGAAGAGCACGGTATCCTGCGGGACCATGCCGATGACGGCGCGCAGGCTTTTCTGCGTCACGTCGCGAACATCCTGTCCGTCAACGGTGATCGATCCTCCCTGGACATCGTAGAAGCGGTAAAGCAGCCGCGACAATGTCGACTTGCCCGCTCCGGACGGCCCAACGACCGCCACCGTCTTGCCGGCGGGGACGTCAAAGGAAATCCCTTTAAGGATCGGCCGGGCGGCATCGTAGGCGAATTGCACGTCCCTGAAGGAGATCGCGCCCTTGTCGATTGTCAGCTCCTTTGCGTCCGGCCGATCGACCACCTCCGCCTGAACATCGAGCAGATCGAACATGTGCTCGATATCGGTCAGGCCCTGGCGGATTTCGCGGTAGACAAAGCCGATGAAATTCAGCGGGATGGCAAGCTGGATCAGCATGGCGTTGACGAAGACGAAATCACCGATCGTCTGGTCGCCGCGCTGTACGGCAAGCGCCGAGATCGTCATCATCACTGCGGTGCCGGCGCCGAAGATCAGCGCCTGGCCGAAGTTCAGCCAACCGAGCGAAGTCCAGACCTGGGTCGCGGCGCGCTCATAGCGCTCCATCGACTTGTCGAAGCGCTTCGCCTCCATCTCTTCGTTGCCGAAATATTTGACCGTCTCGAAGTTAAGGAGCGAGTCGATCGCCTTGGTGTTCGCATCGGTGTCGCTGTCATTCATCGAGCGGCGGATGGCAATGCGCCAGTCGCTGGCGCGCACCGTGAACCAGATGTAAAGCCAAACCGTCACGGCGGTCACGAAGAGGTAGCTGAAGCCGTAGCCCCACCAGAAGATCACCGCCGTCAACAGGAACTCGATCAGCGTCGGCACACTGTTGAGGATTGTAAACCGGACGATGGTCTCGATGCCCTTGGTTCCGCGCTCGATGATGCGCGAGAGCCCGCCCGTGCGCCGCTCGAGGTGAAAGCGGAGCGAGAGCTGATGCATGTGGACGAACGTCCTGTAGGCAAGCTGCCGAACGGCATGCTGGCCTACGCTCGCAAAGAGTGCGTCACGCAGCTGATTCAGGCCCGCCTGCAGCAGACGTGCCAGGTTGTAAGCGAGCACCAGCATGACCGCGCCGGTCAGGAATTGCGGCAGCGAGGCCAGCGCGTCCGGCCCGCTGTTGAGGGCGTCGGTGGCCCACTTGAAGAAATAGGGAACGAGAACAAGGACGACCTTCGCGATCACGAGGATCACTGTCGCCCATACCACCCGCATTTTCAGATCCGCGCGATCTGCCGGCCACATATAGGGCCAGAGGTTCGCGATGGTCTCCAACGGATTGCTCGTGTTGGCGGAAACCGTCTTTTTCTGGTTCTGGGGTGCCACGTCTCAGTCCGCTTCCAGTTATGCTGCATGTATCTTTAAATCGGAGCCGATTTAAGAATAGAACGTGCAGCAATTCAAAGTGCTACAGCATCCTTTGTGCGTCCGATACGACGCACGGAGCTGTAGATCGTCAATGAAAAGCGGCGCCTTTTGGAGACGCCGCGTTTTCTGACAGATAGGTCCGCATGCTCCCTGCCGCAATGGAATTGCTGGCAAAAGACGGACTATTCCTCGTGCTTCACGTGCTTGCGATGCATTTCCCGTGATTCGTCGTCGGACATCGCCTCGTCCGGCACCCCGAAAACCTGGCCTGGACGGATCAGGTCGGGATTTTCGATCTGCTGCCGGTTGGCCAGATAAATCGTCGTGTAGCGCACCCCTGCCCCGTAGACCCGGCGCGAAATCTGCCAGAGCGTGTCGCCGCGGCGGATGATGACCGACGTCTTGCTCTCCTTGAGCGGTGCCTGCTCGATCGTCGCGGGCTGCCCGGGTGTCCCGACCGGCGCCGCTGCCACTGCGTCTTCGGAAGCGGGCGCTGCAGCAGCCCTGCCAGTGCCTTCGACCACCGGCGCCGGCTTAGGGGCGTCCGCGGCCATCGCGGGTCCAGGCTCAACAACCGCCTCGGCGACAGCACTCGGCCGGGTCAGCGCAGAACCGACCGTCGCCTCGACTTTTGCCAGCGCTGCGGCGACGCTTGCCGAGTCCTGCTGTGACGACTTGAGCACCGCGAGAGCATCGGCCGCGGCTTTTGATGCTGCAGCTGCGGCGGTCGCCAGCGCCTGGTCTGCATTGTCCGCCGGTTTGAAGTCGGCGAGCGACTGCAACGCGATCTCCGTAGCCGAACGAGCTGCAGCAAGCTGCTCGGCAGAGGGCAGTTTTCCATCGGCGAAAAGTCCCTTGAGCAAGGCAATCGCCTTGCTCGCCTCGCCCCGCAAGCGGTCAAGTCCGTTGCTCGCCGCCTCCGACTGCGAGCCAGCAACGGCTGCCACCTGATTGCCTGCCGGCCGGTCGAAGGGCACCGATGCGCGCATCGCCACCTTGCCGCCGTCCCCGTTCAGCATGTCGGCCCGGATGATGTGGCTGCCGACCACCAGATCGATCGAACCATCGACGACGAATTTGCCCTTGTCGTCGGCCTTCATCTCGCCGACGAACTTATCGTCGGCGTAGATGCGCACCAACGCGCCGGGCTTGGCGTTGCCGGCAACGTACATCGTCCCGCCCTCGATCTCGACGGCGGTAACCTGAAGACCCGGAACGCCTGCGGGTTTGGCCGGCGTCTCGAGCGCGCCGGCGGGCTCACTGCCTTGCGCTTTCGGCTGAACCGCAACGTCCGCCGGCTTTTCATCGACCTGAGGCGTGGTAATCAGGCGGCTCGCTTCGCCGGGCTTGGACACCATCGCCAGCAACTGCCCGGTCGAGTCCTTCGGCACGGAGATTGTCGCCACTTCTTCGGAAATCTTGGTTGCACCGCCTGCACCGACGCTGCGCAGGGTCAACTGGTGGTCGCCGGCGACAAGCGGCTTGTCAAAGACGGCGGCGAAATCGCCGGCAGCGCCGACGTCAGCGGTGCCGATAACGGTATTGCCGCTAAGGATTTCGAGTTTGGTACCGGGCTGCGCACGTCCCGCGACGACGGTCGATCCATCGGGCTCGACGCGAAGAATGTCGAAGCCCGGAACCGTCCAGGTCGCAGGATCGGACGCGCCAGGGGCGGCCTTGCTCGCGACATCTGTCGCGGGCGCCTGTTCCGGTTTGGCCGCCTGTTCCGGCGAGGTGGGGGCGGTTTCGACCTTGGCCGCCGACTTCGTCTCGGGCGGCTGGCCACCACTCGCGGTCGGTTGTGCGGCCTGTTCCTTGTCGTCGTCACGCAGATTTGGCTGGACCACGAAAATCATCAAGGCGGTCGCGGCTGCCAAGACGCTCAGCGCCACCCAACCGGCTTTGTTCTTCATCATGCTACTCTCCACACGGGGCGGAGCAATACAACACTCCGCGCATGTCCCCTTTTCATCGGCCCGCGACGCCGAGCTTTTTTGCCATTATAGCGCAACAGCGGCCTACCCGTCCGAATTCTTCAACGTATTACTAAAATTGCTAACGTTTCCTATAGTTTCATACAAGCTCCCGCGCCTCATGCGAGGTGGCTTACCACTGCTTTTTCCCTCATTTTTCTTGACCGATGCTGCGCTGCAATGTCTTTTGGCCCCATGACCAAGCAAAACACCACGATTCGATCGATCTGTGTCTATTGTGGCTCTCAGCCAGGACGAGATGCGGCCCACATGCAGGCCGGTCGCATGCTCGGAAAATCGATCGCCGATCATGGCCTGCGCCTCGTCTATGGCGGCGGCACGCGCGGCATCATGGGTGCGGTGGCAAGCGGCGTGCTTTCGGCGGGCGGCGAGGTTACCGGCATCATTCCGGAATTCCTCATGGACAAGGAAGCAACCCGCCACTCACTGGGACAGCTCAACGAGCTCGTTGTCACCGCCGACATGCATGAGCGCAAGCACAAGATGTTCGAGCGCAGCGATGCATTCGTCGCGCTCCCGGGCGGCATCGGCACGCTTGAGGAAATCGTCGAAATCATGACCTGGGCACAGCTCGGCCGCCACCGGAAGCCGATGGTCTTCGGCAACATCAACGGATTCTGGAACCCGATGCTGGAATTGTTGGAGCATATGCGCGAGCAGGGATTCGTGCATACGGCCCATCTCGTGCAGCCATTGGTGATCGACAGGGCAGAGGACATCGTCCCTGAAATTCTCGCCTCGACCGCCGCCAAGGGCCGCGAGGGCGAGACAGAGATCATTTCCAAACTCTAAACGGCGTCGCGTTTAAACGACCTCATGCGACACGCATTAGATCGTTGCTTTTATGCACGTCGTTGTAGCGCGTTGGGCGCGCGGCGCTCTTCTACTCAGCCGGAGCCGGCTGTGTCGCGCGACGAGCCCTGCTTTCGGCAAGCATCGCGCCCGAATAGACAAAAAGCGCGGCCCAGATCAGCGCGAAAGCGATAAGTTTCGCTGTCCCGAAAGGTTCGTGAAACACGAACACGGCGATGACGAAGATCATTGTCGGGGCGATATACTGCATGATGCCAATGGTGGAGAGCCGCAAGAGCTTCGCGCCATTGGCATAGATCATCAGTGGTACGGCCGTGACGATGCCGCAGGAAAGCAGCCACAGGACATCGGCAACCCCGGTATCGCCAAAGTGGCCCTGTCCTGTGGCTTCCAGCCAAATGATGTAGCCGACAGCCGGAATGCTGAGCAGCAGCACCTCGAGGAAGAAACCCTGATTCGGTCCGATCGGCAGCGTTTTGCGGAAGAAGGCATAGAAGCCCCAGGAAATGCAAAGTCCGATCGAGACCCATGGCAGGCCGCCGGCATCGAACGCGAGTACGGCGACGGCGACGGCGGCCAGCGCGATCGCCACCATTTGTGCCGCGTTTGGCCTCTCCTTCAAGAGAACGGCCCCGAGAAAAATCGAAAACAGCGGATTGATATAATAGCCGAGCGCCGTCTCGATGGCGCGGCCGGCACCGATCGCCCAAACATAGATGCCCCAGTTGATCGTGACGAGCACGGCGGTAAGTGCCGCCATTCTCAGCATGCTCGGGGACTTGAGCGCCAGCTTCACCTCATGTGTGCGACCGAGCCACAGCAGCACGAGCCCCGCAAGCGGCACTGACCAGACGATACGATGGGCGACGACTTCCGGTGCCGGGATATGTGCCACCGCCTTCATGAAGAAGGGCAGGAATCCCCAGAGCAGGTAGGCGGCAAGCGCAAAGGCGAAACCCTTGGCGGAATCGGTGTTCTCGGCGGGGATCTTCGCGTTGCGCTCGGCCATGGTTTGGTTCCTGATACCTCGGGCACGGTCAGCTTGGCACAGCGGCCGCTCCGGTCCTTTTCGACGGCATTGTCAGCGGACCAATGCCTCCTCGTCGGGTCCTATCCCAACCAACGGTAATGCACCAATTCATTTCCGTGAACGAAGAGTGAAACTCTCTGATCGAACGGTGAAAGGTCAGCACGCCTCGAACGTCATTCGGCCGCGATCAATCCGATTTGATCGCGATTCTTGAGCAGCTTGTATACGATACTGTCCATCAGGGCCTGGAACGACGCGTCGATGATGTTGTCGGAAACACCAACCGTCCACCAGCGCGCGCCGGTGCGGTCGGTCGATTCGATCAGGACGCGCGTGATCGCCTCAGTGCCACCGTTGAGGATGCGCACCTTGTAGTCGGCAAGCTCGAGATCGGCAATCTCCGACTGGTACTTGCCGAGGTCCTTGCGCAACGCGAGGTCCAGCGCATTGACCGGACCGTGGCCTTCGGCAACGGACATCATGACTTCGCCGTCGACGATCACCTTGACCACCGCTTCCGAGACGGTCTTCAAGTTGCCGTTCGCGTCGAAACGCCGTTCGACCATCACACGGAAGCTCTCGACGTGGAAGAAATCGGGAACGGTGCCGAGGATGCGGCTTGCGAGCAGCGCAAAACTCGCATCCGCGCCCTCATAGGCATAGCCTGTAGCCTCGCGCTCCTTGACGATGGCGATCAGCTTGTCGAGCCTCGGATCATCCTTGGCAACGCTGATGCCGCGCCGCTTGAGCGCGTTGATGAAATTGGCCTTGCCGCCCTGGTCCGAGACCATGACCTTGCGCAGATTGCCGACGCTTTCCGGCGCGACATGCTCGTAGGTTCTGGGGTCCTTCAACAGGGCTGACGCGTGGATCCCCGCCTTGGTTGCAAAGGCGGACGCGCCGACATAGGGGGCCTGCGGATCCGGCGAGCGGTTCAAAAGCTCGTCGAACGCATGGGCGAGCGTCGTCAATTCCTGCAGTTTTTCCGAATCGACCCCGGTTTCGAAGCGGCTCGAATAGGTTTTCTTCAGCGCCAGCGTCGCGATCAGTGTCACCAGATTGGCATTGCCGCAGCGTTCGCCGATGCCGTTCAGCGTTCCCTGGATCTGGCGGGCACCTGCCTCCACGGCGGCAAGCGAATTCGCCACCGCCTGGCCGGTGTCGTTATGGGCATGGATACCGAGATTGGCGCCGGGCACGCCGCCGGCAATCACGGCGCCAACGATTTCGCGCACCTCCGACGGCTGCGTGCCGCCATTGGTGTCGCACAGCACAACCCAACGTGCTCCCGCCTCAAGCGCCGTCCTGGCGCAGGCAAGTGCATAGGCCGGGTTCGCCTTGTAGCCGTCAAAGAAGTGCTCGCAATCGACCATGGCCTCGCGCCCGGAGGCCACGACGGCCTCGACCGAGGCGCGGATATTGTCGAGGTTCTCCTCGTTCGAGCAGCCGAGCGCCACCTCGACATGATAGTCCCAGCTCTTGGCAACGAGACAGATCGCATCGCTTTTGGCATCGAGCAACGCGCGCAGCCCCGGGTCGTTGGAGGCGGACACGCCGGCGCGCTTGGTCATCCCGAACGCCACGAATGAAGCCTTCTGCGTGCGCGTCCGCTTGAAGAATTCCGTGTCCGTCGGGTTGGCACCCGGATAGCCGCCTTCGACGTAGTCCATGCCGAATTCGTCGAGCATGGCCGCAATCGCAATCTTGTCCTCGACGGAAAAATCGATGCCGGGCGTCTGCTGCCCGTCCCGAAGCGTGGTGTCGAAAAGATAGATGCGTTCCCTGGTCATGGCTCAAATTCCAACGTGCTCTTGTGTCAAATGCCTGCGAAAAGCCGCAGACACTTTCCGTGTTATTCCGTCTTGCCTGCAAATTTGTCCGTCGCTCGGATCAGGCGGTCGAGAATTCCCGGCTCCGAATAGGCATGTCCCGCGCCCTCGATCAGATGGAATTCCGCCTGCGGCCAGGCCTTGTGCAGCTGCCAGGCATATTTGGCCGGGCACGGCATGTCGTACCGGCCATGCACGATCAAGCCCGGAATGCCGTGGAGCTTGTGCGCGTCGCGCAGCAACTGTCCCTCCTCCAGCCAACCGGCATTGACGAAGAAATGGTTCTCGATCCGGGCAAAGGCGTGCGCATAGTCCTCCTCCTCGAAGGGTGTGCTCGTCGCCGGTTCCGGCATGAGAGTAATCGTCTCACCTTCCCAGATGCTCCAGGCCTTTGCGGCGGCAAGCCGTGTCGCGCGGTCCTCGCTCGTGAGCCGCCGATGATAGGCCAGCATCATCTCATGGCGTTCTTCCGGCGGGATCGGAGCGATGAAGCGTTCCCATTTGTCGGGAAACATTTCCGAGACGCCGAACTGATAGTACCAGTCGAGTTCGGCCCTAGTCAGCGTATAGATGCCCCGGACGACAAGTTCGGAAACACGTTGCGGATGGGTCTCGGCATAGGCAAGCGCCAGCGTCGAGCCCCAGGAGCCGCCGAAAACCAGCCATTTTTCAACGCCGGCCAATTCGCGCAAGCGTTCGATATCGGCGACGAGATGCCACGTGGTATTCGCCTCGATCTCCGCATGCGGCGTGGATTTGCCGCAGCCGCGCTGATCGAACAGCGTCAAATCGTAAAGTGCCGGGTCGAAGAGCCGACGGTGCTTCGCCGAGATCGTGCCGCCAGGTCCGCCATGCAGGAAAACCGCCGGCTTTGCCCCCGGCGTGCCCACGCGTTCCCAATAGATCACATGGCCGTCGCCCACATCGAGGCGGCCGGAAGCATAGGGTTCGATTTCCGGATAAAGGGTACGCAATGTAACGCTCACAACAGGTCTTCCTTGGGTGGCCAATGCACGGTGTCGTAGTCGGGATGCTGGCGGTTCGATGCCAGCACAAGCAAATGACGCGCGGCGGATTCTTCGGTGCGGTTGTCAGTTTCCTTTTCCGGAAGGCGCGGCAGATGGGAAAACCACAGCATGCGCGACTCGATTCCGGACTGATAGATCGGCTGCACGTCGTCCGGATCGTCGAGTGAGCCGAGGACGATGTTCAGGAAATCCTCGCCCGGCATGTCGTAGAAAAGCGGCGTGCCGCAATCGCGGCAGAAGCCGCGCCTGACGACATGCGACGACTGGAACCAGGACGGCTCTCCGCGGGTGATCAGAAAATCGTCCCGCTTGATGTTGGCAAGGGGCAGGAAATAGTTCCCTGCCGCTTTCTGGCACATGCGGCAATGGCAAAGATGCGGATCGTCGAGCGTGCCCTCGGCGCGGTAGCGCACCGCACCGCACTGGCAGCCGCCGGTAAAGATTCGCCGGATCATCACTTCCAGTCCCCCGCCACCGGCCACTGATCCGTTTCGTGGTCAGGGTGCTGGAAGGAGATGATCTGTTCCTGCCGGGCATAATAGTCCGCATCGTCATGCACCGGCTGCTCGAAAATCGTTTCGACCCAAGGCAGGCGCGCGGCGTAATTGACCTGGATTTTCGGCGCGAGGTCGGAGCGGTCATCGAAGCTGCCGATTGCGATTTCGAGGCCGCCCGGATGCCGATAGGTCAGCGGCGTTCCGCATTTCGGGCAGAAACCGCGATCGATATTGACGGAGGACTGGAAGTAGCTCGGTTCGTCACGGGTCCACTCCACCCCATCCTTCGGGGCCGTGACCAGCGCCGAAAAGAACGACCCGAACTGTTTTTGGCACATGCGGCAGTGGCAGATGGACGGGCGCCCGAGCTTTCCATAGATGCGGAAGCGCACGGCTCCGCATTGGCATCCTCCTGTTCGTACAGCATCGGTCATCGCTTTGCCTCCGGTGGCCAGGTTTCAGTATCGTGATCGGGGTGCTGATAGGAAATGAGGTCGGCGAGGAAGGAGCCCGCCGCCACATCCGACATGGTGTCTTCGCCCGGGAGTTCGTGCACCCGGTCGACATAGGGGAGCTTCGCCTCGATCCCCCACTGGATCGTCGGCGCGATGCCTTGCGGCCTGTCGAAGGCAGCGATCGCCAGTGCCATGCCGTCCGGCGCTTCATAGGTCAGCGGCGTGCCGCAATCACCGCAGAAGCCGCGCCTGACGGCGTTCGACGACTGGAAGCGCCTGCGCTCGCCGCGCGTCCAGGTGACCGTCGCTCCGCGCACGGAGACGAGCGGCAGATAGAAGTTTCCGCTCGCCTTCTGGCACATGCGGCAATGGCAAACCGAGGCGTCGCCGAGTTCTCCCTCGACGCGAAAGCGGATCGCGCCACATTGGCATCCGCCAGTATGGATGTCGTCCGTCATGTCACGCTCCTCTTCGTTTCGCCGGGATGGTGGCCTACTGCCGGCCACGTCACGCCTGCGACCGCTTGACCTCCCAGGTCGTCACCCGTTCACCGGTTTCCGGGTCCTTGCCGTCCTTGAGTTGAATGCCCCGTGCCTGAAGATCGTCGCGAATACTGTCCGCTTCAGCGAAGTTCTTCGCCTTGATCAGTTCGAGACGGGCACGGATGCGCTCGTCGATCTCATGCACGACCGCCTCGTCGAGCTCGATTTCCTTTGGCACAACGCCAAGCAGAGCTGCACTTGCGGCGAAAACGCCCGCCTGACGCGAATCGACTGACGCCTTCTGAGCAAGCGCATGCAATGCCTGGACCGCGGCGACGGTGTTGAGGTCGTCCGCAAGCGCCGCGACGATCGCAGGATCCGGTTCGCCGACTGCCTCTGCGGGGACGGGCCATTTGGACAGCAGGTGTTCGGCCTCCTCCAGGCGCTTGATGGAGAAGTCGATCGGCTCGCGATAGTGCGTCATCAGCATCGCGAGCCGCAACACCTCGCCCGGCCATTTGCGGCCACCGAACTTCTCGGTATGGAGCAGTTCGTAGATCGTGACGAAATTGCCCTCGGACTTCGACATCTTGCGGCCCTCGACCTGCAGGAAGCCATTGTGCATCCACACGTTCGCCATCACCTCGGTACCATGGGCGCAACGCGACTGGGCGATTTCGTTTTCATGATGCGGGAAGATCAGATCCAGCCCGCCTCCGTGAATGTCGAACACCTCGCCGAGATAACGTCCGCTCATCGCCGAGCATTCGATGTGCCAGCCCGGGCGACCGCGTCCCCAGGGGCTCTCCCAGCCAGGCTCGTCGGCCTCGGAAAGTTTCCAGAGCACAAAGTCGCCAGGATTTTTCTTGTGAGCATCGACAGCGATGCGGGCTCCGGCCTGCTGTTCGTCAAGGTTACGCCTCGAAAGCTGGCCGTAGTCGGCCATCGATTTCGTGTCGAACAGCACTTCCCCGGCGGCTTGGTAGGCATGTCCCTTCGCGATCAGCTTCTCGATGATTTCGACCATCTGAGCGATATTTTCGGTCGCCCGCGGCTGGACGTCCGGGTCAAGGCAGCCGAGCGTCGCGACATCCTCGAGAAACTGCGTCTCGGTTTTCTCGGTCACGCGACGGATCGCCTCGTTCAGCGGCAGCCCCGGATAATCGCGCAGCGCCCGCGCGTTGATCTTGTCGTCAACATCGGTGATGTTGCGGACATAGGTCACATGCTTCTGGCCGTAGACATGGCGCAGCAGCCGAAAAAGAACATCGAAGACGATGTTCGGACGCGCGTTGCCGATATGGGCATAGTCGTAAACCGTGGGGCCGCAGACATACATACGGACGCTCTCCGGGTCGATGGGCCGGAAATCGGCCTTCTCCCGCGTCAGTGTGTTGTACAGCTTCAAAGTCGGCATTGCGCCCATCCCAAATCTCCAAGCCTGCATGCAACCGTCGGAACATATAGCGTCCGGGCGGCCCGCACGTTTGTCATCTTGGATTTCGGGAGACGAAAACGGCCAGGCCAGCGGATCGCTAGCAAATAATCTTCCGGCAAATAATGCAGATAACCGTTTTCATGGCGACACTTATCGCGCTTCGCATCACGCCGGTCAAGAGGTCAACCACAGGCAAGCAACGACCATCATCATCCAATGATGGCGGCCATGGTTTTGTCATCATTTGGCTTATCTGGATCGCCGCAACGGGAAGGAGATTCGTGATTGCAGATTGGCCCCTGCATCGGATGCCTGTTTCCGGAGGAACAAGGGGGAGCTTCGTTTACCCGCATAACGGGAAAACGGAGTGTTTCCGGTAAGGGACTGCATCAAGGAGAGAGTGCAAAGTGAAGGCCGCCAAGACAACCGAAACGAAACCGCCCGTCGCCGATCTGGTAACGCTGTATCGGCCGCTTGGCCTCAAGGCGGTGCTCGCCGCCGCGCTACAGGTCAAGGTCAAGCCGGCAGGCAAGCTCGTCAAGCGCACCGCCTAGATCCCGCCGGCGCGGGGGGTTCGCTAGAACAGCGACATCTGCGCGTCATCTTCGTTCCGGTCGCGGGTCCGGCCTGCCGTTTCCGGCGACTTGACGGGAACGGCTTCGTCCTGGACCTCGGGCCCTGTATTGGCGACCTTGTTGACCTTGTCTGATACGGGGATCGCCTCGAAATAGTCGTCAGGGGCTGGCGTCATGAGATCGGCGACTTCGCGCGGTTCCTGGGTCCGGCAATCCAGCCAGCGGGCAAAATCTTCCGGCTGGATCACGACCGGCATGCGATCATGGATACGCCGAATCACCTTGTTTGAACCGGTGGTGAGGATCGCAGCCGTATCGACCTCCGAGCCATCTGCGGAAGACCACGTCTCCATGAGGCCGGCAAAGGCGACGATGCCGCCCCTCTTCGGGCGGACCCAGTAGGCCTGGGAGGCCTCGCCGCCGCCTTTCGCCGGGCGGTGCCACTCGTAGAAGCCGGAAGCCGGCACCAGAATGCGGCGATGCCGCATGGCCGCGCGGAAGGCGGCTTTTCCCATCGCCGATTCTGAGCGGGCGTTGATGAGCAACGGGAACTTGCGTGGATCCTTCACCCAGCCGGGCATGAAGCCCCAGCGGACAAGCAGGGCCTTGCGATCCGGCAGGTTGCTGCCCGGCTTCGCCCGATCCGAGGCGACGACCACGATGATCGGCTGCGTTGGCGCGATGTTGTAGCGCGCCGGGAAGTCTTCCGCCTCCAGCAGCCCAAACAGTTCCATCAGTTCTTCCGGCTTCGCAGTCAGCGCAAAACGTCCGCACATGACATCGATGTGGCACTTCACGTAGGATGGGTCAACGATCCAACGCCATTTTGATTCTGCGATGCAAAAGCGGCCCGAACTCGCCTCCTCCGCCATCCTCGAACGGGATGGGCGCTATCTCCTCGTCCGGCGTGCCAACCCGCCCTCGGCCGACATGTACGCCTTTCCCGGCGGCCGGGCTGAGCCGGGCGAAACGCCGGCAGAGACTGCGCTGCGCGAACTCGCCGAGGAAACCGGTATCAGCGGCCACGACCCGGTGCTCTTCGAAACCTACGATCTGCCGGGAAAGGAATCGGAGGGCCGGCATTTCCTGCTTTCGGTTTTCACGGTCCACGCGGATGACGACTCCGTCGCGATCGCGAATGATGACGCCGCAGGCGTTGGCTGGTTTACACCTGAGGAAATCTTCGAATTACCGATTCCCGAGAGCGTTCGCCAATGCGTGGAAAAGTTGTCCGGACTCCGGCCAAGGCTCCCTGCAAGCGACGTCTGCCATAAAACCGACGCCGATTCGGATTTGATGGGATCATGACCAGCGCCCCGCCCATTCTTCGACTTGCCTTGACCGGCGCCCTTCTCGTTTTCGCCGTGGGCGCTGCCGCTCAGCAGGAAGAAACGCCCCAACCGGACAAGGCGACGCCTCCGGTGACCGGGGAAAACGCGACGCCCTATGACCAGCGACTGGTTCGCCTCGCCGAAATTCTCGGATCGGTCCACTATCTGCGCAATCTCTGCCTCAAGGCCGAGGAAGACACGTGGCGGCGTTCGACACAGGAATTGATCGACAAGGAGGCGGGCGACGAACCAAAGCGGCGCGAGCGTCTGACCGCCGCCTTCAACCGTGGGTACCGAACCTTCGCGTCCGTCTATACGACTTGTACCGAGCCAGCCACGCTCGCCGAGCAGCGGTACCGTGCCGAAGGTGCAACACTTGCGTCAGAAATCGTCGCCCGCTTTGGAAATTAGCAAGAAATTAACCTCTTTTTTCGGGACCCCGTGTCGTTTCGGGAAAAGGCTGCTAAGTTTGTTAAGAGAGTGGTAAGAAGTGACCCGCCTATCCGCCCCGTTCAGTTGCGGTTCAGCGGAACGTCGTTAGATTGAGCCAAGTGCACGTATTGGAAGTCGCATGGAACGAATGATGGAACCAAGCCTGACCGACATCGACGACATGATCGTCCACGAGAAAATGCAGGCGGCCCTCGAACATCAGAACGAAGCCTGGGCGGATGGCATGGCGGACGGGATCGAGCCGGAGATCATCGCCGATGCCGCGATCGCGCTGGCCATGCGGGAAACCATCCGTCTCCATGGCGAAGAGGGCGCCGAAGCGATGCTGAATTCGCTTCGCGAGCGAATGCTGGCCGGAGAATTCTCGCCGCAACGGACAATCCAATAATATCGGGCCAATAATATCGGGACTGCCTCAATGAGACGGAACCTTGCAAACCGGGTTTCCTCGGTTCGCCTTGTTACGCTGCTGTTGGCCGGCGTAGCCGCATGCACGCCGATAATGGCTGCTCCCACATTCGCGCTCAGCGAACTTCAAGGCGTTCCTGGCCCGATTGCCAGCGATCAGAATGCGGCGCCCGCCGACCAGCCTGAACAGGTCGAGCCAGAGCAGCAGGCGCCTCTGGAAATTCCGATGCCTGACCCGTTGATCGACAATGCCGCGGCCAAGGATGACGAAATCGGGGCCCCGCAAGTCGTCGAGCCGGTCGACGTGCTCACGGATGTCTCCAAGATTCCGGCTCCCGTTGCGCGCATGCGTGAACTGATCGTCGAAGCCGCCGCCTCGGGCGATATCGAAAGATTGCGACCGCTGCTCGGCAAGGGACCGACCCAAACACAGGTGACAGGGGTCAGCAGCGACGAGGACCCCGTCACAACGCTCAAGGGCCTTTCCGGCGACCAGGACGGCGTCGAAATCCTGGCGATTCTTCTGGACGTTCTATCGACCGGCTTTGTCCTCGCGGACAAAGGCACGCCGGAGGAGGCCTATGTCTGGCCCTACTTTGCCGAGAAGCCATTGTCTTCGCTGACTGCGCCCGAAAAGGTGGATCTATTCCGGCTCGTCACTGCCGGCGACTTCGCGGAAATGGAAGAGTTCGGCAGCTATAACTTCTACCGCGTCGGCATCACACCCGACGGCCGGTGGAAATTTTTCATCGCCGGCGATTGAGTGGACCCGAGCCGGACCGAAGCACTTTTCCTCGCTCCGCTTCGGCGGCACGCTTGCCGATGGCCGGCGAACATCCTACCTCTTCGACAAAGAGAACGGGATTCGAACGATGCCAAAGGTTTGCCTCGATGATCGCGCGATCGTCAGCGTTTCCGGCAAGGACGCCGAGGATCTTCTGCAGAGCCTGATTACCACGGACATTGGTGCGCTCGGCTCCGATGGAGTACGACCCGGTGCCCTGCTGACGCCTCAGGGCAAGATCCTGTTCGATTTTCTCATCTCCCGCGACGGCGAGGCGCTGAGACTGGAGACAACGAGCGACCAGGCCGAGCCACTGCTGAAACGGCTGACCATGTACAAATTGCGCTCTGCCGTCGATCTGTCGCTGCGGTCACCGGCGCCGGTTACGGTCGTCTTCGGAGAAGAAGAACCGCCGGCCGGGAGTTATCGCGACCATCGATTTGAAAAGGCCGGTCTTTCCGTTTTCCGTCTCTATCGCGAAATGGAAGGCGCGGACGCGACCGCTGGGGATCTCGAGGCGCTGAGAATCGCGAGTGGCATTGCCGTTTCGGGCGTCGATTTCGCCCTGCAGGATGCCTTTCCGCACGATGTCCTGATGGACCTCAATGGTGGCCTCTCCTTCCGGAAGGGCTGCTATGTCGGTCAGGAGGTCGTTTCCCGCATGCAGCATCGCGCCGCGGCACGCCGCCGTGTCGTGATCGTGGCCGGTGAAGCACCGCTGCCGCCGACCGGTGCCAGCATTACCGTCGACGGCCGATCGATCGGCTCCCTCGGCACCGTACGGCACAAGGCCGGCCTTGCCATCGTTCGCATCGACAAGGCCGGCGAAGCGATTACGAATGGAGATGCCATTCTTGCAGGCGACGTGCCCGTGACATTGACCTTGCCCGGCTGGACCGGCCTTTCGTTCCCGACCGAGGCCGATGAGGCAAGCGCATGATCAATGCGCGAGCCTGGCAGCGTATGCTTTCCGGCCGGAGGCTCGATCTGCTCGACCCCTCGCCGCTCGACGTCGAGCTTTCCGACATCGCCCACGGCCTTGCCCGCGTGGCGCGCTGGAACGGCCAGACTTCGGGGGATCACGCTTTTTCCGTCGCCCAGCATAGCCTGATCGTCGAGGATATCTTCCGTCGGACCAACCGCTGCAATGCGGACGAATGCCTGATGGCGCTCCTTCACGACGCCCCCGAATATGTCATCGGCGACATGATCTCGCCGTTCAAGGCCGTCGTCGGCGGTGGTTACAAGACTGTGGAAAAGCGGCTCGAAGGCGCCGTGCACCTGCGCTTCGGCTTGCCACCTCATACGCCCAAGGAACTCAAGGAGCGGATCAAGAAGGCTGATCGCATCGCTGCCTATTTCGAGGCGACCGAGCTTGCCGGTTTTTCGGCGGAAGAGGCTCGCAAGTTCTTCGGCCAACCGCGCGGCATTACGCGGGAGAGCCTGCTGATCGATCCGCTGCCGGCGGTCGAGGCGCAGCGGCTGTTCGCCGAACGGTTCAATACGCTCGAAGGGGAGCGGACCATGGCAAAGGCGGAAGCCTGAATGACCGGCATTGTCGTCTCGCCGCTTGCGCGCATCGCGGAATTGGCCGTTCGCCACGGTTGCCGCGAAATGGTGAGCCTGCTTGCCAAGGGGCAGGATTTTCATCGCCCCGCTGTTATCGACCGAGCGAAACACCTGACGATCGGTGTCAACGACATCAACTTCGCGGGAACGGGCGACCTGATCGCGCCGCAAGAGGAACATGTCCGGCAAATTATTGATTTTGCCTGCAACTGGGACCGTACCCGCCCGCTCCTCATCCATTGCTGGATGGGCGTTTCCCGTTCGCCGGCAGCGGCGTTGATTGCGGCGCTGGCGGTGGAGCCCGACCAGGACGACGCCGCGCTCGTCGCACGCCTGCGCCGCGTCTCGCCATACGCTACGCCAAACCCACGACTGGTGGAGATCGGCGACGAGACGCTGTCGCGAAAGGGTAGGCTCGTTGATGCCGTGCGGTCCATCGGCCGCGGCGCCGACGCCGACGGCAATGCGCCCTTTATGCTCACCACCCGAGCGGAGAGCGCGTGGCATGCCGACTGACATGCCTGCAATCACGGTCGAGATCGGCCTCAATGCGGCAATCGTCGCTGTCGTGAACCGCAGCCCGCATATCCTCGCCGTCAGCGAAGCGGATGGCGACGCGCGCGACAGCCTGCCCTTCGGCCCGTTTGATCCGGCGCGTCACCGCACCTTCGAGACGGGGCTGCGTGACCGCGTCGAAAAACGCATCGCTCTCAGGCTTGGATATATCGAACAGCTCTACACCTTCGGCGACCGTGGCCGCCACCGGCTGCCCGGCGAGGAAGGCAAGCACATGGTCTCCGTCGGTTACCTGGCGCTGACGCGCACAGATGCGGAGAACAATGAGCGCTTGGCCGAGGCCGGCGCCCATTGGCGTGACTGGTACGGTTATCTGCCTTGGGAGGATTGGCGGCGGGGGCGTCCCGCCCTTCTCGATCAGGCCATCCTGCCGGCGCTCACCCGCTGGGAAAACAGTCCGCCATATGACGAACGATCGACTTCCGCCGCGCAACGTCGCTCCCGCATTAGGCTCGCCTTCGGACTTGACGATTTTCCCTGGGACGAGGAGCGCGTGCTCGAACGCTATGAGTTGCTTTACGAGGCCGGCCTTGTCCGCGAGGCAGTGATCGATGGGCATTGCCGCGATCTCGACAATCCTGCCATCGGCCTGGCGATGCGCCACGACCACCGTCGCATCGTCGCGACGGCCGTCGCCAGATTGCGCGGCAAGATCAAATACCGGCCCGTGGTCTTCGAACTGATGCCGCCGGAGTTCACGCTGACCGATCTGCAGGCAACCGTCGAAGCGATCTCCGGCCGTCACTTGCACAAGCAGAACTTCCGGCGCCTGGTCGAGGGGGCAGAGCTCGTAGAGCCGACCGGTGGAACGCTTGCCTCCACCGGCGGCAGACCAGCCGCGCTCTTCCGCTTCCGCCGCCAGATTCTCGATGAGCGGCCTGCCCCCGGCTTGAAAGTCGGCGGACGATAGTCACTTGATGATGGCACAGGCCAGTCGGTCACCGGCGTCACCCGCCGGCTGGCTGCGGTTGTCATCGGAACGCGCATGGATCATCAAGGCTCGGCCACGAATGGCGGTGCCCTTGTCGTCGAGAGAGACGAAGCTGTTGAACACCTGCGCGCGGAGCGTCCCGTCGGCCCCGACATATTGGTTCGGCATATCGCCCGCATGCGGACCCTTTTGCGCCAGGAACCCGTGTTCGGCATTCGCATCTTCACCCGCAAAATGCTTGCCCGCCGACTCATAGCCGCCCGCCGGATCGCAGCTTCCGACTTCGTGAACATGGAAGGCAACCCAGGTGTTCTTTGGCAGGTCGGTGACCTCCATTTCAATCAGGACTCCCTTGCCGGCCGCGGTCAACGTGGCCCGCCCCGTCTCCTTGCCGTCCTTGCCGATGAAATTTGCGACGGCGGTCTGCGATGACTCTTGCGCAGACGCGATCGCAGGCGCAGTGGCTGCCGCGCCTATAGCCAGCGCAACTACAGCTAATATTCTGATCATCGCCAAATCCTTCCTCTCTCGCGGGAAAGAAGAACCAACGCGCAAATGGTGATGTCGTTCCACGCGAGCGCGGAAGAGTTGTGTGCGGTGATTTCGAGAACGCTGCTCGCGGCGAACCTAGATCGTCACGTCGAGGCCGATATCGAGCGTGGGTGCCGCCATGGTGATCTTCGACGTGGAGACGTAATCGACGCCTGTCTCGGCGAGCGCCCGGATCGTGTCGAGCTTGACGTTGCCCGACGCTTCGAGCCGCGTGCGGCGCGGATCGGCGGCATAGTCAGCCGGGCTCAGGCGCCAATGCTCGGCATTGACCGTAACGGCCTCGCGCAGCAACTCCGGTCCCATATTGTCGAGCAGGATGACGTCCGGTGCAGCAGTCAGCGCCTCGCGCATCTGCGCTAGCCCGTCGACCTCGACCTCTACCTTGACGAGATGGCCGCAATAGGTGCTTGCGGCACGAATGGCGCCGGCGACACCGCCGGAAACCGCAATGTGATTGTCCTTGATCAGTACCGCGTCGTCGAGGCCATAGCGATGGTTTGAGCCCCCGCCGAGACGAACAGCGTATTTCTCCAGGGCGCGCAGGCCGGGGATGGTCTTGCGCGTGCAGCAGACCTTGGCGGTCGTATGCGCGATCTCATCGGCGAATTTCGCCGTATAGGTGGCGATCCCGGAGAGATGCATGAGGAAATTGAGAGCGACACGCTCCGCGGACAGCAGACCCCTTGCGCGGCCCGAAATCCGGGCAATGTCGGTACCGGGTGCGACGCGATCACCGTCCGCTGCGAGGGGTTCGAAGCGGATCGACGGATCGACCAGCCGAAACGCCACCCGCGCCAATTCAAGCCCGGCGATGACGCCCGCATCGCGAACGCGCAGGGTCGCCGATGCCGTCATATCCGGACCAATCGTCGACAGCGTCGTGATATCGCCGGCACGGCCAAGATCCTCCAGGAGGGCGGTCCTCACCTGGTCTTCGACCATGAGGGCGGGCAGTTCCGGGCGTAGCGCGGCAGTCATGGGCTTGGCTCCTGCAGGGATGTCATCTAACGATCGCAGATACCGGGCCGGCATCACGCCGGCTCGGTTTCGGCCACTTCCGCGGCGAGGCGTTCGGCCTGCGCCAGCGTCAGGTACGTGCGCCGCCGCCATTCGGGACGCTCGGACGGGCAGTCGGCGCGGAAATGACCGCCGCGGCTTTCCGTTCGCTGAAGAGCTGCGACGGCAATAAGCTTGGCGGTGGTTATGATGTTCGCGAAGCGCAGGCGGTTGTTGGCGCGCTCCAGCGCCGCAATCTCGCGCATCGCCCGCGTCAGGCTCTCGCGCGTGCGAATAACGCCGACGCACTCGCTCATCAGGCTGCGCAGGATCTTGAACGGCGGGCTGTCCTCGACCGTCACCGGATCATCGTTCTCGCCAGCATTGTCGCCCCACTCGCTGAGCTTCGGCGCCGGCAAGGTACCCTTGATGCTTTCCGCGATACGCGCGGCGAAGACAACGGCCTCCAGCAGCGAGTTCGAAGCAAGGCGATTGGCGCCGTGAACACCGGTCGAGGTCACCTCGCCGGCTGCCCAGAGACCATCGATCGAGGTGCGGCCCTGCCCGTCGGTCAGCACGCCGCCCATGTGATAGTGAACGGCCGGGACGACCGGGATCGGTTGCGTCACCGGATCGATGCCAGCCGCAAGGCAGGAGGCATAAACGGTCGGGAACATCTCCGGGAAATGTTTGCCGACGGCCTTGGTGCAATCGAGGAAGGCGCCACGCCCGGCCTGCACTTCGGCGAAGACACCGCGCGAGACGATGTCCCGCGGCGCGAGCTCGCCGTCGGGATGAATATCGAGCATGAAACGGTGACCTGCGGAATTGACAAGCACGGCACCGTCACCGCGCAGCGCCTCCGTCGCCAAAGGCGCCGGGTCCTTGCCGATATTGATCGCGGTCGGGTGGAATTGGACGAACTCCGGATCGGCGATGATGGCGCCTGCCCGTGCAGCCATGCCGACACCCTGGCCGCAAGCCTCCCAAGGATTGGTGGTGACGGCGTAGAGATGTCCGATGCCGCCGGAGCAGAGAACGACGGCGCGCGCCGGGAACGAAACGCGGACCTTCGATTGACCGGCATCCGGCCTTGCGATGACGCCGGAGATGAAGCGCCCTTCGCGCACCAGTTCCTCGACCACGTAGCCTTCGATGACGCGAATAGACGGAGTCCTGCGCACGGCTGCGATCAACGCTTCCATGATCGCCTTGCCGGCCATATCGCCCCTGACGCGAACGATGCGCCGTTCGGAATGCGCCGCCTCGCGCGAAAGCAGCAGTTTGCCTTCAAGATCGCGGTCGAAGGGCACGCCGTAATCGAGCAGGTCGTGAATGCGCGCCGGTCCCTCGGCGACCATCATCCGTGTCATTTTCTCGTCGACGATGCCAGCGCCGGCGGTGACCGTATCGGCAACGTGCTTTTCGAACGTGTCGCCGGGGCTCATCGCAGCCGCGATTCCGCCTTGCGCCCAGGCAGACGAGGCGCCGTGCCCGATCGGGGCAGCGGCAAGGATGGTCACGGGACGCGGCGCCAGCTTCAGCGCGCAGAAGAGCCCGGCAAGGCCGCCGCCGACGATGACGATGTCATCGATGCCGTTGAAGGATTGCGGGCGAAAATGGTCTTTCAGCATGGCTCGGTACTCCTCCAGCCGCATGCATGGTGCCGGGCCATAGGCCCGGACATCGACTATTGCTTGAGGTTCACCATGCGCTCGACCGCAAGGCGGGCGCGGCCGGCGATCGCCGGATCGACAAGAACCTCCTCCGTCATGTTAAGCAAGCTGTCGAGGATCTTCGGCAGCGTTATGCGCTTCATGTGCGGACAGAGATTGCACGGTTTGACGAAATCGACGCCCTGAACTTCCGCCTGGATATTGGAAGCCATGGAGCATTCGGTGACAAGCAGCACCTTTTGCGGCCGATTGTCCTTGACGTAGTTGATCATGCCCGACGTAGAGCCGGCAAAATCGCAGACGGCGATGACATCGGGGTGGCATTCCGGATGGCCGATGATCTCGATGCCCGGATTGGCCTCCTTGTAGGCGAGGAGTTCCGCGGCGGTGAAGCGCTCATGGACCTCGCAATGGCCCTTCCAGGTGAGGATCTTCTTGTTCGTCTGCCGCGCGACGTTCATCGCGAGATATTCGTCGGGAATGCAGAGGACGGTGTCCGATTCCAGGCTCTCAATGACCGCCAGCACGTTGGACGAAGTGCAGCAGATGTCGGTCTCCGCCTTCACGTCGGCCGAGGTGTTGACGTAGGTGACGACCGGCACGCCGGGATAACGTTCCTTGAGCAGGCGCACATCCGCGCCGGTGATCGATTCGGACAGCGAGCAGCCCGCCTTGGCATCGGGGATCAGCACCGTCTTTTCTGGATTGAGGAGCTTCGAGGTCTCCGCCATGAAGTGTACGCCGCACTGGACGATGATTTCGGCGTCGACCTTGGTGGCGTCGCGAGCGAGCTGCAGCGAATCCCCGACGATATCCGCGACGCAATGGAAAATATCGGGCGTCTGGTAATTGTGCGCGAGAATGACGGCGTTGCGCTCCTTCTTCAGCCGATTGATCGCGTGAACATAGGGCGCGTAGGCGGCCCACTCGATGGCCGGGATGAAATCCTTGACCTTTTCGTAGAGATGCGCAGTTTCGCGGGCGATCGCCGGCGTGTAGGCGAGGTCCGGCTTTTCCATGACGCCGAAGCGCGCGGCCGCGCTGACGAATGCCGGGGCTGGCGCCGCATCCGCGCGAAGGTCAAGTCTGGTCATCGGGCTCTCCTCTCCCGCCGTCCCTGGCGGTTTCTATTTATGCTCATCTTGAGCATAAATAGGTCAAAACAAAAGCGGCGAAGCCGCGGCGACTGATTTAGAAAGTTTTGTGACAGATTTCAAGAAGGATGCGCCCATTCGGACGCATCGGTATTGTCGCCGGTCAGGCCATCGCCGGTCTTGCGACGCCCCTCTCCTCGATCGGCCAGTGGACGATGGCCGCAAAGACGCCGAGCGCGACGCCCAGCCACCAGACCGGATCATAGGAACCGAAGTGGTCGTAGAGATAGCCGCCCATCCACACGCCGAGGAAGGAACCAATCTGGTGGGAAAGGAAGACGATGCCGCCGAGCAGGCCGAGATGCCTCGTTCCGAACATGATTGCCACCAAGCCATTGGTCGGAGGCACGGTCGACAGCCACAAGAGGCCCATGACGACGGCGAAGATGATGACCGAGGTCGGCGACTGCGGCAGCAGCAGGAAGGCTGCGACAGCAACCGAGCGGGCAAGATAGATCAGCGCCAGGAAATAGGGCTTCGAATAACGCTGCCCGATAATGCCGGCCGAGAACGACCCGATGATGTTGAAGAAGCCAATCAGCGCAAGCGCAATCACCGCGTAACGGGCATCTATGCCGATGTCGCCAATATAGGCGGGGAAATGGGCAGTGATGAAGGCGACCTGATAGCCGCAGACGAAGAAACCCGAAACCAGCAACAGATAGCTTCTGTGCCCCATTGCTTCCCTCAGAGCCTCGCCGACCGTCTGCTTGTACAGCGTTTCCGACTGGCGGCCCGAGGAGGCATTGCCGCGCAGGGGGATTGCGACGAGGGGGACAAGCAGCATCAGTACGCCGAGATAGACAAGGCTGTCGGACCATCCGTAGGCGGAAATAAGCCCTTGGCTGAGCGGCGCGAACAGGAACATGCCGGCGGAGCCGGCGGCCGTGCCGATGCCGAAAGCGAGAGAGCGCTGCTCCGGCGCGACATTGCGTGCGAAAGCGGAAAGCACGATGCCGAAGGAGCCTGACGCGACACCGAGACCGACAATTACGCCGCCGCCGACATGCAGCCAGATCGGAGCATTGGCAAAGGCCATGATGACGAGACCCGCCGCATAGAGAAGACCGGACAGCGCCAGCACGCGCCAGGTGCCGAATTTATCGGCTATCGCGCCGAAGAACGGCTGGCCAAGACCCCAGCAGAGGTTCTGAAGCGCCATAGCAAGGCCGAACGTCGTTCGATCCCACCCCATGTCGGCAACCATCGGCAACTGAAAGAAACCCATGGCAGAGCGCGGACCGAAGGTGAGCATCGCGATCACGGAACCGGCGACGATGATCAGCCACGGCAGGCTGCTGCGCTCGGAAACGCGGGGTGCGGTGGCAGAAACAGCGGACATCGTGGGGCTCCGATCGATGAGGGGCCATGGCTATGGCAGCCCAAATTGATGAGGGCGCATGCTATGGCGACGCTCAAATTGAGGAAAGCCAATTAATTTGACGATGTGATCACAGGAATTGATGGCGCATGTCGGCAAAGCCGCCATTTGGGGGGCATGACACAGTTCAATTGGTGTTGCGCATCTTCATCGGCCAGCGCTCGCCGCGCCGGCGAATGACCCTGGCCTCGTCGCCGAGCTTGACGGTGCCCTCGCCTCGCGGCACCGCGTTCCAACCGAAGAGAACACCCGCCACGCGCCGGTCCGCGGACATCCGCTTTTCCGCAAGACCTTGGATCGGATTGCCGCCGATTCGCTCGCCCGTCTGCTGGTCCTGGGTGGTCATGATGCAGCGGGCGCAGGGTTTGACGAGATCAAAGGTGATGCCCCCGATCTCCAGGCTTTCCCACCAATCCTCCTCCCAGGATTCATCGCAATCGATCAGGATGTTGGTGCGGAAACGCTCCATGCCGACCGGCTCTTGCCCCTTCTCGATCAGCGAGCGGTTCAGGTCGGCAAGCGACCCGGTCGTCGTGATGAGGATCGGAAAGCCATCGGCAAATCCGACCGGCGCTGCCGCGCCCGCCCATTCGCCGCCCACGAAGCGCTCCGCCTGTTCGTCCATGTGGACGAGCTTCACCGGCCGCCCAAACCAGCCGGAAAGCACGTCATTGGCAGCATCGTCGGCCACCGCGGCATCGACATCGCTCGACCAGACGCGGACGTCGAGCCGACGATCCGAATCGAAGCGCACCGACAATTCATTGCCTTTCATTTTCAGGTGCACGCCACCGTCGATGTGCGCCGCTTCGACCTGTGCCAGCGCCTGCAACTCGCGTTGGGTGATGAAGTGGCCATCCGGTTCGACCACCATGAAACGCCTGTCGCCGGCAAGCCCATCGACATTGACGGTCACCTCGCTTTGCGGAATTGCGCGGCCGCTCTTCAACGGGTGGATGTTAAGGCCGGTCACTTTCATGTCGATCCTTCCCGAGTTCAGAAACTGATTCAGGCCGCTCGCACGCTGATTCACGGAGCGGCGCCAATCCGTTGAAAGATTTAGATTTCATCGAGCAGCATGGCAAGCACGCCACGCAGCCTTGCTTGCCGCTCGGTCGCCAGCCGCCGCCCTGTCGCCGTCTTGAAGCCGTCGGCGAGACGAAAGAGCTTTGTCTCGAAGTGATCGATCGCGAAGGCCTTGTCGTCGAGCGGCCGGGCCTCGGCCAGCGGGTCGAGCGGATCATAGAGCCCGCTGCCCATGCGTCCGGCGATATAGAAGCAGCGCGCCGCGCCGACCATGCCGATTGCGTCCAGCCGGTCCGCATCTTGCAGGATTTTCGCCTCCAGCGTTTCGGGCGCCAAGTTGGCGGAAAAGCTGTGGGTCAGGATTGCATGGGCGACGGGCGAAATGTCCGCCGTGCGCCAGCCGAGTCCGTCGAGGATTTGCCAGGCTTTCTCGGCGGCAAGGCGGGAAGCCTCGGCACGCTGCGGCGAATCCTTCTCGACCGAAACGCAATCATGAAGAAGAACGGCGGCTGCGAGAATGCCTATGTCGCCGCCCTCCTCGGCCTGTATGCGCGCGGCGTTTTTCCAGACGCGAATGAGGTGAGAGGCATCATGCGAGCCGTCGCCATCGGCAAAGGCATGCGGCAATAGCTTCGCCGCAAGCTCGCCATGAGGTGCAAAGGCCACGGCCAGTTCCGGAAGGCGTGTCATGCGCGGCTTGTCCTTTCGCCTGCCCCGGTCGCGGTTCCAGCGCCGCCCGTCCGGCCGCCATTCCCCGCGTTGGAGAGGATCTTCTGGTAGAAGAGTCCGATACCGATCAGTACGCCACCAAGGCCGATGAAGGACAGGGCGCGCAGGAAGCCTTCCAAATTCGACATATCGATAAGGAAGACCTTGAGCACGGCGATGAAGACGAGCACCGCCGATGCAATGCGAATGCTCTTCGCATTGAAGCGTGAGCCAACGACCAGGAGCAGCACGCCGAGTACAAGCCAGACGACCGAATAGGTGTAGGTTTCCCCCTGGACGAAGCCCGTCCAGTTCGCGATGTTCTCCCCTTGCCAGAAACGGCGAACGCTGAGGCTCGCCCAGGCAAAGGCGAGGACGGCACTGCTGACGGCAAGCGCAGCCGCATAAGGCCAGGGGCGCTTGTCGCGCGCATACCAGGAGAGGCCGGCGTAAGCGATGCCGGGCAGCAGGTAGCCGATGAAGAGCAGGTCGAAGAAGGGAATCCTACCGAGCAGTTCGCCACTGAAATAGGGATTGAGACCGACAAGGTGTGCGGAAAGGACCGACAGCATCGAAAGCCCGCCCAGCACCATGCCTCCGTAACGGAAGACCGGGCTCGGCGACCTCGTGTCGAGGGTCATGAAGATGCCGGATGCGCCGATTGCGAGCAGCGTATAGATGGACTGCTCCGCAAGCGTCGGAACAGAGCTGTCCAGAACGCCGCCGTTCATTGCGTGACGAACAAGGATGGCCAGTGTCAGCAGCACGAAAAGGCTGGCCAGCGCCTGCAGCAGATTGCGCACACGCGTCGCCGGCGAGGCGCGAAGCAGATAGGCGGACGTCACCAGCAGCAACGCCGGAATGCCATAGCCCGGCAGGAGGGCATTGAATACCGGCGTCTTTGAGAGATTGCCGGCACCGACGATCGTCGGCTCCCAGGCGATCCGCGCCAGAACCACAACGGCAGATCCGACAGTTATCCAGGGCAGAACGGGCCAGGAGCGAGCGCGCGTGGCCAAGCTGTACCCGGCGCCGAGCAGAGCGATCGCAAGAGTCGTGACGAGCCCGTCCGTCCAGGCATGCAGGCCGAGGACAAAGAGGCCGAAGGAGCCCGCCACCAACAGCCCGCCAGCGATATGCAAATCCCTCGTTTCGGCGCTTCGGCGGTATAACCACTCCACGAGACCAAGCAGAAACAAACCGCCGATGACGGCTGCGAGCCCGTGTGGCAGATCGAACGCGAATTTGCCCGTCATGAGAAAGGACATGGTCAAAAGGGCGTTTGGCACGATGGCGCCGATGCCCGCCCACAGGATGGCAAACTGCGATTGTGTCGCGAGCCGCCTGGCGAGCACGAAGGAAGCGAGCAGGACGAAGACAGCCGACAGCACCATCGCGGTCAGCATCGCCGTGCCGCCGGAAACGACGATCTCGGGCTGCGCGCGAGACGGATCGAGATAGGCAAGAACGTTGCTGAGCGCAGTCAGGCTCCACGTTCCGGCCATCGCGCCGAAGGCGGCGAAGAGAGCCGGATAGATTGCCGTTGCCCTCAGCGCGCCGACCAAGGCCAACGCTGCGGTTACCACGACAAACTCCTGGACCGGCAAGTTTGCGGCAGTGACGGCCGGGCTGATGAAGACGAGCGCGAGAACCGTTGCTGCAATCGCGGCCGAAACCGTGACTGCCACATGGGGCGGCGCGAACAGTCTCTCCCATGGGCTGGCCGCACGCCCCGCCTCCGGCGCGCCCTCTGCTTCGGCCGCTCGCTCAGCGGTACCTGGCCAGATCAATCCGACGCCCGCGATCATCACCAGGAGTGCAAAAGCGACCGGCGGCGCCTCGAAGGGTGTCACGCCGACAACATAGGCGAGCCCCCAGAGGCCAAGCCCGACATTGGCGAGTGTGGGGACAACCGTCCAGCGGCGCAGGCGCGAGGCGCAGAGCGTCGCAAGCCAGGCAATCGCGAGGAAGCCGAACAGCACCCAGGGTCGAGGCTCTGTGCTCGATACAAACAAGGGTGTGAGCAGCGAGGCGAGCAGCCCGAGCCCGGCAAGAGCCTGGCCATGCAGCAGCGACAGAGCGACCGTCACCAGCGAAACCAGCGCCAGCAGCACAAAAGCGGTCGCGGTGCCGATGAATCCGTAAATGCCGTGCGCAGCATAGACGACACCGAACAGCGTGACGGTACCGGCCGCCGTCAGCACTCCCGGGATCATCGCATGACGGAACCTGTCAGCAATCGTCGGCACCGCATGACGGCGGATCACTTCGCCGGCGATCCCAAGCACGAGACCGAAAGCCGCCGCAAGCGCCAGTCGAACGGCCGGACTCAGCAGCCCTGCATCGATCGAATATTGCACCAGGAAGTAGCCGCCGAGCGCCAGTGCCAGGCCGCCGACCCAAACGGGCCATTGACCGCCGATTCGACTTTCAAGGCTTTCTGCTGCAGGTGCCGGAGCTTCCGCGACAGCAGCGGCGGCGGCAACCTGCTCGGCTTGGCCCGCCGTCTCGACCCGGTCCGGCACCTCCCCGCCCCCGCCCATGCGCGCGCCCTCGCGCGCTGCCCGCGACCAGGGCCCATCCTTCCCCTCGTCTTCAATGGCGGTCGTTTCCGGAGCCTGCGCTTCGTCGGCCGCCTGCGGGGGAGCAGGTTCGGCCGCGGTCCGCCGCTCGTTCAATCGAGCGATCTCGACCTTCAACGAGTTGATCTCGTTCTCCAGCCGCTCCGCGGCCCTTCGGCCACCGAGAAAAGCGGCAAGCGCCATGGCAAAAGCAACAAAGGCAATGACTTCCAGCATCTTTCCCCCTGGCTGTAGTCTTCGCGGGCTGCTCGCGACCATACAGGTTTTCGCCCAAGCACCAAATGCATTGACGGGAGGGCGCAGCAATCTCTTCACTGAACTGTCGCGGAACTGTCATGAACTTGCTGCTACAGCGGCAGGCGGACGTCGCAGAATGCGCGGCGGCTTCTATCGTTCAAAGAGGAGAACCAGGCAATGGACAAGTATCTCGCCTCAACGGAAGAAACCGAATTCAAGACGCTGACGGAACGGAGGGAGGAACTGGAGGACATCGGCCAGAACTGTTCCACCAATCCGACCATGGGCGACATCATCAATCGCCGCTTCTCGCGCCGCTCCTTCATCGGCGGCTCTTTGGCCGTCGCCGCCATTTCGACGACGGTCAGCCCGCTCGCGCTTTTGACGGCCGATGAAGCGCGCGCCGAGGACGCGTCGCGTTTCGACTTCACCGAAGTCGAGGCGGGCGTCGACCAAAACCACCACGTCGCCGACGGCTATGATGCCGATATCCTTCTGCGCTGGGGCGACAAGGTTTTTGCCGACAGCCCGGACTTCGACCCGAAAAGCCAGACCGCTGCGGCCCAGGAGAAACTCTTCGGCTACAACAACGACTATATCGGCTTCATTCCGCTGGAGGACAGCTCGGATCATGGTCTGCTGGTCGTCAACCATGAATACACCAACGCGGAACTGATGTTCCCGGCCTTCGCTTCGATCGTGAAGGAGAAGGTGACCAAGGACGGCAAGGAAGTCGAAGAGGAAAAGGTCAGCCTTGGCGAATACACCAAAGACCTCGTCGACATCGAAATGGCCGCCCATGGCGGCACGATCATCGAGATCCGCAAGGTGGACGGCAAGTGGCAGCCGGTGCTCGACGGCAAATACAACCGCCGTATCACGCTCAACACCGAAATGCAGCTTTCCGGACCTGTCGCGGGTCATGACCGCGTGAAGACCCCTTCCGACCCGACCGGCAAAAAAGTCTATGGCACGGTCAATAATTGCGCCGGCGGCGTCACCGCCTGGGGCACCTACATGATGGCCGAAGAAAACTTCAACGGCTATTTCGGCGGCGAACTCGCCGATGACCATCCGGAATTTAAGCAGCTGAAGCGTCTTGGAGCACCGGGCGGACAGTACGAGTGGTCGAAATTCTACGATCGCTTCGATGTGTCGAAGGAGCCGACCGAGGCCAATCGCTTCGGCTGGATCGTCGAAGTGGATGCCCTCGACCCGACCTCCGTCCCGAAGAAGCGCACGGCGCTTGGCCGGTTCAAGCACGAAGGCTGCGAATCCATCGTCAACAAGGACGGGCGCGTCGTGCTCTATACCGGCGACGACGAGCGCTACGATTACGTCTACAAATTCGTGACCAAGGGTACCTACAACCCGAACGACCGGGCTGCCAACATGGACCTCTTCGACGAAGGCACGCTCTATGTGGCGAAATTCGACGAAGACGGCACCGTCACCTGGATGCCGCTCGTTCATGGCGAGGGACCGTTGACCGCCGAGAACGGTTTCGCGTCGCAGGCCGACGTGCTGATCGACACGCGGCTTGCGTCGGATGCGCTCGGCGCTACCAAGATGGACCGCCCGGAGGACGTGCAGCCGAACCCGAAGACCGGCAAGGTCTACGTGATGCTGACCAACAACACCAAGCGCACGGCAGAGGAGATCAACAGCGCCAATCCCCGCGCCAAGAACGCCTTCGGTCACATCATCGAAATCACCGAAACGGATGGCGACTTCGCTTCGCTCACCAGCCGTTGGGACGTGCTTTTGAAATGCGGCGATCCGAGCGTTGCCGAAGTCGGTGCGTCGTTCTCGACGGCGACGACCAAGAACGGCTGGTTCGGCATGCCGGACAACTGCACGATCGACGCGGACGGCAGGCTCTGGGTTTCGACGGACGGCAACAACGAAAAGGAAACCGGCCGCACCGATGGCGTCTGGGCGATCGACACCGAAGGCGGAGCACGCGGAACCTCCAAGCTGTTCTTCCGGGTTCCCGTCGGCGCAGAAATGTGCGGACCTTGCTTCAATCCGACATCCGACACATTTTTCCTCGCCGTGCAGCACCCGGGTGACGCCGGTCTTGCCACCTACGAAACGCCGGCGACACGCTGGCCCGACTTCAAGGACGACATGCCGGTGCGTCCGGCCGTGGTGGCCATCACCAAGCGCGGTGGCGGCCGCATCGGCTGACCTACAACGGACGCCGCGTCGCACACGCGGCGTCCAGCTTTGTCGTCGCAGGTTGTCAATAGGCGTCGATCAGGCGGCAGACGGTGGAGAAGATTTCAATGCCTTCAGCGCCGCGTGGACAAACGCGTCACGCACGGAAGAGGCGTCGAGGCCGCGCGGCTCATAGACATGGCGGTTGAGAAAATAGGCGGTCAGGCGGAACGCGGCGGCGAGGCTGTCGTGGTCGGCCGCCTGGCGCCCACCCGGAGACAGGAAACCCGGAAGGGCAAGCATGCGTTCGGCGTAGCGCGCGCCCGCCTCCCGGCTGACGGCGCGGCCGGATTTGGGGGAGACATAGACGAGTTCCTGGCGCGCGCCGGTCGCGGCACATTCCGACAGATCCAGGCCGAAACCGAGGTCGTTCAAGACAGCGAGTTCGAAGCGCACGAACAGTTCCCCGGCGTCCGCCGGGTCCTGGAGATGGTCGACGATGACGGCAAGTGCCTCATAGAGATGCGGATGTGGATCACGCTCCGGGAGTAGCCGCAACAGCGCGCCGAGGGCCTGGATGCCATAGACCGAGGTCGCCGCTTCCATCAGCCTTGCGGCGCGCAGTTGAAGTGGCTCCACGCGAAACTCGCCGAGATGCTCGTCGAGCCTCGCCCGCCAGGTCACCTCGACGGAGTTGCCGGGTTGCAGCACCGGCTGCATTGTGCGCGACCGCCCGGAGCGCACGAGCCCGAGATGCCGTCCATGCGTGCCGGTCATGACTTCCGCGATGACAGAGCTTTCGCCATGCCGCCGGATGCCGAGTATGATGGCTTGATCGCTCCATTGCATGAAACAGGCATACACCCGGCTCTGAAAGCGGATCAAGCACAGATGCTTGGCCTGGGACGAGCCGACGAGAACGGATCTCTCCGCCACTGTCACTTTTTCGCGACACCGGTTGGGGGCCACACTTCCGCCCTTCTCTTGCCTCTTCTCGGACACTTTTGACGCTCAAGCCGGGCGGGTCGTTGGAACGCCTCCCGAGTCCAAGAATTTGCAGTCAGCAGGATCGACTATGTGTGTGTCCCGGAACAGCGCCGGTAGCGCGGCGCGGCTCTTCGCCTTTCTCCTCGTTTCGTCCGTTCTCGCTGGTTGCGCGACAAGCGGCCAAAATGCCAAGCCGAAAGGACCGGATTCCTATTACCTCGCAATGTATGGCCCACAACCGGAAGAAAGGTTCCCGCTTGCTGCTATCGACATCAGCAAGGTCGAGCCTCGCTTTCTGCGCCAGCAGGTGGCCTATCCCACCTCGGAACCGCCGGGCACGATCGTTGTCGACACCCACAATCGCTTCCTCTATCTCGTGCAGGACGGTGGCATGGCATTGCGCTATGGGATCGGCGTCGGCAAGGCGGGGCTGGAATTTCAGGGCGAGGCGCGTGTTGGACGCAAGGCCGAGTGGCCGCGTTGGACGCCGACGTCGGACATGGTCGCACGTGAGCCGGAACGCTATGGGCCGCTCGCCGGCGGCATGGAGCCAGGAATTCGCAACCCGCTCGGTCCGCGCGCGCTCTATCTTTTCCAGGGCAACCGCGACACGCTGTTTCGGATCCACGGCACCACCGAGGCTTGGTCAATAGGCAAGGCCGTTTCGAGCGGCTGCATCCGGCTTTTCAATCCGGACATCATCGATCTTTACAGCCGCGTGCCGACGGATACGCGCGTCGTCGTACTACAGTCCGAACCGCCTATGGACGGGCCGCTCGGAGCGCCAATGTCGGCCATCACCAATGCAGGGCAGCCGCTTTCGATGTGATGCCCGCGCATTGCAGCGTCACGCGTCTTAAGACGTGCAGAGGACGCTGTAGCACTTTGAAACTGTTGCCTGCAGACGTCTACCAGGCGTCGGGCTCGCGTACCATGTGCACGATATTCGCTGGGTTCATGATCCAGCCGCCGCGAAAGCCTTCGCCGAGATCCTCGATCGCATCGCAGCGCACGGCTCCGTTCGCCGCAAGATGGTCGAGCGCCTTCTTATGGTCATCGGTGAAAAGCTCCAGCCAGATTTCCGCCTGGCTGTAGTTTGGCGTCTCATCTATCCAGAGGCGGTTTGGTCCAAGGACGAATCCTTTGGCAGGCGTCTTCTCGTCGAAAGGCGGAAGCCCGACAACGTCGCGGTAGAAGGCAATCACGGCCTCGTATTGATGGCTTGGAACCTTCATGGCGATATTGAGCCCGCCCTTGATCTCTGTCGACATCGCACGAACTCCTACGCTTGCGGCTCAAGCGCCGGCTTGCCCGAGAGTTCGCTGACGTAGTAACCCTCGCGCAAGTTGATGCCATATTCGAGCCAGGCCTTCATGCAGGCGAGCATCTGCGACCAACCTTCGCAGTTCATGTAGGAGCTTTTCTGCCCCTGCTCGTTTTCACGCCAACCGGTTTCAGCAATGGTGACCATCGTTGCGCCGTCATCGAGAGACTTGAAACGCATCTCCACCTTTGTCCGATAGGGAGCTTCGCCCTCGGCCACCTTGGCGTCCCAGCCGAATACGATTCTCTCATTCGGCTCGACGGTTTCCACCTGCACCGGCACCTCGCCCCACCAGGTCACGGTCGTACCGGCGACCAGCGGTGCGCTGACACCGCCAAGCGTCACGAAGTAACGGCTGAGCTGATCCGGATTGACGACAGCGTCGAACACCTGATCGACAGGACGGGCGATCCGGCCATTCACACGAAATTCCAAGGTCATGTCTTCCTCCTTGCCATTGTGTCACACGATAATATGTTATAAAAATATAACATGTCAATCGATTCGAACGACGACGCCGTTTTCAAGGCGCTGGCCAATGGCTTGCGGCGGCAGATGCTGGACGCCCTGAAGGCCGCGCCCCAGACGACCGGCATGCTCTGCGAACAATTCTCGCAGATCGACCGCTGCACCGTGATGCAACACCTGAGGGTCCTGGAGGATGCAAACCTGATTCTTGCCCACCGCGAGGGGCGAGAGCGGTGGAACCATTTGAATGCGCTACCAATTCAAGCCATTCACGATCGCTGGATCAGCCAGTATGCGGATCACGCCATGTCTGTCCTGACGGCCTTGCATCAGAGACTCGAAAGCCCGCCCAAGTGACGGATTCGACTTTCCATCGCTCCGCTTTCTTCGTATGAACTGTCCGACTATGCAATTTGGGGATACCGTCGTGCGCTACCTCATTACCGGCACAGCAGGCTTCATCGGCTTTCACGTCGCCAAACGGCTGATCGACGAGGGTCATTTCGTGGTCGGCTTCGATGGCATGACGCCCTATTACGACGTAACCCTCAAGGAGCGTCGCCACGCGATCCTGAAGCGCTCCAATGGCTTCAAGGCGGTGACGGCGATGCTCGAGGATAGGGCCGCGCTCAACCAGGCTGCTGAGCTTGCCGAGCCCGAGGTGATCATTCATCTCGCAGCGCAGGCGGGCGTTCGCTACAGCCTCGAAAATCCCAAGGCCTATGTCGACTCGAACCTCGTCGGCACCTGGAACGTACTGGAACTTGCGCGCGCGCTTGGCCCCAAACATCTGATGCTCGCCTCGACGTCCTCGATCTATGGCGCCAACGAGAAAATCCCTTTCTCCGAGATGGACCGCGCGGACGAGCCGCTGACGCTCTACGCGGCAACGAAGAAATCGATGGAGTTGATGGCGCATAGCTACGCCCACCTCTACAAGGTGCCGACGACAGCGTTCCGCTTCTTCACGGTCTACGGTCCGTGGGGACGTCCCGACATGGCACTGTTCAAGTTCGTGGATGCGATTCACAATGATCGGCCGATCGACGTCTATGGCGAAGGCCGGATGAGCCGGGACTTCACCTATATCGATGATCTCGTCGAAGGCATCCTCAGGCTTTCGCATGTTGCGCCGGCGGAAGAAAATCGCGTCCCAGCGGCAAAGGCGAAGGACACGCTCTCCCATCAGGCGCCGTTTCGCGTCGTCAATATCGGCGGCGGCCAGCCTGTCGAATTGATGACCTTCGTCGAAACGATCGAAAAGGCAGTCGGGCGGCCCGCCATCCGCAACATGCTTCCGATGCAACAGGGGGACGTTCCGCGCACCTACGCTTCGCCGGATCTGCTCGAAGCGCTGACCGATTTCAAGCCCTCGATTTCGGTCGAGGAGGGTGTCGCGCGCTTTGCGGAATGGTACGAGCAATATTATCGTAAGACCGGCCAGATCGCGTGACCCGTATTGCCCACAAGGTTGCCGCAAAACCTCAGATCGGGCTTAAAATGGTCGCAAATAGGTCTATTTCGCCTTTGATACACGCACTTATCTAACCGACATCCCCAAGAAAAAACCACCAAACAAAGGAAGAACCGATGAAAATCACGATGATCGGCGCCGGCTATGTCGGCCTTGTTTCGGGCGTCTGTTTTGCGGATTTTGGCCACGACGTGATCTGCCTTGACAAGGATGAGGGCAAGATCGAGGCGCTCAAGCAGGGGCAGATCCCGATCTTCGAACCGGGCCTCGACCATCTTGTCGCCAGCAATGTCGCGTCGGGACGCCTGAGCTTTACGACCGACCTCAAGTCCTCCGTCGCAGAAAGCGATGTGATCTTCATCGCCGTCGGCACGCCGTCGCGGCGCGGCGACGGGCATGCCGATCTTTCCTATGTCTATGCCGCCGCTCGAGAGATCGCGACCAACCTCACCGGCTTTACGGTTGTCGTGACGAAGTCGACGGTTCCTGTCGGAACGGGTGACGAGGTCGAGCGCATCATCCGCGAAACCAATCCCGAAGCCGATGTCGCCGTGGTCTCCAATCCGGAGTTTCTGCGCGAGGGTGCAGCGATCGAGGATTTCAAGCGGCCGGATCGCATTGTCCTCGGCCTCAACGGCAATGACCAGCGGGCACGCGACGTGATGACCGAGGTCTATCGCCCGCTCTACCTCAACCAGGCGCCGCTCGTCTTTACGACGCGCCGCACCTCCGAACTGATCAAGTATGCCGGCAACGCCTTCCTGGCGATGAAGATCACCTTCATCAACGAAATGGCCGATCTCTGCGAAAAGGTCGGCGCCGATGTCCAGGATGTCGCGCGCGGCATTGGCCTCGACGGCCGCATCGGCTCGAAGTTCCTGCATGCCGGGCCGGGTTATGGCGGCTCCTGCTTCCCGAAGGATACGCTGGCACTCGTCAAGACCGCGCAGGATCACGACAGTCCGGTTCGTCTGGTCGAGACGACCGTGGCGATCAACGACAACCGCAAGCGTGCGATGGGCCGCAAGGTGATCGCTGCCGCAGGTGGTGATTTGCGCGGGCGCAAGGTCGCCGTCCTCGGCCTCACTTTCAAGCCGAATACGGACGACATGCGCGACAGCCCGGCGATCGCGATCGTGCAGACCCTGCAGGATGCCGGCGCCAAGGTCGTCGGCTACGATCCCGAGGGGGTCGAGAATGCCCGCAAGGTCATCGACGGCATGGATTATGCAACCGATCCCTACGATGCGGCAGCGGATGCCGACGCACTGGTCATCGTTACAGAGTGGAATGAATTCCGCGCGCTCGATTTTGCACGGCTCAAGACCGTGATGAAGACGCCGCTGCTCGTCGACCTGCGCAACATCTACCGCAAGGACGAAGTGGCACGGCACGGTTTCGGCTATGCCAGCATTGGCAGGCCGGATTGATCGCTACAGCGCCGTGCGTCCTTCAGGACGCACAAAGGACGCTGTAAGTCTTTGAATCTACGCATCGTGCTTTCCGAAAATCGATTCCGATTTTCGGGCCGATGCGCTAGGGTAACTTCCGGAAATAGAAGCTACTGCATGTTTCCTTAAGCGTAGCCGATTTAAGGATTAAAAACCTCTACGAATTCAAAGCGTTACAGCGCCGCGCGTCTGATCAGACGGGCGGCGCTGTAACGCTTTTCATGTGACGGCGTACAACATGCCGTCGCGTAACGCCGCTGCGCAGGCCTGTCGGGGCCAGCTTTCCGGGTTTACGCCTTCGGACCTACCTGCGGCATCGGATCCCAGCTCTTTCCGGCGAGAATGACGCAGCTTCGGCCCGAAACGTCCGTGACGATCAGGGTCCAGCTGCCGTTGTCGGCCGCAAAGACCTCCATGACAGCCTGCGGGTTGATCAACCCGATCGCCGCAGGCTTCTCGTCATATTTCTGCGCAAGGAATTCGATCACCTGGGACCGCTCGGCGCAATTCGCGATTGCCTGCGAGTCCGCCGGATGAGGATGTGCCGTCACTGCTGCAGCCAATATGATGGCTCTCGTGAGGCCGCGGATCACATTGCCTGCCATCAGGCACCTCCTTTCGCCGGGAGCTCCCGGCGGAAGAGGATTTCCGCTGACCTGTTCCGCCGTGGCCGGCATTCTATGGTCGACACCTGCTCGCGACCCGAGACCGGTGTCGCCACGAGAGGAGTATGGCGGAAAGCAGGCTAGATCTCAGTTAACTAATATATAGATCGTTCACCTGAAAAGCCGCCATGCCAACAGTCGATGGTGGAGAAACGATGGTTGGCACCGGCCGTTCCACCTTGCCGATCACTTTTGTTTCATCGCCGCCATCAATGCGGCGCCAAGCGCGCCTTGAGCGGCCGCCTCCGATCGCGGCTGACGCTCGGCTGCGTTGCGGGTGCCGCCACTATTCGATGCCGGTCCCCTCGCCTCACGGCCCCTTTCCGCGCCGCCGTCCTTGCGCATCGTAAGACCGATACGCTTACGCGCAACATCGACTTCGGTGACACGCACCTGCACGACATCGCCCGCCTTCACGACCTCATGCGGGTCCTTGACGAAGCGATCGGCCAGTTGCGACACATGGACGAGGCCATCCTGATGCACGCCGATGTCGACGAATGCTCCGAAGGCAGCGACATTCGTCACGGTACCCTCGAGTTGCATCCCGACTTTCAGATCCTTGATGTCATCGACGCCCTCGGTAAAGGTCGCCGTCTTGAAGCTCGGGCGCGGATCGCGGCCCGGCTTTTCCAGCTCGGCAAGAATATCCTTGACCGTCGGCAGGCCGAAACGCTCGTCGACAAAGGCACGTGGATCGAGTTTCTTCAAAGCAGCACTGTCGCCCATCAGCGACCGGACGTCGCGACCGCAAGCGGCGACAATCTTTTTCGCGATCCCGTAGGCCTCCGGGTGCACCGAGGACGCGTCGAGGGGCTCCGCTCCGTTTGGTATCCGCAGAAAGCCGGCGCATTGCTCGAAGGTCCGCGCACCGAGACGTGATACCTTCAAAAGTTGCTGACGGCTGGAAAAGGGTCCTGTCGTGTCACGATGCGCGACGATCGCTTCTGCAGAGGATTTGCCGAGTCCCGAGACGCGCGCCAGCAACGATGCCGAGGCGGTGTTGAGATCGACGCCGACGGCGTTCACCGCATCTTCGACGACCGCGTCCAGCGAGCGGCTGAGCTTCGACTGATCGACATCATGCTGGTATTGCCCAACGCCAATCGATTTCGGCTCGATCTTGACGAGCTCGGCGAGCGGATCCTGCAATCGCCGGGCAATCGAGACGGCACCGCGAAGCGAGACGTCGAGCGTAGGAAATTCGGCCGCCGCCGTCTCGGACGCGGAATAGACCGATGCCCCTGCCTCGGAGACGATGACCTTTGTGGGTGTCGGGGCCGGGAGCTGCGCGAGCATGTCGGCCACAAGCTTCTCGGTCTCGCGGCTGCCGGTGCCGTTGCCGATGGCAATCAGTTCGACCTTGTGCTTGCGGATAAGCGACGCGAGTTCCGCCTGGGTGCCGCGAATGTCGTTCTTCGGCGGAAAAGGATAGACCGTCGTCGTGTCGAGCAACTTGCCGGTGCCGTCGACAACCGCGACCTTGACCCCGGTGCGGATGCCCGGATCAAGCCCCATCGTCGCGCGCGACCCGGCGGGCGCGGCGAGCAGCAGGTCCTTGAGATTGCGCGCGAAGACTCGGATTGCTTCCTCTTCCGCCCGCTCGCGCAACTCACGCATCAAGTCAAGCGAGAGCGACATGGAAAGCTTGACGCGCCAGGTCCAGCCGATCACGTCCGCGAGCCACTTGTCGCCAGGCAGTTGCGCGCCGACATTGTAGGCAGCGGCAATCATGCGCTCGACCGGTTTCATCGGCGACGTGTCGTCCTGGTCGACGACGATATCGACCGAGAGGATCTCCTCGTTCCAGCCGCGCAGCATCGCAAGCGCCCGATGGCCGGGTGCCGTCGCCCAGCGTTCGGAATGATCGAAATAGTCAGAGAATTTCGCACCCGCTTCCTGCTTGCCGTCGACCACCCGGGCGCGCAGGAAGGCCGCATCCTTCATGTAATTGCGCAGACGCCCCAGAAGGTCGGCATTTTCAGTCATGCCTTCGGCGATAATGTCGCGTGCGCCGTCGAGCGCCGCCTTGATGTCCGTTACATCGGCCGTCAAAAACGCTCCGGCGCGGTCAGACGGCGCAACCGACCGATCGGCCAGGATCGCCTCCGCCAGTGGTCCAAGCCCCCGCTCCCGGGCAATCTCGGCTTTGGTTCGCCGCTTCGGTTTGTAGGGCAGATAGATGTCTTCGAGCTCTGCCTTGGTGACCGCACCGGCAATCTTGCGCGCCAGCTCGTCGGTGAGCTTGTCCTGCCCGCGGATAGACTCGATGATGGAATTCCGGCGCGCCTCGAGTTCACGCAGATAGGTGAGCCGCTCCGAGAGCACGCGCAACTGCGTGTCGTCGAGGCCGCCGGTGACCTCCTTGCGATAGCGGGCGATGAAAGGCACCGTCGCTCCCGCGTCGAGCAGGTCGACGGCAGCGGCAACTTGGGCGGGGGTTGCCTTGATCTCGCTTGCGATGATGGCGGCGATGGGCTTTGCGGTCATTCTGCGTTCCGTTCCTGTTTCCAAGCGGACCATACTGGCGCAGACCATCAAGGCCAAGTGAAGCCCGAAGCTCTCTTAGCCGAACTCCACAGAAGATGGCAGAGAAGGCCTGCCGCTTCGTTCACCGGAGACGCGCTGCTCCCCCTTCTCCCAGCCTGGAGGAGAAGGGGCGGCGGGGGCGCCGCCCCTGCCGGCTTTAGACGGCGACCAGTTCCAATCGCCGGCGGGTTCTCTCGAATTCGAGCAGTTCGCGTTCCTTTTGAGCGATATAGTCCCGCGAGACCGGCACCGATGCCAGCGATGGCGAAAGTTGCAGCTGGAAGACGAAGTGCTTGTCGTAGAGAAAGGCGGTTTCCGAGGCCGCGAGATAGAACTCCCACATCCGGAAGAAGCGTTCGTCGTAGAGCCGGATCGCCTCCTCCCGTCGCGCCACGAAGCGCTCACGCCAGGCCCTTAGTGTCCAGGCGTAGTGCATCGGCAGGACTTCGATGTCCTTGACGAGCAAGCGGGTGCTCTCGACGGACGGCAGCACTTCAGAGAGAGCCGGGATGTAGCCGCCAGGGAAGATGTATTTCTCGATCCAGGGATTGGTGGCCCAGGGCTTGTAGATCTGGCCGATGGAGTGAAGCAGCATTACCCCTTCGGGTTTCAGCAGCTCTTTCATCTTGCGGAAAAAGTTACCGTAGTTGCCGATGCCTACATGCTCGAACATACCGACGGAAACGATGCGGTCGAACTGGCGCCCCTCCATCGTACGGTAGTCCTGCAGCTCGAAGCGCACGCGGTCGGCCAGTCCGCGTCGCGTCGCGCGCTCACGCGAAACCTTCAGTTGCTCCTCGCTCAGCGTGATGCCGGTAACTTCGACGCCGGACGATTCGGCGAGATACATCGCCATGCCGCCCCAGCCGGAACCGACTTCGAGCACCTTCTGGCCGGGCTCGAGCAAGAGCTTCGCCGCGATGTGCCGCTTCTTGGCGCGCTGGGCCTCATCGAGCGAAATTCCGGGCGGATGGAAATAGGCGCAGGAATATTGCCAATCCTCATCGAGGAAGAGATTGAAGAGCTTCCCGTCGAGATCGTAGTGGTGCGCGACATTGTGGCGATTGCGGTTAACGGGGAGCCGGCTCTTGAGTTGCTGACGCAGCACATGCAGCAACGCCACGATCGAATTTCGGAAGTTCGCGGCGTTTTCGAGGTCATTGCTCTTGGCAATGGACAGCACGTCGAAAATATCGCCTTCCTCGACGAGGACGCGACCGTCCATATACATTTCACCGAACTTGAGGCCGGGGTCCCGCGCGATGGCTTTTTCAGCCTCAGCATCGGTGATGCGTATCGTCGCGGGCTTCCCCGTACCATCCCCGAGAACCACCTCTTCGCCCGATGAGAAAACCACCGTCAGTTTGCCCTTTTGGACAAGACGGCGGAGCATGTTCAACAATGCCGAATTCATATCCTACCTCAGCATCAGACCTACACGGACACATCGTCCTTCCGCACAGGAGACGCTCGGGCGGTTCGATCGGCTTTCGGAGGATATGCGCGCAGGCACGTGCTTCAAGAAACGGCGCCGGGCGCATCCTGAAAAGCGAGAACGGACTTGGCTACAGCCCACGGGTTCCGGCAGGCAGGCACCGCAGGGTCGCCGCGCACCGGGAATTTCGTCAGGCTAGCCCACCGGGCTCCTATCCATCAGAACTTCCATTAACTTAGCGGCGTTCCACGGTTTATCAATGGGGTTCTTTGTGGCCCCTCAAAGATCTGCTTCCTTAGTAAATTCGCAGAAAAGCGGATTATCTTATCGGGGAGAGCGTGGGGTGCAGACTGCCCTCGGCATCCCATCCGCTCTAACTTCCGAACACGCCGAGACCGCGAAGGCGATTGCGATCATGCGGCCGGTCGAAATCGAGCAAAGGTCCGGCCGGAACGATTCCACTCGGATTGACATGGCGGATGCCGTAGTAGCCTCGCTTGATCTGGTCTATGCGCACAGACTCGCGGATACCCTGCCACTGATAGATTTCGCGCAGATAGTTCGAAAGCGCCGGATAGTCCTCGATCCGGCGGATATTGCACTTGAAGACGCCGTGATAGGCGGCGTCGAAGCGGATCAAGGTGACGAAAAGGCGGATATCCGCCTCCGTGAGATACGCGCCGGCAAGATATCGATTCTGAGCGAGATGCCGCTCGAGTTCATCGAGCATGTCGAACAGGCCGAAGACCGCCTCGTCATAGGCTGCCTGCGTCTTGGCGAAACCGGCGCGGTAGACGCCATTGTTGACACGGGCATAGATCGGCTCGTTCCAACGATCGATCTCCGTACGCAGGGCGGCGGGATAGAAATCCAGGCGATTACCGGTCAGATCGTCGAATGCCGAATTGAGGATGCGAACAATATCGGCCGATTCGTTGTTGACGATGCGGCCTTCTTTCATGTCCCACAGCACCGGCACCGAGACCTTCCCGGTGTAGTGCGGATCGCTCGCCGTGTAGAGCTGATGATGATATCTTATCTCCCCGACACGCTCGCCCGCATTGACAGGCTGATCATAGGTCCAACCATCTTCACCCAGGACGGGTTCGGCGATCGTCAAACCGACAATGGTTTCAAGGCCCTTGAGGTTGCGCATGGCGATCGTGCGTGAAGCCCAGGGGCACACGTAGGAGACAAAGAGCCGGTAGCGCCCTTTTTCAGCCGCCAATGCCGGTTGCCCATCGGGACCGGACCGGCCGTCGGGCGTGAGCCAACTGTGGAACCGAGTCGGTTCACGATGGAAGGCACCGTCCTTCATCTCGCTCGCGGCGACGTCACCCTTGACCCATTTTCCATCGACGAGCTGTGGCATGAGAGTCCTCCTGCTGCATGTTTTCTTAAATCGTAGCCGATTTAAGGATGAAAACATGCAGCAATTCAAAGTGCTACAGCGTCCTTTGCGCGTCTCACAAGACGCGCGGCGCTGTAGGGGCGTTGCCTAAACCGGCACCGATGGCTTAGGTTCCACAGGGTTGATTTCCGGTCAATGCGCGCGGAGGTGACAGATCGTTCGCAATCCATGCGCCTGCGTTCGCATCATCCTCAGGCCACATTGCCGGGTGAAGCGGGCGCCAGAGGAGAAGTCACGATGAAAAAGCTCATCGTTGCGGTGTTTGCCATTGCTGCCGCCCTCTGGTTCCTAAATACATCCATGCTGGCAACGCCGCCTTCTGGCACGGTAAAAATCCTTGCACATCGCGGCGTTCATCAGGTGTTCGAACCGGACGGAATTGAAAACGATACGTGCACGGCCCAGCGGATCGAGCCGCCACGCCACGCCTATCTCGAAAACACGATCGCCTCCATGCAGGCGGCGATGGACAGCGGCGCCGAGGTCGTGGAACTCGATGTTCACCTAACGCCGGACCGTGAATTTGCTGTGTTTCACGACTGGACGCTCGACTGCCGCACGGATGGGACAGGCGTGACCGAACAAACGCCGATGTCGAAGCTGAAGACGCTCGACATCGGCTACGGCTACACGGCCGACGGCGGCAAGACCTTTCCCTTCCGCGGCCACGCGCAAGGTCAGATGCCGACGCTGACGGAAGTCTTCACCGCCCTTCCCCACGGTCGTTTCCTCATCAATTTCAAGAGCGACCGGCGGGCGGAAGGCGCGACGCTGGCGGTCCTTTTGCGCGCGCATCCCGAATGGCGGAAATCCGTATTCGGCGTCTATGGCGGCAGTGCGCCGACGCAGGAAACCCTACGGCTGGTTCCTGGGTTGCGCGGCTATGACAGGCAGTCCACGCTTGCCTGCCTCGGCCGCTATGCCGCCTACGGCTGGACCGGCATCGTACCGGACGCATGCCGCGACACACTTGTCGTCGTGCCTGCCAACTACGCGCCGTTCCTTTGGGGCTGGCCCGATCGTTTTGCCGAGCGCATGAGAGGTGTCGGAAGCGAAGTCATCCTTCTCGGACGCTACGGCGGAGATTTTACCTCTGGCATCGACAGTGCCGACGACTTGACGCTCGTGCCCAAGAATTTCGCGGGCTACGTCTGGACCAACCGGGCCGAGACGATCGCCCCGCTCCTCGGTAAACGGATGGCGGCAACAAACCACCAAGCCAACCGCGAATAGGCGCAGCAACTCAAAGCGCTACAGCGTCCTTTGCGCGTCAGATCAGACGCGCGGCGCTGTAATCGGCAGTCACCGTGGGAATTCGAGCCCCATTTCGCGGAAGCGCTCCGGATCGTCGCCCCAGTTCTCGCGCACTTTTACGAACAGAAAAAGGTGCACGGGTTGCTCGAGGATCTCCGAGATCTCCTTGCGCGCGGCGGTCGAGATCGCCTTGATCGCCTCCCCGCCCTTGCCGAGCGCGATCTTCTTCTGGCTCTCGCGCTCGACATAGATCACCTGCTCGATGCGCACGGACCCGTCCTTGCGCTCCTCCCATTTCTCCGTTTCGACGTGGGAGGCATAGGGGAGCTCCTGATGCAGGCGGAGGAACAGTTTCTCGCGGGTGATCTCGGCAGCAAGCTGGCGCATCGGCAGATCCGAGATTTGATCCTCCGGGTAGTACCAGGGTCCCTCCGGCAGCGCCTTCGCAAGATAATCCATGACGTCGTCGCAACCGGAGCCGGAAAGCGCAGAGATCATGAAGGTGCGCTCGAACTTGACCATCTCGTTCGCCGCAGCGGCAAGCTTCAGCAAATCCTCCGGGCGAACCTGATCGATCTTGTTGAGCACCAGGATCTTCGGCTGATGGACTTCCTTCAGGCCTTCGAGGATCGCCTCGGCGTCCCCCTTCAGCCCGCGCTCGCTGTCGATCAGCAGCATGATCAGATCGGCATCCTTGGCACCGCCCCAGGCGGTCGTCACCATGGCGCGGTCGAGCCGGCGCCGCGGCTTGAAGATACCGGGCGTATCCATAAAGACAATCTGCGCGTTGTCATGGATCGCGATGCCGCGCACGATGGCGCGCGTCGTCTGCACCTTGTGACTGACGATTGATACCTTCGCACCGACGAGGCGATTGACGAGCGTCGATTTACCGGCATTGGTGGCGCCGATCAGCGCCACGAAACCCGAGCGGGTCGGCGCGCCGGCGGCGGCCGTATCATGTTCCATATTTGTCATAGCTTCCGTCAAATTCCGGCAGATTTCTGCTGCCAAACCCCTTCACGCTCCAGCAATCGTGTCGCTGCAACCTGTTCGGCGCCGCGCTTGGAGCGATCGGTTCCCGTCTCCGGTTGCAGACCCGCAACCTCGACCGTCACCGTGAAGCGCGGGTCGTGATCGGGGCCGGAGCGATCATCCGTCCTGTATTTCGGCGCAACACCGAATTTGGCGTGCGCCCATTCTTGCAATTCAGTCTTCGCGTCGCGACGGGCTCCGTCTGCACTGGCCGCCCGCGCCGTCCAGTGGAGCAGCACGAAGCGGCGCGCCGCCTCCAGACCGCCATCGAGGTAGATTGCCGCGATCAGCGACTCTACCACATCGGCGCGCACATTCATCATGTGCTTGCCGGTGATCTTCTTCACGTCCGAACCGGTGCGAATGAACTCGTGCAGCGACAGATCGTCGGCGACTTTCGCGCAGCTTTCGGCGCTGACGAGTTGGTTCAGTCGGACGGAGAGTTCACCCTCATTGGCGTCGCGAAAGGTCTGGAACAGCAGTTCGGCGACGCACAGACCGAGGACCCGGTCCCCCAGGAATTCGAGACGCTGATAGTTGCTGCCCTTGGCGTTGCGGGCACTGGAATGCGTCAGCGCCCGGTCCAGGCGTTCCTTCTCGGAGAACTGATAACCGATCACGGCCTCGAGTCTTGCCCGATCCTCCGCGCTCAGCGATCTGGCCTTCATCATTCGACGACCTTGAACAGTCGATCGTAACGCAGATTTGCCGGCCACTTCCAGACCTCGCGGAACGACGTGTCGTTGCCGAGAGAGAAGAAGATCAGGCTGGCCCGGCCCACCAGGTTCTCCGCCGGTACGAAGCCGACGTCGAAGCGGCTGTCGGCGGAATTGTCGCGGTTGTCGCCCATCATGAAATAGTGGCCTTCGGGGACGATGAACTCACGCGTGTTGTCGCCGCGCGAATCCGGAAACTGGTCGAGCGTGTCATAGGACACGCCGTTGTCCATCGTCTCGCGATAGACCGGCACATCGCCACCGGTATCGTACTGGTCGTCGGCGCGGAATGCGCCGGCCGGAACACGATCCACAGGCTTGTCGTTGACGTAGAGAATGCTGTTTCTCACCTGGATCCGGTCACCTGGAAGGCCGACGAGACGCTTGATGTAGTCGATGTCGGGATTCGGCGGAAAGCGGAAGACCACGATATCGCCGCGTTTCGGCTCGCTTGCGAAAATTCGCCCGCTGAAAAGATCAGGCGAGAAGGGCAGCGAGTACTTCGAATAGCCGTAGGCGAACTTGTTCACGAAAATGTAATCACCGACAAGCAGGGTGGGAATCATCGAACCCGAGGGGATCGTAAAGGGCTGGAAGAAGACTGTTCGGATGACGACCGCCAAAAGCAGCGCCTGGATGATGACCTTGACATTCTCCCAGAGACCGCTCTGCTTCGTTTCTGTCTTTTCTGCCACGCTGCTGTCTTCCTTCATCCTGCGTCGGATGCCCGATATTTGTGCTTCAGGCTCCGTGCTGCGCGTCGCCACGCAATTCGATCCTATATGTTGCCGCAACCGCGCGCTTCAAGCGACCGCCGCTCCGTCTTTTCAGCAGAATGCTCTAAACCGTTCCCTCCACCGGGGCAACGGGCAGTGCCTCGATAATCACGAAGGCTTGTGCGAGCGGGAAGTCGTCCGTGATCGTCAGGTGGATGGCGGCACGATGGCCGGCGGGTAAGATTTTCTGGAGCCGCTCGGCCGCGCCGCCGGTCAGTTGCATCGTCGGCTTTCCGCCGGGCATGTTGACGACGCCCATGTCTTTCCAGAAAACCCCTTGAGCCAAGCCGGTGCCCAATGCTTTCGAACAGGCCTCCTTGGCGGCGAAGCGCTTGGCATAGGACGCTGCGCGGTTCTTGCGGCCGTCCGATTTTGCGATCTCGATGTCCGTGAAGCACCGATTGACGAAGCGCTCGCCGAAGCGCTCGAGCGAGTTTTCTATCCGGCGAATATCGATGAGGTCGCTGCCGATGCCGATGATCATGATGATTGTTCGACCTGTTGGGAACGCGCGCGCCGGCGGCGCCGTTGGAAAAGGCGGGCTGCCTGGTACGCGAGCGGGTAGAAGACAAGCGCTCCGACGATGGCGAGTGGAAGTGACCCGACGAGCATCGGCTTGAATACCGGCCCCCAGAGTTCCGTGAGTTCCAGGCGTTCGACCATATCGCCGATCTCAGTGCCGCTGACAGCGGTGCCATCTTGCGGCCCGGTCAGCGCCATGCCGATCTCGTAAGATGCCGTCAGGATGACAGGAATTGTGACCGGATTGGCGAGGGCCGTGGTGATGGCGGCTGCAACCAGATTGCCGGAGAAAATCGACGCAAGGGCGACGGCAAGGACGATGTGAAGGCCGAAGAACGGCGTAAACGACGATGCAGCGCCGGCCGCAACCCCGACCGCGATCGAGTGCGGAGACGACGACAGACGCAGAATGCGCAGGGCAACGTAGCGCAGCCCGCGCGAGGGGCCCTTGCGCGGCCACAACAACGCGCGAAGCCTTTCGGAAATCGTAACCGGTTTTCTGCGCCTGAATAACATTATGCCGTCATGATCGCGTCTCGAAGCGGCCCGCGGGTGCGACTAAAGCGCCTCCGCCCCGTTGTGGGCCGCAAGATAGGCGTCATGTCCGCCACAGGCAAGTCACCGACGGCACCGCAGAGATCGGCAACAGAGCTATTCGCTTGACGCATAACTCGTCGCGGAGCCACCCTAAAGGCTCGACACCAAATCAGAAGCTGTTGCGGAACAGGCCACGATCGATCTGACGCTGGCGGTATTCCAGATCGATACGATCGACGGAACCGTTCAGATAGGCGGCCTCACGCTCTTGAACGGTCGGGATGTGCAGGGCACGGGTGATTTTCTTCAACTGCTTGAACATGGCAAACCTCTTCGTTTACCTCCCGAGCAGAAGATAGTTTGGCGACCATCGTCCCACCAGCGCCAGGATGAGGCGGCAGCCATGCAGGCGACGCATGACAAGCGATCTTTCGCCCCCTCCCTGCCCATTCCGTGGGCAGATGCACAGAAAACATATCGCTCCGAATGCGGCATCGAGTCGGCCTGATCAGGGCGCGACTCAATGACACGAACCGCCAAGCATCGCAGTTGAAAAATGGCGACGGCTGGTGGACGTCTCCTACACGTGGCTATTCGAACAGCCGCTTGACCATGGAAATGCTCGGCAACTCCTTGAGCTGGGTGATCAGATGGTTCAACTGACGCAGATCCCAGACTTCCAGGTCGAATTGCAATTCACTGAAATCCGCCGCAACACGTCCCATGGAGAGCGAACGGATGTTGACGTCGGTCGTCGCGATCGCTTGGGCGATCTCCGCCAGAGTGCCGGGTTCGTTCAGCGCACTGACCGCGATCCTGGCTATGAACCGGCTGTTGTTCGCCTCGTCGAGATCCCAGCGCACATCGATCCAGCGCTCCGGTTCGTCATCGAACTTTTGCAGGATCGGCGACTGGATCGGATAGATGGTAATCCCCTTGTCGCTGTCCATGATGCCGACGATGCGGTCGCCAGGAACGGCGCCGGCCGGGCTGAAATGCACCTCGGCATTGCCGGAAAGGCCACGGATCGGCAATGCTTCCGGCCCTTCGGCCTGTTGCTCTGCGACCGCCTCTTTCGAGCGGCCGGGAAGCTTGAAGACCATTCCGGCGGCGCTGCGCATATTGAACCAGCCGTCATCTGCACTGGGCTTGACCGTGACGCGCTCGTCCTGATGATCAGGGAAAACCGCACGCAGGACGTCGAGCGAGGACAGCTCGCCCCGTCCGACCGCGGCGATCGCGTCCTCGACTTCTTTCTGCCCGAGCCTGTGCAAGGCCGGCTTCAGCGCCTCGCGCGAAAAATTCTTGCTTGCGCGTTCGAAGGTTCGCTCCAGGATGCGGTAGCCGAGACCAGCATATTGCTTGCGGACGGCCGCTCGCGTCGCGCGACGAATCGCAGCGCGCGCCTTGCCGGTGACCACGATTTCCTCCCAGGCGGGCGGCGGCACCTGAATACCGGAGCGGATGATCTCGACTTCGTCACCGTTGTTGAGGCGTGTGACCAGGGGCATGATGCGGCCGTTGATCTTGGCGCCGACGCAGGTATCACCGATATTCGTATGCACGGCGTAGGCGAAGTCGATCGGCGTAGCGCCGCGCGGCAGTGCGATCAGCTGCCCCTTGGGGGTGAAACAGAAGACCTGATCCTGGAACAGTTCGAGTTTCGTGTGCTCCAGGAACTCCTCGGGATTGTCGCCTTCAGCCAACGATTCGATCGTGCGGCGAAGCCAGGAATAGGCGTTCGACGTCGGTGATCGCGGCGCATCCGTCGCCACGGCGTCGCGATCCTTGTAGAGCGCGTGCGCCGCGATGCCGTATTCGGCGATATCATGCATGCGTTTCGTGCGGATCTGCAGCTCGATGCGCTGGCGCGACGGGCCGATGATCGTCGTGTGCAGCGATTGGTAGTCGTTCTGCTTCGGCGTCGAAATATAGTCCTTGAAGCGACCCGGAACGACGCGCCAGCGTGTGTGCACGATGCCGAGCGCCCGGTAGCACGAAGGGATATCATTTACGATGATGCGGAAGCCCCAGACATCCGACAGTTGCTCGAAGGAAAGCGATTTCGACTGCATCTTGCGAAAGACCGAATAGGGCTTCTTCTGGCGTCCCTTGACGAGCGCCTCCTTCAGGCCCTCGGCCTGCAGCAGTTCGCTCAGCTCCTCCTCGATCTTCTTGATAAGGCCCTCGTTGCGCTCGGACAGTTCCTGCAGCCGCCTGGTGACGGTTTCGTAGGCCTCCGGATTGATATGGCGGAAAGCGAGGTTCTCGAGCTCCTCGCGCATGTCCTGCATGCCCATGCGTCCGGCCAGCGGCGCGTAGATGTCCATCGTCTCTTCGGAGATGCGTGCGCGCTTCTCCGGCGACATATGGTCAAGCGTGCGCATGTTGTGCAGGCGGTCGGCAAGCTTGACGAGCAGAACGCGGACGTCGTCCGAGATGGCAAGCAAGAGCTTGCGAAGGTTTTCCGCCTGCTTGGCCTTCTTGGTGACGAGATCGAGCTTCTTGATCTTCGTCAGCCCCTCGACCAGCGCACCGATGTCCTCGCCGAAGAGATCGTCGATCTCCTGCCGCGTCGCGGTCGTGTCCTCGATCGTATCGTGCAGCAGCGCAACCGCGATCGTGGACTCGTCCAGGTGCATTTCCGTGAGGATGGCGGCCACTTCGAGGGGGTGGGAGATGTAGGGATCGCCGCTTGCCCGTTTCTGCTGGCCGTGTTTCTGCATGGCATAGACGTAAGCCTTGTTCAGCAGGGCTTCGTTGACGTCGGGCTTGTATTTCTGCACGCGCTCAACGAGCTCGTATTGGCGCATCATCCGCTGGCGGCTCCGTGGGAAAAGGCAAATAAAAAAGTGCGCCAATCATAGGAGTGGCGCACTGCTTTGAAAACACGTTGGAACAAACGTCCCGGAACGGATCTTAGTAGTCGTCGCTCTTTTCCGGGGGCACAAGGCCTTCGATGCCCGCAAGCAGCTCCTCTTCGGACATGCGGTCGAAGGTCAGCGCTTCCGGCTGATCTTCCTCTTCCGCCGCGTCCGCGAAGGCGGCAGCTGCTTCCGGCTGGGTCAGCGAAGCCGGATCGGGCTCGGGCTCGTCCACCTCGACATGCTTCTGCAGCGAGTGGATGAGGTCTTCCTTCAGATCGCCGGGCGAAAGGGTCTCGTCGGCGATCTCGCGCAACGCGACGACGGGGTTCTTGTCGTTGTCACGGTCAACGGTGATGGAAGCACCCTGCGAAATCAGGCGTGCGCGGTGGCTGGCGAGCAAAACGAGTTCGAAACGGTTGTCGACTTTGTCAATGCAGTCTTCGACGGTGACGCGGGCCATAGCCTGTCCTTTGCAAATCAAGGCGCGGCGGTGTTGCCGCTGCACGGATTAAACGACACGAAACCGGAACAGCCGTCACTTGACAGCCTCATCGGCTCCGATTTCTGGAATTAGCCGCCCGGATACAATCAAAACAGCATAAGTTCAAGTTTTTCCTGCATTCGGTGCTCACATCAACCACTGACACATGGTAGAATATAGCGTCTTATGTGCCGCAAGTATGGGCCACACATGGTGATTGCCTTGCACAATGCAATGGTCGAAAGTGCAGCAGCAATCGGAAATTGAAGTGTGGACGAACTGCAGCAACTGCTAAAACTAGCTATATGCGCCGTGCGCTGCTTGGATTAATGCGTGGTATAACCTACATTATTTGCAATATCAGCAATTATTAATGTAATCCACCTATTTTCTGCGCACCCTCCCTGCGGGAGGTCGAAAATGCGCCGGGCATGGAAAAGGAAATTACGATGTTCGATCCCCGCGAGAAAATCGCACTTTTCATAGACGGCGCCAATCTCTACGCCGCATCGAAAAGTCTCGGTTTCGACATCGACTATCGCAAGCTGCTGAAAGCATTCCAAAAGCGCGGATATCTGCTCAGGGCCTACTATTACACCGCGCTTATCGAAGATCAGGAGTATTCGTCGATCCGTCCGTTGATCGACTGGCTGGACTACAATGGCTATAAGGTCATCACCAAGCCGGCCAAGGAATTCACCGACTCGCTCGGACGACGCAAGATCAAGGGCAACATGGATATCGAGCTGGCGATCGACGCCATGGAGCAATCCGAGACAGTCGACCACCTCGTCATCTTCTCGGGCGACGGCGACTTCACCACGCTCGTCGAAGCGCTACAACGCAAGGGCCGCAAGGTCTCGGTGGTCTCGACCATGTCGACCCAGCCGCCGATGATCGCCGACGATCTGCGTCGCCAGGCGGATCACTTCATAGACCTCGTTACGCTCAGAAGCGAAATCGGCCGGGAACCCTCTGAACGCACACCGCGTGCGGTCGAGCCAGTGGCGGACGACGTCGAACTTTAAGATCAGGACTTCATGCGGGGCAGCGCGAGCGCCCCCTCACCGGCCAGATCAGCCGCGCTCCTTGAGTAGCCGGTTCTTCTGCCGGTTCCAATCGCGTTCCTTGGAGGTCTCGCGCTTGTCGTGCAGTTTCTTGCCCTTGCCGAGCGCAAGTTCCAGCTTCGCCCGCCCGCGGTCGTTGAAATAAATCCGCAATGGGATCAACGACATGCCGTCGCGGTTGACTGCGCCCTGCAGTCGGTTCACTTCCCGCTTCGACAGCAGCAACTTGCGACGCCGGCGCGTTTCGTGGTTGAAGCGGTTGGCCTGCAAATACTCCGGCAGATAGGAGTTGATCAGCCAGATCTCACCGCCTTCGTCGGTCGCGTAGGATTCGGAGATGTTGGCCTTTCCTTCGCGCAGCGACTTGACCTCCGTGCCGGTCAGGACAAGACCGGCTTCGTAAGTATCGACGATCTCGTAGTTGAAGCGGGCCTTGCGGTTCTCCGCCACGACTTTCTTGACCGTGCGCTGGCTGCCTTTGGGGGCCATCAGTTCATCAATCCCGCATGCCGAAGCGCGGCATCGATCGCCGCTTCGGTACCCGGCTCAAGCGTCGCCAAGAGCGGCGAACGAACGGCACGGCTCATCCGCCCCAGGCGATGCAGTGCGTATTTTGCGCCGCAGACGCCGGGCTCCATAAATATAGCCTTGTGGAGCGGCATCAGCTTGTCCTGGTACTCGAGCGCCTTGGCGTATTCACCGGCAAGTGTCGCCGCCTGGAATTCCGCACAGAGGCGCGGCGCTACATTCGCGGTAACGGAAATGCAGCCGACACCACCATGCGCGTTGAAACCAAGCGCCGTCGCGTCCTCGCCGGAGAGTTGTACGAACTCCTTGCCGCAGGCCATACGCTGCTCGGAGACACGCTCGATCCTGCCGGTCGCATCCTTGACGCCGATGATCGTCGGATAGGCCCTTGCCAGCGCAGCCATCGTCTCGACGCTCATGTCGACAACCGAACGACCGGGAATATTGTAGATTACGATCGGGAGCTTCACGCTTTCGGCGATTGCTCCATAGTGAGCGAAGAGACCCTTCTGCGTGGGCTTGTTGTAATAGGGCGTCACGACCAGAAGAGCGTCAGCGCCCGCCTTCTCGGCATGCTGTGCAAGCTCGATCGCTTCGGTCGTATTGTTTGAGCCGGCACCGGCAATGACGGGCACGCGTCCGCCTGCCGCTTCGACGCAGAGTTCGACGACCTTCTTGTGTTCGTCGTGGGACAAGGTCGGCGATTCCCCGGTGGTGCCCACCGGCACCAGCCCGTGGCTGCCCTCTTTTATCTGCCATTCCACATGCGCGACGAAACTATCCGCGTCCACCGAGCCGGTGGCGGTGAACGGTGTTACGAGTGCGGGAATGGAACCCTTGAACATGCACAACTCCTGACGGCCGCAAGGAGCAGGAAACTCCCACGCTTTGGCCGCAATCGACGGTTAAAAAACTGCCGCACCATAATCATGTGACGTGGTTGCGGCAAGCGTCGTGAAGACGCATTTCACGTCGGTTTTTACCCAAGCGATAGCGCGAGAGGCGGTTCGGCCAGCTCGAAGCGATGCTGGAACAGGCCCTCGTGAAAATACCGTACCCATGATTTGCGGCCATCGACAAATGCCGCTAACTTTTCGGCAGGCGATCCGGCGGACAATGAACGGGGACACACGGGGCTCTTGATGCGCAGACCACTCCTTCTGCCCGTCGCCGCCATGGTCGGCGCCGTGATGCTGTCTGCCTCGGTTGCGGCGAGCGAGGCGCGGGCACCGGTACCGACGAACAAGCCGGGCTCAGCCGGCAAAGCGGGACGTGTCGCGACCAAGGACCTCACCAGCGCAATGCCCGCGGCCGTCACGCCGATTGACGCAGCCTTGAAAACGGGCCTCGACGCGCTTTCTGATCGCCAACCCGCCAAAGCAATTGCCGTTCGTGACGGGATGTCCTCCGGAACGCTGGAGCGCCACATTCTCACCTGGGCCATCGCCGTTTCTGGGCAGAAGGGCATTCCATCCTACGAAATCGCCGAGGCACAGCGGGAGCTTCGAGGCTGGCCAGGCTTGAAATCGCTGCGGGCGCACTCGGAAAGGGCGCTCTATCGCGAAAATCCGCCCGCGTTCGATGTGATCGCGGCCTTCGGCGCGACCGAGCCCGAAACGGCGGAGGGCGCCATCATCCTCGCCAGGGCGCTCGCGGCTGAAGGACAAAAGGCAGCGGCGGCGCGCCATCTGCGCGGCATCTGGTTGAAAGACGCGCTCGATAAGGACACCGAAACGAAGATCCTCGCTGAATTTTCCAGTCTCCTGACGACCGCCGACCATGAGCGCCGTATGGAGATGCTTCTCTACCGCAGCCGCGTCGAGCAGGCAGGACGCTTCAGCGATCTCGGCAAGGCGCAGTCGCTTTATCGGGCTTGGGCTGCCGTTATCCGTGGCACGGGCAACGCCGCGTCGCTGATCGAGACAGTCGATTCGTCATGGCGCGAAAGCCCCGCCTTTCTGTTTGTCCGCATCGAGCATCTGCGCAAGCAGGAGAAATACCAGGAGGCCGCCAAGCTTCTCGCTAAAATGCCCAAGGACCGCGAAGCCCTGGTGAACCCGGGCGAATGGTGGACGGAGCAGCGCATCGTCAGCCGCGGGCTGCTCGACGCAGGGGATTTCCGTGGTGCCTACCGCATCGCCGCCAACCACGCGGCGACCGAAGCGACCGACATTGTCGACGCGGAGTTCCATGCCGGCTGGTACGCGCTGCGAGGCCTGGAAGATCCGGCAACTGCGGCAGGACATTTCCGGAAGATCCTTTCGGCGTCGAGCCGGCCGATCTCCGCCTCACGCGCCTGGTACTGGCTGGGACGCGCCGCCGCGGCAGGTGGCCCCGGCGATTCGAGCGAATATTTTGGCAATGCGGCGCGCTACCCGGGCACGTTCTATGGGCAGCTTGCCGCAGCCAGGCTCGGCCGCCCGACGCTTGACGTAAGCTACCCCTCGCCGACGCAGGAGGATCGAACACGATTCGAACACCGCGAAGCCATCAGGGCCATCGCCCGGCTGGACGCCGCGGGCCACGGTTGGCGCGCGGACAGCCTTTATCGGTCGCTGGCGGAAGAATTGATCAGCCCCGGCGAGCTCGCGATGCTTACGGCACGCGCGGAAAAGACGGGCGATCATCAGCTTTCGCTGCAAATTGGCAAAATCGCTTTCGCCCGAGGCATCGATGTCGCCGCGCTTGCCTTTCCGATCGGCGTCATCCCGTCCAGCGCCGATATCACGGGCGCCGGCATGGCGCTGGCCTATGCGATTGCCCGGCAAGAGAGTGCCTTCAACCCGGCCGCCGTTTCCGCCGCCAATGCCCGCGGCCTGCTGCAACTTCTGCCAGGTACTGCCAAAGGCGTCGCAAGCCGCTTCGGCCTTGCCTATTCCAAGGACCGGCTGACGACCGATGCAGGCTACAATGCGACTCTCGGGGCGCACTATCTCGGCGAGCAGATCAGCAGCTTCGGCGGTTCCTACATACTGACATTCATCGCTTACAATGCCGGCCCGGGCCGCGTGCCGGAATGGCTCGAGCGTTATGGCGACCCACGCGGCAAGCCGATCGATGACGTCGTGGACTGGATCGAACGCATCCCCTTTGAGGAGACGCGCAACTATGTCCAGCGGGTAATGGAGAACTACCAGGTCTACAAATCCCGCTTGGGCGAGCCCGCGGACATCGTATCGGACTTGAGAACAGGGCGACAATTGCCCTGAGGTCCGATGACTTCCAGCGTTTAATCCCAAGCATCGTGAGGCAGGACGCGACGATCAAATGATCGTGATTGCTCGCCGGAAGATGGCACAAAATGCGAACTTAGCCATTCTCCTGTAAAAGGAATCGGTTTGTCCAGAAAGGAAATGGTGAAGCCAATGAAGACGTTAGCAATTGTCGCACTGTCCCTGGCGACGGCAATCAGCAGCGTTCCGCCCGCTGAAGCATTTCCTGTCATTCCGGCGGCGAAGCCGCAAGCCACGGACATTCAGCAGGTGCAGTTTCCTTATGAGCGTGGCGAGGCACGGAAGGGGCGCGGGTGTGCTTTGCCGTATTGCGTATCCGGCCATCGAAGCTATCGCCGCGGTCATCGCGATGGCTATAGCTATTATCGTAACCGCTACCACCGCCGTTACCATCATCACGATGATGACAACGATTTCGGCGCGCTCATCGGCGGCTTAGCGACCGGTGCGATCGTCGGTGGTCTGCTGAGCCAGCCGAGATATTCCGGCCCGAGATACAGCGGCGGCGGCTCCCATACCCGCTGGTGCTATGCGCGCTATCGGTCATATCGCCCCTCGGACAACACCTATCAGCCCTATGGCGGCCCCCGTCGCCAGTGCTATTCGCCCTACAGCTAAACGCGCCCAAGTCGGCAATCCACACCTCTTCGTGCGAGAGCGCCGAAGAGGCGCAGCTTTGCCGGAACAGCTCCACCTTGACATGACAAACCGTTCTGTCGGCACAAGCCGTCGTGCCAGCTAAGCATCCGCCCACTTGCCGTTGCGAATCCGGACGTTACGATTTCACTCTTCTCGAGCGAACGGAGTAAGGATGGGTCAGAGCAAATTTCGCGAGCACCGCTTTCCGGTACAGGACGGCTTGCAGCTTTATGCCAGATCCTACGGCGAACGGCGGCGCGGACGGACCCCAGTCGTCTGCCTGCCCGGTCTTACTCGCAACAGTCGCGACTTCCACGAACTCGCGGGCTTTCTTGCCTCTCCGGCGGCAGGCGGGCTTTTCGTCCTCTCTCTTGATTCCCGTGGGCGCGGCGGCTCGGAGCGTGACCACGACAAGACTCGTTACACGATCGCGGTCGAAACCTCGGACCTTATCGCCGCCTGTGCCTATTTTGGTATCAAGAAGGCGATCTTCATCGGCACGTCGCGCGGTGGCCTGATCCTACACCATCTCGTCGGCCTGGCCCCCGCCTTGATCGCGGGCGTCATACTCAACGACATCGGTCCCGTCATCGAGATGGAGGGCCTGATGAGAATCCGGGACTATCTCAACGCAGCGACCACGCCTAAAGACTGGGCCTCTGCGCCTCGTTACTTGAAGTCCCTGCACGGGAGAGATTTTCCAATTCTTCCAGAGCACGATTGGCAGGAGATGGCGAAGGCGATCTATCGCGACGAAGGCGGCGTCCCGGTCGCGGACTTCGATCCGGCGATCGCGGCACCATTGCAGACGCTCACGGCCGATACGTCGTTGCCGGATCTTTGGCCGCAATTCGAAGTCCTCACTGGTCTGCCGCTGATGGTCGTCCGAGGGGAGCATTCCAAGCTGCTGTCGGAGGCCACGGTCGAAGAGATGAAGCGGCGGCATCCGAACCTGATGGCCGTGACAGCGGCCGGACAGGGCCACGCTCCGCTTCTACATTTCGATGGCCCAAAACAGGCTATAGCGACCTTTCTACAACGGTAAACGGGCGCGCTTGACCGCGGCGCAGAAGCACTCCTCCCTGCACGAAACGCCAAAACGAAAAAGCCCGGCTCGAAAGCCGGGCTTCCCTAACTGACCGAGGTCAGGTCAGATTAGAAGTCACGCTGCAGGCGGAGGAAGCCGAAGACTTCATCGTCGCCGTCATCCTGATCTTCGTACTGAACCGACAGACGGGTGGCGAGACCTTCGGTGATCTTGTAGTCAACCGTACCGCCAACGCGCCATGCGTCGTTGCTGCCGAAGTCGGTGAGCGAGCCTTCCGACAGGTTGCCGAAGTACTGAGCGCCGGGGGTGATTGCCAGCTTGTCGTTGACGTTCCAACGGTACGAAGCAGCAACGGTCCACTCAGAACGCTCCCAGTAAGCGTTCGGGTTGGATGCCCAGATACCAGCGACCTGGAAGACGCCCGGACCGAGGTCAGCCGAAAGCAGAGCGCGGATCGCGCCTTCTTCGAGTTCGGTGTCGAAGCCGCCGAGCAGGTCGAAGCTTACGCCGCCGAGGGTAGCCGAAACGATACCGGCAATGCCGACGCCGTTGTCCTTGGTGGAGGTGCCTTCGAGTTCGTCGACCGAAACGCCGGCCTGGAAGGTGCCGCCGTCATAGAGGTAAGCGAGCGAGTTGAATTCGGTGAAGTTGCCGAGCGAGTCGGTTTCGCCGTTCAGGCCCTTATCCCACCAGCTGTAGAAGAAGCCGGCCTTGAAGCCGCCGAGCTGGATGTAAGCTTCGTCGACGTCGATGAAGCTATCACCAACATCGGTGTCGTTGTCGGCATTGAACTCAGCGGCGAAGAAGCCGGTGAGCGTGCCGTATTCGGTGTCGCTCTTGGCGTCAAACGAAATGTAAGCGCGCGAGAACATGTCCCAGTCCGAGGTGGCCTGGTTGCCGAAATCGCGAGCATCGAAACGGCTCGTTACCTCGTCACGGCCGAACGAGCCCTGTACGCGGATGAAGCCGCCGATCTTGAGGCAGGTTTCGGTGCCCGGGATGTAGAAGTAGCCCGTGCCGAAAGCGTCGCAGACGCGAACGTATTCCATGGGCTCCGGCTCGGCGGCGACGATTGCGTCGGCTGCCTGAGCGCCGGATACTGCTGCGAGAGCAGCAGCGGAGCCGAGAAGAAGGCTCTTGATGTTCATTTCTGACCTCCAGTCAAAAGTTTCAAACGGGTCTGGGTTTCTTTGCTGAAGGACAGCGTTCCCTGCCCCATCCCCAACGTTCAAGAAGTCGGACGATCAACCGCCCTTGCTTCCGGAGTTGAAAATACAAAACCGGGTGGGGCACGCAACGACCAACTTGCCAGATCACCGCCTTTGCGCTGCCCTTCCCTGATCCCTGTTGCTGAAACGACACAAAATCGCCTCAGACCACCCGAGGAAATTAATAAAGGGTTAAGAAAATCCTTTAGCGACGGGGGTTTAGCATAAAGGAGCAGCGGGCGTCCTGTTTCAGAAAGGGGCAGAAAATGGCCAAAAACGGGGGCAAAACCGGGCATCGGCGGTCCCGCCCTGCTGCCTTCTCACAAACAAGGCGCCACCCAAACGACCCGCGACGGAATGGCGACCGGGAGATTTTTGCCGATTCACAAGAGAATCAACGCACTGGATTCGCGAATCTTCAGGGCCCGCTGACTATCCCCGGAATCGGACGACTCGGCGCTGAGCGCGAACGAGGAGAAGGCAAGCATGTGGACAGGCGGGCATGATCTTACGCGGGCAGAACGCGCCTTCCGGCGTCGCGATCAAAGAACGGAGGATCCGTGGGCCGCTACAATGAAACAATACGATGGCGGAGAAGAAGGGATTCGAACCCTCGATACCGTTTCCGGTATACTCCCTTAGCAGGGGAGCGCCTTCGACCACTCGGCCACCTCTCCGTTAGCGCCTGACTAGTGTCACCGCGCCATCAATGCAAGATTTTTTTGTCGGATTTCGGGAAATCACACGATTTTCATCCGCGGGCAGCGCGTCGGGCGGCGCCGTTGTCGGCAATGTGCATCGCGGCGGAGGATGCGCAAGCGAGTCGCCGTCCCAGGGAAACAGATGATTTGCCAATCAGACGATGTCCGGCGTCGCCACGATCCGGACATTCGCATTAACGCCGCCTTCGCAAGGCCGAAGCAAGTCCATGCGGAGAATATCCGCCACATTGTCGAGAGCGGTGATTCCGGCGAAGTAACGGCATCCGCGTGAGAGGAAACGGCATTTTCGGAGGCTGCGATGTCGATGATCATGCATGTCGCGCAAGCAAAGCCCGGCCAGTCCACGGCCGTGTACCAACATTACTTCATCGAGCGCCCGTGCCGGATCCTCGTTATCGGCAAGCAACTGAAGGCGAAGACCAAATATCAATGCCTGCTTCGGCATATCTCGATTGGCGGCGCAATGCTCGACTTCAATGCCGCTATCATGCTGCCAAAGCACTTCTTTCTGGAGATCGACGGCTTCAGGGAGGAGATCGGCTGCGCCGAGGTCCATCGCAACGGCACGGAGCTCGGCGTGCGCTTCAACATGCTGCTTGCCCAAGACTTTCTGCGCCGGCTGATCCGGTTGCAGTTTTCGAGCGGCGGGTTTTAGAACTGCTGCGTCGACGCTCAAATAGAGCAAGCTCATTAGATTCTTATCGATTGCCTTCAAGGGATTGCAAGTTTCCCGCTGGATACTACTGAGAACGCCTTCCTGCTTGTGGGCATTGGAAGGCACCGGCAAATGACTTGTCCGGACTTCGTGGAATCACAATCGCTGCTTCATGCGGCGCTTCCGGAGTAAGACGCATGCTGCAGTCGACCATGTATTCGCTCGTCCCTTCACCCCTTTACGAGCGTAAATACGAGCGCTTTTCGATCGGCCAGGCTGGCACGCTGATGTCGGTGCGACCGGCTCTCGGCGGCGTCTCGATACGCGCCTGCAAAATGATCGACATATCCCGGGGCGGCGCGAGCTTTTCAGTGAGCACGACAATCGGGCTGTCGCAGCACTACTATCTCCACATCGTCGGTACGAGATTTAGAATCGGATGCGCCGAGGTCTACCGCAAGGGCGAGCGCATCGGCGTGCAGTTCATCAAGACGATCGACGAAGCCTTCCTGCACGAAATCGTGCGCCACGAGTTTTTCACCGGGCAAGAAAAGAAGACCTATGCCAACCCGGCGTCGGCTTCGCGTCGTCCCGCATCTGTCAACTGGGGCTTCGTCGAGTGACGCCCTGAGGCAGGCCGATCTTTTCCGCAAAATCGATTCCGATTCCTGCGCATATGCGATAAATTCCGCGGCGTCTTGTTCCATGGGGTCCAGCTTCTCGCATGTCCGCATTTTCGCGCTTCACACCGCTTGTCCAATCTTTGCCAGCAACCATTCCCTTCGTCGGGCCCGAAGCGATCGAGCGCCAGCGCGGCCGCAAGGTTGCCGCGCGCATCGGCGCCAACGAAAGCGGCTTCGGCCCGGCAAATTCGGTGCTGCTTGCCATGCAGCAAGCGGCCGCAGAAACCTGGAAATATGCCGATCCTGAAAACTACGAACTGAAACAGGCCCTCGCCGGCCACATCGGAACCTCTCCGGCCAACATCGCGGTCGGCGAAGGCATCGACGGCTTGCTCGGCCAGATCGTTCGCCTGGTCATCGAGCCGGGCATGCCGGTGGTAACATCGTTCGGAGCCTATCCGACATTCAACTACCATGTCGCCGGGCACGGCGGGCGTCTGGTCACGGTCCCCTATGCTGGCGATCGAGAAGATCTCGATGGGTTGCTTGCAACGGTGAAGCGCGAGAATGCACCGCTCGTCTACTTCGCGAACCCTGACAACCCGATGGGAAGCTGGTGGCCGGCTGATCGAATCGTAGAGTTCGCAAATGCCCTGCCGGAAACGACGCTCCTCGTCCTCGACGAAGCCTACAGCGAAACGGCGCCGTCGGAATCGATACCGGCAATCGACAGCTTGATCGGCAAGCCGAACGTCATACGCACACGCACTTTTTCCAAGGCCTATGGACTTGCCGGGTCGCGCGTCGGCTACGCGCTTTCAACACCCGGCACGGCCGCGGCGTTCGACAAGATCCGCAACCACTTCGGGATGAACCGTATCGGCGTCGCCGCAGCGATTGCCGCCCTTGCCGACCAGCGCTATCTCGAGGAAGTCATCGCGAGAATAACGGCGTCGCGTGAGCGCATCTCTCGGATTGCGCGCGATAACGGGCTGCAGCCATTGCCGTCAGCCACAAACTTCGTGGCCATCGACTGTGGACGGGATACGACCTATGCGCGGGCGATCGTCGACCGGTTGATGAACGAACATGGCGTTTTCATCCGCATGCCGGGTGTTGCCCCGCTCAATCGCTGCATTCGGGTCAGCACCGGACCCGAAGCTGAAATGGACCTGCTCGAAGCAGCCCTGCCCGCCGTTCTCAAGAGCCTGGCAGCCGGTAGCTGATACTGCGGTGCGCATCTTGTCAGACGAGCAAACGGATGCCGGGCAGCGTCCGCCAGCCTCCCGGGCGCTTGCAAGAAGCGCGAGCCCCCGTGTTCAGTGTGCCGTCATCCACTCGCGTGCGGCCCGCAGCGCGGCGGCAAGATCGGTCTTGCTCATCGTTGCCGCGAGGTCTGCGCGCAAGTCCGCAGCGCGGTCGGATCCCTTGATAGCGGCAATGTTCAGCCACTTGTGGGCGGCGACCAGATCGACCGGCCGGCCACGGCCCGTCGCATAGGCCAGGCCCATTTCACAAAGCGCGTCCGCGCGGTTTTCGCCACCCATGGCGGCGTCCGAAGCGATTTGCATATCAAAGCGTGCCATTGTCTTGTCCCTGTCTTGCTTGTTTGATCCGGCTGAAGCGGCCCGCCCTCTCGGGCGGACCTTGCTCCAGATCAGCATTTATTTGGTCCCTGTTCAGTCGCGCCTCTTACGGGCTTTCCGAAAGCGCACCGTCTTTTGCAGTGTCGCTTTCGGCGGTTCGGCGAGTTGTTTCTACCCGCTCGTCTTATGGGTCCGAGTATGCCCAACGGCCTTCAAGGCTCGCTTAAAATGCATGCTTAATTTGACGCAAACAAAGTTCAAACGCTTGGTAAACTTGAGTTTTCATTAAGCATCGGATCGCCTGGTACAGCGCGGATTTGCATCAAAATTTACGAAATATTCAGCCGCGGATTTCAACCAATCGCTAACCACAAAGAGCATCGACCGGCCGCGCATCGATTTTCATTTCCTATCGCCGGCTCCGGGACCGAGCAAACCGGTGATCCGGCCGGGCTACGGATATTTACCTTTACGTGCGCGTAAGATACGTTGGCCCTGCAGCGCCGCGCGGCCCGCAAAGGTCGCTGTCACACTTTGAATTACTGCACGTCCTTTGTCCCTAAATCGAGGTAGGCGGTGGGAGACCGCTTGACATTAGGAGTTCCAGTCCGGCCGGCACGCGATATTGTGCCGGCCGGCTTTCTTATTGGGAGGAATTGAATGATTCGCACATTGCTCATTGCTACGGCCCTTGCCTGCAGCACCGCCGGCTCGGTGCTGGCCGCAGAACCCATCGTCGGCAACTGGAAGACCGCGAGTGGCGCTACCGCCGAAATCGCACCATGCGGCGGCGCTTACTGCATCACTTTGAAAACCGGCAAGTACGCGGGCAAGCGAATCGGGAATCTGGCTGGAACCGACGGCGCCTACAGCGGCGAAATCACCGATCCGGAGAGCGACAAGACCTATAGCGGTTCGGGCGCCGTCAACGGCAATTCGCTGAAGATGAAAGGCTGTGTGCTGAAGGTGCTTTGCAAATCGCAGACCTGGACGCGTCTGTAACAGCCAGGCAATGGGGGCACCGCTTATCGCGGTTGCCCCTTGTTTCTCGTTTCAACGGGCACGCTGCCCAAACAGGACCTTCTGCGCCTCCTGGTCCTCGGCCAGGCTCTTCTGGCGGGCACGCTCTTCCTTGCCCACTTCGATCGCCTTCTGAACGGCGGGCCGCGCAAGCACTGCCTCGAACCAGCGCTTCAGATGCGGGAAATCATTCAGATCCTGTCCCTGATTCTCGTGCGGGATCACCCAACCGATACAGGCCATGTCGGCAATCGAGTAGTCGCCAGCCAGGAACGGCCGGTCGGCGAGACGCTTGTTCATCACGCCATAGAGGCGGTTCGCCTCGTTGGTGTACCGATTGATCGCGTATTCGATCTTCTCCGGCGCATATTGGCGAAAATGATGGGCCTGGCCCGCCATGGGGCCGAGGCCGCCCATCTGCCAGAAGAGCCATTGATCGACTTCAACGCGGGATCGCTCCTCGGCAGGATAGAACTTCGCGTATTTACGGCCGAGATATTGCAGGATCGCCCCCGACTCGAACACCGAGATCGGCTGGCCGCCCGGGCCATCGGGATCGATGATCGCCGGCATACGGTTATTGGGTGCGATCTTCAGGAAATCCGGGGCGAACTGCTCGCCTCGCCCGATATTGATGTACTTGACCACGTAAGGAACGCCGAGTTCCTCCAGCATGATCGTGATCTTCCACCCGTTTGGGGTCGGCCAGTAATAAAGCTCGATCGGAGCAGTCATCCTGTTTCTCCTGAGGTTGCGAGAGTCAAGACGTAGGCATGCCCGCTGCCGGCGACAAGACTTCAGCGTTTCACGAAGATGAACCGGAGATGAACGGACATCTCAGCAACAATTCAGTTTGGTTGTGAGAAAAGGCAATCAATCGATCTTAACGTGCCTCCAGCCAACGGACAGAACCATGGATATTCTCGCTCGGCGCCTCACCATCATCAGCGTTCTGATGGTTGTCTTCGCAATGACGCTCGCCGCCGCAGTCAGTGCCGATACGCAGCGCCGCCGCCAAAGCACCTATCTCGGCTCGCTGACCGACTGCACCGCCCATACGGCCCAATATTGCCAGGCCAAGCTCTAGCTTCTTGAAACTACGCAATTCCGTACGGAAAAACGCAAACTCACGTTTGCCGGAATTGCTCCAAAGGGACCGAAAAATGGCCGCTCTCGCCACTTCCGCCATTCTCTCGCTCCGGGTCCTGATACTCACGAGCCTGCTGATGGCGCCGATCGGAGCGGTCGCCTACTCAAAGGCCGCGAGCCTCGGCATCGGCAAGACCGGCGCCGGCTTCGTCCTCTTTGTGACGCTTCAGCGCCAGGCGATGAGTTGAAGTCCGCAACGCGCGTCTTACTCGGACGCGCAAAGAAGGCTGTAGCACTTTGAAGTGCTCGTAACTCGTCTACCACTTGCGCATGGATTGAAATTCCGATCCTTTCGACAGAAAGGATGGAACCATGCCCGCATACGCGATCTATCTTGCCGCCGCTCTTGCCGAAATCGCTGGATGCTTTGCCTTCTGGGCGTGGCTCAAACTCGGCAAATCCATCTGGTGGCTTGTACCCGGCATGGGCTCGCTTGCGCTTTTTGCCTGGCTCCTGACGATGGTCGATTCGGCCGCCGCGGGCCGCGCCTATGCAGCTTATGGCGGCGTTTATATCGCCACGTCGCTCGCCTGGCTGTGGCTGGCAGAGGGTGTGCGCCCGGACCGCTGGGACATGACCGGCGTCGCGGTGGCGCTCGCCGGCAGCGTGATCATTCTCACCGGGCCGCGCTGATCCCGGCAGGCGGGAACGGAAAAACCGGACGAAACGCGATCCAATCGGCGTTCGATTCCAGATAGTTAAAGCAAGGTCGCGGCGGAAGGCGGCTCTACAATTTTCGAGATCCCGCTCCATCTTGTCGTTTGCTTGTCAGAAGGCGCAGCCTATAATGCGACATGGACAAACGAATCTCTTCAAACTCCGTTCTCTCCATCGCAACCCCTGAACCATTCGAGCCGCACCTCTTCGAAGATCCGGCCGAGGCCGTTGATTGCCTGGAGGCTCTTTACGAACGTAACACCCGCTTCCTCTGCGAGGCTTTCGAAGGCCTTGGAAAGAGCAATACGCCGCTTACGCGGTTCCGTGCCTGCTATCCGCAAGTCAGCATCGAGACGAGCAGCTTCGGTCACGTCGATTCCAGGCTTTCATTCGGATACGTCAGCGCACCCGGCGTCTACACGACGACAATCACCCGACCAAAGCTCTTTCGCCACTATCTGAAGGAGCAGCTCGGGCACCTGATGCGCAACCACGGCGTGGGTGTCACCGTGTCCGAATCGGCAACGCCGATACCGTTGCATTTCGCCTTCGGCGAGGGCGCCCATGTCGAGGCTTCGGCCGCCGAGAACATCGACATTCCGCTGCGCGACCTGTTCGACGCGCCCGATCTGACGACGACCGACGACGAGATCGCCAACGGGTCCTATGAGCCGGGCCCCGGCGAACCCTCGCCGCTTGCTCCGTTTACCGCGCAGCGCATCGACTATTCGCTGGCTCGCCTCAGCCACTACACGGCAAGCAGCGCCACGCACTTCCAGAACTTCGTGCTCTTCACGAACTATCAGTTTTATGTCGACGAGTTCTGCGCCTGGGCCCGTAAGCAGATGGCAGAGGGCGGCAACGGCTACACCGCTTTTGTCGAGCCCGGCAACATCGTGACGCCCGCTGGCGCCGACAGGCCGGATGCCGACTCTACCCTCGCCCGCCTGCCCCAGATGCCGGCCTATCACCTGAAAAAGAAGGGACACGGCGGCATCAGCATGGTCAACATAGGTGTCGGCCCGTCCAACGCCAAGACGATCACCGACCATATCGCCGTGTTGCGTCCGCATGTCTGGCTGATGCTCGGCCATTGCGCCGGCCTTAGAAACAGCCAGCGCCTCGGCGACTATGTGCTGGCGCATGCCTATATGCGCGAGGACCACGTGCTCGACGATGATCTGCCGGTCTGGATCCCGCTGCCGGCGCTCGCCGAAGTGCAGGTTGCGTTGCAGGACGCCGTGGCCGAGGTGACCGGTTACAAGGGCTACGACCTCAAGCAGATCATGCGCACCGGCACGGTCGCGACGATCGACAACCGCAACTGGGAACTGCGCGACCAGCGCGGCCCCGTCAAACGCCTGTCGCAGGCGCGTGCAATCGCGCTCGACATGGAGTCCGCGACGATCGCGGCCAACGGCTTCCGCTTCCGCGTGCCTTACGGCACGCTGCTTTGCGTGTCGGACAAGCCGCTGCACGGCGAATTGAAGCTGCCCGGCATGGCGACCGCCTTTTACCGGACGCAGGTCAGCCAGCATCTGAAGATCGGCATTCTCGCATTGCAGAAGCTCGCGGCAATGCCGCCCGAGAAATTGCATTCGCGCAAGCTCAGAAGCTTCTACGAAACCTCGTTCCAGTAGATTACGATTTTCGCCGCAACAACAATGAGAGCATCGTGCCGGCGACAGCCGACACGATTACGAGAAGGTGTGCGTTGACGCTTGCCCGGCCGAGCAGTTCCAGGGCGGCGCGATCGCCGGGCGCTCCGAAGGAGACCGCTCCGGCAGCAATAGCGGCCGGATAGGTGCCGACCCCGGCCGGGGCATGAACCGGCAGGACCGAGGAGAGCTCGCCGCCAAGGGCGCCGCCGAAGCAGGCGGCAAGCGGCGCTACCCCCATGATGGCAAGCACCCAGGCGAGAACCACGACCTTGACGCCCCAGTTCACCATGGTCATCGCCCATGCACGCAGGAAGCCCGGAACGTTGTCCGGCAGGCCTGCCTCCACTTCATCCAGCACGGTCGTGAACTTCGCTGGCGCCACGCGCCGCACAAAAGCGAGTACCTTTCCCTTCAGGAAAAAGAATGCGAGCGGCGAGATGAAAGCGAGTGTCCAGACCAGCCAGCCGATCCATGCATCGCTCCTTCCGATCACAAGGCCAATCGCGGCGACCGTCAGCAAGGCATGCAGATCGAGAAGCCGCATGACGAGGAGCGCCGACGTGCCGTGCACGAGCGGCACCCCGAATTCGGACCGCATCAGCAGGGGAAAGCTCGTTTCGCCTGCTCGAAACGGCAACATGATGTTGAGCAGATTGTGGACCTGTGTGACGCGGAACAGAGGAAGGAACCGGCCTGCGGTATGTTCCGGGAAATAATCGTAGATGCGAAAGCAGCGGATGAAGTAGGTGAAGATCAGCAAGCCGAGCGCGGCAAGCACCGACCAGATTCCGATTTCGGCCCACTGGCGCATCAGCGTCGACCAGCCCCAGACCCATTCGACAAAAATCGCGTAAGCCGCGATCGCGACCACGGAAATCAGCGCCATGCGGTTGCGTGCAAGCCACGATCGCCGACTGAACTGCCAGTCCGAATTCATCCGATGCCGATTTCCTGTGCTGAACCACGCGATTCGACGTTGGTTATCACCGTTAACTGTGCAAGAAAACCTGCGACAGTACGCGGGAGACTACCTTGAACCACACCGAAGAACCCATGACGGCTCTTGCCGACAAAATCGAGGCCATCGAGCTGTCCGTCGTCGTCCCCGTGTTCAACGAAGAGGACAGTGTCGGGCCGCTCGTTGCACGCATCCGCGACGCAATGGCCGCCTTCAGCCAGCCATGGGAACTGATCCTTGTGGATGACGGCAGTACCGACCGCACCCTTGCCAATGCCCGGGCCGAACTTTTTCGTCCGGACTTGAGGCTGAAGATCATCGAACTGCAGAAGAATTTTGGTCAGACCGCGGCCATGCAGGCCGGTATCGATGCCGCCTCCGGACGACTGATCGCGACGCTCGACGGCGACCTGCAGAATGACCCCGCCGACATTCCGCGCATGGTCGCGGCGATCGAAGAGCGCGAACTGGACCTGCTCGTGGGGTGGAGAAAGAACCGCCGGGACGGCCTGCTGCTCAGAAAAATTCCCTCATGGTGCGCCAACCGCCTGATCGGCAAGATCACTGGAGTTCGGCTCCATGACTACGGTTGCAGCCTGAAGGTCTATCGCGCCTCGATCATCAAGCAAGTCAAACTGATGGGCGAAATGCACCGCTTCATCCCGGCGTGGGTCGCCGGCGTCGTGCCCAGCAGCCGGATCGGCGAGATGCCGGTCACCCATCACGCCCGCCACTTCGGTGCGTCGAAATACGGCATCTCGCGCACATTCCGTGTCATACTCGATCTCTTGGCCGTGCTCTTCTTCATGCGCTACAAGGCGCGCCCGGGCCACTTTTTCGGATCGATCGGGCTTGCGGCCGGCGGCTTGAGTGCACTCATCCTCCTCTATCTGGCCGTCGACAAGTTCATTCTCGGCAATGACATCGGCACCCGCCCGATGCTGGTCGTCGGCGTGATGCTGTTCCTGTCTTCGATCCAGCTCATCACCACCGGCATCCTTTCGGAAATGATGGCGCGCGCCTACTTCCGCGACGACGAAACCACAAGCTATATCGTGCGCCAGGTCTTCGTGCAGGAACAGGCCGATGCTTGATACCATCAATCGACGCCCAGACACGGTATTTCTTGCCGTGTCGGGCTATTTCCTGCTGTGCATTCTGCTGCGTCTTGCGGTCTCCAATTCGCTCGAGATCGATGAGGCGGAGCAGGCTTTTCTGTCGCAATTCCTACAACTGGGCTACGGGCCGCAGCCTCCATTTTACAACTGGCTGCAATACGGCTTGGGCCATTTGTTCGGCACGTCGCTTGTGGCCATGACAGTCCTTAAAAACGGGCTGCTCTTCCTTTGCTGTCTCCTTTATGGTCTCGCAGCGCGCCTCGTTGTTACTGACAGGCGCCTTTCGGCGACCGCGATGCTCGGCGTCCTGACATTGCCGCCGGTCTTCCTGCTGGCGCAACGAGATCTCTCGCACACGGTCGCTGCGCTTTTTGCCGTTTCGCTTTTCCTCTACGGCTTCCTGCTGACACTCACGCGACCGAGCCTCTTTTCCTATCTGCTTACAGGCGCTGCCGTCGGGATCGGCGTGATCTCGAAGTACAACTTCGTCCTCGTGCCGGTCGCAGCGATCATTGCCGTGCTCCCTGAGCGGGACCTGCGCGCCCGCATCTTCGATTGGCGCGTGCTCGCAGCCGTTGCGGTCGCCTGCCTCATCGCCCTGCCGCACGGTTACTGGGTGCTCCAGAATCTCGATTCCGCGTCGAGCGGAACCTTGAACGAGATGAAGGAACGCGAGGTGGAGGGGCGTCTCCTGCAAGCAACCCATGGGATCATGGCGCTCGTCTCGGCGATCATCGGCGGCAGCGTCGTCACGCTGCTCCTGTTCGGACTCGTCTTTCGCGCGAAGATTGGAGCGGTCTGGCGGGCCGAAAGCCAATGGACCCGGGTCGTCGGGCGCATGATTTTGCTGTGCCTCTTCGCGGTGCTGCTGATCGTTCTCGGCGTGAGCGCCACGCATGTTCGTGAGAAATGGCTCGTGCTGTTTCTCGTCCTGCTCCCGCTCTATCTCTGTCTCAAGATCGAGGCGGCGCAAATCGATTTGTCCGGTTATCTCGGGCGGTTCTTGTTGCTGGTCGGGATCGTGGCTGTCGGTGCGCTCGTGGTCGTGTCGGCGCGGGTCATCGTACGGCCCTGGTATGGCGATTATTCGAGACTGAATATTCCCTATGCGGCATTTGTCGAAGCCATCGCTCAGAGCGAAGGCAAACAGCCGGCACTCGTCCTGACGGGCGACAAGCAACTGGCGGGCAATATCCGCACGCAACTGCACAACGCCTTGGTCGCCATCCCCCATCTTTCGAATGTGCCCGCGACCGATATGTCCAGACGGCCCCTTCTGGTGGTCTGGCGCGGCGAGGAGAACAAGGCGCAGCCTATTCCCGAGATTCTGAAGAACGCCTTGAAGGCATTCGGTATCCCGGAAACGGGAATGAATCCGCGTTCGGTGACCCTACCCTATCTCTACGGCCACGATTCGCAACGCTACGCGTTCAACTACATCTGGATCGGGGAACAAGACGCGGTCGCCGGCAAGTAAGCCTCTACAGCGCCGCGCATCTTATCAGACGCGCAGGCAGCAGTGAGGCGCTCATTTCATCGCGTGCCGACCAGCAGCTTCAGTTCGCCCGGATGAATGCGTAGCGCCACGTCCCGTCCCATCGGCAGAAGCTCGCCGTCGATGACGCAATTGATCTTGCCGTCAACCTTCGGGAAATGCAGGTCGACAGCGATCGCGCTCATCTCCGTGATCAAGGAGCTCGCGCGGAACTTGCCACGCAGGATATCGAAGGCAAGCTTCGCGACGCCGGCAGGCTTCAGAGGCGGCGCGGTGTAAAAGCCGAGATGTCCGCTCGTCACGTCATCCGCGTACATGAACGTGGAGTGGCCGAAATGGTTGTTCGAGACCGAAATCGCCGAAACATGCCGGCGTTCCCTGTGACCGTCGGCATCGAACTCGATTTCAAAATCCGGCGGGTTGAAAACAACGCCGATCGCCGCGCGGGTGCTTGCACCGATCTTTCCAAGCCGCGAGGCGAAACGGTAGGACTTACGATACCGCACCAGACGGGCATGCAGGCCCATGGAAAATTGATGAACAAAGGCGCGGCCGTCGGCGCTGCCGATATCGCCATCGATGATCCTACCATGGGCAAGAACCTCCGGCGCCTTCCAGATATCGAGCGGCAATTTCAACGAGCGCGCGAACAGGTTCATCGTCCCGGCCGGGATGACGCCGAGTGGCATGTGGTTTTTCCACGCGACGGCGGCGGCTGCCGAAATCGTGCCGTCGCCCCCGCCGGCAACGATCGCGTCGAGATCGCCCCGCCGGCATGTTTTCTCCAGCATCTCGCGCATGTCGCCGGCCTCGACAACGGCGACTTCGATCTCATGTCCAGCAGCGCGAAAGACTTCCGCCACGGTCTTGCCGTAGGCCTCCATGTCCGTCGTGCGGAACGTTCCCCCATCTCGATTGAAGATGGCTTTCACTTTCATGAAACGTCGTTTTCTCCATGACCTCGTCAAACATTTCAGATCACAGATAAGCGCGTCGGTGCGCGTTTCCAGAGGTCTAAGCGGGAATCGACCGCGTCCGTTTCTGGCACGACGGTCGATCGGTCGTGCGAAGGCTTGAGCGCCAGTCGATCGGCGCTGCAGAAGACGTGATCGTCGCCCCATGCCTTCAGGGCCGTGACCGCGGGTTCAGGCCCCGCCTCTTCATGGCAATGAGGGCAGCTTCAGCGGACCACCCGTCTTGATGGATCGGATCGCGAAGTTTGATCGAATGTCGGTAACGCCCGGCAGGGCCAGCAGGGTTTCCGTCAAGAGCCTCTCGTACGCCGACAGGTCCTCGACCACGACCTCCGCCAGGAAGTCGGCATTGCCGGAAATCAGAAAGCAGGAGACCACCTCCGGAATGGCAAGCAGCGATTCCTGCTGGCGGCGTGCGTTTTCCTGGCTGTGATGGCCGACCTTTATCTCGACGAAGACCGTCAGACCAAGGCCGACTTCCTTGCGGTCGATATCGGCGCGATAGCCGCGCAGGACCCCTGATTTCTCAAGATTGCGAATACGCCTCAGGCAGGGCGATGGCGACAAGTTCACGCGCTCGGCAATCTCGACATTCGTCGCGCGGGCATCCTCCTGGAGTATCTTCAGGATGGCGATGTCGAATTTATCGAGTTTTGGCATATTCAACGATTATTCTACGGCTGGTTGGCATATCATTGCTCAATGTACGCTGCACGAAGCACAGATAGCAAGGACATGCCCTCGCGCTTGGAGCTACTGTCTTCCCGATCCGAAACCCTTCGCAAACCCATCGGGAAGGAATACGAAAATGGTTGCGCTGACTGTCGACCGCGGCTCCGCCGCACCTGCCGCAGCCGGGTATGCCGGCGCATTCATCACCGTAATGATCTGGGCGACCTGGATTCTGGCCACGCGGCATACCGCCGCGACGGCGCTCGGGACGATCGACCTCGGCCTCATTCGCTACGGGATACCGGCACTCGTGCTTGCGCCTGTCTGGGTGAAGACAGGGCTCATGCCCAAATCGCTGCCGCTGGCGCTTCTTGCCATGATGGTGACGGGTTCTGGCGCCGTCTTCTTCCAGGTGGCCGCTTTCGCCATTCATGCAACGCCTGCTTCTTCCGTCGGCGTTCTGCTCGGCGGCTCGATGCCGCTCGCGACCGCGCTGATCGGCGTCGTGCTCTTCCGCGAGCGCCCCGACCGCATGCGCGTGATTGGTTTTGGCGCGATCGTTATCGGCGTCGCCATCCTGCTTGCTCGCAGCCTTGGCACATCGGATGAGTCCGCCTGGATGGGCTATATGCTGCTGCCTGCGGCCGCGACGCTCTGGGCAATCTATACCCACGCGTTCCGACGTTCGGGCTTAAGCGCCGTGGAGGGCAGTGCGCTGATTGCCGTCTGGTCGTTTCTCATTCACCTCGCCCTGGCATTCGTCTCCGGGACCACGCTGGCGAGCGTTCCGCTCGGCGAAATCGGTCTTCAGGTCTTGAGTCAGGGCGTCCTTTCCGGCCTCGCGGCAACGCTTGCCTATGGCTTTGCGGTCCGTCGCCTCGGCGGCACGCAAGCGGCCGCCTTCACGGCTCTGACGCCGGTGCTCGCCATGTTCGGCGGTGCGGCGCTCCTTGGTGAAACGATCGGTTCGTTCGAGATCGCGGCCGCGCTCGTCACTTCGGCTGGTGTCGCGCTTTCGACCGGCATTCTCTCCCCGAGAAAGGCGTGATCGGCATAAGAAAACGGCCCGGAAACGCTGGTTTTCCGGGCCGTTCTTTTTTGCTTCCCTTGGCTTAACCGTGAACGATCTCGCGATGTCTCTGCAAGCGATGGCCGTAGGCCTGGCTGACGCGATCGAAGATGATCGCGATGCCGACGATGGCGAGGCCGTTGAAGATGCCGAGCGTGAAGTACTGGTTGGCGATCGCCTTCAAGACCGGCTGGCCGAGCCCCTGAACACCGATCATCGAGGCAATCACGACCATGGCGAGGGCCATCATGATCGTCTGGTTGATGCCGGCCATGATCGTCGGCAAGGCAAGCGGCATCTGCACGTTCTTGAGCTTCTGCCAGCTCGACGAACCGAAGGCGTCCGCAGCCTCGAGTACGTCCTTGTCGACCAGCCTGATACCGAGATTGGTAAGGCGGATCATCGGCGGGATGGCGTAAATGACGACGGCAATCAGGCCGGGAACCTTGCCGATGCCGAGCAGCATAACCACGGGGATGAGGTAGACGAAGCTTGGCATCGTCTGCATCACGTCGAGCACCGGATTGACGACATTCTGAACGCGATCGGAGCGCGACATGATGATGCCGATCGGTATGCCGATGGCGATCGAGAGGACGGTACAGACGAAGATCATCGAGATCGTCTTCATGGTGTCGTCCCACATGTCGAAATAGCCGATGGCAAGAAGCGTGCCCACGCAACCAGCCACGATCTTCCAGTTGCGGCTGGCGAGCCAGGCGATCAGCGCGACCAGGATCAGGATGATCGGCCAGGGCGTCCGTGTCATGAAGCGCTCGGACTGGATCAGAAAGAACTGCAGCGGCTCGAAGAAAGTCTCGATGCCGTCGCCATAGGCGCGCGTGAACGCTCGGAAACCTTCGTCGATCACCTTCTTCAGCTCTCGAAGCTGGTCATCGTTCATGTGCGGAAATTTGGTCAGCCATTCCATTTTGATTCCCCTTCGCATTGCTCCAGGCGGCATTTTCGTCTTGTTGTTTTCCGTCGCCGGGCATCAAACAAGAACGGCGCGCATCAAATGCGCGCCGCCCACTCGAATCAAAAGATCAAAGCGCGGCCTTGATCTTCTCTGCCACTTCCGGAGAGACCCACTTGGTCCAGAGGTCCGGATTTTCCTCGAGGAAATGCTTGGCGCCTTCTTCGCCGCTCGCCTGATTATCGGTCATCCAGGCCATGAGCTTGTTAACCGTGTCGTTCGTCCAGGCGCGGGTGTTGAGGTATTCCATGGCCGGGCCGGCACGATCAGCGAAGGCCTTCGTCACCAGCGTCTGGACCTTGTCCTTCGGCCAGTCGTTCTTCTTCGGATCCGGGCAATCCGCAACCGTGTTGCAGCGCTTCCATTCGGCCATGTCGTTCGGCACGCCGTGGTCGAGCTTCACCATCTCGTACTTGCCGAGCAGCGCCGTCGGCGCCCAATAATAGCCGACCCAGCCCTGCTTGCGCTCGTAGGCCTTGGCGATCGAACCGTCGAGGCCGGCGGCCGAGCCGGTGTCGACCAGGGTGAAGCCCGCGGCCTCGGCACCATAAGCCTTATAAAGCTGCGTCGTCACGACCGTGCCGCCCCAGCCCTGCGGACCGTTGAAGACGGCGCCCTTGCTCGGATCTTCCGGATCGGGGAAAAGCTCCTTGTGCTTCAGCACGTCATCGATCGTCTTGATATCCGGATTGGCTTCAACGATGTATTTCGGCACCCACCAGCCCTGCACTGCGCCGTCCGACAGCGCTACCGCAGCGCCGACGAGCTTGCCTTCCTGGAGGCCGCGATTGACGACGTCCGGCAGCAGGTCGACCCAGCCTTCCGGCGCGATGTCCGGCTGCCCCTTCTCGATCATCGAGGTGATCGACGGCACTGTATCACCGACGACGAGCTCGGCGCTGCAGCCGTAGCCCTCGGTCAGGATGAACTTGTCCACGTTCGCCAGCACTTCGGCGCTCTGCCAGTTCATATTGGCGATCGTCACGTCGCCGCACTCTGCCGCCGACGCCGCACTGCCAAGGCCGAGAAGCCCGGCAGCAAGACAAGTCGTTGCAAGAAGTTTCTTCATTTCGTTTCCCTCTGTTCTCGCGGTGTACCCATGGCGAACTGCCAACCTCACCGCAGCGGCCGGCAGCGAACGGAACAAGGCCCCCTGCCCCAATCCGCCCGAATGGAAGCAACAGCTTACTGCATGTTTCCTTAAATCGGAGTCGATTTCAGGATAAAACATGCAGCAATTCAAAGTGCTACAGCGACCTTGGCGTCTGAAAAGACGCACACCGATGTAGGGCCGTCAATGCCTATTCGGATTGACGGCCTTAGCATTGCTACCGAGTCTTTCCGGCAAACACTTTTCCATTTGCGTCAGCAATTGCGCTGACTCCCGCGTCCCGGACACATAAAATTGATGGGCTTTCGGGAGGGACCGCCCGCGGCTGTGCTTCCTTCATGAAAGACAGGATTCACCTGCGGAGGCGAGACTGGCTCCGCAAGCTTCGAGCGCGTCTAGCGCCGGCGACCACATTACGCGCTCAGTGGATCCGGCCCCGTGCCGCTCGTATTCGCAAGTGGTCCGGTCTGCCGAACATTACATGTTTGGATAGACCGGCCCTTCGCCCCCTTGCGGCGGCACCCAGTTGATGTTCTGGTTGGGGTCCTTGATGTCGCAGGTCTTGCAGTGCACGCAGTTCTGGGCGTTGATGACGAAGGTCGGCTTGCCGTCCTTTTCCACCCATTCGTACACGGCGGCCGGACAGTAGCGCGTCGACGGGCCGGCAAAGACGTCGTATTCCGAGCGCTTCTGCAGTTCGGGATCCTTCACCTGCAAGTGGATCGGCTGGTCTTCCTCGTGGTTGGTGTTCGACAGGAACACCGAGGAGAGCCGATCGAAGGTCAAGACGCCATCCGGCTTCGGATAGTCGATCTTCTGGTGCTGCTCTGCCGGCTCCAGCGCGGCGGCATCGGTCTTGCCGTGCCGCAGCGTGCCGAAGAAGGAAAAGCCGAGGAGCTGGTTCGTCCACATGTCGAAACCGCCGAGGGCGACGCCGACCGCGGTGCCGAACCTCGACCACAGCGGCTTGACGTTCCGCACCCGCTTCAGGTCCTGGCCGATGGCGCTGTCGCGCCAGCCATGTTCGATCTCGATCGGCTCGTCATTGGCGCGGCCGCTGGCAATCGCCTCGGCGAGTTTTTCCGCTGCGAGAATCCCCGACAGCACCGCGTTGTGGCTGCCCTTGATGCGCGGCACGTTGACGAAGCCGGCCGAGCAGCCGATCAGCGCGCCGCCGGGGAAGGAAAGCTTCGGCACCGACTGGTAGCCACCCTCGGTGATGGCGCGGGCGCCATAGGAAAGACGCTTGGCCCCTTCGAAGGTGCCGCGGATCGCCGGGTGCGTCTTGAAGCGCTGGAACTCCTCGAACGGATGGAGATAGGGGTTCTTGTAGTTCAGATGCACGACGAAGCCGACGGCGACGAGGTTGTCCTCGAGGTGGTAGAGGAAGGAACCGCCGCCGGTCTTCATGTCGAGCGGCCAACCGAACGAATGCTGCACCAGGCCGGGCCTGTGGTTTTCCGGCTTGACCTCCCAGAGTTCCTTCAGGCCGATGCCGAATTTCGGCACGTCGCGGCCCTCACCGAGCTTGTATTTGCCGATCAGCTCCTTGGCGAGCGAGCCGCGCACGCCCTCGCCGATCAGCGTATATTTGCCGAGGAGCGCCATGCCGCGGGCGAAGTTCGGTCCCGGCTCGCCGGAGCGCTCGATCCCCATGTCGCCGGTGGCAACGCCGATCACCGCGCCCTCGTCGTTGTAGAGCACTTCGGTTGCGGCAAAGCCCGGATAGATCTCGACGCCGAGCGCCTCCGCATGCGTCGCCAGCCAGCGACAGACATTTCCGAGCGAGACGATGTAGTTGCCGTGATTGTTCATCAACGGCGGCATCAGAAAATTCGGCAGGCGGATCGAGCCGGCCGGCCCCAAGAACAGGAAATGATCGTCGGTGACCTCGGTCTTGAACGGATGGTCGGGCTCGTCGCGCCAGCCGGGCAACAGCCGGTCGATGCCGATCGGGTCGACGACGGCGCCGGAGAGGATGTGGGCACCGACCTCGGCGCCCTTTTCAAGCACCACGACCGAGAGTTCCGGATTGACCTGCTTCAGCCGGATCGCCGCGGCGAGCCCGGCCGGACCGGCCCCGACGATCACCACGTCGAATTCCATGCTCTCGCGTTCTGGCAGTTCCATCGCCTCGGTCATTCTCATGCTCTCCAGTGTCGCCGGTCTTCCGCCGGTTCTGTTCCCAAGCCAACCATCCCCTCATGGCAAATACGGCCGGAATTGTCGAGCCGGGATGCGACAGACTATCTCCGCATTTGCGCATAACTTCATGAGTCTACCACACGCGGCGTATATTACCTTGACGTAAACGTCAGTATCGATGTCAATCCCGATAGACAAGACGGCTTGCTTTTGCCGCACCCGCATGCGAGGAGGCGCGCCCTTCCCTTCAGCGCAACGCCGGAAAACCGTCCACATTTTTTCGGACTGCACGACATACGGAGAAAGTCATGGCATCCGCCCTCGGCCTCGATTTCGGCACCACCAATTCCGTGCTGGCATTGTCACAGGGCACATCGACCCGCTCCGTCGTTGTCGAAAGCCCGGCAGGCAAATCGGACACAACGCGCACGGCACTTTCGTTCCTGAAGAAAGCAGAGCGCGCGCCGTTGCAAATCGAAGCAGGCCAGGCGGCGATCCGGGAATTCATCGACAATCCCGGCGAGTGCCGCTTCCTCCAGTCGATCAAGACCTTTGCCGCGAGTTCGTTGTTCCAGGGCACGCTGGTCTTTGCCAAGCGGCACGATTTCGAAGACCTCATGTACGCGTTCCTCGCGCGGTTGAGGGACTATGCGGGCAGCGACTGGAGCAGCGAGCTGAGACGGATCGTCGTCGGCCGTCCGGTGCAGTTTGCAGGCGCCAAACCCGACGAAAAGCTGGCTCTGGAACGCTACAATCGCGCCCTCGCACGCTTCGACTTTCCGGAAATCCACTATGTCTACGAACCGGTCGCGGCCGCCTTCTATTTTGCACGGACGCTAGACAGGGATGCGACGGTGCTCGTCGCCGATTTCGGCGGCGGCACCACCGACTATTCAATCATCCGCTTCGAGAGCGAGGGCGGCCGGTTGACGGCGACGCCGGTCGGGCATTCCGGCGTCGGCATCGCCGGCGATCATTTTGATTTCCGCATCATCGACAATATCGTCTCGCCGCTCATCGGAAAGGGGAGTCTGTTCAAGAGCTTCGACAAGCTCCTTGAAGTGCCGTCGAGCTACTACGCCAATTTCGGCCGTTGGAACCAGCTCTCGATCTTCAAGACGCTGAAGGACTTTTCCGAGTTGAAGAAACTTGTCCGGGCGAGCCTTGAGCCGGAAAAGCTCGAAGCCTTCGTGGAACTGATCGAGCACGACGAGGGATACCCGCTCTACCAGGCGATTTCAGCGACCAAGATGCGGCTGTCGCAGGCAGAGGAAACCGAGTTCTTCTTTGCGCCACTCGGCGAGCGGGCGCGCAGGACGGTTCGGCGCGCCGACTTCGAGACCTGGATCGCGCCTGACCTTGCCCGCATCGAACAGGCACTCGATGAGGTGCTTCAAAAAACGGAGACGGCGCCGGCAACGATCGACAAGGTCTTCCTCACCGGCGGCACGTCCTTCGTGCCGGCGGTAAGGCGGATCTTCGACAACCGCTTTGAGCGGACAAAGATCGAAAGCGGCGGAGAGCTCCTGTCGATCGCGCACGGGCTGGCACTGATCGGCGAGCGGCAGGACATCGCGACCTGGACCGCCGAAGCCGCCTGATGCCGCTGGACCGCTCCCGCCGATCTGCTAAATTCGCGTCATGATCCCGGCCAACGAACTTTCCCCTGCAGAGCTTGCCGCCCTTCTCGCCTTCCACGCGGATGCAGGCGTCGAATGGCTGCTCGAGGACGAAGCCGTCGACCGGTTCGCAGAATTCGAGGCGATAAAGGCGAAGCGCGCGGAGGCGCGCCGCGCGCCGCAAAGCGAGCCGATTGGCACCGGGCAAAGGCAAGGTGCAGCAGCGCAGCCAGCAGCACCCGCCCAGTCCCGCAATGCCGCTCCTGCGGCACCGGCAGCCTCCCCTCCGCCCGTTGCGGTTCCCGACGAGCAAGCCGTCAAGGAGGCCCGATTCGCGGCGGAAACAGCGCGCTCGCTGCCGGAACTCAGAACCGCAATGGAATCCTTCAATCATTGCAATCTGAAGAACAGTGCCCGCAATCTCGTCTTCGTCGAGGGCGATCCCGCTTCCGGGATCATGATCATCGGACCGATGCCCTATGCGGATGACGATCGCGATGGGCAGCCATTCGCGGGCAGGCTGGGTGAAATGCTCGAGCGCATGCTTTTTGGAATCGGCCTTGCCAGGCAGGACGTGCTGCTGACCAATGTCGTACCCTGGCGTCCGCCCGGAAATCGCGTGCCTTCCGGCCGCGAGGCGGATATCTGCCGACCCTTCATCGAGCGGCAGATCGCACTCGCCGAGCCCAGGCAATTGCTGCTTCTTGGGAACTTCACGGCTCGCTTCTTCTTCGGCGGTGCCGATACGATCCACCAATTGCGTGGGGAATGGCGCGTACTTTCCGCAGGCGGCCATCGCGTTCCGGCGCTGGCCACGCTGCATCCCCAGGATCTAGTGACCGCGCCAGTCAACAAGCGTTTTGCCTGGCAGGATCTGCTGGTCTTCAAGGCGAAGATCAACGGCCGGTAGGTGCCGCGCCCAATTCATGAACAGACGGTGAAAAAAGCCATGCGAATTGCGCATGCCAGCGGCGCGTTTTAATGCATTGCAAAATCGATGGTGCATTGCAATATGGGCATGTGGGAGGAATGGAAAAGGAAATGAACCATGACTGCCCGCTTTCGTCCGATTCACAGCAGCTTTGAGACGCTCCGCCATGCCGGCGCCGCGCTGCGGACGCCTTTCAACAATTTCGGCACGGCAGCCAACGAGCAGATGACCGCAATGGGTCTCACTCGGACCACGCGCCGCCCGGCACAGATCTACGCCGAATTCATCCAACGCTGACGATCGCGCGGAGCTGTGAGCTCCGCAATCGCGCGTTCCGGATCAGAAAAGGAAAAGATCATGTCCAGGCCGCTTGGCAGCATTCGAGCTCTGCTCGACACGATCTCCGACATCGGCACGGCGGTGCGTGCTTCGCGCGAATACAGCCGCCTGAGCACAATCAAGGACTCGCGGCGCGCTCACCGCGTCGCCGTCAGCCCGCTGCTGCCGAATTAAATCCGCCTTCCTGCGTCTTTTCGCCATCGGCTGTCGCAATCGACAGCGTCAGAAGATTTCGATAAAGCCACACTCATTCCGATCCGCGGAGTGAGCTGACGAACGTCGAATCGACCGCTCCTTCCCGTGCCCGGGGCGTTTCTCCGCAACGGTTGAAGACGACACCGGCAACGCCTACAGCGCCGCGCGTCCTTCGAGACGCGCAAGGGGACGCTGTAGCACCTTGAAATTGTTGCATGTTTTTTCCTTGAATCGCGGACGATGTAAGGAAACATGCAGTAGGAGCGCCGATGTTGGCCAGTCTCGCTTCCGTTTTCAGCCTCATGCTGTCCACCTTGTTGATGATGGTGGCCTTCGGGCTGCAAAGCTACGTCATTCCCGTGCGCTCGGTGGCCGAAAGCTGGTCCACGCTCACGGTCTCGATCTTCGCGACCGGCTACACGCTCGGCTTCACGCTCTCCTGCATCGTCACGCCAAGATTCGTGCTGCGCGTCGGGCATGTCCGCGTCTTCACCGCGCTGATCACGCTGCTCTCGATTGCCATCCTGATGTGCGGGCTCGTCGTCGACTGGCGCGCCTGGATCGTCTTCCGGGCAATTTCCGGCTTTGCCATTTCCGGAAGCTATCTCGTCATCGAAAGCTGGCTCAATGAGCGTGTCACGAACGAAAACCGCGGCCTGCTCTTTTCGTTCTACCTCATCACGACGATGGTCGGCACCATCGGCGGCCAATATCTGGTGCCGCTCGGCGATCCGACTAACACTTCGCTGTTCATTTTCTGCGGCGTACTGTTTTCCCTGGCGCTGCTGCCGACGGCGCTTTCTTCCTCGCCCATGCCAGCACCGCCGGCACAGGCGAAGTTCGATATTCCGGGCCTGTTCCGCCGCTCGCCGGTCGCCGTCGTCGGCGGGATTCTCGCGGGCGCGCTTTCCGGCGCCTGGCTCAATCTCGGCGGTGTCTTCACCCAGAGGATCGGGCTTTCAACCGCCGAGGGCGCCACGCTGCTTGCATCGCTGCTCGCGGGCAGCGCGCTCTCGCAGATACCGATCGGCCGCGCCTCGGACCGGATGGACCGCCGCATCGTCATGGTCGCCTGCGGGATCGTCGGCGTCATCTCATGCCTCGTCATGTCCGTCTCGATTGGCCGCAGCCCGGCGATGCTCTATCTCCTTGCCGCCTGCATCGGCAGCGTGCTCTTTCCGATCTATGCGCTCAATGTCGCGCACGCCAACGACCTCGCCCGCCCCAACGAATATGTTGAAATCTCGTCGGGCCTGATGATCACCTATGGCATCGGTACCATCGTCGGACCGCTGATGGTCGGCCCGGTCATGGACCGCTTCGGCCCCGCGGCACTGTTCATTGTCCTTGCCGTCTACTTCGCGCTATACGGCGGCTACGCCGCCTGGCGCATTGTGAGGCGCGACCAGCACGAGGGACTCGTCGCCAAGACCGACTTCCAGGCAACCACCGTTCTGCCGACGCCCGGTCCCGACGTGACCAGTCCGATCGCCCAGCAGCAGGCAGATGCCGATGCGCTCATCGGCGACGACACGGTTCCCATTTGGGAGAGGCAGCCGGAATAAGGCTAGCGAGCCATCGTCAGCCTTGCGGCGTGACATGCTTGCGGGCGCCCTTGCGCTCCAATCCTAGCTGATGCTCGCGAAAGATAATGAAGATACCGGCAGACACGACGATTGCGGTGCCCGCCAACATGGTTCGCGTCGGTATGTCACCGAAGAGAAAATAGCCGAGGGCAATGCCCAGTACGATCGACGTGTATTCGAACGGGGCGATCGTCGACATGTCGGCGTGACGGTAGCTTTCGGTCAGCAGGATCTGCGCGACGCCTCCGCAGAAGCCGGCGACCATCAACAGCAGGAAGGACGTCCAGGTCATTGCCGGCCAACCGAAGGGCAGCGTCGCAAGTGAAAACAGCGAGGCCGACAGGGAGAAGTAAAGCACGATCGTGTGCGTTCGCTCGAACTTCACGAGCTTGCGCACGAGCACCATCGCCATCGCTCCAAGCGCCGCCGAAGCCAAGACGGCGGCTGCGCCAAGCGCCTCGGACGAGCCGAAATCGCCATTGCGGAACAGCGTCAGCCGAGGCCAGGTGATGATCAGCACGCCCGTAAGCCCGATGACAACCGCGGACCATCGATAGAGCCGCACGGTCTCCCGGAGAAAAACGGCGGCAAAGATGACGGCGAGCAGCGGCATGGCGTAACCGATCGCGATCGCCTCCGGCAACGGCAGGTGGACGAGCCCATAGAAACCGCAGCTCATGGAAAGGATGCCGACGAAGCCGCGCGCCAGATGTCCGGTCAAGTTGTCGGTTCTGAACGCATCGCGCAATTTGCCGCGAAGCGCCAGGAAACCCAGGATCGGCACCATCGCAAAGGCGGAACGGTAGAAAGTAATTTGGCCGGTGGCGATGTCGTTGCCCGCGGCCTTGATGCAGGTGGACATGCAAACGAAGATGATGACGGAAAGTACCTTGAGCAGGATGCCCTTCATCGGGCTTTGGATGTCCGCATCCATTAAACGCACTTTTCAAATGCCGCTGGCCACGCAGGAAGAATGTCGGCCTGGGAAGACGCGGCAGAGAAACCGCAGGAAGATCACGCCCACTCTAGCGACGCCACGGGGGAATATGGATCAAAATTCTTGATGGAATGCATTTTTTCTTGATGCGTCCGCCATGGCTGCCCAGGTTCTCCGAGATTTTTAGCAAGCACGAAAAAATCCTTTGCCGATTTAGTTCTTGTTAGTGACGCTTCTATAAACCACTGATCGATAAGGGAACGGGAAGAATATCGGAAGCCACAGCTTGTCCGCCGGAATGCGGTCGCCGGCATCACAATCATGCGGCAAAGCTTCGTTTCTCGCCCCTTGGGCTTTTCACCATCACAGGCGCCCTCTACAAGTCGACTGTACAACGAAGGCGCAAGCGAGACTGATCATGCGGACAAATACGGGCCAGACCATTCATCTGGAAGACTACCGGCCGACCGACTTCGTTCTTGAGAGAGTGGATTTGACCTTCGAGCTCGACCCGAAGGAAACAAAGATCGAAGCGCGCCTTATTTTCCACCGGCGCGAGGGTGTGAGCCAGGCGGCGCCGCTGGTCCTGGATGGCGACGAATTGCGCATGACCGGCCTGTTGCTCGATCAGGTGGAAATATCGCCAACGCTCTTTGATGCCACCGACGATACGTTGACGATCCACGGACTGCCGGAGACCGCCCCTTTTGAGATCACGGTAACCACCCTGCTCTCGCCCGAGACCAACACCAAGTTGATGGGCCTCTACCGCACCAACAACGTCTACTGCACCCAGTGCGAGGCGGAAGGTTTCCGCCGCATCACCTATTTCCCCGACCGCCCGGATGTGCTTGCCGTCTACACGGTCAACATCATCGCCGACAAGGCGACAGCACCACTGCTGCTCTCGAACGGCAACCTTCTCGGCGGCGCCGACATGGGCGACGGCCGCCATTTTGCCGCCTGGTTCGATCCGCATCCGAAGCCTAGCTATCTTTTTGCATTGGTCGCCGGCGACCTCGGCGTCGTGGAAGATACGTTTACCACGGCCTCCGGCCGCGCGGTTGCGCTCAGGATCTATGTCGAGCATGGCAAAGAGGCCGGCGCCTCCTACGCCATGGACGCATTGAAGCGTTCGATGAAGTGGGACGAGGAGGTTTTCGGCCGCGAGTACGACCTTGATATCTTCATGATCGTCGCGGTCTCCGACTTCAATATGGGCGCCATGGAGAACAAGGGGCTCAACGTCTTCAACGACAAGTACGTGCTCGCGGACCCGGAAACTGCGACGGACGCGGACTACGCCAATATCGAAGCGATCATCGCGCACGAATATTTCCACAACTGGACGGGCAACCGCATCACCTGCCGCGATTGGTTCCAGCTTTGCCTCAAGGAAGGCCTGACCGTCTATCGCGACCACGAGTTTTCAGCGGACATGCGCTCGCGCGCCGTCAAGCGCATCGCCGAGGTGCGTCACCTGAAGTCGGAGCAGTTTCCGGAGGATGCCGGCCCCCTCGCCCATCCCGTACGCCCGACGAAATATCGTGAAATCAACAACTTCTACACGACAACCGTCTACGAGAAGGGCTCCGAGGTGACGCGGATGATCGCCACCATCCTCGGCCGCGAACTCTTCAAGAAGGGCATGGATCTCTATTTCGACCGCCACGATGGCCAGGCGGTGACGATAGAAGATTTCGTCGCCTGCTTCGAGGATGCGAGTGGCCGCAACCTCAAGCAATTTTCGCTCTGGTATCACCAAGCGGGCACACCGCTCGTCACTGCTTCCGGATCCTACGATGCCGAAAAGCAGATCTTCTCGCTTTCGCTCGAGCAAACGGTACCCCCGGCGCCGGGTCAAAGCACCAAGGAGCCGATGCATATTCCGCTGCGGCTCGGGCTCTTGCTGGCGGATGGCAGCGACGCGAAAGCCGCTACGGTTTCGGGCGCCGATCTCACGGAAGATGTCATCCATCTGACCAAGCGCAAGCAGACGGTTTTGTTCACCGGCATTCCATCGCGCCCGGTGCCGTCGCTGAACCGCGGGTTCTCGGCGCCGATCAACCTTCATATCGAACAGAGCACCGAGGATCGCGCGTTGATCGCGCGCCACGAGAGCGACCTCTTCGCCCGCTGGCAGGCACTGAATGCCATTGCGCTCGACAATCTGGTTGCCGCGACCGCGCAGGCACGCAACGGCCAACCGGCTACCTGCGACAACGCGCTCGTCGCCGGCCTGATTTCCGCGGCGGCGGATGACCGGCTGGAGCCGGCGTTCCGCTCGCAGGCCCTGGCGCTGCCAAGCGAATCCGACATCGCGCGGGAAATCGGCAGCGACAATGACCCGGACGCCATTCACGCCGGCCGTCAGCAGATTCTGGCCGGTCTCGCCGAAGCCGGACGGGACATCTTCACCCGACTGGCGGACGACATGGCATCGTCAGGCCCATTCAGCCCGGACGCCGCCAGCGCTGGTCGGCGGGCATTGCGCAACAGCGCTCTTTCCTTCCTCGTCTATGGTGACACGGGCCCGGAAAGGGCGGCGGAAGCAGTCCGTGCTGCCAACAACATGACCGATCTCAGCCTCGCGCTGACCTCGCTTGCACATAGGTTCCCGGACGCGAACGAGACGGCCGAGGCGCTCGCTGCATTTAAGCAGCGCTTTGCGAGCAACGCCCTCGTCATCGACAAATGGTTTGCGATCCAGGCGACGATACCCGGCTCCGAGACGCTCGATCGCGTCAAGACGCTGATGTCCGACCCCCTGTTCAACGGCAACAACCCAAACCGTGTCCGCTCGCTCGTCGGAACCTTCGCCTTCTCCAACCCGACCGGCTTCAATCGGGCCGACGGCGAAGGTTATCGCTTCCTCGCGCGGCAAATTCTCGACATCGATCCGCGCAATCCGCAGCTCGCGGCGCGCATTCTGACGTCGATGCGCTCCTGGCGTTCGCTGGAGGGAGTTCGCGCCGATCATGCTCGCAACGCGCTTACGGAGATCGCCGGCGCAGCCAACCTCTCCGCGGACGTCAGCGATATCGTCGATCGCATGCTGGAGTCCTGACAGCCCTCCCTCACCGCAAGTCATGGCGGCTTTGGCTCGAATCAGGCCAACGCCGCCATGAACGATTCCAATGAATTAAAGCTCATCTCACAGGGACAACCGAAGCCGTGATGACAAATCGGCCTGTTATTTTCCAACGATGAGAATTGGTTAAGAAATCTTTACCATCCCCTCTGGACAAGGCGAATCGCCCTGTGATTCATTGAGTCAGATTCGGGCGAGCGGCGCGCCGAATCACTGAGGCAGCCATTCTCCGGCCAATGCTGGGGCGGCTCATGCCTCAGACCTAGAGGATCAGGCGTCTTCGGCACATTCATTGGGAATGCGGGACGCTTTCGAGGATGACAAGATTGGGAAAGATGGCGGACGCGCGACGGGGAAGCGCAGCCGACGGGCGGTTGCGACTCAAGTTTCCAGGCCTTTCGAGCCTGGAACGGGAGTTCATCGAACAGGCAAAGCTGTTTGCGGAGCCCGCATCGCAGCGGCTCGCGAGCGCCGAGCCTATTCTCAAACGCTCCATTCCCGTCCTGATCATCGCCTTCCTGATCATCGTGGCCATCTCCCGCATGTCAGGCATCATGGGCGAACACGCCCGGATGGAGGACAGTTCCCGCCAGGCGGTCAATCTCGCGGCGGCGGCCGCCGCAGCTGCCTTCCAGGCCGATGGTGCGGCACTTTTCGCCGACGGCCGGCGATGGGAGGCCGAACAACGGCTCGGCGAATACCTTCCCCCAGGCACGCTCGACGGCGGCATGTTTCTGCTGACCGTCCGCAAGGACGGACGGATATTCGCAAGCACGCCGGAGGGCGTCCACTTGATCGGGCGCACGCTGGCATCGATCGCTCCCGACCTCGCCACGCTGCAATATTACGGTGAACGATCAAGCGTCGTGGAGACGTCAATCGGCGACGTCAACCACCTTGTTGCCCTGACACAGCTCCCGGAAGCCGCCGGCGTCATTCTGGCGGCAATACCGATCGCTGAACTGGAAACGGCGTGGCGCGACGAAGTTTCGCTCAATGTCACCCTGTTTGCAGGCATCTCGGCAATCCTTCTCGTCGTGCTCTACGCCTATTACATTCAGGCAAACCGCGCCCGCGACGCCGATGCCGTTTTCGCCGAGTCGAACTTGCGCGTCGAAACCGCGCTCTCGCGCGGCCGCTGCGGCCTGTGGGATTTCGACCTCGCCAACCGGCGGCTGTTCTGGTCGCGGTCGATGTACGAGATGCTCGGCATGCCAGGCGACAGCAGCGTGCTGTCCTTTGGCGACGCTGCGCGGTTGATGCATCCGGAGGAGCGCGGCATCTACAGCGTGGCGCGGGCGATCGCCCGCGATAATGCGCGCCAGATCGACCAGGTGTTTCGGATGCGCCATGCCGACGGCCATTACGTATGGCTGCGCGCGCGTGCTCAGGTCATTCGCACCGCCTCCGGCCGCACGCACCTGATCGGCATCGCCATGGACGTCACCGAGCAACACCGTCTTGCCCAGCGCTATGCGGAAGCGGATCAGCGTCTGGCCGACGCCATCGAGTGCACGTCGGAGGCCTTCGTGCTCTGGGACAAGCACGACCGCCTAGTCATGTGCAACACGCACTATCAAGAGGCCTATCAATTGCCGGATCACGTGCTCGTGCCCGGGACTGAGCGGGCCGTCGTCCATGCTGCCGCGGCACGACCGGTCGTCGAGCGGCGGGTCGCCGATCCGGACCGCAGCAATCACTCGCAGACGAGCGAGGTGCAGCTCGCCGACGAGCGATGGCTTCAGATCAACGAACGCCGCACCCGCGATGGCGGTCTGGTTTCTGTCGGCACCGACATCACGCTGCTCAAGCGCCACCAGGTGCGCCTGCGCGAATCCGAGCGTCGGCTCATGGCAACGATCGGCGACCTTTCGGCATCACGCATCACGCTGGAACATCAGAAGGCGGAGCTTTCGGTCGCCAACTCCAACTATCAGGCGGAGAAGGAGCGAGCAGAAGCCGCGAACCGTGCCAAGTCCGAGTTTCTGGCGAACATGTCGCATGAATTGCGCACACCGCTGAACGCCATACTCGGCTTTTCGGAAATCCTGCAGAACCAGATGTTCGGTCCGCTCGGGTCGGAGAAATACCACGAATATTCGCGCGACATCTACGAAAGCGGCAAACACCTGCTCAATGTCATCAATGACATTCTCGACATGTCGAAGATCGAGGCAGGCCATATGCGCATCACGCGCGAGAAGATCGATCTGGCGCCGCTGATCGAAGAGACGCTTCGCTTCACCACCATTCCAGCCGAGCAGAAGAACATCCGCGTCGTACAGCAGATTTCCTCGGGTCTCACCATGGTCGCCGACCGGCGGGCGATGAAGCAGGTTCTGCTGAACCTGCTTTCAAACGCCGTCAAATTCACCAACGAAGGCGGCCGCATCTCCTTGAGAGCCCGCAAGGTTACCGGAGCGGTGACGCTGACGATCGCCGATTCCGGCATCGGGATTCCGAAGGACGCGTTGCAGAAGATCGGCCAGCCCTTCGAGCAGGTGCAGAGCCAATACGCCAAGAGCAAGGGCGGTTCCGGCCTCGGGCTTGCGATTTCCCGCTCGCTGGCGCGCCTTCACGGCGGAACGATGAAGATTCACTCCGCGGAAAACGTCGGCACGATCATTTCCGTGCGCATCCCCGACCGCGTCGGCGGCTGAGCCGTTGCCGCCGTCGTCCGCGCAGCTTCTCGCTCGAAGGCACGGAGAGCGTTGCCCGGAAGATCACTGAGCGACAACGGATTGGAAAATCCCGCGAACCGCCTTGGAGAGGCTCCGGATATCCGCCTCGAGGTGCTTGAGATCCGGATAGTCGCCAGCCCCGCAAACGAGATCGACCAGACCGGCGGGGGCATCCTTCGGATCGAAGTCCCCGTCGATGCAGAGCCGCACGATCTGCGAGACTTCGGTGAAAAGCGTCAGCGCGTCGACGGCCACCTCCAGATCGTTGGCATTCATCATGGCCGAGCCGAGGCTCTTCAACGCCTCGAGCGTGTGCGTACCCGCCGGCGGCGACGTCACCCCCTTTGCCGGCGCGATCAGGGCAAGGTATTGCGCGATGAACTCGATATCGACGAGACCGCCGGGGATGAGTTTGAAATCCCAGATGTCACTCGGCGGCTTCTCCTTGTCGATCAGATCGCGCATCTCTTCGACGTCCTTGCGGACTTTCCCGATGTCACGCTTCTCGGAAAGGACCTCGCCGAAAATCGCCTCCGCCTCGCTGACCAGGCTTTCATCACCGCAGATGCACCGTGCCCGTGTCAGGGCCAGGTGTTCCCAGGTCCAGGCTTCGGCGCGCTGGTACTTGGCAAAGGCTGTGATGCGGGTTGCAACAGGCCCCTTGTTTCCCGACGGCCGCAAGCGCATGTCGACGTCGTAAAGGATGCCCTCGGCGGTCGGTGCGGAAAGCGCCGCGATCAGCCTCTGCGTCAGCCGGGTGAAATAGCGCACGTGGTCGAGCGGCTTGGCGCCGTCGGACTGCCCCGCTTCGCCGTCATAGTCGTAGAGCAGGATGAGATCGACATCGGAGCCGGCCGTCAGCTCGTGGCTGCCGAGCTTGCCCATGCCGACCACGGCGACCCGCCCCCCGGGAAAGCGCCCATGCGCCGCGCGGACTTCCTCAAGCACCGCATCGAGCGCGGCAGCGATAATGAGGTCGGCGAGGTCGGTGAACGCACGCCCTGCCTGGATGCCGGAAATGGCACCTGTCAAAAGTCTGATGCCGATCAGAAAGCGCTGTTCGGCGGCGATGATGCGCAGACGGTCCAGCACCTCCTCGTAGTGACGGCCACCGGCAACGAAATTTGCGATTCTCGGTGCGAGATATTCGCGTGTCGGCAGTTCCGCGAGAAGCCCCGGATCCAGCATGCCGTCGAAGACATGAGGTCTCGCGGCGATAATGTCCGCCAGCCGGGGCGCTGACGACATGATGTTGACGATCAGCGACAGGAGCCTCGGATTGTTGCCGAGCAGCGAAAAAAGCTGGATGCCGGCCGGCAGGCCGGAGATGAAATGGTCGAACCTCAGCAGGGCTTCGTCGGCGCGCCGGCTTTCGCCGAACACGCGCAGCAGTTCCGGCGTCAGTTCGGTCAATCGCTCGCGTGCCTCCACCGACTGCGTTGCTCGATAGCGTCCGTAGTGCCACGTGCGGATTGTCCGCGCGATATCGGACGGGCGTTGAAAGCCGAGCTTCTTCAGGGTTTCCAGCGTGTCCGGATCGTCCTGCTGTCCGGTGAAGACCAGATTTCCGGTCTCTGTCGAGAGCTTTGCCTCCTGCTCGAAAAGCTGCGCATAGCGCCGTTCGACGGTCCGCAACACATGCGACAGCTCCCCTGAGAAGGAAGCGGTATCCTCGAAGCCGAGCATGTAGGCGATCCGCTTGAGCTCTGCCTCCGTCTCCGGAAGGACATGCGTCTGTTCATCGCGCACCATCTGGATCCGGTGCTCGACATTGCGCAGGAACCAGTAGGCCTCGATGAGCTCGTCAGCGGTCGACTGATCGATCCATCCGGCCTTCACAAGTGCTTGCAGCATCGGCTCCGTTGCGCGCAGCCGAAGCTCGGGCATGCGGCCGCCGGCGATCAATTGCTGGGTCTGGACGAAGAACTCGATCTCGCGGATCCCGCCGCGACCGAGCTTGATGTTGTGGCCCTTGACGGCGATTTCGCCATGTCCCTTGTGCGCATGGATTTGCCGCTTGATCGAATGAATGTCGGCAATGGCCGCATAATCCAGGTATTTGCGGAAGACGAAGGGCGTCAGTTCCTTCACAAAGCGCTCGCCCGCCTCCAAATCGCCGGCAACCGGCCGTGCCTTGATGAAGGCGGCACGCTCCCAGTTCTGTCCCCTGCTCTCGTAGTAGAGCATCGCCGCTTCGATCGAGATCGCGAGCGGCGTCGAACCCGGATCGGGGCGCAGGCGCAGGTCCGTGCGGAAGACATAGCCGTCGCCCGTCCTTTCCTGCAGGATACGAACCAGGCGCCTCAGCAGCCGCGCGAAGATTTCCGAAGCGTCATCCCGCTCGACAATGATCCCGGACTGGGGGTCATAGAAGATGACGAGATCAATGTCCGAAGAATAGTTGAGTTCGCCCGCGCCGAGCTTGCCCATCCCGAGAACGACGACCCCGGAGCCGTTGCTGGGCGCCGACGGATCTTTCAGCTTGAACTTGCCGCTTTCATGCGCGCCGAGAAGCAGATGATCGATCGTGGCGGCGACGGCGGCAGCCGCGAAATCGCTCAACCAGCGCGTGGTTTCCCGACCGTCGAAAAGCCGCGACAGATCCGCCAGAGCGACGGCGAAGGCCATCTCGCGCTTTGCCTTGCGAAGCCTGGACATGATCTCAGCGTCCGGCAGTGCGGCCGCCGCGGGCTCGGGTCGCCACGCTGACCGGGCTGCCTCGATCCGGCGCTTCAGGAATTCAGATAAAGGCGTCGCCAGCAGATCGTCGAGGATTGCCGGATTGCTGCCTGTATTATCCCGCAGAAACGGAGAGAGCGCGAGCGCCGAGACGACGAACTCCTTGAGGGGCATATTCGACGCCAGCAGATCCGCGATGCGCGCGTGCTCCTTGGCGACATCCTTCAAAACGGACAGAGCAGCCTTTGCATCCGCCTGGCTCGTCGGACGGATCGCAACCACCTCGATATCGGACAGACGCCGCTTATCCGTTTCCAGCATCGACACATCCTCCCAATCTCATGACCGGTCTATCAGGTCGCGCGAGCCGGGAAAACCATGCGAACCGTTAGTCCCTTGCCATCTTTCTCTTCCGGATCGGTCGCACTGAGCGTGAGCGAGCCTCGGTGCATCTCCATCACGGCCTCGACAAGCGAGAGGCCAAGACCGGTCCCCGGTTTCGAACGGCTTTCATCCAGACGAACAAAGCGCTTCAACACCTCGCGGTACATATCTTCCGGGATGCCGGGACCGTGATCCGCGACCGTCAGCACTGCCTCGTTTCCACTCTTGGTCATAGCCACCCGGATCAGGGGATTTGAAGCTCCCTCGGCATATTTGACCGCATTGTCCATCAGGTTTCCAAGCGCCTGACCGATCAGTTCGCGATTCCCCGAGATCACAACACCCGGCGGGACATCCGCTTCCAGTTTCAACGCCTTGTCCTCGGCCGCGGGCTCGTAAAGCTCGACGCAATCGGCGACGATCTGGGAAAGATCGACGTCGCTCATCTCGGCGACAGCGGACCCCGCCTCGACCCGAGAGATCATCAAGAGCGCATTGAACGTGCGGATCAACTGGTCAGATTCGGCGATGATTTCCTCGAGCGCGCCACTCTGGCTTCCGTCCTCCCTGCTGGAGAGCGCGGCTTCGGCCTTGTTGCGCAGGCGCGTCAGCGGCGTCTTGAGGTCGTGGGCGATGTTATCGGAGACCTGCCTCAGCCCTTCGTTCAGCTTCTCGATTCGCCCGAGCATCGCGTTGAGCGATTCCGAAAGCCGATCGAACTCGTCGCCCGAGCCGCTCGTCGGCAGACGCTGCGAGAGATCACCGGCCATGATCTTCGTGCTGGCCTCGGACATTCGGTCAATGCGCTTCAGGGCGTTTCGACCGATGCCGAACCAGATGACGAGCGCACCAAGGCCCATCACACCCAGGGCAACCACCAGCGCCTGGCGCACGAGCACGCGGAACTTCTCCGGCTCCTGAAGATCGTGGCCGACAAGAATTCTCAGCCCATTGTCGAGCAAAAGAACCTGGGCAAGCGCCACGTGGCTCTCCCCGCGGCTTTCGTCGGTAAACCGCCGGTAATGGAACGGCTCTGACTTCCAGCCTTCGTCGTCAAGCAGGCCCGGCTGCAGGCCAGCCACGTTGCCCGCGAGGATCTCTCCGCTCGGACCGGCGATCACATAAAGATTGGCGCCCGGCTGGCGTGCACGTCGTTCGAGCGAGCGAAGCAGACCATTCATGCCGGCGCGCTCGTAGACGGCCTCGATCTGGCTCACTTCGGCACGGATGGCGTCGCGCGTCTGCTGTTCGAGCAACCGCTCGGACATGCCCGTCACGTAGAAGACGAGGAAGATCGCGCAGAGGGAAAAGAGAATAAGGTAGAGTGCGGAGAGCCGGACTGCCGTCGTTCTGAACAGAACCCTGAGTTTGCTCATGTCTCAGTCCGGTCGTCCTTGATCATGTAACCGGCGCCACGAACCGTCCTCAGCAGCGGTATGTCGAAATCCTTTTCTATCTTCGAGCGCAGACGCGAGACGTGTACGTCAATCACATTGGTTTGCGGATCGAAATGGTAATCCCATACGTTTTCAAGCAGCATCGTCCTCGTCACGACCTGGCCCGCATTCTTCATGAGGTATTCGAGCAGCCGGAATTCGCGCGGTTGCAACGGGATTTCCTTGCCCTGCCGTCGAACCGAGTGGGCGAGGCGGTCGAGTTCGAGGTCGCCGACGCGGTAGACCATATCCTGTTCGGGCGCGCCCTTGCGGCGGCCGAGTACCTCGACCCGCGCGAGAAGCTCGTTGAACGCGTAGGGCTTCGGAAGATAATCGTCGCCGCCGGCGCGCAGGCCTGTGACGCGGTCGTCCACCTGGCCGAGCGCCGAGAGAATGAGGACGGGCGTGTGGACATCCCGCCGCCTCAGTTCGGTGATCAGCGACAGGCCGTCACGGCGCGGAAGCATACGATCGACCACCAGCACGTCATAGGCATTCTCGCTCGCCATGAACAGCCCGCCCTCGCCGTCGCTGGCATGGTCGGAAACAATGCCGGCCTCGCGAAACGCCTTCGCCAGATAGGCCGCCGCCTCGAGGTCGTCTTCAATAATCAGAATCTTCATGCGCGTGACCATAGTCCCGGATCCCTGTCTGTCTCAACCGGTTTCGGTTCCGGCGCCTCCAGCGCCATGCGTCTGATGAGGCATGAAAAGGTCGCTGAGGCTCTCAGAATAACTGCACGATTTCGATCCAGGGAAATCACGCAGCGGCGCCGTGGCAACCTTCGCTTCGGTCCGAACGAAAAGCGCCGCGAAATCACTCGGACGTCGCGGCACAGTTGGATCATGGTGATTTGCGGATTGTGCCGACCCATCACCGCGATCGGTCAGAATGGATTGGAGCGGGGCGACCCACTCCAATCCTTCGATGGCCGCGTTATCAGCCTTGGTCGATCGGAAGCGCGACAAAGCGGCTGCCGTCGTCGGTTTGGATCTGGAAGAGCGCCTTGGTCCGGCCATCCTTCTTGGCGTTATTGATCACCTTGAGGATGTCGTCCGCGGACTTCACGTCCTGATTGTTGACGGTGACGATTTTCTCACCTTCCTTCAGACCACGGTCGCTGGCGTCCGAGTCCGGATCGACGGAAGAAATCGTCACGCCCGTGCCGTCGTCGGAAGGCGTCACCGTCACGCCGAGATCGGCAAGCGCTTCATCACTGGCCGGCGGGCTCTGCTCGGACTGCTCATCCTTCGGCTGCACGGCGTCGTTGGCCTCGTTCGGCAGGTTGCCGATTTCAAGCTTGACGCTTTGCGACTTGCCATCGCGCCACAGAGTTACGTCGGCAGAAGAACCCGGGCGCATTGCAGCGACCTTGCGGGCGAGATCGCGCGGATCGTTGATCGGCTCACCATTGAGCGCCGTCACCACATCACCCTTCTTGATCCCGGCCTTTTCGCCCGGAGAACCGGCCTGCGGTTCTACGACCAGAGCGCCGCTTGCCTCGGAGAGGCCGAGCGAATCGGCGATGTCCTTCGTCACCGGCTGGATCTGAACGCCAAGCCAACCGCGCGAGACGCTGCCATCCTTCATGAGGTCATTGACGACGTCCTTGGCGACGGATGCGGGGATCGCGAAGGCGATGCCGACATTGCCACCCGACGGGGCGAGGATCGCGGTGTTGATGCCGACAACCTCACCCGAAAGGTTGAACGTCGGGCCACCGGAGTTGCCGCGGTTCACAGCAGCGTCGACCTGCAAGTAGTCGTCATAGGGGCCGGAGCCGATGTCGCGGCCGCGAGCCGAGACGATACCGGCCGTCACCGTTCCGCCCAGGCCAAACGGGTTGCCGACTGCGACGACCCAATCGCCGACGCGCACCTTGCTGTCGTCCGCGAAGCTCACATAGGTGAACTTGCGCTTGTCATCGACCTTGAGTACGGCAAGATCCGTGCGGCTGTCCTTACCGACCAGCTTGGCATCAAGTTCCGTTCCGTCATTCAGGATGACCGTGAAGGCGGAGCCATCGGAAACGACATGGTTGTTGGTTACGAGGTAACCGTCTTCGGTGATGAAGAAGCCGGAGCCCTGACCTCGCGGACGAAGGCGACCCTCGGCGTGCGGGCCACGACGATCGGGGCGACGCTCGGCACGATCACCGCCACCATCGCCACGCGGGCCGCCGAACTCGCGGAAGAAGCGCTTCAGCGGATGATCATCGGGCAGATCTTCAAAGCCGCGGCCGCCGAAGTCGAAGCTGAAGTTGCTGGATTCATCGTCGGAAGTGTTCACGCGCGACTGCACACGAACGGAAACGACAGCCGGCGAAACCGCATCAACGACATTCGCGAAGCTCGGAACCGAGGGGGCCTCTGCCTTCACGGCTTCGGCGAAGGACTGCGAAATCTGGGCCGGCAGGCCGCTGGTCAGCATGACTGCCGCGAGGCCGGCGACGGTGGAGGTTTTCAGAACCGTCTTCAGGGACGGACGCAGGGTTTTGATCTTGGACATGCGTTTTGCCTTCTCTCTTCCATGAAGCCGGTGCCCATCGGCAAGCGGCTTCAAAACCTTGATTACGAGCACCTTCCCAAACGGTATTTGGCGTCTGGGGAACTGCCCGCTTGGCTGCGACTGGAGGAACAGCCGATGACGAAAGGTTTAACGGACGGGACCTTACTGAGTTCTGTCCGGCAGATGAATATTTGGTAATGTTCGCACGAAGCAGGAGGGAGGGACCATTCAGTGCCGTGTGGAACGGCGCGATACTTCGTTTCGAATATCCGAAACCGTCTATGCGCCTTGACCCATCGCTCAAGACGCGATCCTCAGAGCCCAGGGCGTTTGGGGAACGATGCCCTAGGACCTCAAGAGCTTATCGAGCTCTTCCTTTTCCTTGTCGGAAAGCGGCGCGCCGGGCGTACCAGCGCTGCGTCGGCGCGCAGCCACAACGAGGGCAACCCCGCCGCAGAGAAGCAGGATGACCGGCATGCCCCAAAGGATTACGGTCTTTGCCTCGAAACGCGGCTTCAACAGCACGAATTCACCGTAGCGGGAGACGACATAGGCAATCACCGCTTCGTCCGTGTCGCCATTCGTCAACCGTTCGCGCACCAGCACCCGCAAATCCTTGGCGAGTTCGGCATTGGAGTCGTCGATCGACTGGTTCTGGCAGACCATGCAGCGAAGCTTCGCCGAGATCGCCCGCGCGCGCGCTTCGAGTGCCGGATCCGCAAGCACTTCATCCGGATTGACCGCCAGCGCGGGCAATACGGAAGAAAGGCTCAGGAAAAGCGCAAAGAGCAAACGGATCATTCGGCTGCCCCCAAGGCGAGCCGCGTGGCTCTCTTGGCGCGCGACGGCGCCCCAACCCGCAAGCGGCGGTCACTGAGGGAGACAACGCCGCCCGCCATCATGATCAGCGCTCCGCCCCAGATGCAAAGGATCAGCGGCTTCCACCAGACACGCACGACGATACCGCCGTCCGTCATCTGATCGCCGAGAGAAACATAGAGCTGGCTGAGGCCAAAGGTCCGAATTCCGGCCTCCGTGGTCGGCATCCGGCGCGCCGTATAGAGCCGCTTCGACGACCAGATTTCAGTGACCGCTACGCCGCCCCGGCTGACCGTGAAATGCCCGGTTTCCTCGGTATAGTTCGGTCCGCGCCCTGGTCGCATGCCGTCGAAGCGCAGGGTATAGCCGCCGGCCTCCACCATCATGCCCGGCTTCATCTCGACAACCGTCTCGGTCTCAAAGCCGGTGACGGCGACGATGCCGATCAACGTGACGCCGAGTCCCGCATGGGCGAGTGCTGTGCCGAAGGCAGAGCGCGGCAGGCCGGACAGCCGCTTCCACGCAACGCTGCCAGCCACTTTGCCGATACCGGAACGCAGAATGAGATCGGTCAACGCGCCCGCGATCAGATAGACGCCAAGCGCAATGCCGAGCAGAGCGAGTACGGGGCCACCATTCATTGCGTAGTAATAGACCGCAGCGACAAAGAGCCCGGTCGCGGCCGCAACGAACAAGCGCTGGGCAGCACCTGTGAGATCGCCGCGCTTCCAGGCAAGCAGCGGTCCGAACGGAACTGCGCAGAGCAGCGGCAGCATCAACAGGCCGAAGGTCATGTTGAAGAACGGTGCACCGACCGAGATCTTTTCCCCCGTCAGGGCTTCAAGGACCAGGGGATAGAGCGTGCCGGTGAGCACCGTCGCTGCCGCCGTCGTGAGAATGAGGTTATTGAGGACCAGCGCGCCTTCGCGCGAGATCGGCGCAAAAAGCCCTCCGGACTTCAGGCGGGATGCCCGGAACGCAAAGAGCGAAAACGCGCCGCCAATGAAGACGACGAGAATAGCGAGAATGAAGATCCCGCGCGTGGGATCGGTCGCAAAAGCATGCACGGACGTGAGCACGCCAGAACGGACGAGGAAGGTACCGAGCAACGACAGGGAGAAGGTCATGATCGCCAGCAGCACGGTCCAGATCTTCAGCGCCTCGCGCTTTTCCATCACCAGCGCCGAGTGCAGCAGCGCCGTGCCCGCGAGCCACGGCATGAAGGAGGCATTTTCGACCGGGTCCCAGAACCACCAGCCCCCCCAGCCGAGCTCGTAATAGGCCCAGTAGGAGCCCATGGCGATGCCGGCCGTCAGGAAGGTCCAGGCGGCAAGCGTCCATGGACGCACCCAACGCGCCCATGCTGCGTCGATGCGGCCCTCGATCAGTGCTGCGATCGCAAAGGAAAAACAGACGGAAAAGCCGACATAACCGAGGTAGAGCAAGGGCGGATGGATGGCGAGGCCGACGTCCTGCAGCACGGGATTCAGGTCCTTGCCCTCGCCCGGCGCCGGAATGAGGCGGGCAAAGGGATTGGACGTCAGCAGGATGAAGAGCGCGAAGGCGGCCGCGATCCAGGCCTGTACGGCGAGCACGGTTGCCTTCAGCGTTTCCGGCAGGTTGCGGCCGAAAAGCGCGACAAGGGCGGAAAAGAAAACGAGGATCAACAGCCACAACAGCATCGATCCCTCGTGGTTCCCCCACACGCCGGAAATCTTGTAGATCAAAGGCTTGAGCGAATGCGAATTCTCCCAGACGTTCCGTACGGAGAAGTCGGAGGTCACATAGGCGAAGGTCAGCACCGCAAAGGAGAAGGCGACGAGCAAGGCGCAGACGAGCGCCGCGCTCGATGCGAGTTCCATCAGCGCTTTGTCACCGCGCCGCGCTCCGGCGATCGGCAGGATCGCCTGTACGAAGGCTGTCGCGAGCGCCAGCACCAGCGCATAATGCCCGATCTCGATGATCATTGGATGTTTTCCTTGCCGCCCAGCGCGACACCCTGGGCCTTCAGGCGATCCGCGACGTCTTTCGGCATATAGGTTTCATCGTGCTTGGCGAGCACCGTATCGGCGACGAACACGGGGCTGCCTGCAACAAAAGCGCCCTCGGCCACAACGCCCTGCCCCTCGCGGAAGAGGTCGGGCAGGATGCCGGTATAGGTAACCGGTACCGTTCCGAGCGTATCGGTAACGTTGAAGGTTATGGTCTTGCCCTCGCCACGCTTGAGCGAACCGGTTTCGACGAGGCCGCCGAGGCGAATGCGCGTTCCTGGCGCAAGGCCAGCCTTTGCGAGATCGCCGGGAACATAGAAGTAGGCGACCGCCTGGCTGAAGGCGAACATCACCAGGAAGACGGCGGCGACCAAGAAGCTGACGCCACCGCCGATGATCGCCAACCGTTTCTGCTTGCGTGTCATTCTTCTTCTCCGTCCGCGTCGATGCCGAGTTCGCGGCCGAGAGCCAACAATTGCTTCCCCTGATCCCCGGTGGGCGGGAAAGCCTTCAGCCCTTGCTGTAGAGCGTCGCGCGCCTTGTCTCTTTGATCAAGCACAACGTAGGAGCGGACCAGGCGCATCCATCCTTCGAAGTTCGCGGGATCTTCCTTCAGTTTGCTCGACAGGCTGTCGACCATGCCGCGGATCATGGCCTGGCGATCGCCGGCGTCCATCTGCGCGGCGGCCGCCATGTCCTCGGAGGTCGGGTTGGCGGGCATCGTATTGCCGGCAGGCGCCTGACCGGCGGAGAGCTCCGCGATGTGCTGGTTCACCAACGGCAGCCAAGGCGCTTCCGCAGGAGAGTTGCCGGCAAGCTTGCGGAACGCGGCGAGCGCATCCTGCTGTTTACCCTCCTGCTTGAGGCCGAGAGCCAGATAGAACTCCGAGCGCGGATCGTTGGGGTCAAGGGCAAGCGACTTCTTCAAGGCTTCCTGCGCATCGGCCGTCACCAGGCCGCCGGACTGCACGATCAACGCTTCCGCATAACCGCCGAGTCTGGCGGGAGTCGGCCCGAGCAGGCGGATCGCCTGGTCGTAGGCGGCAACCGCATCCTCGACCCGGCCGCTGCGCATGTAGATCGGCGCTAGCAGGTCCCAACCCTGGCCATCGCCCGGGTTGGCCGCGAGATGGTTCTCGGCCCGCGCAATCAAAATGTTGATATCGTCACCCGGATTGGCAAGTCTGGCTGCAAGCGGTTGCGCCGGCACGCCGGGACTGCCGGTGAGGAGATAGAGGCAAAGCCCCACGGCCGGAAGACAGGCAAGAACGAAGAACTGCGCAATGCGGTTCGAGCGCAGGGATTTCGCATCACTCTGCTGGACGGGCGCGTCCGCGGCGCTCGCCGCAAGCAGCCGGCGCGCAATCTCGGCCCTGGCGAGTTCCGCGTCCTCGCCACTGATCAGGCCGGACTTCCGATCCCGCGTCACTTCCTCGAGCTGGTCGCGATAAACTTCGATGTCATGGCTGTGGGGCGACGAAAGCGGCGCCGCTGCCCGCATCAGCGGGAGAACGAGTACGACAGCGGCTGCCGCCGTCAAGATAGCGACAAGGATCCAAAACAACATGGAGGGGAAATACTATGAGCCCCGTGCCATTCCAACTCGAAAACTGGCAATGACGGAGATTTGAGGCGTTTCGCCGCAAGGTCGCCCGCATATCTCGCTAGTTTGGCCGCCGAAGGCGCGTCACCGAAGTAACGCTGCAAGCTTATGTCAGCGGCGTCCAGGTTCCATCGGAATTGCGACACGCCGCTCCACGCGCGGTCGTTTGCTGCCCTTTGACGGTCACCGTATGGCTGTATTGCCGGCAATTCTGCGAACCAACCTGAAAGGGCGCCGCGGCGACGACGGACCCGCTGACACCACGCCCCTCCCACACGACCGGCTGCCCGCCTGGCGCTGCTTCCAGCGCCCGGTATTCGGCCTCGAGAGCTCTCTGCCGATCGGACTTTCCGAGATCGATGCCATCAAGGCGCGCGATGATGCCACCCTGCAGCGCCGCGATATAGGCTGTCGACGACGCTCCTCGCGTTGCGGTCGCCGAAAGACCCGAGACCGCCCCACGCTGGCCGTTCGATGCCGTGCCGCAACCAGCCAGCGCGACGGCAGACGCGATGACGGCGATCCTGCCGCTGGCGACAAAGGTTCGTGCCATTACTGCGTGGTTCCTCATGATCCCCCGACAACTCAACTTCACCGCAAACCACCTTCTCCGCCGTCCCGCACATCCGGCGGCGAAGAGGTGGCACCCCGTCGATTTTCTTTTTGCACTCCCCGGCGCGTCAGGCAACCATACCCTCCCAGGGCATCGGCATTTTCAGCCGCGGTGTGGCCGCTAAACCGCAGCCGGCAGAACGAGTTGGGCCCGCAATCCGCCTTCGTCGCGCCGCGAAAGTTCGATCGTGCCCTGGTACTCTCCGACAATCTCGCTCACGATCGAAAGTCCCAGCCCGGTACCGGGCTTGCTCTCATCGAGCCGCTTGCCGCGCTTCATTGCCAAGGCGATCTGATCCGGATTTAGCCCCGGACCGTCGTCATCGACGTCGAGTACGATCCAGTGCCGGCCCTGATCCTTACCGTGCACATCTTCCGGGGCGGGCCGCACACTCAGCCACACATGCTCGCGTGCGTGTCGCGCGGCGTTTTCGAGCAAGTTGCCGACCGTTTCCTCGACGTCCTGCTGCTCCATCGCCAATATCAAACCCGGGGGATTGATCGACAGGCTGAACTGCCTATCCGGATTGAGGCGCCGCATCACCCGGACAAGCCGCTCGAGCGCGGGCTGGGCCTCGGTCCTGGCGAGGATCGAGCCCCGCTGCGCGGCGATACGCGCGCGGCTGAGATAGATTTGCACCTGGGTCTGCATTGCGTCGGCCTGCGTCTTCACCAATTCCCCATGCGGTACTTCCAACACGCGCGCTTCGTTGAGCAGAACCGCGATCGGTGTCTTCAGCGAATGGGCAAGGTTGCCGACCTGCATGCGCGCCCGCTCGATGATACGGCGATTGCTGTCGATCAGCGCATTCACCTCGTTGGCAAGCGGCTGGATCTCACGCGGGAAAGCACCGTCCAGGCGTTCGCTCTCGCCCGCGCGGATCTTTTCAAGCGAGCGGCGCACCTGGTCGAGCGGTCTGAGACCGAACAGGATCGTCAGCGCGTTGACGCCAAGGCCGCCGAGGCCGAAGATGGATAGCGCGATGGTGAGATTGCGGGTGAAGCGATCAATATCCGCCTCCAGCACATCGCGATTGCCTGCGACCCGGAAGCGGGCGGCATGCCCCTGAATGTCGAGCACGACCTCGGTCTCGGCGACCTCGACCTCGTTTCCGAACGGGTCCATGGTCGTGTAGAAGCGCTCGTAGCGAATATCGAAGGGAACCTCGTCGACACTGGCGATCGGTAGTTTCGCGGAGCCGAGAGACGTCGACAAGAGTGGCGGCGTATCAAATTCACCGATTGGTTCGACGATCCAGTACCATCCGGTTTGGGGCTGGGAGAACCGGAGGTCCCCGAGTTGCGGGCTACCGGTCAGAACCGCCTTCTCGTTGACGGAAATCGAGTTGATGACGTTGTAGAGCTGTGCGCGCAGCAGATCCTGAAAGCCGCGCTCAGACCCCTGTCTGTACAGCGCGGAGATAACCACTCCGATCACAACGAGGGCGACGACGGCCCAAACGGTCGAAACCGCCAGTACCCGGGCCGTGAGTGATCTAATTGCCATTGCCGGGCGCTTGCATGCGATATCCGAGGCCGCGGACCGTTTCGATCAGGTCGTTGCCGATCTTCTTGCGCAACCGGCCGACGAACACTTCGATCGTGTTGGAGTCCCGGTCGAAATCCTGATCATACATGTGCTCGACCAGTTCCGTGCGCGACACCACCTGCCCCATATGGTGCATCAGGTAGGAGAGCAGCCGGAACTCATGCGACGTGAGCTTCAGCGGCACGCCGCGAACGGTCGCCTTGGAGCCCTTCGTATCGAGCCGCACCGGACCGCAGACGATCTCCGAACTCGCATGTCCCGCGGCTCGGCGGATCAATGCGCGGATCCTGGCAAGCACCTCCTCCACGTGGAAGGGCTTCGCCACATAGTCATCGGCGCCGGCGTCGATACCGGCCACCTTGTCACTCCAGCGGTCGCGTGCGGTCAAAATCAGGACCGGCATGGTCTTGCCGTCGCCGCGCCACTTCTCGAGAACGGTAATGCCGTCCATCTCCGGCAGGCCGATGTCGAGGATCACCGCGTCATAGGGTTCCGCATCACCAAGATAGTGGCCCTCCTCACCGTCGAAGGCCTGGTCGACGACGTAGCCGGCCTCTTTCAACGCGTCGGCGAGCTGCCTGTTCAGGTTGGCGTCGTCCTCGACTATAAGAATGCGCATCTGCGTTCATTTCCCTTGCTCGTAGGTCACCCGCAAGCGGCCTACATCGGCACCTTCACCGTTACCTTCTTCGGCCGCCCACCGTTGCCCGGGATAAGCACCGTGATCACGCATTGGCCGTCGGATGTCGGCTGGGCGGAGAGCAGTTCTCCACCCGTCTCGGCAACCACTTGCGCGGCGGCAGCGCTGCAATCGCCAGCCGCGCGGACAACAGCCGAAGGCACGTTGATGGCAGGCGGCGACAAGCCCGCGAGGCCTGCGGCAAGCGCGGCTATGATCACTGGTGAAGACATGAACGCACTTTCGACTTGGGAAGCATCATGGCGAAAATCATTAACTGATACAGGCTGAATGGCAAATGAATGTCGGATGCAGACGCCTCCCCGGCGACTGTACCGGCACTTGAGAAAACGACCGTAGATTGCAACGATTCCTTCGGTTGCGAAAGATCGCACGACCTACAGCGCCACGCGTCTAATCAGACGCGCAACGGAGGCTGTAGCATTTCAAAATCGGCTACGATTTAAGGAAGTATGCAGTGGTGCCGCCCCTTCGGCCACCGCCACGGACAGCGGCGTTGTCGGAAGAATGCTTACGAGGACACGAACCGTAACCGCGCCGTTTCTGGAGGCTCGGGCGCTCTTCCCGAATTCGCGATTCATCTGAGTGGCTTGCGGCCGTTTTCTCAAGAATTGAGTCCGATGCTTCAGAGGCCGAATCCGCGATCTCCGGAAGTAAGTCCGTACTTATGTTCAAGGACGTGAAAACGCACCGTTTTCCGGTTGCGTTCCCTCGTCCAGGGCGCTCAAAAATAAATTTTTGGGACAGTCGAAACACTAATCGATTTAAAGGTTTTTCAATCGTTTAAATGATTTAAACCACTGATTTACAAAGTATTTACGATGTGAAATGGTCATGTATCCTTGAACTAGCATGAAGCCAGGAGAAACGGATGCAGACGCTCGCAAACAAACAGCCCGCACTACCGCAATCCAGGATTCCGCAATCGCTTCTCGATCGTTTCGAGAACGAGTGGCGCGCGATGCGCACGGCTGGCGAGACTGCAGAAAAGCCCGTTCCGCCTGCAGAATGACAATCCCTGCATCGCTGAACGAACGCCCTTCGCCCAGCGATGCCACTCCACAAAGAAGGCGCCGGGGCTCCTCCTAACGGTCGATGACAGAGCCGTTGCGGCCTTTTTACCAATCCAGAATTCCATGCTACTCTTTTGCCATGCTGACCGAAGAGCTCGAAAAGCTGGCGCTCAGCCTGCCCGGAACGCAAGAGAATGCCCATTTCGGAACACGGGATTTTCGTGTGGGCAAGCGGATTTTCATGTCGCTGCCGGAGGCGGGTCGCGCGGTGTTCAAATTCACCCCCGATCAACAGCGCATGTTGCTGGAAATGGAGCCCGGAGTTTGCGCCGCGGTGCCCGGCGGCTGGGGAGAGCGCGGCTGGACTTCATTCTATTTCGCCGACGCCGACGAATCGCTTGTCCGGCAGACCATGGAAACCGCATGGCGCAACGTCGCGCCTAAAAGCCTTGTGAAGAAGAACGGCGGCGGCTGATCCTTGGCCCCTCATTGAAACCGTGAATTGATCTCACTCTTTGAAACGACGCGGTTCCGGACGTGCGCGTTAGGTCTTTGTTTTCACGCATGTCGTCGTCCAAAAACCTCTGGGGCGACATGCATTAGCGCGCCACTTCCAGCCCTACTTCCAGGGGCCAGGTAACCAGGTAGTCCTCATAATCCTCAACATCGATACCGTCCTCCGCGACCGTGCGCCCACGCACGGATATGCCGGCCGCGTGGACGGTTTCCGGGTCGCCGGAGACGAGCGGATGCCACCAATAGAGATCCCTTCCCTCGCCGATCAGCCGATAGGCGCAGGTCGGCGGCAGCCATGAGATCTCATGTACCACCTTTGGAGTCAGCTGGATGCAGTCGGGCACAGTCGCCTGCCTATTGTCGTAATCCTTGCAGCGACAGCTGTCACCGTCGAGCAGAGTACAGCGGATCGACGTCCAGGCGATCTCGCCCGTATCCCAGTCCTCGAGCTTGTTCAGGCAACAGAGGCCGCAGCCGTCGCAGAGGCTTTCCCACTCGGCATTGCTCATTTCTTCAAGGCTTTTGGTTTTCCAGAAAGGCATTTCGCCCATCATGTCACACTTTCGTCCGTTCCATGCCGACATGGAAGATTTGCAGAACATTGCCGGTTTTTTAAGGCCGGCAGCACGATATGCAAGTAGATTGGAAACTCGCGCCGTGCAAATATCATTGTGGGGCAAGCGAACCTTCGGGACGAGAACGCCGTGCAGGAACCGAGGAAAGAGGATAACCGGCCGAAGAGGCGACACATCTTTCTCAGAATCGATTCCTGGATCGACTCGACGGTGTGGAATGCCGGATTCCGGCTGGCTGAATGGTGGGAAGAGACGACCATCTTCTTCCGGCGCTTTCGCGTACGCGGCTGGAAGAGAGCGCTTTTCGAAGTGCTTGGTGAAGCGGCAACGTGGGGGACGGCCGGCTCAGTGCTGATGCTGGCTCTGGCCCTTCCGGCGTTTGAGGAAACAAAAGGCAATTGGCGCGCCCAGAGCGACTTTGCGGTGACCTTCCTCGACCGTTACGGCAATGATATCGGCCACCGCGGCATTATCCACGAAGACTCGGCCCCGATCGACGAACTGCCGGACCATCTCATCAAGGCGGTTCTCGCCACCGAGGATCGGCGTTTCTTCGATCACTGGGGCATCGATTTTCTCGGTCTGGCGCGCGCCATGACCGAGAACGCCCGGGCGGGAGGCGTGGTCCAGGGCGGCTCGACCCTCACCCAGCAGCTTGCCAAGAACCTGTTCCTGTCGAACGAACGCACGATCGAACGCAAGATAAAGGAAGCCTTCCTCGCCGTCTGGCTGGAATGCAACCTGTCAAAGAAGGAAATCCTTCGTCTCTACCTCGACCGCGCCTATATGGGCGGCGGCACCTTCGGAGCGGCCGCAGCCGCGCAGTTCTATTTCGGCAAGGCGATCACCGACATCAATCTCGCCGAATCCGCCATGCTCGCGGGCCTTTTCAAGGCTCCGGCCCGCTATGCGCCGCACGTGAACCTGCCGGCCGCACGCGGCCGCGCCAATGAGGTTCTCACCAACATGGTTCAGGGCGGCCTGATGACTGAGGGCCAAGTGATTGCCGCTCGCCTTAATCCCGCGACCGTGATCGATCGCGCCCAGGTCAAGGCGCCCGACTTCTTCCTCGACTGGGCTTTTGACGAAGTCCAGCGTATCGCTGCCCCCTTCGCGCAACACTCCCTGATCGTGCGCACGACGATCGATATGGGTCTGCAACAGGCAGCGGAGGACTCGGTCGAGTCGAGCCTCCGGCAATATGGCGAAAGTTACAAGGTGAAGCAGGGCGCTGTGGTGATGGTCGAAAACGGCGGTGCCGTACGTGCCATGGTCGGCGGCCGCGACTACGGCGAAAGCCAGTTCAATCGCGCAACACGGGCGCTGCGGCAGCCGGGCTCCTCCTTCAAGGTATATACCTACGCCGCGGCGATGGAAAAGGGCATGACACCGGAAACGGTGGTCGTCGACGCGCCGATCACGTGGCGTGGCTGGTCGCCGCAGAACTACGCTCGCAAGTATGCCGGCCGGGTCACCTTGATGAACGCGCTGGCGAGATCGATCAACACCGTCCCTGTCCGCCTCGCCAAGGACAAGCTCGGCACCGAGATTATTGCCGCCACGGCAAAGAAGATGGGCGTCGAAACACCCATCCGCACCGACAAGACCATGCCGCTCGGCACCTCCGAGGTGACCGTGCTCGACCAGGCGACGGCGTATGCTGTCTTTCCTGCGGGCGGCCTGCAGTCGCGGCGACATGGCATCAGCCAGATCCTCAACTACGATGGCGACATCCTTTACGATTTCGGCCGCGATGCGCCTCGGCCGCAACGGGTTCTGAGCGAGCAGGCAGTCTCGTCGATGAACCGCATTCTCACCCAGATTCCGGTGATAGGCACTGCGCGACGCGCAGCCCTCGACAACGGCATCGTTACCGGCGGGAAGACCGGCACCACGCAGGCCTATCGCGATGCCTGGTTTATCGGCTTCACCGGCGACTACACGACCGCTGTCTGGTTCGGCAATGACGACTATACATCGACCGATGAGATGACCGGCGGTTCGTTGCCGGCCATGACCTTCAAACGGTTGATGGACTATGCAGAACAGGGCATCGAGCACCGCGCGATCCCCGGCATCGACAACCCGCTTCCCGACGCCACCAAGAAACCGGAGGCGGTGGCGGATGCGAAGCGCGACGAGGATGAAAATGCCCTTCCGCCGCTTGTTCGCCCCCGTTCCCTTTCCGCCGAGGTGACCAAGCTGTTGAAAGCGATCGGCGCGACGTTCGAGAAAGCGTCCCCGCTCAAAGCACCGGAAAAGAACTCCGGCAGGGTCGCAGTGCTTGAGGCGCCGACGAGCAACTCCCGCGACCGCGTTACGACGAATGCCACAAGCAATTGACTTTGTAGTCACAAATCCTTTCCTTGACGAACGAACCGGTCATGCCGCGTGGCTTCCGCAAATTGCCAGGCAAACGAGATACGATTGAGCCGCTCCTTGTTTCGCATTCCCCTCTTCGTCGCACTCGCTCTGATCGTCGCCTTTGGCGGCGGAATCACTTCGGCTGTCTGGGCACTGAAGGCGACCGTCGGCTTCGGCTCGATCGCGATCGGCCCCTGGGTCGCTTTCCCCGAGGCACAGACGGCGGCCGCGGACCCCTACGCCAAGGCGCATCGCGCCCGCGCCGGCGAATTGCTCTTTGGAGGCGCCGAAGGGCTGATTTTCACGGCTGCGACCGACGACAACGGCGCGCGGCTATCTGCTACCTGCTCCTACGATATTTCGGGCATGACGCCGCCGGCCCGTTTCTGGACCCTCTATGCGACGACCTCGGAGGGCGTGACCTTGCGGCCCGGACCGGACCTGCCTTCGGCGGTGAACTCCTGGACGGTGCTGCGCGCCGAAAACAGCAGTTTCGTCGTTCACGCCTCGCCCGTCGCGCACCCGGAAAACTGGCTCGCCATCCGCCACAACGGCAGCTTTAAACTTGTACTGACCCTGCTCGACACACCGACCGCCGGCTCCTCAGGGTTGATCGATCTTGCGATGCCGAAAATCGTCAAGACGGGGTGCGGAAATGCGTAGCACGCTGTTCGCCATTCTCGTCGGCCTGTTTGGCGCGGCTCTACTGCACATCATTATCGTGCTCGCCCTACCGCAATTCACCGGTCGAGACGCCTACACGCGCGTTCTCGGCCTTCTCGAGATGGACAGCTTCTTCCCACTGACGGCCGAGCCGGGGGTAACCGGGCTCGACAACAGCGACCCTTATCTGCGAACCGCCGTCTGCAGCTTTTCGATCGCGGAGGCGCCCGCGCGCTTCATCGCCCGCGGCACGGTGCCGTTCTGGTCGCTTGCCGTCTTCGACAGCAACTCGAACGAAGTGTTCAGCATGAACGATCATACGGCCGTCAACGGCAGCCTCGACCTGGTCGTCGCCACGCCGATCCAACTTGTCGAATTGCGCAAGTCGCCCCCCGAAACGCTGGCTCAGTCCATCATGATCGAGATGAAGGACGACGAAGGTTATGCGGTTCTGCGAGCTCTTGCCCCGCTCGACAGCTTCGAGGAACAGGTTCGCAATTTCCTGACCGAGTCGAGCTGCGAGCCCTTCCGGCGTTAACGCAATACCGCCGCGCCGCCGCTTCCTCGACAGCACGGCGCGTCATCAGCCGCGCTGAGGACGCCGCTGCATCTTGAATGCTACATGTTCTGAGCCCTGAATCGCCTACGATTTAAAGGAACATTCAACGGGCGCGCAAATGTCGGAGGTACGTTTGATTGCCGGGCAAAACCGGAAGGTCCATCGCCCGGGCGTTCCGGATGGCATTATCGTCGACGATTGGTGGAGGCGCCCGGTATCCCGGGCATTGAAGTGACAACTTAAGTCACGCGGCCGCGCCCGCGTGGGCGGCAATGCCGTACACTACAATCAAACTACTGCTTCTTCACCCGCGGTCCAGCCGGCGCCGTGGGCTGTGGTCCACGACCGTCGAGACGCTCGTAACGGATACCTGTAAACAACAACACAGTGGCGCTGCCTGATTTCACGGGCCGCCTTCGCGGCTTTTGGACCCTGCGGTCCTGCATTCTGATTACGTCTGCCATGCTCGTCTCCATATTTCCATGAGACGGATGAACTACCGTACCGATTTCACCCTGCCCGCAAATCGGGCTGACGCATATTCCAAAGGTTACATTCTTTGGACAGACGCGCCGTTCTCATCTGCTCCTTCTTCCGGTGGCCCGGACGTTGTTTGGGGGTTCACATCAGATGCGGACCGATGATAGCCGGTCCGTCCTGATTGAGCCATAGCCAAGTTAACACTATCTTAAGCTCATCGTGCTTCCCCCTCTTTTGGTCCTCTATTCCAGTGTTTGAGAGCGATCAGCGTCTCGCAAGCAGCCCAAACAGGAATGCAACACCCGCGATCGTCAGCAGGCTCGATATCGGCTCCTCACGGACGCGTTCACGGACGCGCTCCGTCATCAACTCCGCTTCGCCCTGCACAACCGCCTTTGCGCCAGTGCTAATGGCCGAAACCGTCTCGGTGAGCCGAGTAATCTCCGTTCTCAGGTCTGCAATCTGTGCTTCCAGTTCCGCCTGCGCGCTCGCACTGCGTGCTTCAGCATCGATTTCCGCCCCAACGGCTGCCAGCTTCTTCTCCGCCATTTCGTCACTCCTCTTCTTCGCGCGATGTCAACGCGTCGAAGCGGGATTGGTTCCCGCGATGCGACGCAAATGGGCCGAACCAAAACGAGCGGACGGCCATTGCCGCCCGCCGTCTCGAAACGTCTCTAGCCGTTCTCACAACCTGCGTGTCGTACCCCGATCTTCGCCGCCGACAGACGGCATGGCGCTTCAGTCGTTCTCGCACAGACGATCGTCAAAACCACACTCCGGAACCACGCGCATTTCGTTGTCACGGCGCCGTTCACGACGCTCGTCGTCGCGGTCACGCTCCCATTCCCGGCGATCCTCGCTCACTTGCCTGCGTTCCCATTCGCGACGATCCCACGCACGCTGTCGCTCCCAGTCACGCCGGTCCCGTTCTCCGGCCCAGTCGGGACCACGGCGCCAGCGGTCACGGTCACGATAGAAGTCGCGGCCCCTGTAGTTGCGGTCCCAATAGCCATCGAACTGGAAGACGACCGTGGGAATGCCGAGCGGGCGATAATACTCCGGCTCCAGATAAACCCTGTTGCTACGGTAGATGGCCTGCACATATCGGCCGGCAACCCAACCGCGCCCGCTGTAGAACGAAACATCGCACCACGGCAGGTCCGCCAGGCAGCCGTGAATCTCCACCGACTCGCCGGCGGGGATGACGGTCACGGCCGGATAGCGTGTGCTTGGCCCCGACCGCATGTTGACATTGGCCGTTGCAAAACCTTGCGCAGCCTTGGCTACCGCCGGGACGAGCAAGAGCGCACAAACAGCGGCCGCCCGAAAAAACGCATCTTTCACAGATCTATCTCCATAGAGGGCCACCTTGGGCCCTTCGGCTGGCACCAGCGCTTCACCGATTTGCGGATCAAATAGAAGTGCATGTGGAGTTTTTAAGGCTGAAAGCAGCCCGGAGGTCCGACCTCTGTGGATCAAGGAAAATTCCGCGTCGCCACGACAGTGCCGCAAGCCTGAATAAAGCCCCAACGTCCATAGTTAATGCTACGCTAACGTTTTAGATCTATTTTTGATGACGTGTGCCGTTCCGGGCCATCGGCGATGGCGATCGTGTTTTGCGTGCAAGGACAAATTGTGACGAACCGGTTTCGTGAGTTGGAGAGGCGGCAAACGGGCCGACTGAAGGACGTCGTGCTGATGGCGACCGTCACCGGCTTCGAGAGCCTTCGCATCCCGCGCAAGTCGGACATGAAGCAGTTTGCCGAGTTGTTCGAACCGCTTTTCCTCGGATCGAGCGACGAGGCCCGTCGTCAGGTGACCGCCGCCCTTTCGCAATGTGCGCACGTGCCCGAGCCGGTCGCCCTGCTGATCGGCAGCATGCCGATTGCCATTGCCGCTACCTTTCTGACCCGATCGAAAGCAATTTCCGATCGGGTGCTGATTTCCATCATCCGCCGGCAGGGAGCGGCCCATGCCAGCGCAATCGCGCACCGCGAAAATCTTTCACCGTCGGTCGTCGATGCGCTGGTCGAGCACCACCAGACCGTATATCCGAACGGGCAGCTGGGTGCGAATCAGCCGAGGACCGACGCCGTAGGCCCGCCGCCGACCGGAGACAGCACTTCTTCCGATCGCATCGCTCGCGAAGACAAGCTACGCGAGGAAATCAAGGCATTGGTGCGGGCCGAGCCGCGAGCAGGCACGTCCCGCGTCCGGCCAATCGACGAGTTCCACCAGGCGTTGCTCATGCGGTTTGCCCGCAGTGGCGAAGCGGTTCTCTTCGCTTCGGCTCTCGCCGACGCATTGCGATCGAGCCGAGCGCTCGCAGAGCGGATCCTTCTCGACATCTCAGGCCAGCAACTCGCCGTGACCCTTTCTGCACTTGAGCTCCCCGCCGGCGAGATGAATTCGCTGCTCGAGGCGCTCTATCCGCATCTTTCCGAAAGGCTCGGCGGCGGCACGCGCGCCACAGCGATGATCGAGACGGTTGCGAGGAAAGCCAGTGTCGAGCGGGTCGAGGCTTGGCTGCGTGCGGATGAGCATGGAGCCACAGAGCCGGCCCGCCACGAGGCCTATCTCGGCGACAATCGCGGCGCCGACCCCCGCCAGCAAGAGGCTCGTCCGGCCGTCGCCCATCGCAGCACCCCCCAGCCCATACGAGGATTGGGCAGACGCTAGAGCGTTTCAGGTTTTGACGGAAGCATATCCGGCGTTGGCGAAGTAGTTGCTGCATTCGTCGGGTTGAACTGAGGAGACGAGGCTGCCGAGGTGTTGCCATGTCTCCTCGACGGTTCGCTTCTGCGCCGCCCGCATCCAGTGTTTGATTTTGGCGAAGGCTTGCTCGATCGGGTTTAGATCGGGCGAGTATGGCGGTAGATACCAGAGCCTTGCGCCGGCGGCTCGGATCATCTGCCGGACGGCGGTCGACTTATGGGAGCCGAGATTGTCCATGATGACGATGTCGCCGGGTTCGAGCACGGGCACGAGCTGTTGCGCAACATAGGCCGTGCGGGGCAAAGCCGCGCAGGCGCTTGCCTCGCGGGGCCCAGCCATAGAGCGGCGCCATGTTGGTCTTGATCCAGGTTTCGTCAATGAACACCAGCCGCCTCGGATCGAGACCGGACTGCCAGGCGCGCCAGCGTTGCCGCCGGCGGGCAATATCGGCACGGGCCTGCTCAAGGGCGATCAGTGTTTTTTTTGAACCGCAGCCCCTCGCGGCGCAGGAACCGCCACACCGTATCGTGCGAGACCTTCACCCCACGCGCCGCCAGCTCTTCCTTCAGCCTATGCAGCGACAAATGCGGCGTCTGGTTGATCCGCTCCGCGATGAACGCACGGTGCGGCTCCAGCACATGCCTGCGGTGGCCGCCCATCTTGCCGGGCGCCACAGACCCGCTCGATCGATAGCGCTGAGACCACTTCACCGCCGACGATACGGCAATGCCGAAACGAGCCGCCACCGATCGGCAGCTTTCGCCGGCCTCAACCGCGCCAACAACACGTTCACGAAGATCGTTCGAAAGAGGTCGCGTCATCAGATGCTGGCCTCCGCTCCAGCCAACATCTTGAATCACAAAATTGACTAAAACGGAATCCCCTCCGATTCAGTCAAAGCCGGAACCGCTCTAGCGCATCGGCCCGAAAATCGGAATCGATTCTCGGAAAGCACGATGCGTGGATTCAGAGACTTACAGCGTCCTTGGTGCGTCCTGAAGGACGCACCAAGGACGCTGTAACCGCGCTTGGCGCCTTCTGTTAACGAGCCGTCGCGCCTATCGCCGGGGACCGACATCGGCAGCCACGACCTCGAAGAGACCGTCGCAAGCGTCCAGTTCGATTTCGACAATCCAGCAATCAGGATCGAAACGGATCTCGGAGGAAAGCGCGCTGTCGATGTGGTCCGCATCCGTATTCTGCATTCGTATCTCGAACTTGCGACCCGTATCGGCTTCATCTTCGAAGAAGTTCTGCGGCGCGGGCGCATAGAGAGTCTCGACCCCGAACCGCGAGCGCTGGCGAATGAAGATTGCGCCGGCTTCTTGGGCACCCTTGCGCAGCACCGCGGCATAGCCGCCGAGGGCAAAGACGCGGCGTAGCAGGGAGGACACGAAGATATCGGATTTGAGGCGCATGCGAGGCTGATACACGTGAGTCCACCGGCATGCAATTGTTGGGGAAGCCGGCGGCCGCTGTGGTCACGAACTGAGATTGGCGGCGCGGCTCAAAGCGCGCCGATTTCCTTCAGCTTCTTGAGAACCTTCGCATTCGGCTCACCGGTCTGCGGCAGGCGGTAGTGCTTTTCGAAATGCCGGATAGCGGCGCGCGTCTGATCGCCGGCGACGCCATCGACCACGATGTCGGCATAGGCAAGATTGCTGAGCCCTTTCTGGATGCTCACCACCAATTCGCTCGAGACAGGAATGTCGGCCCGAGGAAGCAACGTCTTGTCCTCTTCGGCAGTGCGGATCGCCGCAGCAATCGGATCGACCTCTGTTGGCCCGGGCTTGGGGTCCGAATAGGGACGGTCGCCAGGGGTGACGACGGCGAGGTCAGTATCGTGCGTCGCACGCAACGCCCGCAACAAGTCGTCGCTCGCTTCGCCGCTTTGCATGCGCCCGGTCTGCTTTTCGAAACGCAGGATCGCTGCCGAGGTTTTCGGGCCGGTACGCCCATCCGGCGCTCCGGCGTAGAGACCCAGCCGCACCAACTCTCTCTGTATTTCCGCGGCGAGCGTCGAAGTGGCCGGTGCGGAGGCAGCCGCGTCGTCGACGTTCGCGGGCCTTTCGGCGCCTTCCCGTTCGATGACGAAGGTCGTTACATTGCGGCGCTCAACCGGCTCACCATTGGCAGCCGCCAGGCGCTGGGCAACTTCGCGTCCGACCAGCGGAACGCGGGTGCGCAGAAGTGGCGAGGGGTGGGTGCCGTGCTGATACCACATGGCATTGGCCGCAACGAAACTGAAGACGACGACGAAGGCGGCTGATCCGCCAGCACCGACCGGGTGGCGAGCCATCACCCTGCCGGCAAATGCAAGAGCGCGAGCGGCCGCAGCCAGGCCGCGCAATGCAAGGCCAGGTCGAGTTTTTGCCGCTCTCTTCCGCTCAGGCTGTTTGCGCTTGCGCGGAGCCATGTCCCCGGTCCTCGTTCATTCCCTCGTCTTGGAAGCCAACCTCCCGGATACACGTCGCTCCCTCGCCGCGCTCCTTGAGCCGCGGTGGGAACTCCACTGTAACGGGAATGCTCGTTTGTTCGTCGTTCGCAATGCCGGATCCGTCGCGTGGGATCGAAACGGCGATGACCGTCCCCTCGCCTTCGCAACTACGGATCGAAATATTGCCCCCGTGCAGCGTGACCAACCCTTTCACCAGCGATAAACCGAGCCCGGTCCCTTCATAGCGGCGCGTATAGTCATTCTGAATCTGGACAAAAGGTTGGCCGAGCATCTGCAGCTTGTCTTCGGCGATGCCGATCCCCGTGTCGCTCACGGTGAGCTTCAGCACTGCGCCGTCGGTTTCGGCATCGATGGTGACCAGTCCGCCCTGATTGGTAAATTTGATCGCGTTGCCGACAAGGTTGATCAATACTTGCTGAAACGCGCGCTGATCGGCATTGACTTCACCAACTGCGCGCGTCACGCGGCTTATCAGCCTTACGCCCTTCTCGCGTGCCTGATGGGAAAGCATGGCCTCGCAAGCGGCAACGGCATCGGCCACGCGGAAGGGCTCCGGAACAAGCTCGTAGCGGCCGGCCTCGATCTTGCTCATGTCAAGCATCGTGTTGACGACGGACAGGAGGTGGGCTCCGGATTTGTGGATCAGCGAGACATATTCACGCTGTCTATCGTTCTCCAGCTTGCCGAAATATTCGCCGGCCAGCACGTCCGAAAAGCCGAGGATGGCGTTCAGCGGAGTACGCAGTTCATGACTGACAGCCGCGAGAAAACGCGTCTTCGCATCGTTCGCCGATTCGGCATGGGCTGCCTTGGCGGTTGCTTCCGCGCGCAGCCGAGCTTCCTCGGAGACATCGCGGGATTGTACGACGATGGCAGTCAGCCGATCCTCGGCGTCCCGGACCGGTGTCATCTCGCAGCGCATGTGTACGAACTGCGCCCCTTCGGCCGGTACTGACAGCCGCTCGAGGCGGATGTCGACCGCCGATCTCTCGCCATTCTGGCGCAGCGCATCGATGGCCCGCATGAATGTGATCCGATCGGAGACGTGGATCTGCTCGATGAACCCGCGGCCGCAAGGGTCGCGCATCAGAGTGAGATGTTCGGCAGCATCGCGACCATGCACGGAAAGGACATTGCCGCGCAGGTCATGCACCGTGACGAGACCGGCGAAAAGATCATAAGCCGCTGAAAGATCGGGCATCGCAGTCGCAGGCTCGCGAACATCACGTGCCTGACGCTGGTCCTGACCAATGGCGGCAGCCGAGGCCAACAGCGATGCCGCGGCCCACAGCGCCGTCCCTACCGGCAGGGCAACGGAAACCGGCAACACGGCCGTAAGCGCCAGCGGCACAACCGGTAGAGCCGTCAGAGACACGGCTGCGACAGCACGCAGACGCTTGAAGTCACGATGCGGCAGCCACGCGGCGGCAGCTTCATCCAGGCGGGATGCCCATCTGCCAGCCATGTCACGCAATACATTCACGCTTTGCCCTGCCACCTTTGTTGTTTCTTTCGAGCCGATCCGGAACGCCTGTTTCGCTTTCGAAGGGGGTTTGGCCGGGCTGCCTCGTGATGGTCCGAATCTCGCACCGCCGACTTAATGAAAGAATAAACGGGCCACCTCGGAGCGGGCGCAAAACGGACGAAAAATCCTGTTTTGGTGCAATTCCGGCGAGCTTCGTTCCTTGTGGTTAACGGGGCGTAAGCGTCGGATTTTCGTAGATTTTTCGGTTCTTGTTAAGAATTTGGGCAACGTCGTCAGGGCGATTGCCCGTGCCACAAGCTGTCGCTGGCCCGAGCCTTGCCACGAACCTTAACGGCAATCGCTAAAATTTGAGATAAATGCCATTTCGGATACCGAAATCGCGCATTTCATTAAAATTAGAGACAAATTCCACTGGTTTTGGAAAAGCGCCCTTGTGATTCCCACACTAATGTCTGCCTAAACGCATGGAGGGCTGGACGCGTGACCGGTCCCGGCCATGGAGCGAATGCAAGCGGGCGCGTGTATCAGGCGATACCTCTCGTCCGGGACTGTCGAGAAAGGCAAAATCGGTTAAATGACCGGGAGCTGCGGCAGCCGAACAAAGGATGGGCAGAAGATGTGGTTTTTCGTCAAGGCAGCATTCTGGTTCTCTCTGGTTCTGGTCCTCCTGCCGTTCCTGGATCCTTCCAGCACCGAGAAGCTGCAGCATGGACCGAAGGTGGAGATCGGCGATACCTTTTCGGCGGCCAGCGAGGCGTTCCAATATGTAAGCGCCATCTGCATTCAGAAGCCTGACGTCTGCGAGAAGGGCGCCGAGACTTTCGTTGCGCTTGGCCATCGAGCCCGTGAAGGTGCGCGCATCGCCTATGAATTTCTCGACACACAGTTCGCCGAAACCGATGCCGGCGCACCGGACGCCAAGATCATGACCGGCACGGTTACGCCCACAGATACTTCGCATGACGAAGCGAATGACAACGCGCAGACCTTCAAGCGCACGCCGGTCCCGGAAAAGCGTCTCGACCCAAGGGCCGCCGTGGCGCAGTAACGACTGGCTGTTCTGGCCGGACTGCGGTCGTCCTCACCAACTGCCTGATTAGCCGTTCCGTTTCGGCCACCGCGAGGATATCCATCCTTCGCGGTATTCTTTTATGGACGGAATGGGACGAGAGTCACGACGATGTTTCGGCCCAAATGGATATCGGCTGTTCTCATTGCCGTCCGCATCTCCTATATGAAAGGATGAGATCCCGATGACGGCAAGAAAGCGGGGTCGGGACAGGCAAGAGCTATCGCGCGGCGGTAGCCAACCGCGAAACGGCGCTGAGAATCGGACGGGCCATGGCTTCACTTGAGCAGATCATTGACGACTTTTCCTTTCTGGACGAGTGGGAGGATCGCTACCGCTACGTGATCGAGCTGGGCAAGAGTTTGCCGGAGATGCCGGAGGCCTTGCGAACCAGCGAGAACAAGGTTCAGGGCTGTGCAAGCCAGGTCTGGCTTGTGACTCACACGACCGGTGATCCGGAGAACCCCGTCCTGACCTTCGAAGGGGAATCCGACGCCCACATCGTCCGTGGTCTCGTGGCGATCGTTCTCGCCCTCTATTCCGGTAAGCACGCTTCGGAAATCGCGCAGCTCGACGCCCTCGACGTCTTCGGCAAGATCGGCCTCATCGAGCATCTGTCGTCACAGCGCGCCAATGGCCTGCGCTCCATGGTCCGGCGGATCAAGAACGAGGCAGAAGTCCGGCTGGCGGCCTGAGGCCCCCTACTGCATGTTGCCGATTTAATGAAAAAACATGCAGCACTTCAAAGTGCTATGACGTCCTTTACGCGCCTGATGAGACGCGCGGCGCCGTAGTTCGCCACGATTGGGAACCTTGTGGCAAAAACGAACAAGGCCGGGCGCTTGGCCCGACCCTCTTTCCAGGACGAAACGCTGCGCGCACTCGTCCGCGCTCGGCCTGCCTGGGCCAAGCGGCGAACGGGATTACTTCCCGCGGCGCTTGCGACGCTGTCCGAGGCCCATCTCCTTGGCGAGACGCGAGCGGGCTTCCGCATAGGCGGGCGCAACCATCGGGTAGTCCGCAGGCAGATCCCACTTTTCGCGATACTCTTCAGGCGAAAGATTGTGATGGGTCATCAGGTGGCGCTTCAGCGACTTGAACGTGCCACCGCATTCAAGGCAGGTGATCTGGTCATCCTGAACCGACTTGCGCACCGAAACGGCGGGTTTCGGCTTCTCGACCGGAACCACCACCGGTGCAGGAGCCGTCGTGTTGTTGAGCGCCGAGTGAACATCGGCTATGAGCGTCGGAAGCTCGGCAACCGGAACCACGTGGTTGCTTACATAGGCGGCAACGATTTCCGCCGTCAACTCAACCAGGAGTTCATGGCTCGCGCCGGGCGTGGTTTCTGTCATTTCTTTCTCCTATCGGAATCCAGCAACAAATCTGAAACAGCGTTTCAGAGGGAGGAATTCGCGAAAATGCCGCCGAACAGCGCCCGCTGCCTTGGAATTGACCGATAACTGTACGGCGAGGACCAAGGTTCCGCCGCAACATCAAGGCTCGAATTGGGATAGCGAAACCCGCCACCAAGGCATCAGGACAATCGACACCTCAAAGCAACGGATAATATTCACAACTCAAGCTGGAATTTCAGTTCAAAGTATTTTCCATGACGACACTTTGCATTTACTGCATTAACATTGATCGCCGAAAAGTCCAAACATAATTTTATCGAACAGCAGCAACTTTATTCCAAAATGCTAAAATTGTGACCGCACGCGGATTTGTTCGGAAATACAAAGACAGAAACGGCGTCGATCAAAGCCGACGTGGCTCTTCCTTTTGTGGAAGCTGATCTATTACCGACAGTTTCGTCAACCTGTAACCCGCCTGGTGCGCGGCTTTGGCCAGAAGATGGGCAGAGATCGGCGCCGTCAGAATGAAGAAAACAAAGCCGGCAAGCGCACGCACGAGAATTGCACCGTCAAGGGAATGCAACCCCGCAGCCAGAAGCAAGAGGCCGGAGCCGATCGTTCCCGCTTTCGAGGCCGCATGCATCCGCGTGTAAAGGTCGGGAAACCGAACGATTCCCAAAGCGGCCAGCAGCGAGAATAAAGCGCCGACAAGGACGATCAACGCGACGACAAGCGTGATTGCGGCATTGGCTTGCGCTTCCATCAACGTGCTCCTCGGCGTTTGCGGCGCGCCGCCGGGGCGGCCTTGCCGCGCTTCGGGGGTGTCTTTTTGGTGGACGCGGCCACGGCGGACTGTTCCGGCGCCAGGCCGCGCGCCAGGATGAAACGCGCGAAGGCCACGGTGGCGAGAAAGCCGACCAGGCCCAAAGCGATGGCAATGTCTATGTACAGGTTGAAGCCTGTCTTGATGGCGATCACGGCAATAAAGCCGATCGCGATCGCCACCAGCATATCGAGCCCGAGGACGCGGTCCGGCAAAGTGGGCCCCCGGATGATGCGCAGCACCGTCATCAACAGCGCGGCGGAGAGGAGCACCAGCGCGAAGCCGATCGCTGCGGAAAGTACGGTCTCAGCCATCACGATCCAAAGGCCTCCCGGATTCGGCGTTCGAAGCCGCGCGCGATGTCCTGTCGAAGTGTGCCCGGATCGGCGCATTCGAGCGCATGGACATAAAGGGTCTTGCGATCGTCGGAGACGTCGACCGAAAGGGTCCCCGGCGTCAGAGTGATGAGATTGGCGAGCAGGGTGATCTCGAAATCGCTCTTGAGCGTCAGCGGGTAGGCAAAGATGCCGGGCTTCAGCACCATCTTCGGCTGCATGACGAGAATGGCGACCTTGGTCGCGGAAACGGCGAGCTCCTTGAAGAAGAGCAGCAGGAGAAGCAACATGCGCAGAGGCCGTATCGGGTAGGTCACTGGCCGCAGTTCACGCCGGATAAGCGCAAGCGACAGCGCGCTGACCAGAAAGCCGAGCACGAGATTTGCGAGGGTGAAGCTCGAACTGATAGCGCCCCAGATGACGGTGAAGATCAGGTTGATCACAAGGAACTTCATCCCAGGGAACTTCATCTCAGGCCTCCCACGGGAAAGACCGAGTTCAGGTACGCCGACGGCTCCGCTAGTCCGGCGGCCGCACTCTGGATCGTCGCCAGCAGCGGCTCCGGATAGAGGCCGATCCCGAGTGTGAGGAGGGAAAGGGCCGTAAGCGGCGCCAATACGGCCGGCGGCAGCCGCACGGTCTCGGCGGCCGCACCGGGCTCGTCGCGCCAATAGGCAAGCAGGAACAGACGGCCGGTCACAATCACCGTGCAGAAGCCGGCAAGAAGGAGTGCCGCCGCAAGCCACCAGGCACCGATGTCGAGCGCCGCCTTTACGAGCATGACCTTCGGCCAGAAGCCGGAAAAGGGCGGCAGCCCGGAGACAGCAAAGCACAACATCAAGGTCAGCGCGGCAAATCCCACGTTCTTGCGGTAGAGGCCCGAGACGGTCGCGATGGAAGAGTCCCCGCCGAGCCGCGCGGCGATTCCGGCGGCGAAATAGAGGCCGGTCATCACCAGCATCGAATGGAGCGCATAGAAGATCGCGCCGCCGATACCGCCAGGACCACCGACAGCGATCCCCGCGAGCATCGACCCGATCCCTGAAACCACGAGATAGCCAAGGATGCGGCGGAAGTCGGTCTGCGCCAGCGCGCCGAGAACACCGACAATCATCGTCAACGCCCCCGCAAGCGCCATGACGAAGCTCAGTTCCTCTCGTTCAACTGGGAAAAGCATGACCATCACGCGGATCAGAGCGTAGATACCGACCTTGGTGAGCAGACCGGCAAAAAGCGCCGACACGACGACGCGCGGGGTGTGGTAGGAGGCCGGCAGCCAGAAATTCACAGGGAAGGCCGCGGCCTTCATGCCGAATGCCAGCACATAGAGCGCAGTCAGCGTCATCAACGGCGCGCTGCCCCGCAAACCTTCCGCCTTGCGGGCGATGTCGGCCATGTTCAGCGTGCCGAACACGGCATAAAGATAGCCCGTCGCGACCAGGAACAGCGTCGTTGCCACGAGATTCAGGAAGCCATACTTCACCGTGCCGTCGATCTGCTCGGGCTCGGAGCCGAGAACCAGAAGACCGAAAGAGGAGATCAGCAGAACTTCGAACCAGACGTAGAGGTTAAATATGTCCCCGGTCAGGAAAGCGCCGGAGACGCCCGCCATCAGCAGCATCAGGAACGGATAGAAGCCGTAGCGCCGGCCGCTGTCGTTGATATCGGCGAGCGAGAAGATGCCGCCAGCGAGGGCAACGATTGCCGCGACCAGAGCAAAGAGCGCTCCGGTCAGATCGACCGTGAAGGCGATGCCGAAGGGTGGCAACCAACGCCCCATGACCATAGTCACCGGCCCCTTGGCTGCCACATGTCCGAGCAACAGCGCGTCGATGAGGACAAGTCCTGCGAGGCCTGCAACCGCGATGATCGGGTGAAGCCCGACCGAGCGGCGCAACATGACCAGAACCGCGCCGATGGTGAAGCACCAGGCGACCGGCAGGATCACCAGCCAATCGGCACCGGTCGTCGGGCCGAGAACGAGCGCGGCGGAAAGATCGACGGAGGAAGGGGTCGGGACAGCCATGGGTCGATCAATATCCAAGCGGCGGCATCGGTTCCTTCATCGGCTCCGCCACACGCATCTCGTCGGTGTTGTCGGTCGACAGATCCTCATAGGCGCGCCATGCGAGAACCAAGAGGAAGGCGAAGAAGGAAAAGGAAATGACGATCGCGGTCAGTATCAGCGCCTGCGGCAACGCATTGGCGGCCGGGCCGCCCAGCGCGTCTGCACCGCCGGCGATGACCGGTGGCACGTCGCGCGTCAGCCGCCCCCCGGTGAAGATCAAGAGGTTGACGGCATTGCCGAGAACCGCCACGCCGAGGAGCACGCGGATGATGAACTTCGACAGCATCAGGTAGACCGCGACAGTGAAGAAGATGCCCACGAGCAACGCAAACCAAGCCTCCATCACTCGCCTCCCCGTTCTTCAAGCGAAAGCGCAACCGAACTGATCGCTCCGACAACCACAAGATAAACGCCGGTATCGAACAGCATGACAGTCGAGAGCGGGATCTCGACACCGAAAAGCGACGGATAGATCCACAGCCCGGTCATGAACGGCACACGCGCAAACAGCGAAATCAGACCCGCAACCGTCGCGGCAAGGAGCCCCGCGCCGGCGATCGCCATCGGATGGAAATAGATCGCGCGCCTTACCGGCTCGACGCCGTGGGCGATGCCGTAGATCGCCAGGGCGGAGACGGCGATCAATCCGCCGATGAACCCGCCGCCCGGTTCGTTATGGCCACGCAACAGGACGAAGATCGAGAACAGCGTCATCAGGCTTGTCAGGAACGGTGCGACCGTACGGAAAATCACCGATTTCATGCGCGTTCCTCCGCATCCTGTCGCTCATCGGTGCCGCGCTTGAGCGAGCCCGCCCTCAGCCGCACGAGCGAGAGAATGGCGAGACCGGTGGTCATCACCACGGCGATTTCGCCAAGCGTGTCCGTGCCGCGGAAATCGACGATGATGACGTTGACGACATTGGCTCCGTGCGCGATCGACTTCGAATAGAGATTATAGAAATCCGTCAGCGTTGCGTCGAACGGCGTGCCCGTGGCTCTCAGCAGAAAGAGGCCGAAACCGAGCCCGCAGGCGAGCGCGATCATCGAGTCGGGAACCTTCTGGTGCAGCGGCCGGTGATCCGAAGGCGAAAGCCTCAGCCGGGTCATCACCAGTGCCAGCACAACCACCGACAGCGTCTCGATCATGAACTGGGTAAAGGAGAGGTCCGGCGCGCCATAGAGCAGGAAGATAACGGCGACGGCAAAGCCCTGGATGCCGAGCGAGACGATCGCAGTCAGACGATCGGCGGCGAGCACCACGGCAACGAGGCCGGCGACAGCAATGGCCATGATCGCAAGCTCATGCGCCGGAACATCCGCCGCGAAGAACGGCGCGCGCGGCAGTTCCCCATAAAGGACCGGAGTTGCAAGCAGGACCGCCGCGACCAGCACGAAGACGACGGTCATGTAGACGTCGAGCTTGCCGCTCTGTACCCGACGAGTGACGGCCACGGCGATCCGCAAAAGCCCTCGGATGAACTGGTCGAAACCTCGGTCCGGTCCCCAGCCGATATCAGCAAGGACGACGGCCATGCCTGCGCGAAGGCGATCGAGGTTGACATAAAAGACGACACCGACCAACACGGTGGCGGCAGATAGAAGTAGCGGCATGCCGATATGCGGGACCAGTGAGATCGTCACCGTCCGCGGTTCGCCGGCAATGGCGGAAGACATCGGTGAAGAAATCAGCCGATGAGCAAGACCGGACATCAGCGCGATCGACAGCCCCTTCAGTGCCAGGATCGCCGGACCAAGCCAGAGGAGGACCGGCGCCTCATGGGCTTGCTTCGGCGTCTCCACTTTCGGTCCCACGAATGGTTTCAAGGCGATGGCGAAAGCGACAGCAAACATCAGGGCGTTGCCGAGAACGGCCAGCGCCGCAAAGGCCATGGAGCGCGCATCGAAACCGGAAAGCGCACCGTAGATTTCCTCCTTCGCGAGGAACCCGAAAAAGGGCGGCAGGCCCGCCATCGAAAGCGCGGCGGCAAGAGCGATCACGAACGTCAGCGGCATTGCCGAGCGCAGCCCGCCGAGCCTTGTCAGGTCGCGCGAGCCCGTCTCGTGGTCGATGATGCCCGCAACCATGAACAGGGCGCCCTTGAAGAGCGCGTGCGCCACGAGATAGAGCGCAGCCGCCTCGATCGCATGCGGCGAACCGAGGCCTGTCAGCAGGACCAGAAGACCGAGCGAGGCCATCGTAGTATAGGCAAGCATCAGCTTGAGGTCGGTTTGACGCACCGCCAGCGCTGCACCGCTCACGAGCGTAGCCACCCCGAACAAAGGCAGCAGGATCTGCCATTCCGGCGTGCCCCCGAGCACCGGATTGAGCCGCATCAGCAGGTAGACACCCGCCTTCACCATCGTCGCCGAATGCAGATAGGCCGAAACCGGCGTCGGCGCCTCCATGGCATTCGGCAGCCAGAAATGAAAAGGAAACTGTGCAGACTTGGTAAAGGCTCCGCCCAGCACCAGCAGAAGCACTGCGAGATAGAACGGGCTCTCCTTCAGTTCGGCGCCGAAAGAGAGAAGCAAAGATAACTGGGTAATACCGCTCACGTTCCAGAGGATGAGAAGGCCGGCAAGCAGCAGCAGGCCTCCTCCCCCCGTGACGACCAATGCCTGCAGCGCCGCACGACGTGCGGCCTCGCGGCCGTGATCGAAGCCGATCAGCAGGAAGGAGGTAATCGACGTCAGCTCCCAGAAGACGAAGAGCATCAGGAAACTGTCCGAAAGGACGAGACCTTGCATGGAGCCCATGAACATCAGGATGAAGGAAAGGAACCGGCCCTGATGCGGATGGCCCTTTAGATAACCGCCCGAGTAGAGAACGATCAGCGCCCCGATGCCGGAAATCAAAAGTGCGAACGTCAGCGACAGCCCGTCGATCAGCCAGGAGAAGCTGACGTTGAAGGAGGGAATCCAGGCATAGCCGCCGGTGACGATTTCGCCGTCAGCGATTTCCGGAACGAAGCGGAGGAAATGCACGAAGATCGCAGCCGGCGCGAAAGCCAACAGCCAGGCGGCATTGTGACCGAGAAATCGCGTCAGCACCGGGGCCACCAGTGCCGCGACGAAGGGGAGACCGAGGGCCAGAAATGTCAGGGCCGCGACATCCATCGTCTTGGCAAGCTCCTTCGCCGTTTTGACCATCCGATCAAATTGTTACCGGACATAAAATAAGGCCTGTTCCGCCTCAAGAGTGAATCGGCACGAATCGGAGTGGCGCGACAGTAATACACTGCAAAGCGCAGGCAAATCATGCAGCATCGCGATACCTGCGACCTTCGCACCGAGCATCCCGTTACCGACCCCATCGACGGCCGGGTGATCAGAGAATATGATCGCGCGCATTTCATGGTGCGGACTGAGATCCGCTGCGCGGAGCGCGACGCCGTCTCGGCCGTGTTTTCCGATGACCCTCCAGCGGTAGGCTTGCGTTGTCGCCTCAACGGCACGGCCACACCTTCGAAGAGGATTGACAGCGCGACACGGAAGCAGTGCCATGAGCGTGAGCGCTGCTTTCATCTTTGTGTTGAACGCGTGGCGCTCCGGCTGTTCCGCGAGGAACAGCAAGGGCTTCGGGGGCCGGGCTACGAGGAGCGGCAGATCGAAGCAAGCCAAAAGGATGCTCGCATGCGCCGCGCTTTCTTCGCCCTCGCCCTCCTCACCGGGCTCGCGTTCCCTGCAGCTGCGGAGGACGACTGGCACTCCTATGCCAATCCTCGCTTCGGCTACACGGTCGAGATTCCGCCGGGCTTCGAACTGCGCCAGGACGCATCCGACGAAGGCGACGGCGTGAGTTTCCATGCGGACGACAACGGCGCGACGCTTGCGGTGTTTGGAAGCCATCCGCTGGATGGCGATTTCGAAACCGATGTGGCCGACCACATCGGCCTCGAGACTCAGGATGATTGGAGGATGCTGTTCTCGCGCGTCACGCCTGCCTGGGCGAGCTTCTCCGGCGCGCGTGACGACGAAGTATTCTATGCCCGGGCGATCGCCCTTTGCGACGGAAGTGCCGCCTATTTCCGCCTGCAATATCGCAAGAATCCGTTGACGAGTTTCGACGGGATCATCTCGCGCATGGCCGCAGCGCTGAGGCCGTCCGACGGCTGCCGGCTCGCGCCAGAATGACCGGGCGGGATGACGAGGGTCAGGACAACGCTGCGCCGCTGAAGCAAGTCACGACCGCCGAATAGTGCACCGCCGAACCTGCAACGACAAAGCCGTGCCAGATTGCGTTCTGGAAGCGCAAGCGCTCCCAGACATGGAAGATCACGCCCGTCGAGTAAATGACGCCGCCGATCAGGATCAGGATCAATGTCGTCGCCGTCAGCGTGGACAAAAGCGACCGGGCGGCGAGCACGCCGCTCCAGCCCATGCCGAGATAGAGCAGGATCGCAAGCCGGTCGAACCGGCCGGGGAAGAGACACTTGATCACTATCCCCAGCGCGGCGATGGCCCAGATGCCGATCAGCATTCTGGAAAGGAACGGGTTGTCCCAGCCGCGCTGGAGAAACGGCGTATAGGTTGCCGCGATCAGCACAAAGATCGAGGAATGGTCGAACCGACGCAAAAGCCACTTCACCCGGCAGATCGGGAAGAGATTATAGAGGAAGGATACCGAAAGGGTGGTGACGAGCCCGACTCCGTAAATCCAAGCGGCGGCAAGCTGACCGGACGTGCTCCAAAGCGTTGCGTAGAAAATCAGCGCGGTGACACCGCAGAGCGCTGCCGCAAGACCGATGCCGTGGACGATCCCATCCGCAATCAGTTCGGATCGGTCATAGTTCCACTTGACCCCGTCGGTCTCCACGCGATCCTCCCCTCGACGCTGCGTCAAAATCCCTTGGACGCGCAAAGGGCCTGCTCATGCCCGGGTCCACACAGCGATCGGAAATCGAGACAATTTCCCGATCAGCGGCTGATTTCAGGCGCGACGCAGGCACGTGTTCTACCCGTTTAACGTGCCACAGTACGCGCCCACAGCAAAGAGCCGTCGGACGACGAAAGGATCAATTTTTGCAACCTATTACAACAATCGGCTGATGTCCTGCAAAGCCGGCAGACTTGTCTCCGGCCAGCCGCTACCGCGGTCCAAGGTAACCGCGGAGTCACATCGTGTTACGGCACGTGGTAACTCCGCCGGTGGACGCTGTCGGAACGACAATCCGCGACGGTCAGGCGCCAGCGAGCAAGAGTGTCGTCAAACGCAATGGCGTGAGCCCAGCTTATCTTGCGCGCGCTATCTCCGCCGCACAGGTCTGGCAAAGGGGAGCGTGCGGCACCGCGTGCAGTCTTTCCGGCGAAATCGGGTCACCGCAGCGTGCGCAGGTGCCGAAGGTTCCTGCCTCAATTCGGTCCAGAGCGGCATCAATCGCGCGGATCTCGCCCTGACCTGCGAGGCCGAGGCCCTCCAATACCTCGTCGTTTTCCCGTTCGGTGACGCGATCCGGCACGTCGGCATTCATCGGCTGATCGAGATCCTCCTCGATCTTCACCAGCCGGCCATAAAGCTCGCGTTTGCGGCGGAGAAGCTGTTCGCGAAAATCATCAAGCGCGTACTTGTCCATTTGCAGGGCTCCTTGGTCGCGGCGTGGTTCCACGCCGCCTTCTTGTTCTTGGCATCTTTACCGGTCGACGAGAACGGCGCAGGGGCAATGGCTGACGACGCGGCTGGCGGTCGAACCGATAAAATAGTCGATCAGGCCCGGCCGGTGCGAAGCAATAATCACGAGGTCCGCATTCTCTTCCTTGGCGAGAGCGTTGATGGTGCCGGCCGCCCCGCCGGTGCGGATTTCGATACGCCCCTTGATTCCATGCTTGGTCTTCAACGCTTCCAGCGTCTTAACCGCATGCTTGCGCGACTCCTCGATCATCTCGAGCGGAAAATCGACGATCATATATCCCTGCGCATAGGCGTTGAGGTCCTCGACGACGTTGAGCAGGACGATTTCCCCCCCTTCGTCGATCAGCTTCTCGGCGATGTTGAGTACGGATTCGCCATGCTCCAGCTGATCCATGGCGATCGGGACGATGATTTTTTTGTACATGCTGCACTCCTTCTACTGCGTTCCCGGGTCGCCAGATGGCGAGGCCAGCCCCTAAACGCGGATCGAGGAGAAGGCCGGTCTTCACTTCCCCCGTATCCGCGCCAACATGAATTTGCGCGGAGGCGATGTTCCAGCATTGATTGAAATCAAATCGACCGCCACCGTCGTATTCGCATCACTGAAAGATCAGGTAGTGCGGTGGTCATGACTGTCAACGCTCATCGAACACAACATCAAGTAATATAACGGCTTTCCTGAACGTGGTCACGGGCCCATATTTATGGCAGTTTGAAGAAGCTGCGACCGGTGGCCACACGAGTACCCGGCCCGCCCCGAAAGGCGATGCAAATGCAAGATACAACTCACTCGCGTCCGGCAAACAACATGCCCACGGACCACGCGGTCGCGATGCCCGTCTTTGTCGACGGGTCCCACCTCGTCGTTCAGGATCTGCCGATGGTTTCTGGCTGGTACCAGCAGATTCTGGGGCTGACGCCGATCGAGGCCGGCGCCAAGGGCGAAACCCTCGGCGTCGCCGGCAGACCCCTGCTGACGCTGACGACCGAAGGGAATGCGGCAAGAGCGCCACGCAACGCGCCCGGCCTGTTCCATACCGCTTTTCTCGTTCCCAATCGGCGCGAGCTCGGACACTGGCTTGCGCACACGGCACAGCACAACATTCGCCTGCAGGGCGCATCCGACCACCTGGTCAGCGAGGCGATCTATCTCGCCGATCCGGAGGGTAACGGCATCGAGGTCTATCGCGACCGCCCGCGCGGCGAGTGGACCTATCAGCCGGACGGCACCGTCGCGATGAGCACGCTGCCGCTTGACTTGCAGGCCCTCTACGACGAAGCGCCGAAGGACCATTGGGACGGTCTCGCCGAAGGCACGACGATCGGCCATATCCATCTGCAGGTCTCCGACATCCCCCAGGCGGATGGTTTTTTTCGTGACGTGCTCGGATTGGACCTGATGGCGCGCTACCCCGGGGCGAGCTTCTTTGCCTCGGGCAAGTATCACCATCATGTTGCGGCCAATATCTGGAACTCCCGAGGCGCGTCCAAGCGGCAGAGCAACATGACTGGTCTTGCGGACTACACTATCCGCTTCAGCGATGCTCAGAAGCTCGCAACGGCGCTCGCCAGGCTCGGCGAACTGGAAATACCGGTAAGCAAGCAAGGCGACGTCCATAGCCTGGTCGACCCATGGGGCATCGGCCTCAAACTCGCCGCCTCATAAAGGGGCGGCGAGCCATCCCCGATAAGTGCCTTTAGGACGAACGAACGCCGGCTTTCTGCTTGATCGCCGCACTGGTGCTCTCTATCTCATTGTCTCCCATCAAATCCGGAGACACGCCTTGTCTGCTTTCAAGAACCTCCCCACCGCCCCTGTCGCTGCGAAGAAGCCGGTCACCGATACACGCCACGCTATCAGCCGGACCGACGACTATGCCTGGCTCCGGGCGGACAATTGGCAGGCGATGTTCAAGGATCCTTCCATTCTGGATCCGGAAATCCGCGAGCATCTCGAAGCGGAAAACGCGTATATGAACGCGGCGATGGCGGACACGAAAGAATTGCAGAAGAGCCTCTTTGCCGAGATGCGCGGCCGCATCAAGGAGGACGATTCTTCCGTTCCGATGAAGGATGGGGCCTTCGCTTATGGGACCTCTTACGTGACCGGCGGCGAACAGCCCCGCTACTTCCGAATCCCGCGCGACGGCAACCACAAGGACGAGGCGATCCGCCACGTGCTGCTCGACGGCGACAAGGAAGCCGAAGGCAAGGCCTATTTCCGCCTCGCCGGCATCGACCATTGCAGCGACCATTCCCGAGGCATCTGGGGCTACGACGACAAGGGGTCGGAATATTTCACCCTGAAAGTGCGCGACCTTTCGACCGGCGAGGACTTGGCCGATGTGATCGAGAATACGGGCGGCGGCGGCGCATGGGCGCCGGACGGCAGGAGTTTCTTCTACACCGTGCTCGACGAGAACCATCGACCGTCGAAGATCTTCCATCACGTCATCGGCACGCCCCAGAAAGACGACCGGCTCGTCTACGAGGAAAGCGACCCGGGCTTCTTCATGTCGGTCGGCGGGTCGCTGCTCGACGACTTCATCTACATCGATATCCATGACCACGAAACCAGCGAATACCGACTGCTTTCGACCAGGAACCTGACCGCCGAGCCGCAGCTCGTGGCGGAACGCGTAACTGGTCTCGAATACTCGATGACGGAAGGCGGCGATGTTTTCTTCATCCTCACCAATGCCGACGGTGCCAAGGATTTCAAGATCATGGAAGCGCCCGTGGAAGCGCCGCAAAAGGAAAACTGGCGCGAGGTCGTGCGGCACAAGCCAGGTACGCTGATCCTTAGCCACATGGCCTATGCCCGCCATCTGATCTGGCTGCAGCGTCGCGACGGATTGCCGGAAATCGTCATCCGTGACCGCCAGACCGGCGAGGAGCACGCCATCGCCTTCGCCGAGGAAGCGTACTCTCTGGGGCTCTCGGGCGCTGCCGAATACGACACTGACGTCATCCGCTTCTCCTACTCGTCGATGACGACACCGTCGCAACTTTTCGACTATGACATGACAACGCGCCAGCGCACGCTCCTGAAAACCCAGGAGGTGCCCTCCGGCCACAGTGCGGACGACTATGTCACCCGCCGTGTCTTTGCGCCGTCATGGGATGGCGTCGAGGTGCCTGTCACCCTGCTCTACCGCAAGGATACGCCGCTCGACGGCACCGCCCCTTGCCTGCTCTATGGTTATGGCGCCTACGGCATCACCATTCCGGCCGGTTTCAACACCAATTGCCTCTCGCTCGTCGACCGCGGCTTCGTCTATGCCATCGCCCATATCCGCGGCGGCAAGGACAAGGGCTTCCAATGGTACGAAGACGGCAAGATGGCGAAGAAGACCAACACCTTCAAAGACTTCATCGCTGCCGCTGATTATTTGAATCAGGAGAAGTTCACCTCCTACGCGAACATCATCGCCGAAGGCGGCTCGGCCGGCGGCATGTTGATGGGGGCGGTCGCCAATATGGCGCCGCAGAAGTTCAAGGGCATCATTGCCGCCGTTCCCTTCGTCGATGTGTTGAACACCATGCTCGACGACACCTTGCCGCTGACGCCGCCGGAATGGCCGGAATGGGGCAATCCGATCGAGAGCGCCGAATTCTACAACATCATCGCCGGCTACTCGCCCTACGACAAAGTGGAGGCGAAGCCCTATCCGGCAATCCTCGCGCTCGGCGGCCTGACCGATCCGCGCGTGACCTATTGGGAGCCGGCGAAGTGGGTGGCGAAGCTCAGGGAGAAGACCACCGGCAGCGCTCCGATCCTGATGAAGACCAACATGGATGCCGGCCACGGCGGGGCGTCCGGACGTTTCCAGCGTCTGGAGGAAATCGCCTTCGAATACGCCTTCGCCATCAAGGTCGCGGGCAAGATGTAGAGGGGGATGCGATTTTGGGTCGAGCGACCCAAGATCATCATGATCCAACGGAGGAAAGCATGCCGGTCTATATCGCACTGCTGCGGGCGATCAATGTCGGAGGGACCGGCATGCTTCCGATGGCGGAGCTGAAGGCCACTTGCGAGGGCCTCGGCTTCACCGACGTGAAGACCTATATCCAGAGCGGCAATGTGCTCTTTCGGTCAGAGCTTTCCGAAGCCGAGGTGCAGAAGAGGCTCGAGGACGCACTGGCGGAACGGATGGGCAAGGCGCCCGGCGTCATTTTGCGCAGCCGCCGCGAACTCAAAAAGGTCATCGACAAGGCGCCGTTTGCGAACGCCAAGCCGAAATTTCTGCTGGTGACCTTCTTGCCGGAGCCACCGCCCGCCGATGCGCTTGACAAGCTCGTCGCGCCGGACGGCGAAGAGGTGCAGATCAGCGGCAGGGAGATCTATATCCATTTTCCCAACGGCTCGGGAAAGTCGAAGCTCAAATTGCCCGCTCTCAAGCCGGGCACTTCCCGCAATCTCAACACCGTCCGGAAGCTCGTCGAACTAGCCGCGGAGCTTGAGGAAAGCGGTGCCTGAATGCCGTCACGCCTGCGCCATTGGCTGAAACAGCAGCCGCACGAAGGTGCGGAAGACCAGCAATTGGTCGGGCAGGCTCTTCGGTTCCTTCAACGCCTTTGACAGCACGATGCCGCCCTCGAGCACGGTCGAGACCATGTCGGCCAACTGATCGGCATCGAGCGCTTCGCGCGGGCGGTAGTGGCACATGATATCGCGAAACATGCCGCCGAAGCGCTGGCGCCACATCAGCGCCGCCTGCCGGTTGATCTCCTGGATCTCGCGGTCGAAAGCACGTTCCTGCGTGCACATGGTAGCGACAAGGCAACCGGGATGGCCGTTCGGCAGGTCCGAGAGCAATTCCGACAGCAGCTTCAGGCCGAGCAAAAAGGCCTGCAGGGGATCATCCGAGAGCTCGTGTGCCCGGCTGAAGATCTCGTCATAGATCCGTTCGTCGTTTTCGATGTAGCGTTCCAGGAGTGCCTTGGCGAGTTCATTCTTGTCGCGGAAGTGATAGAAGAAACCGCTCTTGGTGATGCCGGTTTCGGCGATCAGCTCGTCGATCGACGTTGCCCCGAAGCCCTTCGCCAGCACGGCGGCTTCGGCAACATCGAGGATCCTCGTTCGCGTTTCCTCACCCTTTCGCATGGTCCGCTCCTGTACCGCCGGTACGGTTTTCCGCTCCGAAAACGCCAGTCGCGTTCTCTGCCGCAACCGAAACTCGACGGCCAAGTGTTTGTTTTCACATCAATATCAGGATATTCCGCACGTAGTATACCGCAACTCCTCTAGTTTAGCAGATGATAAAAAGGCAGAAATTCATCCGATCCCTGGCGCGGAGGACCCGTGAAGATCAGGAGGAAAGAGGATGGAGCAAGAGATGGCCAAGTACAGAGAAAACTTGCCGCTGCTTAATGGAGGCACATTCCTCAGCGATGGTGGCATGGAGACGACGCTGATTTTTCATGACGGCTTCGAACTTCCGCATTTCGCTTCCTTCGTGCTTTTGTCGTCGGCCGAGGGCCGCCGGAAGCTTCGGCAATATTACACCCACTATCTCGACGTCGCCCGACGTCATGACACCGGCTTCGTGCTCGACACCGCCACGTGGCGCGCCAATGCCGATTGGGGCGACAAGCTTGGCTACGATGCGGAAGCGCTGGCAACAGCCAACCGCGACGCCGTCGCTCTGCTGACCGGGTTGCGCACCGAATACGAGCGGCCGCAAGCGCCTATTGTCCTCAATGGCGCGATCGGCCCGCGCGGCGACGGTTACAAAGCCGGCAGGATGAATGCCGCCGAGGCGGAAGAATACCATGCGGCCCAGGTTGCCACCTTCGCCGCAAGCGAAGCCGACATGGTATCAGGTGTTACGTTGAACAATGTCGCCGAGGGTATCGGCATTGCTCGTGCCGCCAGAAGGCACGGCATGCCCTGCGCAATCTCCTTCACGGTCGAGACCGATGGACGGCTGGTGACCGGCCAGTCACTGCAGGATGCGATCGAGACGGTGGACGCAGAGACGGATAGCTATCCGCATTACTACATGATCAACTGCGCGCATCCGAGCCATTTCGACGGCGCACTCGACCAGGCCCAGTCCTGGATCAAGCGGATCGGCGGCATTCGCGCCAATGCCTCGATGATGAGCCACGCTGAACTCGACGAAAGCGAGACGCTCGATGCGGGCGATCCGGCAGATCTCGCGCGGCGCTATCGGTCGCTGACCGGCCGCATGCCGCAACTGCGGGTGCTCGGCGGCTGCTGCGGCACCGATCACCGGCACATCGCGGCGATCTGCGAAGCGTGCCTCCCTCGCGCAGCGCTAAGCGCCTGACGCGGACATAGAGCCGTCACCTCTCAGGCGATACACCGGAGAGGTGACGGATAAAGTCTCGGCCTCGCGGAACAATCGGCGCTCGTGTAGACTTGTCCTGAGAGCGTGCTCGTCGGCACCGCCCGCGGCACACGCAACGGGACCAGGAATGATGAACTACGTACCCCCGCAATCTGCCTCCGAGACGGCACCTTTTCCCTTCGACAACAGCTATGCGCGGTTGCCCGCGAACTTCTATGCTCGTGTCGAGCCGACATCGGTTGCGGAGCCCTGGCTGATCAAGTTCAACCGAAAGCTCGCCGAAGAGCTTGGTCTCGACACGGAAGCGCTCGAACGCGACGGCGCGGCGATCTTTTCGGGCAACAAGGTGCCGCCAGGCGCGGAGCCGCTTGCCATGGCCTATGCGGGACACCAGTTCGGCACCTTCGTCCCGCAGCTCGGCGACGGGCGCGCCATCCTGCTTGGCGAAGTGATCGATCGAAACGGAAACAGACGAGACATCCAGCTCAAGGGATCCGGCCAGACGCCCTATTCCCGCCGCGGCGACGGACGGGCGGCGCTCGGTCCGGTTCTGCGGGAATACATCGTCAGCGAAGCGATGCATGCGCTGGGCGTGCCGACGACCCGCGCGCTCGCCGCTACCGTCACCGGCCAGCCGGTCTATCGGGAGCAAATCCTGCCCGGTGCGGTCTTCACCCGCGTGGCCGCAAGCCATATCCGGGTCGGTACCTTTCAATTCTTTGCCGCCCGAGGGGACATGGAGTCGGTCAAGGCCCTCGCCGATTACGTGATCGAACGCCATTACCCGGAGTCGAAGGATAGCGGGCAACCCTATTTTTCGCTGTTCAAGGCGGTCGCCGCGCGGCAGGCCGGATTGATCGCCCGTTGGCTCCATATCGGCTTTATCCACGGGGTGATGAATACCGACAACATGGCAGTCTCCGGCGAGACGATCGATTTCGGCCCCTGCGCCTTCATGGACGCCTACGATCCGAAGAAGGTGTTCAGCTCGATCGACCAGTTCGGTCGCTATGCCTATGCCAACCAGCCCGCCATCGGCCAGTGGAATCTTGCGCGTCTGGCTGAAACGCTGGTACCGCTGTTCGATCCGGTTGCCGATACCGCGGTCAACCTCGCCAACGACGCACTGACCGAATACGGGTCGATCTTCCAGAAGCACTGGCTCGACGGGATGCGGCGCAAGATCGGGCTATCGACCGAAGAGGATGGGGATCTCGATCTTGTCCAATCGCTCCTCACCCTGATGCATGAGGGCAATGCAGACTTCACCCTCGTCTTTCGGCGCCTCACCGCATCGGCTGAAGACAAGGGCGCCGACCCGGCTCTCGCCGAGCTTTTCGAAAAACCTGATGCGGTTTCACGCTGGCTTCGCGACTGGCGCGGGCGCCTCACCCGCGAAGCGCTCGACGCCGGCGCGCGCGCCGTGTCGATGCGAAAGGCAAATCCGGCATTCATTCCGCGCAACCACCGCGTGGAACAGGCGATCGAGGCAGCGACTCGCGATGCGGATTTCTCGCTGTTCGAAGCGCTGCTCGAGGTGACGTCCAGGCCCTATGAAGACCAACCCGAGCACGCGGCCTACGCGGCGCCGCCTGAGCCTGGCCAAGAAGTGCTGCAGACCTTTTGCGGCACCTGAGCGGCAGCCCCACAACCACAGTCGGTCGCGAACATTCGCGACCTCCGCATTGTTGCAACTCCACAGAGTGCGACCATTGAAAGGCACGCCTCATGCGTTAGCTTCTCAGATGGCGTCGTCCAATAACGGTTGACTGCGACCAAGACGACCCGCGACGGGCATTCTGAAATTCGGGGTTTAAACATATGCTCATCGTGCTGACGGCCATTCTCTTCGCCCTGATCGGTCTCGCGCTTGGAGCGGGAGGGATCAAACTCCTGATGCTGGGCGGCAGTCCCTATTACCTGATCGCGGCGCTCGGTTTTCTGCTGACGGCGCTGCTGCTTTTCCGCAGGCGCGCCGCAGCGCTTTGGGTCTATGCGCTCGTCGTCGTGGGCTCGCTCGCCTGGGCCGTCTGGGAGGTCGGCTTCGACTGGTGGCAACTCGGGCCCCGTGGCGGCATCATCATCCTGCTCGGGCTCTGGCTGCTTACTCCCTGGATCCGGCGCCCGCTCGGCTTTGTCAGCCCTTCCGGCGAGCACTACAGCGCCGCGGCATGGCCGCTCGCCATCGCCAGCCTTGTTTCGATCGGCGTCGCCATATTCGCGATGACGCAGGATCCGCACGATATCCGCGGTGACCTGCCGAGCGGTGCGATCGCCAAAGCCAATCTCGGCGGCAATGTGCCGCCCGGCGAGTGGCACCAGTACGGCCGGACACTCTTCGGGCAACGCTATTCGCCGCTCGACCAGATCAATGCGGAAAACGTCGCAAATCTCAGGGTCGCCTGGCAATACCAGACGGGCGACGTGAAGCGACCTGACGATATCGGCGAAACCACCTACCAGGTGACGCCGCTCAAGGTGAAGGACACGCTGTACCTCTGCACGCCGCACAATTGGGCGATCGCGCTCGACGCCAGGACCGGCGAGGAGAAGTGGAAGTACGACTCCAATTCCGGCATGAACCCCGACCGCCAGCACCAGACCTGCCGCGGTGTCACCTATTGGGCCGATCCGGCAGCGACCCCCGGCACCGCTTGCGCCGAACGCGTTTATCTGCCGACGTCCGACGCGCGCCTGATCGCGCTTGACGCGGCAAACGGCGAGGTCTGCACGGGCTTTGCCGACAATGGCGTCCTGCATCTGGAACAGGGGATGAAGTACAATCCGGCTGGCTACTACTACTCGACGTCGCCGCCGGTCGCAGTCGCGGGCAAGATCATCGTCGGCGGTGCCGTCAACGACAACTACTCTACCCAGGAACAATCCGGCGTCATCCGCGCCTTCGACATCAACAGCGGCGTGCTGCTCTGGAACTGGGACAGCGGCAACCCCGACCAGACGGCTCCCCTGCCGGCCGGTCAGTTCTACACGACCAATTCGCCGAACAGCTGGGCGGTGTCCTCGGTCGACGAAAGCTTGGGCCTGATCTATGTGCCGCTCGGCAACCAGGTGCCGGACCAGCTCGGCATGGGGCGCAGCGAGCACGTGGAGAAATATTCCTCCTCGATCGTCGCGCTTGACATCAACACCGGCGCAGTACGCTGGGTGCGCCAGACCGTGCACCACGACCTCTGGGACATGGACGTGCCTGCGCAACCATCGCTCATCGACATCACCAAGGAAGATGGAATCGTCGTGCCGGCGCTCGTCGGGCCGACCAAGCAGGGCGACCTCTATGTACTCGACCGGCGGAGTGGCGAGCCGATCATTCCGGTTGAGGAAGCCGCCGCACCCGGGGGCGCTATCTCCGAGGACTTTACTTCGCCAACCCAGCCCGTCTCCGGCCTCACGTTCATGCCGCCACCACTCCAAGAGCGGGACATGTGGGGTGTCTCGATGTTCGACCAGCTCGCGTGCCGCATCGCCTTCAGGTCGCTGAAATACGAGGGCCGCTATACGCCGCCCTCGCTCGAAGGAACACTGGTCTATCCCGGCAATTTCGGCACCTTCAACTGGGGCTCGGTGGCGGTCGACCCCGAACGGCAGGTGATGTTCGGCATGCCGACCTACCTCGCCTTCACATCCCGGCTCGTTCCGCGCGACCAGATTCCACCAAAGCAGGCGGGCGAAACAGGCAGCGAGCAGGGCCTCAACCGCAATGAAGGCGCGCCCTACGGCGTCGTCATGGGTCCTTTCCTCGGCCCGCTGCAGATCCCCTGCCAGGCGCCTCCCTGGGGCTATGTCGCGGGCGCAGATCTCAGGACGGGCAAGATCGCCTACAAGCACAAGAACGGCACGGTCTACGACATGACGCCGCTGCCTCTGCCACTCAAAGTGGGTGTGCCGGGCATCGGCGGACCGATGATCACCAAGGGTGACATCGCCTTCCTGGGCGCCGCCGTCGACAACTATCTGAGGGCCTACGACCTCACGACCGGCAGACAGCTTTGGGAGGCGCGGCTTCCGGCAGGCGGGCAGTCGACGCCGATGACCTACGCCGTCGCCGACAAACAATATGTGCTGATGGTCGCCGGCGGCCACGGTTCGGTCGGCACGAAGCCGGGCGACTACGTCATCGCTTACACCCTGCCCTGAATTCGCCAAAGAGTTGCGTCGGAAAAGGTTCGCGCAAGCCGTGATAGTCAAGCTGCGCCGGACTTCACATCCGGAGAATTTTCCATGAAAATCGACAGCGGCCTTTCCAGCTACTACCTTTCGCAGCGCCGCTCCGCCGCAAGCAACCTTCCCCCGCTTGAAGAAACCGGCGGCGCCCAGGCGCAGCGTCGCGCTCCGCCCACCATTGCTCCCGCCTCACCCTCCGCCTCGCTTTCAGGCGCGCTTTGGGTGTCTCTCGCCAAGGACGAAACGGCGGCCGCCTCGATCACCGGTGATCTGATCTCGTTCGGCTCGACCGTTGCCGACGAGTTCCTTGAGTGGTCGAAGATGTCGTTCGCCGAAAAAATCCGGGCGCAGTATCTCGAAGCACATGGGCTGACGGAGGAAAGCCTGGAAGCTATGCCGTCAGAGGAACGCGCAGCGATCGAGGAAGAAATCCGCAAGGCCGTCGCCGAAAGCCTCGGCATCGAAAAGCAGGGCAGCGAGACGGCATCTGACATCGCGGAAAGCGCTGTCGACGCCTGATGCCGTCGGCTGATCAAGCCATCCCGGCAACAATCTTTCCGACCTCGGCGAAGACGGGATTCAGTTCCTTCACCGGCGTCTTGGCCTCGGCGATGTAGACCGTGATCAGTATCGGCCCGCGATCCTTCGGCCAAACGACGGCAATATCCGACGCCGCGCCGGTCTCGCTCGTCCCGGTCTTGTCGCCGATGCGCCAATCCTTCGGCATGCCGGCCCGAAGGCGCGCATCGCCGGTCTTGTTGGCGACCATCCAGTCGATGAAGCGTACACGGGAACTCTCGGACAGAACCGGTCCGAGCGTCAGGTTGCCGAGGGTTTCCAGCATGGCAGCCGGCGTTGTCGTGTCACGCGGATCCCCTGGCTTTGCCTCGTTGAGTTCGGGCTCGGTGCGATCAAGCCGCGTTGTCTGATCGTCGATCGACCGCAGCCAGGTCGTCAATCCTTCCGGTCCTCCGAAACTCTTAAGCAGCAGGTTGCCCGCAGCGTTGTCGCTGAGCGTCACCGCCGCCTCACAGAGCTCGGCGACCGTCATGCCATCGCCGCCCGCATGTTTCTCCGTCACCGGCGAATAGGGAACCAGCGCGTCCTTGCCGAACTCGACGCGCCGGTCGAGCTTTTCCTCACCCCGATCCACACGGGCGAGCACGCAGGCCGCGGCCAGTGCCTTGAACGTCGAGCACATGGCAAAGCGCTCGCTTTCGCGCTGGCCGAAAGAGATGTTCGTTTCGGTATCGAGCACTGCGACGCCGAGGCGACCGCCCGTCCGTTCTTCGATTTCGGCGAGTTGCTTCGAGACATCGTCATTCGCCTCTGCAACGGCGCGCGCCGTGCCGGGGAGAACGAGTGCCGGGTAGAGCATCGCGGAACCGATGAGCATCGTGCGGCGATTGATGAACAAGGGCACGTTCTTCCTCCATCCTTGGCGTGCGGCCTTCGCCACACACACCTCTAAATTATTGACAGTGAATATTTATTGCCTGATGAGGCGGTCGCGACGGGCGACCGTTGCGAAGCAAATCGCTAAGCGGCAAATATGGCGAGGACGAGTCCTCCGCGGCCTCCACGCACTATTGATGGAAGAATGCCTCGACCCTATGTAAAATACTCTAGCGACTATAGATATGAGGCGAAACCATGTATTCGATCGGTGACCTTTCGCGCCGCACCGGCGTCAAGATACCGACTATTCGCTACTACGAGCAGATGGGATTGATCGAGGCTCCGGAACGCTCGGAAGGCAATCAACGGCGTTATGAAAAACGCGAGCTCGAACGATTGGCGTTCATACGCCACGCACGCGATCTGGGACTCTCGATCGAGGCGATCCGCGACCTTGTGGCGCTCAGCGAGCATCCGGAGCACCCTTGCGGCGAGGCGGACCGCATCGCCACCGAACACCTCGCCGCGGTGCGGGAAAAAATCGCCAGGCTGCGAAAGCTGGAAAGCGAACTGGAACGCATCGTCGCCTGTGATGGCGACCATAAGATCGGCGACTGCTACGTCATCCGGGCGCTCGCCGACCACTCGATGTGCGAGAGCGAGCACTGAGGCCCGCCGCCGCGCGAGAATCCCCGTTGACAAAATCGCGGAAATGACGAATCTACGCGCATGATCAAGAACGCACCCATTTCCCGCGTGTATTTTTGGCTGTTCCGATAGGAGCGGCCTGCTGATCATATTCAACAAGGCCGCCATCAGGCGGCTTTTGTTTTTCACGGCACCTGATGGCGGCAGAACCATAGGAGCCGAGAATGTTGCAGACCGCCACCCCTTCCCTTCATCCGATGCCATCGGTACGTCCACCGCTGGTGACGATCCGTTGCGCCAAACCGCGCGATCTTCCCGCGTTGCACGAGATGATCGTCGAGCTCGCGGCGCTTCACGACGACGACGCACCGCTTGCGCCGGAACGGCTTGAGCGCGACCTCTTCAGCCGCACGCCCTGGATCACAGCGCTCGTCGCCGAAGCCGGCAACCAGTTGATCGGATACGCCATCCTTGTGCCGACCTACCGAGCGGCAGAAGGCATGCGCGGCATGGAACTGCATCACCTCTTCGTGCGTCCCGGCCACCGCGGCACCGGTATCGGCCGACACCTCGTTGCCAAGGCGCGCGAACAGGCGCGCATCGCCGGCTGCGACTATCTTTCCGTCAGCGCCGCCACCGGCAATTTCCAGGCGCATCGCTTCTACGAATCCGAGCGCTTCGTACCTCGACCTGTCACGGGCATGCGCTATATGCAGAAACTTGGCTGAACGGGAGGGCACATGCGCCTCGCAATCGTCCTGACGGAAGGTTTCGCCGACTGGGAATGCGCGCTGCTGATGGCCACGGCGCGCACCGAGCTCGGGCTCGACGTGCTGATCGCCACGCCCGGCGGCACCGTGGTGACGTCGATGGGCGGCCTTCACATCACCCCGCACCTGCCGACCAAAACGCTGGCACCGGCGGAGTTCGATGCGCTTGTGCTCTGCGGCGGCTCAACCTGGGAAACCGCGGCAGCGCCCAATCTCACCGCGATGATCCATGCCTTCCATGGGAAAGACCGCGTCGTCGCAGGGATTTGCGGGGCGACGCTTGCGCTCGCCGCCAGCGGTATTCTCAACGAAGCGGACCACACGGGCAACTCGGCCGAAAGTCTCTCGGCGGTCGCCGGCTATCGCGGTCACCAGCACTACTGCGACCAACCGCAGGCCCTTCGCAGCGGCCGGCTGGTGACTGCTGCGGGCACGGCCCCGGTCAGTTTTACGGCCGAGATTTTCCACGCGCTCGGCCTCGGTTCCGCAGCGCTTGACGATTATCTTTCGCTCTACGCGAAGGAACATGCGGTCGTTCCAGCTACACGGTAGCGCAGCCCGGCAGCGAACCCTTCAAAGCGGCGGAAGCGCCTTCAGATAGGCGGCGATCGCCTCGCGGTCGGGGGGTGAAAGCCTCGCCAGGTTCTTCTGTACCTCGACCATCGAGCCGCCCACTGAATCAAAATCCGGAGTAAAGCCGGTCTCCAGGTAGGAGGCAATGTCGGACGCGCTCCAACTGCCGACACTTTTCGAGCCCGGCGTGATGTTCGGGATGCGGCCTTCGCCCTCGGGGTTCGGCGCGCCGGCGAGCCACCTGCCAGTCTCGAACCCACCGAGCGCGTTGCGCGGCGTGTGGCACTCGCCGCAATGGCCGGGACCTTCGACCAGATACTGCCCGCGGGCGAGCTTCGCATCCGCCGTATTCACCTCGACGCGCGGCTCGTCGCTGAAGAACAAGAGCTTCCAGCCGCCGAGCGCCAAGCGGATATTATAGGGAAACGGCAAGTCATGCGGTGGCGTCACATTGGTGCTCTTCGGCAGCGTCTGCAGATATCCCCAGAGATCATTGATATCCTTGGCAGTCATGCGCACGTAGGAACCGTACGGGAAAGATGGATAGAGGTGCTCGCCATTTTGCCCGACACCGCGCGTCATGGCGTTGCCGAACTCGGCGAGCGTCCAGTCGCCGATGCCGGCACTTTCATCGGGCGAGATGTTGGGAACATGGAAGGTACCAAACGGGCTTTTCAGTGCCCGGCCACCTGAAAGCACGAGCCGCGCGTCATCCTGTGCCCCCGGCGCAGCATGGCAGCTGACGCAGCCGCCTGCCCAGAAAACCTGTTCGCCGTTGGCGAGGTCCGGTTCGCCGAGCCCCTCCCAATGGGCTTCATCCCACGGAGCAGGTTTCGTCAGCCACCAAAAAACGCCGGCTCCGGCAAGAGCCAGCACGACCAGACCAGACAGCAGTTTCGTTGTTCGCCGGCCCATCGGGCCTCCCTTCATGCTGGAAGACAAAGAAGGATGCGCCAAGCAGGGCCGGCGCATCGCAAACGGTCAGAATGAAGGAACGCCTCTCAGTCCTTTTTCAGGCGATAGGTTTCGTGACAGCTGGAGCAGTCCTTGCCGAGAATGCCGAGCGCAGCGCCAACGCCAGCCTTGTCGGCGGGAAGCTGGGCGAGGAAGGTGCTCGCGTCGGTGCCGAGCTTGGCAGCCTTGGCCTTGAAGTCGTCCATGTTTTGCCAGATCTTCGGGCTTGCTTCGGTTTCCGAGCCGGTTTCCGAGCCCGCCGGGAAATGTGTCGGGAAGATCTTCACCGTCTCGCTGATCGTCGTCAGCGATGCCTTGACGATTTCCGCATCGTAGGGTTTTTCGCCCTTGGCAATACCGCTCAACGCACCGGCGGCCTTACCGACTTTCTTCATCAATTGCTGGCGCACCGCCTGTGGCTCGTCCGCCGCCGCCACGACGGTGACACCCACGCCTGCGAGGGCGGCGGAAAGAATAATAGCTCGTATCTTCATCATGATCTCCCGGTCATTCGAACCCGCTCCTGCGGGTCCCTGTTGAAGACGGCGCATGATGGCATTTTGTTCTTTCGACGGAGGTAACATTTTTTTGATGTTCTTGTCCTTTTCAACATTATTGGTTTCGACCGCCGTACTACCGGCGTTTGTCGCGTCCTGGAAACAGCTCGGACAAGTCCGCCGTGCCTTAATACTTAGTGCATCGCGCGTGTTATCAGGCGCGCATAGGATGCTGTAGCACCTTGAATTGCTGCGTGTTTTGATTGTTATACCGGACACGATTTAACGAAACATGCAGTAGGAGCGACCGCAAACCGCTTCCTCACCGGACAGCCGCCCATCCATGCCATACGGTGAAGACGGCAACGGCAACCAGCACGAAACCGGCCGCCCTTCCGATTGCCACCGTTGCGCCCGGACTGCCGACAAGCAGATCACGGCCGCGGCCGGCGGCAAGCGCGAGCCCGCCATAGACCGAGAGCTGCGTCAGGGCGATCATCACCGCCATGACCGCGGCCTGGGACCAGATCGGACCGAATTGCGGCTTGAGGAACTGCGGATAGACGGCCAGCATGAAAAGATAAGCCTTGGGATTCATCAGGCTTGTCAGGGCGCCTTGGCGAAAGCTCGCCCAACGCGACAGTTGCACCGCCTTTTCGATCCCGCCGATGGTGATCGAACTGCGCAACAGCGAGAAGCCGATCCAGCCGATATAGAGGGCGCCGGCGACAAGCAGCACGTTGAAAAGCTGTGGCACGAGATGCAGGACGACGCTCACGCCGAGCGCGGCATAGAGTGTATGCAGCACGCCGCCAGCCATGATACCGGCTGTCGCCGACAATCCGGAGGCCCGCCCGCCGGTCAGTGAATTGGCCAGCACGAAGACCATGTCCATGCCGGGCACGATGATTATGCCGAAGAGAAGGGTGAAGAAAAGCCAGAGGTTTTCCGCGTAACTCATGTCAGTTGTCCGTGAGATTTCCGTGTGAATGCGCGACCGGATTGTCGATTTTTCAATCCGTTGACACATGTTATATCGCTGCCCAACTGACAGGGATTTGTCAGGAGCCTTTTGAGGCGATGGAGGTTTTTTCCGTGCGTAAGGCGTCCCGCCTGTTTGAAATCATCCAGATCCTGCGACTTGCCAGGAAGCCGGTAACGGCCGCGGAAATTGCCGAAACCCTGGAGGTGACGGCGCGCTCGATCTACCGCGATATCGCCGCCCTGCAGGCGATGCGGGTGCCGATCGAAGGCGAACGCGGCCTCGGCTATATCCTGAGGCCCGGTTTCGATCTGCCACCCCTGATGTTCACGATCGAAGAGACGGAGGCGATGGTGCTGGCGCTGGCACTGCTGGCACGCACGGGCGACGAGGAACTGAAGGCGGCCGCACGGCGCGTGAACCAGAAGATCACCGGCGCCGTCCCCGGGCCGCTGCGCCAGGCGTTCCAGTCCCAGGCACTACACGCCTGGGGCACTGTTGCAGCACCGCCGCCGGCCATCGATCTCGCCATGGTTCGCCGCGCAATCCGCGACGAGCAGAAGCTCGCGCTCGACTATCGCGACGAACTCGGGCGGGCAAGCGAGCGCACCGTGCGCCCGCTGGCGCTGATCTATTATTCGGAACACGCGATGATGGTCGCTTGGTGCGAACTGCGGCAGGACATCCGCAACTTCCGCGCCGACCGGGTGGAGCATTGCGAGCCAGTCAACGTCTTTTTCCGTGGCGAGGGCAACAATCTCAGGCAGTTGTGGATCAGCGGCTGGCAGATCAATGCCGCACGGCCGCTTGAGGCGGAGGATGGGTAGGCAGAGGCTCGGAACTCAAACGGCTTCGAGACAGAGAAACGCCCCTCATCTGGCTGCCGCCACTTTCTCCCCGCAAGCGGGGCGAAGGGCCAAGCGGCGAAGCTCTCCCCAAAGTCCCCTCGCCCCGCTCGCGGGGAGAGGGTTAGTCCTCGGGTTAAACCGGAGGAGAGGGCAATTCACCAGCCTCGACGAAAAGCACAGCCGCTGGCCATCCCCACCCCGCCATCGACCGCAACGAAAAGGCCCGGCGCAAGCGCCGGGCCGAATTGCCTGTCGCGGCAGCCGCTTACTTCGTCGCGGCTTCGTACATTTCGAGCACGTAATCCCAGTTGATGAGATTGTCGACGAAGGCCTCGAGGTACTTCGGGCGGGCGTTGCGGTAGTCGATGTAGTAGGAATGCTCCCAGACATCCACGCCCAGGATCGGCGACGCGCCGTGGACGAGCGGGTTTTCGCCGTTCGGGGTCTTCGAGATTTCAAGTTTGCCGTTCTTGACCGAGAGCCAGGCCCAGCCGGAGCCGAACTGGCCGGTGCCGGCGGCGATGAAATCGGCGCGGAACTTGTCGTAGCCGCCGAGGTCGGACTTGATCGCCGCGTCGAGCTTGCCCGGCAGGCTGGTGCCGCCGCCGCCCTTCTTCATCCACTTCCAGAAATGGATGTGGTTGTAGTGCTGGCCCGCATTGTTGAACAGCGGCTGGTTGGTCCCATAGGACTTCTTGACGACTTCCTCGAGCGAAAGACCGGAAAGACCGGCGTCCTCGGCGAGCTTGTTGCCGTTCGTCACATAAGCGAGGTGATGCTTGTCGTGATGATACTCGAGCGTTTCGCGCGACATATAGGGGGCGAGCGCATCGTAGTCATAGGGAAGGTTCGGCAATTCGAAAGCCATCGTGGCATCTCCTCTTGGTATGGATTTCGTCAAGGAAATCTGTGAGCGGGAACATAGGCACCGGCATAGACCGAGGCAACCGATGCGGTGCCAAAATTTCTCTGCCACACGCAAAATACTTTCGTTGCGTTTCTGACGAGCCGTTCTCCTTGGCAAATTCTCGTCACGATCGGCGTGCTACTACCCGCGCGTCTCCCACAAGCAATGAGGAATAAAACATGCCGACGCACCATACCTCGATCCTGAGCCTTTTCGCCGCAGCAAGCCTTGCTGCAGGTCCTGCACATGCTTCGTCGGGCGACGCATGGGAAGAATTTCGGGCAGACGTGTCGGCGAAATGCATTGTCGCCGCCGAATCACTTGAGGGCGTCAGCGCGATCGTTGATCCTTTCGGTACCGAAAGCTACGGAGTGGCACTCGTCTACGGCAAGCCGAAGGGCGGCGACGGCAACGTCACGCAGATTTGCGTCTATGACAAGCAGACCAAAGCCGTGGAGATCGGCGGCGAGATCGGCGCTCAGGTGATACCCGTGTCCAAGCCGTAATTGACAAGCCGATAACGTGATCCGCGCTTCCGCCTCTCAAAGACATCCGCGGCGGTGCGCGGGCCTCCTGTCACGATCTTGTGAGATTCGGGCACTTGTTTGCCGACCAACTAGTCGGTAGGTTCTTGCCATGGCAAGCGCGACATATGAAAAAATCCTGGACGCGGCGGAGGACCTCATGGTTTCGAGGGGCTACAACGCGTTCAGCTATGCGGACATTTCAGCGGAGGTCGGCGTCGGCAAGGCAACAATCCATCACCACTTTCCGACCAAGGCCGACCTTGCCGAGAAGGTTCTGGCTCGTTACCGCGCGAAGAATCGGCGTAGCGTCGAAGAGTTGCTTTCGTCAGTGTCCGATCCGGCCGAGCGGCTTGGCGCCTATATCGGCTACTGGGAAGACTGCATCCGCAGAAAGGAAAAGCCTTTCTGCATCGGTGCCCTGCTTGCCTCGGAAATTCCGTCGCTGCCGGAGGGCGTCGTGCGGCAGGTGCAGGGCCACTTTTCGGACCTTGCTTCCTGGCTTGCCGCCATCATCGACGATGGAACCCGGGCCGGCACACTGGAGGCGGAGAAGGGCGCTGCCGCCGAAGCGGAAATGCTCATGGCAACCGTTCACGGCGCCATGCTTGCCGCACGTGTTGCCGGATCGGACCCTGAAGTATTCTCCGCAATTGCCCGCCGCGCGGTCGAACAGATCCTGCAGCGGCCGATGAGATAAGCGCATCATTTTTGAGTCGGAATCAACCAACTAGTCGGTCTACAAGCAAAAGGAACAGGAAAATGGCCAACCCCCTTTCCACCCTCGGCATTGTCCATACGGCGATCAGTCTCGCGCCGGTCGTCGCAGGTCTCTACGGCTTTGCGCGCCACGGCGCGATCCTGCCGGAGACACGTTCGGGCAAGTTCTATCTCTCCTCATTGGTGCTCTCGGTGCTGACATCCTTCGGACTGTCGAGCACCGGCGGCTTCAACGAGGGGCATGCGCTCGGCATCGTGACGCTTGTTGCCGTGGCGGGGAGCCTTGCTGCGGCCCGCACAGACAGACTCGGCCGTTTGAAGCCCTATCTCTCCAGCTTCGGACTAAGCTTCAGCTTTTTCCTGCTGATCGTGCCGGCGGTTAACGAGTCGCTGACGCGACTGCCTGCTTCGCAACCACTCGCGAGCGGACCGGACTCGCCGATCGTCCAGACGACCCTGATGGTGTGGCTCGTGATTTTCCTCTCCGGCGTTTCGCTCCAAGCCTATTCGATCCGCAAGCGCGCAGTTGCGGTGAGAGTCGCCCGCACTCCCCTCTCCCGCTGACCGCGGGAGAGGGCGGCTCCGTGCGCCTCGAAGGCGGCATTTGTTTCCGTCTGTCCGGCAGCCGCATCGACATCCTGCATAAGGGTCCTATGTCTTCCAGCGTCCATGCACAGAACACGCAAGCGGAGGACGTTATGGAATTCCATCAGGGACGGCTGCTCGACCATCTGCATCTCCGCGCAAGAGACCTCGCCGCCAGCAAGCGTTTCTATCGCGCGATTCTTGCCGCTCTCGGCCACCAGCCGACGTTCGAGACCGAACAGGCGATTGCATTCGATGAACTCTACATCGACCAGGCCGAAGCCTATCGCAGCCATGTGCATGTCGCCTTCCAGGCGATCGATCCGGACGCGGTTCGCCGTTTCTACGAAGCCGGCCTTGCGAACGGCGGAAAAGACAACGGCGAGCCGGGCGAGCGATCCTACCATCCCGGCTATTTCGCCGCCTTTCTCCTCGACCCGGACGGCAACAACATCGAGGCGGTCTATCACGGGCCGACAACGCGCTCGTCCGCCGATGTCGTCATCCGTCCGCTCGGAGACTGAGCCGTGAGGGGAACAAAGGCGGGGCAGGCGCATGGCCATTCGCCACCGGCGCGACAAGAAACAGTCGTCGCGATCGGCCGGCGGAGCATTTCTCCGAGTTGGGGCGAGCCGGCCACTAAGCCGTATCCGCGCCGTCAGACATCTCGGCTCGAACGCGCCCAGTCCATGTAAAGGTCGCGCGCCTTGGCGGCGATCGGGCCAGCCTGGAGGTCGCGGTCGTCAAGGCGGGTCACGGGCAGCACCTTGGAATAATTGCCGGTGGTGAAGATCTCGTCTGCCGCCTCGAAATCGGCCATTGTCATCGTGGTCTCGACCACCTCGAAGCCGGCCTCGCGCAAGAGGCTCATGACGCGGAAGCGGGTAATGCCGGCAAGGAAGGTCTTGTTGGCGGCCGGCGTGAAGACGACACCGTCCTTCACCATGAAAATGTTGGAGGATCCGGTCTCGGCGATATTGCCGAGCATGTCGCGCACCAGTGCATTGTCGAAGCCGCGCGAGCGCGCTTCGTTGAGGATCCGGGCATTGTTTGGATAAAGGCAACCCGCCTTGGCATCCGTCGGCATGCACTCGAGCGTCGGCCGGCGGAAGGGCGACAGGGTCAGCGACGAGCCGCCGTGAGCGTTGCCCAATGGTGCCTCGAACAGGCAGAGCGCGAAGCGCGTCGATTCCGGATCGACCGCCACGACGCTCCAGGAGCCATGCTCACCCCAATACATCGGCTTGACGTAGATTGCCGTCTTGCCGTCGAACTTCTTCACGCCCTCCCAGGTCAGCGCCTCGATCTCTTCAGCGGACATGGTGGGCTTGAGACCCAACGAAACAGCCGAGCGATTGACGCGCTGACAATGCAGGTCAAGGTCCGGCGCGATGCCCTCGAACCAACGAGCACCGTCGAAAACGGTGGAGCCGAGCCACATCGCGTGGGAGGTCGGCCCGATCAGCGGAGGATTGCCGGAAAGCCATTCACCGTCGACATAGGTCCAGGTGGTTGAGCGGGGGGATGTATCGACGGCCATCGGCGTCTCCTCTCGTTATCGTCCGTTCGGAAATCGAATACGATTTAAGGAAACATGCAGTAGCCGAAAAAGACAGTACCGGGGTGAATAGGTACATCAAAAAATGTCATGGGGTCCATTGTGGAACAGGCCGAACCACCATGCCAAAATAGGCTGACGAGCACAGGAGCAAGACCAGTCATGAGGGCGATGTATTACGACGCGTTCGAGAAGACGCCGGAGATCAAGGTTCTGCCGGATCCGAACCCGAGTGAATACGGCGTTGTTATCAAGGTCGAGGCGACCGGCCTTTGCCGCAGCGACTGGCATGGCTGGATGGGACATGATGCGGACATTCGTTTGCCGCATGTGCCTGGCCACGAGCTCGCGGGAACGATTGCGGCCGCCGGACGCGGTGTTCTTCGCTACAAGGTCGGGGACCGCGTGACCGTTCCGTTCGTTTCCGGCTGCGGCCGTTGCACCGAATGCCGCTCGGGCAACCAGCAGGTTTGCGAGGCACAGTTCCAGCCGGGCTTCACCCATTGGGGCTCGTTTGCCGAATATGTGGCGATCGACCTTGCCGACCAGAACCTCGTGCACCTGCCGGAAAGCATGGATTTCGCGACCGCCGCAAGCCTTGGCTGCCGCTTCGCCACATCCTTCCGGGCGGTTGCCGACCAGGCGCGCGTCAAGGGAGGCGAATGGGTGGCGGTCCACGGCTGCGGCGGCGTCGGCCTCTCGGCGATCATGATCGCCGCGGCGCTCGGCGCCAACCCGATCGCAATCGACATTTCCGAGGAAAAGCTCGCCTTTGCCCGCAAACTTGGCGCCGTGGCCGCAATCAACGGCAAGGAAACGGCAGACGTTGCGGAGGCCGTGAGAGAAATCACCAAGGGCGGCGCCCACGTCTCCATCGACGCACTCGGTTCGCCGGTTACGTGCTTCAATTCGATCAAGAACCTGCGCCGGCGCGGGCGCCATGTGCAGGTGGGCCTGATGCTCGCCGAGCATGCAACACCTGAGATCCCGATGGCGCAGGTGATCGGCCACGAGCTCGAGATCTACGGCAGCCACGGCATGCAGGCCTGGCGCTACGACGCGATGCTGTCGATGATCACCGCCGGCAAGCTGAACCCGAAGCAACTGATCGGCCGCGAGATCTCGCTCGAAGAAGCCGTGCCGGCGCTGGTTACGATGGACCGGGCGACGGATCTCGGGATCAGCGTGATCACGCGATTCTGATCAGGGATTCCGATCGCCGCTGCGCGCTGTTATGGTCTTCGCAAGCAAGACGAATCAACGAGGGTCCCGTCATGGCGCTTGCGGCTCAAACCAGCGAAACCGAATTCTATCGGCCTGTTCTCGGCAGCAATTCCCGGCATCCTAACGGCTGGCCGATACGCGTGATCGTCAGTTCGCAGACCGAGGCGCGCCATTACCGCCACCTTTGGCAGCCGTCGCATCTCGTCTCGATCCGCGCGCCTGCAAGCCGCCTGCTTTCCATGATCGAACTGCCGCCCGAGCGGCATCTGGAGCTTTACTTCGGCGATGCGACCGACCCGGACGCACCCGATGCCGCACGGGCGGAGGCGATCGAGGCAACCTTCGGCTTCATCGACACGCTGCCCGAGGATGCGCATCTGCTGGTCCACTGCCTTCGGGGCTTCGGCAGATCGACCGCGCTGACGCTCGGCATTCTGGCGCGCTACATGGCGCCCGAGGAAGCGGCCGCGGCGCTTCATGCGCTTCGCCCGGAAGCCAAACCGAACCGGCATGTCGTCGGGCTCTGTGATGCCGCGCTCGGGCTCAAGGGAAAACTTGCAAAACAGGCGCTGCGTTTTCCGGCAAAAGTCTGGAAAGGCTAATTAAATTAGCACGGCCAGGCATGATGGCATTGTGCGCCGCACAAAGTTTTGACATGATCCCGGAAACAACTGACCAAGCGCTGCGCCTACCGCACCGGGGCCGAAGTCGGAACCGATTTTCAGCGAGCACGATGCGTGATGCGCCGCTGAACGGTGATGACGGGAGAGTTCGATGTCTCTGGCGGCCTACGTCTTCGATGCCTATGGCACGCTTTTCGATGTGCATGCGGCGGTGCGGCGCCATGCCGAAGCGATCGGCCCCGACGGCCAGGCCTTTTCCGAACTCTGGCGCGCCAAGCAGCTCGAATATTCCTGGGTGCGCTCGCTGATGGGCGCCTATGTCGACTTCTGGCAACTGACCGAGCAGTCGCTCGACTACGCCTTTCAGCGCTTCCCCTCGGCCGATCCGAAGCTCAAGAAGTCGCTGCTCGATGCGTATTGGGAGCTCGACTGCTATCCGGAGGTTCCGGCCGTGCTCAGGGGTTTGAAGGAGCGCGGCGCCCGCATCGCCATTCTTTCCAACGGGTCGCCGGCCATGCTCGCATCGGCGGTGAAGAATGCTGCGCTCGACATCGTGATCGACGACGTGTTCTCGGTCGACGCGGTCAAGGCGTTCAAGACGGCGCCCGCCGTCTACGACCTGGTGACGACGCAATACCGGCTTTATCCGCATGCGGTTTCGTTCCAATCGTCGAACCGCTGGGACATCGCGGGAGCGACAAAGTTCGGCTTCCGCACCGTCTGGATCAACCGCTCCGACATGCCGGACGAGTACAAGGACTATGGTCCGGCGCTCATTCTCCCCTCGCTCGAGAGCCTGCAGTTCGGCATCTGAGCCAGTAAACCCAAACCGCTGCGCACTTTTGGGCGACATGCCTCTTTGATTTATGCATGTCGTTGCCCCAAAACCGCTGCGCACTTTTCGGCGACATGCATTAGATTCTCTCTACCAGGAAATCGATGAAAGCGCGGATGCGGGCAGCAAGATATTCGTGCCCGGCATAGACGGCGTGCACCCGTTCTATGTCTTCCGGATTGTAATCCTCCAGCACCGGCACCAATCGGCCCGCGTCGATATCCGGCTGCACGTGGAACTCTCCGACGCGGCCAAGGCCGAGGCCGGACAGGCAGAGATTGCGAATGATGGCGCCGCTGTTTGCCTGCATGTTGCCGGTGACCGGACGTACATAGACGTTGGACGAGCCCGAGTCACGGAAAGGCCAGCCGTCGAGACTGCGGCGGAAATTGAAGGTGAAGCAATTGTGGCGGGCGAGGTCATCGGGCGCCCGTGGCACGCCATGAGCGTCGAGATAGGCCGGTGCCGCGATAATCACCTGCCGGCTATCGAGCAATTTGCGTGCCTTCAGCGTGGAGTCGCGCATCGGACCGGACCGAATGGCGATGTCGGTCCGCTCCTCGATCAGGTCGATCGTGCTGTCGGTTAGAGAGAGGTCCAGTTGCACGTCGGGATAGCGCGCGAGGAATTCGGCAGCGAGCGGCAGGATATAGCGCTCGCCGAAACCGACGGACGCGTTCACCCGTAGCGGACCACGCGGCATCGCCCGGCCGCCGCCGGCAACCACCTGTTCCGTCTCGGCAATCGCCGCCAGGATGCGCTGCGCGCGTTGAAGATAGATTTCTCCCTCCGGTGTCAGCTGCAGTATGCGGGTGGAGCGCACGACGAGCCGGGTCCCCAGCCTGTCTTCGATGCGCGAGACAAGCTTGCTGACGGCGGACGGCGACAGTTTCAGTCGCCGGCCGGCGGCGGAAAAGCTGCGCAATTCAGCTGCGGCAACAAACACTTCCATTTCGCCGGCGCGATTGTCCATTTGCCTTCACCTTTGATTTCAGTTCACAGGCGTTTATCCATTCCCCCGGATTATCGCGCAAGCCCGATCGATCCATATTCCGGGTCATCAACCACCAACCGCGGCAAGGCCGCAAAGCTCAGCCCGCACCGCGTGCGGGCGGGAAGGTATTTCTATGCCCATCGCTATCTTTGCCTTGACGATCGCGGCCTATGCGATCGGGACAACGGAATTCGTGATCGTCGGTCTCCTGCCGACAGTCGCTTCCGATCTACACATCAGCCTGCCGCTCGCCGGCCTCATCGTCAGCGTTTACGCCCTCGGCGTCACCTTCGGCGCGCCGGTGCTGACCGCGCTCACCGGTCGCATCGAGCGCAAGCCACTGCTCCTCGGGCTGATGGCTCTCTTCATCATCGGCAATGCCGCGGCGGCGCTTTCGCCGAGCTACGAATTGCTGCTCGTCGCACGGGTGCTATCGGCCTTCGCGCATGGCGTCTTTTTCTCTGTCGGCTCGACGATTGCCGCCGATCTCGTGCCCGAGGATCGCCGCGCCTCGGCGATCGCAATGATGTTCATGGGATTGACCGTGGCAATCGTCACCGGCGTGCCGCTCGGCACCTATATCGGCCAGACCTTCGGTTGGCGCGCCACTTTCTGGGCGGTTACCGCGCTTGGCGCAATCGCCTTCATCGGCATCGCAGCCCTGCTCCCGAATACGCTGAGCAAGGCGGCCGCGGCGCGTCTCGTCGATCAGGTTCGCGTGCTTGGATCTGGCCGTCTGCTGATCGTCTTTGCCATGACCGCGCTCGGCTATGGCGGCACCTTCGTCGCCTTCACGTTTCTCGCACCGATCCTGCAGGAAATCAGCGGTTTCTCGGAAGGCAGCGTCAGCCTCATCCTGGTTCTCTATGGCATCGCCATCGCGATCGGTAATATCGCCGGCGGAAAGATTGCCAACCGCGATCCGGTGAAGGCACTGATCGGCCTCTTTCTCGCCCAGGCAGCCGTGCTCCTGCTCTTCACCTTCACGGCCCCCTCCCCGGTCCTGACGCTGGCCACGCTGGCAGCACTCGGCTTCCTCTCCTTCGCCAACGTGCCAGGCCTGCAGCTCTATGTCGTCCAGCTTGCCAAGCAATACCGCCCCGGCGCCGTCGACGTCGCCTCGGCCCTCAACATCGCCGCCTTCAATCTCGGCATTGCGGTCGGCGCCTGGCTTGGCGGCCTTGTAGTCTCCTCGCCACTGGGTCTCCGTTCGACGCCCTTGGTCGGCGCGATGCTGGTTACCGTCGCCCTGGTTCTGACGTTGTGGAGCGGCGCGCTCGACCGGCGCGCGGTTCTCGTCGAACAGCCCGCTTGAACCTTCGTCCTGCCGCAACAAGTATAGAATGTCGAATTCGCCCGGCACCTGTCGAGCCTCTCCCAACCAAGGAGCTTTCCATGCACGCAGTCAATTCCAACGGCGCCAATCTTCCCGCCCTCGGCTTCGGTACCTTCCGCATGCCCGGCGCCGATGTGCTTCGCGTCCTGCCCCAAGCGCTCAAACTCGGCTTCCACCATGTCGACACGGCGCAGATCTACGGCAACGAGGCGGAAGTCGGCGAAGTGATCCACAAGTCCGACGTTCGACGCGCGGATATCTTTCTGACCACGAAGGTCTGGGTCGATAATTATCGCCACGACGCCTTCCTCGCCTCCGTCGACGAGAGCCTGAAAAAGCTGAAGACTGATTACGTGGATCTGCTCCTCCTCCACTGGCCGGGCAGCGACGTGCCGATGGCCGAGCGCATCGGTGCGCTCAACGAAGTGCAGAAGGCCGGCAAGGTACGCCATATCGGCGTCAGCAATTTCAATATCGCGCAGATGGAGGAAGCCGTCCGGCTCAGCGATGCGCCGATCGCGACCAACCAGGTCGAGTATCACCCCTATCTCGACCAGACGAAGGTTCTGCAGGCCGCGCGTGCGCTGGGCATGTCACTCACTGCTTATTATGCCATGGCCAATGGCAAGGTACCGTCCGACCCCCTGCTCAAGGATATCGCGGCGCGCCACGGCAAGACGGCGGCGCAGGTGGCTTTGCGCTGGCTTGTGCAGCAGAAGGACGTGATCACGTTGTCGAAGACAGCGACGGAGGCCCGGCTCAAGGAGAATTTCGCGATCTTCGATTTTGCACTGACGCCGGAGGAAATGGCGGCGATCCGCAAGCTTGCGCGCCCGGACGGCCGGATCGTCAGCCCTGCGGGTCTGGCGCCCCAATGGGATAAAGCAGCCTGAGTGACTGCATCGCGGCGCTCGCGATAAGACAAAAACAAAACACCCGCCGGATCACGCGGGTGTTCTGCGTGGGTAGAACGATCAGACGAACTGGCTGAGGCCGGGAACGGAGGCGACGACCTCATCGACGACCTCGTCGCCCGCCTTTTCCTTGGCGAAGGCGATCGTTTCCTTGGCAAGCGAGGTGATCTCGCCCATGCCGAGGCCCTGGCTCATTAGCTGCTGGCCGAGCGCCATGACACCGCCGCCACCGATCGCCGACATCAAGCCGCCGAGCAGACCGCCACCGTTGCTGCCCTCGCCGTTGTACTGGGCGACCAATTCCGGGGCGCCTGGAATGGCTTCGATCATCCTGGCAACCGGACCTTCAGCCGCCTCGCGCTGCAGAAAGCCGAGAATCATGCCGACCGCCTTTTCGGCCGTTGCGGGCTCGATGCCGACGTTTTCCGCAACGCGGGTGACCAGCTCACTCATGGAAATCTCCTCGATTAGATTTTGACGTTGACGTTGACGTAAATGATCGCTTCCGAAATAACAAGCGGCAACGAAATGCGATCGCGGCCATCGCCGAGAGGCGCATCGTTTCACGGACCGTCGCCCTTGGCAACGCACTCGACGAGCCAGTTGCCGCGCCCAACTGCACCGCCTATAACAGAAACACACGATATTCCGGTGACAGCGCTGTGCAACGAAACGCCCGCTTTCATTGGCAAAACGGAGATCAAGCCCACATGCTGCAAGAAGGCAAGCTCTATATCGGTACCAGCCGCAAGCCGGACGATTCGATCAACAAGGGCGAATATCTGGAGCTGAAATTCGGTAACCGTCACGGACTGATCACCGGTGCAACCGGCACCGGCAAGACGGTGACCCTGCAGATCCTTGCGGAAGGATTCTCGAATGCCGGCGTTCCGGTCTTCTGCGCCGACGTGAAAGGCGATCTTTCCGGCATCGGCGCGATCGGGGAACCGAAGGATTTCCTGCTCAAGCGTGCCGAGCAGATTGGCCTCACGCCCTACGACTTCCAGGAATTTCCGGTGATCTTCTGGGACCTTTACGGCGAGAAAGGCCATAGGGTCCGCACGACAATGTCCGAGATGGGACCGCTGCTCCTGTCGCGGCTGATGAATGCCACCGACGCACAGGAAGGTGTGCTGAACATCGCCTTCAAGATCGCCGACGAAGGCGGCCTGCCGCTCCTGGACCTCAAGGATCTCCAGGCGCTGCTCAACTACATGGGCGACAATGCAAGCGAGCTTTCCAACCAGTTTGGCTTCATTTCCAAGTCCTCGGTCGGTTCGATCCAGCGCGAGTTGCTCATCCTCGAGCAACAGGGTGCGGAGCACTTCTTCGGCGAACCTGCGCTGAAGATCACCGACATCATGCGCACGACCAATGACGGACGCGGCGCGATCTCGGTGCTTGCCGCCGACAAGCTGATGATGAATCCGCGGCTCTACGCGACCTTCCTGCTTTGGCTCCTTTCCGAACTTTTCGAGGAGTTGCCGGAAGTCGGCGATCCGGACAAGCCGAAGCTGGTGTTTTTCTTCGACGAAGCGCATCTGCTCTTCAACGACGCGCCGAAGGTTCTCGTCGAGCGCGTCGAACAGGTGGTGCGCCTGATCCGGTCCAAGGGCGTCGGCGTCTACTTCGTCACCCAGAACCCGCTTGATGTGCCGGAGACGGTGCTGGCGCAGCTCGGCAATCGTGTCCAGCATGCGCTGCGCGCCTATTCGCCGCGCGAACAGAAGGCGGTGAAGACCGCGGCCGACACCTTCCGCCCCAACCCGGACTTCAACTGTGCCGAGGTCATCACCAATCTCGGCACCGGTGAAGCGCTCGTTTCGACGCTCGAAGGCAAGGGCTCGCCGTCCATGGTCGAGAGAACGCTGATCCGCCCGCCGGCATCACGCCTTGGCCCGCTGACTGAGCCCGAACGGCAAAAGGTCATCGATGTCAGTCCCGTGCGCGGGCTCTATGATGAGGATTTCGATCGGGAATCGGCTTACGAGTTGCTTGCCAAGCGCGCCGCGAAGGCTGCCGAGCAGGCCGACGCCGCACGCCAGGCGCAAGAGCAGCCTGCGGAAGAGACGTCCGAAGGCAGCCGCTGGACCCTGCCCGGCTTCGGCGACGATGAACCGGCGGCGCCCTCCGGCAGGCAGGCGCGGCCGCGCTCATCCGGCTATCAGCGCGAAACCATCGTCGAAGCGGCGATGAAATCCGTTGCCCGCACGGTCGCAACGCAGGTCGGCCGCGCCCTCGTGCGCGGCATCCTCGGTAGCCTGAAGCGATAGCAAGCAGCACCGAGTTCCTCAAGAAAGCCTGAGGCGGCGGAGGGAGGAGCCGCCGAGTTCTTCGTTCGGTCGCATCGCTTGCACAGACGCCGCCGTCAATATTCGACGCCCGGGGCGAATGCCCGGGCTTCAGTGCATTTACAGCGCCGTGCTTTCCGAAAATCGATTCCGATTTTCGGGCCGATGCGCTAGACAATCGCGCTTGCCTCAAGCCACCGTCAGCTTCACGTCGACATTGCCCCTGGTTGCGTGGCTGTATGGGCATACGATGTGAGCCTTCTGGACCAGATCCTCAAGGACGGCTTTATCCACGCCGGGCGAAGCGATCTCGAGCGCCGCATCGATGTAGAAGCCCGTGCCGTCGTCGCGCGGGCCGATCCCGACGGTGCCTGTCACTTTCGTGTCTTCCGGAAGTCTTACCTTTTCCTTGCCGGCAACGAATTTCAACGCGCCGAGGAAGCAGGCAGAATAGCCGGCAGCAAAGAGCTGCTCCGGGTTGGTGCCGCGGGCACCGTCGCCACCAAGCTCCTTCGGAACGGTGAGGCTGATGTCGAGGACGCCATCGGCGCTCTTGGCCTGGCCGGCGCGACCGCCCGTCGCGGAGGCGGTGGTGCGATAGAGGATAGGCATGGCAGTCTCCTTCGATGATCGTTGTCGATATGCATTCTATATCGCAATATTAAATTGCACGCAAATTAATTTTGCAAATTGCATTACGGCCGTGAATTTGCGACAATGCGATCATGACGACCAAGCCGGAAAAATTTGAGGCGATATCCGATGAAGCGCTGACGCTGGGCCAGCAATTGTGCTTTGCGGTTTATTCGGCTGGGCACGCGTTCAACCGCACCTATAAGCCGCTGCTCGATCGCTTTGGCCTCACTTATCCGCAATACCTCGTGCTGTTGGCGCTCTGGCAACAGGACAAGATGACGGTGAAACGGATCGGCGAGGACATGGGCCTCGATTCCGGTACGCTTTCCCCTTTGCTGAAGCGGCTGGAAGCCGCCGGCTATGTCACCCGGCTCCGCGATCGCGACGACGAGCGGCAGGTGATCGTCAGCCTCACGGAAAAGGGTCGGAACCTGAAACCCGAGGCCTTCGGCATCCTCGCCGACATCAGCAAAGCGACCGGATGCACCCTGGAAGAAGTCCGTGAGTTGCGCGAGGCGCTGCAGCGCTTAACCCAACGGATGACCAGCAGTCAGCGAGAAAGCTGACTGCATTCGTCAACGGCGATCGCTTTAGAGCGGAGCGCGCCTCCGTTGGCTAGGTCATTTCATTGTTTCATGGAAGCAGTGAAATGATCTAACTCTTTGAAATAACACAATTCCGGACGGAAAACCGTTACACACTTTTCCTGGAATTGCTCTAGATCACGAGGATCGGCGCCTTGCCGCGGACGCGGTCGTAGAGATCCATGACGTCCTGGTTGAGCATGCGCACACAGCCGGAGGAAACGGCCTTCCCGATCGATTGCCACTCCGGCGTTCCGTGTACGCGATACAAGGTGTCCTGGCCGTTCTGGAAGATATAGAGCGCGCGTGAGCCGAGCGGATTGTTCAAGCCAGGCTGCATCCCGCCTGCGCTTTCCGAATAGCGCGCAAGCTCCGGCTGCCGTTCGATCATCGTACCTGGCGGCGTCCAGCGCGGCCACTTCTGCTTCCACTGAATGACGCCGCGTCCCGACCAGGCGAAGCCCTCACGACCGAGCCCGACGCCATACCGCATGGCCCTTCCGCCCGGCTGGACCAGATAGAGAAAGCGATCGGCGGTGTCGACCACGATCGTGCCCGGCTGCTCCCCGAATGGGTCGTCGACCTCCTGGCGGTAAAATCGAGCGTCGATCTGCTGATAAGGCACAGCCGGGACCAGATAACCGCCATCGTCCACCGCGGCATAAATTTGCGAGTAATAGGGGTCCTGCGGTGGCAGGCCGGTCGGCAGTGCCGCCTCCTCGACCGGGCCCTCCAGCAAGGCTCCCGTACGCGGATCGATCCAGCGTCCCTCCAGCGCCGGATTGCGGTAAACCGGCATGGTTTGCTGACGGAAGCGGTCCGTGTTCATCGACGACGTGCAACTCGCAAGCCCGGCGGAGATGGCTACGAGTCCGGATGTACGGAGAAACTGGCGGCGGGAGAAATTGGGCAGCGTGGGCATCGAACTCTAACGGGTTTGAGTGCAGCAGGCGGAAGGCAAATGGCGCGACCGATATCGGCGATTCGCACCTCCTCGCTCTGGGTCAGGAAGATCATGACGATCGCGGGTTAAATCAATCCAAAATCATCGTGATCGATTCTCAGGTCGGGATGCGAACAGAACGGCTCTTGTGCTTTTTCCTCACCCTCTCCGGTGGCATTGCATCTACGGCTGGAACGAAACTTATGTCAGCAAAACTCCAATCACAATCGCGGCATCGCACTCTGCAAGCCACGGCACCGCCACTCAGATAGCGTCCGCATGGACCCTGCGCTGGCCAAGCAGTGTTTCGAAATCCCGGGCGACAAGCGGCGGGCTGAAGAAATAGCCCTGGATCTCATCGCAACCGCTTTGCCGCAGGAACTCGACCTGCGCTTCCGTTTCCACGCCTTCGGCGATCACCCGCAGGCCAAGATTCTGCGCCAGCGAAATGATCGCCGCGGTGATGGCCTTGTCGTCGGCGTCCAACGGGATGTCCTCGACGAAGGAGCGGTCGATCTTCAGCCGTTGCACGGGGAACCGTTTAAGCGCGCTGAGGCTGGAATAACCCGTCCCGAAGTCGTCGATCGCAAGGTGCACGCCGATCGCCTCCAACTCGTGCATAGTCGCGATCGCACCGGGCACGTCCTGCATGATCAGGCTCTCGGTCAGTTCGAGTTCGAGATAACGCGCCTCCAGGCCGGTTTCCGCGAGTACAGCCGCCACGCGGCTCGCCCAGTTGCGTTCGAGGAACTGTCGGGCGGAAACATTCACACTGATGATCAGGGACGGCAGACCGGCATCCTGCCAGGCCTTGCACTGGCGGCATGCGGTTTTCAGAACCCAGTCGCCGATCGGCACGATCAGACCGGTTTCCTCCGCCAGCGGGATGAAGGCACCGGGCGAGATCACGCCATGCACCGGATGCTGCCAGCGCAACAATGCCTCTGCGGCGAAGATGCGGCCGCTTGCAAGATTCATCTGCGGCTGGAAATGCAGGAAAAATTCGTTGTGGGCGATCGCCTCGCGCAGTTCCTCCTGCCGCAAGAGCTTCTCGTGCGCCTTGGCCGCCATTTCTTCTGTGAAGACCTGCAGGTTGTTGCGCCCAAGCGCCTTGGCGCGGTACATGGCCGCATCGGCATTGGCAAGCAATTCGCTGACCGTCTGGCCTTGGTGGGGAAAGCAGGCGACGCCCATACTGCAGGTCACCTGCAGGCTGCGGCCGCTGAGTTGCAGCGGCGCGGCAATGGCCGCGCGGATATCCTCAAGGCGTGACAGGACGACATCGCGCTCCGTCGGCAGGCCATTCAGGAGAAGTATAAACTCGTCGCCGCCGACCCGTACGACCATATCGGACTTGCGCACTGCCGCGCGCATGCGCCCGGAAACAGTCTTAAGCAATTCGTCGCCCGCCGTATGCCCGAGACTGTCATTGATGAGCTTGAAATTGTCGAGGTCCAGAAAGGCGAGCACGGCCCACTGATCGCGTCCGCGAATCGCCTCGAGCACACCAGCCACTTGTTCCTCGAACAGAACGCGATTGGGGAGACCTGTCAGCGCATCGTGATGCGCCATGAAGCTTATTCTGTCTTCGGCTCGCTTGCGTTCGATCGCGATCCCGGCGAGATACGTCGCCGTGGCGATCAGTTCCTTCTGCTGCTCGCTTGGAACGCCGGTTTCCTGCGAATAGAGCACGAAAGTTCCGAGCACCTTGCGATCGTGCGAGTGGATTGGCGTCGACCAGCAGGAACGGAAGCCATAGGGCTTCACAACCTCGGTGTAGCCTTCCCACAGCGGGTCGGCAAACATGTCCGCAACGATCACCTGCTCGCCACGCCAGGCTGCTGTCCCACACGAACCGACTCTCGGACCAATCTCGACTCCGTGGATCGTAGCGCAAAATACCTCGTCCAGGCTTGGAGCAGCGCCGTGCAGAAGATGCTGCCCGTCGTCGGAGAGAAGCAGGATGGAACCCTTGACGCCGGGCAGCAGCAATTCGATCAGCAAGATGAGGTCGGTGAAGAACTGATCGAGCGGCTTGCCCTTCGCGATCATCTCAAGCAGCCGCGCCTGCCCTTCGAGCAAGCGCTCGGCCGCTTTTCGATCGCTGATATCGCGCGAAACACCGACGACGCCGACGATCTGGCCACTCTTGTTGCGCAGCGGCACCTTGGACGTCATCAGCCAACGATCGCGCCCCTTGGTGACAATGGCCCGCTCTTCTATCCCGAAGATCGGTTCGCCGGTCTCTATCACGCGCTGTTCCACGTCGGCGATGGCCTGCGCGGCCTTCGCCGGGTGCAGGTCGAAATCCGTCTTGCCGACAAGATCCTGAAGGCTCTCAAGCCCGTTGTCCGCGACGGTCACCTCATTGGCGATGAGAAACCGGCCTTTCCTGTCCTTGGCATAGATATAATCCGGGACGTGATTGATCATCGTCTCCAGCCAATAATGGCGGTCGGCGGTGTCGGGTTCGGAAGGAAAAATGCGCGCCACCTCCTCCGCCAGACGATTGCCGGCGTGGATGAGCCGGCGCGTCTCCACGTTGTCTCCGGCGTTGAGGGCCGCATAGCGGGTATTGCGGGACGTTTTCCTTGCCAAGCAAAGCCTCCGGAAGAGCAACGCCGACATATTGCAGATAATACCGGGCTCTGGTCTAGCCAACAGAGGTTATGCTTCTCTAAATCTTATCGGAAAAAACGTCTAAAGGTTGCATGTTGTGGCGATAGCTGAAACAGGCACGATCTGAACGAGCGCGGCTGCTGCGTTTCATCAAGAGATTTCATGAGCAACATCAACCGAGGGCGCTTCTGTCGCCCTCGGCAATCGCTTATTGATTGCGCATCACACCGGTCGGGAGGAAGCCAGAATGCTGACAGTCTATGGGGTTTACCGTTCGCGCGCATCGCGTAACTATTGGATGGTGCGCGAACTTGGCATTCCCTTCACATCCGTGCCGGTTATCCAGGCGCGCCGCGTCGCCGATCCGCTGGCCGCCGATGCGCCGCTCAACACCCGGTCGCCGAACTTTCTCGCGATCAATCCGATGGGCCTCATCCCGGCCATCGATGACGACGGCCTGGTCCTGACAGAGTCGCTCGCCAACAATCTCTATCTCGCCCGCAAATATGGCGGTCCCCTCGCGCCGACCGATCTCAGCGAGGACGGACAGATGGGCAACTGGACGATGTGGGCGGCGACTGAGGTGGAGCCGAATGCGGTCGAGATCGTTCTCGCCTATGACGACGGCATCGAGGACACGCCCGAAGGTCAAGCGCGCATTGCTGCTTGCACCCAATCACTAGCGAAAGCGTTCGCGGTCCTCGAGGCGCATCTTGAGAGCTGCGACTACGTCGTCGGCAATCGCTTCACCGTCGCCGATCTCAACCTTGCCGAGGTTTTCCGCTACACGATGAGCCAGAAGGCGCTGTTCGACAGGCATCCGCGCATCAAGGCGTGGCTTGGGCGCTGCCAATCGCGACCTTGCTTCATTGCCATGATGGAAGAGCGACTGAAGGAGCCGGAATAGCATTGCCGGCGTTTGATTCAATTGCCGAGGTAGCTCGCAACCTTGGCGTTGAGCAGCCGCATTCCCTCTTCGACCTCATCGCGCACCCAGCGCTTGAAAGCCACGGCGGCCTTGCTCTCGCGCCGGGATCGCGAACACACGAAATAATGGCCGAAGCCAGTCTTTGCGCGGATACCAAACGGAGCGACGAGGCTGCCTTCGGTCACGGCATAACCCGCAAGGGTCTGCCAGGCGAGCATAACCCCCTGGCCCGCGATCGCCGCATCGAGCGCGAGCGAGGCTTCGTTGAACGTGTGGCGCACGGTCATCTCGGAGCCCGAGAGGCCAGCCTCCTTGAACCATGCTTCCCAAGTGAACATCGAGTGACCGTCGATCACCGCCGACAGCTTTAGAATATCTGCAGGAACGAGCAGGTCCGTAGCCATGCTCGGCGAACAGACCGGGAAGATCTCCTGCTCCAGCAGCAGCTCGGCATGCACACCCGGCCAGTCACCGCTGCCGACGCGGATGCCGACATCCACGTCGGAGGTGTCCAGGTTCACGAGGGTCGTCGTCGCATCGATCCTCAACCGGATATCCGGATGCCGCTCGGCAAAACGGTTCAATCGGTAAACCAGCCACCGGGCCGCAAAGACCGGGGCCACTGAGATCGTCAGCACCGATTCATCCCGGCGGCGCGCCGATGCCACTGCGTCGGCAAGTTCGCCGAAGGCATTTGAAAGACGCGCGAGGAACAGGCGTCCGAAATCCGTGGCGACGAGCCCGCGGGCGGTGCGCTCGAACAGCGTGCGGCCGAGTTGCGCTTCCGTCTTGGTGATCTGCTGGCTGACGGCGCCGGCCGTGACGCCGAGTTCTTCCGCCGCACTCGCCAGCGAGCCTAGCCGGCCGGCCGCTTCGACCGCACGCAGGCCATTGAGATGGATGGCGTTCAGCTCTCTCATATAGTTTTTCTAAACCGCGCCGCCGGCAATCTCAATTGAAATCTTGCTGCAACGAGCAGATGCTCAGGAGCATCGAAAGGATGCTCCGTCATGCTGAAGATGCTATCGATGTTCAACCGCGTCGCGTTGGCCTCAGGCAATCGAACCGAGACACTACTCAACTGGCAACGCGATCCGCTGCAACATCCGGACCTCGCCCGCATGGACGAACGCGAACTTGCCGATCTGCCGTTTCCCGGCTGGCCATGGCCGCGCGCCGTCGGCGAACATTGCGAATGTGCCTGACCTGACGGTATCTTTGTTCGCGTTGCTGCATGTTTCCTTAGACCGTAGCCGATTAAGGATAAAAACATGCAGCAATTCAAAGTGGTACAGCGTCCTTTGCGCGTCTGATAAGACGCGCGGCGCTGTCGGATGCCCGATGATGCGCGATGCACAGGCGAGGGTGAGACATGAACGATGATCTCGAACGCTCCTTCGAGCGCGTGCAGCGGCTGGCGGAGACGGCGGGACTGCCGGAAACGACCGTCGGCACGTCCTATGGGACACCGGCCCTGCTCGTCAAAGGCAAGAGCTTTGTGCGGATGAGGGACGCGCAAACGCTTGTGGTCATGTGCGCGCTCGAAGAGAAGCAGATGCTGATGGAACTCGATCCGTCGCTGTACTTCGAGACCGACCACTACAAGGGCTGGCCGGCAATGTTGGTCCGTCTCGCCGCTATCGACGATGATACATTGACGCGAAGGCTGATCGCGGCCTGGCGCGAAAAAGCGCCGAGGAGTCTTGCAAGCCGCTTCGGCGCCACGGTGTCGAAGTGATCTAACCTTTTGAAATTACGCAATTCTGGACGGAAACCCGCTACATATTTCCGTGCTCTAGGCCTGTACCGCGGCAAGGACCTTGGCAACGGCCGGCCGTGCGACCATGCGGTTGCGATGGTCGAGAACTTTTGGGAAGCGCCCCGGATCGACACCGTCGCCCTCCAGCCAGTTGGCGATCGTGAAGAGGTAGGGATCGGCGATCGAGTAGTTCTCGCCCATGACGAAGGGACCGGCAAACATCCGGTTTTCGATCAGCGCGAAGCAATCGCCCATGTTCTGCGGCACCTTGGCCTTCATTGCCTCATGTGCTGCCGGATCGTCCGCCCATCTCGGGCCGCGCCGATTATGGGCATGGGCGACGTGCACCGTCGAGCAGAGATAACTCAGGAAGGACTGCAGCCGCGCAAACTCGAATGGGTCATCGAGAGGCGCAAGCCGCCTCTCGGGAAAACTCTGGGCGACATAGGCGAGAATAGCCGGCGTTTCGGTCAAGGTGCCGCGGTCGGTCACGAGCGCGGGCACCCGCCCTTTCGGGTTGATGGCGAGATATTCGGGGGTAGTCTGCTCCGCCCTCGCAAAATCGACGCGGCGGGCCTCATAGGTCGCACCGGCTTCCTCAAGTGCAATGTGCGAGGCGAGCGAACAGGTTCCAGGGGCATAGTACAGTTTCAGCATCATTCTGCTCCCATGATGGCGTGACGGCGCAGTGCCGCAAGTTTGCCAGCAGAAGAAATGAAATAGCTGCGTTTGACAAGGTCGTGTACAGCCCTCCGGCCTCGATCCGCCGGGTCTGCCGTGTCACGCGGCTACCGCTCCCGCACAACCGGGCACGTCTTCGATACGGTGATAGACCGGAATGCCACGTTCGCGGGCAATGCGCACATCACTATCCGCGCCCTTGGACTCGCCCGGCAATCGCAGCACAGCATCGCAGAGCGCAAGCAGCCGGCCGGCTACAGGATGAAAGATCTCCTCATAAAGATCATCGCCCACTTTGCTTCCGCCGGCCGCATGCCATACGGGCAAGGCGACCCATTCGCCGATCATCGGCACATGCCCTGCCTTGAAGAGCGCATAGGACGGCTCCTCCAGACGCCTCAAGTTCTCCGCCATTTTCGCCGGCTCGTCATCCGTACCCGAGCGATAAGGACCTGCAATTAGAATCAACATAGCCGTTCTCCGCAATGTTACACGAAATTTCCTGATTTTCCTGAATGTTCATTATAATTCGTGCAATATCGTGAAGAGTCAAGGAGGATTCGATGCTGACAACACAGAGACGGGCGATGATCTCGGCAAGGCTTGCCCGCGAGGGGCAAATCGTCGCCAAGGCGCTCGCGGACGAACTGGGGCTTTCGGAGGACACCATCCGCCGTGATCTCAGGGAAATGGCGGCCGAGGGCCTGCTCAAGCGCGTTCATGGGGGAGCCCTGCCTCTGATGCCGCCGCTCCCGGATTTCGCCGCCCGCCAGGCAATCGACAGCGACCTCAAGCGCCGGCTCGGACGACGAGCGGCGGACCTCGTCAAGCCCGGACAAACGGTCTTTCTCGATGGTGGCACGACCAATGCGGAAATTGCTCGCGCCTTGCCGCACGACTTGCGGGCCACCATCGTCACGCACAGCCCGACGATCGCCGCCGAGTTCGAGCGCCACGACGCCGAGGTGATCCTGATCGGCGGCCGGCTCTACAAACACTCCATGGTGGCGACCGGTGCGGCGGCTGTCGCCGCGATCGAACATGTCCGCGTGGACACCTTCTTCCTTGGGGCCACTGCCATTCATCCGGCGCAGGGGCTTTCGACCGGAGACTACGAGGAGGCGGCGATCAAGCGGGCGATCGCCGGCCAAGCGGCGGACACCTACGTCCTCGCGACGCCGGAGAAACTCGGCGCAGCCTCCCCTCACCGCATCATGGGCGTCAACGACGTTACCGGTCTCGTCGTGCCCGCGGGCATGTCGGACGAGGCCCTTTCACCCTATCGGGAATGCACAGCTTTGATCGTTGCCTAGGCCGAAAAGGCTTCCGTCACGCGCACGTCGCCGACATGGATGCCGTTCCAGTTGCGCATCGAATGGTTGGCTTGCGCCATCAGCGCCGTGTGGATCTCAGGCTCATCGGCGAAGAACCGTGCAAGCGTCGCGGTCACCATCGCCTCGGCGGCGCGGGTCGTGCCGTCCTCGCATTTGAGCGCAATGGCGATCCCCTTGTCGGGGATCGCCGCGCAGAAAACACCTTCGGCGCCGGTCTTGGCGAAGATGCGGCCCGGTGCGGTCTTCATCATCCGCGTGCAGGCACGCTTGGTGCCCGCGACGTAGAAGGGTTCGGCCATGCAGGCCTCGATCAGCCGCCTGGAGGCGCGCGCCCGCTCGGCCGCAAGCCCTGTCCCCGTTGCCATTCTGGCGAAGCCATGGGCAAGCCCCTTCAAGGGCACGGCATAGGTCGGGATCGAGCAGCCGTCGACCCCGCAATTGTCGTGCGCAAGGATGGCCCCCGTCAGGGTTTCCATGACGCCGCGGATCTCCTGCTGGATCGGATGGTCGTAGCCGACATAGCCGCGAACCTCCGTGCCCCAATGACAGCAGGCGCAGACGAAGCCCGCATGCTTGCCGGAACAATTGTTGTGCAAGGCGCTCGGCGCCTCGATCGAACGCGCCTGCCCGATCAAAGTCTTCTGGTCGAAGGACCAGTGCGCACCGCATTCGAGCGCATCGACATCGCAGCCAGCCGCGGCCAGCATTTCTGCCGCAAGCGCGACATGTTCCGGCTCGCCGGAATGCGAGGCACAGGCAAGCGCCAGTGCCTTGGCGCCGAAACCGTAGGCGTCCGCCGCCCCGCTTTCGACCAGTGGCAAGGCCTGCACGGCCTTGCAGGCGGAACGCGGGAAAACCGCAGCATCCGTGTCGCCCAATGAAAACACGGTGTTGCCGTCGCCGTCGACAGCGATGACCGTGCCGCGATGGCGGCTCTCGACAAGATTTCCGCGGGTTACTTCGACCAGGACGGGATTAGACATGCTTGCCCTCAAATTTCCTCTTTCGCCTCTGCATTTATCAGGAATTAGACCGCTGGGAACCGGGGTGTGCGATGAAATTCATCCGCAGGCTGTTTGTCGCCTTTATGCTCATCTACCTGCTTCCGGCGCTTGCCTCGGCCGGCTGGTGGTACATGAAGGAGAGGCCGCAGAGCTGGCGGGACGCGGACTGGTCGTCCGCCGCCCTTCTCCCCAAAGCGGCTGAAAGTCCCGAGGCGGCAGTCTATATCCTCTCGGCAACGACCGGCGGCATGAAGGGGGCCGTCGCCAGCCACGCGTGGATCGTCACCAAGGACAAAGGAGCGCTGGCCTACACCCGATATGAAAAGGTCGGCTGGGGTAAACCCATCCGCAAGAACGCCTACCAGGCCGATGGTCGCTGGTATTCGAACGAACCGCGCATCGTCGTGATGATCAAGGGAGAGGAGGCGCAGCGCCTGATCCCGAAGGTCGAGAGAGCGATTGCCGATTACCCCTATTCCTCGCCCGGCGCTTACCGGCTCTGGCCAGGACCGAATTCGAACACCTTCGTCGCGCACGTGCTTCGCTCAGTGCCCGAGCTTGACGCCGTGCTGCCGCCGAACGCCGTCGGCCGCGACTACCTGCCCGGGGGTAGAATTTTCCAGATCGACGCCGACGGCCGCGACCTGCATGCAACACTCTACGGACTGGCCGGAATCTCGGCCGGCTGGCGAAGCGGCCTGGAACTGCATTTCATGGGATTGGTGGCCGGGTTCGACATTGCACGACCCGGCATCAAGATCCCGGCGCTCGGCCGCTTCGGGATCTGATTCCGGGTTCCAGCGCCTCGTGAGGACATACCGCAAAAAGGAAAAGGGCCGCGTCAGCGACCCTTCCATGAGCATTTGGCCTGTGACGGCCCGGGCTTTTCCAGCCCAAGGAAGGTTGGGTATCAAGCCGAGGGCTGCCTCGACTCCTTCACCTCTCCCATGCCTGTCACGAGGACCGAAATCTCACTAGACATTGGATCACCTTCCTTTCTGTTCGTTGACGTTGCATCAAACGTAGGTCATTCCCGCCCGAATGCAAGACCGACCATCGTCGAAGGCACGCACTCTTAGGACCCGCCCACCGTCATCACGATCTTGCCGATGTGATCGCCTGCTTCCATGAGACGGTGGCCATCGGCGACCCTTTCGAAGGGTAGAACCCGATGGATGACCGGCGCCACAGCGCCTCGCTCCAGCAATGGCCAGACCTTTGCCGCGAGCCCGTCGCGGATCGCCTGTTTTTCCGCGGATGTGCGCGGGCGAAGCGCGGATCCCATGACGTGCAGGCGCTTCGTCAGGATTGGCCCGATATTGGCGCCTTCCACGCGCGCCCCGCCCAGGAAGGCGATGATCGACAGACGGCCGTCCTTGGCGAGCGAACCGATATTGCGGTCGAAGTAACGCCCGCCGACCATGTCGAGGATGACGTCCACCCCTCGCCCGCCGGTCTCTTCAAGCGCAGTCGCCTTGAACTCTTCCTCGCGATAGTTGATCGCCCGCTTCGCGCCGAGCGCCTCACAGGCCCGGCACTTCTCGGCGCTGCCGGCGGTCACAAAAACCTCAGCGCCAAAGGCTCTGGCGAGTTGGATGGCAGTGGTGCCGATACCGCTCGATCCGCCATGAACCAGGATCGTTTCACCCGCTTCGAGCCCGGCCATATCGAAGACATTGGCCCAGACCGTGAAGAAGGTTTCCGGCAGCGCCGCCGCCTTTGTCGCGTCATAACCGTTTGGCCAGGCGAGCGCCTGCGTTGCTGGCACCGCGCAATATTCCGCATAGCCGCCGCCATTGGCGAGCGCGCAGACCTTGTCCCCGATCGAGAAGCCGGTTGCGCCCTCGCCCAAGGCCACGACCTCGCCAGCCACTTCAAGGCCGAGGATCGGGCTCGCGCCGGGCGGCGGCGGATAGTCGCCCTTGCGTTGCAGCACGTCCGGGCGGTTGATGCCGGCAGCCTCGACACGGATCAAGATATCGCCAGCTTTGACCTCAGGGAGCGGCCCGCGCGCCAAAACCATTTTCTCCGGCCCACCCGGGCTCGGCAGGTCCACATAGGTCATTTCGGTCGGAAGGGTCATGGCGGCATCCTCGCAAGCGTCGTTGGACTAAACCTATAGCTTGCTTACGATCCCGGAAAGTCGGATCCTGACCCTGGCGGTCAGTCGCCGTGGAGCAGCTCGAGCACGAGACCGCTTTCGCTCGCCTTGGCGCGCGCCTTGATTTCGGCAATCCTCGTGCTGACCGTCTGGCTGTCCGAAAGAATGAAGCCCTGCGGCAGCACGAGCACGGCGATCGAACAACGCATCAGCGGGAAGTTCTTGCTGGCGCCGTCACGGCCGTATCCGCTGATCCGTCCTTCCGCCTGGTGCTCATCGGAATAGAGCTGCCGGACGTCCGAGCGGAAATCGTCGACAAGACGCATGAGAACAGTGCGGATTTCCTCATCCGTCCAGCCGCTGACGCCGACGAAGAAGTCGTCGCCGCCGACATGTCCCAGAAACTTCTCCTCGCCGATGAAGTGGCGTCTGAGCAGGGCGGCAAACAGCGTGATCGCCAAATCGCCCTTCTGGAAGCCATAGGTGTCGTTGAACGGCTTGAAGTCGTCGAAGTCGCAATAGCAGAAGTAGCGCGTCTCATCGCCGTCGAGGATCGCATCCTGCACATAGTCTCGGATCGCGCGATTGCCCGGCAGACCCGTCAGCGGGTTCTGCTCCTGCGCCGTCTTCAACTGTTTCTCGTTGATGATCTTCAGCAGCGACGAAGCGGAAAGAATGCCGGCGTAACGCATGTTCTCCGTCAGGATCACACAGTCGCTGCCGTCCATGCCGGCGAAGATCTTCAGCATCTCGTCGGCGGGCGTATCGAGATCGGCAATCGGCGCCGGGCTGACGAAATGCGAGATGCGGCGCTGATAGATGCGGTTCTTCAGAAGATCACGGCCGAAGGGATGATAGATCATTTCCTTGACGTGATACTCGTGCAGGATGCCGCGCGGCTCGCCGTTGGCGTTCAACACGGGAAAGAAAGCCTGGCGCGGATTGAGCCGGAACAGATCGAAGACGGATTCGAGTTCATCGCTTTCCCGGACCGCCGGAAGCTGTTCGATCTGTTTCCTGATCAGGATGCTATCGAGCGTCGCGGAGGAACGCCGTGCCGCCCCGCTCGATTCAAGATGAGGGTAAGCCGGCTGCAGTTCGCCGAGATGCGTGGTGGGGCGGGCAATGAAATAGCCCTGAACCAGGTCGCATCCGAGATCGCGGCAGGCAAGGAACTCGGCTTCCGTCTCGACACCCTCCGCGATCACCCGCGTTCCGAGCACATGCGCCATGTTGACCGTATGGCGGACGAGGTGGCGCTTGCGCGGGTCCCGTTCGATGCCGCCAATGAAATGCCGATCGATCTTGACGTAGTCGACCGGTTGGTCGCACAGCAATTTCAAGCCGTTGAAGCCCGCGCCGAAATCGTCGATCGCAAGCTTGAAACCGGCCAGCCGCAATTGCCGGACCAGCGCGGAAAAATCCGGCATCTTGCCACTGTCGAAGCGCTCCGAAAGCTCGAAGCAGAGCGAAGACGGGGCAATGTTGGCGCGCTTCAGGTGATTGACGAGGCGCTCGACGATATCGCCCTCGCCACCGACCAGACGCGAATCGAAATTCAGGAAAAGCGTGCGTGTCGCAAAATCCGGAACCGTCGCGAAGGCGGCAACGGCGCGACTGTTGATAAGATGTTCGAGTGCCAGAAGCTGGCCCACCTCCTCCGCCTTGTCCAGCAATTCGAGCGGCGAGGCAAAGCCCAGACGCTGGAACCCGCGCATAAGCGATTCATAACCGAACACGGCGCCGGTCGTCGCCTCGACGATCGGCTGAAAGGCGTTCTCGATGACGAGCTTGGCAAGCGTGACAATCTGGTCGTCGCCGAAGCGGCGAAGCGAGAGGATTTCGGCGGGGGCGACGGACATGCCGGGCTCCAGGGAACATACACAGACAAAGGCGGCGCCAGCATCAGGCGCAAGCGTCAACGAAACCTTTCGCGAATGTGAAAGTTTGATGAAGCTTGCGTGACAAGAACGGCCAACCCTGTCGCGCCACGCCTCAAATCTGCAGCGCATTGAAACCGTGATGAAATCCTAGCCCTTGGCAAGAACGCCGAAAGCGATCAGCGCAAGTCCCTGCATCACGAGATCGACCGCCAGGAACAGCCCCAGAATCCACAGGCTGTTGACCGGCCATCCGGCAGCAATGATGAGGCCGGCAACCAAGGTGACGAGCCCACCGATGACGATCCAGCCCCAGCCCGCCAGCGGCCGGAGCTTGAAGCCGACCCAGATGCGGAAGCAGCCGGCAACGATCAGCGCCAACGCCATCAGGAAAGTCAGGACTGAGGAAGCAAGAAGCGGGTTGATGAAGGCAAAGAGGCCGGCCGCCGCATAACAGGCGCCGCTCAGCGCCCAATAGACGACGCTTTCCCAGGTCTTGACCTGAAACGCGTGGCCAAGGTTGAGCAGCCCACCGATGAGCATGATCAGGCCGACGTAATAGACCGAAGCGACCGTCGCTGCGAACAGATTGCCGAAAGCGATACCGCCGCACATGATCAGGACCACACCGAGGGCGACGAACCATCCCCATTTTCCGGCAACGGCCTCTCTGCCGGCGGGATCGAACGTGTGGGCCATTTCAACCTCCAGTCTTAGCGGCGAGCATGAGCGCCGCCTCGCGATTGAGCCGGATTTCTCAGCAAAAAGAAAGAGAAAAAGCGACAAAGTTTTTATTGATTGATGAGTCAATCAAAAATAAACTGCAGGCATTCGAGGAGGTTTCGGATGCCGAAAATCGGGATGGAGCCTGTGCGGCGAAAGGCACTGGTGGACGCGGCGCTGCGCGTGATCGGCGACCAGGGCACGCTCTCGGTCACCATGTCGGACATTGCCAGAACCGCCGGCGTCTCGCCGGCGCTCGCGCACCACTATTTCGGCAGCAAGGAGCAATTGTTGATCGCAACGATCCGCAGCCTTTTGGCACAGCTGCGCGACGATGCTGTCGCTGCGCTGCAGGCGGCGGCAACGCCGCGCGAAAAGCTGAGTGCGCTGATCCGCGTGAGCTTCAGGGCCGAGCAGTTCGCGCCCGAGACCATCGCCGCCTGGCTCGCCTTCTATTCCGAGGCGCAGCGCTCGGAGGACGTTCGCCGTCTCCTCGTGATCTACGCGCGGCGTCTGCGCTCCAATCTTCTGGCGAGCCTCAGGTCGCTTTGTGCTGTCGATGACGCGGAACGCATCGCCGAGGGCGCGGCTGCGATGATCGACGGACTCTATATCCGCCAAAGTCTGCGCTCGGCTCCGATCAGCATCGAAGCTTCGATTGCGCTGACGGAGGACTACGTAACCACCCATCTCGAGCAGCTTTACGAAGGACGGCCATCGTGACCGCCAGACCCAATATTCTGATCATCATGGTGGATCAGCTGAACGGAAAACTCTTTCCGGACGGCCCCGCCGACTTTCTGCATGCGCCGAACCTCAAGGCGCTGGCCAAACGCTCGGCCCGCTTCCGCAACAATTACACCTCATCTCCGTTGTGTGCTCCCGCCCGCGCGTCCTTCATGGCCGGCCAATTGCCGAGCCGCACCCGCGTCTACGACAATGCCGCCGAGTACCAGTCCTCGATCCCGACCTATGCGCACCATCTGCGCCGGGCCGGCTACTACACCGCGCTTTCCGGCAAGATGCATTTCGTCGGGCCGGATCAGTTGCATGGCTTCGAAGAGCGCCTGACGACCGACATCTATCCGGCCGATTTCGGCTGGACGCCGGACTACCGCAAGCCCGGCGAGCGCATCGACTGGTGGTACCACAACCTCGGCTCGGTCACCGGCGCCGGCGTGGCTGAGATCACCAACCAGATGGAATATGACGACGAGGTGGCCTTTCTGGCGAACCAGAAGCTCTACCAGCTTTCACGCGAGAATGACGACGAAAACCGTCGCCCCTGGTGCCTCACGGTATCCTTCACGCATCCGCATGATCCCTACGTCGCGCGGCGCAAGTTCTGGGATCTCTACGAGAACTGCGAGCAACTGCTGCCAGAGATGGGCGCACTCCCCTTCGATCAGCAGGACCCGCATTCGCGGCGCATCATGCTCTCCTGCGATTACGAAAACTTCGAGATCACCGAGGAGGACATCCGCCGGTCGCGGCAGGCCTATTTCGCCAACATCTCCTATCTCGACGAGAAGGTCGGCGAGCTGATCGACGCGCTCACACGGACGCGGATGCTCGACGACACGCTTGTGCTCTTCTGCTCCGACCATGGCGACATGCTCGGGGAGCGCGGCCTGTGGTTCAAGATGAACTTCTTCGAAGGCTCGGCGCGCGTGCCGCTGATGATCGCCGGACCGGGCGTGACCGCGGGCCTGCATCTGGCGCCGACCTCAAACCTCGACGTGACTCCGACGCTTGCCGATCTCGCCGGCATTTCCATGGACGAGGTGAAGCCCTGGACCGACGGCATCAGCCTTCTGCCGATGGTGAACGGTGCGGAGCGCACGGAACCGGTGCTGATGGAATATGCGGCGGAGGCTTCCTACGCGCCGCTCGTCGCGATCCGCGAAGGCAAGTGGAAATATGTCCACTGCGCGCTTGATCCGGATCAGCTCTATGACCTCGATGCCGATCCGCTGGAACTCACCAATCTGGCGGAAAACCCGCGCGGGCCTGTCGATCAGGCGACGCTCAGAGCCTTCCGCGACATGCGCGCCGCCCATTGGGACATGGAGGCCTTCGACGCCGCCGTGCGCGAAAGCCAGGCGCGGCGCTGGGTGGTCTACGAGGCGCTCCGCAACGGCGCCTATTACCCCTGGGACCACCAGCCGCTGCAGAAGGCATCCGAGCGCTACATGCGCAACCACATGAACCTCGACAACCTCGAGGAATCCAAGCGCTATCCGCGGGGAGAATGACATGAAAGCCCAACCGAAAGCCTCGCACTTCATCGATGGTGAATATGTCGAGGACACCGCCGGCACGGTGATCGAGAGCGTCTATCCGGCGACCGGCGAGGTGATCGCCCGTCTTCATGCAGCGACGCCTGCGATCGTCGAAAAAGCGATCGCAGCCGCGAAACGGGCGCAGCCGGAATGGGCCGCGATGAGCCCGACGGCACGTGGCCGCATCCTGAAGCGCGCCGCCGAGATCATGCGGGAGCGCAATCGCGAGCTTTCCGAGTTGGAAACGCTCGATACCGGCAAGCCGATCCAGGAAACGATCGTCGCCGACCCGACCTCCGGGGCCGACAGTTTCGAGTTCTTCGGCGGCGTCATCGCCACTGCGCTCAACGGCGACTACATTCCGCTCGGCGGCGACTTCGCCTACACCAAGCGGGTGCCGCTCGGCGTGTGCGTCGGCATCGGCGCCTGGAATTATCCGCAGCAGATCGCCTGCTGGAAGGGCGCGCCGGCGCTCGCCGCCGGCAATGCCATGGTCTTCAAGCCTTCGGAAAACACGCCGCTCGGCGCGCTGAAGATCGCCGAGATCCTGATTGAAGCGGGGTTGCCCAAGGGCCTCTACAACGTCATCCAGGGCGACCGGTCGACCGGCCCCCTCCTCGTCAATCACCCCGACGTCGCCAAGGTGTCGCTCACCGGCTCGGTACCGACGGGCAAAAAAGTGGCGGGAGCGGCCGCGTCCGAACTCAAGCACGTGACGATGGAACTCGGCGGCAAGTCGCCGCTGATCGTCTTCGACGATGCCGATCTCGAAAGCGCCATCGGCGGCGCCATGCTCGGCAATTTCTATTCGACCGGCCAGGTCTGCTCGAATGGCACCCGCGTCTTCGTGCAAAGGAACGTCAAGGAAGCGTTCCTGGCGCGGCTCAAGGCGCGGACCGAGGCGATCGTGATCGGCGACCCGATGGACGAGGCGACACAGCTTGGCCCGATGGTTTCGAAGGCGCAGCGCGACAAGGTCTTCTCCTATATCGAGAAGGGCAAGGCGGAGGGCGCGCGGCTCGTGACCGGCGGCGGCATTCCGAACGCCGTCAATGCCGACGGAACCTATATTCAGCCCACCGTCTTTGCCGACGTCACCGACGAGATGACGATCGCGCGCGAGGAGATCTTCGGGCCGGTCATGTGCGTGCTCGACTTCGATGACGAGGCAGAGGTCGTCGCCCGGGCGAATGCTACCGAATTCGGCCTTTCCGCCGGCGTCTTCACCGCCGACATCACCCGCGCGCATCGGGTGGTCGACCAGCTCGAAGCGGGCACGCTCTGGATCAATACCTACAACCTCTGCCCGGTCGAGATCCCCTTCGGCGGTTCGAAGCAATCGGGCTTCGGGCGGGAGAATTCGGTGGCGGCGCTCAACCACTACACCGAACTCAAGACCGTTTATGTCGGCATGGGGCCGGTGCAGGCGCCGTACTGACGGTTTGACTTGCTCCTCACCCTCTCGCATGCACGGAAGAGGGAGCGGAACCGTCCCGGCACGGTCCCTTCTCCCCGCAAGCGGGGAGAAGGTGGCGGCAGCCGGATGAGGGGCAGGCCGAGGGCCTCCAAATACAAGAAAGAAACGAGAATGCAGGCAGATTTCGTCATCATCGGTTCCGGTTCGGCTGGCTCGGCGCTGGCCTATCGTCTGTCGGAAGACGGCAAGCATTCTGTCATCGTGCTGGAGTTCGGCGGCTCGGACATCGGCCCGTTCATCCAGATGCCGGCAGCGCTCGCCTGGCCGATGAGCATGAACCGCTACAATTGGGGCTATCTCTCCGAACCGGAGCCGAATCTCAACAATCGGCGCATCACCGCGCCGCGCGGTAAGGTGATCGGCGGCTCCTCCTCGATCAACGGCATGGTCTATGTGCGCGGCCACGCGGAGGACTTCAACCGCTGGGAGGAACTGGGCGCCCAGGGGTGGGCCTATGCCGACGTGCTGCCCTATTTCAAGCGGATGGAATATTCGCATGGCGGCGAAGACGGCTGGCGCGGGGGAGAGGGCCCGTTGCATGTCCAGCGCGGCAGCGTCAGAAACCCGCTCTTTCACGCCTTCATCCAGGCGGGAAAGCAGGCAGGGTTCGAAGTCACCGACGACTATAACGGCTCCAAGCAGGAGGGCTTCGGCCTCATGGAGCAGACGACCTGGCAAGGCCGGCGATGGTCGGCAGCTTCTGCCTATCTGAAGCCGGCATTGAAGCGTCCGAATGTCGAACTGATCCGCTGCCTCGCCCACAAGGTGGTTATCGAGAACGGCCGCGCGACCGGTGTCGAGATCGAGCGCAATGGCCGGACGGAGGTTGTGAGGGCCAATCGCGAAGTGATCGTGTCCGCCTCGTCCTTCAATTCGCCGAAGCTGTTGATGCTCTCCGGCATCGGCCCTGCGGCCCACCTGAAGGAGATGGGTATCGAGGTCAAGGCCGACCGGCCGGGCGTCGGGCAGAACCTTCAGGATCACATGGAGTTCTACTTCCAGCAGGTGAGCACCAAGCCAGTCTCGCTCTATTCCTGGCTGCCGTGGTTCTGGCAGGGTGTCGCAGGCGCACAATGGCTGCTCTTCAAGCGAGGGCTTGGCGTTTCCAACCAGTTCGAGGCCTGCGCCTTCCTGCGGTCCGCGCCGGGCGTCAAACAGCCCGATATCCAGTACCATTTCCTGCCGGTGGCGATCAGTTACGACGGCAAGGCGGCGGCCAACACGCATGGCTTCCAGGTGCATGTCGGCTACAATCTCTCGAAGTCGCGCGGCAGCGTCACCCTTCGCTCCTCCGACCCGAAAGCCGATCCGGTGATCCGCTTCAACTACATGAGCCACCCCGAGGACTGGGAGAAATTCCGCCACTGCGTGCGGCTGACGCGCGAGATCTTCGGCCAGAAGGCATTCGACCAGTATCGCGGACCGGAAATCCAGCCGGGCGATAAGGTCCAGACGGACGATGAGATCGACGCATTCCTGCGCGAGCATCTCGAGAGCGCCTACCACCCCTGCGGCACCTGCCGGATGGGCGCGAAGGATGATCCGATGGCGGTGGTCGATCCGGAAACGCGGGTGATCGGCGTCGATGGCTTGCGCGTCGCAGACTCCTCGATCTTCCCGCATGTCACCTACGGCAACCTCAACGGCCCCTCGATCATGACCGGCGAGAAGGCGGCCGATCACATTCTCGGCAAACAGCCGCTCGCCCGCTCCAACCAGGAACCCTGGATCAATCCGCGCTGGGCGATCAGCGACCGATAGATCCTACAGCGCCGCGCGTCCAATCGGACGCGCTAATGTCGCTGTAGCGCTTTGAAGTGCTGCATGATTCCTTAAATCGATTCCGATTTTAAGGAATCATGCAGTAGGAGCCCGGAGCGGGTCAAAAAGGGCGTTCCAAGTTCCTGGACAAGTCCCTTACTCCGAAAGGAAACCGATCCAGCGGCCGGCAAGGACCGCTCCTATCCAGACAGCCATGGAAAGCAACGCGGAAAGGCGGACTCTCCAGGAAAGCGGTCCCCCTTTGACGGCAGCGCGCCATTGCGGCGTCACATGCAGCAAAACCGCGTTGACGATACCGAGTGCGAGCAAAGTGATCTTTGTGAGGAAGGCAGCGTTGCCGGCATATTCAAGCGGCCGGACGCTGAAAAGGCAGAAGCCCGTGACGACGGCGAGGATTACGCCGGTTGCGGCGGCGCGCGACAGATATGGCCCGACCGCCGGGACCGGCACCTTGCCGAAGAACCCGATGAGGCGGAGGTCGAGCGGCAGGATCGCGCCGACGATTATTCCGATCGACAGGATATGGGCGGCGTTCACGAATAGGTAGAGGAGCGCGGAGCGCCGTATCGCCACCGCGAAAGGCAGCGTGCCGATCCACTCCAACGCCTCCATCCCGTTCGTCAATTCGTCTTTATCCGTTCCGGATAGAGGTCATAGGCCTTGCCGGCGACTGTGATCCGAACAGCCTTCATCCTCTTCTCATTCCGATCGAGCGAACGGTTGCCGAGGGCCACCACCGGATCGCCGACCTTTGCCACGCCCTCGACAAAGCCCGAGCGCTCGGTCTGGCGCGGGTTGGCAAGTTCGACACGCCAGAGACCGTCATTCTCCGTCTCGACGTCTAACGTCGGATGCGGGGGCGCCATGGAGATCTCCCGGATCGTCCCGGAAAGCTCGATCTGATCGGCCTCCGCCCAGGACCAGCCGTGGTGTGCGTAGGCGCCCGTCACGAGCAGAAGCCCGAGAGCACCCCCCACGATCATGCGAGCAGGCAAGGACCTGGCCATCTCTTGTCTCCTTTCATTGGGTCGCGAGATCAGCCTGAACCTGGAGCAGGCTGAACGAAAGGACAGGGCATTCACCTATTCTTGAATGGCGAGCACGGGCCCATGTTCCCCGGCGGCGCGCATCCACGCGGCCTTCCCGCTAGAATAATCTACTGAATTACTAGGTTTTCTTAGAACTTTAGGGATCAGAGAGATATTTGCTCTGATCCTTGAGCAATAGAAATCCGTTTTTCTGTCCTTTGTCACAAACGGCTGCGATATTCCGTCCAAATTGCAACAGGATGCAGCTATGACCACGCAGCCCCTCGAAGCCGAAGCGGTAGCCCTCAGCGAAGCGCTCGAAGGCCTCGATCTTGCCGGACGCCTGGCGCTCGTCGCCGGTCTTGAAGGCAGGGCCGTTTTCACGACGTCTCTCGGCATCGAGGATCAGGTCATCACGGCCGCGATCGGCACCAACCGCCTCGACATCGATGTTGCCACGCTGAAGACCGGCCGCCTCTTCAACGAGACCGTCGCGCTCATCGACAAGACCGAGGAAACCTACGGGATCCTCATCAAGCGTTTCTACCCGGAAAAAGCCGACATCGACGCCTATGTGGCGCAGTACGGCGTGAACGGTTTCTACGAAAGCGTGGAAGCCAGGCATGCCTGTTGCGGCGTGCGCAAGCTGAAGCCGCTCGCGCGTGCGCTCGAGGGAGCAAGCTACTGGATTACCGGGCTTCGCCGCGGCCAGTCGGGCAATCGCGCCGCTACCCCGTTTGCCGAAGCCGATATCGAACGCGGGCTCATCAAGATCAATCCGCTCGCGGATTGGGACATCGAGACGATCCGCGCCCATGTCGCTGCCCAAGCCATTCCGGTTAACCCGCTGCACGCCCGCGGCTATCCCTCGATCGGCTGCGAGCCCTGCACCCGCGCGATAAAGCCCGGCGAGCCGGAGCGCGCCGGACGCTGGTGGTGGGAGAACGACGAGAAGCGCGAATGCGGCCTGCATGTGCCGGAAGCGGCCTCCTCCATCATCCCCAACGCCAGCAACGCCGCCTGAGGGCGGCCGGCGCATCAAGCGACAAGCATCCTCCCCCGGAGTTCGAAATGTCCCATAACCATCCGGAAACGGAACTGCATAATCCGCAGAGCACGAAGCCGCCGCTCGATCCGCATCTGAAGGCGCTCGAAAACGAAGCGATCCACATTTTCCGTGAGGTTGCCGCCGAATTCGAGCGCCCGGTGATGCTCTATTCGATCGGCAAGGATTCGTCCGTGCTCTTGCATCTGGCGCGCAAGGCCTTCTATCCCGGCCGCGTCCCCTTCCCGCTGCTTCACGTCGATACCGGCTGGAAGTTCCAGGAAATGATCGCGTTTCGCGACGCGATGGTCGAAAAATACGATCTCGACCTGGTGGTCCACACCAACCCCCGTGGGGCGGCAGAAAACGTGACGCCCTTCTCGCACGGCTCGGCGCTTTATACTGACATCATGAAGACGGAAGCGTTGCGCCAGGCGCTTGATGCCGGCCAGTACGATGCCGCCTTCGGCGGCGCACGCCGCGACGAGGAAGCAAGCCGCGCCAAGGAGCGGATCTATTCGTTCCGCACGCCGGACCACCGCTGGGATCCGCGCAACCAGCGCCCAGAGCTCTGGAACCTCTATAACGGAATGATCCGCAAGGGCGAGAGCGTACGCGCCTTCCCGCTCTCCAACTGGACCGAGGTCGATATCTGGCGCTACATCCAGGCGGAAGAGATCCCGATAGTGCCACTCTACTTCGCCAAGAAGCGCCCGATCGTCGAGCGTGACGGCATGATGATCCTTGCCGAAGACCCACGTCTCGAACTTCTTCCGGGCGAGTTGAAACGCGAGGAAGTGATCCGCTTCCGCACGCTCGGCTGTTTCCCGTTGACGGGCGCCATCCGCTCCGGCGCCACGACGCTCGACGACATCATTTCCGAACTTGAAACCGCGACCGTCTCCGAACGGCAGGGACGCGCCATCGACCGGGACCAGTCCGGCTCGATGGAAAAGAAAAAACGCGAGGGATATTTCTGATGACCGCACCCGCAATCGCGAACGCCGCCCTGGACGACGCAACCACCGTGACCTATCCGGCGCAGGAGCCGGTGCGCGCCACCCGCGATTCCCGCCCGCTGCGACTGATCACCTGCGGCAGCGTCGACGACGGCAAATCGACGCTGATCGGCCGGCTGCTGTGGGACACCAAGGCGGTCAAGGAAGACCAGGCGGCGACCCTTCAGCGCGATTCCAACGGCAAGCAGAATGATCTTGGCCTGCCCGATTTCGCCCTTCTTCTGGACGGGCTGCAGGCGGAGCGCGAACAGGGCATCACCATCGATGTCGCCTATCGCTACTTCTCGACCGACAAGCGCTCCTTCATCGTCGCCGACACGCCCGGTCACGAGCAATACACGCGCAACATGGCGACGGGCGCCTCGACCGCCGATCTTGCCGTGCTCCTGGTCGATGCGCGCGTCGGCCTCCTGGAGCAGACCCGCCGCCATGCGACGATCGCAACGCTGATGGGCATCCGCCAGTTCGTGCTCGCGGTCAACAAGATCGACCTCACCAATTACGACCGCGGCCGCTTCGAGCAGATCTCGCACGAGTTCAAGGAACTCGCCTTGTCGCTCGGCGTGCGGCAGGTCACGGCGATCCCGGTTTCGGCGCTCAAGGGCGAGAACGTCGTCTATGACGGCCGTGCCTCAATGCCCTGGTATGATGGCCCGACGCTGATCGAGGTTCTGGAACTCGCAACGACCCGCTCTGCGCAGACCGTCGGCTTCCGCCTGCCCGTACAGCGCGTCTCGCGCCCGGGCGAGAGCTTCCGCGGCTACCAGGGTACAGTTGCAGGCGGCTCGGTGAAGCCCGGCGATTCCGTCGTGATCCTGCCGTCCGGCATGGTGGCCAACGTCACCAAGATCGTCACCTTCGACCTCGTGCGCAATGCCGCCGTTGCCGGCGACGCGATCACGCTGGTGCTCGACCGCCAGGTGGACGTTTCGCGCGGCGACATGATCGCGGCAATCGACAGCCAGCCGATGACCGGGCTTGCCTTCGACGCTCAGCTGGTTGCCCTTCAGCCGGAGGGCATTCAGCCCGGCAAGCGCTACTGGCTGAAATCCGGCACCCGCCGTCAGCGCGTGCAGGTTCAGCCCGCAAGCCAGCTCGATCTCAAGACCGGCAAGTGGAACCATGCGGACGAGTTGCCGATGAACGCCATCGGCAAGGTTCATCTCGTTTTCGACGAACAGGCGATCTTCGACGCTTACGAACAGAACCGCACCACCGGTGCCTTCATCCTGATCGATCCGGACACCAACAACACGGTTGCCGGCGGCATGATCACCGCCAAGCGCGCCGCCCTTGGCGGCATTCATGCGGAAGAAAGCCGGGTGATCCTGTCCTTGCCTGCCGACCTCGCCGATCAACTGATGGCAACGGAACTCTTCGCGAGCCGGCGTGAGGACGTGGAGGTCCGTCGTGTCACCGCCGGCAAGGCGGCCGAAATCGTCGACACGATCGACAGCTGACGAGACAACTTATCGAAGTCGAAAAAGGGGCCGCTTGGCCCTTTTTTATTGGTCTCGCGGTCCTCGGAGATTGCTGGCTCCCTCTCTTCCAAATCGGGTCCACCGCCCTAACTTTCGCCCAGGCTCGCAGGGAGGCGTAGCCATGGCTGGCAGCAACATGAACGAAACGCCCGACGGTGGCTTGCACGTCCGCACCATGACGATCGAAGCATTTGCGCGGAAATACCGCCTGGACGAGGAGGAGGTGAATCGACTCGAAGACGAATTCGGCGCCGCTGCACCCGAGCTCGTCCTGCTGAAGGCTGCACGACGCAACGGACTTCCCGAAGAGTGAGGAGCCCATCGCGGATCGTCAAGCGCTCCGCTCGATCGGAGCCACCTGCATCGTTAGCGGCGGCGGGTCGCCGTTGCGCCAAAGCTGATAGCCGATGACACTGCCCAAAATGGCGGACCAGATAACGATTTCGCGCAGTGTGAAAATGGGTTCCTTCAACATCGCGACCTCACGGGAGTGCGTTTGCTGAAGGTGATAGTGGCGCTGATCGTTCACCCTGAATAGATAACATTTGGTTTACGGTCTATTTCACGCTGAACAATAAAGGCGCCTGCTTGCCTCGGTCCAAAGCCACCGAGACGAAGCGGTCGAACCTGCGCGCCACCTTGGGATCGAAGCCGGGAAACGCTTCCCTCGCGTGTTCGCCCCTGGGAATTTAGGGTTTTAAACTCGACCGCCGGTTCGTAAATTGCCGCGTCGATCATGACGATCGATAGGACTGTTTCACCGTTTGCGAACGCCGTGGGACAGTCCGCCCGAACGGCGTGAGCACCATCATGCTAACGCCCGACCGCCTCCCGAACGGAGGTGAAACCTAAGTTTTTCGTGACGGCGGCGCTCCTCCGTTCTCGTCTGTCCAATCAAAGCAGCCCGCAAGCGATCGCCACAGCTTGCGAACAGCCTGTAGCGGCACCGGTTATGGGACGCGGATCTTCACGTTGGCGTGCTGGTTCGCGGCAGTCGTAGCAGTGGCCGGCGTCTGGGTGTCGTCCCCTGTGAAGGGGCTTCCCTGACCGGGTGCCAAGGTGCCGCTGTGGCCAGCCTTGTTCGTCGTAAAGGCATGGGTGTTGGACGACGCCGTGCTGCCTGGCCGGAGTCCGTTTTGCTGCGCCTGGAAGAGATGATCGTCCGCTTGTGCAACGACCCCGGAAAGGATCAGCAAGACCGTCGCAGTGGGAATTGAGATGAGCATCTTCATGACATTACCTCCATCGTTCGGTCCCCCCGACATTCGACACGGCGGCAGTCGCCAATATTCCGCACTTCACGGCTTTGTGAGGCCATTCGTTCAATGGTCGAGGGAGCGCAGGCAAGCCGCTTGATGGGAGGCTTGGGAAAAGTCTGAGCGAAGGGTTGCTCGCTGGCGCCACGGCAATCGTGCAGGCATCCAGGCGGTCGTGGGCAACCAAGCAATACAACCGTGCCCAGAAGAGCCGGCGCCGATCCGCTAAAATATTGATTTGGCTGGTCGGAGTGGCGTGATTCGAACACGCGACCCCCACGTCCCGAACGTGGTGCGCTACCAGACTGCGCTACACTCCGTGACCAGCGGCGCCTCTATAGAACAGCATTTTCGATTTCACAAGCGCCGATCGCAAAAAAGAATGCCGCCCGGGGCAAAAATTTCGGGCAGGGGAAAACCTGCGGCGTACCTCGCGCCGAGCGGCAATAGGGCGTTTCTGCAACGCTTCATATTTTCCTGAGAACCGGCGGCCATGGCGGATTTTCTTTCGCACGCTTTGGCGCTAGAGGCTCAGCGGAAAGCTAGGAAATCCGGGGGATACGGGCTTCCGCGCCGCAAATTTCAGAACGAAACCCAAAGGGACAAAAACATGAACTTCCGCATGATGACGGTCGCCGGCCTTGCGCTGGCCCTTGCCGGCTGCACGACGACTTCAGGAGTGGCAAGAAACGCGGTCGAGACGCAGTGGCTTGGCAAGCCCGCCGGCATCTTCTTCGCTCAGTTCGGCCCTCCGATCGGCGACGTCGAAACGGGGGACGATACCGTCTACAGCTGGAAGGGCGGCTACAAAACCCGCAAGATCCCGGTCCAGTATGAAAAGACCGCCGACGGCAAACGCGGCAAGCGCATCGCCGCCGCACGCACGGAATACTTGAGCTGCTCGGTACAACTCACCGTCTCGTCCGACTACGTCATCCGCGCCGTCCGCCTCGTCGGCGACCGCAAGCGCGTCAACGGCCCGAGCTGGTGTGAGGAGTTTCTCGGCGGCGCCAAGACGGAGTAAGATTCACTTCCGCTGCCACACGACCACCCGTCGGCAAAAGCCGGCGGGTTTTTTCGACCCGCGGCCGAGGGCCTTGCCACGTCTCAGAAACGGTGCTCGGACAGGCGGAACGGGGGCTTCATTCTTTTCGGCGGCTACAGGCATCGCGGAGTAATGGAACATCGACCTCCATCGTGGCACCGCCAGTGCCGCGCGCTCCCAGTCTTTTCATCCGGCCGCCATAGGCTTAGGCTCCGGGTCTCGTGTTTTCCCCGAGACTCCCGGAGCTCCCCATGCGTGACCTGCACCTGCCCGGCCGTTCCGTCGTCATGGGCCGGCATGGCGCCGCCGCCACCTCGCACTTTCTTTCGACGCTCGCCGCCATCGAGATCCTGCGCCGTGGCGGCAACGCTGCCGACGCCGCGATCGCAGCCTGTGCGGTGCAATGTGTGGTCGAGCCGGGCTCGACCGGCATCGGCGGCGACAATTTCGTGCTCTTCGCCCCCGCTCGCAGCAATCCGACGGGCACCACGAAGGGCGGCAAGGTCTATGGCCTGAACGGCTCGGGCCGCGCGCCCAAGGGCCTCACCGTCGAGCATCTCTTGAAGCAGGGATTGAAAGAGATCGGGCTGACCTCGGTGCATGCCGTCACCATCCCCGGCGCCGTCGATGCCTGGAGCAAGCTGAACCACCGCTTCGGCTCCATGCCGCTCGCCGAGTTGCTGCAACCCGCCATCCGCCACGCCGAGGAGGGCTTCGTGGTGACCGAGCGCGTCGCCACCGACTGGCGCCGCAATGAAGGCAAGCTCAAGGCGGACGCTAACAGCACGCGCATGTGGTTGAAAGAGGGCGCCCGCGCCCCGAAAGCCGGAGAGGTCTTTCGCCAGGCCGAGCATGCGAAGGTCTTCCGCGAGATCGCCGCAAAGGGCCGCGACGGCTTTTACTCCGGCTGGGTCGCCGAGGACATGGTGACCTACCTGCACAGCCTGGGCGGCCTGCATGTCCTGGAGGATTTCGCCACGCAAGAGGCCTTCTGGGTGGAGCCGATTTCGACAACCTATCGCGGCATCGAACTCCTGGAGATCCCGCCGAGCGGCGTCGGCATCACGACATTGCTGATGCTCAACATCCTGAGCGGCTTCGACCTCAGCAAATACGACCCGGTCGGCGTCGAGCGCTTCCATATCGAAGCCGAGGCCACGAGGCTCGCATTCGAGGCGCGCGACAAATATGTCGCCGACCCCGCCTTTGCCGAGGTGCCGGTGCAGAAGCTGCTCTCGGCCGCCTTTGCCGACGAGTTGCGCGGCCGCATCGACATGAAGAAGGCCATGCCGGCCGCCGGCCCGACCGGCGGCACCACCACCTATCGCGACACGGTTTATATCAGCGTCGTCGACGAGGAGGGCAATGCCTGCTCCTTCATCAACTCGCTGTTCTGGTCCTATGGCACCGGCCTCAGCAGCGCGAAGACCGGAGTGCTCCTGCAGAACCGCGGCACCGGCTTCAGTCTTGATCCCGCGCATCCGAATTGCGTCGCGCCTTGGAAGCGCCCGCTGCACACAATCATCCCGGCAATGGCCATGAAAGAGGGCAGGCCCTGGCTCTCATTCGGCGTGATGGGCGGCGGCTTCCAACCGGTAGGCCAAAGCCATGTGCTGACCAATATCCTCGACTTCGGCATGAATGTGCAGGAAGCCATCGACTGCGCGCGCGGCTTCCACCAGATGGGCCGCTTCGAGGCCGAGCGCGGCATCCGCGAGGATGTGCTGCACGGCCTCGCGGCGCTCGGCCACGGGATCAAGATGGACGAGATGCCCCATGGCGGCGGCCAGGCGATCATGATCGATGCGGAGAATGGCGTGCTTCAGGCCGGCTCGGACCCGCGCAAGGACGGCTGCGCGCTGGCTTACTGAAGCATGCTTCCAGCGCGGCGCGTCGACGTCCCGCCGCCACTCGTCAGCGGCGGCAGTCATATGGACGGTCGAACGGCTAAATCACCGAGATAACCCTGCCGGCCGAGTCGAGGCGACATGTGATCAGGGCCCGACGGACCTGAATGCCACCTTGCCTTGCGTAGTCTATGCGCACCGCCAGCGGGGCCACGAGCGCGCCGCGGCGATCCCGCTGCAGGGGACCGGCACTTATCGCGCCGATCCGCACGGCGCCAAGCGGCGACGCAGCCGACGCGATTGCCTGACTGCAGGCGCGAACCACGGCCCGTGGTATGGCGGCGCGTGGTATGACCGGGATTGCCGCGGTTTGAGTCGGGTCCAGTGAGGGGTAGACCGGTTCGCCTCGCTCGTTTCCAAACCGCCCAAATCTAAACGGCCACAGAATTCGAGGCAGCGTGGCGCGTGGTCGTGCGCCGCTTGCGGGAGGACCGCCGATGATCGCGGTGGGAGTGCCGATGGCCGCGCTGGGCGTGCCGGTAACCGGACCAGGCGTGCCGATGACTGGGCTGGCAGTGCCGGTGACCGGGCTGGGCGTGCCAGTGACCGGACTGGCGGTGCCGCTGACGTTGCCACTGATGCTCCCCCCGAGGCTCCCGCCGGCACTTCCTAGCGGCCCGGAGACTGCGGCCGGGCCACCTGAAACCGTCCCCGAAACGGTCCCGGCTCCCCCACCTCCCGACGACACACCGGAACCGGGTGTCGACCCTCCTGAAGCCGCCGCGGGAAGAGTGCCCCCTCTTCGACCGTGTGATGACCCGCTTTTCAAGCCGGCGCCCCCCCATTTGCCGCCGCCACTCTTACCGCCTTTGCCGCTGGCACCAACTGTTGATCGTCCATTCTTGCCGACCGAGGCTCCCGCCTTGGCTCCGCCTCCCTGGCCGCCGCTCGTGCTAATACCTACTGAAACGCCATTCTTGCCGACCCCCACGCTGAGACCGACTCCGGAACCACCAACCCTGGCGCCGGCGCCAAGGGCAGGGGCAGGGCCGATCGCAATTGTGACCAACAAGGTGACCGCTAGATTCGCGCGCATCGCCGTTTTTCCTCATCCTCCGGGCAAATCAGCCCCCGAATTTGCCCTCCATCTCCGTTACCAAAGCCCGCTCACCGGCAACCGCTCGGGCAGCAGCGCGTCGGGGAGCGCAATCGTGGCCGGTCGAACGATTCGCGTTGGCTTGCGGGCCTGCACCTGCACCTTGCGGATCTTCCGCGATCCCGGATCACGGGTCGATTGGGCAACAGCAGCGGCCTTTGGACGCTCACGTGTACGATTACCGGCGCGTGCCTTCGGCGGCTCGATATCCTCCACGCGACGCTCAGCCCGGGTTTTGGGGATATCCCGTTCCTTACGCCCCGCCAGATCGCGGCCACTAGCGCGCCCGCGCTCGTCCAACGCCGTGCGCTGCGCCGCCAGGACCCGGGTCAATTCCTCTCTTGCGGCGTCGCGTTCCCCGCGAGCAGCGTCAAGATCACGAGCGAGCGATCTTCCCTTCTCGGACTCCAATGCGAGCGCTTCGTCTGCCCGGCTTGCCGCAGCCTCAGCACGCTTTCGAGCCTCAACCGCGGCAGCCTGCTCAGCCGCCGCGAGACTGGCGCGCGCTTCGAGGGCCGCTAGCGATTGGCGGGCTGCTGCAACATCGCGTTCGTAGGCTCCGAGCTTATGCCGCTGCTCATCAAGGGCACGTTTCGCATCGGCAAGAGCCACCTCCCCGGCTTGCCGCGCCTTCAGCGCGGCGGCCTCTGATTGGATCGCCCCAGCAGTTCTGGCTTTCAGATCCTCGATCTCGCGCTGCGCCGCCGCCAGTTCCTGGCCATTGCCGCGCTCGCGCTCGTCCAACGCCGTGCGCTGCGCCGCCAGGACCCGGGTCAATTCCTCTTTTGCCGCATCGCGTTCCCGGCGAGCGGCGGCGAGGTCGCGCGCCAGCGAGCTTCCCTTCTCGGACTCCAAGGAGAGCGCCTCGCCTGCCCGGCCTGCCGTCGCTTCGGCAAGCTTTCGAGCGTCAGCCGCGGCAGCCTGCTCAGTTGTTGCGAGATTGGCACGCGCTTCGAGGGCTGCTAGCGATTGGCGCGCTGCCGCGAGATCGCGTTCGTAGACTCCAAGCTTATGCCGCTGCTCGTCAAGGGTCCGTTTCGCATCAGCGAGGGCCAGCTCCCCGGCTCGCCGCGCCTTCAGCGCGGCGGCCTCTGATTGGATCACTCCAGCAGTTTTGGCTTTCAGGTCCTCGATCTCGCGCTGCGCCGCCGCCAGCTCCTGGCCATTGCCGCGCTCGCGCTCGTCCAACGCCGTGCGCTGCGCCGCCAGGACCCGGGTCAATTCCTCTTTTGCCGCGTCGCGTTCTCGGCGAGCGGCGTCGAGGTCGCGCGCGAGCGAGCTTCCTTTCTCGGACTCCAAGGAGAGCGCCTCGCCTGCCCGGTTTGCCGTCGCCTCGGCAAGCTTTCGAGCGTTAACCGCGGCAGCCTGCTCAGTTGCGGCGAGATTGGCTCGGGCCTCGAGCGCTGTTAGCGATTGGCGCGCTGCCGCGAGATCGCGTTCGTAGACTCCAAGCTTATGCCGCTGCTCGTCAACGGCCCGTTTCGCATCCGCGAGAGCCACCTCCCCGGCTTGCCGCGCCTTCAGCGCGGCGGCCTCTGATTGGATCGCCCCAGCAGCCTTGGTCTTCAAATCTGCGATCTCTCGCCGCGCCGTCGACAGATCGCGAGCAAGTTCTTCGGCCCTTTGGCGCTGCTGTTCCAGGGCCCGCTCTCGTTCATCCGCCGTATCCGCAACCTTGCGCGCCTGCTCGGCGGAGTCGTCGTCCGCCCGCCGCATCGCATCAAGGTCTCGTCTGGCCGCAGCCAGATCCCGACGGAGAACTTCCTCCCGCTCACCACCTGCCGTTTGCGCACCGTTCTTGATTGCGTCGACGTCTTTGCGCGCCGCGAGCAGCTTTTGTTCCAGCGCGGCGCTCCTGGCGCGTTCGCGCGCGGTTTTCTCATTGGCCTCGTTGACGACTTCGTCCGCAGCTTCCTTCGCTTGTACCGTGGTATTCGCTGCCTGATCGAGTTGAGCGCTCATGGCTTTCAGGTCGGCCCACGCAGCACTGAGCTCCTGCGTCAGGGTGGCGCCCAGCTGGCGTTCCGTCTGCGTTTCTCGGCGAGCGGTTTCGAGCTCCCTGCGAGTGGCCGCCAGGTCGTGACGCAATGCTTCCACCCTTGCCCGTTCTCGCTTCAAAGCGGACAATAGCTCCGGCGCCGACGGCACCGCCGCCGGCGATTGCGCCACCGGCGGGCGCCTTTCGGCAGAGGTGGGAGATGGCTGCCCTGCCGGCGCCGGTGTCGGTCGTTGGGCAATCATGACCGCACCTTCGCGGCTGCCGGCTCCGGCATCCGACGCCGTCTGACTCACTGCCGGAGATCCGAGCAGCAGAACAAGGTAGAAGGGAGTGAAGAAGTGGGCGACACCGACCGCCCTCTGCCGCATGCGACGCCACGGTACTGCCGTGGCTAGACAGTCTCTGGAGGGAGATGCAGGCTTGCCGCAGGTCGGCTCGGATCGCTTGATATCCATGACTGATCCTCCGGCTAGGCGCGACTGGCACAAAAGTCATGGCGCACAGCGCTGGTGATCCCTCAAGGGTACCGTTCAGTGTAGCACAGCCAGTTCGTAGCGATGCCCTTCAAAAAGGGTTAGGTATCCGCCAAATGGCTTAATCCATCCTCATTAGCTGAACTTCTTGAGCCGGCGTCGCATTCGGGCGTCGCAAGGACCTGAGCACATCGGAAAAGAGGGGCAGCGAGAACGGTCATGAGGTAATGGCTGGGGCGCCTGGATTCGAACCAGGGAATGGCGGTACCAAAAACCGCTGCCTTACCGCTTGGCTACGCCCCAACTTGAGCTGGCGAGAAAATCGCTTGCCAAATCGAGCGCCTGATTAGCAAAGCTCGCCGCCCGTCACAATGCTTAACTTCGTCTTGGCCGCAGATTTATTTGGCCTGCCAAGCGCCGCTTCGGCGCAAGCAGCCGACGTCGCGCGTAAAATTTCGCGTGCCGGCGGCGGTTTCCTCCAATGGCCCTTTGGCCTATTGTCGCCGCGCGCTCCGGAATGTGAAGGCAGGCGCAGAGCCAATGCCCATTGTCGCGCACGAGTACATGTGAAACCCAGGAAGAGACGCATGCAGGGACCGGATTTCGACCTCGACTTCAAGCCGGCTCACGGCGAGGCGGTGCCCGTTGCCGATCGCGTGCAGCGTATCACCGTCAACAATCCCGGCCCCTTCACGTTTCATGGAACGAACACCTATATCGTCGGCAAACGCTCGGTCGCGGTGATCGATCCGGGGCCTGACGACGACGCACATTTCCGTGCGCTTATGGCTGCGCTCGGTGGCCGCGAGGTGACGCACATTGCCGTCAGCCATACGCACCGTGATCATTCCCCCCTCGCCCGGCGGCTAAAGGCCGCGACCGGCGCCGTGGTCGTTGCCGAAGGCCCTCACCGTGCGGCCCGGCCCCTGCATGCCGGCGAAACCAACCCCTTCGCCGAAAGCTCAGATATGGATTTCATGCCCGACATAGCGCTTTCCGAAGGCAGGAGGGTTGAGGGCGACGGCTGGAGCCTGACAGCCGTGATGACACCCGGCCACACCGCAAATCACGCCGCCTTCGCGCTGGACGGCACCGGCATTCTCTTTTCCGCCGACCATGTCATGGCCTGGGCGACGAGCATCGTCGCACCGCCCGACGGCGCCATGGCCGACTATATGTTGTCGCTCGAAAAGCTGTTGCAACGGGACGATCGGCTCTATCTGCCCGGCCATGGCGGCCCGGTCTCCGACCCCGCGGCGTTCGTTCGCGCGCTTCGGGCGCACCGCGGGATGCGCGAGCGCTCCGTGCTGGAACGCATCCGCGCCGGCGACCGGACGATCCCGGACATGGTGAAGGTCATCTACGCTTCCACCGACCAGCGGCTCCACGAGGCCGCGGCGCTTTCAGTCCTGGCGCATCTCGAAGACCTCGTGGAACGGGGCCGCGTCGAAACCGACGGTCCGCCGTCGCTCTTCGGCGACTATCGGCTGGTGCCGGGCGGTGCCGGATGACCACCGCAATTTTCCTTGAAGGTTAGCCTTTGCGCGTCCGATTAAGACGCGCGGTGGCATAGCCGCCAGCACGGTCAATCGCCGGCAATGCCCAGTAGTTCGGCGTCAAGCGCCCGCAGGAACTCCTCGGCAAAGGAGGCGCCCGTGCCGAGATCATGGGCACCATAGCGAGAGGCCACGCGCAGATCGACGAACGTCGTCTCCGCCTCCTCCCGAAGCCTGATCAGCACATCGAAGCGAAAGCCCACAATCAGGGTACGCCATTCGCCCTGCAGCACGACGTCGGTCGCGCGCCGTCCTGGAAGTGCATCGAGATCGGGCGCGGGACGGGCAGCGGGCACCGGAATGACATCGGGCTCGCTGTTCGTGTTCGCCCCCGCGCCGGGTTGAACGGCCAGATCCTCGAGATCTGCGCGGGCGTTCTCGACGCCGAGTTCCGCCGTGACGGTGATACGCGTTTCCCCGACGACCTTGCGCACACCCTGGAACACGCGGTCGAGTGCACCGTCGTAGCGTCTGCCGGTCAGTCCGGGATAGGCCACGATCTGCGCCTCCCGGTCCTGCGGCGTGACCATCGGGTTACGCGTGAGCCAGCTCTTTTCGGCCGTAGGAGCCTCAATCCACGGCGGCGGCGTCACGGTATCGGTGGTGATGTCGTAGATCTTTGGCCGCATCAGATATTGCACGGCGCCGAAGCCGAGGAAGCCGAGCGGAGGCGCGGCATAGGCAAGCGCCGACAGCGACGCGATACCGCCGACCGCCGCTACCTTCCACAGGCGGGTGAGCCCGACCGCCGCGAGCAGCACGCCGGTCAGAGCAAGACCACCCGACAGCAGGGCAAGCGCCAGAAAATGCGGCGTGGTCAACGGACCGAAGCGGTGCGCCAGCAGCGACAGCGCGAAGATCGCAAATGCGATGCGGGCGAACCCGCGCGCCCAGTGCGCGGCGTGGGAATAGGGACGCTCGTAGCGGATAATCATCTAACGGAATCAATCCCCGAAGCGGAACAGACCATGGCCTTCTTAGACCATGGCGTCGGGCGTGGGAACAGACAATGCTCGTTCATCTCCCGACGAAACTGCGCTTGCGGCGGTGCCGCAAATTCGCCATTCTCGTTAAACACCTATTTCAAATTCCCGCCAAACGTTCCATGGCGGAGAAAGTTCAACTGGAGGCATCAGCCGCCGTCGTGAATGGAACGAGCGCGCGGCAATCAACGGAGAGGACATCATGGTCGCATCGCAGACAACCGTGACGAAGGCTGCCCCTACCCTCCTGCCTCAGCCCGGCGACGCTGCCATACCGATGGCACTGCTCGAACTGGAACTTTCCCTCGATGGATTTTCCGGAAGCAAGGATGAATTTGCCGCCTTTGTGCGCACTGTCGCTGCCGACATCGGCGGCGAATTGCTTTTCACCCTGCCGGCCTCCGGCCTCATCGAGGATTGTCTCACGATCGCCGCCATCCGGTACAGCGATGCCGGAAAGGCGCCAACCATACTGTTCGTCTGCCTTGGCGGAGACGGAAATGCGATCCGCGTCGAGCAGCCAGGCGAGCAAACCGCTGATCTGCAGAGCTTTGCCGAGGCTTTTGTCGGTGTGCTCGAACGGATCTGAAGAGCTGCCCAACCATGGTTGACCGGCCGCCTGCGGCGGGCGCATCATATCTTAATTGAATCGCGCCTTGCGGACCTTGCGTTATGCGTCACCCGTGCGCGCTGGCAACCTCTCCATACGGACAACGAAGCGCGTTGAACCTTTTCCCTCGCTCCGCCGTGGGCATGACGGCCCGCCTTTCGGCCGACCTCTGTTCCCAACACGCCGGCACCGGCCCTCACCGAGATCGGCGCTGCGCACCGTCTGTTGTGCTCGTTTGATCTTTCTGCGCAATGGTCGCGTGCCACCGGTGCCGATCAGGAGGCAATGATGAAAGCTTTGAGATTGCTGACCCTCACCACGGCCGGGCTGTTGTTGGCCGCGTGCCAGACGATGACGCCGCAGGAGCGGCGCGCAAGGGACGAAACGACCTGCGCCTCCTATGGCTTTCGCCGCGGCACGGATGCGTTCGCCACCTGCCTGCAGCGCATAGAACTCGACCGTCGCGCCGAGGCACGCGCCTTCCGCTACGACAACGACTTCCTGATACACAGGCCGTATTATTGGTATTGACGAGGACCGGTGCCCGTTCGCGGGCAAAGCGCGCGTGGACAGCAGTCAACTCGCCGCCAGCGCCTCCGTCTTGCCGTCGCCCTTGATTGCCGCTTGCGCTGCCGCGAGCCGGGCAATCGGCACGCGGAAGGGCGAGCAGGAGACATAGTCGAGACCCGCCTCCTCGCAGAAGCGGATGGAAGCGGGATCGCCGCCATGCTCGCCGCATATCCCGAGCTTCAGGCCGTTCTTGGTCCGCCGTCCGCGCTCGGCCGCAATCTGAATCAGCTCGCCGACACCGTCGAAATCGAGAGAGACGAACGGATCCTGCTCGATGATGCCCTTCTGCTGGTAAGTGGCAAGAAACAGGGCGGCGTCATCGCGCGAGATGCCGAAGGTCGTCTGCGTCAAGTCGTTGGTGCCGAAGGAGAAGAAATCAGCCGATTCGGCGATCGTGTCCGCCCGGAGCGCCGCGCGCGGCAACTCGATCATCGTGCCGATCAGGTAGTCGATGTTCACGCCGGCCTCGCCGATGACGTCCTTCGCGACCGCCTCAATCCGCTCCTTGACGTAGTCGAGCTCGGCGCGCAGGCCGACGAGCGGCACCATGATTTCCGGAACCACGGCAGCGCCGGTCTTGTGCGCGGCCTCGACCGCAGCCTCGAAAATGGCGCGAGCCTGCATTTCGGCAATTTCCGGGTAGGAAATCGCCAAGCGGCATCCGCGATGGCCAAGCATCGGGTTGAACTCGTGCAGAGCATCCACCCGCTGGCGCAGTTCCGAAGGATCGATCGACAGGACGCCGGCAACGTCGGCGATCTCCTCGTCCGTCTTCGGCAGGAACTCGTGGAGCGGCGGGTCGAGGAGGCGGATTGTGACCGGCAGACCGTGCATGATCGAGAACAGCTCGATGAAATCCGAGCGCTGCATCGGCAGAAGCTTGGCGAGTGCCGCGCGCCGGCCCGCCTCGTCTTCAGCGAGGATCATTTCGCGCATCACATTGATGCGGTCATCCTCGAAGAACATGTGCTCGGTGCGGCAGAGGCCGATGCCTTCGGCGCCGAAGGAACGGGCGGCACGCGCATCCGCCGGCGTTTCGGCGTTGGTGCGGACAGTCATCCGGCGGCTCTGATCGGCCCATTCCATGATGCGGCCGAAATCGCCCGAAAGCTCAGGCTGAAGCATCGGGATTTCCCCCTTCAGCACCTGGCCGGAAGACCCGTCGATCGTAATGACGTCACCCTTCTTCAACGTCACGCTCGCGGCGATCAAGAGTTCGTTGCGCGGGTCGACGCGGATATTGCCCGCCCCGGAAACGCAAGGCGTGCCCATGCCGCGGGCAACGACGGCCGCATGGCTCGTCATGCCCCCGCGGGTCGTCAGAATACCCTGCGCCGCATGCATGCCGTGGATATCCTCGGGGCTCGTCTCGACGCGAACCAGAATGACCTTGCGGCCTTCCTTGACCGCGTGCACGGCCTCTTCCGAGGAGAAGACGATCTCGCCGGTTGCCGCACCGGGCGAAGCCGGCAGGCCGGAACCGATAATGTCTCGACGCGCATGAGGGTCGATCGTCGGATGCAGGAGCTGGTCGAGCGAAGCCGGATCGATCCGCGCCACGGCTTCCTTCTTGGAAATAAGTCCCTGATCGGCCATGTCGACCGCAATTTTCAGCGCCGCCTTGGCGGTGCGCTTGCCGGAGCGCGTCTGCAGCATCCACAGCTTTCCGCGCTCGATCGTGAATTCCAGGTCCTGCATGTCGCGGTAATGCCGTTCGAGCTTGCTGCAGATCGCCTCGAATTCGGCGAAGGCCTCGGGCATCAGCTTCTCCAGGGACGGCTTGTCGGAGCCCGATGCAAGACGCGCAGCCTCGGTGATATTCTGCGGCGTGCGAATGCCGGCAACGACGTCCTCGCCCTGAGCGTTCACCAGAAACTCGCCATAGAGTTCGCTTTCGCCCGTCGAAGGATTACGGGTGAAGGCGACGCCCGTCGCGGACGAATTTCCTAGGTTGCCGAAGACCATGGCCTGGACATTAACCGCAGTACCCCAGCCCGCCGGAATTCCGTGAAGATGGCGATAGGTTATCGCGCGCGGGTTCATCCAGCTCGAAAAGACGGCGCCGATCGCGCCCCAGAGCTGGATCTCGGGGTTCTGAGGAAAGGGCTCGCCAAGCACCTCTTCGATCGCCTCCTTGTAGCGCGAAATGACGTGCTGCCACTCGACGGCCGAAAGTTCCGTATCCTGCTCGTGGCCGAGCCGCCCCTTCTCGTCCTCCAGGATTTCCTCGAAAACCTCATGGTCGACGCCCATGACGACATCGCCATACATCTGGATAAAGCGCCGGTAACTGTCCCAGGCGAAGCGCGCATCGCCGGCGTCATGCCCGAGTGCATGCACGGACTGGTCGTTGAGGCCAAGGTTGAGAACCGTATCCATCATGCCGGGCATCGACGCGCGTGCGCCGGAGCGGACAGACAAGAGCAGCGGACGAGTGGTGTCGCCGAACGTGCGGCCGGTAATCTCTTCCATCCGGGTAATGCCCTTGCGCACCTGCTCGCGCAGGCCGTCGGGCATGGCTCGATCATTGTCGAAATAGCTGTTGCAGGCATCCGTGACGATCGTCAGTCCCGGCGGCACCGGCAGGCCGAGATTGCACATCTCCGCGAGGTTCGCTCCCTTGCCGCCAAGCTTGTTGCGATCCCCCGCACGCCCTTCGGCCTTGCCTCCGCCGAAGGTATACACCCATTTCGTCATGCCTGCTCTCCACCCAGAAACAGCTTTGATGACGGTCTACAGTATATGTTTCGGAGTGAAAATGCACTCGACGAAGATTTTTGCTGCGGTGCATCAAAATTGAAACGCGAGCCGGCCACGCCCAAGACGGCTGAGTTAACTCGGTTCGTTCGAGGTCATCTGACGTGATCGGCTGGGCAGCTCAGACTACTTCCCGCATGCGTTCGGCAGTCTGCAGGTCGACGGAAACGAGCTGTGAGACGCCCTGCTCGGCCATGGTGACGCCGAAGAGACGATTCATGCGCGCCATGGTGATCGGGTTATGGGTGATGATGATGAAGCGGGTCTCGGTCGAGGCTGCCATTTCGTCCATCAAGTTGCAGTAGCGCTCGACATTGTGGTCGTCGAGTGGGGCGTCCACTTCGTCGAGCACGCAGATGGGTGCCGGATTGGTGAGGAAGACCGCGAAGATCAGCGCCATCGCCGTCAGCGCCTGCTCGCCGCCCGAGAGCAGCGTCATCGTCTGCGGCTTCTTGCCGGGCGGACGGGCGAGGATCTCGAGGCCGGCCTCGAGCGGGTCGTCGCTCTCGATCAGTTGCAGTTCCGCCGTGCCGCCGCCGAAGAGGTGGGTGAATAGCCGCTGGAACTGCCCATTGACTACATCGAAGGCGGCGATCAGCCGTTCGCGCCCTTCGCGATTGAGGTTCTGGATGGCGCTGCGGAGCTTGCGGATCGCCTCGATGACATCGTCGCGCTCCTTGAGGATCGCCGCCAGGCGCTCGGAGAGTTCCTTCTGCTCTTCCTCGGCTCGAAGATTGACGGCTCCGAGCCGCTCCCGCTCGATCTTCAGCCGTTCGAGCTCGCGCTCGACGCCGTGCATCCCGGGCAGCGCGGCATCGGCGGCGAGCCCCGTCAGTCGCATCACCTCGTGCGGCGCGCAGGCAAGGCCCTCGTGAATCCGCGCCTCGATCTCGACACGACGCTCGCGGGCCGAGACCAGCCGCTCCTCGGCGCGACCGCGCTGTTCACGGGCCTCGGCGAGATCCGAAAGCGCAGCGGCAGCCGCCCGGTCCGCCTCGCGCTGCCGGCCTTCTGCCTCGGCGAGAACATCGGCTGCTTCGCGGCGCGAACCCTCCGCCTTCTGCAGTTCGTTCATCAGCGCGCGGCGCTTGTCCTCGAACTCGTCCGGCGCATCGATCAGTTCCTCGACTTCGTCCCGCGTTTCCGCCTCGCGGTCGCGCAAAGTACCAATATGTTCCTCGGCGCTCGCTGCCCTCGCCCGCCACGTCTCGCGTTCTGCGGCGATTGCCGAAAGCCGGCGCTGGCGCATCTCGTTTTCGCGAGCAAGACCGTCATGGGCGGCACGTGCCTCTGCGACCGCGGCGCGATCGGCGGCCACCGCCGCCGTCTGGTTGCGCAGGTGGAGCTCAAGCTCGGAGAGATCGGGTGCTGCGGCAAGCGCCTCGTTGGCTGCCTCGATCTGTTCCGCCGCCTCCTCGACCTGTCCCTCCAGCTGAAGCTTCGTTTCGGCGAGGACGGCGCGGCGGCGGGCGAGATCGCCCGAGGCACGCTCGGCTGTCGCCAGCGCTTCCCGCGCCTCGGTGAGTTGGCGGCCGATCATGCGTTGGGCATCGCGCGCAAGGCGCAGCCGTTCATCCTCGGCACGGATGCGCGCACTGGCTGCCGTAAGATCGGCTTCGGCCCGCCGCAACCCTTCGGTCGCATCCTCGGTCTCGCCCTCGAGCTCGATAAGCCGGTTCTTCTGCGCGAGCCGCAAGGCTGCGGCGCTCGGCGCCTCCGATCCGGTCACGTGACCGTCCCAGCGCCAGACCGCGCCTTCCTTCGTCACCAGGCGCTGGCCAGTCTTCAAAAGCGGCAGCAAGCGCTCCGCTTCCGCTTCACTTTCGACGATCCCGATCTGGCCAAGTGCCCGCTTAAGCGCCTCCGGTGCGCGCACATAGCCGTCGAGCGCCACCGCACCCGCAGGCAAAGATGGATCGGCAGAATGGTCGCCGGGCATTCGCCAATGCGCAGGCGCCGCCTGATCCAAAGGCGAATCGAGGTCGTCGCCAAGTGCCGCACCAAGGGCCGTCTCGAAGCCGCGTTCGACCTTCATCTCCTCGACGATCGCCGGAAAGGCACCGCCGCCGACCGCCTCCAGCATCCGGCGGATCGTGCGCGCCTCGGCCTCGATTCCGTTCAACGCTGCACGCGCCTCATCGACCGGCGGGCGGGCAGCAGCCTCATCGGCGCGAGCGTCGGCGAGCGCCTCCTCAATGGAGACGACAGCCGCTTCAGCTTCGTCCAGCGCAGCCTCCGCGACCTCCACCTGCCCCTGCTTTTCATGCGGATCGGGAAGCGCCGCCATCTGCCGGTCGAGATCATCGAGATCGCGTGCCTGGTCGGAAAGCTGACGGACAAGGCGCGCCTGCCGCTCAGAGAGATCGCGAAGCGTTCTTTCGATCTGATTGCGACCTGCTTGGGCCTCGGCCCGGTCGGCCGTCACCCGTGCAAGTTCGGCTTCGCCGATCGCCAGCGCCTCATTGGCAGCATTGAGCCGCTCGCGCGCCTCGCCGGCGCGGTCATCAGCCTCCGCCAGCACGTCCCGGAGCTCAGCTTCCTCCTCGTCGAGGCGTGCGAGAATACCCGCATTGTCTGCAACCAGCCGTTCCTCGCGCGCAATATCCTCGGCGAGTTGCGCCAGCCGGCGCTGCAATTCATCGCGGCGCCTGAGAATCCGGCCGGCATCCTCTTCCAGCTGCGAGCGGGCGATCTGCAGGCGCTGCAGGGCCGCCGCGAGCTTCGCCTCGTTCTCGCGCAGCTCCGGCAGCTTGAGGCTGGCGATCGCCTGGGCTTTCGCGGCCTCCATCTGTATTTGCGCCTTTTCGGCAACCAGGGCGGTGATCTGGTTCAGCTGGCTCGTCGCCTCGGCTTCCGCTTCCTTGGCCTGCACCCAGCGAATATGGAAGAGGATCGCCTCGTGCCGGCGGATATCGGCCGACAGCATCTTGAAGCGATTGGCCTGGCGGGACTGGCGCTTCAGGCTCTCGATCTGGCTTTCGAGCTGGGACGTCACGTCGTCGAGCCGCTCGAGATTGGTCTCGGCTGCCCGCAAGCGCAATTCTGCCTCATGGCGGCGGGAATGCAGGCCGGAGATGCCGGCCGCCTCTTCGAGCAGTTGACGACGCGCCTGAGGCTTGGCGGCGATCAGTTCGCCGATCCGGCCCTGACCGACCATCGATGGCGAGCGCGCCCCGGTCGACGCGTCGGCAAACAGCAATTGCACGTCCTTGGCACGCGCTTCCTTGCCGTTGATGCGATAGACCGAGCCCTGCTCGCGCTCGATGCGGCGGGTCACCTGGATCTCGTCACTGTCGTTGAAGGCGGCGGGCGCCGTGCGATCAGCGTTGTCGAGATAGAGGCCGACTTCCGCCGTGTTGCGCGCCGGCCGGTTGCCCGAGCCGGAGAAGATCACATCGTCCATGCCCGAGGCGCGCATGTTCTTGTAGGAGTTTTCGCCCATCACCCAGCGCAGCGCTTCCACAAGGTTCGACTTGCCGCAGCCGTTTGGCCCGACGACACCGGTCAGACCACGCTCGATGACGAATTCGGTCGGTTCGACGAAGGATTTAAAGCCGAGCAGGCGGAGCTTGTTAAACTTCATGGGTGGCACGTCCGTCGGCGGCCATCGACCCATTCACCATGAAGGAAAGGCGCATAAAACGAAAAAACGGGCGCACGGCTGCTGCCGTCGCCCGTTTTCTGGAAAAGCGATGGATCAGAGCTTGCTGTCGATGAGGGCCGACATAACGTCAACCGACATGTCCCCCGAAAAGTGCTCACCATTGATGAAGAAGGTCGGAGTCGACTTGACGCCGAAATCCTTGGCGCCCCTCTGCATCACTGCGTTCACATCATCCAGAAGTTTTTGGTTCGTCAAGCAGGCCTCGAAGCTCTCCTGTGTAAAACCGGCGAGTTTGGACATTTGCAAGAGCGCATCGCGGCCGTTCTGCGCTGCAGCCCACTGCTCCTGCTGCTCGAACAGCATCGAGATCATCGGGAAGTACTGCCCCTCCGGCGCGCAGCGCGCCAGCATGAAGGCGGCGGCAGCGCGCGGATCGAACGGGAACTCACGTACGATAAAGCGGACCTTGCCGGTGTCTATATATTTCGCCTTGATGGCGTCGAAGGTCTTGTTGTGGAAGTTCGCGCAGTGCGGGCAGGTCATCGACATGTATTCGACGATCGTCACCGGCGCATTGGCTTCGCCCAACGCCATTTCCGGCAGCGGGCCTGGTTCGAGCAGCTTCTTCATGTCTACACTGCCTTCCGACTGCGGCAGTTCAACCTTGGCAGCGGGTGCGGTTGCTTGGGCAACTTCGGTTTGCGCAGGCTTCACCTCGCTGGTGGCGGCGGTTGCAGCCGGCGTGGACGCAGTGGTCGTCGCCTCCGCGGTCGTGCTGGTTTCAGTCGGCGCAGTTGAAGCCGTCTCCTTCTTCTCCTCGCTGCAGGCGGCGAGCATCAGAGCGAGCGCGGCGGCGACAGCACCGCCCAGCAGGCGTTTCGAAAGGCTCTTTTCGGAAGCGGACATAAATTTGACCTGTGTTCTGTGAGGAAAATTGAATTGCGAATTCGATAACTTGCCTTGTTGGAGGCGACAAGGGGCGGCGTCTCAACTGAATTCAAAGAAATGTGACCACCCGAAGATCACGTTCCCTTCCGGCGCGACGAAAACACGGCTGTGCCAAGACGCCGGAGCGCCGCCTTCAGCGCCTCGCTTTCTACGCCTTCCACCATGGCTTCGAGCTTTCGCGCGGGCTCGCCGACGAGCGGACGCGGACGACGGAACGGTTTGGGTGGGGCCGCAACCGGCTTCTGCACGATCCGGATCTGGCCGATCGCGTAGAAGCCGAAAAAACCGTTGATGCGCTGGATCAGTTCGCCCTGGGCGTGGGTAAGGAAAAGCGCCCTCGCGCCCTCGCAGGCGACAGTGAGAACGCCCGGCTGATGACCTCCCTCGCCGCCCATTTCAGAAGCACGGCGCGGCCAGGCGATTTTTTCCGGCCGTGTACAGTCGGCAAACTCTGGACCGGCAATCTCATCCCAGGAGCCCAGCAGCATGGTGTTGATGCCCGCACGCTTGGCGAGCACCGGATCGATCAGGCCGTTTGCGACCTCGCTGATCTGGACGACGCCCCTGCGGGCCTTCTCTTGATTCACCGGCACGACTTTCTGTTTGCAATTCCGATTGCGCCTTGAAGCCTACTGTATGTTTCCTTAAATCGTAGCGGATTTAACGATAAACATGCAGCAATTCAAAGTGCTACAGCGACCCTTCCGCATCTGATAAGACGTGCGGCGCTGTAGGTCCCATCATCCAACTATAGGCCGGAAAAGGATTCCCCGGCAAATGATGCACGACACCCCGAAGGCGGCGGACGCCACCTTTCTTCTTCTCGACTGGTACGATCGCCACCACCGCGATCTTCCCTGGCGGGTCTCGCCGCCAATGACGCGAAAGGGCGTTCTCGCCGATCCCTACCACGTCTGGCTGTCCGAGGTCATGCTGCAGCAGACCACCGTCCAGGCGGTCAAGGCCTATTTCAACAAGTTCCTGACGCTGTGGCCGACGATCAACGATCTTGCCGCAGCGGAGACCGAAGACGTGATGAAAGCCTGGGCCGGGCTCGGCTACTACGCCCGTGCGCGCAACCTGAAGAAATGCGCCGAAGCGGTGGCGGGCGAGCACGGCGGGCGCTTTCCGGATAGTGAGGAAGCGCTGAAAGCACTTCCCGGCATCGGCGGCTACACGGCGGCGGCGGTCGCCGCGATCGCTTTCAACCGCCGAAGCGCCGTTCTCGACGGCAATGTCGAGCGCGTGATCTCCCGACTTTACGCCATCGAAACGCCATTGCCCGCGGCCAAGCCGGAAATGCGGGCGCGAGTCCTTGCGCTCACGCCAGAGGATCGCCCGGGCGACTTCGCGCAGGCGATGATGGATCTCGGCGCAACGATCTGCAGCCCGAAGCGGCCGGCCTGTTCGCTCTGTCCCTTCCGGGCAAGCTGTCTGGCGCTGGCAACGGCCGACCCTGAAACCTTTCCACGCAAGGCGGAAAAGAAGCAAAAACCGCTCCGCCTCGGCGCGGCCTTCGTGGCGATCGACCGCTCGAACGCCGTCTATCTGCAGAAGCGTGCCGACACCGGCCTTCTCGGCGGCATGACCGAAGTACCAGGAACGGGATGGACTGCACGCCGAGACGGCGAGACCTCAATCGCCGCCCAACCCTTCGCCGCGTCCTGGGAGTCCTGCGGAACGATCACGCATGTTTTTACGCATTTCGAGTTGCGCCTCTCGATCTACCGCGCCAATGTTCAGCGCGCCGAGACGGGCTTGAACGGATGGTGGGAGCCGATCGCGTCGCTTGGGGCGCAGGCGTTGCCAACCGTCATGAAAAAGGCGATCGCCCAGGCTATACCAAGCGCCTTCAAAGCCGAGCGAAGCTAGAACAAACAAGGGCGTGAGCGGTTCTTGCCTGTCCTCCACACAGAAACCATTGGAACAACTAGGGATTGCCGATGAGCAGCGCAAACATCCGCCACATCGTCTTCGACATCGGCAAGGTGCTGATCCATTACGACCCGCGTCTTCCCTACTGCCGCATTATCCCGGACGAAGCCGAGCGCAACTGGTTCTTCGCCAATGTCTGCACCCACGACTGGAATGTCGAACAGGACCGAGGACGCTCCTGGGAAGAAGCGGAGGACATGCTGATCAGGGCACACCCGGATCGCGAGGATCAGATTCGGTCCTTTCGCAAATGCTGGCACGAGATGGTGCCGCATGCCTATGTCGAGACCGTCTCCCTGATGGAGGGACTGATCAACGAAGGGCGCGATGTCACCATGCTCACAAATTTCGCGTCCGATACATTCCGCGAGGCGCAGAAGCTTTACCCCTTCCTGACGCTGCCCCGCGGCGTGACAGTCTCCGGCGATGTCGGCCTGATCAAGCCGGAGGTCGCCATCTATCGCGCCCATGCCAAGGCTTTTGACCTGGACCCCGCTGCCACGCTCTTCATCGACGACAGCATGCCCAATGTGGAAGGCGCGCGCAGCGCGGGTTGGCACGCCGTTCACTTTACCGACCCCGAGAAGCTGAAAGTCGATCTCGCCTGCTACGGCATTCAGCACTGAGGACCTCGACGGGCTCGGCCAGCTCCGCGCGGCTTTGCGATACGCGCGACGGCTTTGAAATCATCAAAGCGCCACAATCGGTTCAGCCGTCATTCAGCTGTTGCCGTCCATGATCAGAACCAGAATTCGACGCCCACCCCGAAAGGTTCTGTTCCATGGCCACGCGTATCTACGGCACGAACTACAGCGACAAGATCGTCCAGAACGGCTACATCTCGGTAGAGATCTATGCACTTGATGGAAACGACCAGATTCATCTGAACAGGACCGACAGTTACGGCGGATATAATTTTGTCGACGCGGGCTACGGCAACGATGTTGTCGTTAATTACTTCGAAGGCGGCAACGACATCTTCATGGGCGCCGGCGACGATCTTTATATCGCCGACGCACGTGTCCGTGACGCAAGCTCCTACGACGTGGTTTACGGCGGAAGCGGCAACGATCGCTTCGAGATCGAAACCTATGCCAGCGACTATTATGGCGATAGCGGCAACGACACCTTCCTTTCGGTCGGCTTCAAGAACTACTTCAACGGCGGCACCGGCATCGACACGATCAGCTACCAACTGCAGGACAGCTTCGGTTCGGAGCGCGGCCGGGGTGTGACGATCGACCTCGGCTATAAATATGCGACCACCGGCACCGGCCGCCGGGAAGACCTGATCAGCGTCGAGAATGCGACGGGCACCAACTACGGCCATGACGACATTACCGGCAGTTCGGTCGCCAATGTGCTGCGCGGGCTCGGCGGCCACGACATTCTCGAGGGCCTCGCCGGCGACGATTTCCTCGATGGCGGCACCGGCGACGACGATCTTTATGGTGGTGCGGGCGCCGATATCCTGCGCGGCGGTACCGGTTTCGACTACCTCAACGGCGGCACCGGCACCGACAGCTTCGATTTCAACGCGATCAGCGAATCGGCGGTCGGCAGCCGGCGCGATGTGATCGCCGATTTCCACCGGTCGGAATGGGACGTCATCGACCTGTCGACGATCGATGCCGACACCACCTGGAGCGGAAACCAGAAGTTTGTTTTCATCGGCAGTGCCGCCTTTTCGGGCGACGCCGGCGAACTGAACTTCCGCTCTGGCGTCGTCTCGGGCGATGTCAATGGCGACGGCTATGCCGATTTCCAGATCAAGGTAAACGGCGTCTCCAGCCTGCGGGTCGACGACTTCTTCCTCTGATGCGCCTCGATTTGGGCATTGATACAAACGCCCGGAATCCTCATCGGATTCCGGGCGTTTAAAGCTCTCCTTCCGGGACTGAAGGTACAAAAACCGGACGGAGCGCTTTTCGAAGACCCGAGCGGAACTGGTTGATCAGTTCAGTTTTGCCAGGTCATTTCGAATGACGGATCTGAGTTCGTCGATAGGCTTCAGGCTATTGCCCTCTTCGAAGTGCCAGAATGTCCATCCGTTGCAGGCATCAAGACCCTGAACTTTTGCGCCAAGGCGGTGAATGGATCCGGCCTCGCCGCCCGAGGCGAGCGTGCCGTCCGCGCGCACGATCGCGCTGTAGCGACGCTTTGCGTCCGTCAGAACCGTGCCGGGCTTGATCAGCCCGCTTTCGATCAGCGTGTTGAAGGCGACGCGCGGCTCCGCCTTCTTGCCGGTCATGACGGAAAGCGTCGCCTTACCGAGCGGCTCGACAGCGGCGATGCGTTCGGCGGCGGCATCGATATAGTCCTGCTCGCGCTCGATGCCTACGAAATGGCGGCCGAGGCGCTTGGCGACGGCGCCCGTGGTGCCCGAGCCGAAGAAGGGGTCGAGCACGACGTCGCCGGGCTTGGTCGAGGCCATCAGGATGCGGGCGAGAAGCGCTTCTGGCTTCTGCGTCGGATGCACCTTCTTGCCATCGTCACCCTTCAGACGCTCGGCGCCGGAGCAGATCGGGAATAACCAGTCGGAGCGCATCTGAACGTCGTCGTTCGCCGCCTTCATGGCCTCGTAATTGAAGGTGTAGCCCTTGGCCTTCGCGTTCGGTGTAGCCCAGATCAGGGTTTCATGCGCGTTCTGGAACCGGCGGCCCTTGAAGTTCGGCATCGGGTTGGTCTTGCGCCAGATGATGTCGTTCAAGATCCAGAAATGCAGGTCCTGCAGGATCGCACCGACCCGGAAGATATTGTGGTAGGAACCGATCACCCAGAGCGTGCCGGTCGGCTTCAGCACACGGCGGCAGGCAAGCAGCCACGCACGGGTAAAGGCGTCGTAAGCCTCGAAGGAAGCGAACTGGTCCCAATCGTCGTCGACGGCATCGACCAGCGATTGATCCGGTCGGTGGAGCATTCCGCCGAGTTGGAGATTGTAGGGCGGATCGGCGAAGACGACATCGACGGAATTATCGGGAAGCGCGTTCAGCGCTGCCACGCAATCTCCCTTGATGATGCTGTCGAGCCAGTTCAACGGACGGGCGGCACGGGAGATTTCGGCAAGCGAAACAACTGAAGACATGGACAACTCGCAAATACGCTTACTCGGACTGACTATACGCTTATGGTTACCGAAGATGGTTACCAAAGGCTGAAACCGTTCCGGAAAAATTTGCGTCCATGCCTACCCGCAATCAGTGCCCGGCTGTCGAGCGCTTCCTCTCAAGTCGTCTCGGCTCGGCCGTGCCATTGCCGGCTGTCCGGAGGGACCTGATCGCGGTCGCTGAGACCGTAGTCCCGGACGACTGCCGCGATCCGCAGCCGGTAGTCGGCAAAGACTCCGCGCCGTCCGGCCTCCTGCGCCGCGCGGTGCTCGGCACCGTTGCGCCACGCCTTCACCGCCGCCTCGTCTCGCCAAAAGGAAAGCGACAGCAGCTTGTTTGGATCGGCAAGGCTCTGAAACCGCTCGATTGAGATGAAGCCGTCGATCTCCTCCAGCAGAGGACGCAGATCGGCGGCAAGGCCGAGATAGGTGTCGCGCCTGCCTTCGGCCGGCAGCACTTCGAAAATCACGGCGATCATTGCGTCACTCCTTTCCGTGCGGCAGCGAGACGTTCTTCAGGAAGATGCGGTCCTCCTTCAGAATGAAGCGCTCACGCTTGGCGAACTCGTAATTCTCGCGGCCAAGCGGATCGGCGGCAAGCCTTGCGCGGTAGGCCTCGTAGGCGGCGAGGCTTTCGATGTTATAGACTCCGTAGGCAATCGTAGCCGACCCCTCGTGCGGACCAAAATAACCGATGAGATCGGCACCGCAGCGGGGAATGGCTTCGCCCCAATTGCGGGCATAGGTCGCAAAATCGTCCTTGCGGAACGGGTCGATCTCGTAGCGGATGAAGCAGGTGATCACGGTCGTCTCCTTTCTGGTTGACGACAACTATGCCGACTTGTCCGGCGCGGATGCTTCGATTATGATCGAAGTATGAAGGAAGGTCCGGACATTGCCCTGATCGGCTCACTCATCGGCGATCCCGCGCGCGCCAACATGCTGACCGCGCTGATGGGCGGTCGGGCATTGACTGCAACCGAGCTGGCTACGCATGCCGGGATCACGCTGCAGACCGCAAGCTCGCACCTTGCCAAGCTGGAGGCCGGCGGATTGCTGACGCAGCGCAAGCAGGGTCGCCACCGCTATTATGCCCTGAGCGAGGACGAGGTCGGACTGATGCTGGAAAGCATCATGGGTTTTGCAGCAAGCCGCGGCTTGACTCGCCATCAACCGGGACCGAAGGATCCCGCGCTCAGAAAGGCACGCGTCTGCTACAATCACCTCGCCGGCGACTACGGGGTGCGCATGCTCGACAGTCTGGTCGCCGCCCGCCAGATCGAAATCACCGGCGATGACCTCGCACTGACCGATGCCGGTCAGATCCGCATCGAGGCCTTGGGCATTGACTATGCCGCACTCAAGAAATCCCGCCGGCCGATTTGCCGGACCTGTCTCGACTGGAGCGAGCGCCGCTCGCATCTTGCCGGCTCGCTCGGCGAGGCACTCCTGACCCTCTTCATCGACAAGGGGTGGGCAAAGCGTGAGCAGAACAGCCGCGCCATTCGCTTTACCGATAGTGGCGAAAAAGCCTTCTCAGAACTCTTCCCACAATAAGGACGCTATACGGCGCCACGCGTCTTATCAGACGCGCAAAGGACGCTGTAGCACTGTGAATTGCTGCATGTTTTTATCCTTAGATCGGCTACGATTTAAGGAGTAGGCGCTCCTCGAACGAGCGCACCGGCAAAGCCGTCCCGCGCGACGCGCGTGCAGAGGGGGGACCATTCGCATTCATCGCAGGCGGCGCGAACAGAGCCAAGCGCAAGGGCGCCGCGCAGGTCCTGAAGGCGCCGGTCGTCGAGAATGAGAACGGAGCCCGGACCAAGGGTAAGCCCAAGCAGTTCAGCTACCGCAGCCAAAGCGCGACTGTCGCGACAGGCGATATTGTCGTTGTGACAATGAGCCTCGGCCAGCCCCAGCATCGGCGCACAGATATCATCCGGTCCTTCGACGATCTCGATTGGCTCGCCGGCAGAAAGGCGAGCGGCAACGCCGTGGTAGTTGCGGGTGAACGAGGGCGTGTAGCCCTCGCCCACGAAACTCAGCAGGCACAGAAGATGATGTCCGCGCAGGCGGACTGTCAAAGCAGGTCCGCCGGCTTGCGAACGGAGTGCAGGATCGCCTTGACGACCGCGGCGGCGAGCGCCGATTTCATGACGGCGCCGAGCAGGAACGGGACCGCACCCAGCATGACCGCCTTCTCGAGACCGATCAGCGTCGCAAGCCACGCCGCGCCGATTACTAGGCAGAGGACATTGGCGGAAAGGTGCGCGAGGAAGCTTAGTATCACCCGATCGCCCGCCCAGCCCCGGGCAGCCAGCCAACCGGCAAGGCCGCCGATCAACGGGAAAGAGACGAGGTAGCCGGCGGTCGGACCGGCGAAATGGCCGATGCCGCCCGCGCCGTTTGCAAGCACCGGCAGTCCGACGATGGCTTCCGTCAACCATGCGAGGATCGTGACGCCGCCCAAACGCCAGCCGTAAATGACGCCGATCATGGTGACCGCGAAGGTCTGCATGGTGATCGGTACCGGCACCATCGGCACGCTGATCTGCGAGGAAAGTGCAAGGAAGGCGGTGCCTGCCAGAACGAACAAGGCTCTTAGGGGCCATGTCTTGCCGCCGAGGCGCAGCGGATCGAAGACAGGCGCGGAAACGAGACCGGACATGGGTTCTCCCAAAGCTAGGGTTAAGAATTATAGATAATCTTTGAAATTATCTACAATTTCTCCGATACTCATAAATGGCGACGTAATCAATACGCAGACGCTACATGTTTGCCCCTGTCAACGACAGAAAAACTGCCGGTCAACGCCTTCAGCGCGTCCTTCGTGTAATAATTATAGATAATTTAAGATCACGCTTTCCGTCAGGCGTGTTAACCGATGATCGAGAAGGCGTCGCGAACTTCGCCTGCGGCCGTCTTCACCGGAGTCTTGCCGATCCATCCGACATGACGCCCGAGAATGGTCGCCGCCTCCCCGCCCTTCCCTTGACGGAGCGCCGCCAGGATCGCCCGGTGATCGTGATCGGTGCGCGCCTCCCAGCTCGAACGCCAGGCTGAGAAGAGAAACCGGGCACTTGCCGCATGAAGATCATCGATCGCGGCGAGCAGGCGCGGCATACTGCAGGGCTCGAGAATGATCCGGTGAAAGGCACGGTTCGCTGCTTCCCAGGAGCGCACATCGCGGGAACTGTCGGCCGCGGCCGTTGCCGCCTCGGCCCTGTCGAGGATCGCCGGTGTCAGGTGAGGCACGGCGTGGCGCAGGGCCAGGACTTCCAGGGCGGCCCGCATCTCGGCAACCTCGCGCACCTCCTTGAGGTCGAACGCGGCGACGCGTACGCCGCGGCGCGGCTCGCTTACAGCGAGCCCCTGCGCCTCCAGCCGGCGAAAGGCCTCGCGCACGGGAACGTGACTGGCGCCGAACTCCTCGGCGACGTGATCCTGCCGCAGCCGCTCGCCCGGCGGCAGCACTCCGGAGATGATCCTTTCGGCAAGCACGCGGCTGATGCGGCTTGCAAGCGTGTCGTCGCGTTCCTTGTTCATGCGCTACAGATAGAGGTGCATCCCGACGCTGTCGAGAAAGCTCGGATGCCCTTCGGGCGATTTCCAAAGGTTGAGCTTTGGAACGCCATCGTATAAAGCTCCCCCGACTGCCGCTTTCGCCGCGATCCAGACCTCCTCCCCTGCCGCAGGCGCTCTTTCTCCCAAGGAACTGACCCCCAAATGACCGGTATCGATCTCATTATCTTCGACTGCGACGGTGTGCTCGTCGACTCGGAAATCATCGCCTCGGAAGTCGAGGCCGGATTGCTGACGGAGGCGGGCTACCCGATCAGCGTCGAGGAGATGGCCGAGCGTTTTGCCGGCATGACCTGGCACAACACCCTGCTGGCGATCGAGAAGGAGGCGAGCATTCCGCTGTCGGCATCGCTGATCGACAAGGTCGATGCTATTCTCGACAAGCGGCTCGCCCACGATGTCAAGATCATCGAAGGCGTGAAGCCGGCGCTGATGCAGCTGACGCTGCCGCATTGCGTCTGCTCCAACTCCACGGCGGAGCGCCTTGCCATCATGCTCGGAAAGGTCGGTATCAAGGACCATTTCGGCAAACACATCTATTCCGCACGAGATCTCGGCCCCGACCGCGTCAAGCCGAAGCCGGATATCTTCCTGCACGGCGCCGCGCAATTCGGCATCGATCCGTCGCGCGTCCTCGTCATTGAGGACTCGGTGCATGGTATTCATGGCGCCCGTGCCGCTGGGATGCGCGTCGTCGGCTTCACCGGCGGCGCTCATACCTATCCCTCGCACGCGGACAAATTGACCGAAGCTGGCGCCGAAACAGTAATTTCCCGCATGGCGGTCCTGCCCGGCGTAATCGCCGCGCTTGCCGAATGGTCGGAGTCCATGACGGCCTGACGTCGGGTCAGTGTGATCAGACTAATCTTTTTCGCCCCGGCTACCGCCGGGACGGAAAGTCCCGCGGGTCGCAATGGGCGCGCGCTTATTTTGCGCGCGAGGACGCCATGCCGCATTGATTGCGCATGACCTCCTTCATAAATCATGGCTATCGCAATGCGCCCAGGGGCTATATCAAGCAGTCCATAAGCGTTATTTCCAAGGAGGAGACATTATGCGTCTTTCGATATTGACCGGCTTGACGTTGGCGGCCGGCGTCGCATTCGCACCGCTTGCCCATGCCGATATTACGATTGGCGTGATCACTCCGCTCACAGGCCAAGTCGCCGCCTTCGGCGAGCAGGTCAAGAACGGCGCCGAAGCGGCGGTCGAAGCCATCAACAATGCCGGCGGCATCAAGGGCGAGAAGATCGTCATCAAGATCGTCGATGACGCCGGCGAGCCCAAGCAAGCCGTATCTGTTGCCAACCAGCTTGCCGGCGAAGGTCTGCGCTATGTCGTCGGCCCGGTAACCTCCGGCACCTCGATGCCGGCATCCGACGTGCTCGCGGAAAACGGGATCCTGATGGTCACGCCGACGGCGACCACGCCGGACCTCACGACCCGCGGGCTGTGGAACGTGCTGCGCACCTGTGGGCGCGATGACCAGCAGGCGGTGGTCGCCGCCGACTATGTCGTCAAGAACTTCAAGGACAAGCGCGTCGCCGTGCTGCACGACAAGGCCGCCTACGGCAAGGGCCTTGCCGACGGGTTCAAGGCGGCGATCAACGCGGGCGGTATCACCGAAGTCGTCTACGAGGGCCTGACCCCCGGCGAAAAAGACTTCGGCGCCATCGTCACGCGCCTCAAGGCCGAAAATGTCGATGTCGTCTATTTCGGCGGCTACCATGCCGAAGGCGGCCTGCTCGCGCGTCAGATGCACGACCAGGGCGTCAAGGCGCAGCTCATCGGCGGCGACGGCCTCTCCAACACCGAGTTCTGGGCGATCGGCGGCGAAGCGGCCAGCGGCACGGTCTACACCAACGCGAGCGACGCGACCCGCAACCCGGACGCTGCCCCCGTGATCGAAGCTCTCAAGGCCAAGAACATCCCTGCCGAAGCCTTCACGCTCAATGCCTATGCCGCCGTGCAGGTCATCAAGGCCGGCATCGAAAAGGCGGGGTCCGCCGAAGACCCGAACGCAGTCGCGACGGCAATCAAGTCCGGCGACGCGATCGACACCGCTATCGGCAAGCTGACCTACGGCGAAACCGGTGACCTCACCTCGCCGAGCTTCTCGCTCTACAAATGGGAAGCCGGCAAGAGCGTCCCCGCCGAATAAGACGACCGCGAACAGACAAGGAAGCGCCGGGGCATGCCCCGGCGTTTTTTCGTTGCGCGCTGCGGGATACCGTCCGCCTATAGTGCCGCGCGTCTTGTTCAGACGCGCTTGCAGAAATCACTGGGTTGGTCCCTCGTCGAAGCCGACAAAAACCTTGGCCTCGGCGCCAGCGCCAGCGGGAAGCGTGACGTCTGCCTTGGTGAATACGAACTGCGTCGAGGCGCTGCCCTGCGGGACCTCGACCGGAAATTGGGTGAGTTCGGAATAGAGCGTCTTTTCGCCGTCCGTCGCGGCCACACGGATCGGCAGGGTCACCTTCCCGGGTCCTCCAGCGGGGCCGGCGACGACACGTCCCTGCACCACTACCGTGACCTTGAGCGAATCTTCACTCTGTACGCATTGGCGCGTCGTGTCGGCGAGCGACGCCTGATAGACGACCTTGGTCGGATCGTTCTTCGCGCCCTTCGCATAGGTGCGGTAGCTCGAAGTCCCGTCCCGAAGAGTAACCTGAGGGCAGGCCGCCTGTATTACCGCCGGCGTTGCGGCGGACGCGCTGCCGCCAGATTCGATGGCGCCGCCCGTTTGCGTCTTGTTGCAGCCTGCGAGCGCCGCAAGAAGCGATACGGCGAGAACACGGCGAGATACTTTGCCAAACACGTTACACAACCTCTGCTGAACCCGGTTAAACACCAGATCACGATGAGTTTGGACTGGATCAATCCAAAATCATCGTGATCGATTCCAATAGGTTAGAGCGAGACGGAGCGGAGAACTGGTCCGCCTGCCCAATCACGCCCTGCTGCATGTTTCCTCGACCGTGGCCGATGCAAGGACAAAAACATGCAGCAATTCCAAGTGCTACAGCGTCCTTTCCGCGCCTGATTAAGACGCGCGGCGCTGTAGACGAAAACGTTCGGTCGGGGCCTTTCATGGCCCACGGGCATCGTCTATAGCAGCGGCGTTTTGAAAAATCGATCCAGTCAGCCGTCCCATGCAGAAAATTCCGGGGGAGCGTGGCCAGCCGGAATTGCCATGGTGACAAGATTGACGGGGTGTTTTGCCGGGGATTGACGCAAAAAGGCGGCCGGGCTCAGCGGACCTCACATAGGGCCGCACGCGCGGACAGGACGAAGGGGTGAAATGATGAAGTATGTCTCGACACGGGGAGAAGCGGCGCCCCTCGGTTTTTGCGACGCCCTCCTCGCAGGGCTCGCCCGCGACGGTGGGCTTTATTTGCCGAAAGAATGGCCGACGCTCTCGAAGAAGGAAATACGGGCGCTGCGCGGCAAGTCCTATCAGGAAATCGCCTTTGCCGTGCTCGAGCCCTTCACCAACGGTGAAATCCCGGCCGCGAAATTTCGCGAGATGATCGATGAGGCCTATGCCACCTTCCGGCATCCAGCCGTCGTGCCGCTCGTCCAGACCGGAGCAAATTCCTTCGTGCTGGAGCTCTTCCACGGCTCGACGCTGGCCTTCAAGGACGTGGCCATGCAGTTGCTCGCCCGCCTGATGGATTATGTGCTTGCGGAGCGCGGCGAACGGGCGACCATCGTCGGCGCGACGTCCGGTGACACCGGTGGCGCGGCAATCGACGCTTTCGCCGGTAGAGAACGCACCGACATCTTCATTCTCTTCCCGCACGGCAAGGTCTCGGCAGTACAGCAAAGGCAGATGACGACATCCACGGCCGTGAACGTGCATGCGATTGCCGTCAAGGGCAATTTCGACGATTGCCAGAACCTGGTCAAAGCGATGTTCAACGACGAGAGCTTCCGCGACGGCGTCAAGCTCTCGGGCGTCAACTCGATCAATTGGGCCCGGATCATGGCTCAGATCGTCTATTATTTCACCGCCGCGATCTCGCTCGGCGGCCCCGACCGGAAGATTTCCTTCACCGTCCCGACCGGCAATTTCGGCGACATCTTCGCAGGCTACGTGGCCAAGCGCATGGGCTTGCCGATCGACAAGCTGATCGTCGCGACCAACGAGAACGACATCCTCGCACGCACGCTGAAGACCGGCCGATACGAAATGCGCGAGGTCAAGGCAACGACATCGCCCTCGATGGACATCCAGATCTCCTCCAACTTCGAAAGACTGTTGTTCGAGGCTTACGATCGTGACCCGGCCAAGGTGCGTGCGGCCATGGCAGGCCTCAAGCAATCAGGCTCTTTCGCGATCGACGACGCTGCCCTGAAAAAAATCCGCAGGGAGTTCCGCGCGGGCCGCGCCTCGGAAAAGGAGGTGGCGAAGACGATCGGCAAGACCTTTAAGGACAGCGGCTATCTCCTTGATCCGCATACGGCAATCGGCGTGTTCGTGGCGGCAAAACACGAGAAATCCTCCGCGCCGATGGTGACGCTCGCGACGGCTCATCCGGCGAAATTCCCCGACGCAGTAAAATCGGCAAGTGGTATTGACCCCGCGCTTCCAACGTGGCTTGCTGATCTCATGAATAGGGCGGAGCGTTTCGATATCCTGGATCCGGAGCTTAAGAACGTCGAAACCTTCATCGGCGAGCGTACCCGCGTTCGGGAGTAGAACGAGAAAAAACGTATGATGAAAGTTGAGTGCACCCAGCTCCCTTCCGGGCTGACGGTGGTGACCGAGCGGATGCCGCATCTCGAAAGCGTGGCGCTCGGCGTCTGGATCAAGTCCGGTTCGCGCAACGAAACCGTGGATGAACACGGCATAGCGCACCTGCTGGAGCACATGGCTTTCAAGGGGACCCGGCGGCGCAGCGCCCGTCAGATCGCCGAGGAGATCGAGAATGTCGGCGGCGAGCTCAACGCCGCCACGTCTACCGAAACGACCTCCTACTACGCCCGGGTTCTCAAGGATCATGTGCCGCTGGCGGTCGACATCCTTGCCGACATCCTGACGGAATCGAGCTTCGACGACGAGGAACTCAGGCGCGAGAAGCACGTCATCCTGCAGGAAATCGGTGCCGCGGACGACACGCCGGACGACGTCGTCTTCGACCGCTTCGCCGAGACGGCCTACCGCGACCAGACGGTCGGTCGACCGATCTTGGGCACGCCGGACACCGTCATGTCCTTCTCGGCCGACCAGATTCGCCATTACCTCGGCCGCAACTACACGACCGACCGGATCTTTATCGTTGCAGCCGGCGCCGTCGAGCACGATGCCTTCGTGCGCGAGGTCGAAACCCGCTTTTCTGCCCTGCCGCGCCTGCCGCATTCCTCTCCCGTTCTCGATACCGCGCGCTACACCGGCGGCGACAGCCGCGAAAGCCGCGACCTTATGGATGCACAAGTCCTGCTCGGTTTCGAGGGGAAGGCCTATCACGCGCGCGACTTCTACTGTTCGCAGATCCTCGCCAATATTCTCGGCGGAGGCATGTCTTCGCGCCTGTTCCAGGAAGTGCGCGAGCACCGGGGCCTCTGTTATTCGGTCTATGCCTTTCACTGGGGCTTCTCCGACACCGGCATTTTCGGCGTCCATGCTGCCACCGGCGGCGAGAACCTGCCGGAACTGATGCCGGTGATCGTCGACGAACTGCGCAAATCATCGATGAGCATTGAGCAGCAGGAGATCGATCGCGCCCGTGCGCAGATTCGCGCGCAGTTGCTCATGGGGCAGGAAAGCCCTGCCGCGCGCGCCGGGCAGATCGCCCGCCAGATGATGCTCTACGGCCGCCCCATTCCCAATGAGGAATTGATGGAACGGCTGTCCGGCATCACGCGAGAGCGTCTGACCGATCTCGCAGGCCGCTTGTTCTTCGATACGGTCCCGACGCTGTCTGCGATCGGCCCGCTTGAACATCTGGCTCCCCTAGGCGACATCCTGTCGTCGCTCAGCGTCAAGACCGCCGTGGCGATCTGACCGGATCTACCCCGAGCAACAGCGTAACCCGGCGAAACCGTAGTGTTTTTCTTGTACAATTCCTGAAAATCGGATTCGATTCGAGCGCGAAGTTGTGCAACGTTTCAGAGCGTGGCGGCGCTACCGGAAGTTTGGTCGGCGGCGCCGTTGACGGAAGGCACACGCCCCCGTTGCGCATAATTGGCTGGGACCGACGAGGAAAATCCAGACGGCTTTCAGTCCCCGCCGCGATCCTGGCCTGGAGGTATATATGGCACGATCGGTTTTTCGGTTTCTGTCGCGGCAGCCCGAGTCGATCGAGATCGCCAACCGGAACTATCTGCTCCGCCTCCCCCGCTACGCCGACTATCGGCAATGGTATCACCTGCGCAGCGAGAGCCGCGCTTTTCTGGAGCCGTGGGAGCCGAGCTGGCGTGCCGACGAAATGAGCGAAAGCGCCTTTCGCAGCCGCGTCATCCGCAACGAGCAGGAATATGCCTCCGGTCAGGCCGTTCCCCTGCTCCTTTTCCATAAGCCGGACGAAATACTCCTCGGCGGCCTCACCATCGGGCACATCCGGCGAGGCGCTGCCCAGAACTGCATGATCGGCTATTGGATGGGGCAGAAATATGCGGGCCAGGGCCACATGTACGAGGCGCTGAAGCTGACGATCCCCTACATCTTTTCGGTCCTTGAGTTGCACCGTATTGAAGCAGCCTGTATTCCAGAGAATGCGCGGAGCATCCGGCTCCTTGAAAAGGCCGGCTTTGAGCGTGAAGGCTATTTGAGACAGTACTTGAAGATAAACGGGCAGTGGCGGGATCACCTGATGTTCTCCCTCCTGTCCGCAGAAGCCGTACCGAACAGGAATATGCCCCTTTGATGCCCCTAACCTCTAAGCCGTTCGCGCGGCCAGCCGCAAAGCTGGTGGCGTTTCTGGTCGCATTTGTCGTCTTCGCCATTGGCCTTGCCGGCGGCGTCGCGCATGCGCTCGAACCGGTGAAGATCTCGCGCGAGGACACGGCACTCGATCTGACGGCCACGACCGAGATCTATAGTGGAAGGGGCGAGGCGTTCCAGGTTTCGACTGCGCCCGGCACCGACGGCATCGTGCGTCGCATCGAGGTGCGGTCGAGCACGGAAAACCATCAGGGCGACTGGGCGGTCTTCGCGCTTGCGAATGTCTCGGAGGAGCAGCTCGAGCGGGTGATCGTTGCGCCGCATTTCCGGCTCGTGAATTCAAAGCTGTTCTGGCCGGACCTCGGTTCGCAACGCATCCTGTCGATCACGCCGAGCGAAGGTTTTGCCCTCGACCGGCAGCCGAGCGATGAGGCCGACGTCTTCCGCATAACGCTCAATCCAGGGGCCGTCATCACCTTCGTCGCCGAGCTTGCCACGCCTGATCTGCCGCAGATCTATCTTTGGCAGCCGGATGCCTACAAGGACACGGTCAACGCGTTCACGCTCTACCGCGGCATCGTGCTCGGGATCGCCGGCCTCCTGGCGGTGTTCCTCACCATTCTCTTCGTCGTCAAGGGAACCTCGATGCTGCCGGCGACGGCCGCGCTTGCCTGGGCGGTGCTCGCCTATATCTGTGTCGACTTCGGATTCCTATCGAAGCTGATCAGCGTCACCGCCGGCGACGAGCGAATATGGCGAGCGGGCACGGAAGTCTTCCTGGCGGCCGGACTGGTCGTTTTCCTGTTCACCTATCTCAATCTCAATCGTTGGCACCAGCATCTCGGCTATGCGACGCTCGCCTGGATTCTCGGCCTGGCGCTGCTCTTCGGCGTCGCCGTCTATGATCCGGCGATCGCCTCGGGTATCGCCCGCCTGTCCTTCGCGCTGACGGCAACCGCCGGCATCGTGCTGATCGCCTATCTCGGCTTCAACCGCTACGACCGCGCGATTCTTCTCGTTCCGGCCTGGCTATTGATCCTTGTCTGGCTTTTCGGCGCATGGCTCGCGGTCACCGGCCAGCTTGCCAACGATATCGTTCAGCCGGCGCTCGGCGGCGGCCTCGTGCTGATCGTGCTCCTGATCGGCTTCACGGTGATGCAGCATGCCTTTGCGGGCGGCGCCTATCAGCAGGGGCTTTTCTCCGATCTGGAGCGGCAATCGCTCGCGTTGACCGGATCGGGCGACACCGTCTGGGACTGGGACGTCGCGCGCGACCGCGTCGTGACCATCCCCGACATCTCGCACCAGCTCGGTCTTTCGCTCGGAACGATGAACGGCCCCGTCCGGAATTGGGTGCCGCGCCTGCACCCGGACGATCGCGATCGCTTCCGCGCAACGCTCGACGTGCTCCTGGAGCATAGGCGCGGCCGGCTGAATCACGAGTTCCGCGTACGCGCCGAGGATGGCCATTACCATTGGCTGTCGATCCGCGCGCGTCCGGTGCTTGGCGCAAACGGCGAGATCATCCGCTGCGTCGGCACCATCGTCGACATCACCGAACAGCGCAATTCGATCGAGCGGCTGTTGCACAATGCGCTCCACGACAACCTGACCGGGCTTCCGAACAGGCAGGTGTTTCTCGACCGCTTGCAGGCAATCCTGCTGATGGCCGACGGCTCCAGCGCGGTGCGGCCGACCGTTCTTGCGATCGACATCGATCGCTACAAGCAGGTCAACGATTTGCTCGGCATCGCGGCCGGCGACAATATTCTCATTGCGTTGACGCGGCGTCTGCGCCGTCTGCTGCGCCCGCAGGATACTCTGGCACGTCTCGGCGGCGATCAGTTCGGCCTGATCCTTCTGTCCGAGCGCGACCCGGCGAAAATCGCCGACTTTGCCGATGCAGTCAGCAAGGCGATCATGGTCCCGCTCAACTACGGCAATCGCGAGATCAATCTCACGGCCTCGATCGGCCTCGTTTCCTGGCTCGACCAGGAGCAGAGCGCAGCCGGTCTCCTCGACGACGCGGAGCTTGCGATGTTCCGCGCCAAGAAGGCGGGCGGCAACCGCGTCGAACCGTTCCGTCCGGCTTTCAGAACCTCTGGGTCGGATCGCCTGCAGCTCGAGGCGGACCTCAAGCGAGCGATCGAGCGCAAGGAGCTTTCGCTCGTCTACCAGCCGATCGTCCGTCTCAACGACGCCGAAATCGCTGGCTTCGAGGCGCTGATGCGCTGGGACCATCCGAAACGCGGCAACGTCTCGCCGACGGAGTTTATCCCGATCGCCGAGAATTCCGATCTCATCAACCAGCTTGGCATGTTCGCCTTCGACAAGGCGACCAGCGATCTCACCGATTGGCAGATACAGACGGGCGACCTGCCGATCTTCGTGGCGATCAATCTCTCGAGCGCACAGCTTCTGAACAACGAGCTCTATGACGACATCCGAGGGGTTCTCAACAAGAACCGCTGCGATCCGGCAAAGGTCAAGATGGAGCTTACGGAATCGCTGGTGATGGAAAACCCGGAACAGGCGCGGCTCGTCCTTGAAAAGCTCAAGGAGGCGGGTCTGCGGCTGGCGCTCGACGATTTCGGCACCGGCCACTCGTCGCTCTCCTACCTGACGCGTTTCCCCTTCGACACGATCAAGATCGACAAGGCGCTCGTCCGCGACCCGAGCGACAAGCGCGGCATACTCTTGCGTTCCGTCATTACGATGGCCCGCGAACTCGATATGCAGGTGGTCGCCGAAGGCATCGAATCCGAAGAAGACGCGATCCAGCTTGCGCAGATGGGCTGCGACTACGGCCAGAGTTTCCTCTTCGGCCCGCCGGTCGGATCGGAATCGATCCTGCGCCTACTGAAGGAACGGTTTCCGCTGATGAAGAGGGCGTAGCCGAGCGACGAAGAGGATCGTCTGCCCGAAGAAGATCAGGCGTGGCCGGCGTCCGTTGACAGCATGGCGGGACTGACGCCCATCAGTTCAAGCGCCCGGTCATATTTCTCGTCCAAGGCGCGGTCGAAGATGAGCTCCTCGCGCGCGGGGCAGGTCAGCCAGCCGTTCTGGGAGATCTCGGTTTCGAGTTGACCCGGCCCCCATCCTGCATAACCGAGCAGCATCGTCGCCTTCAGTGGTCCCTCGCCGCGAGAAATGGCTCTGACGATATCGAGCGTCGCAGTCAGGCAGATGTCATCGCTGACGGGAATGCTGGAGTCACTCAGATAATCGTCGGAATGCAGGACGAAGCCGCGTCCTGTCTCGACGGGGCCGCCAGCCTGTATCTGAAAATCCCTCGCCATTGGAGGGAGGCGGATCGCCTCCTCCTCGTCAAGGATCTGCAGATGCAAGAGGACATCCGGGAAGGTCAGCCGCTGAGGCCGGTTAATGACGAACCCCATCGCCCCGTCCTCGGAATGGGCGCAGACGAAAATGACCGTGCGGGCAAAATTGGCATCGAACATGCTCGGCATGGCGATCAGGAATTGACCGTCAAGGAAACCACGTTCGCGTGTCTTGTGCAGCACCGTTGTCGCCATAATGGATATAGCCTATCAATTCGCCACGAAATGAAAAGCGCCTCTACGTGGCGGCTGCGAAAATTTGCACGCGCGACGCTCGCGCGTGCCGATCAAGCGAATATGATCGCCGGCATAGGCTGGGCGACTGGCGGCACGGGCCGAAGAACGGTAATGCTTAGCCCATGACCAAGCGCCCCACGGTAGAGAAGATGGCCCAACGCGTGGCCGCGGCAAGTCTTCTGCTCTTATTTTTTCTTCCTGCAAAATCGCATGCGGCCGCCAGCGAATGGGTGACGTCGGCCGGCGGAGCCATCCGCCTCGTCGCCGCGCAGCCACAAGCGGACGGCACTATTCCTGCTATTCTCGAGATCAAACTCAAACCTGGCTGGAAGACCTACTGGCGCAATCCGGGCGCAAGCGGGATACCCCCACAGATTACGATCGACCCCTCCTCCGGCGTTGTTCTGGAGGGCATCGATTTCCCCGCGCCGAAGACGTTCGGTGAAGGGCCGGCGCGCTATGTCGGCTATGACACGCCCGTCACCTTCCCGCTGACGCTGAAGAGGACGCGTGACGACGGCGACCTCGCTGTCCGCGCGTCCGTCTTCCTGGGCATATGCGAGGACATCTGCATCCCGGTCCAAGGCGAACTGAACCTTGTCCTGAAGAAGGGTGAGTTCGACAATCCGCTCGACGGGGCACGGATCGCCGATGCGGTGGCGGCGCTGCCGCAAGCCCCGTCGACCGATTTCAAGGTGGCCACAGCGAGGTTCGACGAAGAGGCAGGAGCGATCCGGCTTCGCCTTCAATTGCCTCCAGAAGCAACCGCAGGCGAGCCTGATCTCTTTTTCGCCGGTCCGGCCGGCATGAGCTTCGGCGAGCCGGCATTCGGAGTTGAAACGGGCGTTCAGCGCACGGCGGATATTCCGGTGAGGTTTTCCGGCAAGGACCGCAATATCAAGGGAAAGCCGGTTGCCCTTACGGTGCGCGCCGGCAGCAGGAGCATGGAAACGACCCTTGCCTTTGATTGATGGCGACCTATAGTCCCTCACGCGTTCGGCTGTCGCTCAATCGCACCGAACCCCGCTCAAAATCAGGGAGAAGACCGTGACCATTTCCGTCGGAGACAAGCTGCCCACCGCAACCTTCAAGGAAAAGACTGCCGACGGCCCGGTTGAGGTGACGACGGACGAGCTCTTCAAGGGCAAGCGCGTCGTGCTGTTTGCCGTGCCGGGTGCCTTCACGCCGACCTGCTCGCTCAATCATCTTCCCGGCTATCTCGAAAATCGCGACGCGATCCTGGCCCGCGGTGTTGACGACATTGCCGTTGTCGCGGTCAACGACCTGCATGTCATGGGCGCCTGGGCGACCTCGTCCGGCGGCATGGGCAAGATCCATTTCCTGTCGGACTGGAACGCCGCCTTCACAAAGGCGCTTGGCATGGACATCGATCTTTCGGCCGGCACGCTCGGAATCCGCTCCAAGCGCTATTCCATGCTGGTCGAGGACGGAGTGGTCAAGGCTCTGAATGTCGAGGAAACCCCCGGCCAGGCGACCGTTTCGGGTGCCGCCGCCATGCTGGAACAGCTTTGAAAAGCTGACATTTCGGGTCGTTTGAAGCGGGCCGGATAGGCCCGTTCATACCGCAACACCAGGGCGGCGAGTCTTCTTGAACGGCTCCATGCCCTTGCGCGCGAGTTCATCCGCGCGCTCGTTCTCGGGGTGGCCGGCATGGCCCTTGACCCAGTGCCAGATCACGTTGTGGCGGCCCCTCGCCTCATCCAACGCCTGCCAAAGCTCGCCGTTCTTCACTGGCTTTCTGTCTCCGGTCTTCCAACCGTTACGCTTCCAGCCGTGGATCCATTTTGAGATACCGTCCATGACGTATTTGCTGTCGGTATGAAGATCGACCTCGCAGGGTTGCTTCAGCGCATTCAACGCCGAGATTGCGGCGAGCAGTTCCATGCGATTGTTGGTGGTCTCGGCTTCTCCACCGGACATTTCCTTCTCGACGTCGCCATAGCGAAGCACCGCACCCCAGCCGCCCGGGCCGGGATTTCCCGAACAGGCGCCGTCGGTAAAGATGTCGACGTGCTTCATGCCGATGCCTCCTGGCGCGTGAGGCCGTATTCGGCGCTCGACAGGATGGCGCGATGGAAGCGGATCTTCGTCAGATATTCGAGCGGGTCCTTCTTCACCACGAGAGCGCCGGGTGGCGTCATCAGCCAGTCGTAGAGGCGCGTCAGGAAGAAGCGCAGGGCCGATCCCCGCGCGAGCAGCGGCAGGGCGGCCACTTCTTCCGCCGTCAGCCTTCGCACGCTCTGGTAGCCCGATAGCAGCGCCATGCCCTTGGTGATGTTGTAGGAGCCATTCTTCTCGAAGCACCAGGAATTCAGGCAGATGGCGACGTCGTAGGCGAGGAAATCGTTGCAGGCGAAATAGAAATCAATGAGACCCGATAGACGATCGCCGAGAAAGAAGACGTTGTCCGGAAAAAGATCCGCATGAATGACACCTTCCGGCAGGTTCTTCGGCCAACGTGCCTCCAGATAGCTCAGTTCCGCTGCGATCTCATCCTTCAAACCGGCCTGCACCTCATCGGCACGGGCCTCAGAGTTCTGCCAGAGCGGACGCCAACCACCAACCGAGAGCGCGTTGGCGCGCTTCAAGGGAAAATCCTGGCCGGCGACATGCATGGCCGCGAGCGCACGGCCGACCTCGCGGCAATGCTGCGCCTCGGGCTTTCTCAGCCACATGCCTTCGAGGAAGGAGATCACGGCGGCCGGGCGGCCCGACAGTTCTCCCAGAAGCTCGCCATCCGCGCGCGGCAGCGGCAACGGGCAGGACAGCCCCCGTTCGGCCAGATGATGCATCAGGCCAAGGAAGAACGGCAGATCGTCCGCGTTTACGCGCTTTTCGTAAAGCGTGAGGATATAGGAGCCCTTGGTCGTGTGGAGAAGGAAGTTTGAGTTTTCAACGCCTTCCGCGATGCCCTTGTAGGAGGTCAGGGCACCTATGTCATAGGCTGCCAGAAAACGGATCAGGTCGTCTTCCGTGATGTCGGTATAAACTGCCAAGGTTCGCCACTTTCAGAAATATACGTCGAGTAGTTGGAGCAGGCCGCGGCGGAAGACCGCGCTTCGATTTATTCGCCGTTGACGAAGGCCATGTCGGCGGCGGTCAATTCGACGTGGCGGATCTCCCTGTTGACGAGGAAGTTCTCGTTTTCCTCGACCGTGTCGGCAAGCTCCACCGCCGCATCGTAACGCTCGCGGAACGCCTCGATGATTTCGTTGACGATAACCTCCGGCGCAGACGCGCCGGCCGACAAGCCAACGGTAGAAATATCCCCGATCGCTTCCCAGTCGATTTCCGACGCGCGCTGGACCAGAACAGATTTTTTTGCCCCGGCCCTCAGCGCCACTTCGACGAGACGCTTGGAATTGGAGGAATTCGGCGCGCCGACGATCAGGAACAGGTCGCAGCCGGGCGCCGCCTGCTTTACCGCTTCCTGGCGGTTCGTGGTCGCGTAGCAGATCGAATCGGCCGCTGGCGCAGTCAGGTTCGGGAAGCGCTCGTGCAGCCGCTTGATGACGCCGGCAGTGTCGTCGACCGACAGCGTCGTCTGGGTGACGAATCCGAGATTATCGGGGTCCGGCGGCATGTAGACGTCCGCGTCTTCCACGGTCTCGACGAGCGACACGGCGCCCTCCGGCAGTTGCCCCATCGTGCCGATGACCTCCGGGTGCCCGGCATGGCCAATGAGCACGACATGGCGTCCCAGCCGATGATGGCGCATCGCCTGCTTGTGTACCTTCGACACGAGCGGACAGGTGGCGTCGAGATAGAACAGATTGCGAGCATCTGCATCCGCCGGCACGGACTTCGGAACGCCATGGGCCGAAAAGACGACGGGTTGCTTGCGATGCTCCAGCGGGATCTCGTCCAATTCCTCGACAAAGATCGCACCCTTGGCTTCGAGCCCCTCGACAACATAGCGATTGTGCACGATCTCGTGGCGGACGTAGACCGGCGCGCCGAACTCCTTCAACGCAAGAACGACGATCTGAATCGCCCGATCGACGCCGGCGCAGAAGCCGCGCGGGCCGCAGAGGCGAATGGTAACGGGAGATTTTGCTGCCGCGGATGAGGCCATGAGTCACAAAATGGTAGAACAAACAGGAGCGAACGTAGCCGAGCTATCCCGGCCATGCGCCATATATAGCGGCAACGGCAACGCACACAAGGAAGAACACCTTCAACCGAGCAAATGCCGTACCACCGCGTGGATCGCCCGAAAGATCACATGCGCCTCATATCCGCGGTCAGACGTCGGAAACCGAATTTTCCTGCGTGGGTTGCCGCCTGCGGCGATAGAGGTAAACACCGCTCACCGCCACCAGCGCGGCCGCTAGGCCGTACCATGTAAGAGCATATTGCAGATGGTTGTTGGGCAGGTCGAATTGCGTGACGCCGCCGATCGGCAGGCCGCCGGGATTTGCAGAGGCATCGGCGTCCACGAAGAAGGGAACGACACGATCGGTCGCTATGCCGGCCGATCCCGCCATTGCGTCGAGGTCCTTCCAGTAGAAGATGTTCTTGGCGATGTCGTTGTCGGGAACGAGAGAGGAAGGCTTTTCCGAAAGTCTCGGGCGGGCAAGGCCGTTCACGGTCACCGTTCCGGCGACCTGCCCTTCGGGGCGAGTCGACGCGTCCTTCTTCTCGAACGGCACGAAGCCGCGGTTGACGAAGAGGGCGCGGCCGCCTGCGAGCATCAGCGGGGTGAAGACATAGTAGCCGGTGCGGCCCTCGTGGGTGGCGAAGAAATGCCGCTCCTTGCCGTGATCGTAGGTTCCCGCCACCCGGACAGTGCGGTAGTCGATGTCGTCGCCGGCGGCGGCCATTGCCTCGATTTCCTCTAGCGATACCGGGGGCGCCGTGCGCCGCTCGGCGATCGCAGCCAGCAGTGTTTCCTTCCACTGAAGCCGCTGCATCTGCCATGTGCCGAGCGACACAAGCACGCCAAGGGCCGCAATCACCAGGAAAAAGCCAGCGATCTTGCCGAGGCGGCCGCGCGCTGCCGGCTTGCGCGCCTCAACCATGATCGATCTCACCCGGACGCGCGCTGTTGCGGTATTGCACGTTGATCAAGACGCCCTTCAGCATCCGCGTCAGAACGAGGCTGAGGACCGTCGCCAGCGGTATCCAGAGCAGGAAATGCAGCCAAAGCGGCGGATTGATGTTGACCTCCATCCACAGCGCCGCGCCGACGACGATGAAGCCGACGATCAGGATGACGAAGACAACAGGTCCGTCGCCGGAATCGGCGAAGCGATAGTCGAGTTCGCAATTGCTGCATCCCGGGCGCAGTTTCAGGAACCCATCGAAGAGTTGACCCTGGCCGCAGCGCGGGCAGTGCCCCTTGATGCCGGTCAAGATCGGGTCGACCGGCGGATAGAGCGCCTTGTCGTCAGTCATTGCTCACCTCCAAATGCAAGGGGCGGCCGCATTTCCGCAGGCCGCCCCGAATTCAGTACACCGTCGACGGCCTGTTAGCCGTGCGCGATCGGCGCACCCCAGCTGCCCCAGATATAGATGGAGAAGAAGAGGAACAGCCAGACGACGTCAACGAAGTGCCAGTACCAGGCAGCCGCCTCAAGGCCGAAATGCTGCTTCGGGGTAAAGTCGCCGCGTATCGCCCGCAACAGGCAGACCAGCAGGAAGATCGTGCCGATCAGAACGTGGAAACCGTGGAAGCCGGTCGCCATGAAGAAGGTTGCGCCATAAATCGAGTCCCGGAAGGCGAACGGCGCGTGCGCATATTCGTAAGCCTGGACGCTGGAGAACAGGACACCGAGCAGAACCGTCAGCGTCAGGCCGTAGACCAGACCCTTGCGGTCATCGTGCAGCAGCGCGTGGTGTGCCCAGGTAACGGTCGTGCCGGACAAAAGCAGGATGACAGTGTTGTAGAGCGGCAGGTGCCAGGGATCGAGGACCTCAATGCCCTTCGGTGGCCAGACGCCGCCGGTGTAGGTCGCGCGCGCGGCCTGGATCGCTTCGCCCGGGAAGAGGCTTGCATCGAAGAAGGCCCAGAACCAGGCTACGAAGAACATCACCTCCGAGGCGATGAACATGATCATGCCATAGCGCAGGTGCAGCGACACGACGCGGGTATGATGTCCCTCATGGGCTTCCTTGATCGTGTCCGACCACCAGCCGAACATGGTGTAGAGCACCAGCGCCAGGCCGATGAAGAAGACCCAGGGAGTGGCAAGCTCAGCTCCGAACAGCTTGAACGAACCACCGGCCACAAAGCGCATGAAGCCAACGCCGCCCAAAGCCATGACGAAGGCGCCGATGGAGGCGAGCAGCGGCCACGGGCTCGGGTCTATGATGTGGTAGTCGTGATTCTTCTGATGCGCATCGGCCATGTCAGTAATCCCCGATAGGTCTTTCTCTTGTCGCCCGCCCGGCATAGCCGAAACGGGGTCTCTGTCAAAGTTTGTTCTGAGCTTCCCCCGCCTTAGCCTTCACTTCGGCGAGCGGCTTGGACGGCTCGCGCGGGTAGAAGGTGTAGGACAGCGTAAGTGTCTTGATGCCCTTGGTTTCGACCGTCTTGACGATCTCCGGATCGACGAAGAAGACGACCGGCATCTCCATCTCTTCGCCCGGCTGAAGGGTTGTTTCCGTGAAGCAGAAGCACTGCACCTTGTTGAAATAGGCGCCTGCCGCCATTGGCGTCACGTTGAAGGTCGCCTGGCCGGTCGTCGGCTTCGACGATAGATTCTTCGCCCGATAGCTGACCTGCACGGTCTCGCCGATCCTGACGTCGATGTCGCGCTGGACGGGCTTGAATTCCCACGGTAGGCCGGACGTATTGGCGTCGAAGGTAATCTTGACCTTCTCGTCGAGGATGACGTCCGAGGCCTGCTCGACCCGCTGCGTCGTGCCGTTATAGCCCGTCACCCGGCAGAACATGTCGTAGAGCGGCACTGCGGCATAGGCCATGCCGACCATGCCTGCCACGAAAGCAATGCAGGTGCCGACGATCAGGCCGTTTGCGCGCTCTTTCCGGGTCGATTGCGGGGTGTTGGTCATACGCGGCGTACTCAATGGACCATGCCGTTGCCGAACTTTATCAGCGTGACGACGTAGAAAAGGGCAACGAGGCCGGCGAGCACGAGACCAAGGGCGATGTTGCGGCTGCGGCGCGACTTGCGCTGTGCCTCACTGAGCTTGACGGTTTCCATTAGACGATACCTCCGGCGTTGAGCCAGATCTGCGCGATCACGTAGTCGACCACCAGGGCCGAGAAGATCGCGAATAGATAGGCGATCGAAAAGGCGAAGAGTTTCTTGGCTGGCACCATTTTCTCGTCTCCCTCCGGCATGCGCAGAACTCCGATGGAATACCAAACGAAGCCGAGACCCATGGCCGTGGCAAACGCGCCATAGCCAAGGCTCGCGAAGCCGAGGACGGCGGGACAGATACCGGTGATCGCGGTCAAGACGGCGTAGATGACGATCTGTTTCTTCGTCGTCGCCTCGCCGCAGACGTTGGGCATCATCGGCACGCCGACGGCACCATAGTCACGCATCTTGAACAGGGCCAGCGCCCAGAAATGAGCCGGCGTCCAGAGGAAGGTGATGAGAAAAAGCACGATGCTTTCGATCGACACGCCGCCGGTCACACAGGCCCAACCAATCATCGGCGGGAAGGCTCCCGCCGCGCCGCCGATAACGATGTTCTGCGGCGTCGAGCGCTTCAGCCACATGGTGTAGATCACGGCGTAGAAGAAAATCGTGAAGGCGAGCAACCCGGCTGCGAGCCAATTGACGGCGAGCCCGAGGATGATCACGGAAAACGCCGACAGCGTCAGCCCGAAGGCGAGCGCCTCCTCAGGCAGGATCTTGCCGGCGGGGATCGGACGCTTGGCGGTACGGCTCATCACGGCGTCGATATCGGCGTCGTACCACATGTTCAGCGCACCGGAGGCGCCGGCACCGACGGCAATGCACAGGATGGCGATGAAGCCGATAAAGGGATTAATTTGTCCCGGCGCAAGGACGAGCCCTGCAAAGGCGGTAAAGACGACAAGAGACATGACGCGCGGCTTCAGGAGCTCGAAGTAATCGCGCGCAGAGGCCTCGGACAGGCGCGGTACGCCTTCCATGCCGACTGCTTCGTGATTGTCGATGAGCGTCATGTCTCGTCCTTGAAATTGCTGCGACCATGGCAGCCGCATTCTGCCGGCAGGCCGGCGGTGTGAAGCCGCCGGAACCGGCGGCTTCTGTTCGTTCCCCGTCACTTGATCCGCGGGAGCTGTTCCCACTGGTGGAACGGCGGCGGCGACGAAAGCTGCCATTCGAGCGTGTTGGCACCTTCGCCCCACGGATTGTCGCCGGCAACGCGCTTGCGCGCAAAGGCTTCAGCGACACCGAAGAGGAAGATGAGCACGCCGACGGCAGCGATGTAGGAGCCGTAGGACGACACCATGTTCCAGCCGGCGTAGGCATCCGGATAGTCGATGTAGCGGCGCGGCATGCCGGCGAGGCCGAGGAAGTGCTGCGGGAAGAAGATCAGGTTCACGCCGATGAACATGACCCAGAAATGCAGCTTGCCGATGAATTCCGAATACATGTAGCCGGTCATCTTCGGGAACCAGTAGTACCAGGCAGCGAAGATCGCGAAGACGGCGCCGAGCGACAGAACGTAGTGGAAGTGAGCAACCACGTAGTAGGTGTCATGCAGCGCACGGTCGAGACCGGCATTGGCGAGCTGAACGCCCGTAACGCCACCGACGGTAAAGAGAAAGATGAAGCCGATCGCCCAGACCATCGGCGTCGAGAAGCGGATCGAGCCGCCCCACATCGTCGCAATCCAGGAGAAGATCTTCACGCCGGTCGGAACCGCGATGACCATCGTCGCGAAAACGAAGTAACGCTGCGTGTCGAGCGACATGCCGACCGTATACATGTGGTGCGCCCACACGATGAAGCCGACCGCGCCGATCGCGACCATGGCATAGGCCATGCCGAGATAACCGAAGATCGGCTTGCGCGAGAAGGTCGAAACGATGTGGCTGACAATGCCGAAGCCCGGCAGAATCAGGATGTACACTTCCGGGTGACCGAAGAACCAGAACAGGTGCTGGAACAGGATCGGGTCACCGCCGCCTTCCGGTGCAAAGAAGGCCGTTCCGAAGTTGCGGTCGGTGAGCAGCATGGTGATGCCGCCTGCGAGCACCGGCAGCGAGAGCAGGAGCAGGAAGGCGGTGATCAGGACCGACCACGCAAAGAGCGGCATCTTGTGCAGCGTCATGCCCGGAGCGCGCATGTTGAGGATCGTCGTGATGAAGTTGATCGCACCGAGGATCGACGACGCACCGGCGATATGAAGGCCGAGGATCGCGAGATCCATAGCCGGCCCGGGCATGCCGGCGGTCGAGAACGGCGGATAGATCGTCCAGCCGCCGCCGGCGCCGTAGGCACCCGCCGGACCTTCGACGAACATCGAAAGGAACACGAGCAGGAATGCCGGCACGAGCAGCCAGAACGAGATGTTGTTCATGCGCGGGAAGGCCATGTCCGGCGCGCCGATCATGATTGGCACCATCCAGTTGGCGAAGCCGCCGATGAGCGCCGGCATGACCATGAAGAAGATCATGATCAGGGCGTGCGCGGTCGTGAACACGTTGAACATGTGCTTGCCGCCGTCGATGGCAGCATCACCTTCGAAGCCGTAGACCATCTGGGCCAGGCCGTGGAAGATCTGGATGCCGGGTTCCTGCAGCTCGGCGCGCATGAAGACCGACAGCGTGCCGCCGATGAGGCCGGCGAAGATCGCGAACAGCAGGTAGAGCGTACCGATGTCCTTATGGTTGGTCGACAGGAACCAGCGCTGGAAGAAGCTCAGCGGCTTGTGCGCATGGTCTGCATGGCCATGATCGGAGTGATCATGCCGGTGGTCGTGATGAACGGCTGTTCCAGCCATGGGTCGAGCTCCCCTTCCGATTACTGTGCGGCGTTTGCGGCGACGTCAACGGTCTTGGCCGCGCCGTCGATGGACGCCATGAGCGCCTTGTTCGCTTCGCCGAGATTGGTTGCGGCCGCCGCGAGCCATGCGTCGTACTTGTCCTGCGCGACTACGCGGATGGCGATCGGCATAAAGGCGTGATCCTTGCCGCAGAGCTCGGAACACTGGCCGTAATAAAGGCCTTCGCGGTCGGCCTTGAACCAGGTTTCGTTGAGACGGCCGGGAACGGCGTCGATCTTCACACCAAAAGCCGGCATTGCAAAGGCATGGATAACGTCGGCCGCGGTCACGAGCATGCGGACGGTCTTGCCGACGGGCACGACCACTTCGTTGTCGACGGCGAGAAGGCGCGGATACTGAGCCTTGTCTTCCTTGCCGAGGCTTGCGCGATCCTCTTCCTTCATCAGCAGACTGTCGAAGGAAAGCGGATTTTCACCAACCTCGTATTCATAAGACCAGTACCACTGGTTGCCGGTCGCCTTGACCGTCAGGTCCGGGTTCTGCGGCGGCGTCAGCTGCGCCGTCAGAAGCTGGAAGGACGGAATGGCGAGGAAAAGCAGAACGATAACCGGACCGACGGTCCAAATGACTTCGATCAGAGTGTTGTGGCTGGTCCTGGAAGGAACCGGGTTGGCACCCTCACGGAATCTTACCACGACGACAATCAGCAGGAGGAGAACCAGAAGCGTGATCGGAATGATGAACCACAGGGTATATTGTTCAAACCACGTGATTTCTTCCATGATGCCCGTAGCGGCCGTCTGAAGACGCGTCTGCCATTCGACAGGCTTGTCAGCAAAGGCGCTCGAAGCAAAAAGCAGACAGGCAAGCGCTGCCAGAACTGCATAAGCCTTGTTTTTCACAATGTGTCTCCCCAATGCGCTTGATCAGGATCAAACCGAAACCGCAGAATCCCTGCGATACTGCAGCGCTTCAAACCACAGTTTGACCAGCGCCGCAACATCTGTCCAATCAACCCCGTGCGGCATTTTTGCACAAGGCGGCTTTTCTCACAGGCAACCCCTCGCGCCCGCCTGCGAATTGCGTTAGGCGTATCGTGGTCCGCGCGACTGCCAATCTATTATTTGCGTTCCAGGCTTCCCCCGATGGGGCCCAATTTCCGCCATATGGCGCTGGAATGTAGCACGCAGGGCTTTTCATTTATCTTCGCGCGCATCAAGAATAGCCCTGATGATTCGACGTTTTGAGGTTTACATGGGCCTGTCCCTCTTCTCCCGGCTGCCGGTTCTGGCCGCGCTCGGAATTGCCACCCTCGTCTTCCCCACCGCAAGCATGGCCCAGCAATCCGGCGCAACGCCAGGAACGGTGAAGTCAAACCACGGCGCCTGGTCGATCGTTTGCGATCAGCCGGCGGGCGCCTCGGCTGAGCAATGCGCGCTGATGCAGAACGTCATCGCCGAGGACAGGCCGGAAGTCGGGCTTTCGGTCGTGGTACTGAAGACCGCCGACCGCAAGGCGAAGATCCTGCGCGTTCTCGCACCGCTCGGCGTGCTTCTGCCGAACGGCCTTGGTCTCAACGTCGATGGCAAGGATATCGGTCGCGCCTATTTCGTGCGCTGCTTCTCCGACGGATGCTATGCCGAAGTGGTGCTGGAAGACGAGCTCCTGAAGACTTTCCGCGCCGGTGCGACCGCGACCTTCATTGTCTTCCAATCGCCAGAAGAAGGTATCGGCATCCCGGTCGACCTCAAGGGCTTCGGCGAGGGCTACGACGCCCTCCCCTAATTTGCAGGATACTGACATTGGAAAGCCGCGCTTCGAGCGCGGCTTTTTCTTGTGGTACGCAAGGACCGCTACTTACAGGATCTCGGTGGCGGCAATCTTGATGCCGAACCCCTCGAGGCCGACGTAGTGGCGCTCGCGCGAGGAAATGAGGCGGATCGACGTAATGCCGAGATCCTTCAGGATCTGTGCGCCGAGACCGATTTCCAGCCATTCGCTTTCGCGGGCCTGGGCTTCCGAATGCTCCTCGCGATCATGCTTGCCCTTCCGCGCTGTTTGCGAAACACCGACGCCCACAGAACCCTCGCGCAGATAGACGATGACGCCCCTTCCCTCTCCGGCGATGCGTTTCATGATCGCGTCGATCTGACGGTCACCGCCGAAGACATCCGCGCCAACATTCTCAAGGTGCAGACGAACGGGGATGTCGACGCCGTCGCGAATGTCGCCGAAGACGACGGCAAGATGCTGCATCGGATCCCACGGCAGCGAATAGGTGTGACCCTTCGCCTTGCCGTAAGGCGTATCAATCTGGAAGCAATTGCCCTGCTCGATCAGCGTCTCCTTGCGCTGGCGGTAGGCGATCAGATCCGCGACCGAGACCTGTTTCAGGCCGTGAGTCTCGGCGAAGCTTTCGACCTGCGGGCCGCGCATCACGGTGCCGTCGTCGTTGACGAGCTCGCTGATGACGCCGACCGGCGGGAGGCTCGCGAGCTTGCAGAGGTCCACGGCCGCCTCGGTATGGCCCGAACGCATCAGCACACCACCCTCGCGCGCCACCAGCGGGAAGATATGGCCCGGACGGACGAAATCGGCCGATCCGATGTTCGGATTGGCAAGGTTGCGAACGGTCAGCGTCCGGTCGTCGGCCGAGATGCCGGTCGTGGTTCCGTGCCTGAAATCGACCGAAACGGTGAATGCGGTCGTATGGGCGGAATCGTTCTCCGCCACCATCGCGTTCAGATTGAGGCGTTTTGCCTCCTCGCGCGGCATCGGCGCACAGACGATGCCTGAGGTGTGGCGGACGATAAAGGCCATCTTTTCGGGTGTGCAATGCACAGCTGCGACAATCAGGTCGCCCTCGTTCTCGCGGCCGCCGTCATCGGTGACGACGACGATCTCGCCAGCCTCGAAGGCGCGAATGGCGTCGACGACGCGCTTCTGGTCATAGGACATCAGGATCCTCCCGAAACTACTTCAACCGCCCGGTCTGGCCCCGGTCGCGCAGGTAATGGTCGGCGATGGTGCAGGCGAGCATCGCCTCGCCGATCGGCACGGCCCGGATCCCGACGCACGGATCGTGGCGGCCCTTGGTGCGCACGTCCACCTCGTTGCCGTCGCTGTCGATCGAGCGCCGTTCGGTCAGGATGGATGACGTCGGCTTGATCGCGAAGCGTGCAACAACTGGCTGACCCGTAGCGATACCGCCCAAGATGCCGCCCGCATTGTTGGAAAGAAAAACCGGCTTGCCGCCAGGCCCCATCCGCATCTCGTCGGCGTTCTCCTCGCCACTGATCTCGGCGGCGGCAAAACCGTTGCCGATCTCCACGCCCTTGACCGCATTGATCGACATCAGGTTCGCAGCGATGTCCTGATCGAGCTTGCCGTAGATCGGCGCGCCGATACCCGCAGGCACGCCCTCGGCAACCACCTCAACGACTGCACCGATCGATGAACCGGCCTTGCGGATGCCGTCGAGATATTCTTCCCAGACGGGAACGATCGCCGGGTCGGGGGCGAAGAACGGGTTGTTGTTCACCTCCGCCCAATCCCAGTTGGCACGATTAATCCTGTGCTTGCCGATCTGGACGAGCGCCCCGCGCACGACCAGGCCGGGTACGACTTTTCGAGCGATGCCGCCGGCGGCAACGCGGGCCGCTGTTTCCCGCGCCGAAGAGCGTCCGCCGCCGCGATAATCACGAATGCCGTATTTGACGTCATAGGTGTAATCCGCGTGGCCGGGGCGGTAACGCTTGGCGATCTCGGAATAGTCCTTCGAGCGCTGGTCGGTGTTCTCGATCATCATCGAGATCGGCGTACCGGTCGAGATCATCGTCTCGCCGTCGTCGCCGAACATCACGCCGGAGAGGATCTTGACCAGATCGTCCTCGCGGCGCTGGGTCACGAAACGGGATTGCCCGGGCTTGCGCTTGTCGAGCCAGGCCTGGATTTCGGCGAGCGTGAAGCGAATGCCGGGCGGGCATCCGTCGACAACGCAGCCGAGCGCCGGCCCATGGCTTTCGCCCCAGGTGGTGACGCGGAAGAGGTGACCGAAGCTATTGTGCGACATGACGACACCGAACGCTGACAACCGCGCGCAAAAACAGACGCGCGCCCTCTCTTAGTGGAAAGCCGTCAAAGGGAAAAGACTTTCTGCAGCTCGGTCGGTCTTTGTCGATAATTCGATCAGGAGGCGAGGCGGATTCCGCGATCCGTCGCGAAGGCAAAAAAGCCTTCGCTGCTCAACGGCCTGGAAAAGGCGTAGCCCTGCAGAAGGTCGCAACCGAGAATGCCGAGCATTTCCGCATGCGCCATGGTTTCGACGCCTTCGGCGACGGTTTCGATGCCAAGCGAACGGCCGATGTCGATGATCGAGCGCACGAGCGCCTGCTCTGTTCGGGCGCCGAGCACCGGCGCCACCAGCTGGCGATCGATCTTCAAGCGCTTCGGCTTGATCTTCAAAAGGCTGACGATCGAGGTGTGCCCGGTACCGAAATCGTCGATCTCGATGTCGATACCAAGTTTCTTGATCCCGTCGATATTGGCTGTGACGACATCGTCGCTTTCGTCGAGGAAGATCGACTCGACCAGTTCGAACGAAATCTGGCCGGGCATGATGCTCAGCCCCTTGAGCGAGGCGAGCAGATCCTTTTCCTGCAGGCGCTTGGCAGAGACGTTCACGGAAATCTTCGGCACATGGAGACCGGCCGAGGCCCAGCGCATCCGGTCGGCGAGAGCCTTTTGCAGGACCAGCCGATCGAGCGTCGCTGTCACGTTCAACTCTTCGGCGATCCTCAGGAACCGGTCCGGCGTCAGGATTCCCTCGCGGGGATGCTGCCAACGGATCAGCGCCTCGACACCGGACAATACGAGCGTCGAGGCGTCGAACTGCGGCTGGTACCACGGCACGAATTCGTCGCGTTCGATCCCTTCCAGGATTTCATCGGCGATGCGCTTGTTGGTCACCACTTCGGCCTCCAACGCCTGCGTGAAGAACTGATAGCGGTTGCGTCCACTTTCCTTGGCTCGATAGAGCGCGATGTCGGCATTGACGAGCAACTTGCGCGCATCCGCCGTGGAGCGATGCGCCACCGCAACGCCAATGCTGACGCCGAAGCGACAGGGAAACCCGTCATAGTCGACCGGCTGGCGCATCTGGGCGATGATGTGGTCGCACAGCGCGGCCAGCGCCCTGTCGTCCGGTGCTCCCGAAATCACCACAACGAATTCGTCTCCGCCGATGCGGGCGACGATGTCATCTGGCGAGATGCTCGAGCGCAGGATCTCGGAAGCATGAACGAGCATGGCGTCACCGGCTGCGTGTCCGAGCGTGTCGTTGATCTGCTTGAAGCGGTCGAGATCGATATGGAGGATGGCGATGCCCTCCGACTTTACGGCATTCGCCGCGAAGAGCCGATCGAGCGCCTTGTCGAGCATCCGCCGGTTGCCGAGTCCCGTCAGCGGATCATGCAGGGCATTGTGCTCGATGCGATCCTTTGCATCGGCGAGTTCGGCATTCTTCATATCGGCAGTCGCCTTGGCCGCCCTAAGCTGCTCGGTCATCAGCACGTCGTCGGTGACGTCCCAGCTTATCCCGGTGATTTTCGCGCGGGCGTCGGCTCCCTCATGGGCCGAGCCCACATGGCGGACGTGACGGATGGAGCCATCCGCCATCACAACGCGGTATTGTGAGCGATGCTCAAGCCCTTCGTCCAGGCTACGGAACAAGGCGATGGAGGCAGCGGCGATGTCGTCGGGGTGCACAGTCGCACGCCATTCCTCATGAGTTGGATCTCCGCCGGTGCGGACCAGCCCATGCAGATGGAACATCCGGTCGTCCCAGGACCTTTCCTGGGTGGCAATGTCGATCTCCCAGATTCCGATCTTCGACGCATCCAGAGCCAGGTTGAGACGATGGGACAAGGCCATCACCTCGCTTTCGCGCGCCTTGAGCTTGGCGATGTTTCGCTGGCGCTCGTTGACGAGACCACCGGCGAGAAAAATAGGCACGACGACGACCACGACTGCGGCGATGGTCGCAAGCCTGATCTCACCGCTGTTCGCCGGTTCCTGCGCCCAGCCGGCGACGGGAGTAGCGGCTAATTCCCACACGCCACCGGGCAGGATCAGCTCCCGGAGGACCGGTGAGTTCAGGAACACCCCAGTCTCGTCGAGAAACGGTTCCAGAACGTTGTCGCTCACCGAAACGTCGCGAATGGCAAGATGAATAGGCACATGCCGATGGTCGCGGCCGCCTGCCTCGCGCATTTCCATCCTTTCCTCATTGAGGCGCGCCGACCGATAGAGCGCCTCTTCATCAAGGACGGCCTCAACGAAGCCCCAGAACGCGGTTCGGCCGTCGGCATTGGAGGAGACCGGCACAAAAATCTCGAAGCCATTGCGGCTGCTTGGCAGGCGCACCGGTCCGACGACCACAGGCTTCGTCGTCAAGGCTGCACGGTCGAGCGCCCCCCGCATTGCCCGGAACCTGCCGAAGTCCGTGCCGACGAAGGATTGTTGGCGCTCCTGTGAGACAGTCACAGTGACGATGCCCGCCGGCGCCGCAGAAACACGAACGAGTTGGGGATTTTGCAGGAGCAGTTTCGATGCCAGTTTGCTGAAATCGCTTTCCTTCATTTCCAGTTGGACGGCGATCCCGTTCGCCAGTCCATTGAGCGCGGCGATATTGGTGTTGAATTCCGCGCGGAAACGGCCCGCAATCAGGTTCAATTCGTTTTCGACATCGATCTTGAGGTCTTTGCGAAAGTTCTCGCGGTGCTGGCGCTCATAGATATTGCCGCCGAGGAAGACCACGGCGCCCGCAATCAGCGCCGGAATGAGCGACGGCTTCGCAAAATTGGCAATCGCACGAATGCGGCGGCGCAGAGCGACGATAATCTTCAATTGTCTTTCCCCAATCCCCGGGCGCACGGTAGCCTTGGAGTCTTAAGATAGGCTTTCGCAAAAATTTCATTGGAAAACGTGGTGACAACGGCCGTCCTCCGGGCAGCCGACCAGCCTCGTCGGCTTGAAATTGCCCACAACGCCGTCCACTCTCCGATCACCGGCCGCACTGTCCTAAACCTTCCGACAGTTGCGCTAAAGCAACGGTATTAGGCAACTTTTGCCACAATCGGGGATCAAATGGTGATGACAAGAATATTCGCAGAATCATTGAGGAGGGCAAGAGGGATGCGATTTGTCATTGCCGCACTCATGGCCACTGCAGGTTTGCTTTCGCCGCTTTCCGCGCATGCTGAAAGCGCTGACGTGGAGGCGGTGATCACCAGTGTGGACACCGAGCGCCTGAGCCTCTCGCTGGATGACGGCAAAAGTTATCAGGCTCCCGAGGAGTTCAACTTCGAAGGTCTCGAGGCAGGCGTCAAGGTTCTCGTCTTCTACACCGAAGTCGATGGCAAACGCGTCATCAACGACCTGGAAATCGTCCAATAATCGTGACTTCGAATAGGATCGAAGGAAGCATGCAAGGGGCCCGCATAAGCGCGGGCCTTTCAGCAACCCCGCCCCGCTCAGCAACCCCGCCCCGCTCGGACTGTCGGAGTGGTTGCCTAGACTAAATCCAGCCGATCGCGCCATCCGCGATCCTCAGTAGCCGGTCCTGCGGAATGGCCGATGCCGCCGCTTCGTCCGCGCTCATTTCTCCGAGAAGCTTGAACAACACGCGAATGACGCCGCCATGCGTAACGCAGACTGTCGGGCGCGTCGCGTCCTTCAACCAGGCGCCGACGCGCCAAGACAGAATTTCGTAGCTTTCCGCATTCTGGCCGGGCGGGATGAAATCCCATTTGGCAACGCGTCTTTCGGCGATGCGCTGCGGTACCTGGCGCTTCAATTCGGGCAAGGTGAGGCCTTCCCAGTCGCCGAAAGAGACTTCCTTCAGCCTGTCGTCAGTACGGTAGGAAAGCGGATCGAGCCCCATGGCGTATCGCATGCGCTCCATGGTCTCGCGTGTGCGGCCGAGCGGGCTGGCGACGAAATCGAAGTTGCTCGATTCGCGCCCGAGGATCTCCGCCAGTGAAAGACCGTTACCGGTCGCCTGTCGGCGGCCGGTTTCGTTGAGGGGAATGTCCTTTTGTCCCTGAAGACGGCTTTCGGCGTTCCAATCCGTTTGTCCATGCCGAACCATGTAGACGAGCACAGCATTCACTCCGGGCGAGCTGTCACCACCGCCGTCATATCAAAAAAGGAAAATCAGTCCTTCAGAACGGAAATGTCCGGTGCATCGACAGCCTTCATGCCGACCGTATGGTAACCGGAATCGACGTGGTGCACTTCGCCAGTCACGCCGCTCGACAGGTCGGAGAGCAGATAGAGCGCCGAATTGCCGACTTCCTCGATCGAGACGGTACGCTTCAACGGCGCATTGTACTCGTTCCATTTGAGGATATAGCGGAAATCGCCGATGCCGGACGCGGCGAGCGTCTTGATCGGGCCGGCCGAGATCGCGTTCACGCGGATACCGCGGTTGCCGACATCGACAGCAAGGTAACGCACGCTCGCCTCGAGCGCCGCCTTGGCAACGCCCATGACGTTGTAATGCGGCATCACCTTCTCAGCACCGTAGTAGGTGAGCGTCAGCATCGAGCCGCCGTCGTTCATGACGCGCTCGGCGCGTGCGGCGACGGCCGTGAAGGAGTAGACGGAAATATCCATCGTACGCGCGAAGTTGTCGCGGCTCGTATCGAGGTAGCGCCCCGTCAGTTCATCCTTGTCGGAGAAGGCAATGGCATGCACAACGAAGTCGATCTTGCCCCACTTCTCTTCAAGAGTTGAAAAGACGGCATCAATCGATGCAAGGTCGGTCACGTCGCAATGGCCCGCCATGAAGGCGCCAAGTTCCTGCGCCAACGGTTCGACACGCTTCTTCAGTGCGTCGCCCTGCCAGGTCAGCGCGATTTCAGCACCCGCTTCCGCGCAAGCCTTTGCGATGCCCCATGCGATCGAACGGTTGTTTGCGACGCCCATAATGACGCCGCGCTTGCCATTCATCAGACCCGATGCCTGAGCCATGGAATGTCCCCAATACTGTCTGCCTGCACCGGCCGCCGCCGGTGCGAGAGTTCACGAATGTCAACGCCGCCGCACAAGGTCCTGTGCGGTGCGGCAAATTGTCGAGCATTTGCCTATGGCATAGCCGTTAAAACGGTTCAAGCGCGGCGCGGATCAGGAACTGTTAGTCCCCGTAATATTGGTTCAGCTTGTCAGAAAACCGTCACAGATAAAGGCCATGGCGCAAGGAACGCATCAGGTCTGTTACCTTGTCGTCCGGCTTTTCGCGAAGCATCAGTCGCAGTTCGACAAGCAGATCCCCGGCTTCTCCATCCGTGCCGCGCAACCCCGCACCGGCAACCCGGATCACCTTGTCCGACCCGGACCAGGCCGGAACAGTCACCGTAACCGGCCCGTTTGGCGTTTCTACGACAGCGTCGCAGCCGAGCACGGCATCTTCAAGGTCGAGCGGCAGGGTGGTCACCAGATCGAGACCTTGCGTTCGGAACGCCCCTTCCTGGTTGATCCGCAATGTCGCCAGGACATCGCCGCGCGCCATGCCCGTCACCCGGTAACCCTGTTCCCTCAGTCGAATGGTCTGGCCGTCGGTAGCGCCGGGCGGGATCGAGAGCTTTACGGTTTCGCCGTCCGGAAGCTCGATGGACATCCGGGCGCGATTGACAACCTGCTCGATGCTCACATGAACGTCGACCGCCAGATCCGGCACTTTCTCGGCCGTCTTTGCGGTGCGGCCACGAATTCGCCGTACGATCGCGGCGACCAGGTCCGCTGCCGGCGCTGCGGAGCGCCGGAAGGCCGTTGCTTCGAACTTGAGCGCTTCCTCCCGTTTCGAATCCGCGGTTGCCTCCGGGCCGATATCCGCCGGCAGCTCGCCCTTTTCGACTGGCCGCGCAGACGCTGTTCTTGGTTTCGAGGGAGATGCTGCAGCCTGCGGTTCGACACCGAAGATGCGCGAGATGGCCTCTTCAGCCGTTTCCGCGTCGACGGGCTGCTCTGCAGGCTCCGGTCCACGCATTTTCTGCTTCATCGCTTCCATGCGACGCAGCTCGGCTTCACGCCGAACACGATCGTAACGGCTTCTCAGGATTGGATCGCGCAACAGTTCATACGCCCTGCCCGCCTCGGCAAAGCGCTGTGTCGCCGAAGGATCTTCCTGGTTGTGGTCCGGATGCACGGCCTTGGCGACCGATCGCCAAGCCGCCTTGATCTCATCCTGGCCGGCATTGCGGCGCACGCCGAGAATAGCATAGGGATCACGCATGGTTCGTCACCATCTTCTCCGATCGGCGGCCTTCGCTCGCCATATCTCACCACGATAAGAAGGCCGCGCCTTGCGACTTCCTTTCCCGGCAATGATCTGGAGAAGTTGCTAAATATAGGTTAGCCGGCGGTTCTGGGGCCGGCGCGAACGAACGGGTCGCGATGCTTTTCCGCGGCTTTGAAACAACGTGGTTAATCGAGGATTTTCAGCCCTGCGGCCCGAAGCTCGTCAGGTGCCATTCGCCGTTGCCGAGCTGGCAGGCGCTTCCGTCGAACTTCGCTATGCCTTCATAAGAGTGACGGGTGGTCGTGAAGTGCCGGCAGAGCATGCCGCTGGCACGGTCTTCCTGGATTGCACTGATGACGCCTGCACTGCCGGACGTCGCGTTTGCCCACGGGATCGGGCTATCACCACCCTGACTGATATCCGCGGAGGAAACCGCGTTGCGCACGGCAACGGCGTCCGAGAGACCGTCCGCGGTTTTCGCGACCGGTACGGTTCCCGTTGACACATGATCGACGCTTGGGCCGCCAAAGAGATCAAGGCCCGCGCCCATGCACCCCGGCAGAGTGAGAAGTGCCATACAAAGCACTCCGCTGCGCAGCAAGGCGAAGGAAAAACCCTTCTTGCCATCGATCGACTTTGCTATGTCTTGCACGGCAATCCTGTCAGACTCGCAAGAGCTGCACGTTTTCCGAGGAAGTCCACAGGCAGGCTCTGACACTTTTCGATGCGGAAACACCGACCGGGCTCATCCCGAGGCGTTCCCGCGCCAGATATCACGTCATTGGAAGGCACTATGACCGCGAATGAGTTAACAACCGGTGACTTCACCGAAGCGAATGAACCCTTTTCCCTTTTTGGCACATGGTTGAAGGACGCCGAAGAGAACGAGATCAACGATCCGAACGCCTTGGCGCTTGCGACCGTCGATCCGGATGGGCTGCCCAATGTGCGCATGGTGCTGCTCAAGGGATTCGATGAACGCGGTTTCGTCTTCTACACAAATTTCGAGAGCCAGAAAGGCCGTGAAATTCTTTCCGCCCGCAAAGCCGCGATGTGTTTCCACTGGAAATCACTGCGCCGACAGGTGCGGATCCGCGGTCCGGTCGAAATCGTCTCCGACGAAGAGGCGGACGAATATTTCGGCAGCCGGCCGCGCGGCAGCCGCATCGGCGCCTGGGCCTCGAAGCAATCACGTCCGCTCGAAAGCCGTTTTGCTCTTGAAAAGGCGGTCGCCGAATACACGGCACGCCACGCCATCGGCGAAATCCCGCGCCCGGAATTCTGGTCCGGCTTCCGCATCCGCCCTACCTCGATCGAATTCTGGCACGATCGGCCCTTCCGGCTGCATGACCGGGTGGAATTCCGTCGCCAAACACCGGAGGGCGGCTGGGCAAAGGTGCGGATGTATCCGTGACAGACCGACGGATTACCCCGCCATCAGCCGAAAGGGAATTCCGGAAGCAAGTGCCGAGACGTGGCGGCGGTTCTGGAAGTGGCCGTTGAGCGAGATTCGCGGCAGCGCGTGGAGATTTGAAGCGGTGCCGGTTGAAAGCGTGGCGGGTTGTGTCGTCACCGCCGCCGTGAAACCCAGCCGTTCGGCCAGACGATGGTCGCGCTCCGAGACGGCATACCTGTCCCCATAGGGATAGGCGAAAGTCGCCGGCCAGCGGCCGGCAATGGCCTCGACGCACGCGGCCGATTCCGACATCTCGCGCTGCGCCTCGGCGTCGCTCAGCCGCGCCAGTGCGCGATGGCTGATCGTATGCGCGCCGAGGCTTGCCAGCGGGCTTTGCAGCAGGGAGCGTAGCCCCGCCTTGTCGAGCGTCAAGCCTGTGGTGATCGCAAGGGGATCAATGCCCTGGGCACGCGCCAACGCATTCAGTTTGCCGACGGCACCCGCCTCGTCGTGACGGCGAACGTAGGTGGAGACTCGGTCGAATACAGCCTGCTTTTCAGCGGCGCTGGCGGCCCTCATGGTCTCCGTTCCGGAGCCGAAATCGAAGCGGAAAGCACTTGCGGTCGAGAGCATGTCGGCAAGTGTTTCCCACCACAGCGTGTGGGTACGGTCGACGTAGCCGCCCGTGACGAAGACAGTGAACGGCACGCCGTGTTGCTCGAAAACCGGCAACGCATATTCGAGGTTGTTGCGGTAGCCGTCGTCAAGCGTGAAGCAAGCGACCGGCCGTGCATCGTTGAGAACCAGGCTTTCCGGCAGATCTTCCAACGCGACGAAGCGATAACCGTCACGCTTCAGCGCCAGGATCGCTTCCTCGAGAAATGTCGGCGTAATTTCCAGGTGAGCGTTGGGGTCAAACGCGCGCGGAATCCTGGGACGAACATGATGCAGGGTGAAGATCGCGCCGCATCCGCGTGCGCCCGTCATCAATCCCGAGCGCGCGAGCAGTTGCGCGATTTCGAGCCCGCCGCCAATGGCGACGCGCCTCACTCGGTTTCTCACCACCCGCGCGATGCCCTGCTTCATCCGGTACCCCTGCCTGCCAGGGGGAAACTAGCGCCGGCCGGTTAAGCCTTGCTGAATCTGGCTGACTTCACGGGGCGTTCCGCAAACGTTCCGCCTTTTTGAGAAGCGTTCATGGCCTCGATATTGCAACAGAGCGGCTACCCTGTCACAAAGCGAAACATCGTTCCTGACAAGCGCAGTTTTGGAGAGGGGAAATCCGATGAAGAGCTTCCGATTTGCCCTGGTGGCGGTCGCCGCTTTCGTGTTCGGCGCCGCGCACGCGGTAGCGGGTAGCGCGTCCCTCGTTCTTGATGCGCGGACAGGCCGGATTCTTGCTGCCGAGAATGCCGACGCGCTCAACCATCCGGCGTCGCTGACCAAGATGATGACGCTCTATTTGACGTTCGAGGCGCTGCATCAGGGCAAGATCGGCTGGAGCACGCCGTTGGTGATGTCGCCGACAGCCGCGCGCAAACCGCCGACCAAGCTCGGCGTCAGAGCCGGCGATACGATCACAGTTCAGGAGGCTGTCTACGGCATGATCGTTCGTTCCGCCAATGATGCGGCGGCAGCGGTCGCCGAAGCGCTCGGAGGCTCGGAGGCCGCCTTTGCGCAGATGATGACCGCAAAAGCGCGTCGCCTCGGCATGACGCGGACGTACTTCGTGAACGCCTCCGGTCTGCCGGCACGTGAGCAGGTAACGACAGCGCGCGACATGGCGCGGCTTGCCATTGCCCTCATGAGAGATTTCCCGGGGGAGTATCGCATGTTCGCTGCCCAAGGTTTCACCTTTCGCGGCCGGACGATCCGCGGTCACAACAATCTGATGTATCGATACGCAGGCATGGACGGCATCAAGACCGGCTACACCAATGCATCGGGCTACAACATTGTGAGCGCCGTCAGGGATGGCAATCGTCGTGTCATCGGCGTGGTGCTTGGCGGTCGGTCGGCGAAGGGCCGGGACGACAAGATGGCTTCCCTGCTCGATCAGCATCTGGGCAGGGCGGCAGCGCCCGCCGGCGGCCGGTCGGTCGCGGCTACGAGTCCGCAGGGCGCCGTTGAAGTCGCTGGACTGCCGGGCGTCCGGCTCTCCTATACCGATGCCACCCGGACGAGCGAAAGCGGCCTCGCCATTGCGGCGGCATCCACCGCGCCAGCGATGCCGTCGGACCGCCCGACAGCCGTCGATGACAGCGCAGGCGTAGCACCAACCGCCAACAGCCACTGGCAAATTCAGATCTCTACCGCCGCAACGGCAGAAGGCGCCCGGAAGATTCTGGTCGAAGCGCAGTCGGCCGGTGGCGCGGCCCTGCTCGGCGCCTCCCCTCATACGGAAGTGTCCGGCACCGGCAGCGCCAAGCAATATCGCGCACGCTTCATCGGCTTCGCCAGCCGCGAGGCGGCCACTTCCGCCTGCGCCATTCTGAAGAAGCGATCCTACGAGTGCACGCTGCTACCGGATCGCGGTTAGTCGGCACGTAAGCCGCAACACTATGCGGCGAACGCAAGTCGTCGAACGTAGAATTTCGTGTCGACGCTCATGACCGGAAAGCCGGCGGGCAGATCATCCTTCGCGATCTCGGCAAAGCCGTTCTTTTCATAAAAACGATGCGCGGCGAGGAACTTGTCCGTCGTGCCGAGAAAGAGGGCTGCGATCTTCCGGTGCTGGGCGTGGGCAAGCAGGCTTTCGAGCAAGCGTGCTGCCACGCCATGGCTGCGGCCACGGAAATCGGGAGCGACGAACATCTTGCGGATTGCCGCTTGAGAAGCGCCGATATCCTTGAGCCCAAGGGTACCGACGACCTGATCGCCGACGGTGGCAACCCAGAAATCTCCGATCCCGCTCTGATAGAAGTCGGCGATCGAGCGCAGATCCGGTTGATCGCCGATGGTGATTGCAATGCCGAATTCTTCGCGCTGGATCGGCAGAATGACGTCGATGACGCCTTGTTCGTCCTCTGCTACGAAGCGGCGGATTTCCAGCTCTCCACGTGCATCATCGGTCATGGAGTCGGATTCCTCCGTCAATCGACTCATCGTCTTACGCCTGTGTGCCGCCGACGGTGATCTGATCCATCCGGAGATGCGGCTGGCCGACGCCGACCGGCACCCACTGGCCGGCCTTGCCGCAATTGCCAATGCCGGTATCGAGCTTCGTGTCGTTGCCGACCATCGTCACCCGCTTCATCGCATCCGGGCCATTGCCGATCAGCATTGCTCCCTTGACAGGTGCGCCGACCTTACCGTTCTCGATCAAATAGGCTTCGGTGCAGCCGAACACGAACTTGCCGGAGGTGATGTCCACCTGACCTCCGCCGAAGGAAACGGCGTAGATGCCCCTCTTGACCGAAGCGATGATCTCCTCGGACGTGCGATCGCCGGAAAGCATGTAGGTGTTCGTCATTCGGGGCATAGGCACATGCGCATAGCCCTGCCGGCGGCCGTTGCCGGTGGCCTTCATGCCCATCAGCCGTGCATTCTGCCGGTCCTGCATATAACCGACCAGTTTGCCGTCCTCGATCAGCACGTTGTAACCTGACGGGGTGCCCTCATCGTCGACCGAGATCGAGCCGCGCCGCGCTTCGATGGTGCCGTCGTCAACGACAGTAACCCCTTTGGCTGCCACCTGCTCGCCCAGGAGCCCGGCAAACGCGGACGTCTTCTTGCGATTGAAATCGCCCTCGAGCCCGTGGCCGACTGCTTCATGCAGCATGACGCCGGGCCAGCCGGAGGCGAGCACGACGTCCATCGTGCCTGCCGGGGCATCGATTGCTTCGAGGTTGACGAGCGCCTGCCGCAACGCTTCGTCGGCACCGCGCTTCCAGTTCTCTTCCGTGACGAAGTCACCGAACCCGCGCCGTCCGCCGACGCCGAACGAACCCGTTTCCTGCCGATCGCCATCGCCAACGACGACCGAGAAGTTGATGCGGGTCATTGGCCTCACATCGTGGACGCGGTGACCGTCGGCCCGCAGAATGTCGACCACCTGCCAGCTGGCGGAGATCGACGCCGTCACCTGCCTGACCTTCGGATCCTTGGCGCGCAGATAGGCGTCAACCTCCTGAAGCAAGGCGACCTTGGCCTCGAAGCTCGGTTCGCCGATCGGATTTTCGTCGCCGTAGAGTTTTTTGTTGGTGCGCTGCGGGGCCGCGGCATAAGAACCGGCATAGCCGCGCGTCACCTGGCCAACGGCGTCCGCCGCCCTGCGCAGGGCGGCAAGCGACAATTCGCCGGCATGCGCGTAACCGACCGATTCACCGGCGACAGCACGCAGGCCGAAACCCTGGTCGGTGTTGAAGCTGCCGCCCTTGAGGCGACCGTTATCAAAGGACAGGACCTCGGCTTGCGCGTGCTCCAGAAAGAGCTCGCCGTCATCTGCGCCGGAAAGCGTCTCGGACAGAACCTTGCGGACCGTAGCCTCATCCGTATCGAAGAGGCTTATCAGATCGGTGTTCATGGTCGTCCGCTCCCGCTGGTTCAATGTCCTGAGTCCCTCATTTAGGAAGCAGGGGGACGCAAGCCAAGAAAAATCTCAGGTAACGGGCGCGTTCCAGCCGTCGAGAAGCTTGACCTCTTCGACGCCGGTGAACCGGGCGACGCGGTCGAGTTCGGCGCCAAGCTTTTCCATGCGGCCGGACGAGGGCCTGACACCCGGCTCCAGCCAGAGGCGCCGGACATCGAGGCGTCCAAGCTTTCGGTCCGCTTTCATGTCGATGCGGCCGATCAAACGGTCGCCTTCGATCAACGGGAAGACATAATAGCCGTATTCCCGCTTCGCCTCCGGCACAAAAACCTCGATACGATAGAAGAAGCCGAAAAGCCGCTCCGTTCGATTGCGATCACGCAGCAAGGGATCAAACGGGCTGAGCACGCGGATGCGTCCCGGCGGCTCGGCAATGTCGCCGAGGTTATCGGGGAATCCGGAAAGCGCATAGGAAGCGCGCGGTTTGCCGCCATTTGCGGATTCGATCAGCACGTCCGAAAGCTCGTCCCGATGCGCGGCAACCCAGGCTTTCGCCTCATCCGGCGACACCAGATCCCAGAAGGCGGCGATCTCTCCATGGGTCGCGAAGCCCAGTCGATCGAGAGCGCTGCGGCACGCCCAGTCGATGAACTCCGCGTGACCCACCTCGCCTTCGTAGTGCTGCGGAGGAATGACGCGCTCGGTAAGATCATAGACCTTCTGGAAGTTTTCCCGGCGCGCGATCGCCAGCTTGCCCTGGCGCCATAGCACTTCGAGCGCGGTCTTCGACGGATGCCAGTTCCACCAGCCGCCGGATGCGTGGCCGTCCATCTTGAGATCGCGCGCCATCACCGCGCCGTCGCTGACGATGCGTTCGTAGGTCTCCTCGCAGCCGTCGTCAAAACCCTCGCCCCGCCATTTGATCCAGCGGTCGCGCAGCGTCTCACTTTCCCATTTGAAGCGATGTTTCCAGTAGATGAAAAAGGCGCTTGGAATGATCGAGGCGTCATGGGTCCAGTGCTCGAAGAGCTCGCGGTCCTTTTCGAGCAATTCAGTCAGGTGTTCGCGGCGATAGGTCTGATTGCGGGAAAAAAGGATCTGGTGATGGGCCCGCTCGACCGTCGCGATGCTGTCAACCTGGACGAAGCCAAGCTCGCGGATGAGTTTTAAGAGCCCTTCCTTGCCGAGCGCGCGCTGTGGCGCGGCAGAAAGGCCCTGCTTGGCGAGAAAGATGCGCCGGGCATCGCGATTGGAGAGGCGAATCGTCATGGTTTGAAAGAGTAGGCTTTTATTCCCATTATTGAAATGCCGCGATGCAAAGGTCCGGCCGCATTGCCCTTCCCGATCGACTTGCCCTATAGAGCCACACGCAAACTGCGAGGGACAAGGCTTGGATATTCGCTTTACCGATTGCTCGGTCAGCTTCGGCGAACGAGTCGCGCTCCATCCCCTGACACTCGCCCTTGACGAACGCCGCATCGGCATCATCGGCCTCAACGGCTCCGGCAAGACGACTTTCGCGCGGCTGATCAACGGGCTCGTCAAGCCGACCAAGGGCCACGTGATTGTCAATGGGCTCGATACGGTCAAGGATGACAGGGCCGTCCTTGCAGAGGCAGGCTTCATCTTCCAGAATCCGCAGCACCAGTTGATCATGCCGATCGTCGCCGACGATATCGCATTCGGGCTGAAGAATCGCGGCTTGCCCCAGCACGAAATTGCCGCACGCACCGAGGCGGCGCTGGCGCGCTTTGGTGTGACCCACCTTGCCCGGCGCCGTGTGCATGAGCTTTCGGGTGGGGAAACGCAACTGGTCGCCATGGCGAGCGTGGTCGTCACCGGGCCGAAGATCCTGATTCTCGACGAGCCGACCAACCAGCTCGACCTCCGCAACCGCCGCATGGTCGCCGACACGATCGATAGACTCGACGAGGACACCATCGTCATCACCCATGACCTTGAACTCGTCGAAAGCGTCGAAAGGTTGTTGCTCTTCCACGAAGGCCGGCTGCTCGCCGATGGCAAACCCGCCGAAACGATCCGGCGCTATCACGAGGTCGCCGGATGCTGACGAGCCTCTATGTCGAGGGCAATAGCTGGTTTCACCGCCTGCCGGTGCGCGCGAAACTTATTGCTCTTCTGCTTCTCAGCCTCTTGCTCTTCGCGACGCAATCGCTCTATCTGCTTGCGCCCGCCTTCCTGCTCTGCGGATGGCTCTATTTCTCCCTCGGCCTGACAATCCGCCAGGCGCTCGCGCGCATCGGTTTCGTTTTTTTCACCATCCTCGTCCTTGCCGTCGTCAACCTCTTTCTTCTCCCTCTCCCCGAAGTCGCCGCGCTGGTGCTGCGGCTGATGGCGCTCGTGTTCTTCGCCGCTGCGGTTACCGCGACGACGACGATCAGCGCTTTCATGGACGAGATCACCATCCTGCTGAAGCCGCTCGAGCGCATGGGCCTGCTCAATGCCGCCGACGTCAGCCTGGCGCTTGGCCTCGTGCTGCGTTTCGTTCCGGATATTTTCGCCCGCTACGAGGCGATCCGCGAGGCGCATCGCGCGCGGGGCCTGCCGATACGGCCACTGACGATCATCGGGCCGCTTATCATCCTGACGCTTAAAGATGCGGATACGATTGCCGCGGCCATTGACGCTCGCGGATTTCGGCGGCAATAAATTCGCGCTTTCTAATAAAAAGGTACGACCACATGAACACCAGAGATCTCGTCCTCATCGCGCTTTTTGCCGCGATCGTCGTCGTCCTTGGCCTCATCCCGCCGATCACGCTCGGGTTCATCCCCGTTCCGATCACGGCGCAGTCGATGGGTGCGATGCTCGCCGGCTGCATCATCGGTGCAAAACGCGGGGCGCTCGCCTTCCTGCTGTTCGTCCTCCTTGTCGCCATCGGCCTGCCCGTGCTTTCCGGCGGACGCGGCGGTCTCGCTGTTCTGGCTGGCCCTTCGGGCGGCTTCATCCTTGGCTGGGCCGTCGCAGCTTACGTCACGGGCATCATCGCCGAACGCTTCATTCACGAGGGCCAGTCGGAGAGCCGCCAGTTCGGCGGGTTTTTCCTTGCTTCGGTCGCCGGCGGCATCGTCGTGCTCTACGGGATCGGTGTGCCATGGCTGTCCGCCGTCACCGGCACGCCGCTGCTCGCGGCCGCGACCGGTTCACTCACCTTCATCCCCGGCGATTTTCTGAAGGCGGCGATCGCGACCCTTGCCGCTCGCGCCGTCTACGCCGGCTATCCGCTGTTGCCGGCCCGCGCTTGAATCAATGCCGCTCGCCGAGGCAATAACGCGTCGCGCGGGTGAACGCCCGCATGACCCCGCCTTCCGCATCGAAGACCGGGTATTCTCCTTCCGCGAGCTTGCTACCGGCGCGAGCCGTATCCTTGGCGCGATCGAGCAATGGGTGCCGGCCAAGGCCGGTGGCAGCATTCTGTCCGGGCGCGCGCGGCTGATCGCGCTTCAAACCGGCAATCATCCGCTCTTTGCTGCTGCCTTCATCGCTGCGACCGCCGGCGGCAATTGCGCCGCGCTCATCGATCCGCATCTGCCGGAGCCGACGCGCCGCCGGATGATCGAGCAGCTGCGGCCCGACATCATGGTCCATCCCGACGGCCACGCCGTGCGGCTCGACCGGCCGGCGACGGGTCAAAACACTCTCATCGGCATCGCCGCCGATGGTATGCGTACGATCCCTGTTGGCGAGGGCGGCGAACCTTTCCTCATCGTCTTCACATCCGGCACGACGGGAGAGCCGAAGGCGATTGTCCGCGATCGCCGGTCCTGGCGTCTCAGCCTCGAAACCGGCCAGAGCTTTTTCGGCATCGGAGCGGAAACGACAACCTATGCGCCGGGGCCGCTTGCTCACGGCCTGACGCTCTACGCGCTCGCTGAAAGCCTGAAGGCGGGCGCCGAATTCATTGGTGCCCGGCATTTCGATCCTCTGCAAGCCGTGGCGACGATCGCGGCCAGAAAAGTCAAGCGACTCGTCCTGGTGCCGACGATGCTGCGGCGGCTCTGCGAACAGGTGCGAGGCTCCACCGCCCTGCCCTTAGTCGAAGCGATCACAGTCGCTGGCGCCAAGCTCACGCCCGCGGACCGGAAGGCGGCGCGCCTTGCCTTTCCGGAGGCGCGCATCATCGAGTATTACGGCGCATCCGAGCTCGGTTTCATTACCGTCGCCGGGACATCGGACAATCACGCGCCGACGGCCGTCGGCAGGGCCTTCCCCGGCGTCCGACTTGAGATCCTCGACGAGGCGGGAAACCGTCTCCCCGCAGGCGAGACGGGTACGATCTTCGTCGAAAGCACGCTCATATCCGATGGTTATGTTGCGGGCGGCGATGGCGCAGGGTTTCGCCGGCACGGCGATCTCGCAACGGTCGGCGATGTCGGCTTCCTCGATCCCAACGGCACACTGCATCTGATCGGCCGTGCAGGCGGGATGGTGCTCTCGGGCGGCAACAACATTTATCCGTCCGAGATCGAGGCCGTTATCATGGCCGCCGACAATGTGAGCGCCGTCCAGGTCCTGGGCCTCGACCACCCCGACCTCGGCAGCGAGCTGGCAGCCATCATCCAACCGCACGACGAGGCTTTCGACCATCTTGCACTCGAACGTCATCTTGCCGCCGCTCTGCCGCGCTACAAGCATCCGCGCAAGATCTGGCTCTGCCGTGAGCTGCCTATGACGGCCTCCGGCAAGATCGCCATCAAGGAGCTCCGGCTATGGATCGCGGAGGGAAACGGTGCCCTTGAACGCCTCGTCTGACCCGGCCCGCACACCCGTCATCATCGCCGCATTGCGCACGCCAATCGGCCGTGTGAACGGCAGCCTGGCCAAGGTTGAACCGGCGACGCTCGCCGCCCCGCTGATTGCCCGGATCATTGCCGACATCGGCGTCGCTGGCGATAAAATCGACGATGTGCTCATCGGCAATGCCGCCAACAGCGCAGGCAACCTCGCGCGGCTTGCGGCGCTCGAAGCCGGCCTGCCCGTTGCGATCCCTGGCGTCACGGTCGACCGGCAATGCGGCTCGGCCCTCGAGGCCATCATACTTGCGGCTCGGCAGATCCAGGCTGGCGCGGGACGGTTCTATCTCGCCGGCGGCAGCGAAAGTGCCAGCCGCGCCCATATCCGGCTTCGCCCGCCGCTTGCACGCGACGAGGAACTTCAGCCGGTCAAGCGGGCGCGGATGGCACCCGATTCGATCGGCGACCCGGACATGGGCGTTGCAGCCGAGAACGTCGCCGCTGCCTGCGGCATTTCCCGCGAACGGCAGGACCAATTCGCACTGGAAAGCCACCGCCGCGCCGTTGCCGCCGCAGCGGCCGGCAGGTTCCAGCGCGAGATCGTCGCGGTCTCGACGCCGACGGGTCTTGTCGCCAGCGATGAATGTCCCCGGGCAAATGCGGCAGCGGAGACGCTGGCGCGGCTCAAACCCATTTTTGTCAGGGACGGCACCGTGACAGCCGGCAATGCCTGTCCGATCAATGACGGGGCCGCCATGGTGCTGGTGACGAACCTCGCGGAGGCGCGCCGGCTTGGCGTCCCCTTTGCCTTGGAATTCGTCGACGCGGCGACGGCGGGCGTCGATCCGAACCTGCTCGGGCTCGGCCCGGTTCCGGCGATGGCGAGACTTCGCGCCCGCAATCCGGCGCTCGACGTCGCCACGGTCGATTTCATCGAATTCAACGAGGCTTTCGCTTCACAGGTTCTCGGCAGCCTCGACCAGCTCGACATCCGACCGGAACGCATCAATCTCGACGGCGGGGCAATTGCGCTCGGCCACCCCTATGGCGCCTCGGGGGCAATTCTCGTCGTCAGGCTGTTTTCGCAAATGCTCGCGGCTCCATCCGATACGGTGGGCCTGGCAATGATGGGCGTTGGCGGCGGCATGGGCGTGGTCGCCCACTTCCGCAGCCTTCGGCCCGATCACGCAAGATAAGTAGTCAGCCATTCGCGTGTGGCGACAGGCAGCGGCACCGGGGCATGGCGCGCAGAATCGACCGCCACCCAGACAATCTCGACCTCGGCGACAAGTTGGCCGCCAGCCTCCACTCTCACCGCAAAGCTCACCGAGCTGCCGCCGATCTTCGAGACGTTGACGGTGAAACGCGCCGGCTCGTCGTAACGCAGACCGCGATGGAAGACGCAGGCCGATCGGCGCACGAGATAGGCAGGCTCGTTCCTGACCGTCGGCCGGTGGCGCCAGAGGTTGGACAGCGCGGCCTCGGCATGCGCGTAGTAGGCCGCATTGTGCATGTGGCCGTGCATGTCTATATCGCGAAACGGAATGCGGATTTCCGTAACGTTTTCCCGCTGCGTGCCGTCCATGCGAGGCCCTCACGATGCTCTCTTCTCTGGTTAGACAGTTTGGCGATCCCAGACAAGTGATCGAACTGGTAGATACCGACCGCGCCACGCCGGGGGCCGAGGATGTCGAGATCGCCGTCTCGCTTTCGGCCGTCAATCCGTCTGACCTGATCCCCGTGACCGGTGCCTACAGCGCGCGCACGGTCCTGCCCTTCGTTCCCGGCTTCGAGGGTGTCGGGGTCGTCACCCGGGTCGGGGCGGGCGTAAGGGATCTAAAGCCCGGAGATCGCGTCATCGCCATCGGCTCGAGCGGCCTGTGGCAGCAGTTTCTCGTGCGCCCGGCCGAATGGTGTTTTTCCGTACCGGACGACATCGACGACCAGCAGGCTGCCACGAGCTACGTCAACCCGCTGACGACCTTGAGGCTCATCGAGCAGTTGCGAGAACATTTCGGGTCACTCAAGGGCCGCAGCGTCGGCGTGACCGCGGCAGGCTCCGCGATCGGCGGCATGCTCCTGCGCCTGCTCGCCCCGGAGGACGTGGCGACGACCGCCATCGTTCGCAGCGAAAAGAGCGTGAGCCACCTTGCCGATGCGGACCGCATCATTGTCGCGGACGGCGATAACCTTCCGTCACGGCTCGCGTTCGACGCGGTGCTCGATGCCGTCGGTGGGACTCTGGCCGGCGCGTTGATTGCGCGGTCCGTGCAATCCGGCGGAACCTTCGTGCAATACGGTGCCTTGAGCGGCGTGCCGGTGCCGCAGGCCGCAATCAGCGGCCGGCCGGATGTCCGTTTCGCTTTCCTTTGGCTCAGGACCTGGGTGCATTCGGCCGGCCGCGATGCGCTCGAAGCCGCCTTTGAGCGAAGCTTCGCGGGTCTTCGCGACGGGCTGTTTGCGAGCCCGATCGCAGGCACCTATCCGTTGAGCCGCCTCGCCGAAGCCCTCGCGCATCAGGGGGACCCGCGTCGCGACGGCAAGATCCTGCTCGATCCGCGCTGTTGAAAATCGCCACTTTCACCGCCTACACCATGGACCTCCGGCAGTCAGCGCACTAGGTTTTGCGCCATGGCTACGTTCCTCTACGAAAATCCGGTCTTCCTGGAGCACAAGGTTCCCGAGGGGCATCCCGAACGGCCGGACCGGCTGAGGGCGCTGAACCTGGCGCTGGAACATCCGAATTTTGCCGAGCTCAAGCGGATCAAGGCGCCAAGGGGCAGCGAAGAGCTGGTTCTGCTCGCCCATCCGGAAGATCACCTGAGGTCGATCGTCCGGGAGATCCCGGAAGAAGACATAAACCAGTTCGAGGCGGATACCTGCGCGAGCCCGCAGAGCCTTGTTGCGGCGCTGACAGCTATTGGCGGCGCTGTCGCAGCCGTCGACGCCGTCTTCACCGGCGAGGCGAACAACGCCTTCGTCGCCGCACGCCCGCCGGGACACCACGCCGAAAAGATGAAGGCGATGGGTTTCTGCTTCTTCAATACGATTGCGATCGCCGCGCGCCATGCGCAAAAGGCCCACGGCGCCGAGCGTGTCGCGATCGTCGACTGGGACGTCCATCACGGCAACGGTACGCAGGACATTTTCTGGGACGACCCGTCGGTGCTCTTCTGCTCCACCCACCAGATGCCGCTCTACCCCGGCACGGGCGCGAAGGACGAGACGGGCGTCGACGACAACATCGTCAATGCACCGCTCTCGCCGAACAGCGGCAGCGAGCATTTCCGCGACGCTTTCCGGTCGCGGGTGCTCAGCGCACTTGACGATTTCCGTCCCGACTTCGTGCTGATCTCCGCCGGTTTCGATGCCCATCACCGCGATCCGCTGGCGCAGATCAACCTCGTGGCCGAGGACTTCGACTGGGCAACGGGCCGCCTCATGGAAGTCGCCAGCAGGTCTGCGGGAAACCGTATCGTCAGCCTGCTCGAGGGCGGCTATGACCTGCAGGGGCTCGCCGAATCGGCGGGCATGCACATTATGAGATTGATGAGAGGGTAATTGATGACCACCACCACGCAACAGGACGTTTCCGCCCTCTCCTTCGAGCAGGCCGTCGAAGAATTGGAGCGCATCGTCTCGGCGCTTGAACGCGGCGACGTGGCGCTCGACAAATCGATCGAAATCTACGAGCGCGGCGAGGCGCTGAAAAAGCATTGCGAGATGCTTTTGAAGGCCGCCGAGGACCGCATCGAGAAGATCCGGCTCGACCGTGCCGGCAAGCCGCAGGGCGTGGAACCGCTCGACGCGGACCAGTGAACCGCCGGCGTCACCCTCGATAGTGCGCGGCGCGCAAGGCCAGAGCTGCGGAATCAGGTGCTCCGATGATCTCTTGCGCGTCTTCAGCTCCAGCTAGAGTTTGTGTGCGCTCTACAGCGCCGCGCGCCTTATCAGACGTGCAAAGATCGCTGTAGTATCCTTAAATCGGCTAGGATTTAGGGAAACATGCAGTAACTTCGAAGACAACGGCTACCAACGGAGTGATTGCCATGTCGTTCTTTCCTGGTCCCGACCCGCTTGCCGGTGACAAGCCTGCCTGCGACGCCATCGAACATCTCATCATTCCGCGCACCAGCGACATAGGCGGCCTTGAGGTTCGCCGGGCGCTTCCGACCGCAAGGCGCCGCCTGGTCGGTCCCTTCATTTTCTTCGACCGGATGGGGCCGGCACTGCTTCGGGCTGGCCAGGCAATCGACGTTCGCCCGCATCCGCATATCGGCCTTTCGACCGTCACCTATCTCTTCGATGGCGAGATCAAGCACCGCGACAGCCTCGGCACCGAAATGGTGATCCGCCCCGGGGACGTGAACCTAATGACCGCCGGCCGCGGCATCGTGCATTCCGAGCGCTCGCCGGAAAATCAGCGTGGCCACGAACGTTCGCTGTCAGGCCTGCAAACCTGGCTGGCGCTCCCTGACCACAAGGAAGAAATCGAACCGCTCTTCGATCACACGGAAAAGCATATGCTGCCGGCTCTTTCCGATGGCGGCGTAGAGGCCCGCGTCGTCATCGGCGGCTTCGAGGGCGCTACCTCGCCGGTCTCCACCTTTACCGACACGATTTACGTCGACCTGATGATCGAGCCGGGCAAGAGCGGCCCCTTTGCCGCCAACTGGGAAGAACGGGCACTCTACATCCTTGCCGGCGAAGCGATCATCGCCGGCGATCACTTTGCCGACAACCAGTTGCTCGTCTTCCGCCCCGGCGATGAAATCACGGTGACCGCCGGCCCCGCTGGCTGTCACGTCATGCTGTTCGGCGGCGCCGCTCTCAGTTCGCCGCGCCACATCTGGTGGAACTTCGTTTCCTCGTCCAAGGAACGGATCGACAAGGCAAAGGAAGAGTGGCGCAGCGGGCGCTTCGATATCGTGCCGGGGGACGAGGAAGAGTTCATACCATTGCCCGAAAGCTAAATTTCGTTAAGCTCTTGGTTGAAGTCGCAGGAAAGCCTAATTTTGCATTCAACGGCGATTGCGTCTAAAGATCCGTTTCGACGAACACCTTCAACAGTTCGCGCGCCGTCCTCGGCGCGCATGAGGCATGCAGCGTGACACAACTGCCAACCAATCCTATGCCGGCGACGCCCTTGCTTGATCAGGTTAAGTTCCCCGACGATCTGAAGAAGATCGACGACAAGGATCTGCCGGAACTGGCAAGTGAACTGCGCGCGGAAATGATCGATGCGGTGTCTCGCACCGGCGGCCATCTCGGCGCCGGCCTCGGCGTCGTCGAACTGACGATCGCGATTCACAAGATTTTCGATACGCCGCATGATCGGTTGATCTTCGACGTCGGCCATCAGTGCTATCCGCACAAGATCCTCACGGGGCGGCGTGACCGCATCCGCACGCTGCGCCAGGAAGGCGGCCTTTCCGGTTTCACGCGGCGGGCCGAAAGCGAATACGACCCCTTCGGCGCGGCACATTCCTCGACTTCGATTTCCGCCGGGCTCGGCATGGCGGTCGCCGCCGATCTCGACGGCAAGTCCCGCAATGTGATTGCCGTAATCGGTGACGGCGCGCTCTCGGCCGGCATGGCCTATGAAGCGTTGAACAACGCCGGGGCGCTCGATGCCCGCCTCATCGTCATCCTCAACGACAATGACATGTCGATCGCGCCGCCTACCGGCGCGATGAGCGCCTATCTCGCGCGGCTTGCTTCGGGCCGCACCTATATGGGCATCCGCGAGGTCGGCAAGAAGCTGACGGCGTATCTCGGCAAGAGCGTCGACCGGGCGATAACGCGCGCCGTAGAGCATGCCCGCGGCTATGTCACCGGCGGCACGCTCTTCGAGGAAATGGGCTTTTATCACATCGGCCCGATCGACGGGCATTCCTTCGACCACCTGCTGCCGGTCCTGCGCAATGTCCGGGACAACGCCAAGGGACCGGTGCTGATTCACGTGGTGACACAGAAGGGCAAGGGCTATCCGCCGGCGGAAGCGGCTGCCGACAAGTATCACGGCGTCAACAAGTTCGACGTGATCACAGGTGCCCAGGCCAAGGCGAAGCCGAATGCGCCGGCCTACACTTCGGTATTCGCGGAAGCGCTCGTCCAGGAAGCGAGCCTTGACGACAAGATCGTCGCCATCACCGCAGCGATGCCGTCCGGCACCGGTCTCGACAGGTTCGCATCCGTCCACCCGTCGCGCTGCTTCGATGTCGGCATTGCCGAGCAACACGCAGTGACTTTCGCGGCGGGGCTTGCGGCGGAAGGCTACAAGCCCTTCGCAGCGCTCTATTCCACATTCCTGCAGCGGGCCTATGACCAGGTCGTCCATGACGTGGCGATCCAGGGGCTGCCGGTCCGCTTCCCGATCGATCGCGCCGGCTTCGTCGGTGCCGACGGGCCGACGCATGCCGGTTCCTTCGATACGACCTACCTCGCCACGCTGCCCGGCTTCGTGGTGATGGCTGCCGCCGACGAGGCGGAACTGAAACACATGGTGCGCACCGCAGCCGCCTACGACGAAGGCCCGATTTCGTTCCGCTATCCCCGCGGCGAGGGCGTCGGCGTCGACCTGCCGGAACGTGGGCAGATCCTGCAAATCGGCAAGGGACGCATCGTCAAGGAAGGCTCGAAGATCGCGCTGCTTTCATTCGGCACACGGCTTGCCGACTGTCTGATGGCGGCGGAGGATCTGGACGCTGCCGGCCTCTCGACGACGGTTGCCGACGCCCGCTTTGCAAAGCCGCTCGACCACGATCTCATCCGCCAGCTCGCACGGCACCATGAAGTGCTGATCACCATCGAAGAGGGCGCCGTCGGCGGCTTTGGAAGCCATGTACTCCAGTTCCTTGCGCAGGACGGCCTGCTCGACGGCGGACTCAAGGTGCGGCCGATGGTGATGCCGGACATCTGGATGGAACAGGCAAAACCCGAAGCCATGTATGCCGCGGCCGGGCTCGACCGGGCCGGCATCGTCTCGACCGTCTTCAAGGCGCTTGGCCAGAAGCATACTGTCGGCCTCGGAGCCGCAGGCTGAAACCTTTTCGGTCACACGCTTCAACGAAGAAACGACGCCAAGGCGCGATGAGACCGCATGTCTGAAGAAGCCAAGATATCCCTCCGCCTTGACCAATTGCTGCTGAACAGCGGTCTCGTTGCCAGCCGCGCTCGCGCCCGCGACGCGATCCAGCGCGGAACCGTCAAGGTCGAGGGCCGTACTGTAACCAAGCCCGCCGCCACCTTCGTTGAAGGGGTCGCGATCACCATCGACGATCCGGCGCAGGCCTATGTTTCCCGTGCGGCGCTGAAACTCGTCGCCGCGCTCGACCATTTCGGCTTCGACCCGGCGGGGCAGACCTGCATCGATATCGGCGCCTCGACCGGCGGCTTCACCGAGGTTCTGCTCCAGCGTGGTGCCCGCCATGTCGTTGCCATCGACGTCGGCCACGGACAGATGCATCCGCGCATCGCGGCAGATCCGCGCGTCACCAATATAGAAGGGCTAAACGCCCGGGCCATGACAGCGCAGGACGTGGGCAACCAAACGATCAGCTTCGTCGCCTCCGACGTCTCCTTTATCTCGTTGAAACTGGCTCTTCCGCCCGCGCTCGGGATCGCCGCACCCGGCGCGCATTGCGTCCTCCTCGTCAAGCCGCAATTCGAGGCCGGGCGCGAGGCGATCAGCAAGGCGGGGCTGCTCAAGGATCCCGAGAGCGCCCCTGCCGTTGCTGCCGAACTCGAGCGCTGGCTCGTGGAGGACATGGGCTGGCAGAGCCTCGGTCTCATCCCATCCCCGATCGCCGGTGGCGACGGCAATACTGAATTCCTCCTTGCCGGTGTGAAGCCATGAGCACGCAAACCGTCACGATCGCCCGTCTTGGCGCACAGGGCGACGGCATCGCGCAGACCGAGGCGGGTCCGGTCTATGCGCCGTTCACGCTCCCCGGCGAAACCGTCGCACTTGCCGTCAACAAGGCGCACGGCACACTGATCTCGCTGAAGGAGCCCTCCCCCGATCGCGTCGAGCCGAAATGTCGCCACTTCGGCCCGGACGGCGTCAACGGTACCTGCGGCGGCTGCACGCTGCAGCACGCATCCGACGACCTCTATCACGCCTTCAAGCGCAATCTCGTTATCGATGCCTTGAAGTCGAAGGGGTTGACGCCGGACGTGGTGCCGCTGGTGATCGCCCATCCGGGCGAGCGGCGACGCGCCGTCTTCACTGCGCGGCGCACCGAAAAGGAAATGCTGCTTGGCTACAACCGGGCAGAAAGCCATCACATCGTGTCGATCAGCGAATGCCCCATCGCGAGCCCGGGCATCGTCTCCCGGCTTGCGACCATCCGCAAGATCGCTGCCGCGATGGCATCGAACGCCGAGCCGTTCCGCATCACCGTGCTTGAGACCAACTCCGGTCTCGATCTCGCTTTTGAAGGCATCAAGCTCGCGGACCGGCAGCGCCGCCTGACCGTCGAGGCAGTATTGGGGGAACGCGGCATTGCCCGCGTCAGCCTCAACGGCGAGATCATCGTCGAACCCGTAAAGCCGGCGATAGTTTTCGGCAGCGTAACAGTGTCGCCGCCGCCGGGAAGTTTCACCCAGGCGACGCGGCCCGCCGAAGAGGCGATGGCAAAGCTCGTGCTTGAACATGTGGGCAAGGCCAAACACGTCGCCGACCTCTTCTCCGGCATCGGCACCTTCGCTCTCAGGATTGCGCAAAGGGCGCGCGTGCATGCCGTCGAGGGCGATGACAAAGCATTGAAAGCACTCGATTTTGCCGCACGCAACACGCAAGGCCTGAAGCCGGTGACGATCGAGAAGCGCGACCTTTTCCGCAGACCCCTGATGGTGCAGGAGTTGAAGACCTACGACGCGGTCGTGTTCGATCCGCCGCGTGCCGGCGCCGAGGCCCAGTGCCACGAGCTCGCCCGCTCGGGCGTGAAGAAGATTGCAGCCATCTCGTGCAATCCGGTGACTCTTGCCCGCGATCTCGCAATTCTCACCGCTGCGGGCTATCGGATCACATCGGTGACACCGATCGACCAGTTTCTCTGGTCGGCGCATGTGGAAGCCGTCGCGACCCTCGAAAAACCCCAGAAATGACGAAGGCCCGGCAAATGCCGGGCCCCAAATGTTTCCAATCGCCTCTGATCAGGCCGCACGGCGCCGGTAGCTGGTCGCGCTCGTATGGGCCATCTGCATCTCGCCAAGATCGAACTGGGCGAGCAGCGCGTTGAGTGCTGCCGCCTCCTGGGCGAGGCCGTGGCTTGCCGCCGTCTGTTCCTCGACCATCGCCGCGTTCTGCTGCGTGCCCTGATCCATGGTGTTGACGGCGGTGTTGATCTCCTGAAGACCCGTAGACTGCTCGCGCGTCGCGGTCACGATCGCGCTGACATGCTTGTTGATCTCCTGCACCTCGGCGACGATCGCTTCCAGTGCGCGGCCGGTATCGCCAACGAGCGTCACGCCGGAGCGCACCTGGTCGCCGGAGGTCGTGATCAGCGCCTTGATTTCCTTGGCGGCATTGGCCGACCGCTGGGCAAGCTCGCGCACTTCCTGGGCGACGACGGCAAAGCCCTTGCCAGCCTCACCCGCACGGGCCGCCTCGACGCCGGCGTTCAGCGCCAGAAGGTTGGTCTGGAAGGCAATGTCGTCGATGACGCCGATGATGTTGGAGATCTCGCCCGACGACTTCTCGATCGCATGCATCGCCTGGACGGCGTTCTGGACGACTTGACCGGACTTCTCGGCGCCGGCGCGCGTGCGGGCGACGAGTGCTCCGACCTCTTCCGCCCGGTGGGCTGAGTCCTTCACCGTCGTGGTGATCTCCTCGAGCGCCGCCGCGGTTTCTTCGACCGAAGCTGCCTGCTGCTCGGTGCGACGGGCAAGATCGTCGGCGGCCGAACGGATCTCGCTGGCGCCGGCATCGATCGCACGGGCGTTGACGCCGACCGCACGGAGCGTGTCGTGCAGCTTGGCGAGCGAATTGTTGAAGTCGGCCCGCAGGCGGTCGAGGCGATCGGCAAAGGGGCTGTCGATGCGGAAGGCGAGATTGCCGTTGGCAAGCCGGCCAAGGCCGGTCGCAAGCGCGTCGACGGCGTGCTGGACTTCCGCCGCATCGCGCGCCTTCTGGGCCTCGCGGTCCAGGCGCTCGCGCTCGGACAGCGACCGGTTCGCGTCCGCTTCGTCCTCAAGCCGCGCGCGTTCGACGGCGTTGGCGCGGAAGACGGCAACGGCCGCGGCCATCGATCCGATCTGGTCGCGGCGCGTCTCGCAGGGGATTTCGACCTCGATATTGCCGGCGGCGAGCTTTTCCATCGTGCCGGTCATTTCGGTGATCGGTCGGATGACCAAGCGGCTGAGCAGGGTCGCGAGGAAGGCGATCATGGCACCGACGGCGAGGATCGTCGCAACGGTGGCGGCGACGCGGAACTGGCTGATCGCCGAATAGGCGACTTCAGCGTCCACGACGAAGCCGACATACCACTCGACCGAGGGAAGCCCCTTGACCGGCACAAAGCTGACCAACATCGGCTTGCCGTCGAGTTCGGTGTTGACGATACCGCTACCGATCTTCGGCGTGCCGACCGGAAAGGCGTCGGCGAGCGTCTTCGTCACCAGCTTGGCATCCGGGTGGACGAGAATCTGACCGTCCTTGCTGGCAAGGAACGCGAAGCCCTCGCCGCCGACGTCGATCGCCTTGACCATGGAGACCAAGGTCTTCAGCGAGAAGTCGCTGCCTGCCACGCCATAGAGCTTGGCATCGTGCTTGACCGGCACCGCTGCGCTGATGATCAGATCGCCGCTGGAGGCGTCGATGTAGGGTTCGGTCAGCACGCGAGCATCGGCTTTGACGGCCTGCTGATACCACGGGCGCTGGCGCGGATCGTAGCCTTCGGGCATCGGCGTTTCAGGCCAGGTGATGAACTTGCCGCTTTCGTTGCCGACATAGGTCGAGATGAACTCGGCGGTGAGGACATCGTTCTTCAGAACCGGTTGGACAGCGGCGTCGTCCCCGACGCGACCGACGGCGTCGGCAACCATGGCCGTCAGCGTCACGCGGCCGTTCAGCCAGTTGGCGACGCTTGTCGCCGCCTGGGTGCCGGACGAGGCGATATTCTCCTCGACGGCTTTTGTCGTCGCACTGTTCTGGAGCGTATCGATGTAGACGGAAAAGCCTGCAAAGGCGCCGACGACAACGCAGGACGCGGCAACAAGAATGCGCGTCATGAGATTCGATCGTTTGGACAAGGAGGGACTCCCCTGGATTGGCCGGCATTCTTCGCCGGACATGAGCTCGTGGATTTCCCGCGCAGAGCGGATCGGTCGCGGCGAGCGACGGACGAAATTGCGGGAAATGATTGAACATGCCGCGAAGGCAAGACCGGCCATGCCTCATGCGGCCGGGGGCCGCCCGCACGACGAGCGTCTGCCTGTTCGGATGAAGGCGCAAGAGGACGCTCGGCGCTATGGTTCCAGAGCATCCGGTCCGGTTTTTTCGTGTTTCCACTTTGGACGCGGATCTTCCGGAGAAGGCCTACTGCGACCGCACGCTAGCGATCGCTATTTAAGAAGCGATTAAAATTGACATATGCAAGTTCGGGATTTCTGCCGCGACGCGCACCTCAATCCGGAACACACACGCCACAGCGCCGCGCGTCCTTCAGACGCGCAAAGGAGGCTGTAAGACCTTGAATTGCTGCAGTTTTTATCCTTAACTCGGCTCCGATTTAAGAAACATGCAGCAGCTTCTCGCCATCTGGACATCGCCCCCCCGAGCTAACGACGCATGAAGGCTTCGAAAGCCGCCCGCGCTTCATTGCTCTTCAACTGCGCGGCGAAGTGCGCAGCTTCCTCGTCGATGCGGGAGAGCACGTCACTTCGATCCCCGCGAATGAGGTCTCGCGCGATCCTGAGCGCTTCCGGCGGTTTCCCGGCGAGACGTGCCGCGAGCGAGAGCGTCTCTTGTTCCACCGCTTCCTGGGCGACGATCTTCCAGATCAGCCCGGTTTGCAAGGCATCGGTGGCCTCCAGCGGTTCTCCAGCGGCAAGAAGCGCGAAGGCGCGCTGGTGCCCCATGATGCGCGGCGCGACCAGGCTTGAGGCAGCTTCAGGCACAAGTGCGAGATCCACGAAGGGTGTCTTGAAGATCGAACGCTGCGAAGCAATCGTCAGGTCGCAATGAAGATGGATGGTCGTGCCGATACCAATCGCCAGGCCGTCGACGCCGGATATGACCGGCTTTCTCGCTCCCGCGAGCGCCCGCAGGAAATCGAGCACCTCGGTCCCCATCGCCCCGCCCATGGCAAAGGCGAGAAAGTCGGCCATATCGTTTCCGGCCGAAAAGCAGCCGTGGGTGCCGAGGAACGCAGTGACGCGCACGGCCGGATCGGTTCCGGCCACCGTCAGCGCGTTCGTCATCTTCGCGTACATTTCGCGCGTGATGGCGTTCTTCTTTTCCGGCCGATTGAAGCGGATGACCTGGACGCCGGGGAAGGCCTCCGGGCGTTCTACAAGCACATGATCGGTCATAGGTTCCCCCCTCAAACCAGAACTGCGCGCGCAGCCGCAAGGCTTTCGGCGCCACTGACGACGCGATCCTTGAGGGCGCCTGTTTCCGCGAGCAGGTTCTCCGCCGTGAAACGGCAAAGCGCGATGCGAGTATCTTCCTTGCCGTCACCGGCCTCCGCCGTGCCGCCCTTGGCGAGATAGACGCCTGTCAGTACCAGTCCGAAGAGGCGCTGATAGGCGGTCGCACCGGAGAGCGCATCGGTAAGTCTTCCGCCGTCAAGCGCGGCCAGCAGCCACTCGGTCGCGTCGGAGAGATCGGTAATCGCAGCATCGAGTCTCGCTGCCGCCTTCCCGAACCCCTTCCTGTTCGTGGCCCTGACAGCGGCGGCGATCTCACTCAGTTCGGCGATGAAGCCGCGCACATGGGCACCGTCGGATAGAGGCAGTTTGCGGGTGACGAGATCGATCGCCTGGATGCCGTTGGTGCCCTCATAGATCGGCGCGATGCGGGCGTCGCGCAGGTAGCGAGCGGCGCCGGTTTCCTCGATGAAGCCCATACCGCCATGCACCTGTACGCCCAGGGAGGCGACGTCGACGCCGGCATCGGTGGCAAAGGATTTTGCAATCGGCGTCAGCAGGCTTGAACGCTCCTGCCAATGGCGGGCTTGGTCGCCCTTGCTGGCGTGCGCCATGTCGACTGCGTGGGCGCAGGCATAGGCGATCGCGCGCGAACCTTGGGTCAGCGCCTTCATCGTCAAAAGCATGCGGGCGACATCCGGATGCTCGATGATCGGGCTCATGCCCTCGCCGCGCCAGCCGGGGGCCCTGCCTTGCGTGCGCTCCTTGGCATAGGCAATCGCCTTCTGGGTGGCGGCATCGGCAATCGCGACACCCTGCATGCCGACGGCCAGTCGGGCGTTGTTCATCATCGTGAACATGCAGGCGAGACCGCGATTTTCCTCGCCAACCAGATAACCGATCGCACCTTTTTCATCGCCGAACTTACCGTCGCCATAGATCATCGTGCAGGTGGGCGAGCCGTGAATGCCAAGCTTGTGCTCGAGCGAATGGCAGAAAACATCGTTGCGGGCACCGAGCGAGCCATCGGCGTTGACAAGGAACTTCGGCACGAGAAACAGCGAAATGCCTTTCGTGCCGGTGGGTGCGTCCGGCAGGCGTGCCAGCACCAGATGGACGATATTGTCGGTGAAGTCGTGCTCACCCCAGGTGATGAAGATCTTCTGGCCGAATATGCGATAACTGCCATCGTCGCGACGTTCGGCCCGGGTCTTGAGCACGCCGAGATCGGAACCGGCATGCGGTTCCGTCAAGTTCATCGTGGCGGTCCACTCGCCTGAAACCATTTTAGCGAGATACGTTGTCTTCAGCGCCTCGGATCCGTGCTTCTCCAGCGCTTCGATGGCGCCCATCGTCAGTGTCGGGCCAAGCGCGAAAGCCATCGAACCGGCGTTCCACATCTCCATCGCGGCGACGTGGAGCATGTGGGGCAGATTTTGGCCGCCGAAGGCTTCCGGCGCCGTCAGGCCGTTCCAGCCGCCGCCGACCCAATTGTGGTAGAGATCGCGCCATCCCTCCGGCGTCTTGACCGCGCCGTCGACGAGTCGCGCGCCCTGCCGGTCACCGACTTCGCCGAGAGGAGCCACCTCTTCCGTGGCGAAACGCCCGGCTTCCGCAAGGATCGCGTCGACCAGATCTTCACCGAGTTCACCGAAAACACCGGCGTCCAAGGCCTCAGCCATCCCGGCCACGTGCTTCAGTGTGAATGCGATCTCGTCGACCGGTGCTTTGTACATGACAATCCTCCCCGTGCGGCCGTAGTCATGGACCACGCCGCGCGTCCTTCTTTCGAACCGAAGACTATTGATTTTTACGTAAACGTCAACGTCAATTGCGGCCGGCTGCAGGTTGACGAGATTGTAACAAAACTGTCATCGAGCGGGATTAGAAGCCGAGTCCGGATTGCTTACTGCATGTCTGCATAAATCGACCTCGCTTTAAGCAGACATACGGCAATTCAAAGCTTTACAGCGACCTTGGTGCGTCTGATCAGACACGCGGCGCTGTAGCCAAGGCGCTGCGATGAACCTGATTTCTCCCGAGATACCGGGCCTCGTCTGGGCCTACCGCTTCATACCCGGGGAGAGCCGATGCCAGCGCATCGGGGCCGACTCTTCGATCGACAACCTTTCTGCGGGCGACGGCTGGGTATGGCTGCACCTGGCACTCAGCGATGCACGCACGCCCGCCCTGATCGAACGCATCAGCAAACTGCCCCAGTCGGCGATTGCCACGCTGACCAGCCATGATACCCAGGCAGCGATCTCCGTTTCCGAGGACGTCGTCCACGGAACGCTGGTGGATTTCGAGCGCACATTCGACGCGGTTACCAAGACGATCGGTTGGCTGCACTTTGCAGTGAGCGACAAGATTATCATCACGACGCGGCTGCACCCGCTGCGCAGCCTCGACCGCGTGAAGGCTGCCGTCGAGAAGAGCGCCAAATGCAGCCGGCCGATCGATCTTTTCGAGATGCTCGTGGTCGAGTTCCAGCGCACGCTCATCACCCTCGTCCTGGAGCTGACCGAAGAACTGAACATCATCGAGGATCATGTCTACGGAGAGGCTGGTCATAGGCAGCAGCCCGGACTGGCGCCGCTGCGCAGGACCGTGGTGCGGCTCCATCGGCATCTCAGGACCATTCTCGCCCTGTTGCGGCGGGCCGGGGCATCGGAGGAGGACGAGGTGCCGCCGGGTTTCATCGACGCGGCAGAGCGACTCTCAGATCGGCTGGAGGCAGTTGATCGCGATGTCTTCGCGCTCCAGGAACGCGCGAGGCTTCTCCACGAGGAAATCGACAGCAAGATTTCCTCGGAGACCAACCGGCATCTCTATATCCTGTCGCTGATGACAGCTTTTCTCTTGCCGCCAACGCTGGTGACGGGTTTCTTCGGCATGAACACGGGAACCCTGCCCTTCGCCGATGGAAGCGGCACGCTCTACGCGGCTTTGATCATCGCCTTTTCAATGGGACTTGCCTGGCTCATTCTTCGCCGGATCGGGATTCTGTAGCACGCTGTTGCGGAAGGATATGGACCGGGTTCTGCTCCCTCTTTTTGGAACATGCAGCCGACGATTGCGCCTTGCCATTGTGAAACTTAAGGCATGGATCGCGAGATGGAAAACCATATCGCCAAGGGATTTCCCGACCGGACCGGCGCCGTAGCACCACAATCCAGAGCCGAATCTGCCAATGACGCTTCTGCTGGAGGTCTGTGTACAGGAGCGTTCGTCTCGCGCAGGATCGAGGCGGGGCTGAGATTTACGACCTTTTAACGCTAATGTCGGCAATCTCAGTGAATGGAAAAGCGGGGACTCTCGATCTCGGGGACGATCTTGCGCCTGGTGGCCCTTCTGGGTCTGACCTTCGCGGCGGTGAATCTTCACGCGCGTGATCTCGAACCCTGGAAACAGCGGCAGAACGCCATCATCGTCGATGCCTATGAGATGAACAGCATCGACTGGGAAGCGCTGCTGAAGGACAAGCGCATCGCCGGCTTCATCGCGAAAGCCTCCGACGGCCTGCCCGAAAGTTTCTCCTGCACCGGCGACCACGGCGGCGACACGGTCGCCCATTGCAAGACGATGTGGCGCAAGTACGCCGTCAGCCGCGAGCTCTACCAGACGCGCCGAATGATCGCCCGGGCGTATGGCCTGCTCTGGGGGGCCTATCACATGGCCCGGCCTGGCAATCCTGTCGACCAGGCCAATCACTTCCTCGACTATGCCAGCCCCCGCGACGACGAGGTGATGGTCCTCGACATCGAGGGAATCGATCCGGAAAAATACATGTCCCTGGAAGACGCAGCCATCTTCGCCGGGCATATCAAGGCCCGCACCGGCCGCTACCCTATCCTTTACACCAATCACATCACCGCGAAATACATCGCCGCCAACCGCTACAAGCACCGGCTGCTGTCGCGGCTTCCGCTCTGGTACGCCCGCTACAAGCCGGACATCCGCAACGTCTTTCCGATGGGAAACTGGGACAGTTATGCCCTCTGGCAGTTCTCCTCGTCACACAATTGCGGCAAGCGGCGCTGCCCCTACCGGGTGCCGGGCACGCTGGACGATATCGACGTGAACGTCGCTCCCATGCCCGCTCCTGCGCTAAGGGCCATCTGGGCGCAAGGGGCACTTCTGCCCGAGAAACCGCCGGTGCTGACCGTTGTTGCTGCGGCGACGCGCGGCGCGGCGGCGACCAGCGCCAAGGCGGTAGCTTCGCTCGGGCGGCCTGCCCTGCTCGTCAGCCGCGCGACGGCCGAGAGCAAATCGGGCAGCGGCGTTGACATGACCGTCACCGGCTCGATCGCCGTCAAAGCTGCCGAGGTACACCTGCCCCAGCAGCCCGAGCGGCGCTGAAGGGCCCGCCCGTCACGCCTCGATTTGCACGTCGCCGAGTGGCCGCGAGCAGCAGGCAAGAATGTAGCCTTCCTCGATCTCGTCATCGAGAATGCCGCCATTGTGGTTCATCTCGACTTCGCCGGCGACCTTCATCACACAGCAGGTACCGCATATGCCGCCCTCGCAAGCGGCGCCGATCCTGACGCCGTTGGCGCGGGCGGCCTGCAGGATCGTCTGGCCTGGCACCACCGTCACGTCCTTGCCGCTCATGGTGAAGGAGACGCGTGCCTCGGCCGCAGTGCCCGGCCCCGCGCCGGCCCGCACCGCGAGCTCCTCGGCCGCCGGCGCGGCTGCCGGCTGGAAACTCTCCTCGTGATGGCGCGCCATATCGAAACCGGCGCCTTTCAGCATCTCCCTGACGCTGCGCATGAAGGGTTCGGGCCCGCAGCAAAAGACCGTCCTCTCCAGGAAATCCGGCGCGAGCAGCGGCAATTTCGTCGCATCGATGCGACCGCGCAGTCCATGCCAGCCGTGGCGCGCCTCATGGCCCTCGACGAGAAAGCCGAGATTGAGCCGCCGCATCTGGCGGGCGAGAACCTCCAGCTCTGAGCGGAACAGGAGATCCTCCGGCCGGCGCGCGCAGGAAATGAAAGTGACGTCCATGTCGGGCGCGCAGTCCGCCATCCACCGCGTCATCGACATCATCGGCGTCACACCGGAGCCAGCCGAGATAAACAGGTATTTCTCACCCGGATGGCGAACGAAGCTGAAATCCCCGAGCGGCCCGAGCGCCCTCAGCTTCATGCCGGGCTTCAGATTGTCGAACATCCAGCGCGTACCGATGCTGTCCGGCTGCGCCTTGACGGTGACGGCAACCGAGAGCGGGCGTGATGGCGAGGATGACAGCGTGTAGGTGCGCATCACCGGCTCCTCGCCGACGGGCAGCTCAAGCGTGACGAACTGCCCCGGCAGATAGCGGAACCAGGCCAGCTTGTCCGAACGGAAGGTGAAGGTCATCACGTCCGCAGTCTCGATCACGGCCGATATGCATTCGAGCAGATGCTGCCGATCGATCCACGGATGCAACTCATCGAAATGGCGAAAAGAGGAACCCATTTCCATGATCAGGCCACCCGTGAGAGAGGAGCGGCATCGCCCTGCAGGCGGTTCTGCATGAAATTGCAGTACCATTCGACGAACTGCATCACGCCGCCCTCGTGCTCGGTCGAATAGGGGCCCGGCTCATAGGCCGGCGAGCGGATGCCGAAGGCGTTTTCCTCTACGATCTGGCGATCCTGGTCATTGGTTTCTGTCCAGACATGAGTAAGGTCTTCGATGGTGTAATCGACACCTTCGACTGCATCCTTGCTGACCAGCCATTTGGTGGTGACCTGCGTCAGTTCCGGGCCAAGGGGCAGCACACGGAAGGTGATCGCGTGATCGCCGAGCACATGGTTCCAGGTGGTCGGGTAGTGGAAGAGCAAGAGCGTGCCGATCGCGCGCTGGTTGATGCCCGCCGAAAGCTGTTTGCGCACGGCCGCATGCCCGGACATCGTGTAGCTCTCGGCGCCGTTGATGAGCGGCATCCGCGTCATCCGGAACTGGCCGGTCGGCGCGATCCTGAACGTGCTCGGAAGGCCCGCCGCTTCGCACCTTTCCCAATGGGCGCCGATCTCCGGGTCGTCCATCGCGCCCTGGACACCCGTCACCGTTGGAGCCTCGGGGTAGGTGCGGCAAAGCTCCGGATGGTTGGCGGCGCAGTGGTAGCACTCGCGGTTGTTCTCCCAGACAAGCTTCCAATTGCCCTTCTCGACGATCGTGCTCTCATAGGCGACCTTGGTTTCGCCAAGGCGATGCGGCGCGAGATAACCAGCAACCGTCTCGCGGAACGCCTGGAAATCCATCGGCTCGTCGGCGAGGCTGATGAAGATATAGCCTCCAACCGTTTCGCAACGGACCGGCTTCAGGCTGTGCTGAGCCGGGTCGAAGCCTTCGGGCATCTGCCGCGCGAAAAGCAGTTTTCCGTCCAGTTCGTAGGTCCACTGGTGATAGGGACAGACGAGCTTGGCCGAGGAGCCCTTGTGCTGCGTGCAGACGCGCGAGCCGCGGTGGCGGCAGGAATTGTGGAGCGCCCGGATCGTTCCCTGCCGGTCGCGGACAACGACGATCGGATAGTCGCCGACCTGAACGGTAAAGTAGTTGCCGGCCCGCGGAATTTCGCAGTCGTGACCGATAAAGAGCCAGTCCTTGTACCAGATGTGCTCGAGGTCTTGCCGGTAATAATCCGGGTCGGTGTAGAAGGCCCGGTCGAGGCTATGGCCCTCACGGCGGGTTTCCAGCCGGCACAGCATATCGTTCTGAATGTCCATGTCCTGTCCTCTTTCATCAGTTCGGAGAGGCAGGACAGGAACCAACGCCGACGATAGTGCCGGCGCATCAAAGGCTCCGATCCGGCTGCCCGCCGCAACCAGTTACGGTCGATTTTTCGTCCCAAGGCTGGTTTCCGGGCTCTGGAGCGGCCCCAAGAGGGACCCGCCCGGCGCCTTCCCGGACACACCGTCCAGTGGCCTTTTGCCGTGGCTTTCGCTCCACCACCGTTGCGGGGGCAGCGCCGGGATCTGACCGGCTTCCCAATTCTCCGCCCTCCCTGGGAGCGGCACCTTGAGTGTCGATATCTAAGCGCGCGCAGCGCCTTTTCGTTTGCCGATTGACGACATCCTCTTCCAGAAAGACGACACGATATTCGCTCGTCATTCCGCTATACTATGATTGATATTTTTTATTATAAACAATGTGATAGCTGAAAACATAGGCAGCTGGCGATTTTTTCACCAGCGTCATCTCCGGCACGAAATGAGCTGGTCATTTTGCGACAATCCTCCGGAGTGCTTGCCGCCGACGAAAGGCAATAAAAAATCATCTGTTAACCCTGAAGGGCTAGCATTCCGGGACGGATCAACTCGTTTCGCGGACAAGGACGGCGCCGGCGCCAATGGCAAGACTCAGATATTATGACACCGGCACGCGAGCTCCGGTTGCCGCGTCAAAGGCCACGCCCCACGCGGAATTCCTCCGCACCGGCCGGATCGACCGCCGACGGCCCTGGATAGCCGGGCAGCGTCGCTACCTGACGCATGAGGAGGTCGCGGAGCAAACGGGGCGGAAGCTTTCGGCGGCGGGAGAGACGACCCACAAGCGCATCAACGCGTTCCATTCTTCGATCCAGTTTCCGAAGATGATCTTTCACCGCACCCTCCCGAACAGTCCGCATCTCGGCTACTGCCATGTGACGGCCGCGAAAACGCATCTCGAGCGCTCCCACGACATCACCTGGGCCTTTTATTTCGCGAACTTCTTCTCCGATCTCGGCGACGAGACGCATTTCTTCGATCGAATACACAGGGGTTATTCGCGGATGTACTTCGCCGTGGCCATCGAACCCGGCGGCGACGAAGGGCAGATGGTCATCAATCGCAATGTGCGCGGCAACGGCCTGATCTTCCGGACGCAGGATCCCAAGGTGGCACTGAAGAACGTCTTGATGCTGGGCGCGCGCGACGACGCACTGCGCAAGATCATTCGCAGCCTTTGACCCATGCTTGGTCGGGCATTGTTCTTATAAATGTCGTGCTCCAAAACCGCTGCGCACTTTTGGGCGACATGCGCTCCTTGTTTCGTGCATGTCGTTGTCCCAAAACCGCTCCGCACTTTTGGGCGACATGCATTGACGAAGAAAATCGTTCTGTTTTTCCGGCACGTCCGTTAAGGAAGCGACGGAAAGGCAAACGGAACCGCCATGGCCGAAATCATCGATACACGCACAGAGCCAGATCGGGCGATCGAGCAAGCCCGCGCCGTTCTTTCCGAGGGCGAGCCGGTCGCGATCCCGACGGAGACGGTCTATGGCCTTGCGGCGGACGCGACAAATCCCGATGCGATCAGCCGCATCTACGAGATGAAGGGTCGACCTCGTTTCAATCCGCTGATCTGCCATGTCTCGGATATGGCGATGGCCGAGGCGCATGTGACGTTTGACCCGATTTCGCGCCGGCTTGCGGAGGCCTTCTGGCCTGGTCCCCTGACCCTTATCTTGCCGCAGCGGCCGGAAAGCACCGTACATTCGCTCGCATCGGCCGGGCTCGATACGCTCGGCATCCGCATGCCCGACGGGTTCTCACGCCAGGTAATCGCCCGCTTCGGACACCCGCTTGCGGCGCCGAGCGCCAACACGTCCGGCAAAATCAGCCCGACCAGCGCCGCCCATGTGCAAGCTGACCTCGGATCCAAGCTGAAACTCATCCTCGATGCCGGCCCGGCCGAAATCGGCCTTGAGTCCACGATCATCAAGGTCGAGGACGGCACGCTGCGGCTTCTCAGACCCGGCGGCCTGGACGCCGGAGAGATCGAGAACCTGACGGGGTGCGTGGTGATGCGGCCCGAAAGCGCCGGCGCGACGATCGAGGCGCCCGGGATGCTTGCGTCGCATTACGCTCCGGGCGCAGCCGTAAGATTGAATGCGGAAGACGTGCAGGCGGGAGAAGCGTTGATCCGCTTCGGCGGCAGGCCGCTTCCCGGCGAGGGCGAAGCGACCATCGTGCTGGACTTGAGCCCCGGCGGCAACCTCCGCGAGGCGGCCGCCAACCTCTTCGACTATATGAAGCAAGCGGATGCGAGCGGCGCGCGGACGATCGCCTTCGGCCGCATTCCGGAAGAAGGCCTTGGGGAGGCGATCATCGACCGCCTGCAGCGGGCAGCAGCGCCCAGAGGCTGAACAATTCGTCGGAAAACGAGGGAACGATCATGACGACAATACTTTCTCCCGAACTGATCGCCTCTTTCATCGACATCGTCGGCAGCGGCAATGCGCTCAGCAGTCCGGCGGAGACCGCGCCTTATCTCGTCGAGTCACGCGGGCTCTATCACGGCACCACCCCGCTCGTTCTCAGACCGGGCTCCGTCGAGGACGTCTCGCGCATCATGCGCCTGGCAAGCCAGACCCACACCGCGATCGTCCCGCAGGGCGGCAATACCGGACATGTTGCCGGCCAGATTCCGCGCGAGGGAAGATCCGACATGGTTCTTTCGCTCGAGCGGCTGAACCGCATCCGTGACGTTGATCCCGTCGGCAACGTCATCGTGGCCGATGCCGGCTGCATCTTAGCGGATATCCACAAGGCCGCGGACGATAACGGACGCCTGTTCCCGCTATCCCTCGGCTCGGAAGGTTCTGCCCGAATCGGCGGCAATCTTTCGACCAATGCCGGCGGCACGGCGGTGCTCGCATACGGCAATATGCGCCAGCTCTGCCTGGGGCTGGAGGTGGTGCTGCCGACCGGCGAAATCTGGGACGGATTGCGCCGGCTGAAGAAGGACAACACCGGCTACGATCTCCGAGACCTTTTCATCGGTGCTGAAGGAACGCTCGGCGTCATCACCGGCGCCGTGTTGAAGCTGTTCCCGAAGCCGCTTGGCCATCAAGTCGCATTCGCGGGCCTTGAAAGCGTCGAGGATGCGCTTACCCTTTTCGATCGGGCTTCGAGCCTCTGTGGGCCGGCGCTGACCGGTTTCGAGCTGATGCCGAGGATCGGCATAGAGTTCACCTCCCGGCATATTCCGGGCGTTCGTGACCCGATGGCGACAGTCCATCCCTGGTACGCGCTGATCGATATTTCGACCTCGGATTCCGCGGAAAGCGCGGAGCGTATGATACAGGGCGTGCTCGAAGCGGGCGTCAGCGATGGCCTTGTCGAAAATGCGGTGATTGCGACGAACGAGATGCAGCGCAAGGCGCTGTGGCACATGCGCGAAAGCATGTCGCCGGCACAGAAACCGGAAGGCGGGTCGATCAAGCACGACGTGTCGGTGCCTGTGTCGAGCATCCCTGCCTTCATGGCTGAGGCCGATGCCGCCGTCATGAAAGCGATACCCGGGGCTCGCATATGCGCCTTCGGCCACATGGGCGACGGCAACATCCACTACAACATTTCCCAGCCGGTAGGCGCCGACAAACAGGCCTTCCTCGACCGTTGGCGCGAGATAAACGCCATCGTCCATGGCATCGTGCTCACGCATGGCGGATCCATCTCGGCCGAGCACGGCATCGGTCAGTTGAAGCGCGATGAGCTTGCGGAGATCCGCCCGGCGATCGAAATCGATCTGATGCAGCGGATCAAGCATGCTTTCGACCCGGCAGGCATCATGAACCCCGACAAGGTGCTGCGCGCAAGGTCTGTGTGATCGATTCCAGGGCATGGAGCCGATGCGGGCGAATGCGCCCGCCACGTTCTTCATCCACCCATCCTGAGCTGTGTCAGCTGCATCAACGTGTCGGCGCTGATGCCGAAACCACCGCTGCCGGACAGGATGGTGGCGGCCGGGGAGACATCGGTGTTGTTCTCGACGTCATAAAGCGCGGTGAAACGCTGCAGGAGTTTTTCGAGCTTCTGGGGATCCTGGAGATCCTCGATGTTCATCACACGCTTGATGTATTCGGCTTGAATATCGATGTCGCTGCTTGCCATCTCTTGCGGGATGCTGAAGGCGGTTCTGACGACCTGCATCAAGGCGCTGTCGGCAAGAAGGTCGTAAACCGTGTTGACGTCGGAAGCCATGCGCTTGAAATAGAGTGCCAGGCGGACACCGGCATTGTCCTCGCCAGCGTTCTCTTCCAGCGTCTGGTTGAGGTAAAGATCCATCGTGGCAATGATGCCGCGCCGGGTCTGGATCTGACCTGCTTCTCCGCGCGCAAGCTTTCCTTCGATGTCGAAATTGAAAGAAGCGACGATCTCGCGATAGCGGGTATCGCTCTGCGCGTTGATGAAGCTTTCCGGGTCATCGAGATCGGAGAGAAACATCTCCCTGAGGTAGCTGGTCTCGACGGTCTCCGGATCGATGCCCGCGGCGACAAGGACGAAATCAACCAGGCGCCGGTTACCGAGCAAGTCGTCGAGCGTTTCGATCTTCTGGATCTCGGCGCTATAATATTTCGCCTCTTCCTGCGCCTTGCTCTTGTCTTCGTCGGTGCCAAAGCGGCTCTTTTCGATGACATAGGCCTTGGACGTATTCAGGATTTCGGCCTCGGATTGCGCAAGCTTCGGCGCGCCAAGCGAGCCGTCGGGCTCGAAGTTGAACGCCTTGGCAAGCTTAACGTAACGCTCGTCCTTGAGCGAATTGGCATAGCTGTCGGGGTCGCTCAGATCGCTCGTCAGGACTTTCCTCAGCTTGCGGACGCTGTCCCCCTCCTCCTCAAGGCCGAAGGCGCGCAGCGTAAGCGTCATCATGCTGGGATCGTTGAGCAGATTGTCGACGCTCGTCAGCGCGTTTATCAGCATCTTGAAACGCGAAATCAGCGCCTCGTCCGCGGCATCGTCCTTGTCGTTGTAATGGATCATATAACCATCGGACGTTATGGCCACCTGCGCTGCCGTCTGCGCGCCGTCGCTGCTCGCGAGCGTCCCGTCGGTCTGGAAATTGAAGGCGGCTGCCATGGCCTTGTAGGCCTTGTTGTACTCGCCGCCCATCTTGTTGGCGTAGCTGTTGGGATCGTCGAGGTCACTGGTCAGGATGTTCTCGACGGTTGTCGTCAAAGTGCTCGGCGGCAGTCCGAAAGCGGTCACCACGTAGTTGAACAGGCGGGTATCGGCCTTCAATGCGGCGACCGTCGTGATGCTGCCAATCTTCGCCTCGTAGTAGCTCTTGTTGAGCAGGGCCTCCGCCGACGTCACGCGGTCGCTGGCGTTAAGGATGTAGCTCTCGTTGATGGCACTCTTTTGCGTCGCGCTCTGCGGCAGCGTGTTGGCGGGCAGGCTCCCGTCGGTCTGGAAATTGAACGCCTTCGCGAAATTCAGCGCAGAGCTGCTGCCGAGCTTGTTAACGTAGCTGTTCGGATCGTTGACGTCGCTGGTCAGAATCTGTCTCAAATGGGAATAGGACGTGTATTTCGGATCGAACCCGAAGGCCTTCATCGCATAGGTCCTGAGGCGTTCATTCCCAAGGAACTGATCGACATTCGTCACGGTATCGATCACCGCGTTGTAATAGCTCGTTTCGGCATTGAGCACGTTCGACTGGTTGGCGATCGCCTCGCTGTAGAGTCCTATGAGCGCATCGGTCTGGGCGTCGGTCTGCACAACCGCGGTCGACGAGCCAAAACTGAACGCTTCGGCGAAATTGCGGTACCGTTCGTCCGTCAGGCGATTGGCAAAGCTGTTGTCGTCCTTCAGGTCGCTCTCGAGCACCTTGCGCATGAAAGCGACTGCATAGGTCATGTCCTCGAGGCCGTGGGCCTTCATGGCGTAGGAATAGAGGCGGTAATCGTCGAGAAATTCGTCGACAGAAGTCACCTTGCCGATATTCGCTTTATAATATTCGGCCTCGCGCGCAACCAGCGGCTGGATCGACACCCGATTGAGACTGGCCCTCATGTCGCGGGTAATGAGATTGTAGTCGATGTAGGTCGAAACCATGCCGCCGCCTTGTCGATTGCTTCTTGTCGATTGCCGGCGGGCCGCGCCCGCCAAAACGGAATTCTGACGCCGCATCATGCCACCGGAGACTTGTGTGTGGCTTTTCCGGCCCTCGTTCGCGGTTCAAAAAAATCCGGGCAATTTCGTTGACGAAGAAGAAACCTTGACGGGTCGGCTTTTGCTAACCATCGGGCGACGCAAAGTTTTTTTAACCGCAATTTTTAAGCCGTCCGGAAGAGCGGCTGCCTATCCTCCTGCCCATAGAGGACGAAAAGTCCCGACGAGAAGACCGGGAACCGGCTCTCAAGGAAAAACAAGGGCGATTGAAATGCGCAACACACTTTCTCAACCGGCTTGGGTTGAAAACAAACTGAGGCTCGATCCGAAGCGTTTTCCGCAGCATGCAACCTACGCCTTGCGCGGCCATGCCGGCAATGTCACCATCAGCCTTGACGAACGTGGCGCTGTTTTGCGCAAGGTGCTACCATCGAGCGGCTTGCCGCTTTCGATCGCCCTGCCTGCGCGAGCGTTCAAGGGTGTGGCAGCGCGGGCCATCGACCATGGCGACGGGGAGGTTACAGTGACGCTCGAACTCCATCACGACGATCCGGATCTTTGCATCCCGCTGCTCGTCGCCCACGACCTTTCCGACATTGCAGCCGACTGGCGGGCCTGGGCGGAAGCCTACCGCATCCCGATGCTGATGGTCGAAGCCGACGGTGTCGCCCGCCCGCTGGAAGAGCACCTCGGCGATGTCCGCACCGCTCCGGCGAAACCGCGTCGCCGTCACTCCTTTTTCGCCGAGCGCCGCCCGCGCTTTCTCGTGCGCCGCTCGACCGGGACACTCGGCGTTCACATGAAAATCGACGGGCGCGAGATCATCGCCCGGACCTGATTTCCTCTCCCATCGACTCCAGTGCGACGACCGGCCGAGCCCCTGCGGCCGGTCGTCGTCTTTTGCGATGCCGCCTCCCGCGTACGCAGGTTAAATTTGCCGTGGAGGTTTTCCACATCTTGCGGGCAAATGTTACCGCAGAAACAGTGGGTTCGCCTTCTTCATGCCATATGCGCTCCATAGCCAAAGGCACGAATGAAGGAGATATCGCATGCGCAAGCATCTGCTCGCAGTCCTCATCGCCATTCGGGCTGCTTTCCGCGCGCGTGCTGCCGTCAAGCCGCGCAAGCCCGATAGCGGACCAAGCTGGGCATAAGGGGCCCCGCCAATGGATTGGCTTGACCGAAATGCCGGTCGAACGAAAGCCCACACGTCCTCCGGACCCAGCCGGAGGATTTTTCATATGAGGCGTATGAGAAGCGTCAGCACAAGGCCGGCAAAAACAATGAGGCCGACGACGCTGTTGAACTTGAACAATGCCAGGCATTGCAACGGGTCATGGATATTCAGCACCAGGATCTGATAGCCAAGCATCACCGCTGCGATCAGAAGAGCCGCATAAGCGAAGAAGCCTGCTCCCGCCGCGACAAAGGCCAGCAGCATCAGCACGACGGCTAATCCGTAGAGCCCGATCAGCCACGGCCGCGGATTGTCACCGAACCGGCGGGCGGTCGAACGGACGCCGATCAGTGCGTCATCCTCCCTGTCCTGATAGGCGTAGATGGTGTCGTAGCCAATGGTCCAGGCGATCGCGGCTGCATAAAGCAAAATGGAGGCAAGGGAGAGTTCGCCGAACTCCGCCGACCAACCCATCACGGCTCCCCAGGAAAACGCGAGGCCGAGGAAGAACTGCGGCCAGTCCGTGAAACGCTTGGCAAAGGGATAGATTGCCACCAGCGCCAGCGACAGAATGCCGAGGAACACGGTGAGGCCGTTGAACTGCAGCAGGACGAGAAGACCCACAAGAGCCTGCAGCACCATGAACGCCTTGGCCTGAAAACGCGTGACGCGCCCGGAAGGCAGGGGACGCGACCGCGTGCGCGCCACTTCCATATCAATATCGTGGTCGACGATGTCATTGTAGGTGCAGCCGGCGCCGCGCATCGCAATCGCGCCGACCGTGAAAAGAACAACGTGGAACAGGAAACGGCCTGCCGAGAAGCTGCCGAGGCTAGCCGCGGTCGCCGAAGCCAGCGCGGCAGACCACAGGCACGGCCACAACAAGAGCTGCCAGCCGATCGGCCTGTCCCAGCGGGCAAGCTGCGCATAGGGCCAGAATACGCGCGGCAGTACGCGATAAACCCAGTTGTTGGACGGTGCGTCGTGAACGCGGCCGGAATCTAAAGAGGAAGTGTTCATCGCTCCTGTTTGGCTCCCCGGGGCCGCGCGGTCAAGCGGCGGCACTCCGTTCCACAATCGGTGCGGCATGTTTCCTTAAATCGTAGCCGATTCAAGGTAGAACATGCAGTAATTCAAAGTGGTATAAGTGTCCTTTGCGCTTCTGACCACACGCGGGGGCCATCGGCCGTCAGGGAAGCGTAAAGTCGAAGCGGTAGGTCGCGGAAACCCCGACCAGAAGCTGATTGCGGCTGCCGCGTTCACGTACCAGGCTCGAATCGGCGGCGGGCCCCATCAATCGTCGGTATTCGGTGTAGGCGCTGGTCTCCAGCTTCTCGGTCGCCTGCCAGGTAATCGCAGCGCCGAGGCCGGCGGAGTGGATGCCGCCTCCCGGATCATAGGCGCTCAGGCCGGACGCAGCCGATTCCCTGTTGTTTACACCGTAGTATGTGTCGAAATAATCGCTCGTCGCGGCCGTCAGACGCGGACCGCCGGAAACCCGTACCGTGTCGCTGATGTCGACGAAGGCGTCCGCCGCAACGTCCGCGACGACGCCGTGATGGCTGCGGATACCCTGGCGGACCTCGGCGCGCAGACGCATCCAATCGGTCGGATAAACCTCGGCGAAGCCGCCGACTTCGCCGCCGAACTTGACCGGATCGAGGCCCTTCAGATCGCTCGACCTATCCTCGTCACGCTCGAAGATCAGCTTGCCCACGACGCCTGCCCGGAACCCGCCGTGATCGAGGAGCGCGTAGGACATATTGTCGTTGCGCGACGAGAAACGCACGCTGCTGCCGGCTTTGCCGAGCGAGACCAGCGGTGCTGCCTGGAACATCCGGTCCGAAGAGCCTTCATATTTCGGGCCGATGAAGCCGGTGGCACCGACTTTCAGATACCAATCGCCCGACCATATGAAGCGACCGTCTTCGGCCGACGCCGCGCTGGCCACCAGAAGAATTGTTCCAGAAAGAAAAGCAATACGGATACGCAATGAACAACTCCGGGTGAATCATTCGCGACCGCATGATTCCTTAAATCGGAATCGATTTAAGGACAAAATCATGCAGCAGTTCAAAGTGCTGCAGCGACCTTTGCGCGTCCGATTGGACGCGCGGCGCTGTAGGCGGGTGGATCGCGCCTGGGCACGAGCCAGGGAGAAAGCTCGGGTGTAGTACAACCGCCGCTTTATCTATGGTGTGTTCCTACGATTCCGTTAACCAGGTCAATTCAGCTTTCGTTTCCCATGGCACTTTATCGATCAGCCTGACTGGTCACGCAAATAGAGGCTTGGCGGCGCGCCAAGCATGCGCCGAAACATGGTCGTGAACGCCGCGACATTCTCGTAGCCCGCGTCGAGCGCCACGGTGGTGATCGACTCGCCATCAGCAAGGCGCGGCAGCGAGCCGAAGATGCAAGCCTGCTGCCGCCAGGTGACGAAACTGATGCCTGTTTCGCGCCGAAAAAGGCGCGTGAAGGAACGGCGGCTGATGCGCATGCGATCGGCCCATTGATCAATGGTTGCGGTCGCCGAAGGCGCCTTCAGGAACTGCCGGCACAGGGAGGCAAGCCTCTGGTTCTGCGGGAAAGGCAAGCCCAACGGCCGCTCCGAGAGCCGCGGAATCTCCGCGAGCAACAGATCCATGATCAATTGCTCCCGTTGCTCGGACGACGCTTCGTCCCGAGCACAGACCAAAGCATCGATAAGGCTGCCGACGAGCGCGGTGATCTCGACCACGAGCGGCCGAGCGGCGCGGCTGGCGGCCGCGGAAATGTAGATCGAATGCATCCGGACATCGCTCACCATTTCCGCCGAGTGGTCGGTGCCGGCGGGAATGAGCAAGGCGTGCCCAGGAGGGATCATCCAGCGTCCCCTTGGCGTATGTACAAGGACGACTCCGCAGCGCGCCCACCACAACTGCGTGCGGCTATGGCTGTGGGGAGGGATCCTCAAGCCCGCGGCGTAGTCCTTGCCAATCGCCAGGACGGAAGCGTTCGCGCTCTCGATCCACTCCAGGCTTCTGAAATGATCCGCATCCGGCAATTGCGCCAGGTAATTTCTTCTCGTTTTCGGCATTTGGCCCACTCGCGAAAGAATTGGACCAAATCACAAAAGCAGGCCAGCAACAAGCCGTCTAGAGATGACCGGCAGTTCAACAGATGGGCCGTTCGCAGGGAAACATCTCATGGCTTCAGTAACGTCGACGGGCAGCATCAGTCCCGAAAAGACCGCCTTCTCCGTCATTCTTGCGGTCAGCTTCTGCCACATGCTGAACGACATCATGCAGTCGCTGCTCACCGCTCTGTACCCGTTGCTGAAGGCGAATTACGCACTCGACTTCGTCCAGATCGGTCTCTTGACCTTCACGTTTCAATTGACCGCATCTATGCTGCAGCCGGCTGTGGGCATTGTTACTGATCGATGGGCACTGCCTTATTCCCTGCCGCTGGCCATGCTTTCAACCTGCTCGGGGCTCATTCTCCTCGCAAACGCCAGTCACTTCTGGGTTCTTCTTTTGGCGGCGAGCCTGATCGGCGTCGGTTCCGCGATCTTTCATCCCGAATCTTCGCGCGTGGCCCGGCTCGCGTCCGGTGGCCGCCACGGGCTGGCGCAATCGCTCTTCCAGGTCGGCGGGAATGCCGGCAGCGCGCTGGGACCGCTGCTTGCAGCCTTCATCGTCATTCCGTTCGGCCAGGGTAGTCTCGCCTGGTTCTCGATCGTGGCGATTACCGGCTTCTTCGTGCTTTCCTGGGTCAGCACGTGGTACGTGCGGCACCGCCGCCTGACCATGAACCGGCCCGCTCCGAACCGGACGCTTCCCTTGCCGAAAGGCCGGGTGCTCTGGGCAATCGCTATCCTCGTCCTGCTGACCGCGACGAAGAACGTCTATCTCGCCTCCATATCCAGCTACTTTACCTTCTTCGTGATCGAGAAGTTCGGCACGAGCGTGCAGCAAGCCCAACTGATGCTGTTTCTGTTCCTCGGCTCGGCGGCCGTCGGAACCTTCCTCGGCGGCCCGATCGGCGACCGATATGGCGCACGCTTCGTCATCTGGTTCTCGATCCTCGGCGTCATTCCGTTCGCGCTCATGCTGCCTTATGCAAATCTGTTTTGGACGTGCGTCCTCAGCGTTCTCATCGGCCTCATCTTCTCGTCCGCCTTCTCCGCCATCGTCGTCTTCGCGCAGGAGCTCGTTCCCGGCCGCGTGGGCCTGATTGCGGGTGTCTTTTTCGGCTTTGCCTTCGGCTTCGGCGGCATGGGCGCCGCGGTGCTCGGCATCTTCGCCGACCGGCAGGGCATCGCGTTCGTCTACGAGATCTGCTCCTACCTGCCGCTGCTCGGCATCCTGACGGTCCTGCTGCCCAGACTTCCGGCACGATAGACGCCTTCCATGCGGTCCGGTTACCCGTCGCGTCGAAATCGGTGTCCGCCGACGCGACCCTCTGTAATCATTCATAAATTATTGCGCGGTAGCGTTATCGGATGGGGGCTTGGGTAGAGGCATGAAATGAGAGGGCGCGCGGTCTTTTCCGTCTTCCTGGCGACGCTGGCATACGCATCCATTGCTCGCGCCGAAACCCTCAACCTACTCATCTGGGAATCCTACATCGACCAGGAAATCATCGACCGCTGGACGGCAAAGACCGGCGTCGCGATCCATCAGGTCAACTATGACAGCGGGGACGCCCGCGACGAGATCCTGGCGGATCCGGGCAGCAACATAGATATCGTCGTCGTCGGAGAAAACGGTGCGGCGCTTTTCGGCAGGAAGGGTGTTCTCGAACCGCTCACCGAGGCGAATGTCCCCTCCCTCAAGGACTATGCGCCCGAATGGCGCAAGCGCTGTGCCGGACACGGCCTGCCCTATTTTTGGGGCACGATGGGCATTCTCTACCGCTCCGATGTCGTGAAGGAGCGCCCGACCTCCTGGCAGGACCTGATGCGCCCTAAACCGGCGTTGAAGAAGCACATCGCCATGTTCGACGACCACAACGAGACCTTCGTGGCCCCTTTGATGCTGCTCGGCGCGTCCATCAATGCCAACGACAACGAGACGCTGAAGGCCGCCTTCGATCTCATGAAGGAACAGGCATCGTCCGTGTTGACCTACGATTATGTGATCACCTCAATCCAGAACCCGGCGATCGGCAGAAACATTCACATGGCGCTTGGCTACAGCGGTGATCAGCTTGTGCTCAACGACAAGGTTGGCGCTCCCGATCTCTGGCACTACTCGGTCCCGAAGGAAGGCACGCTTTCCTGGCTTGATTGCATGGCCGCGACGGCAGGGTCGCCGAACAAGCGACGGGCGCTGGAATTTCTCCACTTCATCGGTTCCGCGGACAGCGCTGCCGCAAACGCGGTGGCACTGAACATGCCTACAGCAAGCAGCGCAGCGCTCAAACTTCTGCCCGAAGCGATGCGCTCCGACCCTGCGGTCTATCCGCCTGCGGAAATACTGGCGAAAAGCCAATATCAGCAAGAACTCTCTGTCCAGTCGGTCCAAGCACGCCGACGCATCATCAGTACGTTGGCGAATTTCCAGTGACACTCGGCAAGCGCGCGCTCATCCTCATCTTCCCTGTGGTGCTTGCTGGCTACCTCCTCGCTGCCTTTTCGGTTCACGTCGCCCAAAGCCGATCGATCCGGGCGCTGGAACACGCCAAGCTGTCGCAAAGGCTCGAGCATGCGGCCGCGGTCTTTCAGAACGAAGTCCGACGGAGCAAAAGCTTCCTCAACGCTCTGCTGAACAGCAATGCGCTGCGCCAGTTCGTATCCGAAACGGACAAAACTTATCGCGCCAACGCGGTCGGCGTGCGTCTGCAGGAAAGCGTAAAGTCGCTCTCGGACGACCCAATGGGCTTCGTCTCGCTGGTCATCCTGACCTCCAAGCTGGAAACGGAATATTACTTTGAAAACAGCTGGGATCCGTTCGCGGAAGTCGACCAGGCACAGGTCGAACTCGCCAGGCAACTCGTCAAGGGCAGCAAGCTTACGGATTGGGCCTACCTTCACGACGTCGGCCGACGGCCCAGAATCGTCTACTCCCAGTTCATCGATCCAATCACCTTGGGCCGCCCCCTGCCCAGCAACAAGGCGAACGCGCTTCTGATGCAGGTGGCCGTGCAGCCCGATCGGTTCCTTCAGATGCAGACTGCGCTGAAGAAGGAATATGAGTCCGACATCGTTCTCCAGCCCTGGCCTCTCGCCGTTACCGATGACCTTTCGGCAAGTGCACCTCTCGGGCCAGCGCTCTATGCGACGCTGACCATTTCGGACGCACATTTCGACAGCCAGATGCTGCGCCAGAAGACGTTGCTTGCGCTTGGTGCGGTGGCCATGGGCCTTTTCTCCATTTGGCTGATCGTTGTCCTGATCCGCCGCTTCATTACCGAGCCGATCGCCACGCTCGACGCCAATGTCATGGCGGTCATGGTCGGAGCACGCGACGAAATCGTCGATCACGACGAAGCGGGCGAAATCGGCCGTCTGACCCAGAACATCCGTGAATTGCATCGCCAGTCGGTCCATTCGCTGGAGCTCGTGCAAAAAAGCTCCTGGACGGACACGCTTACCGGCATCAGCAATCGCGCACACTTCAACACGCTTGCTACCGGTGTCGTTCAGGACGCCATGTCGTCCGGCGAAAAATGCAGCTTGCTGTTCATCGACATCGACAACTTCAAATTTGTCAACGACAAGCATGGCCACGAAGTCGGCGACGAGCTCCTGAAGACGCTTGCCGCCCGGCTTGCAGACCATGTCGACGCCATCACCCGGAGGCGAGGACAGAAACCGGCGATCTTCGCCCGCCTGTCCGGCGACGAATTCGCCGTGCTGGTGCGATCGAGACCGGGTGACGGCACCGTCAGGGAAATCGCCGCAGCAATTCTCGCTCTGTTCGATGACGGCTTCGAGGTGTCCGGCAAGCGCTATCCGGTGACGGCGAGCATCGGGGCGGCGATCTGTCCGGACGACGCGAGCAATGTCGCCGAACTGATCTCCAATGCCGACGCCGCCATGTATCAGGCCAAGAGCGCCGGCAAGAACCGCTCCAGCCGCTTCTCGCGCGCCCTCCATGACAGACGCACGCGGTTGCGCCAAATTCAGGAGGAACTGCGCTCTCTCGACCCGGATGAGCAGTTTCACCTGGTGTACATGCCGATCGTCGACACGAAAGGCCGCGTCACCGGCTGCGAGGCCCTGCTGCGCTGGCACTCCCCCATCCTCGGCAACGTCACTCCGGACGAATTCGTGCCGATTGCGGAAAGCTCCGGCCTGTTTTCCAAGATCGACTGGTGGGTCATCAACAAGGCGATGTCCGATTGCTGTCAGTTGAAAGCCCTTTTCGGCCCCGACACCGTGCTGGCAGTCAACATTTCCTCCGCCGAACTGCACTCGCGCTCGATCAGTGACTATTTTTCCGATTGTGTCGAACGCCATGGACTTCAGCCGCAGTCGATCGATATCGAACTGACGGAGACCTTCGCGGTCAAAGTGAGCGATCAGCTGCGGCGGAACATCGAGGAACTGCGCCAAAAGGGCTTCCGCCTCTCCATCGACGACTTTGGCGCAGGCTACACTTCGGTTCAGCAAATCATCGACTATGCCGCGGACACGATCAAACTCGACAGAGCGCTCGTCTCCAACCTGACCGCGTCACAGTCCCTGCCGGTCCTCAAGGCCGTCGTCGCGCTCTGCCACGCGAAGGATATGGCCGTGGTTGGCGAAGGCGTGGATAGGCCGGAAAAGCTTGCGATGCTGACCGCAGCCGGTTGCGACCGTTTTCAAGGCTATCTGATCAGCAAGCCGCTTTCGCTCGACGATCTCGCGATCTGGGCACTGACGCGAACGGCACGACCCGCGGCCGAAACGGTTGAAGGCAATGCCGAGGAGTGGCGCTCGGCCGCCCGCTGACCCGGTGTCCATTTGAATCCGCCGCGGACGCCGCTTTTTCCTTGACCTTACCCCGCCTGCCGTCCTAACCGCAGCGCAGCAATTACCTGATGGCGAGGGTGGCAATGAAGGTTCTTCTGATCGGATCGGGCGGACGCGAACATGCGCTTGCGTGGAAAATCGCACAATCTCCGAAACTGACCGCGCTTTATGCCGCGCCGGGAAATCCGGGTATCGCCGAAGAAGCGACAATTGTCGCCCTTGATGTCGACAACCAAAAGGCTGTGGTCGATTTCTGCCAGCGGACGGCGATCGATTTCGTCGTCGTCGGCCCGGAGGCACCGCTTGTCGCGGGGCTTGCGGACACGCTCCGCGCCGCAGGCATTGCGGTCTTCGGTCCGTCCGCAGCCGCTGCCCAGCTCGAAGGCTCCAAGGGCTTCACCAAGGATCTCTGCGCGAAATACGGCATTCCGACCGGCGCCTACAAACGGTTCACCGAAGCGGAAGCGGCCAAGACCTATGTGCGCGAACAGGGTGCGCCGATCGTGATCAAGGCAGACGGGCTCGCCGCCGGCAAGGGCGTGACCGTTGCGATGACGCTTGACGAGGCGCTGGCCGCCGTCGACGAGTGCTTTGCAGGCGCGTTCGGGTCCGCCGGCGCCGAAGTTGTCGTCGAGGCCTATCTCGACGGCGAGGAGGCGAGCTTCTTCTGTCTCTGCGACGGCAAGAACGCCCTGCCGCTCGCTTCGGCACAGGATCACAAGCGTGTCGGTGACGGCGACACGGGCCCGAATACCGGAGGCATGGGCGCCTATTCGCCCGCGCCGGTGATGACGGCCGAAATGGTCGAGCGCACGATGAAGGAGATTATCGAGCCGACGATGCGCGGCATGGCCGAAAGCGGTTATCCGTTCAGCGGCGTCTTTTTCGCCGGGCTGATGATCACCGGGAAGGGCCCGGAACTCATCGAGTATAATGTCCGCTTCGGCGACCCGGAGTGCCAGGTGCTGATGATGCGTATGAAGAGCGATCTGTTGCCGCTGCTCTACGGGGCAGCGACCGGAACGCTTGGCGAGATGAGCATTGAATGGCGGGACGAGGCGGCGCTGACGGTCGTCATGGCCTCGCGGGGCTACCCAGGGGCTTACGCGAAGAACACGCCGATCACAGCCCTTCCCGGCGAGTCCGCGACGACCAAGGTGTTTCATGCCGGCACGGCGGTGAAGGACGATCAACTGGTAGCGACGGGCGGCCGCGTATTAAACGTCACGGCCATGGGCGAAAGCGTCAGCAAGGCCAAGGACGCCGCCTATGAAGCCCTGCGCGGCGTCTCATGGGAAAACGGATTCTATCGTCGCGACATCGGCTGGCGCGCCGTCGCGCGGGAAACCGCCTAAAGTGGGCGCCGTTCAATCGGACTCCTGCGACGCGCGTTAGGTCATTGCTTTTATGCATGTCGTTGTCCCAAAACCGCCGCACACCTTGGGCGACATTAGAGCAATTCCAGGAAAAGTGTGTAACGGTTTTCCGTCCGGAATTGCGTGGTTTCAACGAGTTAGATCATTTCAGTGTTTCAATGAAACAATGAAATGATCTCGGCGAAAAACGCCGCATCAATCAATTTTTACCAATCCGCCTGACGGGAAGGTAACGGAAGACGCATACTGTCGCTCTCGATAGTTTCGAGGAGAATCCCATGCGCTCCCTGCTTATCTCCGCCGCTTTCGCGCTTCTCGCCGGTACGGCCGCTGCGTCCTCGATCGAGGACGTCGTCTCCGGCAAGGCGGTCAATTCCAGTGTCGCTGCGGTTTCCTGCGCGGACTGCCCGCCGCTGCAGCCGAAGAAGAAGTCCTCCTATGTCGTCCCCGAGATCGCGCCCGGCACCGACAAGGTCGAACTGAAGCAAATCGACGGCGAGGTGAAGCTGGTGCGCACGGAAGCCTGGCTCGGCGGATCGCCGGTCGTCTTCGTCAGCAAGGCACCCGAGGAAGTCGTGAGAGCGGCGGCGATGAAAGTCGAGCCGGCAACGGCGAATGCCTCCGCAAGCGTCGATCTAAGCCAACCCGCCACGCATGAAGTCGTTTCCTCGGAGATCGATGAGACGGCCAAAACCGCCGCCGTTCATGCGGTCCCGCGCGCGCAACCGGTTGCCGCCTCTATGGCGGGCAACTCACAGGAATTTGATCCGGCTGGATTCGAACTTCGGCTAGACTAAAACCATATAAATACAGTTCCCTGCCCCGTCCAGCTGACCCCTGATTCACGGCTGGCGGGCCTTCGCTGCAATGGCGAGAGATTGCGCCCCTGAGAGAAGCAGGGGCGTAATCTTTTGCGGGGTACTCGGCAGGCCGCATTCTTCGCCCCTGCCTGACTACAGCGCGGTGCGTCCTTCAGGACACACAAAGGACGCTGTAAGTCTTTGAATCTACGCATCGTGCTTTCCGAAAATTGATTCCGATCTTCGGCCCGATGCGCTAGACGCGCGGTGCTGTAGTCTTCATCCTGCTTTGTCTACCAGACGGTCTATTTCGCTGTCGGAATAAACCTCGATGCCGTTCTGACGCAGCAATGCGGCGGTCACGCCCATGCCCGAATGCCGCGCGCCGCTGAAACTGCCATCATAGATGAAGCCTGAACCGCAGGATGGACTGCCGTCGATCAGCAGCGCGAAGCGACAGCCAGTTTCGAGCGCAAGCGCCAGGGCATTTTCGGCGGCTTGAACAAACTCGTCCGTCACGTCGCGGCCAGTCTTTTCAACCACACGGGCCCTTCCTGAGAGCACGTCGGATCCCGCCTGCCCGCCCGCGATCTCCGCCGGCGGGCGTGGCACCGGCATGCCGGCTGACATCTCCGGGCAGATCGTCACAAGCCGGCCCTCGTTGCGCCAGCGATCGATCGCCGGGTGAAAAAGCGGCTTCGACGCGCCGTCATAGCGCACCGCATGGCCCATGAGACAGGCACTGACGAGGATTTTGGCGGTCATGCCGCTTCATAAACGGTCGCCATAGATCCTTTCAAGGGCGAATCTACCGAAGCAACGGCAAGGCGATGGAGGCCAGCAAAAGAAAAGCGAAGATCAAGTTGGCGACGCGCGCCTTTTGCGGATCATAGAGGATCGCCGCGATAGCGGCGCCGAACCAGAGCCAGGTCGTATTGACGGCGATTGCGAGGATGCTGAGGGCGATAATCTTCGCAATGCCGCCTTCGTCCGCGTCGGTAGCGCTACCCGCATAAACGGCGCCGATCGCGGCATAGGCCTTGGGATTGGCGATCGCGAGCATCAGGCCGCTCAGGAAGGAGGGAGCGCCTGAGCCCTGTTCCTGAGCGGCAACGGGCGGCGCGGTGGCGATATGCCATGCGAGATAGATCATATACACGCCGGCGAGGATCATGAGCGCCGGCTTCATACCCGGCAGTTCGAGAACGATAGCGGTTACGCCCGCGGCGATCGCCAGCACGACGGCAATGGTACCAATATTGACGCCCGCGGCGTAGTGCACACTCAGGCGCATGCCGTGCGCCGCGCCCATTCCGGCGAGGCTGAGCGTCGCCGGGCCCGGGCTGCCCATCAGCGGCAGCGCCGCAAGAACGAGGAGAGCGAGATCTCCGGCCATGGCCGCATCTCCGATGTCAGACCCAGACGTCGTTTTCAGCCGTGCGGCTGCCACCCTCACGGCCGGTGTTCAGGATGCCGCGCGGTTCGATGAGCAGCATCTTCACTTCACCTTGCGCATAGGGCTTGTGCTCGACTCCCTTCGGCACGACGTACATCTCGCCCGGTCCGACAGTGACGGAACCGTCGCGGAAATCGATCCGAAGGGTGCCGTCCAGTACGATGAAGGCCTCATCCGTTTCCGGATGGTCATGCCAGACGAAATCGCCCTCGATACGAACGATCTTGACCTGGTAGTCGTTGATTTCGGCGATCACGCGCGGCTGCCACTGGTCGGAAAATGACGCGAGCTTGCCCTGAAAATTGACCGGCGCATAGGTTCGCTTCGACGCATCCATTGCCTCTTCCTCCTGTCACTTCGGGCGAGGTTACGGCGATCAGGACAGACGGTATTGAACATTTGTGCGAGGCAGGCATGAGGCCGTTTGAACGCGACGCGCTCTAACGTGGGATGGGCTTGCACGCTATCCGCAGCCAGCGTCCGGGCGAAAGACCGAACGCCTTCTTGAAATGGCGGTTCATATGCGCCTGGTCGGCAAAACCGGCATCCAGCGCGGCCTCTGCGGGCGACACCCCCCGCCGAAGATCGGTTTTCACCGCCTCCAGGCGGCGTTGAACGAGATAACGGTATGGACTTGTGCCGAACAGCCGCCGGAAGTCGCGGCTCAGCCCCCAGCGGTCCCGACCGCTGATCGTCTCAAGCGTTTCGAGCGTCACCGTACCCTCCGGCAAATCGTGCAGGTAGAGCCGCGCGCGTTCCGCCGCACGGTAGTCCAAGGCCCGACGGCTGGGCGAAGTGCCGCCGGCCGCGGCTTCAAGCGCATGGGCAAGCTCGAAAAGGCCGTCCTCGAACTCCAGCGCTTCAATCCGGGCGTCCGTCGCAGGCAACAACGCGCCAACCGCTGCAAAGAGCCTCGGATCGGGTGAAATGCCGCCACTGATGAAGGGCAGCGGACGGCCACCTAGGACGCTCTGAATGGCGGCCGGTTCGATGTAGATCATGCGATAGCGGAAGCCGTCATCGCTGCCCGCATGGCCGTCATGCAGTTCGTCGGGATGGAGCACCATCGTCCTGCCGGGAAGGCTGAAGCGATCGGCGCCGCGATAGCTGAAGCTCTGGACGCCCGAAAGCGTCTGCCCGATGGCATAGGTATCGTGCCGGTGCGGCTCGTAGGCTGGCCCGGCGAAGAAGGCCTCGATGCGTTCGAACGGCACATCGTCCTCGGCGACCGCTATCCAGTCGCCTCGACGCTCACGGGACGCCGGCTCGATGATGCCTTCACCTGCACTCGTATGGTCACTCGTCATGCCCTACGAGATAGGGCAACTGCTTTCGATTGTCGATCCAATGCCGCCCCATGCGGCCGGTCGGAGCGCGCAACCGCACGAGAACGCGATCGTTATCCCGCAATCTTCGAGAAATCCGCAACCGCCCCCGTGGCGGAGCGAATGAGCCCCAGCAATGCCAGGCGGTTGGCACGGATCGCCGTGTCCTCGTCATTCACGAGGACATCATCGAAGAATTGATCGACCGGCTCACGCAGTTTCGACAACGCCGCCATGGCCGAGCGGAAGTCCTCCTTGACGATCGCGTCACGGGCATCGCCGGTCGCGACCTTGATGGATGCATGGAGCGTCCTTTCCGCATCGAGCCTGAAGAGCCGCTCGTCGACGGAAGCGGCGACTTCCGTGCCCTTTTTCTCCTCGGCCGCCAGAATCTGCGTTGCGCGCTTGGTGCCCGCCAGCAGGTTCTTGCCCTCCTCGGCGGTAATGAAGGCCGTCAGCGCCTCGACACGTCGCGCGATCAGCAGCAAATCGTCGGCGTCCGGCGCCAATACGGCGTCGATCAGATCGTAGCGTGCTCCAAGATCACGCAGATAGACCTTCAGCCGATCATGGAAAAAGGCAAGCAGATCGGCAGAAATATCGCCGGCGACCTCGGGCCTCTGCTCCTTGAGACCCGCGAGCGCGATTTCGAAAAGCGGCCGAAGTGGCAGGCGCGCCTTGCCTTCCAGAATGAGCCGGATGACGCCGAGCGCGGCGCGGCGCAGCGCGTAGGGATCCTTCGAACCCGTCGGCTTTTCATCGATCGCCCAGAAGCCAACGAGCGTATCGAGCTTGTCGGCGAGCGCAACAGCCACGGCAACGGGATCGGCCGGAACGCGGTCGGACGGTCCCTGGGGCTTGTAGTGATCCTCGATCGCATTGGCGACGGCGGATGTTTCGCCCTGCAGCACCGCGTATTTGTGACCCATGATGCCCTGAAGCTCGGGGAATTCCCCGACAGCCTCGGTGCGCAGGTCCGCCTTGGCGAGCACTGTGGCGCGGTCGACCTCAGCGACGTCCGCGCCCGTCACCCTGGCGAATTCTGCGGCCAGCGACCGGATGCGGGCGACGCGTTCGCCCTGCGTTCCGAGCTTGGCGTGGAATGTCACGTTCAATGCATCCAGCTTTGCCATGCGCTGGTCGAGCGGCTTCTTTAGGTCGAGCCCGAATTTCTTCGCGGACGGCTCGAGCGTTTCCAGATCCGGCAAGTTGCCCTGGTCCCGCTTCCAGAAATGCGCCGCGTCCGAGAGGCGCGCGCGCACGACCTTGCCGTTGCCGTGGACGATTTCCTTGCCGCCGTCCTTGGCCTCGATGTTCGATACGAGGATGAATTTGTTCGACAGCGTCTCGGCGCCCGGCTCGCGGGTGACGAAGCACTTCTGGTTGGTCTTGATCGTCAGGCGGATGATTTCCGACGGGATTTCGAGATAGCTCTCCTCAAAACTTCCCATCAGCACCTGCGGCCACTCGACGAGGCCCGACACTTCCTCGAGCAGAACCTCGTCCTCGACGAGTTCGAGGCCGCTGGCGAAGGCGACATTGTGGGCGTCGGCGGAGATGATCTGTTTGCGGCGCTCGGCATCGATCGCGACCTTCGCCCTCTCGAGCTTCTCGGCATAATCGGCAAACCGGCGGACGGTAATCGCCTCGGGCGCATGGAAACGATGGCCATAGGTGACATTTGAAGCGACGATGCCGTCGACCTCGAATGGAATGACCTTGGTTTCCTCCGTCTCGGAACCGAAGGTGCAGACGATCGACTGGAGCGGGCGCACCCAACGCAGGCTGCCGGGCCTCGCGGAGGCGGCACCGGAGCGCATGGATTTCGGCCAGGGGAAATTGCGGATGATCCCTGGCATTACCTCGGCGATGATTTCCTCGGCGGCCCGGCCGGGCTTGAGGATATGGGCGACGTAAAAATCCCCCTTTTTCGGATCGCTGTAGACATGCGCCTCGCTGATCGAGGAAAGGCCCGCGCCGCGCAGGAAGCCTTCGATCGCCCTTTCGTTCGCATCGGTGCGCGGTCCCTTGCGCTCTTCGCGAATATCGGCAGAGCGCGCATTCAGGCCGCGGATATCGAGCGTCAGCCGGCGCGGCGTCCAATATTCACGCGCGCCTTCATAGGTCAGACCTGCCTCGACCAACGCATCCGTCACAAGCTTCTTCAGGTCGCCCGCCGCCTTGCGCTGCATGCGGGCGGGGATTTCTTCGGAGCGCAGTTCGATAAGAAGATCAGGCATGGGACTCTGGACTTTGTTCTGTTCGGACGGTTGCGGCGGACTTAGCAAGCTCCGATGAAAAAGTCACCAAGCCCGGCAAGGAAATTGGCTGGTTGCGGCGCGACTACCAGCCACCACCACCACCGCCGCCGCCGCCACCACCGGAAAAGCCGCCTCCCGTGGAAAACCCCGAGGACGAGCTTTTGGGCGGGGGTGGCAGGGACGACGTCATGGTATCCGCCATCGAACCGGCGAACCCCCCGATCCGGTCGCCGAAGGAACCCGGGCCAAAGGAATCGCCGTGATACCAGCTCGGGTGATAGGCAGCGGCAGCAGCGGCGCCCGCGGACGCGGCAAGCAGCCAGCGGTCGAACGTCTCCGTCCACGGCTTTTCCACGCCGAGCGCCACGGCATAGGGCAGCAGCGTCTCGAAATGTCGGGGCGACATTTCCGGCGCGCCCTGGAGGTTCATCCGGTCCTGCTCTGCGAGCGTCATGTATTGCCGCAGCCCGTCGATGCCGTCCATCATCCGTGTGCCGAGTGGCGTCGGAGCTCCCATCAGGAAGAAGAAAAGCACATTGACGAGCACGATGCCGCCAACCGCGAAGAGCAGCGGCAGGTCGTCCGCCCCGGTCGCCGAGAAGACGATGGCAGCCAGGACCCCGGAAAATATCGTGAGGAACACGAATGCGAAAAAGGCCAGGACCACGATCGACATGATGCGGCGCGCGAGGCTCGATCCGCGCCGCAACGACTTGCCGAACGAAACGGCGAAAATCGAGACGAAAAAGGCGATGAAGACCGGCACCATGACCAGCGGAATGCTTTCCTCGCTGAGATCGCCGAAGATGAAGAGCGCCGCCATGGCAAGCAGCGAAAGCAAGACGCCACCGACAATATATGCCGTGTTGGCGCGGTAGTATTTGCCGCGGTGTTCCCGCTCCATCGAACTGCGGAAGGCGGACCCCGCCGCCGCGACCTTCTTGCCGTTCGCCCGGTCGATCGTGAGTTTGCCGCCGGCCGTTCCGATCGCCTTCATCAGCGTCGCCTCGCCGGTCGGCAGCTTTTCTGCTCCTCCCTTGCCTGTCGCGGTGATGACGATCGCCTTCTTCAGGTCTTCGAGAACGACGTGCCCCTTGACCGCGAGGTTGAGCGCGGCGGCCGACAGGGCCGTCCACCCCTCGCCGGAAAACCCCTTGTTGTCGATGTAATTGACGAGCGCCGGCGAAATGCCATCCGGCGCATCCCAGCGCGGTACCATCACCCCGCGCGCCGGATCGCGACCGACGCGCACCCAGGCGCGTCCGTAGTAGAGCGCGACAAGGACGAGGCCCGCACCGGCAATGACCAGGGCCAGATGGTCACGCAGCCACCAGATGTTTTCTTGGGATGCGCTTGGCCGATCGATGCTGCCCTTCGGCATCTTGACCGCGATCGTCAGGCCCTCCTGTGGGCGAAGTCGCCGCGTGGTGGCGAAGAAGATCTCGTCGCCCTCCTCCACCGCCCGCGCATCCTTGCCCGTCGCACCATAACCGCCGGTAAACACGTCCAGCGCCTGCGCCTTCACGCCTTCCGGCAAGGTGACGGTGGCCGTCGCCTCCTCGATCGGGAACACCCATTCGGTCCCGGTCACGTTCCAATAGAGTTCGTCATGGTCGTCGAAAAAACGGATCTGCCGGCTTGTCTCGTACGTGATCTGGAACGTGTGCTCGCCGCGCGGCAGAAACACATCGGCTTTGCCGGTATAGATGCGGATACCGCCGTCGATCGTTTCGGTGCGGTAGCTTTCCTCCTCGCCGTCGCGTTCCACGGAGATGAGATCGAAATCCACCTTGCTGCGGCGGCCGTTTGCGTCGATGAAGGTCAGCGGAAAATCGCGGTAGATGCCACGCCTGATCTGGCTGCCTTCGACATTGGCGGCGATCGTCTCGGTAACGGTGAGCGTGCCGTCCTTCGCAACCTCGATGACCGAGTGGAAGGAGGAGATGATCTCTTGCGCGGCTGCAGTAAGTGGCCAGACAAGAACGAGAAGAACAAGCGCAACCGCTGCGGAAAGCCGCTTCATCGCAATTCCCTTCTCCGCATCGTCAGAACTTGACCGATGGCACCGCCCGGTCCGCTTCATTGGCAATCTCGAAATAGCCGGCCTTGGCAAAGCGGAAGGCATTGGCGATCAGATTGGACGGGAAGCTTTCGACCTTGACGTTGAGATCACGGGCAGCGCCATTATAATAGCGTCGCGACATCTGGATCTCGCCTTCGATCGTCTCCAGTGTCTGCTGGAGCTCCGCAAAATTCTCGTTGGCCTTGAGGTCCGGATAGGCTTCCGCGAGCGCAAAGAGCTTGCCGAGCGCCTGTGACAGCGCTCCTTCAACCGCCGCCCTGCCTGCGACATCGCCCTGCGGCATGGCTTGCGCTCGATTGCGCAATGAGACGACTTCTTCAAGCGTCGACTTTTCGTGCGCCGCATAGCCCTTCACCGTCTCGATCAGATTGGGGATCAGATCAGCGCGCCGCTTCAATTGCACATCGATGCCGGACCAGGCCTCTTCGGCGACCTGTCGTGCCTTGACGAGGCCGTTGTAGACGAAAACCAGATAAAGGATCACCGCGACGCCGATTGCCAGTCCGATCATGAAAGCCCCTCCTTGAGAATCCGCCAGAGATTAGCACCGGCTTTCCAGCTTGAAAGGCATTTTTTTCAATCAAAGCAACGGCGACCGCAAAGATGCGGGCAACTCGTCTGGCTCGCGCGAGATCGATTTCCTTGCATCGGAATCGACGACTGGCTGCAACTACAAAGCTGTTCCGCCGGGAACGGCGCTGAAACTAAAGATAGGCGAAAGTCACTTCATCGAACAACTCAAGACGCAGAGCCAGGACCATGAAAACGCTCGCAACTCCCATCAACGTAATCGCCTTCCTGGCCCTTTTCTTTGCCTATGCGAGTGGAGCCCAGGCCGACAGACCGAACGGCGTACGCCGGGCATTGCAGACCTATGGCGGCCAGTTGTCGCTGGAGGCATTTCCGGTTGCCGGTCTTCTTCTGACGGATACCCGCCGATGCGCGCGAGGCCCTTGCCGCTGACGGTCTGTCTATCGAAACGGAGGGTGCAACCCGTCGATTATGCCGCTTCCCTGTTCCAGTTCGCACCGCCTGCATCGGTGAGCAGGAACGCCTCCCCGCAAGCCTTTGCCAGCGTACGGACGCGCAGAATATAGCTCTGGCGTTCTGTCACGGAAATCACACCTCGCGCATCCAGCAGATTGAAGACGTGGCTCGCCTTGATGCACTGGTCGTAGGCGGGGAAGACGCATTTATGCAGGCGATTGTTGCTGCTGTCGCCGGGTGCGCCGGCTGCCAGAAGTGCGAGGCACTCCTTTTCCGCGTCGATGAAATGCTGATGGAGCATCGCCGTGTTGGCATATTCGAAATTATGCCGCGAATATTCCTGCTCGGCCTGCAGGAAAACGTCGCCATAGTTGATCTTCTCGGCGCCCTCGCGACCATTGAAGTTCAGGTCGTAAACATTGTCGACGCCCTGGACATACATGGCGAGGCGCTCGAGACCATAGGTCAGCTCGCCCGACACCGGCGAGCACTCGATGCCGCAGACCTGCTGGAAATAGGTGAACTGCGACACTTCCATGCCGTCGCACCAGCACTCCCAGCCGAGACCCCAGGCGCCGAGCGTCGGGCTCTCCCAGTCATCTTCGACGAAGCGGATGTCGTGCAGCAGCGGGTCGAGGCCGATCGCGCGCAGCGAGCCGAGATAGAGTTCCTGCAGGTTGGATGGGTTCGGCTTCAGGAGCACCTGGTACTGGTAGTAGTGCTGGAGCCGGTTCGGGTTCTCGCCGTAGCGCCCGTCGGTCGGGCGGCGTGACGGCTGGACGTACGCCGCTCGCCACGGCCTCGGCCCGAGCGCGCGGAGCGTCGTCGCCGGATGAAAGGTACCGGCGCCAACCTCCATGTCGTATGGCTGGAGCACAGCGCAGCCCTTGTCAGCCCAATAGTTGTGCAGCGTCAGAATCAGGGCCTGAAACGAGCGCTTCGGGTTCATATGGTCCGGGAGGGAGGCGGTGGTCATGGGATCACGTCCGAATTCTTCAAGATTTTCCGGACAGGTGCCACGCCGCACGGCGAGGGTCAAGCGTCTTGCCCGATCCACGTCGGAGCCTTCACTCGTCGTCGCGCTTCAGGCGGTATTCTCCGGTCTTCGGATCCTTGACAAGCGTTCCATTGGCGCCGGTCTGTTGCTCGCGGCGCAGGCGCTCGCGCTGCCGCGCCAGCTTCTCGGCATCGGCAATGAATTTCCGATAGCCGATCCAGGCGACAACAGCGATGATCACGAGCAGGATAAGCTGCGGCATTGTTCCTCCTCTGCACGCTCCTCCAATCGAAGCGATGCAGCCTTTCAAAGTGTAACAGCGACCTCATGCGCCTGCCAGACGCGGGTGGAGGAATCATCTAATGCATGTCGCCCAAAACTGTGCAGCGGTTTTGGTGGTGACATACATGAAAACAAAGACTTAAAGCGCGTCACATGAGGCCGTATAACGCGGCGCGCCTCAGAGCCCGTATCGCGCCCACAGTGCCTTTTCCTCGATTGCTTCGACAAGCCCGGCGGCCGCGGACGCAGCCAGGGGCGCGGCGACTGCCGCGGCAACGGCGGCGCCCGGCTGGCGGCGACCGAAGAGACTACGGGCCGGCTGGATCAATTCGAGGCGCGTTTTTGCGCCATAACGCCTCTTCACCTCTCCACGCATGTCGCCGAGAGCATCGACAAGGCCGAGTTCCTGCCCGCGCCGGCCGGTCCAGAAAAGGCCGGAGAAAATGTCAGGATGGTCGGCCAGAAGAGATCCCCGGCGGGTCTTGACCATCTGGATGAACGTGTCGTGGATCTCGAGTTGCAGGCTCTTGAGGAACTCGACGTCGCGCTCTTTTTCCGGCTGGAACGGATCGAGCACTACCTTGTTCTCGCCGGCCGTATAGACGCGCCGTTCGACGCCGATCTTCTTGAGCAGTTCCGGGAAACCGAAGCCACCGGAAACAACGCCGATCGAACCAACGATCGAGGTCGGATCGGCGATGATCTCGTCGCCGGCAAGCGCGATCATGTAACCGCCGGACGCGGCCACGTCCTCGACGAAGATGAGGACGCGCTTCTTCTTTTCTTCAGCAAGGTCGCGAATACGCTGGTAAATCAGGCGCGACTGTACCGGCGAGCCGCCCGGCGAATTGATGGATATGGCAATCGCCGGCGCCTCCTTGACCGAAAACGCCTTGTCCAGAAGCGGGGCCACGGTCGCAAGGTTGAGAACCGGACGAAATTGGCCGCCACCGGCCATGATCGTGCCGTGAAGCCGGATCGCCGGGATCGTCAACCCCTCCCCGCGGAACCGTCTCGGCATCAGCCTTTTCAAGAATCCGGCCATTTCAACTCCTGCCCGTCATAATCCTGCTTTGCATGTATGCACTGCCGTCGCAAACGCAATGCCCGTTCTCATCCGTTACCCTTTATCACCGGCGGCGGTATGCCGCGCGCCCATTGTTGAGGTCGTCCACTTCCGGGGAAAACCGGTGCGTTCCCTCGTCATGCATGATGAGCGGCGCGCGCAGAACCAATCGCTTGCGGCTCTGCTTGATCGCTGTCACGAGGATACGCACGGCATTCTCGCCCGCGCGCGGAAGAAGCGGTGTGATCTCGATACCGCCGAAACGCCGACCGCATGCCGCGATGATCTCGGCGATCGATTCCGGCCGGGCGATCAGAGACAGCTGCCCGCCCGGCTTCATGATCGCCCCAGCGGTCTTGATCCAGGCCTCGAAAAGATCGCCGGTCATCGCGTGAGCCTCGGCCTTAAGGCTGTCCGGCGTCTTCCGGTCCGCCGCGTCGTTGAACGGCGGGTTCATGATAACATGATCGAAGGCATCGTCCGGCAGGCCCGCGGCGGCGCGCGCCTTGCCGTTCAGCGACACGTCCGCCTCAAGCACCGAAACCCGCGACGCGAAGTGTGAATTCTGCGGCAGTGCGAGGCTGCGGCGTGCGAAGCCGGCCATGATCGCCGAACGCTCCACCAAGAGCACATCAGCCTCCTCGAGCCTGGAGGCGACCGCCATGCCGGCGGCACCCGCACCGGCGCCGAGATCGGCCACGCGGCAACGATCGCGGCAGGAAACGAGGGAGGCGAGGAGCATCGCATCCATCCCGGAGCGATGCCCCTGGCCCAGCGGCTGAATCAAATGAAACCTGCCCCGGTGGAAGGCGTCCACGGTTTCCGGCATCGTCGTCATTGCGCGGCCCCTCCGAAGGAAAGGGCGCAAGCGGTTCGCAGAAAAGCCGAAATCACTGCCGCAATTCCCTTCCGAGGCCCGCATCGATCAGGATCCGCCGCGCCTTCTCGGCATCATCCTCCGCGACCAGGAAACGGCGCGGCAATAGCCCAAGCGAGCCCTCCAGGATGCTCATGCCCTGATCGGCAATGAGACAGCCAATGCCGGCGTCCTTCATAAGGCTTTCGGCGAAGGAGAGAAGAACGGCGTCGTTGGTACGGATCAGTTCCTTCATTGGGCTCGGTTTTCCTGTCTTATTTCAAGCAAGCGAGGCAATTCGCCTCTTGCCGCCTGAAAGCCCTCTTTCTATTGTCGAAATCGACGATGAAACAGGAGTCCGGGCGTTGGGCGTAGTGATACCGCTGGAAGACAATAAAAACAAACAGGCGTCTGTGAAGCCGCTCGTCGACCTGACCATGTCCGACATGGAGCGGGTCAACCAACTCATCCTGTCCAAAGCCGGCTCCGATGTCCAGATGATCCCGGAGGTCGCCAACCACCTGATTTCGTCCGGCGGCAAACGCCTGCGCCCCATGCTGACGCTCGCCGCCGCCTCGCTGTTCGGCTACGAAGGCGACGCCCACGTCAAGCTCGCGACCAGCGTCGAATTCATGCATACGGCGACGCTGCTGCACGACGACGTCGTGGACGAAAGCGATCTCAGGCGTGGAAAATCGACGGCACGCACGATCTGGGGCAACCAGGCAAGCGTGCTCGTTGGCGACTTCCTGCTTGGCCAAGCGTTTCGCATGATGGTCGATGTCGGCTCGCTCGAAGCCCTCGACGTGCTTTCGACGGCCGCCTCGGTCATTGCCGAAGGCGAAGTCCTGCAGCTTTCGGTCGCCAAGAACATGGAGACGACCGAAGACGACTACCTGCAGGTCATCCGCGCCAAGACGGCGGCGCTCTTCGCCGCAGCGGCGGAAGTCGGGCCGATCGTTGCGGCTACCAGCAAGGCGAACCGCAACGCGCTGAAGTCGTACGGCATGAACCTCGGACTGGCCTTTCAATTGGTCGACGACGTCCTCGACTACGGCGGCTCTTCGAGCGACCTCGGCAAGAACGTCGGCGATGACTTCCGTGAAGGCAAGATCACGCTTCCGGTCATCCTCTCCTATCGCCGCGGCACGCCGGAGGACCGCACCTTCTGGCGCGAAGCCATCGAAGGCGGGAACAATGACGGTGCCAATCTCGAAAAGGCGCTGGGGCTCATCCGGCGCTATGGCGGGCTTACCGACACGATTGCGCGTGCGCAGCATTATGGCACGATCGCGCGTGACGCCTTGGCGCCGTTGCCGGTTTCTCCTTGGAAATCAGCGCTGATAGAGGTGATCGATTTCTGCATCGATCGAGTGAGCTAGACCGGCGAATATTCCATTTTAGGAATTTCTTGCCGCGTTGCGCCAAAAAAGCCATTCTGTTCTTCAAGACTTGCTTCCGGCAATCTCTCATCGACCCGGAACAACCAGCGACGGTGCGGCAAACGCACCGTCGGCATTGAAAGGTTTGATATGCGGCAAAACACACTTCTTCGCCTTCTTAGCGGCGCGGCACTGATAGCCCTCGCATCGGTGGCCGGCAGCTATCAGGCCTTTGCCGAGGAAAAGGCGGCGGTCGAAGACACGAAGCCGTTCGACATCAGATCGGTTGACACCTTTTCCGGCGCTTTTCTGGCCGCCCGCACGGCCGACGTGGATCGCGACTTCGCGTCAGCAACCGAGCTCTACAAGACTGCCCTGCAGTTCGAGCCGGACAACAACGACGTCAAGCAGCGGCTGATGATCACGCTGCTCATGGCGGGCAAGCTTGACGAGGGCGTCAAGATCGCAGAGGACCTCAAGTCCGATCCGGCCGTCGAACGGATCACGACGGTCGTACGCGCAATCGAAGCGATCCGCAAACGTGAATACCGCAGCGCCCAGAAGCTGCTTGCCTATGACGGCCCGAACGATCTAGACCGGATGATGAATACGCTTCTGTCCGCCTGGGCGAAGTTCGGCCAGGGCCGACCGAAGGAAGCGCTGGCGCAGATCAAGGCGCTCGACGGCCCGGAATGGTTCCGCGTCTTCAAGAACTATCATGCCGGTGCGATCGCGCTTGCCGCCGGCGACAAGGCAACAGCACGCGCACGGCTCAACGACGCCATTCTCGACCGCGAGGGCGGCAGCGCCGCTCCCGACACGTTCATGCGCTCGGTCGAGGCACTGGCGCGCTTCGAGGCCCGTGAGGGCAACAAGCAAAAGGCGCTCGACACCATTGCCGTCGGCGAAGGCATGGTCAACAACTACACGCCGCTCGAAGCGCTGAGAAAGAGCATCGAGGAAGGCAAGCCCCAGGAGCAGCAGGTTCGCAACGCCGTGCAGGGCGCCGCCGCCGTGCTCTTTTCCGTCGGAGGCGCACTCAATCGCGAAGGCGCGGAAGACGTCGTTTCGCTCTATCTGCAGACGGCGCGCCAGCTCGATCCGGAAAGTGCCGACATCCTCGTCATGCTTGGCGGGATTGCCGAAAACCTGAAAAAGGAAGACGAGGCGATCGCGCTTTACAAGAGCGTCCCGGAAGGTTCGCCAATGCGCCGCCTCTCCGAGCTCCAGCTCGGTCTTAGCCTTGCCAGCATCGGCAAGGTCGATGAGGCCAAGAAGCACCTTAGAGCGCTGATCGACGTCGATCCCAAGAATATCCGCAACTATCTCGCCTATGGCAGCGTGCTGTCGGACGCCAAAGACTACAAGGAGATGGGCGAGCTCTATGATCGGGCCGTTGCCGCCATCGGTCCCGTCCCGAAGCGCGGCGACTGGACCGTATTCTTCCAGCGCGGCATCGCCTACGAGCGACAGAAGATCTGGGAAAAGGCCGAGCCGAACTTCCGTAAGGCGCTGGAGCTCAATCCGGATCAACCGCAGGTCCTGAACTATCTCGGCTATTCCTGGGTCGACATGAACATAAATCTCGACGAGGGCCTCGACATGATCCGCAAGGCGGTCGAGCTCAAGCCCGACGACGGCTACATCGTCGACTCGCTCGGATGGGCCTATTTCCGCATGAACCGGTTCGACGATGCCGTGACTGAACTCGAGCGTGCGGCCGAATTGATGGCCGGCGACGCCACGATCAACGACCACCTGGGCGATGCTTACTGGCGGGTCGGACGCAAGCTCGAAGCGGTGTTCCAGTGGAACCAGACACTGGAGTTGAAGCCCGAGGAAGCGGAAATCCCGAAGATCAAGGCGAAGATCGAAAACGGCTTGCCGCCGCTCAAGCCGCAGGTTCCGGCCGCGGCCGACGCCAAGGAGTTGCCGAAGAAGACGGGCCCCGCGACGCCGGACAAGAAATCCTGAGAATATGCATCAGGGCGGCATTCCGGGCTTCGCGCTGACATGCGCGGCGCCCGCCAAGATCAATCTCGCACTGCATGTCGTCGGCCAGCGCGCGGACGGCCACCATCTTCTGGAAAGCCTCGTTACTTTCGCGGATTGCGGCGACCGGATCGGTCTCGCGTTGGCTGATGCCGACAGCTTCACCGTGTCCGGACGCTTCTCGGACGGGCTGCCGCTTTCGGCGGAGAACCAGGGTGGCAATCTGGTGTTGCGCGCACGCGACCTGTTGCGGCGCGAACTGACGTCACGAGGCATCGCCGCCGGTCCGGTCCATCTCCATCTCCAAAAGAACCTACCCGTCGCCTCCGGCATCGGCGGCGGTTCGGCGGATGCGGCGGCAACCCTTCGGGGTCTCCTCATGCTGTGGGGTGTTTCCTTGGAGCCGGCTACGCTCGATACCGTTGCGCTCGCGCTCGGGGCGGATGTGCCAATGTGCCTCTACGGAGGACCGCTTCTGGCCGAGGGAATCGGCGAGAAGATCACCGCCCTTCCCGATCTCCCGTCCTTCGCGATCGTCCTCGTCAATCCGCTGGTCGCCGTTTCGACACCGATGATCTTCCGGACGCTCCTGAACAAGAGGAATCCCCCGCTCGTCCTGCCGAAGGATATGAGCACAGTCGCGGAATGGTTGTCGGCGATGGCCGATATGCGCAACGATCTGGAGAGGCCCGCGCGGGCGCTCGTTCCTGCGATCGAGGAGGTGTCGAGCAGCCTGAAGGCGGGGGGTGCCAGGCTTGTGCGCATGTCCGGCTCTGGCGCCACCTGCTTCGGGCTGTTCGACAGCGACGAAAGAGCGCAGCGGGCGGTCGAGCGTATTTCCGCCAGCCATCCGGAATGGTACGTTTGCGCCGCGCGAACCACAGCGCCGCGCGTCAAATCGGATGCGCAGAGGTCGCTGTAGCACTTTGAATTGCTGCATGATTTTGTCCTTAAATCGATTTCGATCTAAGGAAGCATGCAGTAGGGGAGAGGATAGCACCCAATGCCTGGCATCGACGAAGGCCGCCGCTTCATTCCCGTCGGCATTGCCGTGCTTACGGTATCCGACACGCGCACGCGCGCCGACGACAGGTCAGGCGACACACTTGAGGCGCGCATTCGCGAGGCCGGCCATCGGCTCGAAGCACGGGCGATCGTCCGGGACGACCGGCAGAAGATCTACGATCAAGTAAAGGCCTGGACGCTGGACGATGCGATCGACGTTATCATTACCACCGGAGGCACCGGCTTCACCGGCCGCGACGTGACACCGGAGGCGCTCGAGCCCCTCTTCGAAAAGCGCATGGACGGCTTTTCCGAAGTGTTCCATCGGATCTCCTACGAGAAGATCGGCACGTCCACGATCCAGTCGCGAGCCACCGGCGGTGTCGCCAATGCTACCTTCATCTTCGTCCTGCCCGGATCGCCGGGCGCCTGCAAGGACGCTTGGGACGGTATCCTGAAGCAACAGCTCGACTATCGGCACATGCCCTGCAATTTCGTTGAAATCATGCCGCGGTTGGACGAGCACCTCCAACGCGGCTAGATGTGAGCAAGTCTAACTGAAAGAGCATGTGACTGCGTCCCTCGCGTTCTCAAGTTGTCCGGCAGCGAGCTCGCCTCGATATTTTTCCTCTTTCAGCTGCGGGTTGTTCCCAGCGAAACAGCCAGCCTCGATCAACCCCGGTAGATTTTTTCGTGTCAGCCAGCGTGGGGGTGGCTTAAGGCTAGACCGACCATCCATCTCAGGCGCAGCGAAGACAGATCATCCCACGACACGGGCGGGGGAAGAGCAGGATGCATACGACATGCCGTCCCTTGGATTGCATGGCAAGCCATTTTCGCTAGCAAGGTCATTTGAGAGCCGCTTCGGGGGGTGCCGCGGACAAGACAGGCACCCCATTCTTGCGACCGATACCCACAGCGCCGCGCCTCCTATCAGACGCATAAGGGATGCTTAAAACTTTCGATTGCGCATGTTTTCATCCTTAAATCGGCGACGATTTTAAGGATGCTTGACAGTATAAGCACTACTCCGCAGCCGAACGATTGCCGGCCGCTACCCAGGCGGGAACGAGCTCGGTCGCCAGTTTGCGCACGGCACGAACATTGGCCATGTCGCTCAGCTGCATATTCGCGCGGGCGACGGCAATCGCATCGCGCTTCTGCATCAGAAGGCCTGTCTCAAGGGGGCGTGTCCTGCGCGACAGGCGGTTTAGCAGCGGGCGGCGATGCATGCGTGAAGGAGAGAACCGAGCCGGATTTCTGTTGAGCGACACATATTCAAGAAGCTCTTCCACCCAACGCCCAGTGGGCCGCGCGCCCGGTTCCAGGAGCATCAGCCATTCGCCGCGTGCCGAACGGACAATGTCGTCCAGGTGCCAATCGACGCAGAAACGGCAGCCGGCTGCGTCGGCGACACGCAGCGAACCGTCTTTCGAGCCGTGATCGAGAATGATGACATCGCTGACAAGGCCCTCCACGGCGCCGGCAACAAGCACCGACAGCGTCTGCGCGAGTTCGGGCTCGTTGTCCCTCGTTTCCATGATGATCGTCAGCATCAGTCGTTCCTATCGCATTGCACTTACAAATGCTACAGCCATCGGGCCTGCCCGCTTCGCCGCTCCGGTGCGATCTCCCCCACTCACATTCTCAACTTTTGTTCTTGCTTTGTTCTGTTTTCTGCGATAGGAAAATAATCAGGACGAAACGAGCCCCGCCTGTTTCCGAGGAGATATCGATGACCGAGCTGTCTCAATTGAGGCAGGGTGCTTTTGCACCCGCCAACACCGCGGATATGGCCGAAGCAATGATCAAGGGGACGGGCCTGAGGATCGACATCGATCGTCGGCGCGGCCGCGGCGCCGGCCTCAACATGACGGGCCGCTTCGAACCGCAAACCCGCGAGGTCTTCGACGACGGTTGGGAGAGCATCGAGGAACTGCCGCCTTTCAAGACCGAGGTCCAGGTCGAGAAGCCCCGGGCGGTCATCACGCGCAACGAGTCCCCGGACATCGGTTTCGACCGCTCGATCAACCCTTACCGCGGCTGCGAGCACGGCTGCATCTATTGTTTTGCACGGCCGACCCACTCGTACATGGGCCTTTCGGCAGGCCTTGACTTCGAGTCCAAGCTTTTCGCCAAGCCGGACGCTCCGCGTTTGCTGGAGCGTGAATTGGCAAGGCCCGACTACAAGGTTCGCCCAATTGCGATCGGCACCAATACCGACCCTTATCAGCCGATCGAGAAGGAATGGCGGATCATGCGCCAGATCCTCGAAGTGTTGAAGGCGGCGAACCACCCGGTGATGATCGTCACCAAATCGGCAATGGTGACGCGCGACATCGATCTGCTTGCCCCGATGGCGGAAATGGGTCTAGCGCGGGTCGGCATTTCGGTGACCACGCTCGATCGAAAACTGGCGCGCACGATGGAGCCGCGGGCATCGACGCCGACAAAGCGGCTCGAGGCGATCCGCGCCATCTCCGACGCGGGTATTCCCGCCGGTGTTCTGGTTTCACCGATCATTCCGGCATTGAACGACCATGAGATCGAGCGCGTGCTCGATTCGGCGAAGACGGCGGGCGCGTCGGAAGCGAGCTACGTGCTGTTGCGGCTGCCGCTCGAGGTGAGCCCGCTCTTTCGCGACTGGCTGCTGCGCAATTATCCCGACCGCTATCGCCACGTCATGTCGCTGATCCGCTCCATGCGGGGCGGCAAGGACTATGACGCCGAGTTTGGCAAGCGCATGAAGGGGGCGGGTCCTTATGCCTGGCAGATCGGCCGGCGCTTCGAACTTGCTGCCAAGCGCCTGGGGCTCAACCTGACGCGCCGGCAATTGCGGAATGATGTCTTCGTTCCGCCGCTCGGAATGGGGGTCCAACTGTCGCTGCTTTAGGTCAGCGAACACCCTGAGATTTCCCGCCAGATGCAAGCCGATCTCCTCCCCGACAGGAGTTCGATAGCATCGTTCGTGCAAAATTTCGGTTCCGGCGCCCTCCCCTGCCTCGTGATGGCGCTGGCTTTCCTCCCGGTCACCGCCGCACTCGTACCGGGGGGGCTTGAAGGGAATCGGGCGAATATGCGAGGGTCCCCCGCATGTCACGTCGCAAGTCGCCCGATTCCCCACTTTTTCCCATCGAGCTGCCCGTCCCTGATTTCGGCTTCGAGCTTGCTGCCCGGCGAGATGGCTTTTGGCCTGTCGCCGGTGCGGACGAGGCTGGGCGCGGTCCTTTGGCCGGTCCGGTCGTTGCTGCCGCGGTCATCCTCGACCCGGACGCCATTCCGGACGGTCTCAACGACAGCAAGCTCCTGAGCCCGGAGCAGCGCGAAGCACTGTTTGAGCAAATTCTTGCGACGGCGACGGTGTCGATCGCCTCGTCTTCGGCGACACGCATCGACACGACCGATATCCTCAAGGCAAGCCTCGACGCGATGCGGCGGGCCGTCGACGGTCTTTCCACGACCGCACGTTTTGTGCTCGTCGACGGTCGTGATGTTCCGCCGGGCATCTCCTGTCACGCCAAAGCGGTCATCAAAGGCGATTCCCGATCGATGTCGATCGCCGCCGCATCGATCGTCGCCAAGGTGACCCGTGATCGCATGATGGCCCGCGCCGATGCCACGTTCCCGGCCTACGGCTTCGCCGTTCACGCCGGCTATGCCACCGTAAAGCATCGAAACGCGATCGACAGCCACGGCCCGTGCTCGCTGCATCGAATGAGCTTCCGCCCCTTTCGCCAGGTCTGATGCTCCGCATTCCGCCTGAGACCGGCAGGCGCGCTGCCCGGTGGTGGCGCGTGTGTGAGACCTGACACGCGCCGCGCTACTGTATCTTTCCTTAAATCGTCCGATTTAAGGACAAAAACACGCAGTGATTCAAAGTGCTACAGCGACCTTTGTGCGTCTGAAAAGACGCGCGGCGCTGTAGAGCATTTGCCGTCAGGTGGGATCACCTCACATCGCACAAACACGGCAAAGACAAGGAGATGGAGCGGCAGTGCGAACGCACGTGAGCGCGTCCCCGCTCTATCCCGCGCCGAATACCAGTACCGCCAACAAAAAAAGCCCCGCCGAGGCGGGGCTTCCTTCGGATTTCAGAGACTGTCATCGTCTCAGTTGAGCCGAGACTTGACCTCGCCGAGCGCCTTCTTGAACAGCGTATCCTGCGCACCGGCATCGGTCTTGGCCGACAAGACCTTTTCCGCCGCGCTGATCGCCAGATCGACGGCTGCCGAGCGGACCGCATTGATCGCGTCGCTTTCGGCCTGCTTGATCTTCTGTTCGGAAAGGGCCGTGCGGCGCGCGACATATTCCTCGGTCTTCTGCTTGGCTTCCGCCGTCAGCATTTCCGCTTCCCGCTGGGCTGCGGCAACGATGCTGGCCGCCTCGGCCTCGGCGTCCTTGCGCTTGCGCTGATACTCGGCGACCAGGCTCTGGGCCTCTTCGCGCAGGCGCTTGGCTTCAGCCAGTTCGTTGCCGATCTTGTCGGCGCGAGCGTCGAGCGCGCTGGCCATCATGCCCGGAACCTTGAGATAGGCGATGAGAGCAAGGAAGAGGATCAGGCCGATAAGGGCGTAGAAAGTAGCATCAAGAGCCATCGTTCATTGGTCCTCAGTTGCCTGCCGATGCCTTGACGGCGGCAGTGATCTCAGCCTTGGTGACAGTTCCACCGATCAGTTGCTTGACGACAGCGGTTGCCGTTTCCTCGGCGATCGCGCCGACGTCGGCGAGCGCCTTGGACTTGATGTCAGCAATGCGCGTTTCAGCGGCGGTGATCTTGTTTGCCAGGTCAGCCTCGACCGCGGTCCGGTCAGCAGTAGCCTTCGCCTTGGCGGCGTCGCGCGCTGTATCGGCGATCGAATGCCCCTTGGCCTTGGCGCTCGCCAGTTCCTGCTCGTAGGACGCGATGGCAGCATCGGCTTCGCCTTTGAGGCGCGACGCTTCATCCAGATCCTGAGCGATCCGGTCGTGGCGGGTCTCAAGAATGCTACCAATACGCGGAATGATAACCTTCGACATCAACAGATAGAAGAGGCCGAAGGTGATCGCGAGCCAGAGCAGCTGCGATGCGAAATGGGTCGAATCGAAAGGCGGGAACACGCCCGTGCCGTGTTCGCCTTCGGGGGCCACACCCGTTTCGGTGTGCACCTCGCCGGCCGCAGCGGGATCGTGTGCTTCGCCTTCAGGTGTGGTTGACTGGGCATAAGCCGCGGTCACGAACATGCTCACCTCCAGGTGCACTCAAGAATATGCGCGACCGCGGCCCCTGAGCGAGGCCGCGGCCAAAACTTCGGTCCGTATTAGACGGCGAAGAGGAGGAGCAGGGCTACGAGCAGCGAGAAGATGCCCAGAGCTTCCGTAACGGCGAAGCCGAATACGAGGCGGCCGAACTGGCCGTCAGCAGCCGACGGGTTGCGCAGCGCGCCGGACAGGTAGCTGCCGAAGATGTTGCCGAGGCCGAGAGCCGTGCCGGCCATACCAAGGCATGCAAGACCTGCACCGATGAACTTTGCTGCTTCCGCTTCCATGATTGAACTCCTTCGAAATGGTGTTGCGGCTAGGATTTGTGCCTCCGCCGGAGGGACCCGGGCGGAAGCCAGCGACTGTTATTCCTTAGTGGCTTCCCGGGTGGACGGCGTCGTTGAGGTACATGCAGGTCAGCACCGCAAAGACATAGGCCTGGAGGAAGGCGACCAGGAATTCAAGACCGGTGAGAGCGACGGTCATGAGGAGCGGCAGGATCGCGCCACCGATGCCGAGCGCGCCGAAGGCGCTGAGCGAGGCGACAAAGCCTGCGAAGACCTTCAGCGTGATATGGCCGGCCAGCATGTTTGCGAACAGACGGACCGAGAGGCTGATGGGACGGGAAAGGAACGAGATGATTTCGATCGACACCACCAGCGGCAGCAGCGCGCCCGGCACGCCATGCGGCACGAAAAGCTTCAGGAAGCCGAGGCCGTGCTTGTAGAAGCCGTAGAGGAGGACCGTGCCGATCACGAAGACGGCGAGAGCGAAGGTCACGATGATCTGGCTGGTAACCGTGAAGAAATACGGAAACATGCCGAGCAGGTTCGCGGTCAGGATGAACATGAACAGCGAGAACACCATCGGGAAGAATTTCATCCCGTGGCTGCCGGCGCCCTCGCGCAGCATCGAGGCGATAAATTCGTAGGACATTTCCGAAACCGACTGCATGCGTGTCGGGATCAGGCCGCGCTGCGAGGTCGTCAGATAGAGAAAGCCGGCGGCTGCACCGACGGTCGCGACCATGAACAGCGACGCATTGGTGAAGGAAAAGTCAATTCCGCCAATTTCGATCGGGACAATCTTGTTGACCAGGAACTGGTGGGTCGGATCGTTTGACACCGCGCTTCTCTTTCATTTTGCCCGCCCGCAAGCGGAAACCGTGTTCTTTCGGGCGGCGCCTCAGGCGCCATCCCCGTCCTTCTTGTCATTTCCAGGGCTGCGTCGTCCCTGATCCGGCGTCGCCACCAGCCCGGCCGACCGCAGCACGTTCAAGACGCCGGCACAGAACCCCAGGAGGAGCAAGACGATCATGCCCCACGGCCCTGTACCCGCAAAATGGTCCAAAAGATAGCCCAGAAACGCCCCGACAACGATCCCGGCGATGAACTCGCTCGAGAGCTTCATCGCCGCCGCATAACCTTGCCGGCTTTCCGCGGCGCGCGTCTCGACGTCGTCCGACTTGTCCGTCCGTTTGGACGCGATGTCGTCGCCAAGGCGCTTCAGCCGCTCTTCCAGACTTTCTTCCGGCTTCTCCGTCACATGGCTCCCCTTTGCAGCCCCCACGCGGTCTTAAACGCGATCTCGGTCATACAAACGGCCGGTGTTCAAGCCACGCTTCGGCCCCATTTGAAGTCGCGCGCAACATAGTTTTAGGCACCCGCATAGTCAAGGCATGGGAACACCTTCGACGTGGACAATATTTCGTCGGGATTTCAGTGGCTTAGCCACAAATTTGGCGAGCTGCGGCAAAGCGGCAACGGGAATCGGCCGCGACCGGACGGTTCCAGCTGGCCGTTCGGCGCCAAGTCACCCGGCGGAATCGAGGCTGTTCGATCAGCTCCAGCCGCCGCCGTAAGTGCGATAGAAGACGTGCAACCCGATCTTGCCAACCCGCTTCATGGTTTTCGCCCAGGCTGGCTTCACATAGGTCGCGTGATAGTGCGTGGCCGACCCCACCTCCGGCAACCAGATCTTGCCGGCGGTGACGGCCATCGCGACTTCCTTGGCGGTCTTCCAGTGGGAGCGCGAATAGATCAGGTCACGGATCATGTCGCAGGCGAACGAGAACTGGCAGCGATTGCGCCAGGCCTTGTTCTGGTAGACGACGCCGCAAATCGTCTTCGGGTAGGTCGGATTGCGCACGCGATTGAGAATGACCTGCGCAACCGCCGCCTGGCCCTTAACGGACTCGCTGCGGGCCTCGAAGTAGATCCCCTCGGCGAGGCAGGTCTGCTCCTCCTTGCTGAAGACCGTAGCCGGCAAGACGGTGGCCGCCCAGGCATGGTCGTCGGGCGCGATGTCCGGAATGAAGCGCCCGCCGTTCTTGTCTTGCCTGAGGATCGAATCGAAGGGCGACTCACGCGCATAGTCCGGCTCGGGCCGGACATAGGCGGTCGCAAGAATATCGGCCTTGTCGTTGGTGATCAGCTTGGCGAGCATCGGCGAAACGCCGGGCTCGGCCTTTGGCGGCTTCTTTCGGTAGAAAGCCGTGGCGATCTCGATCTCCTTGCCCATGATGCGCGGTTTGGCGAAAACCATCTTCTCGGCCCCGTCGAAGTCCGGCTCCATCAGCGAGCTCGTCCGCTGGAGAATCGAACCGGCGGTAAAGTCCTTCGGCGGCGTCACCGGGGTAACGGCAATGATCCGACCCTTCTTGAGCTTGCGGGTCACGCGGTCTTCGTCGGGCGTCGCGCCCTCATGTTTGGTTTCCGCGGTCAGCGCCACATGGCTACCGTCGGGCATGGTGACGCCTGCACCGCCGTCCAGGGCACCGGTGGTGATCGGATCGGCGAACACCATCTCGACCTCATGCAGCGAACCGGCAGGCGACTGCGTGAGATACATCCGCCAGCGCTCGCCACCGCGGTTGATGCCCGACAGGAAAGTCGCCAGGTCGGAATAGGCGACCGCTGAAGGGAAGCTCAGGAAAATGGCAATGCCGATCAACGCGGACGCAGCCCAGGCCGGCAAAGACATACGAGACTTGCAACGCGACTTCTGGCTCTTACGCACCAAACGGCTCCACGCAACACTTACTCGGGCACGCGTTCTCGCAAGCCGGCGAAAGACCAGCTCCAGGATTCCGTGCAGGAAGCTAAGATTTGGAAGCGGCCGGACAGGGCACCGGAACCGCTTCGTTCGAGCTTAGAAAATGAAGCATTAACCTTGATGTTTGGTTAATGCGGCTGTGACGTTTCAGTCGGAGGAAGATGCTGTCTCGGCGCACTCAGATGATCACGTGAGAGCCGAGTTCGACCACGCGGTTTGTTGGCAGACGGAAATAGTCCGACGGGTCGATCGCCGCACTGGCGAGCGCGATGAACAGACGATCCTGCCAGTGCGGCATGCCGGACTGGGCGTCGGGCACAAGCTTGCGGCGACCGAGATAGAACGACGTCGACATGATGTCGAATTTCAGCCCCGACTTGCGGAAGAGACCAAGCGCCTGGGAGACGTTCTGGGTCTCCATGAAGCCGAACTTCATCTCGAGAAGGGTGAAGCGTTCGGACAGAGGCTTCACACTGACGCGTTCCTCCTTGGGCACTTTCGGTGTATTGGCCGTGCGGATCGTCAGAATGAAGTTCTGCATGTGCAGCACGTGATTGTGCTTGATGTTGTGAAGCAGCGCCGCCGGCGTCGAGTCCGGGTCGCTCGTCAGGAAGATCGCCGTGCCGGGCACGGCCACCGGCGCATGTTCGCTCTTGCGCTCGATCGATTTGATGAAGCTCGACAGCGGAATGTCGATATGCCGCGTCTTGGCATGCAGCAGTTCCGTGCCTCGCTTCCAGGTCCACATGACTATGATGAAGGTCGCTGCGATCAATATCGGCACGTAGCCGCCATCATGGATTTTCAGCATGTTGGCGCCGAGGAAGAAGAACTCCAGCATGAAGAGCGGAAACAGCGCGCCGGCTGCCCACCAGGCCGACCAGTTCCAGCGAGCACGCAGGAACTCGAAGGAAAGGATCGTCGTCACGACCATGGCGCCCGTGACGGAGATACCATAGGCGGTCGCCAAGGCCTCGGAGGAGCCGAACATGAAGACCAGAGCCATGACGCCGAACATCAGCAGCGTATTTACGTTCGGCAGATAGATCTGGCCGGTGTGGGTTTCCGACGTATGGAAGATCGCCATCCGCGGCAGGAAGCCGAGATGGATTGCCTGACGCGTCAGGGAGAAAGCACCGGTGATCACGGCCTGGCTGGCGATGATCGTCGCTGCGGTCGCCAGCAGGACGGCCGGCAGCAGCGCCCATTTCGGAAACATCAGGAAGAACGGATCGGACATCGCGTCCGGGTTCTTGAGCACGAACGCACCCTGACCGAGATAATTCAGCGTGAGTGCAGGGAACACGACAGTGAACCATGCCCATTGGATCGGCCGGCGACCGAAATGGCCGAGGTCGGCATAGAGCGCCTCCGCGCCGGTTACGGTCAGAAAGACCGCGCCGAGCACGATCATGCCGACGAAGCCCTCGTTCAGCATGAACGTGGCGGCATAAAGCGGATTGAACGCTGCGAAGATCGACATGTCGTCGGCGATGTGCATCAGACCGACAGCGCCCATCACCAGAAACCAGACGAGGGTGATCGGCCCGAAGAAATTGGAAACCGCGGCGGTACCTTTCGACTGCACGGCGAACAGCAGCAGCATGATAACCACGGCGATCGGAACGACATAGTCCGTAAGCGCAGGCGTCACCAGCCTGAGCCCTTCAACCGCCGAAAGAACCGACAATGCCGGTGTGATCATCGCATCACCGATGAAAAGGGCCGCTCCGGCAATGCCCATGAAGAAAAGGATCGACGCATGACCATTGGCGGTCTTCATCAGCAGAGCGAGTAGCGAGAGCGTGCCGCCCTCCCCCTGGTTATCGGCACGCAACAGAAAGAGCACGTACTTGATCGTGACGATGATCGTCAGCGTCCAGATCATCAACGAGATCAACCCGATGATCTCAACGTCCGTGACACCGTCGTGCGAAACGGGCCGCAGCGCCTCGCGGAATGCGTAGAGGGGGCTGGTGCCGATATCGCCATAGACGACGCCGATCGATCCGAGCCCGAGGACGAGCAGGCGGCGCACATTCTCGGACCCTTGTACGGCAGGGGCAGACGATTGAGACATACGTGTCCAACAGGCTCTTAAAGCCAGCCTTTCCAACGGAAAAAGAAGAAGGGTATCACGGCCGAAATCACCATCGCCGCCAGCGCCCACGGATAGCCGAGCTGCCAATCAAGCTCCGGCATCACGCGGAAATTCATTCCATAAATGGAAGCCACGAGAGTGGGCGGCAAGAGGACAACCGAGGCGATCGAGAAGATCTTGATGATCGCATTCTGCTCGACATTGATAAGACCAAGCGAGGCATCCAGCAGAAACGTGATGTTTCCGGAAATAAACGCCGCGTGCTCGGAGAGCGATTGTATGTCCCGAGATATCGAGCGGCAGATTTCGCGGCTGTCCTTGTCTTCCTGCACGACGGGTACAGTGTAGACGAAGGTCAGGAGCCTTGAAAGCGAGGCGAGGCTGTCACGCGTTTTTGCGACGAGCCTGTGGTGACCCGCGACATCGCGTAGCCGAGCCTCGAGCAAGTGCGGTGGCCGGCGTCTGGCTGCCGCCTTGTCACCGAAAACCTCGATCGACAGATCGTCTATTTTGTCCACGGCCTGTTCCAGGATTTCCGCCGTCCGGTCGGCAATCGTCTCGAGCAGCCGGGTGAGAAGCATGGCGCCGTTGCGGCAGCCGCCGGGAATCCGATGCATGCCGGTTTTGAACAAGCCGAACGCCCTGGGTTCCGCGTAACGAATCGTCACCAGCCGGCCGCCCGAAAGAATGAAGCCGACATCGGTCAGGCCGGGAATTTCCGTGTCGCTGCGATAGACCAGCGACGCCGTCATGAACACGGTGTCGTTCTCGGTATAGAGGCGGCTTGACGGCTCGATATCCTTCAGGTCGTCCCGCGTCGGGATGGAGATCCCCAGCAATTCCTCCATCATCAGATCTTCGGCCTTGCTCGGCTCGACGAGATCGATCCAGACGATATCGGGCCGCAGGGACGCCGGCGGCTCTGCCGCCGACAAGGCAACGGCGTCACCGTTCTTACAGTATCCCGTGATCATGCCGCTGCCCTTTTCATGCGGCCGACAAAAGCAACCCACGAGGCTCTGAAGCGATCAATCGCCACACGATTTCCATAATGCAGATTCATCAGATGAAGCGTCCGCCCTGCACGACAAATCCTCAATCGTTTGTCGCGGGAGGCCATGGTCTCCGGCGAGAGGCGCTGAGCCGATCACCCTGCACAGGGGCGGCAAGGCATATGGCGCAACACGCACGCAAAATCAATGCTCCTTTGCGCATGCCTGTCCCTGCAGGATTTCATTTCGGCGCAAACTAGCCTGCGCGGCCGAGCGACGCAAATCTATTCGAAGACGATGTCGGGCATGGTTCTGCTCTTGCTCTGCCGGGCCGCCGAAACCTGCTCCCACACCTTCGCTGCGATATTCCGGTAGATGCGCGCGACCTCGCCCTCGGGTTCTGAAACCACCACCGGCGTGCCCGCGTCGGAGGTTTCGCGAATGCCCATGGTCAAGGGTACCTCGCCGAGGAATGGCACACCGATGCGTTCGGCTTCCTTGCGCGCGCCGCCGTGACCAAAGATGTCGTAACGGTTGCCCGTGTCGGGCGCCACGAAGTAGCTCATGTTTTCGACAATACCGAGAACCGGGACTTCCACCTTTCGGAACATCGTGAGGCCCTTGCGTGCATCGACGAGTGCGAGGTCCTGCGGTGTCGAGACGATGACGGCACCGGCCAGCGGCACCTGTTGGGCCATGGTCAGTTGTGCGTCACCGGTGCCGGGCGGCATGTCCACGACGAGAATGTCGAGCTCGCCCCAGGCCACTTCGCGCAGCATCTGCAGCAGGGCGGACTGGATCATCGGACCGCGCCATATCATGGCAACCTCCTCGTCGACGAGGAATCCCATCGACATGACCGTCAGCCCGTAGTTTTCCATCGGGCGAATGAGCCGCCCTTCGATCTGTTGCGGTCGGCCACTGATTTTCAACAGGCGTGGCATGGAGGGGCCGTAGATATCGGCGTCCAGCAGACCGACCTTCAAGCCGTTTGCCTGCAGTGCGAGCGCCAGGTTCACCGATGTCGTCGATTTGCCGACACCGCCCTTGCCGGAAGCAACAGCGATGATGGCGCCGACGCCGGGGATACCCGCCTTTGCCGGAGCGCCGCCGGCCGGACGCTGACCGTGCCCGTGGGTCGCTGGCGGAACCTGCCGCGGTGTCTGAACCGGCGCCGCCTGCGGCGCTGCCTTGCGATCGGCCGTCAGCGCGACCATCGCCGCCTTGACGCCGGGTATTTCGCGCACGACCCTCTCCGCCGCGGCACGCATCGGCTCGAGTTCCTTCGCCCGATCGGCCGGCACGGTGATCGAAAAATAGGCCTTGCCGTCGGAAATGAAGACATCGGAGACAAGGCCGAGGTCGACGATGTTGCCCTCCATGTCCGGGCCGCGCACGCTCCGCAGCTTTTCAAGAACCGTTTCCCTGGTTACGTCCGGCATGCCGCCCTCTTCATCTGTCTTCGTTACGGCGCCTGGAGTCGTTCAGGCGGTAACACTTTGAACCACCACAGCGCCGCGCGTCTCTTCAGACGCGCAAACGACGCTGTAGCACTTTTAATTGCTGCATGTTGTTTCCTTAAATCGCCTAAGATTTAAGGAAACATGCAGTGGATAATCTATCCCAGAATCTGACCCGATTTAAGGAACTATGCTGTAGATAGTCGAGGCGGAGCGGTTCGCCAATGCGACAGATTAGGAAAAACAGGGCCGCCAGCCGATCGTCGCATCCGTACATCCGGGATCACGAGCGACTGGCGGCGGCCCTGCTTCCTCGCAACCTTCTTGGGCGCTGTTTTATTGTAGTCCCCTCTGGACACGAGAGCACATATGCACAACGCGTGCCAGATTCCCGCTTTGCTCGAAAATGTAATCATTTCAAGTGGATGAAGCTTGCGCGCATTGAATATGCAGACCGTGTCGGCTGCACTATTTCTGAGCAAGCATGCTATTTTCGCACAATGGGGGCATGCTGCAGAACCGGAGCGCGCCTTACCTGGTTTAGAGGCGCGGCGCTGTAGAGCACACGCCAGCGATCAGCTGATGTAGCCCTTTTTCATCGCCTTCACGACCGCCTGCGTGCGGTTTACCGCGTCGAGCTTCTTGGTAACGTGATTGAGGTAGTGATTGACGGTGTGCTCGGAGAGACCGAGGATACCGGCGATTTCGGCGCTGGTCTTGCCGGCCGCCGTCCAGCTCAGGCACTGGATTTCCCGCTCGGACAGGGCAGTGTTGGTATTCTTCCAGACGGAGCCGATCTCTGCCAATCGGTTGTAGACGTGGATCGCGATCATCTGCAATTCCATCGCCGCCGTCATCGGCAAGTCCATCTCCGGTCCCATGAGAATGACCGCACCGCGACCGCCTTCGGCGTCGTGGACCGGGAAGTAGTTTGCCTGGAAAATGCCGTTCTCGCGCAGCATGGCGATGTAATCTGCGGCCGATGCCGGCTTCCCACCCTCGTTTTCCCAGTCCTCGAGCATGACCTGGAACGGCGTCGTGGTCTCCCTCAAGCGACGGACGCCCGTGCTGAAGCGCAGCATCGACAGGCTGTCGTACTTGTTGAGCAGTTCGGCCGGCATGTTGGATATGACGGTCGTCGCCGCCAGCCTTTCCACCTCGATCGCAGGAATCGAGCAGATAAGAAAAACCTTGAAACCGAAGAGCTGCGTGACCCGCCGCATGTAGCGGATGATGTCGAACTGGGTCTCAAGCCTTGCGATTTCAGACGCGAAATCACCGCCCCGGGGCAGATCGGTGTCAGTCATCCCGGCCGTCATCGTATCTTGCATTCGCGCGTTCCATGGCATTCATCAACAATCAAATAGCCCGAGCAGTCGACCAATGCCAACAGGCGATCGACATTCGGCGCTATTCATGCGCAAAAGGCTGTGTATTTCCCTGCTTTGCGAGCCGCATAGTCCGTCGAACCTCTCCGAAAACGAAATTCAGTTGATCAGCCCGGCACGCATGGCCTTGGCAACGGTCTGAACACGGTTGACGGAATCCAGTTTGCGCGTCGCGCGATTGAGGTAATGGTTCACCGTGTATTCGGAGAGCGCCATGATTCGCGCCATCTCCATCGTCGTCTTGCCCGCGGCAGCCCAGCGCAAGCACTCGATCTCGCGACGGGAAAGGCTGCCGGCTCCCCGGCTGTCGCGCCCTCGCACCTCGCTCAGCCGGCTGTAGAGAAGGCCTGCCCAGAGGTTGAGCGCCTGCATTTCGTCATTGGACACCAGCTCTCTGTTTCCGCCAAAGGCGATAGCGGCGCGGCGTCCAGATGCGTTGTGAACCGGCAGATAAAGACCACGCGGCAGTCCGGCCGCTTCGAACACGCAAACCGCGGCATCACCCTTGCCGTCGAGCCGCCTGCGCGCAAGCTGGTGAGCATCGTAGGTGAAGGGAATGGTGCTCCGGCGCAGTCGCTGGACGACAGGGCTGCCATCGATCAGACGGGCGCTGTCGTAGCGCCTGAGGAACTCCGACGGCCAGGTCGTCATCAGCGCCTGGGCGCCCAGGCTGTGGCATCCGGCATCCGGGATCGACAAAACCAGGAATCCACGAAAGCCGTAAGCGTCCGATATCTGAGCAAGAACCCGCCTGATATCGTCTTCATTGCCCAGCGCTCCCGCGACTGACCGCCCGCCCGGGAGAATCAAAGAGGATATAGTCGCGCTGAAATCTACCACCCGCTCGTCTCCCACATCCCGCGCCCGATCGAGCGAGGCCGCTTTCGCCGTGATACAACTACGTCAAAACGTCCGCCAAAAATCAAATTCCGCTGCCGGTGCTTGCAACCGGCCGTAGCGGCGTGTCTGATATATCGCAAGCTAACGATCTCGAAACACCTCGTCCAGTCGAGGTTCCTAATTTACCGTAAAGCGGAGTTAACGTCCATTGCGCCCAGGGCCGAGGCGCATTCGGACCTCGTCCTCGATCTTTCCTGCTGCCTCCCGGACGACGTTGGCCCAGGCCGCCAGCTGTGCCATGTTGACCCGATACGCGGGGCCGGTGACAGATACGCCCGCAACCAGATCGTGTTCCGGAACGAAGATCGGGGCGGCGACACAGCAGATTTCCGCCTCGTGCTCCTCCCGGTCGAACGCGTGCCCATCACGGCGAATCTCGTCGATTTCCGCAAGCAGGCCAGCGGCGGAACGATGCGTATGGGCCGTGAACGGGTGGAACCTCGTTTTTGCGGCAATGCGCATCAAGTCCGACTGCGGCAGCGACGACAGCGCCGCCTTGCCGATGCCCGTACAATAGGCCGGCGATGCCTTGCCGATCTGCGAGCTCATCCGCACCGTCTGCCGGCTCTCGACCTTGTCGACGTAGATGATTTCCGTTTCCTGCAGGACGCCGAGGTGAACCGTCTCGCCCGTCAGTTCATGCAACCGCAACAGATGCGGTTCAGCGACGTCACGGAAACGGTTGCCGGACCAGGAACGATAGGCGAGCTTCAACAGGCGAAGGCCCGGCTCGTAAGCGAGGTCACGCCCTTGGACGAGCAGCCCCTCCTCGACCAGGTGACTGAGCAGCCTGTGCACCGTGCCGCGAGGCTGACCGACGGACTGAACGATATCCGTGAACCGCTGCGGGTTGCCGGCCGTCACGACCGCCTCGAGGACCGCCATGGCCTTGCCGAGCGTGCCGGTTCCGGCGATTTCAATCTCTGCGTCGGTTATCTTGGTTTCGTTCATATCATCAGGCTTCGATCAGCGGCATCGCGGCTTGACAGGATAAAAGCAATGGCGCGATAATTCCAGATAATAAAACAGCGTTCCACATAATGGAACTGTTCCATCCCAATATCTACACGGGGGAAATCATGCCATTGCCGAGCGGTCAGTTTCCCGACCTGCAAAACAACGGCGTGCTCATAACCGGTGGAGGGTCGGGCATAGGCGCCGCCCTGGTGGAAGCTTTCTCGCGGCAAGGTGCGCGCGTCGCCTTCATCGACATCGCAGAGGAAGAGAGCCTGGCGCTTTGCGAGAAGCTGGCCGCCGAAACGGGAAGAAAACCGCTGTTCATTCGCGCCGATCTCAGACAGGTCCCCACATTGAAAGCGGCCGTCGATGCCGCGGCCAGCACGCTCGGCTCGATCCGTGTGCTCGTCAACAATGCCGCACGCGACGACCGCCAGCCATTGGAAGCGGTCACCGAAGAGAGCTGGGACGAAAGCCTGTCCGTCAATCTCAGGCACCTCTTCTTCATGAGCCAGGCAGTGGCGCCCCACATGCGGCGCGCCGGCGGCGGGTCGATCATCAACTTCTCGTCCATCGCCTTCATGCTCAACATGCCGGATGTACCCGCCTACGCGACGGCGAAAGCCGGCATCGTCGGGCTCACCAAGTCGCTCGCCGGGAAACTCGGCCCGGACAATATTCGCGTCAACGCGATCCTGCCCGGCATGATCGTTACCGAACGGCAGAAGCGGCTATGGCTGGACGATGACGCGATTGCGCGCATGCAAGAGAAACAGTGCCTGAAACGCATGTTGACCGCCGACGACCTCGTGGGGCCTTGCCTCTATCTGGCTTCGGACTGCTCGGCGGCGATGACGGCCCAGACCATGATCATCGATGGAGGCGTATTTTGATGACGGCAGGCTATTATGCTGCGGTCGATTGGGGAACCACGAGCTTCCGGCTGTGGATCATCGGCGAAGATGGCGCCGTCCTTGCGGAACGCCGCAGTGCGGAAGGCATGACAACGGCGGCGAAGGTCGGTTTCCACGCAGTTCTCGACGCACATCTCGCCGCGACCGATGCTCCCGGCCATCTCCCGATCGTCATTTGCGGAATGGCCGGTGCCCGCCAGGGTTGGAGGGAGGCGGGTTACCTCGATACACCGGCCGCCCTAAGCGCGATTGCCGGCAGCGCTATTTCCGTCCCGGACGTCGACCGCGATATCCGAATACTACCGGGCCTTGCCCAGCGCGACATGCGCCATCCGGATGTGATGCGCGGCGAAGAAACCCAGCTTCTCGGCGCCGCCGGTACGCTCGGCACCGGTCGGCACCTCGTATGCATGCCAGGTACGCACAGCAAATGGGTCCGCTTGAGCGGCGAGACGGTCGAGGGCTTTTCCACCTTCATGACCGGCGAGTTGTTCGATGTCGTCTCGCGTCACTCAATTCTCAGCAATTCCGTATCGGACGGGGGCGCGCTCGCCGGCAACGATCCCGCCTTTCTCGAAGCCGTGTCAGAGGCGACGCGGAATCCGGCTCTCGCCACGAACCTGCTTTTTTCAGTCCGGGCGGGACAGCTTCTCCACGGGATCAGCGCCACCGACGCCAAGGCGCGGCTCTCCGGCACCATGATCGGCGTCGAGATCGCAGGCGCCCTTGCAACGGCGGGATCGATCGACGGGATTTGCCTCGTCGCATCGGGCCCGCTCGGCGCACTCTATCATGCGGCCCTCGAAAGCCAGGGCCTCAAAGTTCAGCATGTCGACGCCGATGACGCGGTGCGGGCCGGCCTCTCCGCCGCCGCCGGCGCCATTTGGCCCCTTTGACGAAAGAAAGAAGATGAATCGCATCCCCCTCCCACCGATGAAATATCCGCTGGTCGCCATCTTGCGCGGGCTCAAACCAACCGAAACTGAAGGCGTCGTCGGCGCGCTGATCGAGACGGGCTTCACTGCAATTGAAATCCCGCTGAACTCGCCCGACCCGTTCCGTTCCATCGAAATGGCCGTGAAGATGGCACCGGCCGGCTGCCTTATCGGCGCAGGAACCGTGCTGACGACAGCGCAGGTGGAACAACTCGCCGACATCGGCGGACGGTTGATGGTGAGCCCCAATGTCGAACAGTCGGTGATCAGGCTTGCCGCGGCGAAAGGCATGGTCACGATGCCGGGCGTGTTCACGCCGACCGAGGCGCTGGCAGCCGCAGGCGCGGGTGCGACCGCTCTCAAGTTCTTTCCTGCGAGCGTACTCGGCCCCTCGGGCATCGCGGCGATCCGCACCGTTCTTCCAACCGATGTCGAGGTCGCAGCCGTCGGCGGCGTGTCGGAGAGCAACTTCGCCGACTATGCCAAGATCGGCATTCGCAGCTTCGGCCTCGGCTCTAGCCTCTACAAGCCTGGCATGAATGCAGCGGAGGTTGAACAGCGGGCGAAGGCGACGCTCGAAGCCTATGACACTGTTTATGGAGGCCGGTGATGACAGATCCCGTTCCCTTCTCCGGCCGCGTCCTCTGCGATTTCGGCTCCGAGCTCGGCGAAGGTCCGACCTTCGATCCCGGCAGCGGCACCGCCTGGTGGTTCAATATCACGGGCCGGGAACTGCATGAGCTGCATGTCGAAAGCGGCCGAAAGACGGTTCACACCCTGCCCTTTCTTGGCAGTGTGCTTGCCGTCATCGATCCCGCCCGGCAGTTGATCGCGTCGGACCAGGGGCTTTTCCTTCGCGACACGGAAACTGGCAAGCTCTCCCTTTTCACCACGCTTGAAGACAAGCCGGTCAACCGCTCCAATGACGGTCGCGTCCATCCATCCGGCGCTCTCTGGATCGGCACGATGGGACGGAAGGCCGAAAGGAATTCGGGTGCGATCTACCATGTCGCCGGCAATCGCGTGACCAAGCTCTACAGCAATATCAGCATTCCAAACGCCATTTGTTTCTCGCCCGATGGCGCCACGGCCTATTTCACCGATTCGGTCGTCAACCGTCTGATGCGCGTCGATATTGATCCCGCGACCGCCCTTCCGATCGGGGATGCCGTTATCCTTTCCGACGAGAGCACGTCTCCCGGAGACGTCGACGGCGCGGTCTGCGATGCCGACGGGCTGATCTGGAACGCCCGCTGGGGCGCAAGCTCCGTCGACGTCTATAAGCCGGACGGCCAGAGGATCGCCCGCTACGCCGTTCCCGCGACGCAACCAAGCTGCCCGGCCTTCATCGGAGCGAAGGCTGACCGGCTGCTCATAACCTCGGCCTCGCAGGGGTTGGACGAGGCCGCGCGGGCGGCCGATCCCGATGCCGGAAAAACTTTCGATCTCGGCATCGAGGTCAAAGGCCGTTTCGAGCCGGCGTTTCTGCTCTGACCTATAACAAGTGCTGGTATTCGGGCCGCCAAAAAGTCATACAATTTCGCCATGCGATGAATCGCCATGGAAGGGAGGGCTCGGATGAGCGAAAAGAAAAAGGAACTGAGAAGCCGCCACTGGTATGGCGGGACGCACAAGGACGGCTTCATCCATCGGTCCTGGATGAAAAACCAGGGGTTCCCGGATCATGCTTTCGACGGGCGCCCGATCATAGGCATCTGCAACACCTGGTCCGAGCTCACCCCCTGCAACAGCCACCTGCGCGTTCTGGCCGAAGGCGTCAAACGCGGCGTCTGGGAGGCCGGTGGTTTTCCGGTCGAGTTTCCCGTTTCCTCGCTCGGCGAGACGCAGATGCGCCCGACCGCCATGCTTTTCCGCAACCTTCTGGCGATGGACGTCGAAGAAGCGATCCGCGCCCACGGGATAGACGGCGTGGTGCTACTCGGCGGGTGCGACAAGACAACCCCGGGCCAGTTGATGGGCGCCGCCTCCGTCGACCTCCCGACGATCGTCGTTTCCTCCGGGCCGATGCTGAACGGCAAGTGGAAGGGCAAGGACATCGGCTCGGGCACGGATGTCTGGAAATTCTCGGAAGCCGTGCGGGCGGGCGAAATGAGCCTGCAGGAATTCATGGCTGCCGAAAGCGGAATGTCGCGTTCGCCCGGCGTCTGCATGACGATGGGCACCGCGACTACCATGGCCTCGGTGGTGGAAGCGATGGGTCTTTCGCTCCCGACCAACGCAGCCCTTCCCGCTGTCGACGCGCGCCGCATGGCGCTTGCACACATGACCGGCAAGCGGATCGTCGAGATGGTGCACGAGGATCTTCGACTGTCGAAAATCCTGACGAAGCATAACTTCGAAAACGGCATCATCGCAAACGCCGCCGTCGGCGGATCGACGAACGCCGTCGTGCACATGCTCGCAATTGCCGGACGCGCCGGGGTCGACCTCTGTCTTGAAGACTTCGATCGCGTCGGCGGCCGGGTTCCCTGCATCGTCAACTGCATGCCGTCGGGTAAGTATCTTATCGAGGATCTCGCCTATGCGGGCGGCCTCCCGGCGGTGATGAACCGTATCCGGCATCTGCTTCATGCAGACGCGCCGACGGTTTTTGGCGTGCCGATCAGCAAATATTGGGAAGGTGCCGAGGTCTACAATGACGACGTCATCCGCCCGCTCGATAACCCGCTGCGCGCCGCCGCCGGCATTCGCGTGCTGAAGGGCAACCTCGCCCCGAACGGCGCGGTCATAAAGCCGTCGGCAGCGAGCGAGCACCTGCTCGCGCACGAGGGCCCGGCCTATGTCTTCGAGACAATTGAAGACCTCAAGGCCAAGATCGATGACCCGGACCTGCCGGTAACCGAGGATACGATCCTCGTGCTCAAGGGCTGCGGCCCGAAGGGTTATCCCGGCATGGCGGAAGTCGGAAACATGCCGATCCCGCGCCGGCTCGTCGAAAAGGGCGTTCGCGACATGGTGCGCGTTTCGGATGCACGCATGTCGGGCACTGCCTTCGGCACCGTGGTCCTGCACGTGAGCCCGGAAGCCAATGCCGGCGGTCCGCTTGCGATCGTCAAGACCGGCGACCGCATCCGTCTCGATGCCATGAAGGGCGAGTTGAATCTTCTCGTCAGCGAGGAGGAGTTCGCGGCGCGCATGGCCGCCTGGCAGCCGCCGGAGCAGAGATGGCAACGCGGCTACTACAAGCTTTATCACGAGACCGTGCTGCAGGCCGATAAGGGCGCCGACCTCGACTTCCTCGTCGGCAAGAGCGGCAGCGACGTGCAACGCGAGAGCCATTAGAGCATTTCATTGTTTCATTGAAGCAGTGAAATGATCTAACTCTTTGAAACCACTCAATTCCGGACGGAAAAACGTTACACACTTTTCCTGGAATTGCTCCGGTGCGCGATGAGGAACCGTGTGTGCGGTTTTCCGCCCGCATCCCGCTCTGGCGTATTAGACTAAGTCATAGTGACCCAGAACGTCATCAGACGCTACCACGGCGACCCCATTTGCGGCAGCACTTGAAGATCCCGGATCAATCTCTATCCGGGATCTATAAAGTGATTTTCGTCGCTCTCTCAAGTATTTCGCAAGGATGACCGGAGAACACATGCCAGCCTGGCTAGTTTTAGCCACATCTAAACAAAGCAACAACTTTATTAGCCGACTTTGCGAAATACAGTGACCGTCCGATCGATGCTGCCAAGACAAAGCGTCCTAAGGTAGAATCGCCGTCAATTGCCTAGTACGGACGTTTGCATTTTTTACGGAACTGATTTCGCTGCCGGACGTTGCTTGAGTATCACCAGCGCGGTGGGGCAGGCCGCTCGCCCGACGCCGCGGGGTGGTCGACAACGTCAACGAAAGGCAGTCTGATATGACAAAGAAACTTGTATCTTCCGTTGCGGCTGGCGCGCTTCTCGTGGGCGTTACCTTCGCCCCGACAAGTTTCGCGCAGCAGACAACAACACCTCCGGCCAATCCGGCAGCACCCACGCAGACGCAGCCGGGCGGCACTACACCGCCTGCCACGGAGCCTCCGGCCGATCAGGCCCAGACTCCTCCACCGGCTGGCAATGAGGCACCTGCGGATAAAACGGCCAAATCGGACTATCTCACCGAGCAGGCGGACGATCAGATCGCTACCAGTGATTATGTAGGCCAATCGGTTTACAATGCGGCCGATGAAAGCATCGGCAAAATCGACGATCTGCTCATCAAGAAGGATGGTGGTGTCGAAGCAGCCGTGATCGGTGTTGGCGGCTTCCTCGGGATTGGCGAGAAGAACGTTGCTGTCCCATTCGACCGGATCGAGATTTCCGAGCAGGCCGATACAGCAGCGCTGAAGCTGACCACGACCGAAACGGCCGACACGCTGAAGGCAGCGCCGGAGTTCAAGACGAAATCGCAGATGATGGCCGAGCGCAATGCAGCGCAGCCGGTAGACACATCGACGACTTCTTCGACCGGTACAACGCCGGCAGCACCGACGCAGCCGTCACCTCAGCAGTAAACTGAGCATCCTGCTCCCAAGCCTGAAAAGCGGCGCATTGCGCCGCTTTTCTCGTGCGTCAAACAGAATCACCTCAGAACAGAACGCCGTATCTCAATGCATCGTAGATGCCGGCATGGATATTGCGGCTCGCCACCGCGTCGCCGATCCGAATGAGGTCGAACGTCCCCTCCGGATTGCGCACGGCCATCGGGTTTTCGCGACGGATGAGAGCCTTGTAGTCGACCGCGCCAAGGTTGCGGGATAGTGGCTTGAGATCGAGATAGAGGTCGGCCATCGGCACTGTGCCATGCTCGACCACCACCTGCGCCACCCGACGCTCAATCGAAACGGTCTCCGAAAAATCCGAAAACAAGGTCGCAACTAGCGAATTGCCGTCGCGTCTTACCGACTTCAGCCGCGTGTTGATCGTTACCCGCACATTCTTCTCGGCGAAGATCTTCGCATAGGGAACATGGTTCATGCCGCCGATCTCGGGTGCGAACATGCGCTCTGGCGAAACGATTTCGAGTTCGATGCCCGCCCTGGCTATCAGTTCGGCAGCGGTCATGCCGCTGTGCGCGCCGTTGTCGTCATAGAGCAGAACCGGTCCCTCGGGCTTCATTGCTCCCGCGATGATATCCCAGCTCGAAACGACGAGGTCGCCGCCTGTCTCAAGCGCCGGATTCTGGGCGATGCCGCCGGTGGCAACGACAACGAGATCCGGCTCGCGTGCCAGCACGTCCTCCAAGCCGGCAAAGACATTGTAATGGATCGGAACGCCGAGCCGTTCAAGTTCGGAAAGCCGCCAGTCGACAATGCCGATCATTTCCTTGCGACGCGGGTTTCGTGCCGCAAGCAGGATCTGGCCGCCGGCCTCGCTAGTCGCCTCCAGGAGCTCGACCGAGTGACCACGCTCGGCGAGCACGCGCGCCGCCTCGAGGCCGGCTGGTCCCGCCCCGACGACAACCGCACGCCGGCGGGCGCCATCACTTCTCGAGATGATGTGCGGCACGACCGCCTCGCGTCCGGTGGCCGCGTTGTGGATACAAAGCGCGCCTCCGCCTTCATAGATGCGGTCGAGACAGTACGTCGCGCCGACGCAGGGACGGATCTCGGCCTCGCGCCCCTCTTCGATCTTCCTGACGATATACGGGTCGGCGATATGGGCGCGCGTCATGCCGACCATGTCGAGCTTGCCCTCGGCGATCGCATGCCGCGCCGTCGCCACATCGGCGATACGGGCGGCATGGAACACCGGAAATTTCGTCGCTGCCCGAACCTCTCCGGCAAAATCGAGGTGCGGCGAGGCAGCCATGCCCTGGATCGGGATTACCTTGGTGAGCGGGGCGTCGTGCTCGAGATGGCCGCGAATGATGTTCAGAAAGTCGATCTTGCCAGAACCGGCGAGTCGCCTCGCGATCTCCACACCTTCTTCCTTCGACAGGCCCTTGTCCCAGTCTTCGTCCGCGACCATGCGCGTGCCGACGATGAAATCCGGACCCACCGCCTTGCGCACGGCGTCAACAACCAGATTCATGAAGCGCAGGCGATTGTCGAGCGAACCACCATATTCGTCGTCACGATGGTTGGTGGCTGGCGACCAGAAGCTATCGATCAGATGGCCATAGGCCTCGATTTCGATACCATCGAGACCGGCGGCCTGCATGCGGCTGGCGGCCGTTGCATAGTCGCTCACGATCCGCTCGATATCCCATTCCTCGATCTCCTTCGGAAACGACCGGTGCGCCGGTTCCCGGACGGGAGAGGCGCTCAGCACCGGCAGCCAGTCGCCCTTGTTCCAGCTTGTGCGGCGACCGAGATGGGTCAACTGGATCATGACCGCGGTGCCGTACTCGTGACAGTCGTCGGCGATCTTCTTGAGCCAGGGCACGATTTCATCGGCATAGGCGTGGAGATTTCCGAAAGCCGGCGGAGAGTCCTCGGAAACGATCGCCGATCCGGCCGTCATCGTCAGCGCTATTCCACCCTTGGCCTTTTCCAGATGATAGAGCCGATAGCGGTCCTTCGGCATGCCGTCCTCGGAATAGGCCGGCTCATGGGCCGTCGACATGATCCGGTTCTTGAGGGTCAAGTGCTTTAGACGATATGGCTGGAGCAGCGGGTCCTTCGAGAGGGTCATTCAACGGTCCTTGGGGCTTTCATGCCGGTCAGTACCAAGCGTCGGGCATGCTGTTTTTCCGTCTGGCGACATAGTCCACCAGAGCCTCGTCGATTGCTATATCCAGAGGCGGCGCTTCGTATTCGGCAAGCGTCTTTTTCCAGTGCCGGTTGGCGCGCGTCGCCATGTCCGTCTCGCCCTGTTCGACCCATTTCTCGAACGGCTCGTTGTCGGAAAGTGCCGAGTCCCAGAAAGCGGTTTGATAGTTGCGCATGGTGTGGTCACAGCCCAGAAAATGGCTGCCCGGCCCGACCTCCAGGAAGGCGTCCATGGCAAGCGCATTGTCATCGACGACGACGCCGGCAAGATAGGAATGGAGCGCCCCGCAGAAATCGGTATCCATCACGAATTTCTCGTAAGACATGGCGAGCAGGCCATCGACGAACCCGGCGGAATGCAGGATGAAATTGGCACCGCAGTGGACCGCGGACAGCATCGACATGACGCCTTCCTGCATCGCCTGCGCATCCGGCCTCTTCGAGTTGGAGAAGTTGCCGGCGCAACGCAGCGGCAAGCCCAGCCGGCGGGCGAGCTGACCGACGACCATGCTGCCGATCGCCGGCTCCGGTGTGCCGAAAGTGGGCGAGCCGGAGCGAAGCGACATTGACGAAAGGAAGTTGCCGAAGATTACGGGCGCCCCTTTTCGTTCGAGTTGCGTCAGCGCACAGCCGGCGAGCGTTTCGGCATAGGATTGGGCGATGGCGCCGGCATTGGTCACGGGCCCCATGGCCCCGCCCAGGATGAAGGGCACGATGACCGCCGCCTGATTGGCACGCGCATAGGCGCGCAACGACTTCGTCATCGTCCCGTCCCAGACGAGCGGCGAATTGACGTTGACGTTGCCGAGGATAACGCAATTTTTGTCGACGAAATCGACGCCGAAGAGAATGCGCGCCATCTCAATCGAATCCTCGGCGCGCTCCTCGGCCGTGATTGAGCCCATGAAGGCACGGTCGGAATACTTGATGTGGCTGTAGACCATATCGAGATGGCGCTTGTTGACCGGCACGTCGACCGGCTCGCAGATCGTTCCGCCCGAATGGTGCAGCCACGGACTCGACTGAGCGAGCTTGATCAGATTGCGGAAATCCTCGATCGTGCCGTAGCGTCGGCCCTTGTCCAGATCCATGACGAAGGGCGAACCATAGGCCGGGGAAAAGACGACGTTGCGGCCGCCGATCTCGACGCTGCGGGCGGGATTGCGGGCATGCTGGGTGAACTGCGACGGTGCGGAACGGACGATCTCGTTCAGCATGCCCGGCTCGAAGGTTACGCGGACACCATCGATTTTCGCGCCGGCGCGCTTCCAATGGTCGAGCACTACAGGATCATCGCGAAACTCGATGCCGACTTCGGCGAGGATGCGATCCGCGGTCTGCTCGACGCGCTGCAGGCTTTCCTCGCCGAGGATATCGTAGGTCGGTATGTTGCGGACGATATAGGGAACGCCGAGATTGCTGCCCCCTTCCCGTCGCTGTGCTCTCGTACCCCGTGTTCTCCGAGGTGCCTCAACCGTTGCTCCCGACGTCGATTCCATTGCAAGCCTCCCATCATTTGCGGTGATGCTAGTGACGATCAAGATCGTTGTAACGGTGGAAAAATTCGACGCATGCTATAAGCTGTATTTATGGAAAACCTGCGCCGCCTCCTTCCCTCCGCCGCCAGCCTCATCGTTTTCGAGGCGGCCGGCCGCCATCAGAATTTCACCCGTGCCGCCAACGAACTCGGGATGACGCAAGCAGCCGTATCCTACGCCATCCGCGGCCTCGAGGACCAACTTGGCGTGCCGCTGTTTCACCGCGTGCACCGGGCGGTCGAATTGACCGAGGCCGGCGAGAAATTCCATGCGGATGTCTCGGTCGGCCTGTCGCGGATCCAGAAATCAGCCGAAGATATCCGCTCGAAGGGCCGCGAGACGAACGTTACGCTCGCAGCTTCCACCGCTTTCACCTCGATGTGGATGCTTCCACGGCTGAATCGGCTGCGGGAAGACTTGCCGGAAATCGATCTCCGCATCCAGACCAGCGTGCGCGATCTCGACCTCGATGACGAGCCTATTCCCTTGGGCATCCGCGGCGGTGACCCTGGTCACTGGCCCCGCTATCATGCGGCTCTTCTGGCCGAGGAAGTGGTCAATGCCGTCGCGACACCCGCCTATATCGAGGCGCACGGCCTGCCGGAAACGCCGGCCGACCTGTTGCGACACAATCTGATCCATCTCGAGGAACCCGTCCGGCGGGCTTGCGATTGGACAGAGTGGTTCGCGAGTGCGAGCCTTGCCTACCCGGCCCAGGGACGACGGCTGTCGATCAACGACTACGTGCTGGTGATCCAGGCAGTGCTTGCCGGCGAAGGAATCGCGCTCGGCTGGGAACACTTGATCGAGCGGCAGGTCCGTTCCGGTGCGCTTGTTCCGGTGGGCGGGCACGTCCTGAAGACCGGGCATGCATTCTACGTCGTCTGGCCGCGATCGCGCGAACTCAACAGCCAGGCACGGCGCATCAGGGACTGGCTCTTGGACGAGGGATTGCGTGACCGCTCCGATGCGGGCGGCGCCGATGAAAGCTACCGTCAGCGGGATGCTGCAACGTCCCGATAGCGATCCGAAAGATAGCGCATCGTCGCCACGGCGTCCGCCGGCTTGCCGTAGAAATAGCCCTGCCCCATGCCGCAGCCGAGCGCTTTCAACTTCAGCGCTTCGGCGAAATCCTCGATGCCTTCGGCGACGACTTCAAGCTCCAGCCCCTCGCACATCGAAACGATGGCCTTGATGATATGCTCCGATGCGCGGTCGGCCGAGATACGGGAAACGAAGGCGCGATCGATCTTCACTTTGTCGAAGGAAAAATCGCGCAACCGGCCGAGGCTCGATTGCCCCGTCCCGAAATCGTCGAGCGACACGCGCACGCCGGCCGCCCGCAATTCGGAAACGATCTTCTGCGCCACATCTGCGTCCGCCATCACCGCTGTCTCGGTAATCTCGAGTTCCAGTCGGCGGGGGTCGAATCCGACCTGATGGATGATCGACAGCAGGCGTGAGCTGGTCGCTGGGTCCATCAGCTGTGCCGAGGACAGGTTGAAGGAGAGGAAGAGTTCCTTCGGCCAGGACAGGGCCGCCTGCGCTGCCTTGCGCAACAACGTTTCCGCCAGCGACTCGATGAAACCGCGCTCTTCGGCAAGCGGCACGAAAATCGAGGGCGAGACATAGCCGAGATCCGCGTCGCACCATCTTGCCAGTGCTTCGAAGCCGACGACCGAATCGCTGCGAAGATCGACGATGGGCTGGAAATGCACATCGACCTGGTCGGCGATGATCGCGTTGCGCAGCGCCTGTTCAATCTGCGTCGCGCGTTTCATTTCCTGGGCGATCTCCTGCGAGTAGACAGTGATCTGGCCACGCCCGCGCCGCTTCGACCGATAGAGTGCGGTGTCGGCGCTCTTCAGCAGGTCTTCAAAGCTGTTGCCCGCGAAAGGGTAGACCGCGAAACCGAACGACGCAGACAGGCGCACGTTCCGGTCGCCGAGATCGAAGGGAGCCGATAGTACCTCTTTCAGCACCCGGCCCAGTTTTTCGGCGCCCTTGCGCTCGAAGATCAGCGGTAGCACGAAGGCGAACTCGTCATCCTTGGTGCGTGTCACGGTCGCACCTTCCGGAACGCAGGCTTTGAGACGGTGCGCGACCTGGCGGAGGATCTGATCGCCGGCCTCCGGCCCGAACAGGTCGTTGATCGGCTTGAAACCATCGAGATTGGCAAGGCCGATGGTGAAGGGTGCCGGGTCGCTCGCGCGTTCCGCGGCAAGTTCACAAACCGTCTGGCGCAAATGCCGGCCATTGCCGAGGCCGGTGAGTTCATCAAGAAGCGCCACCGAGTGCGGCACGTCAATGATCTCATGCCCCGCGACCTGCCTCCACATCATGGCCGCAAGCTCCCGCTGCAGACTACAGCGCCGCGTGTCTTATCAGATGCGCAAAGATGCCGCGGCTCTCGCCCGTCGAGACGCATCTCTCGCATCGGGGTAGGAAGGGGCTGGGCGGCTGGACGAAGCGCATACATTGCTGCGAGGCTCTACACTTTCTGGCAGTTCGACGCAGACGATGACAATCGGGGGTTAACAATCCCATATCGACGCACTATCAAATCTTTCGCCAGCCTCCCCAATTCTAGCGAATTGACAAGATCCAGGGCTTAGCCGGCGGCACGCATGTTCCCCGCCGGCATGTATTTTCTAAGTACAGCCTCGATCATGTCCGGGCTCACCGGCTTCATGATGTGGTCATCCATCCCCGACGCTTCGCATTGCCTAAGGTCGATGTCGAGCGCCTGCGCCGTCACCGCGATGATCGGAGTCCGCCGCCCTGTCCCCTTTTCGGCGTCGCGGATGGCGACTGCGGCGTCGAAGCCGTTCATCACCGGCATCGATATGTCCATGAGAACCAATGCCGGCTGAAGTTCGTGCCAGAGCTCCAATGCCTCCCTGCCATTCGCGGCGATCCGGTGCGAAACCCCGAGCCCCTCCAGTATCTGGGCGAAGACGAACTGATTGATCTGATTGTCCTCGGCGACCAACACTTCGATATCCGGCGCGTGCGTCCCGGTCGCAACGTCGCCTTCGAAGGAGATCCCCCAGTCCGCTTGCGGAACCGACGACCGCGGCTGCGGACGCTCGGCGCAAACGCGAAAGATCTCCGCAAGCAGGTTGCCGGCATCGATGTCGGTGGAAACCTTGAGGACGGGGCTTGCATGCCAGCCCGCAAGGACACGCTCGACGTCCGGGAATGCGCCATCGAGCACCAGGATGTCGAGCTTTACCCCGGAACGGTCGGCGGCCAGCGCGAAAGCCTCAAGCTCGTTGCCGTTGCGCACGGCGCAGGCGTCGAGACCGGAACCGCGCAGGCGCGCCACGAGCCGCTGCTCCGCGTCTCGGTCGCCTGTCGCAAGCAGCACGCGCAGTCCGCGCGCGGGCAGGGTCTCGATCATCGAACCCGCCTCGACCAGCTGCTGTACATTCAACGCCCGGAAGGGATCGTAGAAATTCTGTGCCGGCGCAAAAATGCTGTAGTCCAGAATCTGGAGGCCGCTGCTACCCGTGTTGTCGCCCGTACCGTGATACCAGGCCGCGATATCGGTGACGTCGTTCATGCAGGTCACGACAAAATGACGGCCGGGCATGCCGATACGATATTTGCGCGTCACGACCCAAAGATCATTGCCGTCGGCACGAACGATGTGCTCGGCTTCCGAATGCGGCTTGCCGGTTTCGAGCACCGATCGGTCCGACTGTTCGAACCGCTCCGCCAGTTCGGCATCGACGAGATCCCACGCGGAGCGCCCGAGAATCGCGTCCTGGGAAAGCTCATGGATCGTGCAGAACGCCTTGTTGACGGCGATGTAGTTGAGGTTTCGATCCTTGATGCAGATTGGGTTGGGCTGCGCGTCGAGGATTTCTTCCGTCAATTCCACGCGTTCGAGGTCGGTCTGAAGCTGTTCGTCGCGCTTCTTCTGTTCGGAAACATCGATGACGGACAATATGCCGATACCGCTCGACAGCCGGCGCTTGCGCAACGAGACCCAGCGCGTGCGACCGGCCCGCTCGACACTCTCGTAGCGCTCGCGCCAATGAAGCGCCATGTGCTCGGCGATCCAGTCTTCCCTGTTCGCTCGTCTTCGGCTGTTCTCAGGCAATGTCCCTGGGCGCACACCCGTATCGTAGACTGCGCCGAGAAAGTCGCGGAGGCGAGTGCCGGGCGTCAACAGGCGGGCTGGTACCGGAAAGAACTGCAGGATCGAGGGGCTGGCGAACAAGATCGTATCGTCTCGACCGCAGACAAGCAAAGCGAGGCCAAGTGCATCGCAGCTCGACTCGAGAATGATCCTGTTGATGTCTGCGCCGCCCGACGCCACATCGCTCATTGCGCTGTCCTCATTTCGCCGTCTGCATGATGCAGCAATCTAAAGTTTCACAGCGGCCCTTGCGCGTCTGAAAAGACCCGCGGCGCCGGCGCGGCGGTTTCATTCCGGGACATGCTGGCTGGCCTCCGAAGGCGTCTCTTCGGGCGGAATGCGGGGCGGCGTCCAGCAACGCCGCGGAGCTCCAAAGACAAAACCCCTGCTCATTCAGGTTGTTGTGGAAAATCGCAGCAGAACGTTAAAGGGGAATTAAATCATGGTCTCATTTTTCCCGAGACTTATCTCCCCATGACCGCTCTTACCGCGGCGGACCAATCGCAAACACCCCTTTCCCTCGCGCGCCGAATCCGGGAAAATGAGCCATGATCATCAAGCAACTTTCAGAAACGCTCATCAACCAGATTGCGGCCGGTGAGGTCCTCGAGCGGCCTGCCAGCGCGGCCAAGGAATTGATCGAGAATGCGCTCGACGCGGGCGCGACCAGGATCGAGATCGCGACGGCCGGCGGCGGCAAGACGCTGCTCAGGGTGACCGACAACGGCGGCGGCATGTCACCCGCCGACCTCGCCCTGGCCGTTCAGCGCCATTGCACCTCCAAGATCAGCGATAGCCTCACGGATATCCGGACCCTCGGCTTTCGCGGCGAGGCCCTGCCCTCGATCGGATCGGTCGCGCGCCTGTCGATCACGACGCGAACGGCCGGCGCCAACGAGGGCGCGGCGATCGCAATCGCAGGCGGGAAGACCGAAGCCGTGCGCCCGTCACCGGCCAATGTCGGGACCGTCGTCGAGGTGCGCGATCTTTTCTTCGCGACCCCCGCGCGGCTCAAATTCATGAAGTCGGAAAAGGCCGAGGCTGCCGCGATTTCCGAGGTCGTCCGCCGTATGGCGATCGCCTTCCCGAAGGTGCGCTTCGTACTCTCCGGCTCCGATCGCACGACACTTGAGTTCCCGGCCACCGGCGAGGACCGGCTGGCGCGGATGGCGCAGGTGCTCGGCAAGGATTTCCGCGACAATGCGATCGAGATCGACGCCGAACGGGAGGATGCCCGGCTTACGGGTTTTGCCGGCGTGCCGACCTTCAATCGCGGCAACTCGCTTCAGCAATATGTCTTCGTCAACGGCCGCCCGGTGCAGGACAAGCTCATCCTGTCTGCAATCCGCGCCGCCTATGCCGAAACCATCCCCCAAGGACGCTACCCGGTTGCCGTCCTGTCGATCGAACTCGAGCCGGCGCTCGTCGATGTCAATGTCCATCCGGCGAAGTCGGACGTCAGGTTTCGCGATCCGGGCTTGATCCGAGGGTTGCTTATCGGCGCGATCCGCGAGGCGCTCGCGCGCGGCGGAGACCGTGCCGCGACCACCGGCGCGAGCGGGATGATGCGTGCCTTCCGGCCGGAGATGCAGAGGCCGCCGCAACCCTGGACGCCTGCAGCCTCGCCCTACCGGCCGATAGATTTCGGCGAAACTGCGAACGGCTTCGCAGAGGCCCCGCAGCGAGCCTTTGTGGAATTCTCGCAGCCGTCGGCGCGTTCCACCGCTCCGGCCGAAGAAACACGCGTTTCTGACGTAACTCCGCCATCCTTCCCGCTCGGCGCCGCGCGTGCGCAGCTCCATGAGAACTACATCGTCGCGCAGACGGATGATGGCCTCGTCATCGTTGATCAGCACGCCGCGCATGAGCGCCTCGTCTTCGAGACGATGCGGACGGCGCTGCATTCCCGCCCGGTGCCCGCACAGACCCTGCTCATCCCGGAGATCGTCGATCTCCCCGAGGATGACTGCGAGCGACTGATGGCACATGCGGAGGAATTCACCCGCCTCGGCCTCGCGATCGAACGCTTCGGGCCGGGGGCGATCGCCGTACGCGAAACGCCGGCGATGCTGGGCGAAATGGATGCCGTCGGCCTGGTGCGACAGCTCGCCGACGAGCTTGCGGAATGGGATACGGCGAACGGCCTTGCGGGGCGCCTCGAATATCTCGCTGCGACGATGGCCTGCCACGGCTCGGTTCGCTCAGGCCGCCGGATGCGGACGGAGGAGATGAACGCGCTGCTTCGCCAGATGGAAGCAACACCTGGATCCGGCCAGTGCAATCATGGCCGGCCAACCTATATCGAGCTGAAGCTCTCGGACATCGAGCGTCTCTTCGGCCGCAGCTGACGGGCGGTCGTTCCGCCGAATTGCACTACTGCATGCTTCCTTAAATCGTAGCCGATTTAAGGACAAAGACCATGCAGCAATTCAAAGTGCTACAGCGTCCTTTGCGCGTCTTGTGAGACGCGCGGCGCTGTGATGTCTTGCCGGCACTGGAGTTTTACTGGGCACTGGGTTAGACCAAGAAGCGATCGAATTGAGAAGGCAGACACTGGCAATGATGAACCGATTTGAAGGAAGTCCCTCGCGCGAGGCGAAGATCCGCTATCTCGACGGCGACTTCCAGATCGTGCTCGCCGGATCACACGTCGTATGTGCCATGACGGGCAAAGCGATCCCCGTGGACGAATTGCGCTACTGGAGCGTTGCCCGGCAGGAACCCTATGTCGACGCGGCTGCCTCCCTCGACGCGGAAAAACGCGCCGGTGCGCTTCCCAATCAGCGACGCTGATTTACCGCATGTTTCCTTAAATCGTGGGTAAAGACCCCGTCACGGAGTGATTGCCTTGGCCTCCCGCAGCTTGCGCGTTCGCGCGGCGGCAAGCGTGCGGTCGATGACTTTGCCGGGCACCGACGGGTCGTCGAAGCGCACGTCGATTTCGATCACCTTGCTCTTGGCCGCCAGTTCTCCCGCCCGGCCATGGCCAGGTTCGAGACGCACCAGGTCCTTCGACGTGGTGACCAGCGTATAGCCCTGGGTCGCGGCGCGATCGAGCAGGTCGGCAATTTCATCGTCGGAGAAGTGGTGATGATCGGGAAAGCTCCGCGTCTCCTCGATCATCGCGCCCGTCTCGCGCACGGTCCGGAAGAACTTCTCCGGATCCGCGATACCGGCCCAGGCAAGAACCTTGACGCCTGCGAGTTGACCCTCGTCGACCCGGATGGTTTCAGCCGCGTAGACGGGCTTGCCCGCCCGAGCGGCCCGGCGGACCAGGGGATCGGCCGCCGAACCGCTGCCGATCTTGAGGAGCGCTGTTGCGTGGCGAAGTTGGTCGCCGATTGGCGCGCGAACCGGCCCCGAGGGAACCAGATGTCCATTGCCGATGCCTCGCCCGGAATCGACCACAAGCAAGGCGAAGTCGAATGCAAGCCGCGCGCTCTGGAAGCCGTCGTCCATGATGATGATGTCGGCGCCCTCGGCAGCGAGCTTGCGTGCGCCCTCGACGCGGCGTCGGCAGACGACGGTCAAGGCTTCGCGGGCGAGCAGCAGCGGCTCGTCGCCGACGTCGCGGGCACGGTGGTGATGCGGATCGACGACAGTTGTGACGTCCAGCGAGCCGCCATAACCGCGACTCAAGAAGCCCGGCTTCAACCCCTTCGCCTTGGCGGCTCGGGCAAGCGCAATAGCGGTCGGCGTCTTTCCTGCTCCCCCGACTGTGAAGTTGCCGACGCAGATGAGTGGCACCGGCGCCGAGGCGCGGCGGGCTCTATCCATGCGCATTCCGGCGATGCGGCCATAAACCCAGGAAACCGGCCAAAGCGCATAGGCGCGCCAATCGGCCTTGGTCCACCAGAACGGTGGCGCTTCAGAAACCATGCTGCCTAATCTGCCTCCACGACCTGCCCTGCCCCCAAACCGGCCAGGAACGCGACGCTCTACAGCGCCGCGCGTCTGAAAGACGCGATGGACAAAAAACGTCAGAATGGGAAAAAAGGCAAGCCGGTCGGTGCCTGCTGCACGTTTCCTTAAATCGTCGCCGATTTACGGATAAAAACATGCAGCAATTCAAAGTGCTGCAGCGTCCTTTGCGTATCTGATGAGACGCGCGGCGCTGTAGACCTACAGCACCGCCTCCAGTTCCGTGATGTCGGCCAGGCAATGGTCCGAGGCCGCGGCAAGAGATTGGCGCGACCCTGTACCGGTCAGCACGGCGACCGTCAGGCCGACGCCGGCGCTACGCCCCATGTGCATGTCGTGATTGTTGTCGCCGACGACCGCTACCTGATGCGGTTCCAGCCCCGTCGCGGCGCAGAAACCCAACACCATGCCCGGCTCCGGCTTGACCCCATGACCGCTGTCGTAGCCGGCAACGTAGTGCAGGTAACCATCGAAACCGAAGCGCCTGGCGGTTTCCCGGATCGACCGTTCGTTGTCGCTCGAGGCGACACCGAGGCGATAACCTTTCGCGTGGAGGCCGGCAAAGAAGGCGCCGAGATCGGTCACCGGAACGGCATAGTCGGCGGACTGCGCAAAGAGGCCGTCGAAGAGCGTCGTCAATTCCTCGACGGTGAAGGGCGCGCCGGCGCCAACCATGCCTGTGGCGATTTCCACGGTATTGCCAGCGGCAAGCAGGCTGTCGGGCGCAACATACCCACTGTCCGGATCCATTCCGCCCGCCTGAAGCAGCACCCTCGCGAGTTCCTCGTCGCCCTTCGCCGCGATGCGCGCCAATTCGTAGTTCACCGGCACCCAGCTCTTCACGTAGTCGAGAAGTGTCCCGTCCTTGTCGAACAAGATGCCGACGATGGTTTTCGATGCGACCATGATCAGATCCGCAAATTGACGCTTCAGCCTTCGACGCGCGGCTCCAGCCGTGCCTTCACGACCAGCGGGTTGATATAGGGCTCGAGACCCTTGATCGTCGCCGTCAGCGCGCCACGCATCTGCTGCACGCTTTCGAGGCCGGCGTCGATCATCGAGCGACGCATGTCGTCGTTGCCGAGCAGATAGTTGACGCCCTTGGCCAGCATCTCGACATCGCGCACGATCTTGGCGCTGCCGTTCTTGGCAAGCATCTGATAGGTTTCGCGGAAATTCTGGACATTGCCACCAGAAAGAACCGCACAGCCGAGCATGGCCGGCTCCAGCGGATTCTGTCCACCTTCGGCAAAGAGCGAGCGACCCACGAAGGCAACCTCGGTCAGGCGTAGATAGAGGCCCATTTCACCGATCGTGTCGCCGAGGAAGATGTCGACGTCCGGCGTTAGCGGATCGTTGCGCGTCCGGCGCGCGACCTTCAAGCCCTTGGCGACCAGCGCTGCCTCGATCGCGTCGCATCGCTCGGGATGGCGCGGAACGACGATCGTCAGGAGACCGGTCCTGTCCTTCAATGCACGGTGAACCGTCGCCGCGGCATTCTCCTCGCCCTCGAAGGTGGAGATCGCCGCCCAGGTCTTGCGCGCGCCGATCTGCTGCCGATACTCCTTGAGCGCCTTCGGATCATGCGGCGGGGCGTCGGTGTCGACCTTGAGATTGCCGGAAACCATGACCGGAAGCGCGCCGAGCGTGCGAAAACGGTCCGCATCCACGTCGGATTGCGCAATGACCAGCGCCAGTTTCTCGAAGAGCGCCTCGGCGAGCGAGGGCCTTTTTTTCCAGCGCGCGAAGGTCCGGTCCGAAAGACGGCCGTTCACCAGGACCTGCGGAATGTGCCGGCTGCCGAGTTCGACGATCGTCATCGGCCAGATTTCCGATTCCGCAATGATCGCCAGATCCGGCTCCCAATAGTCGAGAAAGCGGCTCACTGCAGGCTTGAAATCAAGCGGCACATATTGGTGCACGACGGCAGAACCGAGTCGCTCAGCGGCTACGCGGGCCGACGTCGTCGTACCGGTGGTCAGCACCACGGCGATGCCGCGGCGGCGGATTTCCTTAATCAGCGGTGTGACGGCCGCCGTTTCCCCGACGCTGGCGGCATGGAACCAGACAAGCGGTCCTTGCGGACGCGGCGCGCTCGCATAGCCGTAGCGCTCGCGGCGGCGCGTCGGGTCCTCCTTGCCTTTCGCTGCGCGTATGGCGAGGTAGGACCAGACCAAGGGATAGATCCCCGTCCCGATCCAGCGATAGCTGGAAAGTGCAAGCCGTGCACGAAGGCTACTCATGAACGCGCGCCCTCGCCCGTGTGCAACCGGACACAGATGTCATGCACAGCCTGGGCGCAGGCACGCCGCGTGCGTCCCAACGACACCGACATCAATCATTTTCCGGATCGAGCAGGCGATGCATGTGGACGATGAAATAACGCATATGGGCGTTGTCGACCGTCATCTGCGCCTTGGCCTTCCAGGCAGCATGAGCGCTGTTGTAGTCGGGAAAGATGCCGACGATATCGAGCTTTTCCAGATCGCGGAACTGGACGTTGGTAAGCGTTGTCAGCTCGCCGCCGAAGACGAGGTGCAAACGTTGCTTTTTCGCGGAGTCTTGAGCCATCGTAATTCCATTTTGTCTTGAAGCGTGTTGATTTGCGGCATTCGCCTGCAAAGGTCAATGGGGCTCCAACGGGCGGGAGGCGGCCAGCAAGGCTGGAAGCACCGGCCTCGAGGCTGCGCCAAGAATGCCATGCGTGACAATGGGGCGATTATAGGACAAGGGCAGGCCGTCGAGCCCGCAGACCGCACCGCCCGCCCGTGCAAGGATGAGGTCGGCAGCGGCAAGATCCCAGTCGTGCGAGTTCTTCTTGACGATCGTTCCGTCTAACCGTCCATCCGCGATCATCGCCAGCCGGTATGCAAGCGACGGCACATGCGGGATCCGCACCATTTCTTCGCGATAGGGCGAAGCCAACCTGCCGACCAGGTCCTCGGCCATCGCCACCTTCAGCGTCCGGTGACGCTCGGGCACGCGCACAGCGATCGCGGCACCGTTCTTTCGCGCCTCGCTGTCGCGGGTTGCCTGAAAAACCTCGCCGAGCGCCGGCGCATAGAGCACGGCCGCAACGGGCTGGCCGCGCTGGACGACGGCGACGCTCACACACCAAAGGTCACGGCCGGCGATGAAGGCGCGGGTCCCATCAATGGGGTCGACCACGAAGACGCTCTCCCGGGAGAGGCGGCTCTCGTCATCATCGGTCTCCTCGGAAAGCCAGCCGTAATCGGGCCGCGCACCAAGCAACCTTGCCTTGAGGATGTCGTTGGCGGCGAGGTCCGCCTCGCTCACCGGAGAGCGCCCCTCGTTCTTCCAGTGTACGTCAAAGGTCTTGCGAAAATATCCGAGCGCCGTGTCGCCCGCGGCGATCGCCGCAGTGAGGATTAGCTCAAGGTCCTCGCTCCAGGCGGGCGCGAGCGGTCGGGCTGTTTCTGACATTCAACTCCATACGCGCGGGGCTGGCCCGCACGCCTCAGTGTTGGTGGAACAAGCCGCCACAGCGCCGCGCGTCTTATCAGGCGCGCAAAAGTCGCTGTAGCACTTTGAATTTCTGCATGTCTTTGTCCTTAAATCGGGGTCGATTTAAGGACACATGCAGGAGCGATCAGGTTCCGGCGAGCGTCATGCCTTCGATGGCAAGGGTCGGCGCGGCAATGCCGAATTTCCTGTCGATATCATCGGCAGGCGTCAAGGCCATGAACATCTGCTTGAGATTGGAAGCGATCGTTACCTCGGACACGGCGAAGGTGATTTCGCCGTTCTCGATCCAGAAACCGGAAGCGCCGCGGCTATATTCCCCCGTCACCATGTTCACGCCCTGGCCGATCAGTTCGGTGACATAGAAACCCGTTCCGACGCTCTTTATCAGGTCGTCGCGCGAGATCCTTCCGGGTTCGAGGGCGAGATTGGTCGAGGCGGGATTGACCGTGGGGCCGCCGCGAACGCCGCGTCCATTGGTTTCAAGGCCCAGTTCTTTGGCCGCCGAGGTCGACAGGAACCAGTGCTGCAGCACACCGTCCTCGACGATCGACAGCTTCGCGCCGCTCACCCCTTCGCCATCGAAGGGGCGCGACGAGGCGCCGCGGACGATCAGCGGATCATCGGTCACTTCGATGCCGGCCTTCATGATCTGCTTGCCCATCATGTCGCGCAGGAAGCTCGTCTTGCGTGCCACCGATGCGCCGTTGATCGCGCCGGCCAGATGCCCGACGAACCCACGCGCAATGCGCGGGTCGAAAACGACGGTGACGTTCTTTGCGGTCGGGACCTGGCGCGGGTTGAGGCGCGCAACCGCCCGTTCGCCGGCGACGCGGCCAATGTCGTCGGCCGTTCGCAAATCATCGAAGTAGAGGCGACTGTCGAAATCGTAATCGCGCTCCATCTTCGTGCCCTCGCCGGCGATGGCGCTGACGGAGCGGCCGAAGCGGGTTGCCATGTAGGAACCCGAGAAGCCGTGCGAGGTGACCAAAACGAGCCCGCCCATGCCGGCCGAGGCACCGGCACCGCTTGAGTTGGTGACGCCGGACACGGCAAGGGCCGCCTCCTCGGCGGCAAGCGCAGCTTCGGTCAACGCCTCGGTCGATACGGTGCTGCCATCGAACAGATCGAGATCCGGGTAGGATGTCGCAAGCCGATCGGAGTCCGCCAGCGACGCGTATGGATCCTCCGGCGAGGCCTTGGCCATCGCGACCGCGCGCTCTGCGAGCACCTTCAGATCGAAGCCGGGATTGGCCGAGACGCTTGCAACCCGGCGCCCGACGAATACCCGCAGCGAAAAGTCATCGCTTTCGGAGGCTTCCGTCGCTTCGACCTTGCCGAGCCGGACGGAAACGGAACGGGAGCGGCCGCGCACCACCACCGCATCCGCGGCGTCCGCCCCGGCCTGCCGGGCGAGTTCGACGAGCTCGGAGGCTTGCTTCTCCAACGCAGCGGAATCGATCATCTCAGACATGATTTGGCCTTTCATTCCTGCCCCATTTATTGTGCACTGAACCATGCATCAAGGGCATCATCGTGATTCCCGTCCCAGCATCCAAATGATATCCGCAGAAGACCCTGCGTTCGGGGCCTGCCGCAGCCGTGACAGCGAGAGCATCGAGCATGCAAACGACATCGTTTCTCTATACCCAGGCGCTAATGCTGCTCGGCGGCGCCGTGCTTGCGGCACCGATCTTCAAGCGTCTGGGGCTCGGCACGATTCTCGGCTATCTCGCAGCCGGCATCCTGATCGGCCCGGTCGCGCAACGGATTACCGAGGGCGAGGAGATCCTGCACGTCTCGGAACTCGGAGTCGTGTTCCTGCTCTTCGTCATCGGTCTGGAATTGAAGCCATCGCGCCTGTGGCAAATGCGACGCGATATCTTCGGGCTGGGTGCGGCACAGGTTGTCCTGACCGGTCTCGCTCTGTCGTTCCTGATCGCATTCGCCGGCCTTCTCGAATGGAGGGGAAGCATCATTGCCGGCTTCGGGCTTGCTCTGTCGTCGACGGCCTTTGCAATGCAGATCCTCGAGGAGAGCAACGATACCAATACGCGTTACGGCCAGCGCGCCTTCTCCATTCTGCTGCTGCAGGACCTCGCAATCGTTCCGCTGCTCGCCCTGATCCCCTTGATGGCAGCGCAGGCACCGGAAGATGCGACGACGCCGTTTCAGGACTTCGCGATTGCGGTCAGCGCCGTCGCCGTTCTCTTCTTCGCGGGTCGCTATCTGCTCAATCCGCTCTTCCAGGTGATCGCCCGCACCGGAGCGCGCGATGTCATGATCGCGGCAGCCCTTCTCGTCGTCATGGGCGCGGCGACATTGATGCAGCTTGCCGGTCTATCCATGGCGATGGGTGCCTTTCTCGCCGGTGTGCTTTTGGCAGAATCGTCCTATCGCCATGAACTCGAAGCCGATATCGAGCCCTTTCGCGGCATTCTTCAGGCCTTGTTCTTCATGGCCGTCGGCCTGTCGCTGGAACTCGACGTCATCGTCGAAAACTATCTGCTGATCATCGTCGCAGTGCCGTTGCTGATGCTGGTGAAGAGCCTCGTGCTCTACTGGCTCTGCCGCATCACCGGCTCGCGCCACAACGACGCGCTGCGCATCGGTCTTCTTCTGCCCCAGGGCGGCGAATTCGGCTTCGTGCTCTTCACTGCGGCGGCCGCGGCAAGTGTCTTTTCACAAGGAACCTCGTCGCTGCTCGTCGCCATCGTGACGCTCTCGATGGCGCTGACACCTGTCGCAGCCATGCTCTCTAAGCGGTTGATGCACGAGCAGGAGGAAATGGCCGACGAGATCGAGGAGGACTTCGAAGGTGCCGGCGCCGACGTGCTGATGATCGGCTTCTCCCGCTTCGGCCAGATCGCCGCGCAGATCCTGCTCGCCGGCGGCCGCGACGTGACCATCATCGATCATTCCGCAGCGCGCGTGCGCCAGGCAGCAACCTTCGGCTTTCGTATCTATTTCGGCGACGGCACCCGGCTTGACGTGTTGCGGGCGGCCGGCATAGAGCGCGCGAAGCTCGTCGCGGTCTGCACCCAGAAGAAGGAAACGACGGACAGGATCATCAGTCTCGTCCAGGCCGAATACCCGAACGCCCGCATCTTCGCCCGCTCCTACGACCGGCTGCACACACTGGAACTGCGCGCACTGGGCGTTGACTACGAACTGCGCGAAACCTTCGAATCCGGACTTCTCTTTGGTCGCAAGACGCTGGAAGCGCTGGGTGTCGGGAACGAAGATGCGATCGCCATCATGGACGATATCCGCCGTCGCGACGAGGCGCGGCTCGTTCTTCAGGAAGCCGAGGGCATCACCGCGGGCCGCGACATGCTGCACTCGCGGCCGGTCCGGCCGGAGCCGTTGGTCAAGCCGAAGCGTGAAGTGAACCACTCCGCCGACATCGAGGAGCGGATCCTGCCGACCCTTCCGGCGGAGGATCGGCAGCAGAAGGACGAGACGCTGGCGCAGACCGACTGACGGAGGGCCTGCTTACAAGCAATTCCAGGAAAAGTGTGTAGACGGTTTTCCGTCTGGAATTACGCAATTTCAAACAGCGGACCGCTCAGTCCTTCCAGCTCTCGATCCGCTCGGAAAGAGCACGCTTGAATTGCTCCTTGGTACCCGCCGTTGCGGCCAGGACCTCATGGGCGCGCAAGAAATCGAGGACGCGGAAGCGCCCGACATCGGGGCGCAGCAAAATGTCGGGCGCGCCGTTTTTCATCTTCATCGCAATGATGGATTGCATCATCAGTTGGCTCGCGCCGAACAGGCTATCGAGACGGCTCGGTATGGTTCGCCCGTTGCCGTCCGGGCCGCCGACCACATCGATGGCGGCGACGATGTCGGCCAGGCCGCGCAAGTGATCGAACGGGATCGGATTGTAGATGCCGCCGTCGATCATGACGCGGCCATCGATCTTCACCGGCTTGAACAAGGCTGGCAAGGCAGCGGAGGCGGCAAGCGCCTTGTGCAGGTCGCCGCTTTCACAAACGCGTTCCGTCTGGCCGTAGTAGTCCGTCGCCATGACCTTCAGCGGGATCACCAGATCGGAAAAGCGGCTCGGGATCGCCTCGGGCAGGAAGGCCTTCAGGACCCGCTCGATATTGAACTGGCCGAAATGGAAGCCGCTCGCCACCGCCTCGGCAAGACTGACCGGCCGCAGCTGCCACAGCCGATTAAGCACTTCGCCGCGATGGCCGACGGTCGACAGCACATGGTGCCGGATCTCCTCCCCGCGCATCCCGGCCGCCATGCCGGCGCCCATCATCGCGCCGATCGACGAGCCGGCGATCGCGACGGGCCGAATGCCCATCTCGTCGAGGGCCTCGATGATGTGGATATGCGCAAGTCCGCGCGCGCCCCCGCCTCCGAGCGCGAGCGCAACCGAGGGGCTTCGCGTTGCGGACGGTTTCGCGATTTCAGACAGGGTATCCTTCCTCATCACGCTCGTCTCCGTTCACCATACGGGCACGCGATCGTCACCGCACGCGGGTCTACAGCGCCGCGCGTCCAACCGGACGCGCAAAGATCTCTGTAGCACTTTGAAGCTGCATGATTTTGTCCTTAGATCGATCCCGATTTAAGGATTCATGCAGTAGTCAATCGCCGCGGAACCAGTAGAAATGCATCCGCGTGTCGCCAAAGACGCGCACATCGAGTGGCTCGAATTCGATCGGGGGCCGCGGCTCAACGTCGGCCCGTTCCTCCAGAATTGCAAGAGCGCCGGGGACGAGCCACTTGCCTGCCGCGGCCGCTGCAAGTGCGCGCTCGCCGAGCCCTTTGCCATAGGGCGGATCTGCAAAAACCAGATGAAACGGCTCCATCGTCCCGACCGGCCCGAGATCGGTCGCGTCGCGACGGAAGATCTTGGCGCGTCCCTGAAGTCCGAGCGCCTCGATATTGGTCCGAAGCAGCCCCCTGCCCTCCACGCCTTGCTCGACGAAGAGCGCGTGCCTGCAGCCGCGAGACAAGGCTTCGAGCCCGACAGCACCGGTGCCGGCAAAGAGATCGAGCACGCGGGTGCCGTCGAGCGCTTCCGGATAGGCGTGGCTCAAGATATTGAACAGGCTTTCACGCGTCCGATCGGTAGTCGGACGGATATCGTTGGACTTGGGCGTGGCCAGGGCGCGGCCGCGAAACTCTCCCCCGACGATCCGCACGGCCGATTACTTCCCCTTGCCCCGCGGCTTGCCGCCGCCGGGGCGGCCGCCTGGCTTACCACCGCCTGGCTTACCACCGCCTGGCTTGCCACCGCCCGGCTTGCCGCCACGGGGGCCGCCGGAGCGCTGGCCGGGCGATTTCCCTACACTGGGCTTGCCGGCGGGCTTTCCGCGAGGCCGGTCGCCGGACGGGCGGTTGCCGCCCTCGCGACCTTGAGGCCGATCGCCTTCGCTGCGGCTTGTCCGCGGTTTTCCGGAGAATGCACGATTTTCGCCGCCGGCGCGTGCCGGGCGCTCAGCACGCGTGCGTTCACTGCTTTCGCGCCGCGGCGGCCGATCGCCGTGATCACGCGATTTCCGCTCTGCTGGGTCAAAAGGCCGACGCCGGTCGAAGCCACCCTCGCGCGTGTCGTCCTTGCGACGCACCGGTTCGCTGGCGCTGATCCAGTCTCCATCTTCATCCCCGCGCCTGACGGACGGCCGCGGAGCGCGCTCGGGGCGCCCAGCGCCCTTGGCTGCAGCGCCTTTGCGGTCGGGATCGAATTTTCCCGATGTCTTCGTCGCCAAGCCGTCCTTGGTGCGGCCATAGCGTTTTGTCTTCGGTGCACCTTCCGGACGCTCGCGTCGGACGGGCGTCGCCGATGGCTCATCCGCCGACTTCGGCTTCTTTTCGGCTATCGGGCGTGCACCCGGCGCCATCCAGACATTGGCGGTGCGGCTGCGCTTCGCCGGAACCCGGGCGGGGCGGTCGGCAGGCCTGGCGGCGGGACGCTCGCCGCGATCGCGGGAGCGGCCTTCGTCGCGGCGCGTGTCGAGGCGCGCAAGCGCGCGCTCGCGCTTGTCCTCAGGATTTTCTCGCCGCCCGAGGCGCTCCGGCTTGCCGGCATCCTCCGCAACCTCGTCGTGATGGTCCCTCTCGGCCGCCGGCTGGTCGTTGTAGAGAGGCGCGTCGAAATTCGCCTTCGCGTCCTCGATCAGGCGCGGGCCGAGTTGGTCCCTGAGTGTGCGCCCACGAATTTCCTGAACATGACCTTCCGGCAGGTCGCCGAGTTGGAAGGGGCCGTAGGAAATGCGGATCAGTCGATTGACATCGAGACCAAGCGCGCCGAGCACGTTCTTGATCTCGCGGTTCTTGCCTTCGCGCAGGCCCATGGTGATCCAGGCGTTCGATCCCTGAACCCGATCGAGCGTCGCCTCGATGGCCCCGTAGAGCACCCCATCGACGGCGATGCCGTCCTTCAGCCGATCGAGCGCTTCCTGATCGATCTCGCCATGCGCACGCACGCGATATCGACGCAGCCAGCCGGTGGACGGCAGTTCGAGCACGCGAGCAAGGCCGCCATCATTGGTCAAGAGCAGCAGGCCCTCGGTGTTGATGTCGAGCCGGCCGATCGAAAGCACGCGCGGCAGCCCTTCCGGCAGGTTCTCGAAAACCGTCGGCCGGCCTTCCGGATCGGCGTTGGTCGTCACCAGCCCGGCGGGTTTGTGATAAAGCCAGAGACGCGTGCGCTCGATACCGCGGATCGGATGACCGTCGACCTCGATGCTGTCGGCAAGCGTTGCGTTGACCACAGGCGTATCTAGCACGACGCCGTTGAGCTTTACGCGCCCTTCCATGATCATCCGCTCGACGTCGCGGCGGGAGGCGACGCCGGCTCGCGAGAGGATCTTCGAGATGCGCTGCGGCTCATCGGCACCGGGCGCGGCCGCAGGCGGCCGGGCCTTGGCGGACGGGGCGGCGCCCGCCTTCTTGTCACCGGAACGAGGTTTCTTTTCCCGGCCGTTGGTCTTGCCGCCGGGCCGCGTGGACTTGTCTTTGGATGTCATTTGTGTTGCCTGCCTTTTGCGGCTGTCCTATCAGGTCAAGCGCCGTGGGTTAAGAGAAATTATTGATCGAGCGATGACGGATACGACACGCTTCATGGATGCGGCCCTCGAAGAGGCCCGGCAAGCGGCAGCACGCGGCGAAGTGCCGATCGGCGCCGTCGTCGTGCTCGACGGCAAGATCGTCGCCGCCGCCGGTAACCGCACGCGCGAACTGAACGACGTCACGGCCCATGCCGAGATCCAGGCAATCCGTCAGGCTGCCGCCAGCGTCGGCGGCGAACGACTGACGGGTGCTGACCTCTACGTCACGCTGGAGCCCTGCACCATGTGCGCGGCGGCGATCTCCTTCGCCCGAATACGCCGCCTCTATTATGGCGCGGAAGATCCGAAGGGTGGCGCGGTGGATAACGGCGTCCGGTTCTACGCGTCGCCGACGTGCCATCATGTCCCGGATGTCTATTCCGGCCTTGCCGAACAGGAAGCCGCCGATATCCTTCGCGATTTCTTTGCCGGCAAACGCTGACCGGCGCACCGGTCAGTCGTTGGCAAGTGCCTTCAGCGCGGCGCCCGCAAGCCGGTAGCGCTTCCATTCCGACATGGGCTCCGCGCCGACTGCCTCGTAAACACGAATGGCCGGCTCGTTCCAATCGAGAACGCTCCATTCGAAACGGCCGCATCCTTCCGCAATCGCAATGCGCGCGAGATGTTTCAGAAGCAGTTTGCCGGCGCCCGAACCGCGGTATTCAGGCGTGACATAGAGGTCTTCGAGATAAAGCCCCTTCAGCGCTTGCCAGGTGGAAAAACTGTAGAACCAGATGGCGAAGCCGGCAGGGACGCCGTCGACCTCGCAGATAACCGCATGAGTGATGGCATCGGGACCGAAGAGCGAGGCTTGCAAGCGCTCGACGGTCGCCTCGACCTCATGCCCCGCCTTTTCGTAGATCGCGAGCTCGGTGATGAAGCGCAGAATCGTCTCTGCATCTTCGGGCACGGCGTTGCGAATGCTGGTCGTCATGGCTTAGAACGGCCACCACCACTTGGTGCCGCTGTTTGCGACCTGCGCGTCCTTCTTGCGGCGACGCTCCTTCACCTTTTCCGGCTCGCCAAGATCGGTTTCGGCGCCCTCCGGAAGGCGGCGATATTCGATCGGCGGATCGCTCAAGAAACGACGCTTGTCGGAATATGCGCCCTGCTCGATCCTGCGGGCCTCCCGATAGGCCTCCTGCTGCTCCTTGGCCGAGAGACGGCGACCATTGGCGCTCGCCTTCGCCAGCGGCGAGACATAGTTGGGATCGTTCTTGTTGGCGTCCGCCTCGTCACGCAGGCGCTCACGGACCTCCTCCGGCGACTCGACCCACTGCGGGTTGGTCTCGCGGTTCGCCAGTGACTGCTGAGGCTCGATCAAGGCCGTCTGCTGCCCCTGCGGCGGCAGCACCAGTGCCGGCCGGGGCTGATATTTCACCGGATCGCGCTTCGGCGGGGCCAGGCTCACGGCACTGCCGAGATCGTCAAGCAGTTGTTCGCCTGCCGACTTGTCCGTACCGTAGGTTGGACCGCCGATGCAGCCCGAAAGCACCAAGCCGCCCGCCACGATAGCGGCAATGCTGGCGACAACTCGCAACTCTCGCGTCATTTCCATGAATTTCCTTCCAGCCAGCCGCACCCCACATGCCGCGGCCACTCAGCGCCCCCTTGGCCGAAAAATCCGCCAAATTTCGGGCAGGTTGTACCGGATGAACGCGACAAGCGCAATTCACCCGGCAAAACGATGCGTCAAGGCTTGAATCCAAGCTCCCTCAGGGCGGCCGCGTCGCGGGCGGAAACGTCCGGATAAAGCGGATCCGACCCGACATCCGTGGTGATTCGCCAGGAGCGGGCGCATTTCTGGCCCTCGGCAAGCCTCGGAACGACACTGACCTTGGCGACGTCCGGCAACGCGAAGGCATCGGCCGACCCTTCAGAGCCGACGACCTCGATCGCCGACGTGATGCAGATCTCGGCAAAGTCCTGGCCTTCGAGCGCCTGGCGCAAGTCCGCATCCGCGACATGGACGACAGGCGCCGCTTCCAGCGACGAGCCGATGCGCTTATCCTTGCGCTCGATTTCGAGCGCACCGGTCACGACCTTGCGGACTTCGCGGATCTTGCGCCACTTCTCGGCAAGCGCATCGTTGCGCCACTCCGCCGGCACGGTCGCAAACTGCTCCAGATGCACCGACACGGCTTCCGGGTTGCGGGAGAGCCAGGCTTCCTCGGCGGTGAAGGGCAGCATCGGAGCGAGCCAGGTCACCAGGCAATCGAACAGCGTGCGGATGACTTGCAGCGCGGCGCGGCGGCGGATCGAGGACGGTGCGTCGCAGTAGAGCGCATCCTTGCGGACATCGAAGTAGAAGGCCGACAGTTCGACATTCGAGAAATCGATAAGCGCGCGGGCGATCCGCTTGAAGTCGAAGGCGTCGTAGCCCTCGCGCACCAGCCGATCCAGTTCGGCCAGGCGGTGCAGCATCAGCTGCTCGAGTTCCGGCATGTCGGAAAGCGCGATCACCTCGCCCTTGTCGTGGGCGAGCGTGCCAAGCATCCAGCGGACAGTATTCCTGAGCTTGCGGTAGGCGTCGATGTTGGTCTGGATGATGGTCTTGCCGAGACGCTGATCCTCCCAATAGTCCGTGGTCATCACCCAGAGGCGCAAGATGTCGGCGCCGGCATCCTTCATCACCTCCTGCGGGGTGACGGTGTTGCCCTTCGACTTCGACATCTTCTCGCCCTTCTCATCCATGGTGAAGCCATGGGTGACGACGGCGTTGTAGGGCGCGCGGCCGCGCGTCGCGCAGCTTTCGAGCAGCGACGAGTGGAACCAGCCGCGGTGCTGGTCGGAGCCCTCGAGATAGACGTCTGCCGGCCATTTCAGGTCGGGACGATCCTCCAGCGTGAAGGTGTGGGTCGAACCGGAGTCGAACCAGACGTCGAGGATGTCCATGACCTGATGCCACTTGGCATGGTCATGATCGTTGCCGAGGAACCGCTCCTTGGCGCCTTCGGCGAACCAGGCGTCGGCACCCTCCTTTTCGAAGGCTTCGAGGATGCGGGCGTTGACGGCATCGTCGATGAGGATTTCGCCCTGGTCGTCGGCGAAGATCGCGATCGGCACGCCCCAGGCGCGCTGGCGCGAAAGCACCCAGTCCGGCCGTTGCTCGATCATCGCACGCAGGCGGTTCTGGCCGGCACCGGGCACGAAGCGGGTGCCGTCGATCGCCTTCAAGGCACGCGAGCGCAACGTCGTGCCGTCGCCGAAGTCCTTGTCCATGTAGACGAACCACTGCGGCGTGTTGCGGAAGATGACCGGCTTCTTCGACCGCCAGGAGTGCGGATAGGAGTGCTTCAGGCGGCCACGGGCAAAGAGTGTATGGCGGGCAATCAACGCCTTGATCACGCGATCATTGGCATCGCCCTTCTTGCCCTTGTCGTCGATGACGCGACCGGCGCCGCCTTCCGCATCCGGGCCGAAGCCGGGCGCATCGGCGGTGAAATAGCCGGCATCGTCGACGGTAAACGGGATCGCAGAGGAGATGCCGCGCGCTTCGAGTGCCCGGGCGCTGTCCATCCAGGCGTCAAAGTCTTCGCGGCCGTGGCCGGGCGCGGTGTGAACGAAGCCGGTGCCGGCATCGTCCGTCACGTGATCGCCGTCGAGCAGCGGCACGTGGAAGGCATAGCCGCCACCGAGGCCGTGGAGCGGATGGGCGCAGGTGATCGCCCCGAGCTCGTCTGCTTCGACGTCGCGGACGAAGTTGAACGTCACCTTCGCCTTGGCGGCCGACTCCTCGGCCAGGCGCTTGGCGAAGATCAACTTCTCGCCCGGCTGCGGGCCGTAGTCGTTTTCGGCTGTCGCGACCTCATAGAGGCCATAGGCATAACGAGACGAATAGGCGATCGCGCGGTTGCCGGGGATGGTCCAGGGCGTCGTGGTCCAGATCACGACGAACGCGCCCGCCAGCGCATCCGGACCCTCGGTGATCGGGAACTTTACCCAGATCATGTCGCTTTCGACATCGGCATACTCGACCTCGGCCTCGGCGAGCGCCGTGCGCTCGACGACCGACCACATGACCGGCTTCGAACCACGATAGAGCTGGCCCGCCTTGGCGATCTTCATCAGTTCGCCGGCGATGCGGGCTTCCGCGTGGAAGTTCATCGTCGTGTAGGGATTTTCGAAGTCGCCCTCGATACCGAGACGCTTGAACTCCTCCGACTGCACCTCGATCCAGCCGCTGGCGAAGTCACGGCATTCCTTGCGGAACTCGTTGACCGGAACCTCGTCCTTGTTCTTGCCCTTCTCCCGGTATTTTTCCTCGATCTTCCATTCGATCGGCAGGCCGTGGCAGTCCCAGCCGGGGACGTAGTTGGCATCGAAGCCGCGCATCTGGAACGAGCGGTTGATCACGTCCTTGAGGATCTTGTTGAGCGCATGGCCGATATGGATGTTGCCGTTGGCGTAGGGCGGGCCGTCATGCAGCACGAACTTCTCGCGGCCGGCGGCGGAAGCGCGGAGCTTCTTGTAAAGGCCCATCTTCTGCCAGCGGGCAACCGTCTCCGGTTCCTTCTGCGGCAGACCGGCGCGCATCGGAAACTCCGTCTGCGGCAGATAGAGGGTGGAAGAATAGTCGATCTTTTCAGCGGTCTCTGTCATGGTCTTTGCGTTCGTCTTTTCCGCGCGGATCATTCGCGCATGCGGAAGGGTTCGGTATCTCGAAGATGACTTGGGGGGCGTGGAAAACGCCGAAATCCCGGACCCGCCGGCGGTCTAGCGCGCGCGGAGGGCCGGGCCAATAATTCGCTGATCGATGATCAATCGACGGTGCCGGGTCATGGTGGCCGGTTCTTTAAGGCGTTTTCAGCCTTTTGAAAAGGTCCGCCAACGCCGCACGGCCGAATTCTTTGGCTGAGGAATGGACAAGCGTCCTCCAGCAGCGCTCAGGCGAAATTGAGTCTTCGGTCGATCTCGCTCAAGGGCTGGACGCCGGAAAGAAGCAGGCGCGCCTCTTCCTCGTCGCGCTTGATCTGCGCCATCAGCGGCTCCAATCCATCGAACTTGAGCTCGTCGCGGAGGTAACCGAAGAAGGAAACGCTGCAGACTTCGCCGTAAAGATCACCGGAGTAGTCGAAGACGAAGGTCTCGAGCAGCGTTTCGCCATCGCTGTCGACAGTCGGGCGGCGGCCGAAGCTTGCGACGCCGTCGTAGAGAGAGCCGTCCGCACGACGGAACCGCACGGCGTAGATACCGTTCCTGAGCTCTGCTTCCGGCGGCAACCTCATATTGGCCGTTGGAAAGCCGAGCGCGCGCCCGAGCTTCTTGCCGCCGATCACTTCCGCCTCGACGGTGTAACGATAACCGAGGAGCCCCGCCGCGTGCGCGACGTCCCCTTCGGCGAGCAAGGAACGGATGAAGCTCGACGATATCACCGAGGCGTTTTCATCGCGGAAGGCATCGACGAGCGTGACGCCAAAACCTTCCCGCTCGCCGGCCGCCATCAGGAATGCCGGGCCACCTTCGCGCCCCTTGCCGAAATGGAAGTCGAAGCCGGTGACCACATGGGACGCGTGCAGCCATTCGCGCAGGATGCGGTGGATGAAATCGGAGGCCGAGAGCTGGGAGAAGGTCCGGTCGAAGGGATATTCGATGACGGCGCCAAAGCCCATACCTTCGAGGATGCGGGCCTTGAGCGGCGCTGGTGTCAGGCGGAAGACCGGGGTGTCCGGCCTGAAGACGGTGCGGGGATGCGGCTCGAAAGTCAGGACGAGCGCCGGAACCCCGCGTGTGGCGGCTTCCTCCAGCGCCCTGTTCAACACCGACTGATGACCGCGGTGAACGCCATCGAAATTGCCGATCGCGATGACGCCGCCGTGCAGGCGCTCCGGAAGCGGATCACGGGTTTCGTTGCGATGAAAAACCGTCATGTCCGTCTTCCCGTCAGCCAAGCCGCGGCATCCACCACTTCGGCGCGGCCCCTTCCCTTTTCAGGAAGGCAGCAAGTTTCGCCTCGTCGGTGCGGCTTTCATGCATGTATTCCTGCGCATGAATTCCTGCGCTGATATAAAGCAAATCGAAGCCCGCGTCCTGCGCGCCCTTGACATCGGTCGGCATGCCGTCGCCGATCGCGATGACGCGAGACAGGTCGAATGCACCGCGCGCGGCCTTTGCTTCAGCCAAGGCGGCGCGGTAGATCGCGATATAGGGCTTGCCGGCAATGCGGGCCTCGCCGCCCAGCTCCTCATAGAGCTTGGCGATGGCACCGGCACAGGGGATCAGGCGATGCCCGCGCTCCACGACGAGGTCGGGATTGGCGCAGATGAACGGGGTCTTTCGCTTGGCGAGCCCCGTCAATGTCGCACGGTAATGTTCGGGCGTTTCGGTTTCATCGTCATAGAAGCCGGCGCAGACGATCGTCTCGGCATCCTCCGCCGCAACGATCTCGGTGCCGAGACCTTCGAGCAGAGGCAGGTCGCGCTCGGCTCCGATGAAGAAGATGCGTTTCGCGGCTGCCGAGATCAACGCCCGCGTGACGTCGCCCGATGTTACGATGCGGTCGTAGGCTTCGTCCGCAACGCCGAGGCCGCGGATCTGCACCTTGACGCCGGGATGCGGCCGCGGCGAATTGGTGATGAGGACGACAGTCAGGCCCTTTGCCCGCGCCTCTGCCAGCGCCTCGCAAGCCGAAGCGAAAGCCTGGACGCCATTGTGGAGAACGCCCCAGACATCGCAGAGCACCACGTCGTAGCGGCTGGTGATTTCCCGAAAACTGTTGATCCTTACGGCCATATCGGCTTCCCGCAAACTCGGCTTCTCGGCTCACATCGCAAGGAAGGGCAAAGAATACAAGTCTCGCGTTCAGAAAAACGCGGCGCTTCCCAAGAATTCGGCCGCACAATATGGCCGCCGAAGTTAGAAAGACCTGAGGAGCCAGCCGGCAGCGGCGCAGATGGCCAAGGTCTGGAAAATGCCGCGCTTCCACCACAACAGCAAGGCGGCAGCGGCGATCGTCAGACCGAGCGCGAAAGCATCAAGGGTCGGCCAGTTCGGATACGGGATCGAGAGAGGCCCACGGTCGAGCCGCCAGACTTCATCAAAGAGAACGTGAAGGCCGAACCAGACGGCGAGGTTCAGGATGACGCCGGCAACCGCCGCGGAAATCGCCGACAAGGCACCGGAGAGCGCTGCATTGGCGCGCAGTCGCTCGATATAGGGCGCGCCGAGGAAGATCCAGAGGAAGCAGGGAACGAACGTCACCCAGGTCGCGAGCGCCGCACCGAACAGGCCGGAAGTTAGCGCATCCACGCCGATCGGTGTCCGATAGGCGCCCATGAAGCCGACGAAGCTCAGTACCAGCACGAGAGGGCCTGGCGTCGTCTCGGCGAGCGCCAGTCCATCAAGCATCTCACCCGGCTTCAGCCAATGATAGGTCTCGACCGCCTGTTGCGCGACGTAGGACAAGACGGCATAGGCGCCGCCGAAGGTGACGACCGCCATCTGCGAGAAGAACAAGCCGATGTCGGTATAAACATTCGCCCCATCCAACAAAACCGAGATTACGACGAACGGCGCGACCCAGAGGCTGCCCCAGAGGACAATGACCGTCGCCGCCCTGCGCCAGGAGGGTTGGGCCTCGGCAAAGTCCGCGCCGATGACGGACGGCAGATCGGGCGTTCTTTCACCCTTCGCGCGACCGGCGCGCAAGGACGGAGCGTGGCGGGTGACGAGAACGCCAATCAGTCCGGCGGCGATGACCACCAAAGGAAACGGCAGGGCAAAGGCAAAAAGGGCGAGAAAGGCCAGCACTGCGAGGAACCGGTCAAAACCGGTTTTGAGTGCCCTCCGGCCGAGCCGAACCAGGGCTTCGACCACGATCGCAAGCACGGCCGCCTTCAGGCCATAAAAGAGGCTGACCAGCCAATCCGTTTGCTGGAATAGTGCGTAGGCAGAAGAGAGCGCAAGAATAACGAAAAAGCCCGGGATCACGAAAAGGGTGCCTGCGACCACGCCACCGCGTGTGCCATGCAGCAGCCAGCCGACATAGGTCGCAAGCTGCTGCGCCTCGGGACCCGGCAGCAGCATGCAGTAGTTCAGGGCGTGCAGGAAACGGCTTTCCGATATCCAGCGGCGCTCTTCCACCAGTTCGCGATGCATGAGGGCGATCTGTCCTGCCGGCCCGCCGAAGCTCAACAGTCCGATCTTGGCCCAGACCTTCACCGCCTCGGCAAAGGAAGGGTGGGCGGGCACGCGGCCCGCCGCCATTTTTTCGTTCACGTCCGCTTCCCCTTGCCGCCGTGCGAGACCCAATCATGCTTCTCCTGGGTGGCGTCGCGCGCCCAGCGGTAAAGCGCATCGTAAAGCGTCATGCCCGCTTCAAGCTGCTCGAGGTCGTCGGAATACATCCGGGAAAGCCCCAGCGAGACAGCCAGAAGGCCTGCCGCTTCCGGTTCGAGATCGTGTCTGTCGGTATCGGCTCCCCGCACGATCCGCGCGACATGTTCAAGGGCTGGGAAGGAAAGGCGGAACTCCTTTACCATCGTATCGAAGGTGCAGTCCTCGCCGCGATGGCTCCAGAACACCCCTTCGATATCGAAGGGCGTCGCGCCGAAACGCTCGCCGACCGCCTCGACTTCGGCCGCAGTGACGTAGAGAAAAGTGGCACGCGGGTCGACGAAACGGCGGATCAGCCATGGGCAGGCGATGCGATCGATCTTCGGCCGGGACCGGGTGACCCATAAAGAGCCGCCCGACGGATCGGCGTTCGGCAGGCTTGCGACCGGAACGAGCGGCAACTCCGCCTCGCGCCATGCATCGATGCCGCCTTCCAGTGTCTCGGCCATGGCGCCTGCATGCCTCAACCAGGCCGCGACACCCTCGCTGAGTTTACCGCCGTGCCGACAGAGCGCGACGACGTTGTGTCCGCGATAGTGCTCCGCCCATTGCTGAACCCCGGCATGGGCGCGGTGGAAGGAGCCGGGCACGAGATGGGGATCGGCGGCGAAGTCGTCGTCGTCACGCACATCGATGATTACCGGGGCCTTCGCGGTTCCGAGGAGTCTGACCAATTTTTCTGAGGAAATGGAATTGAACGAGGCCATTGTTTACGTCCTTTAGATGGTTGCTATTGGACGCGAAATTCCGGCATGGCGCCTCGTGGGGCATTCGCTCACCCCATGTGATTGTTAAACAAAAAAGCCCGCCGCCTGTCAACGATCGCGAAGTAGCAAAAAATCTCTCGGCCGATCCTTGACTCGTTCAGCGCACGGTCCTATTTCGGCGACGCTGGCACTCGTGAGACATGAGTGCTAACACCATCCACCGGGTCGATGAACGATCCGCAATGTCATTTGATCGAGGGATTAGACAATGGCAAGCACCAACTTCCGTCCGCTGCACGACCGCGTTGTCGTCCGCCGCGTCGAGTCTGAGGAAAAGACCAAGGGCGGCATCATCATTCCGGACACCGCAAAGGAAAAGCCGCAAGAAGGCGAAATCGTGGCGGTCGGTTCGGGCGCCCGTGACGAAAGCGGCAAGGTTGTTCCGCTCGATGTCAAGGCTGGCGACCGCGTCCTGTTCGGCAAGTGGTCCGGCACCGAAGTCAAGATCAACGGCGAAGACCTTCTGATCATGAAGGAAGCCGACATCATGGGCATCATCGGCTGATCGGCCGGCACCCTCCAACTTCCGTAATTTGAAACCGGGCCCGTCCCGGAATTTCGAAACCAGGAGCTTTCAAAAATGGCAGCTAAAGAAGTCAAGTTCGGCCGTACCGCGCGCGAAAAAATGCTGCGCGGCGTCGACATCCTCGCCGATGCAGTCAAGGTAACGCTCGGCCCGAAGGGTCGTAACGTCGTTATCGACAAGTCCTTCGGCGCTCCGCGCATCACCAAGGACGGCGTTTCGGTCGCCAAGGAAATCGAACTCGAAGACAAGTTCGAGAACATGGGCGCCCAGATGGTCCGCGAAGTCGCTTCGAAGACCAACGACATTGCCGGCGACGGCACGACCACTGCGACCGTTCTCGCCCAGGCGATCGTTCGCGAAGGCGCCAAGGCAGTTGCTGCCGGCATGAACCCGATGGACCTGAAGCGCGGCATCGACCTCGCCGTCGCCGAAGTCGTCAAGGACCTCCTCGCCAAGGCGAAGAAGATCAACACCTCGGACGAAGTTGCCCAGGTCGGCACGATCTCCGCAAACGGTGAAAAGCAGATCGGCCTCGACATTGCTGAAGCGATGCAGAAGGTCGGCAACGAAGGCGTCATCACGGTTGAAGAAGCCAAGACCGCCGAAACCGAACTCGAAGTCGTCGAAGGCATGCAGTTCGACCGCGGCTACCTGTCGCCCTACTTCGTCACCAACCCGGAAAAGATGGTCGCCGACCTCGAAGACGCTTTCGTTCTCCTGCACGAGAAGAAGCTCTCGAACCTCCAGGCCATGCTCCCGGTTCTCGAAGCCGTCGTCCAGACCGGCAAGCCGCTCCTCATCATCGCTGAAGACGTCGAAGGCGAAGCGCTCGCAACGCTCGTCGTCAACAAGCTGCGTGGCGGCCTGAAGATTGCCGCCGTCAAGGCTCCGGGCTTCGGCGACCGCCGCAAGGCCATGCTCGAAGACATCGCCATCCTGACGGGCGGCACCGTGATCTCCGAAGACCTCGGCATCAAGCTCGAAAGCGTCACGCTCGACATGCTCGGCCGCGCGAAGAAGGTTTCGATCTCCAAGGAAAACACGACGATCGTCGACGGCGCCGGCCAGAAGGCCGACATCGAAGGCCGCGTCGCCCAGATCAAGGCCCAGATCGAAGAAACCACCTCCGACTACGACCGCGAGAAGCTGCAGGAACGCCTGGCTAAGCTCGCTGGCGGCGTTGCCGTCATCCGCGTCGGCGGTGCGACGGAAGTCGAAGTGAAGGAAAAGAAGGACCGCATCGACGACGCCCTCAACGCGACGCGCGCTGCCGTTCAGGAAGGCATCGTACCGGGCGGCGGCGTTGCCCTGCTGCGCTCCTCCGTCAAGATCACCGCCAAGGGTGAAAACGACGACCAGGACGCCGGCGTCAACATCGTTCGCCGCGCTCTGCAGGCTCCGGCCCGCCAGATCGCAGAGAACGCTGGTGATGAAGCCTCGATCGTTGTCGGCAAGATCCTCGAAAAGAACACCGACGACTTCGGCTACAACGCACAGACCGGCGAATATGGCGACATGATCGCCATGGGCATCATCGACCCGGTCAAGGTCGTTCGCACCGCCCTGCAGGACGCAGCTTCGGTTGCTTCGCTGCTGATCACCACCGAAGCCATGATCGCCGAGCTGCCGAAGAAGGACGCTCCGGCAATGCCGGGCGGCATGGGCGGCATGGGTGGAATGGACATGATGTGATAAGGCGCAAGCCTTAGCACATCGATGTTTTCGATTCAGGAACGGAAAGGGCGGCTTGAAAGCCGCCCTTTTTGCTTTTGTCAAACTAACGGTACATCTCGAACAAGGCGCGTGCGAAAAAGACGCGGCAGCCCAAAACGGTGCAAAAAACCGTTGAAGTTGCAAAAAAACGAACTATAACAACGCCCCAAGTGAACGCCAGATTCACGAGAGACCGGAAGCAGACACAAACTGGACGAGCATTTTGCTGAATTTCGATGCTGGCTTGTGTACCCGGCTCTCGCAGAGAACATCATCACCAAAGCTTATAGATATTTGATCGCAATATAGCCGACCTACTTGCGAAATGACTTCGCTTGGCGGGCTGTCATTTTCCACGTCGGACTTGTCGACAAAAGATGAGCATGCCCACGAGTGGCCTGGCCCTCGGGATAAGCAGCAGCGAGCGGTCTTTGTTGGAATGCGTCTGTCCGGATTCAGGTACGGACGGTTCGCTACAGCATGTTTCCTAAATCGTAGTCGATTTGAGGAAACATGCAGCAATTCAAAGGGCTACAGCGTCCTTTGCGCGTCGGATAAGACGCACGGTGCTGTAGAGCATATTCTGGAGCAGTCCGTGTTTAAGATCGCAAGAACAAATTCGCTCTCCTCCGGCGTGCACCGGTTGCCGCATCAGGACATACCTGCGCAATTCTGCGTTTCCGAGGGCTGGTCCGGCGACCTCACCACAGGCCTCTTCGTCCTCGGCGACAAGGCCGCAGCGATTCACGGTCTGCGTGACAGCGAATGCGGTTTGCTCAATTTCGTCCGCTGTTACGATTCGGCCGATCGCAATCACGTGCTCGAGCTTTTCGAGCAGGCGGCAACCACCTCCTCGACCTTCTGCTTTTCCACCACGATCATCCTCGAAACGGGGCAGAGGCAGCCGCTCTTCTGCATCGGCGAATCCTCTGGCCTCGAAGAGCGCTACTCGGGCTCGATGCTGGGGGTCTTCTTCTTCCCGCGCTTTCTGATCGAGGGTGCACAGGCGGCGTTGAGGCAGTAGGTCATTTCACTGTCTCGTTGAAACAGCGAAATGACCTGACTCTTCGACACCATTGCAGGCTTGACGTTGCACGCTTCCCCTGCTGCCTATGGCCGGCCGACGCCCTCGCGTCAAGCGACGGCGGCTTGTACCCGCGTGCCCGCGACTGCAGCGATCGGTGCTGGTCGCCCGAGCAGGTAGCCCTGCGCCTCGTCACACCCCTCTGCTTGAAGGATGTCGAGCTGGGTTTGCGTTTCGACGCCTTCCGCGAGGACTGGAACGGAAAGGCTTTGTCCGAGGGCGAGGATGGCCCGGACAATCGCCTTGGCCTGGGGGCTGCCTTCGACCTCCCACATGAAGCTCTTGTCGAGCTTGATCTTGTCGAAGGGGAACGACCGCAATGTCTCGAGCGACGAGTAACCGGTGCCGAAATCATCGATGGCGATGGTGACACCGAGTTCCTTGATCTGGCGGAGCGTCAGCAGCGCGCGCTCCTTGTCATCGATGATGGTGGACTCGGTGATTTCCAGTTCGAGTCGCCTCGGGCTGAGCCCGGTTTCCGCGAGCACCTGTTGGACGAGGCTGACGATGTCGCCATTGGCCAACTGCACCGGCGAGATATTGACGGCAATCTTATGTTGGCTGTCCCATCCGGCCGCCTCGCGGCAGGCCTCGCGCAGGACCCATTCACCGATCGGCAGGATCGCCCCGCACTCTTCGGCCAGCGGAATGAATTCGTTCGGCGGGACCATGCCGCGTTCGGGGTGGTGCCAGCGCAGCAGCACTTCATAGCCGGTGACATCGCCGGTCATCACCGATTTCTGCACCTGATAGTGAAGCGCCAGCTGCCTCTTCTCGACGGCATCCCAGAGATCGTTGGCGAGGGCCCGGCGCTTGCGCGCCGCCTCGTCCATCGAGACCTCGTAGAAGCAGACCGCCTGGTTCAATGCCGCCTTGGCGCGATACATGGCTAGATCGGCATTGTTGATCAGCGTGTCGGCGGTTTCGGCGTCCTGCGGATAGATCGCGACGCCCATGCTGCCGCCGGATTTCAGCTCGAAATCGCCGAAGCGCATTTCCTCATGCAGGCAATTTTCAATGCGCCGCAGGAAGTCATGGAGTTCAGCAAGTTCCTCGAAGCGCTTCACCGCCGCAAATTCATCGCCGCCGAAACGGGCAACGAACTCACCCTCCTGAAGAAGCGCTTTCATCCGCTGCGCGATCGTAACCAGCACGAAGTCGCCCGCAGCGTGTCCGTGCAAATCGTTGACTTCCTTGAACTTGTTCAGGTCTAGGCCGATGACGGCCACCTTGCGCGAGAACCAGGCAGCGGCATCGAGCTCCTCCTCCAGGTAGCTGTTGAACTGCAACCGATTGGGTAGCCCCGTCAGGCTGTCGTGTCGGGCGAGGAACGAAATCTGCTCTTCCGAGTCCAGTCGCTCGGTAATGTCCTCATAGGTGGAAACCCAGCCGCCGTCCGGCAGCATGCGGTGTTTCGTCAGGATCGAACGCCCATTCGGCAGCTTCTCGACAAGATCGGCTCCGCCCATGCCGACAATGTCGATGCGGTGTTTCTGATAGGCCGCATCAGCCTTGGCCTTGGCGACCGCCGGGTCGGGATAGGCACGAGCAAACGCCCGATCGAGAATTTCCCGGAATGTCAGTCCCTCGCCGGCCATCGATGCGGACAGATTGAAGATCTCGAGGCAACGCCTGTTCGAAATCAGCAGGCGGTCTGCCCTGTCGAACAGGCATATGCCCTGCGTCATATTCTCCAGCGCAATGTCGAGATTCTTGCTGACCTCAGCGATGCGGTCGGCATTTGCCTTTTCCTTGGTGATGTCCTTGGCGATCTTGATGAAGCCGGCATGGCGTCCGGCTTCATCAATGATCGGTTCGATCACCACATGCGCCCAGAAGCGCGTGCCATCCTTGCGGTAGCGCCAGCCTTCCGCTTCGTATTTCCTGTCGAGGAGGGCGAGGTGCAGCGCCTGTTGCGGCACGTTGGCCTGCCTTTCATCCGGTGCGTAGAAGCAGGCAAAATTCTTGCCGATGATCTCCTCAGCCGTGTACCCCTTGTTCGCCTCGGCGCCGGCATTCCAGCTGGTCACATGGCCATCAATGTCGAGCATGCAGATCGCGTAGTCCTTGACGCTTCGGACGAAGCGGGAAAACTCCCTCTCCGAGGCGGTCGCCAGAATTTCCGCCTGACGGGCGAACCCGGCGGCAATCAGAACGATCGACAGCAGGAAGAATGCTGTTCCCGCAACGACGAAGGCCAAGAGATGCGGCTGCATCATGCCTACGCCCGTCTCGGCCACCGGGCCTGCTTCGATCGTCACCGCGGCCATCGCGGTAAAATGCAACACCACGATGCCAAGCGTCATCGCAGATGTCGCAAGCAACTTGGCCCTGAGCGGCTGGTCGCCGCGGGCGACCGCAAAAAGCGCTGCCACATCGAACAGCGATCCGGCAAGAATCGAACCGACGACAAGCGTCGCGTCCCAGCGGATGGAGCCGGAGACGTCAAGCGCCGCCATTCCGAGAAAATGCATCGAGGCAACGCCGGCACCAAGCATCAGGCCGCCGAACAGCCAACCAGCGCGTCCCGTCAGATAGGTCGCGATCGCAAGGGCCGATATCGTCAGGACAATTGCCGCCGCCAGCGACAGAGTCATGAGGTTCGTCTGATAGCCGACCACAACGCCCGCATCATAGGCAAGCATGGCGATGAAGTGGGTTGCCCAGATCCCGAAGCCACTGGCAATGCCTGCGGTGGCGATCCAGATCGCCCGTGGGGCGCCGACCGCGGCGCGCGCGCGCTGAAGCAAAGTGACAGCGCCGAAACTTGACAGGAAGCAAATCAACGCGGCCAGCACGACCAGTCGCGGATCGTGTTCAACCGCGAGGCATGTCAGGATCTTGAACATTACAGATCGCCCAAATAAACAGTGCGCGGGCGCAGCGTCAGTTGCGCCAGCTCGGTCGCCATCTGTTGACGTTTTCCCGTTTAAGGAAGCGTGAAAAATCCGCCGAAGAGCGCCATTCCGAAACGGAACAGTGCTTTCGTCGTTAACGGTTTCCGAATTCCGAGCGAGTCCCCGGCTAAAGCACGTCGTTCAATCGGACTGATGCGACGCGCTGTAGGTTATTGCATCATGCATGTCGTAACCGCTGCACTTTTTGGAGGCATGCATTAGGCGAGCAGCGACTTGAGGTCAGTGTCAGGATCGGCGAGTTTCGCCTTATCCGGCGTTGTCCCCGTTTCGAGCAGCTTCTTTCCCGTCACATAGGCCTTGGCGTCGTTGATGGCATCGACGGCGATGAACTTGCCCTGGCGGAAATACCAGACCGATACGCTGCCTTCACGCTGGCCCGGACGGACAAGTGTTTCGTCATGGCCGAGGCCGAAGCCGGCGATCTGGAGCTTCACGTCGTACTGGTCCGACCAGAACCAGGGCTTCGGATCGTAGGGCTCGGAGCTGCCGGCGAGGATGGCAGCAATCGCCTCCGCTTGGTCAACGGCGTTCTGAACCGATTCCAGGCGGATCCGCATGCCTTGCCACGGCAGGACCGCACAGTCGCCCATGGCAAAGATCGCGGGATCGGAGGTTCGGCCGTGGCTGTCGACGATGATGCCATTAGCCGTTTCGAGCCCGGCATCGTGCGCGAGCGCATCGTTCGCCGCCACCCCGATGCCGACGATCACAATGTCGACCGGGACGACTGAGCCGTCGCCGAGTTCGGCCCCCGTGACACGCCCATTCTCGCCGATCAGGCGATGGAGGCCCGTGCGCTCGCGAATATCGACGCCACGGGAGCGGTGGATCTCTCGAACGATCTCGGAGGTCGCCGCCGAGGCTACGCGCTGCAGGATGCGGTCCGCCATTTCGATGACGGTCACTTCCATGCCGCAGGTGCGGGCGACCGCGGCGGCCTCAAGACCGATATAGCCCCCGCCCACCACCAGCGCGCGGCCCCCGGGCCGCATCTCCTCTGCCAGCAGGTCGGCGTCCTTGAAATCCCGCACAACGTAGACGCCGGCCAGATCACCGCCGACCGAGGGCGGCAGCCGACGCGGCGTCGCCCCGGTCGCGAAGGCAAGCGTCTCATAGCCGAGCACCGATCCGTCGCTTAAAACGACCTGTTTTTGCCCGCGGTCGATGCGTGTGACGGTCGTCTCAAGGCGAATGTCAACGTCGTGCTCCGAATACCAGGCCTGCGGCCGATAGAGCAGCCGATCCAGGCTCATTTCTCGGAGCAGATATTTTTTGGAAAGGGGCGGCCGCTGGTAGGGAAGGCTTGCCTCCGAAGCAACGATCGTCACCGGCCGCTCATCCTTCAAAGCGCGAAGTTTGGCAACCAAGGCGAACGCGGCCTGACCGCCGCCGACAACAACAAGTCTTCCCGACACCTGCTTCCCCGTCTCTACTGCATGATCCCTCAAGTCGGAATCGATTTGGGGATAAAATCATGCAGCGATTCAAAGTGCTACAGCGACAGCGACCTTTGCGCGTCTCAAAAGACGCGCGTTGCTGCAGGCACTGTTTCAGCAAGCCGTACCCTCTCCGCCCGAGCTTCGTCAACTCGGGCGGAACGGCGCGCCCGCATGGATCAGGGCTTGCGCGGGATTTCCATCCCCTTCTGTGCGGCAGGCCGCGCAAGACCGCGATCGACCCAGGCCATGACATTCGGAAAGCTCTCGTATTCGAGTACTTCCGCGCCGCCATAGAACCTGCGCGCACCCTCGACCCACGGGTAAGTGGCAATATCGGCGATCGTGTATTCGTCACCCATCAGCCATTGCCGGCCTTTCAGCCGTGTCTCGAGAACGCCGAGGAGGCGCTTCGATTCATCGCGGTAGCGCTCCACCGGATAGGAGTTGTTGGCAACCTTCTCGGCCGCGAACTTGAAGAAATGCCCGAACTGGCCGAGCATCGGCCCGACGCCGCCCATCTGGAACATCACCCAGCAAAGTGTCTCGTAGCGGCCGGCGGCATCCGCCGGGATAAGCTTTCCCGTCTTCTCTGCCAGATAAACCAGGATCGCGCCGGATTCGAAGAGACCGATCGGCTTTCCGCCGGGGCCATTCGGGTCGATGATCGCCGGGATGCGGCCGTTCGGGTTGAGCGACAGGAATTCGGGCGACTTCTGTTCGTTGGCATCGAACGCAATGCGATGCGGCTCGTAGGGCATGCCCAGTTCTTCCAGGGCAATGGAAATCTTCACGCCGTTCGGGGTCGGCAGCGAATAGAGCTGGATGATATCCGGGTTGGTTGCCGGCCAGCGGGTCGTGATCGGGAAAGAGGAAAGATCAGCCATAAGGATGCCTCGAGGTGGGAAGGGCGAAGGTGGGTTGTGCCGCCCCTACATAGGTCGTCACAGTTCCATTTGTCAGCACCCGAGGCAAAATTTACGCCGGAGCGTATTTCTCCGTCCCGCCCTTCGGCAACATATCAGAGCGCCGCGCGGACGGCTGCCATGATCCGGTCGACGACAGGATTGTCCTGATGGGCAGCCTTCCGCGCCCTGACGAGACAGGCTTCCGACCGCAGGATCACTCCGTCCGAAAGGATCTTCAGGTGGTTCGCCTTCAGCGTCGAGCCGGTCGAGGTGATGTCGACGATGATGTCGGCAGAACCGGAAGCCGGCGCGCCTTCGGTCGCACCCAGGCTTTCGACGATGCGATAGAGCTGGATGCCATGGCTTCCGGAGAAAAACTGCTGGGTCAAGCGCCAGTATTTGGTGGCGATCGCCAGCCTGCGGCCATGACGGGCACGGAAATCGGCAGCGACATCGCCGAGGTCCGCCATGGTATCGACGTCATACCAGACCTCCGGCACGGCCACGACGACATCGGCATGGCCGAAGCCAAGCCGGGCGCAGAATTCCACGCGCGCATCGGCATCGGCAAGGCCCTCGCGAACGAGGTCTTCGCCAGTGACGCCGAAGTCGACAGCGCCGCTGCCGATCTCGCGTGAGATTTCCGAGGCCGAAAGAAAGGCGATCTCGACGTCGTCCCAGCCTTCGACGCGGCCGCGGTAGGAGCGGTCGTTGCCGACGGCGACGATCTTCATTCCGGCTCGCTCGAAGATCGCCGAAGCATCGTCCTTCATCCGTCCCTTCGAAGGCAGTGCAATCGTGATCGTCATTTCGCGCCCCCTGCGGCGGCAACCGCGTGCTCGATCCGGTCAAGCCAGAGGGAGAAGCCGACGGCCGGAATATGTTCGCGCGCGCCGAGAAGCGTCAACAGCCGGTCGAAGCGCCCGCCACCGGCAAGAACAGCCGCCTCCTCTTCGGCCTCTATCTCGAAGACGAGCCCGGTATAATAGTCGAGCGGACGACCGAAGGCGGCGCGATAGCGGATGAGACCGATGTCGGCTCCCGCCCGGGAAAGCGCGGCAACGCGCGCGTCGAACAGCGACAATGCTACTTCGATCTTCAACCCGGACTTCGCGGCGAAGCTGAAGAGCGCAGCGGGCGCATCGGCAAGCGGCAGGTCCAGCGTCAGGAATTCGCGCATGACGGCGAGCGTGGCCTTGTCCAGCCGCGTGTTCGCCAGTTCCATTTTTTCCTTGAGACGGCGAGCGATGTCGCGCGGCGACCGGCTGGCATTGGTGGAATAGCCGGTTGCCTCCATGGTCTGGCCGATATGGGCAACGAGCCGGTCCTCGTCCTCCAGCATGCCCATGATAGCAAGCCGCTCGACTTCATGGCCGAAGACGCCTTCGGATGCCGGATCAGCAAGTTCCGCCAGAAGTTTCTGGAGCTGCTTAGGGTCGCCGAAAGCATGAATCAGCCGCTTCTGCCAGCCGGTAGGCAGCCCGCAGGCGGCGATCACCGCTTCGAACACCGATTGGTCGCCCAGCGTCACCTTCAGCCGCCGCCCCGGCAATCTGTTGGCAAGAACCTGCATCGCGTCGCCGACGGCTCTCGCGTCCGCCCGCGCTGTGTCTCGCTCGCCAAGATCCTCGATGCCGGCCTGATAGAACTCGCTCGCCCCCTCGCGCCGCTGGCGGAACACTTCGCCGAGGTAGGCATAGCGTTGCGGTGTGCCGGTCGCCGTTTCGATATGACGAAGGCAAACCGGAATCGTGAATTCAGGACGAAGGCAAAGGCTCTCTCCCGTCTCGCTCTGCGTCAGAAAAATGCGGCGCCGCAGATCTTCGCCTGCCATATCGAGAAAGGGCTCGGCCGGCTGGATCACCGGCGTATCGACACGCAGGGTCTCCATCCGCTCGAAGTCGGCAAGCAGGTCACCAGAAAAGGCGGGCAGGTTGATCAGAGGCATCGCCGTCAGTTCGCCTTCGTTCGGTCCTCAGCCTGTGCCGCCAGCATCTCCCGCACCTTCTCTACCAGATCGCTTTCCGGTACCGAAATCTGGGCAACGCGCGCCTCGCGCCAGGTAACATTGTCCTGGATTTCTCCCGAGAGACGCTTGCCCTCGATCAGGTCCTTGATCTGCACGACGCCAGAAGCGCGTTCGTCACCGCCCTGGATGATTGCCAGCGGGGAGCCGCGACGGTCGGCGTATTTGAGCTGGTCGCCGAAATTCTTCTTGTTTCCCTGGTACATCTCGGCCCGGATTCCGGAATGGCGCAGTTCCTGGACGAAGCGCTGGTAGCGGCCCATGCTTTCGAGATCACGGTCCATGACGCAGACGACCACCGGCGCGATCACGTCCTCGGCCCCGAGTTTGCCAAGGTTTTTCAGCGCCGTCATCAGCCGCGACACACCTATCGAGAAGCCGGTTGCCGGCACCGGCTGCCCCATGAAGCGCGAGACAAGGCCATCATAACGGCCGCCGCCGCCGACAGAGCCGAAGACGACCTTCTCGCCCTTCTCGTTCGTCACCGCAAACTGCAATTCGGCCTCGAAGACGGGACCAGTGTAATATTCGAGGCCGCGCACGACCGAGGGGTCGATCTTGATGCGATCCGCTTCATAGCCCGCGCTGAGCACGAGGCTGCGGATCGTATTGAGCTCCTCGACGCCCTCCCCACCCTTGGTGGTTCCGGCGACGAGTTCGGCGAGCTCCGCGGAGCTCTTGGCATAGTCGGTGATGCCGACAAAAAACAGGATCTTGCGGATCTGTCCGTCATTCAGGCCCGCGCCCTTGGTGAAGTCGCCGCTTTCATCCTTGCGACCTTCGCCCAGCAAAAGTCGCACGCCTTCCGGACCGAACTTGTCGAGCTTGTCGATCGCACGCAGTACCGTCAGACGAGCATTCGCGTGCTCGTCGCCACCGAGGCCGATCGCCTCGAGCACGCCGTCGAGAACCTTGCGGTTGTTGACGCGGATCACATAGTCGCCGCGCGCGATGCCGAGCGCTTCCATGGTGTCGGCCATCATCATGCACATCTCGGCATCGGCCTGGACGCCCGCCGCACCGACCGTGTCGGCGTCGAACTGCATGAACTGACGGAACCGGCCCGGGCCCGGCTTCTCGTTGCGGAAGACGTAGCCGGCCCGATAGGTCCGGTAAGGGAGCTGGATCTCGTTGAAATTCTCCGCCACGTGGCGCGCGAGCGGCGCGGTCAGGTCATAGCGCAGGCTCATCCACTGGTCGTCGTCATCCGTCAGCGAGAAGACGCCCTCGTTCGGCCGATCGCTGTCGGGAAGGAATTTTCCCAACGCGTCGGTATATTCGAACAACGGCGTTTCCACCGGATCGAAACCGTAGCGCTCGTAAACCTCCTGGATCTTGGCGATCATCTCGTCGACGGCGCGGATATCGGCCGCCGAACGATCGACAAAGCCGCGCGGCAGGCGCGCCTTGAGCTTCTGCGGTTTCTTCTGCTTTTCGTTCATGGAAAGTATTCCGGACTGTCAAATTCGGTCGGTGCATTTCCCTACCGGATCACGTCAAGGGCGGCAAGGGCAGCGGCCATAAAGGGCGCGCATAGCGGAAACGGGAGATCCTCTCGATGCGTGCCCCGCTCCTCCGGCGCCCTGTCGCACTGCACGGCCGGTTCAATAACAAAGCTGTGATTGTACTTAATGCGGGATTCCCCTATAGGTTAAGCTCCGATCGGTCGGGTTGTCCGCAATCCGAAACGATCCGGCACACCGCCGACAGCGCCTTAGGGCGTTGGTCCGCTTGGACGCCGGAGCAGACGTCGACGCGGAAGAAGAGCTGTGAACGACGAAGGGTTTCAGTGGAGATTTTGGCGGCATGCTGAAATTTATGAATCCCGGTGACGGCGCCATCGAGCCCGCCCACCTGTTGGCGCATGAAGGCTGGACGCGCGATCTGGAGCAAGAGGATTATCTCGTGGAGCCTTGGCGTTGCTACCTTGCCAGCGGCACCTTCCTTCTAGGGCCGCGGACACTCGCGCTTCTCGGCGCATCGCGGAACCCCTGCGGCATCGTCGACCTGTTGCGCGCACATGACGGAGATGACAGATCGATAATTCTGAACATTCTGGAGCAGGCGACCGGGACACCCTCCTCCTTCTGCTTTTCCACGCTCGTGCGTGGTCGAACTGGACAGTCCTCGCCGCTCTGCTGCGTCGGAAACTCGACACTTGCCAGTGAAGTTGGAGACGGCACGCTGCACGGCGTATTTGCCTTTCCCCGGCTCGCCGAACCGTGGGCGACGTGACAGCGGCCCGTCACCACCTCTTCCACTTGCGGTAACTTAACCTATCTTAGTTGCATGCTGCGCCGCCTCGCCCTCGTTCTGCTGTTCCTATCCGCGCCCTTGGTCGGCGCCCTGTCAGCTGCGACGCAGGCGCGGGACGTCGCCGCCACAGGCATGGGGCATCATCATCCGGCGGCCGTTGCTGCGGAGCATCACGCCCATCACGCTTTAGGTCATCACGCTTCAGGCCATGACGTGCGTTGCGAGGCGAGGGAGCGCTGCGACCTTCCGACGAAACCGCTGCACCCCGTGCTTTGTGCGGCGTGCCTGGCAATCGGCCCCGCGCAGTCCAAAGTGACGCCGCCGGAAAACCCGTCCACCCGCCTTGGATTGCGGCACTACGCAACGCCTGACGACGCGGACGTAAGTCCACCGGTTCCGCCGCCCAAGCCCTTCCTTTCGATCTAGGACGCCGCGGTTACCCGCGAGGAGCGTTCCGAACGTCTGAAACATCTCTCCGTTTTCGGTGCCTCCGCCCGGAAACAGACAATCCCGTACCTCGCGGACAACACCCGCGAATACCGGACAAATTTCGAAAGGAAAACATCATGTCCCTGAAAACCATCGCCGCTGCCTTGATGTTGGCAGCACTTGCCGCCGCCCCTTCGTTCGCACAGGAAAGCGGCCACATGCACGGCTCAACGGAAGCGGCAGAGCCGGCGGCCGACACATCGCCGTCAAGCAAGGCCTTTGCGGTAGCAAACGCCAAGATGCACAAAGACATGGACATCGTCTTCACCGGCAAGACCGACCTCGACTTCGTGCGCGGCATGATCGCCCACCACCAGGGAGCGATCGACATGGCCAAGATCGAGCTTGAACATGGCAAGGATGAAGAGATCCGCAAGTTGGCGGAAAACATCATCAAAGCCCAGGAAGGCGAGATCGAGATGATGAAGGAATGGCTCGCCAAGAACGGCGGGTAAACGAAGAAAGGGTTTCCCGCCGGCGCACTCTGCTCTTGAATAAGGCGAGTACCTGGCGGGAGAAAAGGCCGGCGCGCTACGGTTCAGGCGGACCGACGCGCCGGCCTTTTGAATTGTTGCCGCATCTCCTCGATTCCGGCGCGGCAAAAGCAGCCCTCGATATGGTCGTTGACGAGACCCATGGCCTGCATGAAGGCATAGATCGTCGTCGGCCCGACAAAGGTCCAGCCACGCTTCTTGAGGTCCTTCGAAATCAGCGTCGACGTCGCGGTTGTCGGATTGGCGATCAAGGCTTCGTAGCTCACGACCTTCGGACGCTCGGTCTGACCCGGCTCATGGGACCAGAAATAGGAGGCAAGCGATCCGAACTCCGCGCGTAGTTCCTTGGCCCGCCGAGCGTTGTTGATGGTCGAGACGATCTTGCCGCGGTGGCGTACGATACCGGTGTCGGCGAGGCAGCGCTCGATATCGGCTTCGCCGAATTCGGCCACCCGGTCGAAATCGAAACCGTCGAACGCCGCGCGAAACGCCGCGCGCTTCCGCAAGATCGTCAACCACGACAGCCCCGACTGAAAACCTTCCAGGCAGATCTTCTCGAACAGCCGATGATCGTCCGTAACCGGCCGCCCCCACTCCTCGTCGTGATAGCGCCGGTAATCCTCGAGATTGCCGTGCCAAGCGCAACGATCAAGTCCATCATCTCCGGTAATCAAGCCCTTCGCGGCCATTGTCTCTTTCTCGCTTCAGTTGCTCGTTTGTTCTGTTTACCACTTTGAAACCACTTTCATAAAGTGGCCGATAACCCTACCCGGAGCTTTATCCACGCGCCGGCATTTTAATGAATAGCCGTTTACCTTTCGGTGGCAACGCAGTGCCACGATCAGGCCATTGCGGCAGGTCAGGCCGGTGAAACGTCGTTTTTCCGGCCGCAAAGCCATTCCTTGAAGATTTTTGGCGCAATGTAGCGAGTCCGCCCCATGATGAAGAAATCCCTTTTTCTTGCCGTATCCCTCCTGTGTGCCGTTGCCGGCGAGGCCGGAGCCCGCGACCGGTACCACAGCCGTCCGCCGGTCATCGTCAGCCCGGATTTGACCGCCCCCTGGGTGATGCAACTTGGCGGTCAACGGGCCCGTCCGGTCGCTTACCGACCGCCGACGCCGACGGCCACCCGAAAACAGTTCGACCGACGCCAGGTAAACCGCGTGCCCGGACCGGCACTGATGCAACCGGTCGCGGCAGTGCGCGCGCAGAAGCCGGTAAAGACGAAGTTCGATCCGCAGTTCCTGCCGCAAACCGTGGCCTATGGCGGTCCGGAAAAGCCCGGCACGATCGTCATCGACACCAACAACCGCTTTCTCTATCTCGTTACCGGCAAAGGCGAAGCCCGTCGCTATGGTGTCGGCGTCGGCAAGCCGGGCTTCGAATGGGCCGGCGCGCACCGCATTACGCGGAAGGCAGAGTGGCCGATCTGGACGCCGCCGCAGGAAATGATCACGCGCGAAGCCGCGAAGGGACACTATCTGCCGGCTCGCATGGAGGGCGGTCCGGCAAACCCGCTCGGCGCCCGGGCCATGTATCTCGGCTCCACGCTCTACCGCATCCACGGTACCAACGCGCCCTGGACGATCGGCTATGGCGTTTCATCTGGCTGCATCCGCATGCGCAACGAGGATGTCGTCGATCTCTATGAGCGGGTGAACGTCGGCACCAAGGTTATCGTGATATAAAAGCGCATATTATCTGAATAACCCGCGCACAAGTTGCGTTTGCCTGCTGCATGTTTCCTTAAATCGCAGCCGATTTAAGGATCAAAACATGCAGCCATTCAAAATGCTGCAGTGTCCTTTGCGCGTCTGATAAGACGCGCGGCGCTGTAGGAACAGTGGTGCAAACGCAACAGCTGTTCCGATAGATACAAGTTGCGCCGATGCCGATGCTCTATCGGATATGGCGTAGGCGAAATCTTGCAGGTAATTTGTGAAACCTGCACGCGATTTGGGTTGAGAGGGAATTCGTTAATGAAATTTCATGCCAAGAAGGTGGTGGCGTTCGCCGTCGCGGCCACGACGCTGTTTGCCGTGACGAATGCATCGGCGTTCACGCCGGCGACCGCACCGGAGGCCGCCGCCAAGCATACCGACGCTCTGTTGGTCACCCACCAGAAGAGACCGCCGCAAAAATTTTGGCGCACCAAGGTCCGTTTCCGGACGAATGAGGCCCCCGGCACCATTATCGTCGATACGAACAACAAGTATCTCTATTACATCGACGGGCCGAACCGCGCGACGCGTTACGGCATCGGCGTTGGCCGCGAAGGCTTTGGCTGGTCCGGTGTCGTCAAGGTCGGCCGCAAAGCCGAGTGGCCGACCTGGACGCCGCCGGCGGAGATGCGCGTGCGTGAACGGGCGAAGGGTCGCATCCTGCCGATCACCCAGGAAGGCGGCATCGACAATCCGCTCGGTGCCCGTGCACTTTATCTCTACCAGGGTGGCCGTGACACGATTTTTCGCATCCACGGAACGAACCAGCCCTGGACGATCGGCCAGAACATGTCCTCGGGATGCATCCGGATGATGAACGAGGACGTCGAGCACCTCTACGATCGCGCCGACATCGGCACGAAGGTGATCGTCGTCGGCCCGGGCAACAAGCACGGCGACGTCAACTACACCGACCGCGGCGTGGACATTTTCCGCCAGATCTTTGGCGGCTGAGCCGTCTGCAGCGCCGCGCGCTTACCAGGCGCGTAAACGGCGCTGCAGCACTTCGAATTAGCGCATGTTTTTTAAGGATACATGCAGCAGGCAGCGACATGACAAATGCCGGCACAGATCTGTGCCGGCATTTGCATTTTAATCTCGGACACCTTTCGGCTTCTGCCCGCCATAGGCCCAGTCCAGCAGCTCGACGGTGTGCACGATCGGAAGCGCCGTCCCGGTCGCGATCTGCGTGATGCAACCGATGTTGCCGCTCGCAATCACGTCCGGTTTCGTCGCCTCGATGTTCCGGACTTTGCGCGCCTTGAGTTTCGTCGATATCTCTGACTGCAGGATGTTGTAGGTGCCAGCCGACCCGCAGCAGAGATGGCCTTCCGCCGGCTCGCGAACCGTGAACCCCGCTCGCTTCAACAGCTCCTTCGGCACCGTCGTGATCTTCTGGCCGTGCTGCATCGAGCAGGCGGAATGGTAAGCAACCGTCATCCCCCGCGCCTCACGCTGCGGCAGTTCGAGCCCAGCGAGGTACTCGGTGATGTCTTTTGCCAATGCCGACACTTTCGCGGCCTTTTCGGCATATTCCGGATCCAGCCGCAGCATATGGCCATAATCCTTGATCGTTGTGCCACAGCCCGAGGCGGTCACGATGATCGCGTCGAGACCGTCTTCTTCGGCTGCCTTCAGCCAGATATCGACGTTGCGGCGCGCAGCCTCAAGCGCTTGCTCCTCACGTCCCATGTGGTGGACCAAGGCGCCGCAGCAGCCCTCGCCGGCGGAGACGACAACCTCGATCCCCTGCCCGGTCAGCAGCCGGATCGCCGCTTCGTTGATCTCAGGCTTCAAGACCGGCTGCGCGCAGCCGGTCAGGATCGCGACCCGGCCACGGCGCTCGCCCTTCGTCGCGTACGTGGCTGGCCTGGTGCCTGCAGACGCCGGCGGCACCGCATTCGGAGCGAGGTCGAGCATGACGCCAAAGGTCCTCAGCCATGGGATCCGCTTCACCGTCCCCGCCAAGGGGCGGGTTATGCGGGCCGCGCGTAGGGCAAGGCGAAATCGCTTAGGATAGGGTAGCACTGCGGCGAGAACGGCGCGCGCGAAGCGATCCTTCAACGGCCGTTTGTACGTCTTCTCGATATGGATGCGGGCATGGTCGACCAAATGCATGTAGTCGACACCCGACGGACAAGTCGTGAGACAGGAAAGACAGGAAAGACAGCGGTCGATGTGCGTAACGGTTTCCCGGTCCGCCGCCCGCCCGTTCTCGAGCATGTCCTTGATCAGGTAGATCCGCCCGCGGGGACTGTCGAGTTCGTCACCGAGGACGACGTAGGTCGGACAAGTGGCGGTGCAGAAGCCACAGTGCACGCATTTGCGCAGGATCTTTTCGGATTCGGCGACATGCGGATCAGCGAGTTGCGCGGGCGAGAAATTGGTCTGCAACCGAGTACTCCATTTGGTAGGCTTTGCAAGGCTTCAGGTGCGACGATTTTGGATGGGGCGGATCCGGTACCGTCGAATCATTCCTCTAACTTAGGGCGGAATGCGGGCGAAAGACCTCAGCGCCTGCCGCATTTCGCCCCGGGAACCAGCTAGACCAGCCAGCTCTCCGGATTGGTGATCGGCTCCTCCCGGGCCGCCCTCTGCAGGCCGATTACGCATCTGATGACGATCCACACCGCCGTGGCGACAAAGCCCAGAATACCAATGACCATAACGGTGAGCAGGGCCGAGACGATGCAGAAAAGCACGGCGATCCAGAAGGTGCGGATCGCCCAGGTGTAGTGGGTCCTCGCCCATGGCTCCGCCTTGTCGCGGTTGAGATAGGCGAGCACGATCCCGATGAGCGCGGTGATGCCGATGACAAATGCGACCAGGTAGAGCACGTAGATGATCTGAATATTGACCCTGCCCGGTTCCAGCCAGCGGTCGGTCTGGTGGGAAAGCGGTGTCCGGGGACCGGTATCGCTCATCGAATTCTCCCTTTGGCATGTTCGAACGGATCGCGATGGCGCCTACTTGTTTGCTGCCATCCGCCCTGGATTGAAAATCCGCGCCGGATCAAACCGAGCGCGGATGCGCTCCGTCAGCTGAACAACGGCCGGCGCCTGCGGCTCGAAGGCCGGAACGCTGGCCCGCACGTTGTCGCCAGCCCTGACGAGGCTTGCGTGGCCGCCACCAAGCGCGCCGACATAGCGCCGCACGAGTTCCGCTTCGGCATCCGCCTCCATCCGCAGCCAGACGAGCCCACCCTGCCAATCGTAAAAAGCATCGACACCCGTTTGAAGGCGTAGCGCAGCGACGAGCTGGTGCCCGGAGGACGGCGCGACCGAAACCCGCCACAACGCCCTCCTTGTGCCATCGGCGTAGGATTTTACGTCGCGGATTTCCGCCCACAACAGACGCGTTGCCTCGGCGTCGAGGCGAGAGACCGACCCGAAGCGGGAAAGCGCCGTTGTGAGCTTCTCGGCACGCAGGTCGACCGAATCCGCAAGGCCTTCCAGCCTCAGCACGGTTGCGGCTCCGTCGGGAAGTGCGCCATTGAGGAAGCGTCCGCGCACGCTCTCGGGCAGATGCGCTGCGCCGGAAGCCTCCACCGGCTGCGCCATCGTCTCGGCCATGGCCGCGGCGGCCTCGGCATCATTGAGGCCCGAAACGACCACCGTTGCGGCCGCCGGCGGAACGGGCTGCACCTTGAAGGTGACTTCCGTCAGGATCCCGAGCGTGCCGTAGGAGCCCGCCATGAGCTTGACGAGGTCGAGCCCGGTGACGTTCTTCATGACCCGGCCACCGGCCTTGATCAGTTCACCGGCGCCATTGACGAAGCGCACGCCGAGCAGGCTGTCGCGCGCGGCACCGGCGACGTAGCGACGCGGACCGGAAACATTCGCTGCGAATACCCCGCCGATCGTCGGTTCGCCTGACGTGGCGAATATCGGCCTATGATCCATCGGTTCGAAGGAAAGCATCTGGCCTTTGGCTCGAAGCGCGGCTTCGACCTCGGCAAGCGGCGTTCCCGCGAGCGCGCTCATGGTCATTTCCGCCGGATTGTAGCTGACGATGCCGGAGAGGCGGCGCGTCGAGAGCGTCCGGTCGGTCCGCACCGGATTGCCGAGCCCCGCACGCGTGCCACCGCCGACGATTGCCAGAGTGACGCGCTCTGCCGCAGCGGAGCGCACGACGGAGGCGATCCCCTCCTCGCTCGCCGGTTCGAAGTGGACGATCATGCTGCCGGACGCCCTTCGAGCGGAAAGACCTTCGATGGATTGAGGATCCACTCGGGATCGAAGGCCGCGCGCGTGGCCATCTGCTGATCGAGATCGTTCCGGCTGTACTGGTGCAACATCAGATCGCGCTTTTCTATGCCAACGCCATGTTCGCCCGTCAGACAGCCGCCGGCATCGACGCAGAGCTTGAGGATGTCGTTGCCGGCCGCTTCGGCTCTCGCCGCATCCTCCGGATCGTTGATGTTGTAGAGGATCAGCGGATGCATGTTGCCGTCACCGGCATGGAAGACGTTCGCCACGCGCAGGCCATAGCCCGCGACGATCTCGGCGGTCTTGCGCAACACATGCGAAAGCTGGCTGAGCGGCACGGTGCCATCCATGCAGATATAGTCCGCAATGCGGCCCGTCGCACCGAACGCCGATTTCCGGCCCTTCCAGATCAGCGCCGCCTCCAATGCGGATTGGCACTCCCGGATCGTGGTGACGCCATGGCGGCGGGCGACCTCGATGATGCGTTGAAGCATCGCGTCCATCTCAGCCTCCGATCCCTCGACCTCGACGATCAGCAGAGCCTCGACGTCGAGCGGATAGCCGGCATGTGCGAAGGCTTCGCAGATCTCGATCGCCGGCTTGTCCATGAATTCCATGGCAACCGGAATGATGCCCGCTCCGATAACATCGGCAACGCAGGCACCGGCCGCCTCGGACGAGGCGAAGCCGAAGAGCACCGGCCGCGCACCTTCCGGCTTGGCGATCAATCGCACCGTTGCTTCCGTGACGATACCGAGCTGGCCCTCCGAGCCGCATACGAGCCCAAGCAGATCGTATCCGGCCGCGTCCAGCGCCTTGCCGCCGAGCTCAATCACCGTGCCGTCGAAAAGCACCATCTTCACGCCCAAAAGATTATTGGTGGTGACTCCGTATTTCAGGCAATGGGCGCCGCCGGAGTTCATGCCGATATTGCCGCCGATGGTGCAGGCGAGCTGCGAGCTCGGATCGGGCGCATAGAAGAAACCGTCGGCGGAAACCGCCTCGGAAATATTGATGTTGGTGACGCCCGCCTGAACGGTGGCCGTCCTGTTAAAGAGGTCGATGTCGAGAATGCGCGACATCTTCGAAAGACCGATGACGACGGCATCCTCCTGCGGGATGGCGCCGCCCGAGAGCGAGGTGCCGGCGCCGCGCGGCACGACCGGAACACCGTAGCGGCTGCAATATTTGAGCAGGGCAGCCACCTGTTCCGTCGTTTCCGGCAGAGCGACGGCAAGCGGCAACCGCCGATAGGCAAGGAATGCATCGGTCTCGAAGGGCTTCAGCTCGCGCTCCTCGCTGATCAGGCAGCCCTTGGGCAGGAGATCCTTGAGATCGGCAACAATTTCCTGCCGGCGATCCAGAACGGCTTGTTTCGGCTTCAGAAACCCGATCATCTCCGGCATAGGATCCTCCCAAGCAATGCGGCCACAAATTGGTATTTTTTGTTTACCACTAGCGCACCACACGTTCAAATGCACGTGTAAGGCAATGCGAATCTAGAGCATCTTAACCGCTTTGTGAAAGCCGAATGCCTGCGCCGCGCGTCTGGTCAGACGCGGCTAGGCACGGTGGCGCTTTGAAGCGCCGCATGGTTTTACCCTAAATCGGCTTGGACTTAAGGAAACACGCACTAGGATGGGCACTCGGCAAATGCTAGTGATCTTTTTGTTTCTGGCAAAAATGGTCAAGATTAATGACAAATCTCGGCGATCTCGAGATCTTTGCGCGGGTCGTCTCATCCGGCAGCATGTCAGCCGCCGGACGCCTGCTCAGCCTGTCTCCGGCGGTAATCTCCAAGCGCGTCAAGCGGCTGGAGGACAGGCTCGGCACGCGGCTTCTCCAGCGCACCACGCGGCAAATTTCGCTGACGGAGGCGGGACAGGGTTTTTACGACCGCGTCCTCAGCATCCTCGCCGGTATTGAAGATGCCGAGGCCTATGCCTCGGGCCGCTCGTCGCAGGCGCAGGGCACGCTCCGGATCAGCGCTCCAACGTCTTTCGGACGCATGCACATCGCACCGCATCTGATCGGCTTCATGAAGGATCATCCGGACCTGAAACTCCACATTGTTCTCAGCGACGATTTCGCCGATATCGTCGCTGATGGCTTCGATCTCGCTGTGCGGATCGGCGAACTCACCGATTCAAGCCTCGTCGCCCGCAAGCTTGCGCCCGTCCGCCGCCTCCTGTGCGCCGCCCCGAGCTATGTCGCGCGCCACGGCCTCCCGAGTGAAATCGGTGATCTCGCGAACCATATCTGCCTACCGGCCCACAATAACGATAACTGGAAGCTCGAGGGTCCCGGCGGCAGTCTCACCTATCGCCCGGAGGGGCCGCTCGTCACCAATTCGTCGGAGATCATCCGCGAGGCGGTGATCGCCGGCGCTGGCATCGCGCTGCGCTCCACCTGGGACATCGGCAAGGAATTGCGCGCCGGACAGTTGGTCCAGGTGCTGCCGCAATGGGAAGGCTCGCGCAACCTGACGCTCTCGGCCGTCTATCCAAGCCGTCAATTCCTGCCCGCCAAGGTCCGGCTTTTTATCGATTACCTGGCCGCGCTGTACGGACCGGTACCCTACTGGGAGCAATAGCCGCGCGGCGACCCGAACGCTATTTCTGCGCGCCTTCCTCGTGGTGGCGACGGATGCGCCGGACGATCAGCCAGACGCCCGTGACGGCGAAAGGAACCGCAACGCCGGTCAAAAGGTTGGGATCGACCGGGAGCTCGTGGCTCACGGCCTTGGCGAGATAGCCGAACAGCCCGACGACGTAGTAGGAAATGGCAGCAACCGACAGGCCTTCGACGGTCTGCTGGAGGCGCAACTGCAACTTGGCCCGACGATCCATCGAATTCAGCAGGGCACTGTTCTGCTTTTCGAGCTCCACATCGACCCAGCTTCTCAGGAGCGCCGTGGCGCGCGCGAGCTTGCGCGACAGGTTCGCCTGGCGCTCCTCGATCGACTGACAGGTTCGCATCGCCGGCGCCAGCCTGCGTTCGAGGAACGTGCCGATCGTCTCGTAGCCGGGCACAGCCGTCTCGGACAGCGTGCGAATGCGCTCCTGCACGATGCCGTAATAGGCGCGGCTGGCGCCGAAACGATAAAGGCTGAGGGCCGCAGCGGCCTCGACGTCGGCGGCCAGCCGGGTGATTTCGGAGAGCATCTCGTCGGCCTCTTCGCGGACGTTTTCCTTCATCCGCTGGGTAATTCCGGTCAGGCCATCCTCCGTCCGACGGATTTCCGGCGACAGCGATTGCGCAAGCGGAAGGCCGAGCATGGCGAGCGTGCGATAGGTCTCGATATCGAGCAGGCGCTGCACCAGCGCGCCCGTGCCCGCTTCCGTCAGGCCGCAGTCGATAACAAGAATCTGGGTCAGCCCGTCGCCGTTCTGGCGAAAATCCGTGACGAGTACGGCCTGGCCGTTCTTGGTCTCGCTGTAGCAAAGGCTGGTCGGGTCGAAGGCCTTGATCGCCTCACGCGTCTCCGGCGTATCCGGCCGGATTTCGAGACGAATGCCGGAAATCAGCGTTCCCGGCGGCGAAAACCCGTCACCGAACGGGTGGATCGGCACGTCGCCGCCAAAATGGTCCGGCGCCGGGGCGTCCCAGAAATAGGTGGAGAACTCCGTATGCCGTTCCCAGCGCAGCGTGCCTTGTCCCCAAGCCATTGCGTGGTGATTGGCGTCGCGGCCGGGCGGCGCGATACCGCGCGAGCGCGACAGTTCGGACAATACTGCATGGTCGACGATCGAGCCGCCTTCGGTCATGAAGGCAAGCTGAAAAATGACGCGAGGCGTCGTCACCAGCGCATAGGGCCGCGAATGAACCTCACCGAGAACCTGCGCCCGCAGCGGCGCGGAAGGAAATGCAAAACTGCCCTTTGCCATGAAGCGCTTCATCCCCCTCACGCGTTCATCACCACTTTCTTATCAACCAGTCGAGCAAAATGAACAGGACGCATTGACGCAGTTTGACTTTTGTCAGTCGCGATGATCACAAAGTGGACAATCAATTTGACCACTTTTCCGGGCCTGCTAGATTGCAGCCGGCATGGAGGATAAGGCGTAAAGGGTCTTCCCTCCAGCAGGAGACATTGCCGTGACTGAAGACCAGCTCGACCTCTATGCACGCATCAGCCACGGCCGCACGGCGGACGAGGTCGTGCAACAGATCGAGCTTTTGATCCTCGAAGGCGTGTTGCGTGACGGCGACCGGTTGCCGGGCGAGCGGGAACTGTCGAAGCGTTTCGACGTGTCGAGACCGATCCTGCGCGAAGCCCTCAAGGAGCTGGAGGCACGCGGACTATTGGAAAGCCGGCATGGCGGCGGCACATTTGTCGCCGACGTGGTCGGCCAGATCTTCTCAAAACCGCTGATCGAGCTCATCGGGCGCCACCACAAGGCGACGCAGGACTACCTCGAATACCGGCGGGAGCTCGAGGGTCTGACGGCGGAGCTGGCGGCAAGCCGCGCCACCGATTTCGACCGCGACATCCTCACACGCGTCATCGAGAGGATGCGGGCCGCCCACCGCAATGGCGATTTCGACGAGGAACTCGCGGCCGACATTGAGCTGCATAATGCGATCGGCGAGAGTGCGCATAATATCATCCTGCTGCATACGCTGCGCGCCTGCTACCGGCTTCTGACCCAGGGGATATTCTTTCACCGCACGTCGGTGTTCGGCGCTCCGGGCGCACGCGACCGGCTGCTCGCGCAACATGAGGCCATCTACGCCGCCATCATCGCCCGTGATCCGGAGGCCGCCAAGATGGCAGCGCAAAGCCATATCGATTTCGTGGCCGCCGCAGCATACGAAGCGGAACGCACGGGCGAGTGGGCGCGCATCGCGCGGCTGCGGCTCCAGCAGCGGGACCGTGCCGGATCTTAGGGCTTTGTCATCATAAATTCATAGAAGCGCTTTAGCCGGGGTCGGAACAGGATCGGGGCCTCTGCGTTACGTATAGTCGCAATGAGCGATGCCCCCGTCGGAACCTCACCGTCATCTCGCCGTTTATGGGCTGTATAACGTCATTTACAGGCAAGCTGGGCGAGTCATACTTGCAGCACTGCTAATGCCTTTTGATTCGCGTAAGGAGTATTGAACCCCTTGAACTTCCTGAACCGGTTGGCCGCTGATGTGCATCTGATGCTGCGTCGCCCCGCGCGCATGCAATATGCCGCGCTGTGTTACCGAGTGCGCAAGAAGACGGGTGCGCTGGAGATACTCCTGATCACCAGCCGCGATACCGGCCGCTGGGTCATTCCCAAGGGCTGGCCGATGCAAGGCAAGCGGGCCCATGAGGTCGCGGAACGCGAGGCCTATGAAGAGGCCGGGGTGAAAGGCAAGGCGCAGAAGACTGCAGTCGGCGCCTATGTCTACCAGAAGCGCATGAACCACGGCCTGAAGATCTCCTGCAAGGTTCAAGTGCATGCGCTCGAAGTCGATGACTTCTGCAAGAACTTCCCTGAAAAGGGCACGCGACGCCTTGAATGGGTCGATTTCAAGGAGGCGGCAACCCGTGTTGCCGAACCCTCGCTGAAGAGCCTCATCCTGACTTTCGGCGAACGGATGGCGGCGACGCCCGCATCCGTTCCCAAGAGCGCAAACGGCTGACGCGGAACGTCGGCGGACGGCATCAGCCATACTTGAGAAGTCGTCCATAGGCCATTGCGGCCGTTCTCCCCTCAATTCCGCTTGAACGCGCTCGCCCGTACCGCTACTGGCGATGATGACAATGGAGACCTATCCGTGGCCAAGCCGCGCCTGGAAAAGCTGACCCTGGACAAGGACCTCGACAAGCTCAGCCTTGCCGAGGAAGCGTCACATCATGTGCGGCGCAAGCTGTCTGCCCCCGGCTTGGCGCTGCTCTTCCTGATGCTCAGCATGGGCTTTGCGGCATACTATTTTACCGGTGCGGCCGGCACGACCGTGGTCGTCACAGCCGCGGCAGTGGCTGCCTACATGGCGATGAACATCGGTGCCAACGACGTGACGAACAACGTCGGCGCGGCGGTCGGCGCGAAAGCCATGACGATGGCTACCGCACTGGGGATTGCGGCCGTCTTCGAAATCGCGGGAGCGTTGATTGCTGGACGCAAGGTCACACTTACGATCGAGGCCGGCATCGTCGACGGCGGGCTCGTCGATCCTCAGGCGCTCGTATGGGTGATGATGGCCGCACTGATCTCGTCTGCAACCTGGATCAACATCGCCACCTATTCGCGTGCGCCGGTATCTACCACGCACTCGATCATCGGCGGCATCGTCGGCGCCGGCATGACCGCAGCCGGTCTTTCCAGTGTCAAATGGTGGGCTCTCGCCGGCATTACCGCAAGCTGGTCGATATCGCCGTTGCTTGGCGGCGCCATCGCAGCGATTTTCCTGGCCTTTCTCAAGGAATTCATCATCTATCGCCAGGACAAGATCGAGGCCGCGCGACGCTGGATGCCGATCGTGCTGGGTGTGACGGCGGGCACTTTCACCGCCTATGTGGCCGTTTTCGCCCTCGTTCATGTGGCCGTCATGTCGCTTTCGACCGGCCTTCTGATCGGCCTGTTCGCGGGCATCGTCTGTTACGCGTCGAGCAAGCCGTGGATCCACCGCCAGTCGGAGGGGCTCGACAACCGCAACCAGTCCCTTCGCAAGCTGTTCCGCCTGCCGCTGATATTTTCCGCGGCGCTGCTTTCCTTTGCACACGGAGCGAATGACGTCTCCAACGCGATCGGTCCGCTGTCGGCGATTGTTTCCGCCGTCAATGGCGCCGTGCCGGCCGAAAGCGCGAGGGCACCCTTTTGGGTGCTGCTGATCGGCGCACTCGGCATCTCGCTCGGCCTGCTCCTCTACGGACCGCTCCTGATCCGTGTCGTCGGCGAGGAGATCACCCGCCTCAACCCGATGCGCGCCTTCTGCGTTGCGCTGGCGACGGCGGTCACCGTGCTGCTCGCCTCAGCCCTCGGGTTGCCGATCAGCTCTACCCACACGGCGGTCGGCGCAGTCTTTGGGGTCGGCTTCTTCCGCGAGTGGTACACACGCCACTCCGTGCGCCGCCGCGAATATGTCCGGCACAAGACCGGCCACATCGATTTCATGGAGAAGGCCGAAGCGAATTTCGCGGAAGTGCGCCGCCGCAGGCTCGTGCGCCGCTCCCATTTCCTGACGATCGTTGCCGCCTGGGTGATCACGCTTCCGGTATCGGCGCTGCTCTCGGCGTTCGTCTATCTCATCCTCGCCAGCCTGTTTCTGTGAAGGTGACCGAATTGCGTGCCAATTTCCGTATGCAGCGCCTGTTTTTGGAAAGCCCGCTTGATGCCGGTGCGACGCACGAGGCCAGCAAGGAACAGTACAACTACCTCGTCAACGTCTTGCGTCTCGACGAGGGCGCTTCCGTACTGGTGTTCAACGGCGAGGACGGCGAGTGGCGGGCGGAACTCTCGCTGCCGTCCAGAAAACGCCTCCTTCTCACCGCGATCGAACAGACGCGTCCGCAGCCCGCTCCTTGCGACCTCGTCTATCTCTTCGCGCCGCTCAAGGTCGGGCGCCTAGATTATCTCGTCCAAAAGGCCGTCGAAATGGGGGCCGGCCGACTGCAGCCGGTGATGACGCAGCATGTTCAGGGCAAGATCGGCAGCCTCGACCGGGTGCGCGCCAACGTGATCGAAGCAGCCGAACAATGCGGCGTGCTCGGCATTCCGCCTGTCGATACCCCGATAAGGCTCGAAGACCTTCTTCAGACCTGGCCGCAGGATCGCCGTATCATCTTCTGCGACGAGGGCAACGAGAGCCAGAATCCGCTGCCTATCCTGCAAGCAATCACCGAGCGTAAGCTCGCGCTGCTGATCGGCCCCGAAGGCGGCTTTTCCGAAGCAGAGCGCACGCTTTTGCGCAGCCTCGACTTTGTGACTGCGATCCCGCTCGGACCGCGGATTCTGCGCGCGGATACGGCGGCGGTCGCGGCGATGGCGGTCATCCAGGCGGCAGTCGGCGACTGGCGGTGATCCGTCGCCTCTCGCGGCCCCTTTAAGCGCGGCGCGTCCAATCAATGCGCACTGAGATGCTGTAGCACTTTGAATTGCCGCATGATTTGCCCTTGAGCCGGCTCCGGTTTAATGAATCGTGCAGCACGGAGTTTTTTTGAGCAGATCTTGAAAGAAATTCACTTGCACCGCACGTAATTACGGTTCAAGCACCCACCATCGCTCCTGCTGCCCGGCGGACGCCGCTCAAACAAAGAAGACGCATATGGCCCGAGATACCACCGACCAGACGCCGGTTACCTCTGTCGCTGACTTGACCGCCTATCTGGAGGCCGGATCGAAGCCGAAGGAGAAGTTTCGGATCGGGACGGAGCATGAGAAATTCGCCTTCTTTAAGGCGGACAACAGCCCCGTGCCCTATTTTGGCGAAGCCAGCATTCAGGCGCTTCTGAACGGGATGGCCGAGAAAAGCGGCTGGGAACCGATCCTCGATGAGGGCAACATCATCGGGCTCGCCGAGCATTCCGGCAATGGCGCGATTTCGCTGGAGCCCGGCGGGCAGTTCGAGCTCTCCGGCGCACCGCTTGAAAATCTGCATCAGACCTGCAAGGAATCCAACCAGCACCTGGCCGTTCTTCGGGAAATTGCCGAACCGCTCGGCATTCGTTTCCTCGGCATCGGCGGCAGCCCGAAATGGACATTCGACGAGACGCCGCGCATGCCGAAATCGCGATACGGCATCATGACGCGTTACATGCCGAAGGTCGGCACCCAGGGCCTCGACATGATGTATCGCACCTGCACCATCCAGGTGAATCTCGACTTCTCCTCCGAGGAGGATATGCGGCGCAAGATGCAGGTGTCGATGAAACTGCAGCCGCTCGCGACCGCCCTTTTTGCAAGCTCGCCCTTTACCGACGGCAAGCCGAACGGCCTTCTCTCCTGGCGGGGCGACATCTGGCGCGACACGGATAATCAGCGCGCCGGCCAATTGCCCGCTGCCTTCAGGTCGAATTTCGGCTTTGCCGATTACGTCGAATGGGCGCTCGACGTACCGATGTATTTCGTCGTCCGCGATGGGCACTATCATGACTGTACCCATGTGACGTTCCGGCAATTCATGGCCGGGGCGCTCAAGGGCGAAATCGCCGAATGGCAGCCCAATATGGGCGACTGGACCAATCACCTGTCGACGCTCTTCCCCGACGTCCGGCTGAAACGCTTCCTCGAAATGCGCGGCGCCGATGGCGGCCCCTGGCGCCGGATCTGCGCGCTGCCGGCATTCTGGGTCGGCCTGCTCTACGATGACGAGGCGCTCGACGCGGCCGAGGCGTTGACCCGCGGCTGGAGCTACGAGGACGTGCAGGCGCTGCGCGATGCCGTGCCCGCCCAGGCGCTTTCCGCGAAACTCGGCACCACCTCTCTCTTCGACATCGCCCGTGAAGTCCTGGCGATTTCACGCGCCGGCCTGAAGCGGCGCAATCGGCTGAATGGCGATGGAATAGACGAAAGCCAGTTCCTCGCACCGCTCGACGAAGTGCTGGCGAAGAAGGCGACACTCGCCGAGGACCTGCTGGCGCTTTACAACGGCCGCTGGAACGGTTCTGTCGAGCCGGTGTTCACAGAATATCAGTATTGAGCGCGCCGAGACGTTCGCAAGCAGAATGCGGTCAAAAAGCGGTTTGCAGCCCACCGATTCCCGTTATAGTGCAGCGACATGCGTCGTTCGTCCGGGAAGGATAAAGGGATGGCACCGCTTTTTGACATGTTCGCCCAGGCGCAGAACGGCAAGGCCATCGAGTTGATGGCGAAGCAATACGGCCTTGCCCAGGAACAGATGACGAAGGCGACGGCGGCGCTCCTGCCCGCTTTCTCGACGGCCTTCAAGCGCAACACCGCCAATCCCTATGATTTCGGTGCGCTGCTTGGCGCACTTTCGACCGGCAACTACGCGAAATACTTCGAGGACATGAGCCAGGCCTTCACGCCGCAGGGCATGGCCGATGGCAACGGTGTCCTCGGTCAACTGTTCGGCTCCAAGGAGATGTCGCGCGCAATCGCTGCGCAAGCCGCACAGATGACCGGCATCGGTCAGGAGATCTATAAGCAGATGCTGCCGGTGATGGCGAGCACGCTGATGGGCGGCCTGTTCAAGCAAACGACAGGCACTGCCAGCGATCCCTTTGCCAACAATCCCATGATGGCGATGATGCAGCAATGGATGGAGGCGACAGGGCTGGCCAAGAAGCCCGACCCGGCCCCAACCGCCTTCGACAATCCTTTCGTTCAGGCAATGCAGGGGTTCTTCGGCATGGCAAAGCCGGAAGACAAGCCGAAGACGCCGGACATCTTCACCGACAACCCGTTCTTCAAGGCGTTTCAGGAGATGATGCAGCGAGGTGCGAGCGCACCCGAAAAAGCACCCGCGGAGAACCCGGCCTTCAGGCAATTTTCGGAAATGATGAACACGATGTTCGACAGCGGGCTCGAAATGCAGAAGGAATACCAGAAGAACATCGACGCCCTGTTCGAGAGCTACAAGAAAAGTTCGGGCGACAAGGTCTAGATCGTTTCGTCGTTTCATCAGCTTCGAAACCGCGCAATTCCGAACGGAAAACCGCTGTGCACTTTTCCTGGAATTGCTTCGAAAACCACGCAATTCCGGACGGAAAACCGCTGTGCACTTTTCTTGGAATTGCTTTGAAGCGTCCCGCTTTCAAACGCCTTCATCCGACGCCTTCGACAGCATCCTTGCAGAACTGCGCAAAAAAGCCCGGTGCATGTCTTGGTCATGCACCGGGCAAGCGGCAGGGTCTATTGGCTCATACCCTGCGGGGAACGTGTCGGTGCGGGTCGGCGCACCGTGAAGCGAATTTCGACGGCATGATCCGCGAAGGCGGCAACCGATCGCGGATCATGCCGTATCGCGCATCCAAGGCGGCGGGATGCGCCGCTGCATGTCTCCTTAGTTTAAGGATAAAACATGCAGCAATTCAGAGTCCTACAGCGCCTTTCGCGCGTCTGATTGGACGCGCGGCGCTGTAGGGGATTAATTGTGGCGTGTCCCCCGGTAGAAGAGGTTCGCCCGATTTCTGGACGCGCGGGTCAGGTAGCTACCCGGATTGTCGAAGAACGAGGAGGTCAGAGCCTCATGCAGGTCTTCGCGTTTCAATCCCATGTCGAGCAACTGCCGGTCATCAAGATCTTGCAAACGTGCGATCTGGCAGCGGCTGCGGAACAGGCGCCAGACGGTCGTCAGCACGCCGGTCACGCCTGCGGTGCGGGTGGCAACCGACTGCTTTCCCGCAACGAGGTCGAGATCGAAGGCCTGTTGGGTCATGCGCATGGCGGTACTCCTTTTTCAGGCACGAAGAAGCCCACACCCTGCGGGGGAGGTCATACGCAGGGGCGGCGGTAATTTTTCGGGTCAGCGAGGGATTTCGCGGACAGGACTTGATGTGATTTGCAGGCTATTAGTCGCAAATGCTTATTGATCAGTCCAACGAATGTTTTTAATGATATTCATCAAACAATCTTATGGGTATTACGGCCATGTCAGCACCGCTCGATATTGACCAATTGCAGACTTTTGTTGCCATCGCGGACACAGGCAGCTTCACCAAGGCTGCCGACCGTGTGTTCAAGACCCAGTCGGCCGTCTCGATGCAGATGCGGCGTCTGGAAGAGCGCATCGGCAAGGCACTGTTCATGAAGGATGGACGCGGCAACCGGCTGACCGTCGAAGGCGACCGGCTCCTGAATTTCGCCCGCCGGATGATCCGCCTCAACAACGAGGCGATTGCTTCCTTCGACGACAACCGCCTCGAGGGCACGCTCAGAATCGGCACGCCGGACGATTACGCCGATCGCTACATGCCGGAGATTATCGTCCGGTTCGCCAAGACCCATCCGAACGTCGAACTCTACATCGTCTGCGAGCCCTCGGTCGACCTCGCCGAGAAAATGGCAAAGGGCGATCTCGACATCGCGCTCGTCACCCACAATCCAAGGGCGCGGGCCTCCGATGTGGTGCGGACGGAGCCGCTTTGCTGGGTGAGCTCAATCAACCATCCGCTGCCGGAAAACGCGCCGATCCCGCTTGCTGTCGGCCGGCGTGACTGTCAGTGGCGACAGGCCGCCTGCGCAGCGCTCGACGCGACGGGCAAGGAATACCAGATCCTGTTCACGAGCTGGTCGTCGACCGTCGTTGCCGCCGCCGTGCTCGCCGGCATGGCGGTTTCGGTGCTTCCGGAATCGGCGCTGAGACCCGGCATGAAGGTGCTGACGCTGGCCGATGGCTTTCCGGCGCTGGCGCCGGTGCAGATCGGCATCATGAAGCGCCCGGGCCTTTCGCCGTCGCTCTCGAATGCGATCACCAACCACATCACAGCCTGCCTCGACAACATCACGCCGATCACGGTCAACGACGACCTCGACGGCGATTTGAAGGGCTACCCGCGTTACCCACGCCTGAGGCAGAGCCATATGCTGCCTGGCTGGTAGAGGATCGACAACGAGAAAGCCACGCCTCCCTTCGGACGCGTGGCGTTCTCGAGTGACCGCCCCTCTCGAGCGGGAAGCGGGATTTAGACGGAGCACGTGGCGCTGATCTGCAATCCCGCGCCAGCTTCTCAGGCAAGCTTCGCCTTCAGGAACTCGACCGTCCGGCCCCAGGCAAGATCGGCCGCGGCCTTGTCGTAGCGGGCAGCCGAGGTGTCATTGTTGAAGGCGTGGTTGACGCCGTCGTAGACATAGATCGTGAAGTCCTTGCCGTTGGCGGTCAGCGCCTTGCGGTAGTCTTCGATACCGGCATTGATGCGCTCGTCAAGCCCGGCATAATGCAGCAGCATTGCGGCCTTGATCTTCGGAACGTCCTCGGCTTTCGGTTGAGCACCGTAATAGGCGACCGCTGCCTTGAGGTCGGGGGCGTTTACGGCGAGGCGGTTGACGAGCCCGCCGCCCCAGCAAAATCCGATGGCGCCGACATTGCCGGTGCTTCCTTCATGGCCCTTCAGGAAGGTCACCGTCGCAACCGCGTTCTCGTTGGTTGCGCCAGCATCAAGCGCCCCGATCATCTCGCGGGCCTTGTCCTCGTCGCTCGGGGTTCCTCCGTCGGGCGAAAGGAAATCGGGCGCAAGGGCGACAAAACCCTCCAGCGCCATACGGCGTGCGACGTCGCGAATATGCGGATTGAGACCGCGGTTTTCGTGGATGACGATCACCGCGGGCAGCTTGCCGGAGGCATCGGCAGGCCTGACGAGGTACCCCTTCATTTCGCCGTCGGCGCCCGGATAGGTAATGTCCTCGCCCTTGATGCGCGCATCGGTGCCGGCAATCATCTCCGCCTTGGCGCTGTTTGCGGCCAGCATCGGAGCAATCGCCGCAGCGGCCGCTGCGGAACCGGCCAGCGCCGTCAACGTCTCCATGAAACGGCGGCGGTCCAGTGTCAGATGAGTGTATTCATCATAGGCATCGATCATCGCTTGCGTGATGACGGGTTCGTTCATGGCGCCCTCCTTCGGCTATCCTCTCCGTAGGCGGTACCGGAAGGAAAGCCGCCCGCCGACAGGATAGGGCAACCAGCGCGCGCATGACGTACAAAACTGCGTTACCGGCGACACTGGATTGGGCGACGCGGGGGCGGAGAACCGCCCCCCGTTGCTTCACGGCCTAGCTGTTGAGATCGAGGACGATGCGGCCATCGATCTTGCCCTCCTCCATGCGCTCGAAGATCGCATTGATGTTCTCGATCTTGTCCCAGGAAAAGTGGGCAGCGACCTTGCCTTCGCCGGCAAATTCCAGCGCTTCCTCGAGGTCCTGCCGCGTGCCGACGATCGAGCCGCGCACGGTGATGCGCTTCAGGACCGTATCGAAGATCGGCAGGCAGATCTGGCCACGCGGCAGGCCAACGAGCGCCATCGTGCCCTTGGAACGCAGCATGTTGTAAGCCTGCTCCATCGCCTTCGGTGAAACCGCCGTCACCAGCGCTCCGTGGACGCCTCCGATCCGCTTCTGGACCTCTTCCACGGCGTCGCGCGACGTTGCATCTACGACGAGGTCGGCGCCGAGCTTCTTGGCGAGCGCGATCTTCTCGGGGAAGATATCGGCCGCGGCGACATGCATGCCCATGGCCTTGGCATACTGCACCGCCATGTGGCCAAGGCCGCCGATGCCGGAGACGACGACCCATTCGCCGGGCTTCACCTCCGTCTCCTTCAACCCCTTGTAGACCGTGACGCCGGCGCAGAGCACCGGCGCCGCCGGGCCGAATTCGAGCTTGGCGGGTAGTCGCCCGACGAAATCCGGATCGGCCAGCCCATATTGGGCGAAGGTGCCATCGACCGAATAGCCGGTATTCTGCTGGCTGCCGCAAAGCGTTTCCCAGCCCGTGCGGCATGGCGCACAGCAGCCGCAGGCAGTGTGAAGCCACGGGACACCGACCCGGTCGCCCTCCTCCAGCCCCTTGACGCCGGCGCCGAGCTTGGCGACGTAACCCACGCCTTCATGGCCCGGAATGAAGGGCGGGTTCGGCTTCACCGGCCAATCACCCTTTGCGGCATGCAGATCGGTGTGGCACACGCCGGTCGCCTCATACTTGATGAGGACCTGGCCGGGCCCGGGCCTCGGGATCGGCACCTCCTCAATAACAAGCGGCTTGCCGAATTCGCGTACCACAGCGGCTTTCATGGTCATGTCGATGTCCTCCGATTGTCGATGTTGGCGCCGGCGCAGCCGGCATCGCGCACACTCCGGTGGCGCGCTGACAGACGGAAGCCTAGCGGTAGAGCAAGCCACGGCCCCTTGACACACATCAAGGAGGGGGCGTCCGGTGGCGAAATCGTCTCAGATCTGAAACAGTCATGCCGGCAAACGGCGATCAGCCCATCGCCATCAGACGGAGAGCCAGAGCCACATCGCGCCAAGGGGTGCGACGCCGGACATGAAGAACGGGTGACGATGGCGCAGCCAATTACCGGTGACATGCACGTAGGCATGCAAATAGCGAGAGGCGACGAAAAGCCAAGCGAGGCTGAGCGAGACGATGTTGTCGGCCTCGAAGCCGGTCATCGCTCTCCTCTTTCATTGGCAAAGTCAGGGAAAACGGGGCGCTTCGAAGCGCCCCGCAGCGGCCGTCAGACGGCGCCCGGATAGTTCGGGCTCTCGCGGGTAATCGTCACGTCGTGCGCATGGCTCTCGCGAAGGCCGGCGCCGGAGATGCGCACGAAGGTCGCGCGTTCCTGATAGTCCTTGATCGTCGCGCCACCGACATAGCCCATGGAGGCCTTGAGACCACCGGCGAGTTGATGCAGCACGCCCGCGACCGGTCCCTTGTAGGGGACCTGACCCTCGATGCCTTCCGGCACGAGCTTTAGCGTGTCGCGTACCTCCGCCTGGAAGTAGCGATCGGCCGAACCGCGCGCCATTGCGCCGACGGATCCCATGCCGCGATAGGCCTTGAAGGAACGGCCCTGATAAAGGAAGACTTCGCCCGGGCTTTCGTCCGTACCGGCGAGCAGCGAGCCGATCATGACAGCGGAGGCTCCGGCCGCGATGGCCTTCGCCATGTCACCGGAGAACTTGATGCCGCCGTCGGCAATCACCGGGATCCCGGACGCCTGCCCGGCCTCGACGGCCGCCATGATCGCCGCAAGCTGCGGCACGCCGACGCCGGCGACGATACGCGTCGTGCAGATGGAGCCGGGGCCGATACCGACCTTGACGGCATCGGCACCGGCGTCGATCAACGCCTTGGTGCCATCCGCAGTGGCCACGTTGCCCGCCATGATGCGAACCGAGTTCGTCAGCTTCTTGATCCGCCCCACGGCATCGAGCACACGCTGCGAATGGCCGTGCGCCGTGTCGACGACGATCAGGTCGACGCCGGCGTCGATCAGCCGCTCGGCGCGCTCGAAACCGTCGTCACCGACGCTGACGGCGGCGGCGGCCCGAAGCCGGCCCTGCGCGTCCTTCGACGCGTTGGGATTGAGCTGCGACTTCTCGATGTCCTTCACCGTGATCAGACCGACGCAGCGGCCGTCCGGATCCACCACCAGGAGCTTCTCGATCCGATGCTTGTGGAGGAGACGCTTGGCTTCCTGCTGGTCGACGCTCTCCTTGACCGTGATCAGGTTTTCCCGGGTCATCAGTTCGTAGATCTTCTGAGCCGGATCCGAAGCGAAACGCACGTCGCGATTGGTGAGGATACCGACGAGACGCCCCTGCTTCTGCCCGCCGGCGCCGCCGTTTTCAACGACCGGGATACCAGAGATGCCATGCACCTTCATCAGGCTCAGCGCGTCTGCGAGCGTCGCATCCGGACCGATCGTGACCGGGTTGACGACCATGCCGCTCTCGAACTTCTTCACCTGGCGAACCTCTTCGGCCTGTTCGGCCGGGGTCAGGTTGCGATGAATGACGCCGAGGCCGCCGGCCTGGGCCATGGCGATCGCCAGGCGGCCTTCGGTGACCGTATCCATTGCGGAGGACAGAATGGGGAGGTTGAGATCTATATCCTGCGCGATGCGGGTCGAGATATTCGTCTGGCCCGGCATGACCTCGGAATGTCCCGGCTGAAGCAGAACGTCGTCGAAGGTCAAAGCCTCCAGACCGGTTGCCGTTTCGATGATACGCGCCATGGCCAGTTCCTCTTCAATAAACGAAAATCCCCGGGGACCGTTAGCGATTTGTCCACCGGGTGACTTCAAAGCTTGTCTTGGAAGTTGGCGAGGGCTCGTAACACGGATATGTCGGAATGGGAATAGTCAAGGCCCGGAAATCTCCCGGGCCCTGAAAATTGTTGTTGCAGAGCAACATTCCTCCGCCGCTCAGATATCGAACTGGTAGGTCGCCGGCACGAAGCGGTAGCCAAGGTCGTTCCGTTCGACGAAACCGACCGCCGGGAACGGCATGTGATAGCCAATGAAGGGCAGGCGATCCGTGGCGATCATGTCGAAGACCCTGCGGCGCGCAGCGATTGCTTGCGCCTTGTCCATGTCGAAGCGAACCTCCCAATCGGGGCGCTGCAGCGACAGGACATAATGGTTGGCCGTGTCCGCCGTCAGCATCAGGGCCTTGTTGTCGGAATCGAGCCGGAACACCATGTGCCCCGGAGAATGGCCGAAAGCGGCGAGCGCCGTGATGCCCGGCACAACGTCTGCACCATCGCCGATGAAAGTGGTCTTTTCCGCAAGCGGAACGACCTTCTCGAGCACGGTCTTGTGGCCGTTTTCGGCCGGCGTGCCGACACGCGCCTCGTCCTTCCAGAAGTCGTACTCGACCTGCCCGGTGATGTAGCGCGCATTCGAAAACGTCGGCTTGCCGCCGGTCATGAGACCACCGATATGATCGCCATGCATGTGGGTGATCACCACCACCGAGACCTGGTCGGGCGTGTAGCCGGCGGCTTTCAGCCCATCGACAAGTCTACCGGTTCCCATTTCCCGGCCGGCCTCGCCAAAGCCGGTATCGAAAAGCACGACATCGGTTCCGGTGTCGACCACCGCCGGTGAGAACCCGTTCACGAAGCCATCGGCGGGCAGGAAGTTATCCGTCAGCAGCTTCGAAACCGCATCGGCCGGCTGATTGAGCCCGTAGATCTCGTGCGGTTTTCCCATCATGCGCGTGCCGTCGCTGATCACCGTGATCTTGGCGGTGCCGAGTTTGAGCGTTTTGAAAGTCGTGCCGTTCGTCATTCCGTGTGGTTCCGTCGCGTCTTGAGCGCTGGCGAACCCCGTCAACAAAGCCGGAGCCGCCAGCGCGCCCGCTGCTCCCGTTCCGAACAGAGTCCGGCGCGTCAGCGAAAATGCCATTTTCGTCCCTCCTCCACTGCAAGCAAGCCGTTATCACGGCAAGCCATGACAACCGGGAATTAGGGCCCTAAAGGAAAAGGACAGGCGGGATCACAGGCTTTTGATCTGCAATCGCAGGTTTGGTTTGCGCTTCGACGGCTTTCGTGTTTTTAGACGCCGAAAAGATTGCGGTAGCGTTTAGCCGACACGTGATTCCTGAAATCGACTCCGCTTTTTTGCGAACTATGCTATAGGCCATCACCGTCGCGCCGCCCGCGCCACTCACGCCCAGGGCATTTCAGCATGAATCGTATCGTTCCGTTGATCCTTGCCATAGCTCTCTTCATGGAGCAGATGGATTCCACGGTTATTTCGACTTCACTGCCCGCCATCGCCCACGACATCGGCGTCGGCCCGATCACCCTGAAACTGGCGCTGACATCCTACATGGTGGCGCTCGCTATCTTCATACCGTTGAGCGGCTGGATGGCCGACCGCTTTGGCGCCAAACGCATTTTTCGTACGGCTATCCTCGTCTTCATCGTCGGCTCGGTGCTTTGCGCCATCTCGAACAGCCTCATTGCTTTCGTCCTCTCGCGTTTCCTGCAGGGTATGGGCGGCGCAATGATGACGCCCGTCGCTCGCCTCGTTCTCGTCCGAGGCGCCCCGCGCAGCGAGCTCGTCTCGGCCATGGCGTTGCTGACCATTCCGGCACTCGTCGGACCGCTCGCCGGCCCACCGCTTGGCGGCTTCATCACCACCTATTTTTCCTGGCACTGGATCTTCCTGATCAACGTGCCGGTCGGCATTGCCGGCTACGTGCTTTCCGGCATCTATCTGCCCGCGATGGAACGGCGAAACCCGCCGCCGGTCGACATTCTCGGCTTCCTGCTTGGCGGCATCGCCGCCTCGGGCATCGTCTTCGGCCTGTCGGTCATCAGCCTGCCAGCGCTGCCGACATCGGTCGGCTTTGCATCCGTGTCGGCCGGCATCGCCGCCACACTCCTCTATATCGTCCATGCCCGCCGGCATCCGGCGCCGGTGCTCGATTTGAAGCTGTTCAGGAACAGCGCCTTCCGCGCGGCCACGATCGGCGGCACGATCTTCCGCATCTCGGTCGGCGCAATCCCGTTCCTGATGCCGCTGATGCTGCAGATCGGCTTCGGCCTCAATCCGTTCGAGTCCGGCCTCATCACCTTCGTCGGCGCGATTGGCGCCATCACCACCAAATTCCTCGCGCGCCGCGTTCTCGCCTTTGCCGGTTTCCGCACCACGCTGATCGTGGCGGCCGTCGTCGGCGGGTTGCTGACCTTCGCCAACGGCTTCTTCACGCCGGCGACGCCCTATCTGGTAATGATCTCGATCCTGCTGCTTGCGGGCTTCGCCCGGTCGTTCTTCTTCACCAGCATCAACGCTCTTTCCTTCGCCGATATCGACGACGCCGACGCCAGCAAGGCGACCTCGATGAGCGCCGTGCTGCAGCAGATCAGCCTTGCGCTTGGGGTTGCCGTCGCCGGTGCGATCCTTGAAGTCCAAACGTCGATCAGCGGCGGCCCCCTGGGTCTGGAGGACTTCCATATCGCGTTCATGATCATCGCCGGCGCCAATCTGCTGGGCGCCATCCCGTTCCTGACGATGGCGAAGAACGCCGGCGCTTCCGTTTCCGGTCACCGCCTGCAGATGCGCGAAGCCGAAACGACGGCCGGCAAATAAGGAAGGCCCTGTGGTGCCGCTCTATTCCGGCCGCTCGCACACGGCCGACAGCTTGTTGCCGTCCGGATCGCGGACGTAAGCCGCATAGAAATTCGGATGGAAGGGCCTCAGGCCGGGTGCGCCCTCGTCCGTTCCGCCATTGGCGAGTGCAGCGGCGTAGAAGGCATCGACCGCGGCGCGGCTTTCCGCCTCGAGCGCAACCATGGAACCGTTGCCGATCGTCGCCGCCATGCGGTTGAACGGCGTCACCACCCAGAGGCGGCAGCGGACATCGCTTTCGGCGCCATAGCCGATCTCGACTTCGTCCTGCTTCCGCCGTTCAAGACCAAGCGTCGCGAGCGTCTTGTCGTAAAAGGCGCCGGCGCGGTCGAGGTCGTTCGTGCCGAGCGTCACGTAAAGCAGCATGTTCTACTCCGTTGCAGCGTCTTCCGCCGGCTCCTCGGTCTCCGTCGCCCGCCGTCCCTTGAAGCCCTTGGCGAGCAGGAACATCTCGACCGACTCGGCGCGAGACGAGGCCGGCTTGACATGGATGACCTGCCGGAAATTCTGCTTCAGCATGTTCAGGAGCTCACGCTCCGTGCCGCCCTGGAAAGTCTTTGCCAGGAAGTGGCCGCCTTCGGCGAGCACATCGACGGCAAAATGAGCTGCGACCTCGCAAAGGTGCATCGTGCGCAGGTGATCAGTCTGGCGATGGCCGGTCGTCGGCGCCGCCATGTCGGAGATCACCAGGTCGGGCGTTCCACCGATCGCCTCTTTTAGCCTGTCGGGCGCCTCGGGGTCGAGAAAGTCCATCTGCAGGAAGCGGACACCGGGGATCGGGTCCATTTCAAGAAAGTCGATCGCGGCCACACGCGGGTCGGCATCGGTCGAATTCGTCACCTTGGCGGCGATCTGCGACCAGCTTCCGGGCGCGGCACCAAGGTCGATGATGCGCCTGGCGCCGGCAAGGATCTTGTGCTTCTCGTCGATTTCAAGAAGCTTGAAGGCCGCCCGGGCGCGATAGCCCTCGAGCTGTGCCCGCTGGACGTAGGGATCGTTGATATGGCGTTCCAGCCAGCGGCGCGAGGAGGCCTTGAGCTTGCCCTTCTTCACCTTCTGGCCGAGCTTACGGCCGCTGCGGTTGCCGCCGATCGGCGATTTCGTCATGCCTTGTTCCCCTCATGGGCTTTGTTCCCCTCGTGGGTCCTGTTCCCTTCGTGGGCCTTGCTTCCCTCGTGGTTCGCCGATCCGCCATTGAAGCTGCGCTGGTGCCGGCGCGGGCGGGCGCGGCGCCAGGCGCCGTCGTCAGCCATCATATCGGTCAACAGGCCTTCGCGCAGACCGCGATCGGCCACGCGCATGCGCGTCGACGGCCAGCGGCGGCGGATCGCCTCGAGGATCGCGCAGCCGGCAAGCACCAGATCGGCACGATCCGGCCCGATGCAGGGATTTGCGGCGCGAGCGGCGAAATCCCAGGAAAGCAGGCGGGATTGCATCGCCGAAACCTCGTCGTCGGACAGCCACAGCCCATCGACCTTGCGCCGGTCATAACGCGGCAGATCGAGATGGACACCGGCGAGCGTCGTTACCGTTCCCGATGTTCCGATCAGATGAAAGCCATCGCCGCCGTTCGCCAGAGCCTCGACCGGGGGGCTATCGAAGCGGGCGAGCATGCCCTCGACCTCGCGCACCATCGCCTCGAAGCTCTGCGGCGTCACATGCTCGCCGCCATGGCGTTCCGAAAGGGTGACGACCCCGACAGGGAGAGACGTCCAATGGGTGATATGGTTGGCCAGCCGGCTCGAGCGGTTGTCGCCAATGCGGATGATGGCGATCTCGGACGAGCCGCCGCCGATATCGAAGAGAACGACGGACCGCGTCTCGCGATCGACCAGCGACGAGCAGCCGGAAACCGCCAGCCGCGCCTCTGTCTCGCGATCGATGATCTCGAGCTCGAGCCCGGTTTCCTCCGCCACGCGCCTCAGAAAGGTTTCGCCATTGGCGGCCGACCGCGCCGCCTCCGTGGCGATCAGCCGGCGGCGGCGGATCGAACGGGCATTGAGTTTCGCGGCACAGATCTTGAGTGCCTCGACGGAGCGCTCCATCGCGTCGTCCGAAAGGCGCCCGCTCGCTCCCAACCCCTCGCCGAGCCGGACGATGCGCGAGAACGCATCGACCACCCGGAACTGGCCCGGCCGGGTCGGCTGTGCGACGAGAAGGCGGCAATTGTTGGTGCCGAGGTCAAGGGCCGCGTAAAGCGGTGCCGGCGGTTCGCCCGCCGCAACAAAGGGTGCGCGCAGATTTTCCGACCGCGGCGCCTGTATCGACTGCGAAGCCGAGGCGACCTCGGCACGGCGTGGATCGCCCGACCGCTCGCTCGCATGCGGTTTGCCGTTCGACGCAAGTGGCCGCCCCTGCAGCCCACGGCGATGCCGCTCCTTCTTGCCGCGCTTATGACCCTTCTTGTCGGTGATCGCCGCATCGAAAAGCTCGACGCTTCCGCCGGAAACGGCGGCTGCAACCTGGCCCTGCGGTTTCGCTGCTTTCGAGCGCCGGCGCCGTTTGCGCTTTCGCGCAGGCTCCGCCACATCCATTCCTGCGGGGCGCCCTGCCTCTCCGGCCTGGCCGGATTGGCTGGCAACTGCAGACGGCGAGCCGGACGGCCTGCGCCGCCTCCGCTTGCCCTTTCCGCCGCGCGGCACGACCTTGCGCGCCTCGCCACGACCTGCTGCCGACGCCCCGGATTCAGACGGCTTTTCGCCGTGATCGGGGTCTTTCACGTGTCTCAACCATGGCGCCGCGCGAAGCCTGACGGCCGCTCAAGGCGCTCTCTCGATTTTGCGTTGGCGCGACTGTACCAGCGCCGCCTCTTTTCGCCAAACTTTTTTTGACGTCGCGGCTGCCGGGTGTTTTGTTAAACCGAAATCGATTTAAGCAGAAAAAGCCGCAGCGACTCCGCGCGCTACAGCGTCCTTGAACGCGTGATAAGACGTGCGCCCCTGTCGGCCGCAAACCGAGCCCGCTCCGAGTCTTGCGGGGTACAGGTCACCACCAGGTTCCCGGCCTTCCGCGCCCTGCCCGGCCCTTGCGCGTGGAAAAGAGTGGCTGGCCACAGGCCAGTCGCATTTTTTTGCCAAAAGGTATTTGCATCGGGCGTTCTTTTGTTTATAAGCCCGCCACACCGACGCGGCGGCGACGCTCCGCCAGCGAGCCTTGGGGAATAGGTTAACGGTAGACCAGCGGACTCTGACTCCGTTAGTCCTGGTTCGAATCCAGGTTCCCCAGCCAATCTCCAAGATCACCGTTTAGCGACAATCTGCAACTTACAACGCAGCTTGCGGCATTTCGTGACAGCGCAGCTACTCCGCCGACCTGAACTGCAGCGTAAACACATTCCCGGCGATCTCGTCGGCGAGTGCTTTCGAAAATTCCAGCGGCATGCAGCCCTGCAGCGCATCGGTCGCCGCCGCCACGAAGGCTTTGCGCTGCGTTTCATCTCCGGTGACACGGATCGCGGTCGGTTGCGGGGGGCCCATCAGCGTTCCGTTGCCCTTGAAGCCGAATTTCAAGGTGACGAAGGAGTCCTTGAATTCTGGCGGCGGGGCCCAGCATTTGCCGAGAGCGTCGCCCACATCCTCGACGGTCTGCAAGGGCTCCGCCCACGACGCACCTGTCGCGGTGGCGAGGAATGCGCCCGCCAGAACCCACACGGCAACGACTCTCATTTCCAACCCACCTCGAACGAACCGGTAATTCAGCCGGTTCGAGATTGCGCTTAACTGTACCCTGACGCAAGCGGCCCGGTGCCTTCGACAATATGGCGAATGTTTTCGCGGAGCGGAGCGGACATGATCTCCTGGCGTCATGGAGATCGAGAAAACGCGCACCGTCGACACCGCCTTTGCATGCAGCGCCCGCGCGGCGGTGTGAGCTTTTCGCAGTTAAAGCACGTATCTTTAAAGCACGTTTGCAAGGCAAATTGTAGCTGGCGCCGCCTGCAACGGAACCTAGCAAGATCTGGAACGTTTCAATATTTTACCGTGGCTCTAACCGGCCGTGGCGATGTCGCGACTATACTTGCGATGGTGAGGAGTCACTCTTTAAGGCGTCGTCGATTTAGGGAGCCACGTGCCGGTAGTTGCTTGGCGAGCGGCCGCCGATCCAGAAAGGACGTGAATACGATGAATCAGCATGAAGAATTGAAGGACAAGCCGCTCATTGATCCTGTGACGGGTCAGCCGACGACCCGGGATCCCGAGATGCGCGGCAAATTGTCGGGCCGCAGCAGTTGGCCCTTGCTGATCATTCTGTTGGCGGGGTTGGTGCTGGCGCTGATCGCCTGGCTACCCGCAGAATTGAGCAGGAACACAGACGAGGCGACGCCGCCGCCGGCAACCTCGGACCAGTCGACGCCGCCGGCAAGCCCGGCACCACAGCCGCAGACTACACCGGCACAGCCGGCACAACCGGCGCAATAAGCCTCGGCCAAGAACTGTAAAAAACGGGGAGCACCAGTTCTCCCCGTTCCGGCTATCGAATTGGACGATGAACGAAAATTTCGATTGCAGCGCCGCGCATTTACCAGACGTGCAAAGGACGCTGTAGGATTTTGCTACATGTTTGTCCTTGATCGGCCACGATTTAAGGAAACATGCAGTAGGCTTCGCTGCTCATGGAACAGATCCTCGCCGATATCCTTGCTCCAACGCAGATTCCCTATCCGGTCATATTCGCGCGCTTCTGCGGCGCTATCCTCTTCGGGGCCTTGATCGGCATCGAGCGGGAACAACGGCAGCGGCCGGCCGGTCTCCGGACACACATTCTCGTCAGCCTCGCCTCCTCGATTTTCGCCGTGATCGCGGTGGAAAGCGTGCATATGACGAGCCTTTCGGGACCAGCGGTGCGGATTGATCCGATCAGGGTCGTGGAGGCCGTCACCGCTGGCGTGGCCTTTCTCGCGGCCGGCTTGATCGTTTTTTCAAGGGGCGAGGTCAAAGGGTTAACCACAGGAGCCGGGATGTGGCTCGCTGGCGCGGTGGGGCTGTCCGTCGGCTTTGGCTTCTGGCTTATCGCCGCGTTCGCCGCCTGTGCAAGCCTCGCGGTGCTTTTCATCCTCTGGCGGCTGGAGGTCGCTCTCCATTGGAAGCCGCCGGAATCGTCCGAAGGTGGGGCGGACGAACGCGCCGCCGCCCCTCGGGACGCCGCCGCCGTTTCGAAGGAACGCTAGATCATTTCATTGTTTCATTGAAATAGTGAAATGATCTGACCCTTTGAAACTACGCAATTCCGGACGGAAAACCGTTACACACTTTTCCTGGAATTGCTCGGATCATGAACGCGACGGACCCTAGCGCATCGTGCTTTCCGAAAATCGGAATCGATTTTCGGAAAGCACGATGCATAGATTCAAAGACTTACAGCGTCCTTTGTGCGTCCTGAAGGACGCACGGCGCTGTAATGGTTGAGACAACCCTTTTGGGCCTCTGACGAGAACCCATGGCAAACTCTTCCTGGAATTGCTCTAACGGCCGGGAAAAGCAGATGGAACTTCCGGATCGGAACGGCCTCGAATGGCGGCTTGGCCCGCACGCGGATTCTTCCGTATGGCAGGCCCCCTCTGTCGATGTGTCTGCAGCATGGCGACCGCCCGGCGGGCATCTTCGGGCGTTTGGAATACTTGGCCGTCCAGCGGCCACACACTGTATTTGACAGCGACAAAACGCAATTGTCCGTTGTCAGGTATCAGTGCGCCGACCGCCTCGCCGGCGAATTCTATCGTCTGCTTGCTCATAGGTGTGAAACTCCTTCCCGACGGCTCGCGGAGCGCCGGGCAATTTTCGCTGGGCGGCCACCAGCGAACCGAACCCTCGCCTTCAGCCACCCGCGAAACATCTGAGCGGCCGTTTGGTTCCACAGCGCGACAACAAACGGCAGCGCGACGCCGCCGGGGGGAATTCATCGCCCTAGGGTTAAAACTCAATCAGCCTATTGATGGCGTTTGATTTTCATGATTCTATTCCGAAATAGCGGAGGTGAGGCATGGGAAGCGAATTCTGGCTAAGTGATCAGCAATGGTCCGTGATCGAACCGCTGCTGCCGAAGAACCGGCCCGGTGCGCGCCGGGTCGATGACCGCCGCGTCATCAGCGGCATTGTCCATGTGTTGCGTGTCGGCTGCCGTTGGCAGGATTGCCCGGCCGTCTATGGCCCGCCAACCACGATTTACAACCGCTTTCATCGCTGGGCCGGCCGCGGCCTGTGGCAGAAGCTGTTTTCGGCCCTGGTCGCGGCCAGTCCATGCGATATGCAGATGATCGACAGTACCACCGCGAAGGTCCATCGCTCCGCCGCTGGTGGAAAAGGGGGGCGCAGACGCAGGCGATTGGTCGCTCCCGCGGCGGCCGGACGACGAAAATCCACGCCGTCGTAGACGGGCGCGGCCGGCCGCTCGGCCTGCAGATCTCGCCGGGGCAGATGGGCGATGTGCGCGCCGCCGTGCCGTTACTCCAGCACCTGCCACCCGCCTATTTCCTCGCCGCCGACACCGCTTACGACAGCGATGCCCTGCGCCAGTATCTGACCGCACGCGGCACCATTCCGGTCATTCCCAACAACCCGACCAGAAAGCGCCGCCATCCCTTCGATGCAACGGCCTATCGCCAGCGCAACGTCATCGAGCGGATGTTCTGCCGTCTCAAGGATTGGCGGCGGATCGCCACCCGCTACGACAAGCTCGCCACAAACTTCCAGGCTGCCGTCCACATCGCCGCTATCATCATCTGGTGGACCAATTGAGTCTGGAGCCTAATGGATGTCGCCCAAAAAGTGCGCAGAGGTTTTTGGACAACGACATGCCTCAAAGACCTAACGCGCGTCGCATGAGGCCGTTTGAATGCGATGCGCTTTAGGCGAGAAAGCGCTCGGGGCGATAGGGAGCGATGTCGATCACGGTCTTTTCGCCGGTCATCGCTTCGGCCAGCGCCCGGCCGGTGACCGGGCCGAGCGTCATGCCGTGGTGCGCATGGCCGAAGGCGAACCAGAGGCCCTCGTGCCGCGGTGCCTTGCCTATGATCGGCATCATATCGGGCGTGCAGGGCCGCGCCCCCATCCAGGGCTCCTCGTCGCGCCGTTCGGCCAGCGGGAAGAACTCGCGCGCGACCCTTTCGGCCCTGGTCAACTGCACGGGCGTTTTCGGCGCGTCGCGCAGGGCGAATTCTGCGCCCGTCGTCAAGCGGATCCCGCGCAGCATCGGCGCCAGGAAGTAGCCCTTTTCGGCGTCGAGCACCCAGTTATTGAGCGTTGCCCCTTCCTGGGCGCCATAATGCATATGGTAGCCGCGTTTGACCGCGAGCGGAAAATGATAGCCGAGCTTACGCGTCACCGTATCCGCCCAAGGACCGAGCGCCACCACCACCTCGCGGGTTTCGAGCGGACCTTCCGGTGTCGCGACCCGCCAGCCGGCGCCCTCCAGAATGTGCTCCAACGTCGCGGCGTCGCCCGAGACGAGCCGGCCGCCGAGCGATTGGAAATAGGTAAGATAGGCCTTGTTGAGGCTGTGCGGATCGCGGATCGACCAGGGGTCGGTCCAGCGCAGCCCGCCGGCGAGCTCGACGCGGATGGATGGTTCGATGGTCTTGAGTTCGCTTGTCGACAGCTTCTGGTGGTTGACGCCAAAACCGGCGGAGAGTTTTTCCGCGTCCTTGTAGGCGGCGTCGCGCTCCTTTTCCGTGCGAAACACCTTCATCCAACCGTCCTTGCGGATGAGGTCCCCGGCACCGGAGGCCTCGATCAGGTCCTGGTGCTCGGCGATCGAGTTTTCGATCAGCGGCGCATAGAGATGCGCGATCCTCTGGTGTTGGGTGAAGCCGGAGTGCCACCAATAGCGCGCCAGAAAGGGCACCAGCCCCGGCAGCGCGCGAAAATGATAGCTAGCGTCGATGGTGTTGTTCAGCGCATAGCGGAAGAGCGCACCGAAATCATGCGGAAAGCCGTAGGGAAAGACGCCTTCGCGCTGGATAAGGCCGGCGTTACCATAGGAGGTCTCTTCTCCGGGACCGCGCCGATCGAGAAGCACCACCGATTTCCCGCGTCGTGCCAGGTGGATGGCGGCGGAAATGCCGACAATGCCGGCGCCCAGAACCACTACGTCAGTCTTCATGCCAGTGCCCCGCTTACTCGCCCAGAAATCCGCCGCAGGCGCCTGAGGCTGGCTGCAGCAGTCGCGCCGCTACTTTTTCAACTTGCTCATGATCTGCTCCAGGGAACCGAGGAGCACGGCCGAAACGACAAAAGCCAGATGCATGATCGTCGCCCACATCAGCTTCTCGCTCGTGAACTGCTGGGCATTGAGGAAGATCTGCAAAAGATGGATCGACGAGATCGCCACGATTGAGGAGGCGACCTTGATCTTCAGGCTGCCGGAATCGAGCTTGCCCAGGAAGGAGACCTCGCCCTCACCCTCGTCGAAGCGGCTGACGAAATTTTCGTATCCGGAAATCATCACCATGACGATCAGGCTCGCGACGAGCGCGGCGTCGATCAACCCAAGCATTGCCAATATCATCTGGGCATCGTCGTAGACGAAGACCAGACCTGCAACCTTCAGGAACTTGTAGATGAAGGAAATGCCGTAGAGGGCAAGAGCTGCAACCAGCCCGAGATAAAAGACGACCAGTAGCCATCGGCTCGAAAGGATTATGCGCTCGACGATGAGTTCCAAGGACTTCATGAGATTGTTCTGTTCCTACCAATGGGCGGGTACCCGCATGAATAGCCAAGCGCATTGGCCAGGGCAAGGGAACAGAAGATTGCTCACAATGGAAAGGGCGAAGCATGTTGCTTCACCCTTTTTCACCATTCAGCTCCTCGGATTTGTCGCATCAGGTTCTACGCATCAGCCCGGCAATGAGCGAAATCACCAAGAATACGAGGAACAGGAAGAACAAGACCTGAGCAATGCCTGCCGAAGCGCCGGCAATACCACCAAAGCCGAGAATGCCGGCGATGATGGCTACAATCAGAAAGACGAGAGCATAGTAGAGCATCTATTATCTCCATGTCTGCGTTAGTCATTTTGAAACGCATAGCTGTTCGCCTTTGTTCCGGATTCCATGTCTTCTATCGAGGCAACGCCGAAAAGCTTTTGGCGGAAACGAAAACCTTTCGTTAACCAAGGAACGAGAAATGGTTCAAAAACGGCAAATGGCAACAAAATTCGCCAGGAACCTTCGATAGGCCTTGGCGTTGTCCCGGTAACGAAAGCTCTTGGGAACGCAATGAAGATTCCGTCGCGACATATATGGAAATCCGTGACCGAGGTCGCCCGGCACAATGCAGCGGTGCGCAGCCATAATTTGCATATCGGCAGGACGATGCGCGATCTTCACATCCATACGGAAGAGAAAAGCAACAAGCGTCTCCAGGCTCTTCTTGACGCACTGGAAAAAGCAGAACGCAATAGCCACGGATGAATGAGTGACGCGTCATCGCAAGATGCGCGTCACCTCCGCCGGGAGATTTCGTCAACCCGTCAACGGCAGCCCGTCAATGGCGCGATGCCCACTCGTCGATCTGACGCTCGGCCTCTTCCTTGGCAATTCCGTAACGCGCCTGAATGCGCCCGGCGAGTTCCTTCCGATTGCCGTTGATGACGTCGAGATCGTCGTTGGTGAGCTTTCCCCATTGCCCCTGGGCTTTGCCCTTGAATTCGGTCCACCGGCCTTCGATGATGTCCCAGTTCATGAATACGCTCCTTTCGATCTTCGATGCGGAAAGTCACTCGTCGGACGAAGGACGGACACGGCCCGCAACCGTAAAGGCTCTTCCTCGGGCGTCACGGTCACCTCAAGTTTCCTCGCGGGTGTGATCGTCCACTCGATTACTGCACTCTCGACGATGAGCGCAGGATCGACCTCGGCGCACTTGCCATATGCTGTCCTGAAAACCTTGCCGATCTCCTCCATCGCGGGAGGAAGCAGGGCGTGGCATTCCTCGACGGTTTCGAAGGCGACCACCGGCGATGGCACCTCCCGGCACGCCGTTGTTTCCTGCATGCAGCCAACGAGAACCATGATGGCGGCAACATGTTCCATTTCCGCGCTCCTTGGACGCCGACACGCAGAACAAACGGCAAAAGCCCGTTGCAGGTTCCATGGCTCCGCCGGGGCTTCTTGCTCGGCATCAATGTCGAAGACGCAGCAACCATCACGCGCGTCAGCACCGGAACTGCGGAACAAAAAGGCGGCAATCCGCGTTTGCGCAACATTGACGAGCGTCGCAGCAGCGGCGATATTCACGGAGACAGGAATGAGAGGGCCGACAGCGCTGGGTGCGACCAGCCCCAAGACAGCGGAAACGCTCGGTGATCGCCGGCATCGCGAAAGGTCAGGACGAGAGCCCTACTCATGACGTCTTCCACGACGGTCGCTGTGTCCGGTCGTACGACACGGCTTGCTATTCCCGCAGTTCAGTAACCAACCTTGGATAGGAACGCACCATGAAGAAGATCCTTCTCGTCGCAAGCCTGATCCTTCCCCTTGCTGCCTGCACGGCAACGGAGAAAGGTACTGCAATCGGCGCAGCATCCGGCGGTATCATCGGTGGCGCCATAACGAATGATGTTCGGGGAGCCGCTGTCGGCGCCGCCGTCGGCGGTGTTGCCGGCGCCCTCATTGGCCGTGCGAACGAGCCCGGTTATTGTTACTATCGCGACCGCTACGGCCGCCGCTATACCGCGCGTTGCTGATTGGGATAGGCCTCTGCATGTTTCCTGAACCGCAGCCGATTCAAGAATAAAGACATGCAGCAATTCAAAGTGTTACGGCGTCGCTTGTGCCTCTGATAAGGCGCGAGACCCGGCCGCCCATGGAGCAATTGCCGCCGGGTCGCCACCACAAGCCGCGCCTGTCGTGATGTGCCGTGCGAAGCCCCAACGGAACGGCGGAGATCAGCGCGGCAACTGTGCGCTCTCGGCCGCGTCAAGACGCTCGAGCAACTCAATGAACTGATGCGGAATCGGTTCGTTTTCCAAGGCTTGGTAAAGCGCCCTCAATTTCGAGGCGATCTGCGTGCTCGGATCCGCCATCAAAGGACGCCTGGCGGCAGCGCGCTGCGCCTTGCGCCGGCCGGAAGGCTCATTCATTTTCCGCTTCCGCGCGCCAAAGGCCTGGTCCCCTGCTCCGGCCGTTCCTGTCCCATATGCCCGTCATCCGCTTACTCTAGGCTTTCCATAATCCGAAAGACGTGCTCAAAACATTGTCGTATCTTGCTGCACGCCCATTGTCCGCAAGACCGGGACCATACCGGCACAATAGTTTAGGAAAACCTAAATGTCACTTTCCACCAGGATTGCGCCACACCTTCCCTATCTGCGACGGTTTGCTCGCGCCGTCACAGGCTCGCAAGCTGCGGGCGACGCCTATGTTGCTGCTGTTCTCGAGGCGCTGATCGAGGATATCAGCCTCTTTCCAACCACCCCCAACGATCGAATCAGCCTCTATAAGCTGTTCTGCACCCTGTTCGACACGCTGGAAATCGATCGCACGCAATTGGCGTCCCCCTTCGCCTGGGAGCGCAAGGCCGCGGCCAATCTGTCGCTGATCGCACCGGCGCCGCGCCAGGCGTTCCTGCTGATCGCCGTCGAAGGCTTTTCGACGAGCGAGGCGGCCGAAATTATGAATCTCGAACCAGGTGCATTCGCCACTCTTCTCGCCGGGGCGTCACAGGAGATTTCGCGTCAGGTGGCGACGGAGGTCATGATTATCGAAGACGAACCGCTGATCGCAATGGATATCGAGGACATGGTGACAAGCCTCGGCCATCGCGTCACCGGGATCGCACGAACCTATCGCGAGGCGCTCGAACTCTATCGGACGACATCGCCGAAGATGGTGCTTGCCGATATCCACCTCGCCGACGGCAGTTCCGGTATTGACGCCGTCAACGATATCCTGGCGGAAACCACCGTGCCGGTGATCTTCATCACGGCCTTCCCCGAGCGGCTCCTGACGGGCAAGAAGCCGGAGCCGGCTTTTCTTGTAACGAAGCCCTTCAATCCGGAAATGGTGAAAGCACTGATCAGCCAGGCCCTGTTCTTCGACGAACAGGCGCGCACCGGGCGCCCGTAAACTACTGCATGTTTCCTTAAATCGCAGCCGATTTGAGGGTAAACATCCGGCAATTCAAAGCGCTACAGCGATCTTTGAACGTCGGAAAGACGCGCCGTGCTGCAGCGGTATGCACCGCCAGCTATCGGTATCGGGTCCGACGTCACTCCGGCAACTGCCGGTCCGGAGGCGCCTCGCGCACCTGGTCGAATATGGTCATGGCGATCAGCGACAGGGGTAGCGCCAGGAGCGCGCCGACGGCACCCCACATCCAGGTCCAGAAAATGATCGCGACGAAGATCAGAAACGGATTGACCTCGAAGCGGTGCCCGAGGATCGCCGGCACGACGAGATTTTCCATGAGCAGATGCACGAGAAAGAAGGCGACAGCGGGCGCAATCCCCAGAAGCAGCGTGTCATGCGTCATCAATCCGCCAACGAGCAGCGATAGCGTCATGAAGGTCACGCCCAGATAGGGAATGAAACTCGACACGAAGGCAAACAGCCCCCACAACGGTGCCATGGTCAATCCGCCGACAAGCGCGATCACCATCGTCATCACGCCGAGCGCCAGATAGATGAGGCTCGCCGTCGAAAAATACTGGGCGAGTGCATCCTCGGTCGCGTTCATGATCCGGATCGCGTTCAAGCGATGCTCTCTTCTCGCAAAGGCAAGGATGATGGTGCAACGTAGCTGAAGGCGGCCTAGAAGGAAAAGGATAAGGGCGGCCAGAAAAATCAGTGTCTGGACGAGTGCCGGCGTCAAGCCTGCTGCAACGGTTCCGAGCACCGGACCAGCGTTTTTTACGAGGGTGTCGGCAAGTGCGTTCTGGTCGGCATTGCGTATCAGCGCCATTCTTAACCAAGTGAACCGCTCGATGAACGGCAATATGCGATCCATGACGCCCTCGGCCAGCCGAGGCGCCTCACGCGCCACATCGGTGATCGGGCCGAGAAGTGCATTCACCAACGACGACAGCCCGAACACGAAGAGAAACGCTAGCAGAAGCCCGCCGAAGATCGGAGGCAGGCCGAATCTCTCCAATTCGTCGGCCGCCCTGCCCAGCACGATGCCAACGACAATCGCCAGCGTGATCGGCATCAGGATCGCTTCCATGGAATAGACTGCCGCCGAAGAGGCGATGATGAAGAGGCCGACCGTGCTTAGCGCGACCGCAGGCTCAATGCCGTTGCGCTTTGGGATAGCGCCTGTCGATGATGAAGCCAGGGCGATTTCCTTGTCCACGCGGCGCTTCCGTTTGCGCTCGGCGATATGCCTCGCTGTTTCCATCGGCGTCCTTCTTTTCTGCTGCGGTTCACAACGTCGGCAATGCCATAGATCAGACCGCGAATCCGGAACGATCCGCCCTCGCCCCACGCCCGCGCATCCGCCTTTCGCCCAAGGCGTCGCTCAGTGCTGTTCGGGCGGAAATATGTGGAGCGTCAGGGAGAGCAGGCCCAATCCCAGAACGATCAATAGCAGCGTGCGCGCTACTTCATCCGTGGTCTCCGGCATGAGGCCGAAACCGATCACGATCCCGGCCAGCGCCAAGACGAAAAACCGTGGCAGCCAGTAGAGCATTGGTCATTCCTTCCATTACGGAACGACCGATAAACGTCCGAACGAGTGCTTGGTTCCTACTGCATGCGTCCTTTAATCGCAGCCGATCTAAGGATAAAAAAGGCGCAGAAATTCAAAGCGCTACAGCGTCCCTTGCCCGTCCGAAAAGATCCACGGCGCTGCAGGGGCGAAGAGTGCTCGGGGCTGAAGCAAGACGCCGCCATACCTCAGGGCACGACGGCGCGCTTCAATTCAGCCAAAATCTCAAAAACGGAAGAATTATGCCGCAGCAGTGACGATGACTTCGACGAGGTATTCGGGCGTTGCGAGCTTGGCTTCGCCAGTGGCACGGGCGGGCGTGTGGCCCTGCGGGGCCCAGGCATCCCAAACCGAATTCATCTTGGCGAAGTCGGCCATGTCTGCGAGCCAGATCGTTGCCGAAAGGATGCGCGTCTTGTCCGTGCCCGCGAGGGCGAGAAGACGATCGACTTCGGCAAGTGCCTGCTTCGTCTGGGTGACGACGTCGTCACCGGCGTTGCCGACCTGGCCGGCCAGGTAAACCGTGTTGTTGTAGACCACAGCCTGGCTCATCCGCGGGCCGGTTTCAAAGCGCTTGATTTCCATTGTCGTCATCCTGAAAAGATTTGCGGGAGTGAGGATCTATCCCAGATTTCTCCGAAGGGAAACCGTGTCGGCGGACTATACCCGATGAAAAGGACGCGGCCGCGAACGCATGGTCAGCGGCCGCGTCAGGCTCAATCCAAGGGATGGAAGCAGGCGAAGCGATGAGCCTCGGGGCCAAGCTCCGGGGTCTCCGAGCGGCATTTTTCCGTCGCGCGCCAGCAACGCGGATTGAAATGACAGCCGGACGGAGGCTTCAGCGGCGAAGGAAGCTCGCCCTGCAACTGGATGCGCTGACGCTTGCCTTCCGGATTGGCGACCGGCGTAGCCGAAAGAAGGGCGGCCGTGTAGGGATGCTTGGGATTGGCGAAGACCTCCTCGGCGCTTCCCGTCTCGACCGGACGGCCGAGATACATCACCATCACCTCGTCGGCGATGTGGCGTACGACGGAGAGGCCGTGCGAGATGAAAAGGTAGGCGAGCCCCATTTCCCGCTGAAGATCCATCAGCAGGTTGAGCACCTGAGCCTGGATGGAGAGGTCGAGAGCGGAGACCGGCTCGTCGAGGACCAGCACCTTCGGCCTGAGCATCAGCGCGCGTGCGATGGCGATGCGCTGGCGCTGGCCGCCTGAGAACATGTGCGGATAGCGATCGTAATGCTCGGGCCGGAGGCCCACCTTCGTCATCATCTCCTCAACCTTGCGGCGCCGGGTCTTGGCATCGTCGGAGGTGTTGATCTTCAGCGGCTCTTCCAGGATCGCACCGACCTTCTGCCGCGGATTGAGCGAACCGTAAGGGTTCTGGAAGACAATCTGCACGAGGCTGCGCAACGACCGGTCGCCGACACGGGCCGGCTTGCCGTCGATCAGCAGTTCGCCCCCGCTCGGGTCCTCGATCATCGTCACGAGGCGCGCGAGCGTGGACTTGCCGCAGCCGGATTCGCCCACGACGGCAAGCGTCTTGCCGGAATGCAGGCTGAAGGTCACGCCGTTCAGGGCGCGCACGGTCGCGGACGGTTTGAAGGCGCCGCGAGACACGGAATAAAAACGGGAGAGATCGTTTCCCTGCAAGACCGGTTCGCTCATCGCGCTGCCTCCCCTGCATGTTCGTTGGATTTCACAGGATGGCCACGCGGCACGCCATTGAAGAGCGGGTAGTTGCAGAGCACGCTGCCGAGCTCGGGGCCATGCCGTTCGACGGTGCGCGAACAAAGTTCGGTGGCGTAGGAACAGCGCGGCGAGAAAAGACAGCCCGCCGGCCGGTCATGCTGGCCCGGAACGACGCCCGGGATCGACGGCAGGCGGCCGCCGATCGTCGCGCGTTCGGGCAGCGATGACAGCAGCGCTGCCGTATAGGGGTGGTGCGGATCGCGGAAGAGGTCCGCGACAGGCTGCTCCTCGACCTTCTGTCCGGCATACTGTACCTGCACCCGCTCGGCCGTTTCGGCCACGACACCCATGTCATGGGTGATCAGCACGAGCGCCATGTCGTTTTCCTTTTGCAGGCGTACGAGCAGATCGAGGATCTGGGCCTGGATGGTCACGTCGAGCGCCGTCGTCGGTTCGTCGGCAATCAGGAGCTTCGGATTGCAGGCAAGCGCCATGGCGATCATCACGCGCTGGCTCATGCCGCCCGACATCTGATGCGGGAAATTCGACAGCCGCTCCTCGGGCGCCGGGATGCCGACGAGTTTCAGGAGCTCGATGGAACGCTTGCGGCGTTCCGCCCGGTTGAGCCCCATATGGATGCGCAGCGTCTCGCCGAGCTGAAAGCCGACGGTGAAGCACGGATTGAGGCTCGACATCGGCTCCTGGAAGATCATGGCGATGTCCTTGCCGATAATCTTGCGCCGCTGCTTGGGCGTCAGTGACAACAGGTCGCGTCCATCAAACACCAGCCGATCGGCGGTGATCTTCGCCGTCCACGGCAACAGGCCCATCATGGCCAGCATGGAGACCGATTTGCCGGAGCCGGACTCGCCGACGATCGATAGGATTTCTCCCTTGTCGCAGGTCAGCGAAACGCGATCGACGGCGCGGAACAGGCCGGACGAGGTTTCGAACTCGACGGTGAGGTTCTGAATATCGAGAAGGGGCATCATGACCTCTTCAGTTTGGGATCAAGCGCATCGCGCAGACCGTCGCCCATCAGATTGATGGCAAGCACGGTGATGAGAATGGCGAGGCCGGGGAAGGTCACGACCCACCAGGCGCGCTGAATGAATTCGCGTGCTTCGGCGAGCATCGTACCCCATTCCGGCGTCGGCGGCTGGGCACCCATGCCGAGGAAGCCGAGCGCGGCGGCGTCGAGGATCGCCGCCGAAAAGGCAAGCGTCGCCTGCACGATAAGCGGCGCCAGACAGTTCGGCAAGATCGTCAGGAACATCAGCCGCAGCGTGCCAGCGCCGGCGACCTGCGAGCCGATCACATATTCCTTGGTGCGTTCGGTCATCACCGATGCCCGCGTCAGGCGCACGAAATGCGGTTGGTTGACGAGCGAAATCGCGATCATCGCGTTCAACAGGCCTGGACCGAGAACAGCCACCAGCACGAGCGCCAGCAGCAGCGACGGAAAGGCCAGGATGATGTCCATGATGCGCATGATGAACGTGTCGACCCTGCCGCGGAAATAACCTGCAACAAGGCCGATGAGAACGCCCGAGATCACCGACAGGGTAACGACGACGAGACCGATGAACAGCGAGAAGCGCGCGCCATAGATCAGGCGGGAAAGAATGTCTCGCCCCACCGCGTCGGTTCCGAGGAGGTGGCCGGCTGTTCCGCCCTCCTGCCAGACCGGCGGCAGGAGCAGCAGTTCGCGGTTCTGGATGCTCGGATTGTGCGGTGCCACGAACGGCGCGAACACGGCCAGGAAAAGGATGATCAGGAAGATCATCAGGCCGATGACGGCACCCTTGTTGCGCGAGAAGTAGAACCAGAACTCGGAAAGGCCGGAAGGCGGCGCAGACGTTTTTACCTCGACGGCGGATTTTGTTTCGATAGCAGCCATGGCCCGCCTCCTATCGCCGGATACGCGGATTGACGAGCCCGTAGAGCAGGTCAACAATCAGATTGACGATCATGATGACACCGGCGATCAGCATCAGCCCGCCCTGGACGACGGCGTAATCGCGCTTGAAGACCGAATCCACCATCCACTTGCCGATGCCCGGCCAGGAGAAAATGGTCTCGGTCAGAATTGCTCCGGCAAGGAGAACACCGACCTGGAGACCGATCGTGGTGATAACCGGGATCATGGCGTTGCGGAGCGCGTGGATACCGATGATGCGGAACGGCGAGAGCCCCTTCGAACGGGCGGTGCGCACGAAATCCTCACCGAGAACCTCGAGCATCGCCGAACGGGTCTGTCGCGCGATCACGGCGAGCGGAATCGTCGCGAGCACGATCGTCGGCAGGATGAGATAGGTGAGCGCCGACTTGAAAGCCCCGGACTCACCGGAAAGCAAGCTGTCGATCAGCATGAAGCCGGTGACCGACGGGAAGAAATACATCAGCGAAATACGGCCCGAGACCGGCGTCCAGCCGAGATAGCCGGAGAAGAAGATGATGAGCAGCAGGCCCCACCAGAAGATCGGCATGGAATAGCCGACGAGCGCCACGCCCATAATGCTTTGATCGAGCCAGGTACCGCGCTTGACCGCAGCAAGCACGCCCGCCGGTATGCCCAGACAGACGGCAACAATGATGGCACAGAGAGAAAGCTCGAGCGTTGCCGGGAAGAGATTGAGGAAGTCGTCGATCACCGGCCTCTTTGTCACGATCGAACTGCCGAAATCACCGGTAACGAGGCCGCCGAGATAGTCCAGATACTGGACGACGATCGGTCGGTCGAGGCCAAGCTGATGCATGAGCTCGGTATGCCGCTCCGGTGACATGACCCGTTCACCGGACATCAACATGACGGGATCGCCGGGCAACAGGCGGATGAAGGAGAAGGCGATGATCGATACCCCGATGAAGGTGGGGATCAGCACCGCGAGGCGTCCAAAGATGAAGCGCAACATGGGCGATTAGTCCAATTTTGAAACCGGCGGCCCGAATCTCTTCGAGCCGCCGGCAAATCGCAGCCGCGTTGGCGGCATGCATTCGATTGTTCTAAAATTACTCGGCGATATCCACGCCGTCAAAGCGGTGGTAACCGAGCGGATCGTGCACGAAGCCGGTTACCTTCTTGCTCATCGGAATTGCGACGAGCGAGTGGTCGAGCGTGTTCCAGGGAGCTTCACGCTTGAAGACCACCTGAGCCTCTTCGTAGAGCTTCGTACGCTCGGCGACGTCGGAGGTTACCTTTGCCTTGTTGACGAGGTCGTCGAACTCCTTGTTGCACCACTGAGCGCGGTTGTTGCCGCCAACAGCAGCGCAACCGAGCAGGGTGTGCAGGAAGTTGTCCGGGTCGCCGTTGTCGCCGGTCCAGCCGAGGATGACGGCACCGTCACGAGCCTTGTCGGACGAGAGCTTGAGATATTCGGCCCATTCGTAGGACACGATCTCGACGTCAACGCCGATCTTGGCCAGGTCCGCCTGAATGAGTTCGGCGGCGCGGCGCGCGTTCAGCATGTAGGGACGAGCAACGGGCATCGCCCAGAGCTTCATCTTGAGACCGGAAACGCCGGCAGCCTCGAGCATCTTCTTGGCGCCTTCCGGATCGTATTTGTCGTCCTCGACAGCCTTGTTGTAGGACCACATCGTCGGCGGGATCGGGTTCTTGGCAACCGTTGCCGCTTCCTGGAAGACCGACTCGACGATCGCGTCCTTATTGACGGCCATGTTCAGGGCCTTGCGCACTTCGGGCTTGTCGAACGGAGCGACCAGGGTGTTATAGGCGACGTAGGCGACGTTCAGGCCTTCCTGTTCCGAGACGTTGAGGTTTGAATCAGCCTTGAGCCCCTCGACATCGGCCGCGTTCGGATACGGCATGATGTGGCATTCGCCGGCCTTCAGCTTCTGAGCGCGCACGGCTGCATCAGGCGTGATGGCGAAGACCAGATCGTCGATCGGCTGCTTGCCCGCCCAATAGTCCGGGTTTGCCTTGTAGCGGATCGCAGCATCCGTCTGGTAGGCGACGAAGCTGAACGGACCGGTACCGAGCGGCTGCTGGTTCATCAGTTCCATCTTGCCGTCGGCCTGAAGCTTATCGGCATATTCCTTCGACAGGATCGACGCGAAATCCATCGCCAGGTCGGCCATGAACGGCGCTTCCGGTTTATTGAGAACGAACTTGACCGTCAGATCGTCGACTTTCTCGATCGACTTCAAAAGGTCGGGGAAGCCCATGCCGGCCAGATATTCCCATGACGCACCGGCGACATACTTGTTCCACGGGTTGTCGGTCTTGTACTGGCGCTCGAACGAGTAGATGACGTCATCTGCGTTGAGATCGCGGGTCGGGGTGAAAAACTCGGTGGTCTGGAACTTTACGCCCGGACGCAGCTTGAACGTATATTCAGTGCCATCGGCGGAAATCTCCCAGCTTTCGGCGAGGCCCGGCTCGATCTCGGTGCTGCCGTGCTTGAATTCGACGAGGCGGTTGTACACCGTACGCGAAGACGCATCGAAGGTCGTGCCGGCCGTGTAGAGACCCGGGTCGAACCCCTCGGGCGAGCCTTCGGAGCAATAGACCAGGGTCTTCGACCAGGCGGAGCCGGCCATCAGCGTGGCAAGCGCCGTCGCTGCGAAGAGAGTAGTGAGCTTTTTCATGAGCTTGCTTCCCAGATTTGTTTTTTGTTCTCGTATTTGCCTGACGCGGACATTTACACCCGGTCAAGGGCGGATGGAACGACATTTGGCGTCGCAATGCAATAAGTCACTGCAGAAATTTGTCTATGCGAAAAATTCTTCCTTAAGTAGAGCTTGCGCGACTGTCCACGATTTCCAACACGAGCCCGTTGCATCCGCTTCGGCAGATCGCCGCGTTCAAGGGCACGTTTACCGTCCGGACAAAAAAATGACAGCGTTTTCGCACCCGGCGCGCCAGAAAGACGCACCATACGGGTGGGCCAACCACGCGAGCAAAGCGCGTTGCAGGAGCTCGAATGTCGCTTGGCCGGGCCCGTTAAACCCCAAAATAGTGCAGTAGAAACGCGAAGCCTGTCGTGCAATAGAATGCATACGGATTTCGGGGGAACATTCGGCGTGGGTAATGTCCAGGTAGAGGATTTGGCCGGCGACGTGGCGCTAAGGTCCATGTCAGGCTGGCCGTCAAGCTGCCGCGCGGCTATGGGGAGATAGCCGGCGCGTGGCAGTCTTGCAGGAAAATCACAGGCGGTACGACCTTCATGAGGAGCTTGAAAAGGCGCTCAACCGTGTGGATTTCTTCCGCATTTTCCACACATTGGCACTGCGCTTCGGCTTTGGGCATTTCGGCATCCTGCAGCTCGGCAACGAGAATGACGCCTGCATGCTTTCCAGTCGACTGGTCCTCCACGACCTCCCCTCCGGTCTCACCGAGGAATACGACAAGCGTCACCGTTTCGGTGATTCCTTCGTCTACAGGGCCTTGCACGTCTCGAATATTTCGTCGGTGTGGCGCGCGGAGGATTCGACGCTGGGATCAGGCCAGGGTCTCCTTTCCCAACTCGGTTTCGAGCTGTTGCTTTGCGTGCCGGTCAACGCGGCGACGACGGGAGCGCGCTATGCCGTGCTCTTCCTCGGCGATGGCGAGGACATCGAGCAGGCTGAGCACTACGAACTGTGCTACAGCGCCGCATCTGCCTTCGACTATTTCTATCGGGCGACGCTCGCCAACAAGGCCGGCATGGGTCTGACGCCGAGGGAAACCGAAATACTCAAGTGGATTTCGCACGGAAAGACGGCCAGCGAGATTGCCCTGATTGTCTCGGTCTCGGAGCACACCGTGAATTCCCATACCGCAACGATCCTCAAGAAGCTCGATGTGGTCAACCGGACGCAAATGGTCGCGAAAGCGATACGAGAACAGATTATCCAGTGAAGTTGTCGGCGGGACCGGCAGAACTACGCGAGCGGCATGCTTTCCGCAGGGCCGCCGATCAATCAGGGATGTGAACGGTCATGATACGAAAAGCCCACATCTTGCTCGTTGACGACAACCCGGCGGAAAACCTGATCCTCAGTGCGCTGATCAGGAAAGTGGACAGCATCGACATCGAATTGCACTACTGCCGAACCATGGACAGCGCGATCGCTTTCCTTCTTTCCGGCAAACCGGTCTCGATGGTTCTGCTGGACAATCTCGTGCACCCTCGCGGTGATTTTCGCGAGACCGTTCCCACGCTGAGACATCAGGGCTTCATTGGCCCGATCGGCGTCATATCGTCCTCGCCGGGCGACCCTTACTTCCAAAGCCTGGAAGAATACGGTGCGGATTTTCGCATCGACAAATCGGAAATCGATCCGACGGCGATCGAATTCATCCTGAGGGAATATCTGCCGGAAGAGTGAGGGCGGCCGAGGCAGTACGGCCGCCATGAGGGTCGAAATCAAGCCGCCGACGTGCGCACCTGTGCCTTTTCGTCAAGGCCAAGCAGGAAGTTGATCTGCGGTCGGGCCTTGACCAGATCGTCGATCGAATAGCCATCCAGCACCTCGAAGAAGGCATTCAGCGCCTTGCGCAGGGCCGCGTTGAGACCGCAGCTATCCACCAGCGGGCAGTCGATCTCACCGGCCTCGAAGCATTCCGCCATGGCAAAGCTGTCCTCGGTGACCTTCACGACGTCGAAGAGGCTGATTTCGGATGCCGGCTTCGGCAGTCGTACACCGCCATTGCGGCCGCGCACGGTTTCCACCAGGCCCGCTTTGGTCAGCGGCTGCAAAATCTTGAACAGGAACAACTCGGAGACACCGTAGGCCTTGGCGATCTCAGGGATGCGGCTGAGCTTCTCGCCGTTCGCAGCACAGTACATCAGCATGCGAACCGCGTAGTTCGTTTGCTTCGTCAGACGCATAATTCACTCCGGGATCGAGAAATTCATCTTTTCATCATATAGGACGGATCGCAGTTTGGAACAATTCCAAAAACAGCAAAAATCACTTCTGATTGACGGCTACCTTTTCGCAGTTGACTGTCCGTGCGCGCGGCGTCAAAAAGATGACCAATTTTGTTAAGTTACATGCAAAACGAAAACGGAGAGCACCATGCGCATGTCAAGAGCGATGATCGGGGCACTGTCGGTAACGGCGACGCTGTTCGCTTCGACCGCGCCCGTCTGGGCTGATGGCGAAGTCAACATCTATTCCTATCGCCAGCCGGATCTGATCCAGCCTCTGCTGGACGCCTTTACCAAGGAGACCGGCATCACCACCAATGTGCTCTTCCTCGACAAGGGCCTTGTCGAGCGCATTCAGGCGGAAGGCGCAAACTCTCCTGCCGACGTTATCCTGACCGTCGATATCAGCCGCCTCACCGAAGCGAAGGACGCCGGTGTCACGCAGCCGGTCGTCAACGAGACGATCAACAAGGATATTCCGGCGCATTTCCGCGACCCCGACGGCAACTGGTTCGGCCTGACGACGCGCGGTCGTGTCGTCTACGCCTCGAAGGAACGCGTGGCCGAGAACGACATCACCTACGAAGAGCTCGCCGATCCGAAGTGGAAGGGCAAGATCTGCACGCGTGACGGCCAGCACTCCTACAATATCGGTCTCTTCGCCTCGATGGTTGCCCATCACGGCGAAGCCGAAACGGAGAAGTGGCTGACCGGTCTCAGAAACAACCTCGCCAAGAAGCCAGATGGCGGCGATCGTGACCAGGCCAAGGCCATTCTTGCCGGCGAATGCGACCTCGCCCTTGGCAACACCTATTACGTCGGCCTCATGATGACCAACGAAAGGGAGCCCGAACAGAAGGAATGGGCGGCCGCCATCAAGGTCCTGTTCCCGAACAGCAAGGATCGCGGCACCCATGTCAACATCTCCGGCATGGCGCTCGCCAAGAACGCACCGAACAAGGATAACGCCCTCAAGCTGATGGAATTCCTGTCCGAAGGCGAAGCGCAGAAGATCTATGCGGAGCAGGTCTTCGAATACCCGGTGCTCGCGGGCGCCGAGCCTTCCGAAATCGTCAAGTCCTTCGGCGCGATCAAGCCGGATACGCTGCCGCTTGCCGACATCGCGGCCAACCGCAAGAAGGCGTCGGAACTGGTCGACAAGGTCGGTTTCAACGACGGCCCGCAGGATTGAGCGGAGAAATTACTGCAGCGCCGCGCATCTTACCAGACGCGCAAAGGACGCTGCAGTACATGATTTCGTCCTTAAAGCGATTCCGCTCTAAGGAATCACGCAGCGACAGCAAAAGCAGCGGGCCCGAACGCCCGCTGTTTTCATTTGCATGATTATCGCGGCCGCGCCTGTAGCTCGGTTATCAGATCCAGGATCGCTTTGCGCCGCTCGGGCGTCCCCGGATGCGTTGAAAATATGCTGGTCTCGGAGCGATCTTCGAGCTTCGTCTCGATAAGCTGGAAGAAACGCGCGATCGCCGCCGGATCGCGACCGGACTTCACCATCAGCTCGACTGAATGCCGGTCGGCTGCCGCTTCGGCAGAGCGCGAGTAGGAAAGCGATAGCAGGCCGCCGCCCTGGACGAGCACGTCCTCGGCGCCCGAGCCGATATCGCCGGCGATCACCATGATCAGCGCGGCAACGCCGGCGGCGCGATAGATCTGCCGGAGACTGTGCTTCAGCTCTACATGCCCTATTTCATGCGCGAGCACGCCGACGATCATCTCCGTGTCGTCGCCGGCCAGTTCAACCAGTTCATCGGTGAGGATCAGGGTGCCGTCCGGCAATGCAAAGGCGTTGGGACCGATGGCGCCGCCCTTGCGGAAGTTAAGCGTGTAGCGCTCCCCTCCCACGCCCGACAAGGCTGCGATATCCCCGAAGCCATCGAGAATCTTGCCGCGCCGCGCCTCGTCAAGCTCGGATTGGTCGAGCACTGTCCGATCCAGGGCCTCGAGCGTGCTCGACGACATGACGCGCGGCACGATGGGTGGTGTCACGGCAACGGCGACTTCGACGAGGGCGGGCAAGGCGAAGCGATAGATCAACGCGCCAAAGAGGATGGCAGCTGCGACAAAGGCGATGAGGCGCGGATGAAAGCGCTCCATCCGGTGGATGATCCCTTCCCTGCCCCGGCCCTTGCGCGCAAGGAACCCATCGATCGCATCGTTGTCGCTTGTCCCGAAGAGTGATCCGTCGGGGAAGGTAATCCGCCGCGCGACAGCGCCGACCCGCGGCGAAATCTCGACGGCCGAAAGCTTGCCGCTGCTGAGTTCGGCGCCTGCATCATCGTGGACCGTCAGGCGCTCTCCGGCCTCGGCGAGGCTCGAGGGCACCGAGCGACTCGAACCGGCCGGATGCCACTCGCCAAGCGCAATGATCGGATTGTCAGAAGCCAAAGTCGAAGCCTTCAATATCCATGAACTCCGCCCCGACGGCAGACCCCTCCTGCTCGATGGCCGAGAAGATCTCCCCAACTTCGCCCTCGAAACGGACGGCCGTGTGCTCGTTGACGTAGGTGGCCATTCGAACCGCCGCCCATGGCCGCATCAGGCCGAGGGTGACCAGTGTGACGACGAAGTTCGACACGGCAATCCAAGTGTAGCGAAACCGCGAGAGATCACTCAACAAGCGATGCTTGCCGTCGAAGATCGTGGCGGACCAGGCGACATTGCGCACCCCCGCACGGTAAAACAGTGATGCTGTCCCGAAGACGGCGAACATCAGAACATAGATGAGCACCGTCAGCGCCCCAATCGAGGCCTGAAGCTCGTCCGAAATTGCGTCGGGGTCGTCGATCAATGGCGCCATTGCAGTAATATTGATCGCGATGATAACTCCGATGATCAGAAACCCAAGAAGGATCATCGCCGCTGACGGCAGCCAGGTCTTGTAGATCGCGCCAAGGCCTGGATCGGTTGCAAAGGGCTTCCGCCCGTAGCGGAGATTGTTGCCGATGTAGCGGTAGGACCAACGACTGGCCAGTGGCGCAAGGATGCCGAGCGTCAGCGCTGCAAGCACCGGACCGACGATAAACGCCACGAACGCCCCACCGGTCCGCCCGACAAAGTCGAAGCGCACGTTGCGGTAGCTTGTGACCCGGGCGCTGAAACGCAAACCACGGGTAAGGAGCCATGGCACGAAGAGGAAGAACAGCAGGCCGATTACCAAGCCGGCAAGCGGCATGACGGTGAGCACGACGTTGTAGAAGATCAGATAGGCGAAGACGATCAAGCGACCGATGAGGATCTGGCCCCCCTTGGCGTGATACTCGAAGCCGCGGCCGAGCAGCACGGTGTTGCCGTAGAAGTAGCGGTTGCGGCGAACTTTCGCCCATGCCGAATAAATGCCGAGCGTGACAATCGTCAGCAGGATATTGACGATCCAGATCCCGAAATATTCGCTGGCGCTGCCGGCAAAGGACAAGCGCTGGAAGCCGCCTGCTGGCGAGCGCCCGAAATTGTTACGACGATCAAGATATGCCGGCATCGCTGCTGGCTCGCTCAAAGCCATGATTTCCCCCTCGCTCTGAGTTAGAAACGCCCGGCGATGAGATGTCCGCCCGGTGCGCTCGAAATGCAGAAATGCGGAAACCGCCACTATCCCCCGATATCGCGAATCTCCGATCGATGCAGCGACGTTAGTTGTATCGCCACACCCGATGCAACAAAAAAGGACCTCCCGAAGGAGGCCCAGATGGGAGGATCCCAGATTGGACGATCTTGATGCATGTCGCCCAAAAGTGTGCCTCGGTTTTGGGACAACGACATGCATGAAAGCAATGAACTAAAGCGCGTCGCATGAGTTGGATTGAACGCGACGCGCTTCAGTGTTCCTCTACCTCATCGTCGGGATGGAGAACTCGGCGCCGTCCTTGATGCCGGACGGCCAACGCGAGGTGATGGTCTTCGTCTTGGTCCAGAACTTGAACGAGTCCGTCCCATGCTGGTTGAGATCGCCGAAGGATGAGGACTTCCAGCCACCGAAGGAGTGGTAGGCGAGCGGAACCGGGATCGGAACGTTAACGCCGACCATGCCGATGTTGATGCGGGAGGCGAAATCGCGCGCTGCATCGCCGTCGCGGGTGTAGATCGCGACACCGTTGCCATACTCGTGCTTCATCGGCAGTGACAGCGCTTCCTCGTAGTTCTTCGCCCGCACGACCGAGAGAACCGGTCCGAAGATCTCCGTCTTGTAGATGTCCATGTCCGGGGTCACTTGGTCGAACAGGCAGCCGCCGATGAAATGGCCGTTCTCATAGCCCTGCAGCTTGAAGTCGCGACCGTCGACGACGAGCTTCGCGCCCTGCTCGATGCCGCTGTCGATCAGGCTCCTGATGCGCTGCTCGGCCTCCTTGGTGACGACCGGGCCCATGTCGGCCTTCTCGTCGGTATAGGGACCGATACGCAGGCTCTCGACCATCGGCACCAGCTTGTCGATCAGCCGGTTTGCGGTTTCCTCACCCACCGGAACTGCGACCGAGATCGCCATGCAGCGCTCGCCGGCGGAACCGTAGCCGGCACCGATCAGCGCATTGGCAGCTTGGTCGAGGTCGGCATCCGGCATGATGACCATGTGGTTCTTGGCGCCGCCGAAGCACTGGGCGCGCTTGCCGTTCATCGCTGCGGTGCCATAGACATAGCGCGCGATCGGCGTCGAGCCGACGAAGGAAACAGCGGAAATATCCGGATGCGTCAAGATCGCATCGACCGCGCCCTTGTCGCCGTTGACCACGTTGAGCACACCGGCGGGCAGACCGGCCTCGATCATCAGTTCGGCGAGCCGGATCGGGACGGACGGGTCACGCTCCGACGGCTTCAGGATGAAGGCATTGCCGCAGGCGATCGCCGGCGCGAACATCCACATCGGGATCATGGCCGGGAAGTTGAACGGGGTAATGCCGGCGCCGATGCCGACGGCCTGGCGGATCGAGTACATGTCGATGCCCGGACCGGCGCCCTCGGTGAACTCGCTCTTCTGGAGATGCGGAACCCCGATGACGAATTCGCAAACCTCAAGGCCGCGAACGATGTCGCCCTTGGCATCTTCGATCGTCTTGCCGTGCTCGCGCGAAAGGATTTCGGCCAGCTCGTTCATGTTTTCGTTGAGAAGCTGGACGAATTTCATGAAAACGCGGGCGCGGCGCTGCGGATTTGTGGCAGCCCACTTCGGCTGGGCCGCCTTCGCGCTTTCGACCGCTGCGGCGAGCTCCGCGTCGCTTGCAAGCGCCACGGTTCCCTGAACCTCACCGGTCGCAGGGTTGAAGATGTTGCTGGTACGGCCGCTTTTGCCGGCGACGCGCTCGCCGTTAATGAAATGTCCGATTTCGTACATTGGATGCTCCTCCTGGTCTTGATTGTGGGCATATGATCGCACTACGATTTCAACAATTCAATTTCCGAAATTCAGGAACCGTTGTGCAAAAATTGAAGCCCATAGGGACAGCAGCATGGACTGGGACGATGTCAGAGTATTTCTCGCCGTGGCGCGAACGGGGCAAATTCTCGCCGCCTCGAAGCGGCTCGGCATCAATCACGCCACCCTCAGCCGCCGGGTGACGGCGCTCGAGGAGACACTGAAGACCAGACTCCTGGTCCGGCGTCCGAACGGCTGCGAGCTGACGGCCGAAGGCGAAGTCTTCCTGGCCGCAGCCGAGCGTATGGAAACCGAAATGCTCGCGGCGCAATCGCTGATCGGCCGGATCGACACGGCGATCGCCGGCACCGTGCGCATCGGCGCGCCCGACGGTTTCGGCGTCTCCTTTCTTGCGCCGCGTCTTGGGGCGCTTACGGCGCGCTACCCGGAACTGAAACTCCAGCTCGTTCCGGTGCCGCGCTCCTTCTCGCTTTCACAGCGCGAAGCCGACATCGCGATCACCATTGAGCGGCCGGAACAGGGACGTCTCGTTTCGTCCAAGCTGACCGATTATACACTGGGGCTTTACGCATCGGCAGATTATCTTGCCCGCCATGGCACGCCTCGAACGATCGACGATCTCAAGGGCCATCGCCGCATCGGCTATGTCGAAGATCTGATCTTCACACCTTCGCTCAATTTTTCCGCCGAAATCATGCGCAGTTGGGACGCTTCATTCGAGGTTTCCAGCGCAACGGGACAGACGGAAGCCGTCCGTTCCAGCGCCGGGATCGGCATCCTGCACAACTACATTGCCCGCCAAGTCCCCGAGCTCAAACGCATCCTGCCGGAAACGACCATCCGGCGCGCCTATTGGACGACCTATCACGAAAGCGCGCGCGATCTCGTGCGCGTGCGCACCGTCGTTTCGTTTCTCCAGGAGCTGGTAGCCGCGGAGCATCAGTTTTTCGTCTAGGCGCGGAGCCGTTGAGTCCATGCCTCGGCATGCGTTGCAGGGGCCGGGTACGGCGACATCCGAAACGTTACCCAAAAGGACGATGTGACAGGGCAGAGCCAATCTGCTATTTAGAACAACCTAAAATTGCCAGGCCTTAGATGAGAAATTCCATCCTTAACCCGCAAACACAACGTTAAGCCGGGGATACCCCCGGCATGGGGGAAACATGGCCACGGTTACCTACTCCTTCCCAGGCGGAATATATCCCAACCAATACAACCCTCCGATCGCGGAATTCGATTACAACGGTTCCTTCGGCGAATTGGTCGACATGCACACGGCCTTGCGCATCAGCGCAAGCAGCACACAGGTGCTTTTCGGACTGGGCAATGGCCTGAAATTAAAGCTTGTTGGCACAGGTTTCGCCTTCGATGCCACCGGATATCCGATTGGCGGAACGGTCTCTTCCATCCAGTTGCTGCAAAATAACGGAACGACGCTCGTCCAGACAGTCAGCGGCCTGAGTGTGTCGCTCGAACTGTTCCAAAACGCTGCCACAGGATTTGACAGATGGGGACTGGAAGGGTGGCTTCTGAACAAAGCTGACACGGTCAACGGCTCTGCCGGAGACGACTCGATGCAGGGCCGCGGCGGCAATGACATCTTAAACGGCAATAACGGCAATGATTTCATATGCGGGGGCGAGGGCGATGACACGTACAACGGCGGCCTTGGCTTTGATGTCCTCAGTTTCGACGACGCCTACTTCACGCCCGCAGCTGTTCGCGGTGTCAGTTTGAACGCATCCACCGGAACGGTAATCGACCCTTACGGCTTCTCCGAGACGTTCAGCAATTTCGAGGAGTTTCGCGGCACGCAATTCGCCGATACGTTTGTCGGGTCCGCGCTAGGCGAAGAGTTCATGGGGCTTGGGGGAAGGGACACGATCAACGGCGGCGGCGGTATCGACACAGTCCGATATCACAGGGACACCAACAGAGGCGGCAACCTCGGCGTCAACGTGAATCTCACCACCGGCGTAGCCAAGGATGGTTTCGGCACGCAGGATACCTTGACCAACATCGAGAACGTGCGCGGGACCGATTTCGCCGATACGATCGTTGGCAATTCCGTTTCAAACTTTCTCCGAGGCCAGGCAGGCAACGATTCCCTCAATGGTGCCGGCGGTGCCGATGAAATGCGCGGTGGCCAAGGAAACGACACCTACGTGGTAGATAGCACCGGCGACATCATCGACGAGAACGCCGACAACGGTGCCGGCGCGGACACCGTTCGCTCATCTATATCTTTTAACCTCGGTAACACCGCCGTCATCAGGGGCAGCGTCGAAAATCTCGCCCTGCTTGGAACCGGCAACATCGGCGGCGCCGGGAATGGCTTGAACAATGCGTTGACCGGGAACACCGGCAACAACAGTCTTAATGGCGGCGCCGGCAACGACCTGATTAACGGCGGGCTCGGCAACGATGTCCTGACCGGTTCTACCGGTCTGGACACGTTTTTCTTCAACACCGCGCTCAATGCCTTGACGAACGTTGACACGATCAATGGGTTCACCGTGGCGGACGACACCATCCGGCTGGAAAACGCAATTTTCACAGCGATTGTCGGTACAGGCGCACTGACGGCGGTCCAGTTCGTCGCGAATACAACGGGTCTTGCCGCCGACGCCAACGACCGGATCATCTATGAGAGCGATACCGGAAGGCTGCTCTACGACAGCAACGGCAATGCCGCCGGTGGACCCGTTCATTTTGCGACGATCGGAACGAGTCTCGCGCTCACTGCAGCCGATTTTTTCATCATCTGAGATCACGGCGGGCACGGTCTCTCTGCGCCCGTTGCTAAATCAAGAAATTCTGAGGAATTCTATCGCCCACGTGTTCGCAAGCGAGACGTTCCGGGACTGCACAGGTGCGATGCGCCAAGGTCCGCATAATGCGGAGCGACTTTTGAAGGCGACACGTGGAATTGAAGAAAAAATGGTACGGTTGGGTGGTCTCGAACCACCGACCTCAGGTGCCACAAACCTGCGCTCTAACCAACTGAGCTACAACCGCACTTGGCATGCGACATGCGTCGCTTGGCGGCTCACATACGGGCACTGCCGCTGATTTGCAAGCCTTAACTTGTGATTATCCTGCAAAAAGACCGGATGGCAAGCCACCCGGTCTTTCCGATGATGTGAGGCTCCGTGATCTACAGCGCCGCGCGTCCAATCGGACGCGCAAAGCTCGCTGCGGCACTTTGAAGTGCTGCATGATTTTGTCCTTAAATCGCTTCCGATTTGAGGAATCATACAGTGGCTGATCAGGCCTTCTTGAAGTTCGATATTGCCTTTTCGGCGGCGTCCTTGCCCGGCTTGGCAACGTTCTCGGCGACCTTCTTCGTCGCTTCCTGCATGGTCTTCGCCTGCTCGACCGCAAGTTCGGCCTGCTTGCGGATGAAGATCGTCTGGAGTTCGACCAGCTCCGAGAGCGACTTCACGCCGAGCAGCGCTTCCATGTGCGAAAGGGAGTTCTCGGCATTGGTGCGCAGTGCATCGAGGGCCTTGAGACCGAGTTCGATGGTACCGGTCTGAGCGCTCTCAACCGTCGCTTCCACGGTCTTGGTTGCTTCTTCGGCAGCGGTCTTCATCTTGGCGTAAGCGTCCTTCGACTGCGCGGCGCCCTTTTCGGCGAACTCGCGGAAGCTGTCGGCAAACTTGGCCGGATCGAAGGAGGAAAGGGAAAATACGTCGTCGGTCTTCTTGGTAGCCATGATATGCGCTCCTTGGTGTGGCCCTCTTCAGAGGCGCCGATTGGTGATGCCGATTATATAAGCGATTTCTTTGTGCATTGCAACACAAATTGTGCAGTGCACAATTCCGAGGCCTATTAACCTTGCGCGGTAAAAGGCGTTGCCGACGCCGCGCCTTTGCTGGACCCTCGCGGATGGGCCGGGTATTAATAGACTGTTAACGCGCAAGCGATCCGTCAATAGGCCTGCCCATGCCCGAGAGACAGTATCCCTTTATCGACATTGCCGTGCATGCACGGGTGCGCGATCATTTTGCCAAGGGCGATGCGTCTGTCCTTTTTTCGAGGGATCTCGGCCGCGTCCTCTGGGCCAACGACCAGGGCGCGAGCCTGTTCGGCATCGCATCCGTCTACGATTTCATCGATGCAGCTCTCGATCCTAACGATCTTTCGCTTCGCCAGTTGCGTGCAGCAGCAACGCAGCTCTCAGCGGTCGGCGACCGCCGGCAACTGCTGGTTCGGATATCCTCCGGTTTCCGGCGCTTGCCCCTAAATGCGTCCGTGGAACTGATCCGCATCCGCCCCGGTGAAGATGCGGTGCTCTTCACCACGCCGCACAACGGGAAGGCATTGACGACCGAGGAGAGGGCCGCCCGGATGATCGCAGGCCTCGACGGGCCGGACACGCATATGGCCGTGCTCGACGGCGACGGCGCGATCCTTGCGCAGTCTTCCGGTTTCGATGAGCTGGGTCTGTCAGAGGAGGTTCGCTGCACACTCGTCTTGGACGTCGCGCGCGATAGAGACCGGCTGATCAAGCGTCCGGTCCTGACCGGGAAGGGTGAGCTACCCGCTGCCATCGCCAAAATATCCGACCACCCGGCCCTGCACCTGCTGTTTGCGGTGGAAGCCGTCTTTGAGGATCTCGATGCCGAAACGGCACCAGAAGGAGCAGACAACGTTCTGCCGTCGTCGACCGAAAGCGTCGATCAATCTGCCGCAGGCGACCTGCCGGCGATGGAGGAGGAGCCTCGGCCGGAACTCCCGGACACAGCGACAGTGCTGGCGAATGCGGAGCTGGATGCGACCGACGGTATAGGCGCGCCGGACTATCAAGGTGAATTGGCGCTTGGGGCCGACGAAACGACATCGGCCCTCGCGGAGCCTGCAACTCCCGATGAGCCTGCCGCAGCGACCGAACCCGCCACAAAGCGCGACGATGCGGGTGAGACGGATGCTCCCGGCTTTGCCTTCACGCCCGGCGGCCGCGCCGTCCGCTTCGTATGGAAAATAGACGCGGAGGGACGTTTCAGCGAGATCTCGGAGGAGTTTTCCTCAGCCGTCGGCCCCAAGGCTGCCGATGTGATCGGCGAGACATTTACCGATCTCGCTCAGCGCTATGACCTCGATCCCGACAATCGGATCAGCGAACTCCTGCGCCGGCGGGACACCTGGTCGGGCAAGACGATTCTCTGGCCGGTCGAGCGAACGAGCCTGAAGGTGCCGGTCGATCTCGCCGCACTTCCCACCTATTCGCGGTCTCGGGAATTCGACGGCTTCCGCGGCTTCGGGATCGTGCGCGTCGCAGATGCGGTCATCGACGCAAAGGCCAGCGGGATGGAACTCGGTGGCACCGCCGAGCCTCGGCCGGCTGCCCTGCCCCCGAAGAGCGAGGACGAGATCACCGCTCGCGAAGAGCGGACGGAGCCCGAAGCAGAACCTGGTTCCGACGTCGCGGCCGACGGCGACGTGCCCGACCGCGATGGAAAATGGGTGGAGTTTGACCCCGCAACGGATTCGGCCATGCCGGAGGATCCGTTCCGCGGCGAGCGTCCGGCACTGCGCGTCGCGGACACGCCCGAGCGCCCATCATCCGGCAAGGTCGTGGACCTCGACGAGCGCAGGCCGGGAACGGCCGGGACGCTGACGCGAGGCGAACAAGCCGCCTTTCGCGAAATTGCGCGACAGCTCGGCGAACATTTCGGAACACCCGCGGAGAACGAGGACATCGAGGAGCCGGTCCCCGCATGGGCGCCGACAAAGGAGCCGCCCTCGAGCGCCGTATCCGACGCCGAGGAGGCAGACGAAGCGGAAGCGACCGTCGAGCAGGGTAAAGAGGCGCCTTCAGCCGACGATGAAGCGCTCCCTGCGTGGCGCCCGGCCGTCGGCATGAGCAGCGAGATCCTCGACCGCCTACCTGTCGGTCTTCTCGTCCACTACGGCGACGAGTTGCTGCATGCCAATCCGGAATTTCTGCGGCTGACGGGATATCGTGATCTTGAGAGCCTCTCGCGGGAAGGCGGCCTTGACGCGCTCTTCGCCCACGGCGACGACATCGTCGACGAGCCGGACGGCACGATGACGCTCATCCGCCAGAACGGCCAGCTTGCATCGGTGAATGCGCATCTTCATTCGATCCGATGGGAGGGGAAGAGCGCGCTCATGCTGGCACTCGCCCCGGCGGGCGGGAATGACAGTGCACAAACGACACGTGACGACGACGGAACGGCGGACGAAGCAAGCCGCCTGCGGATGGAAATCGACGAGCTCCGCTCCATTCTGGAGACGGCGACCGATGGCGTCGTCATCCTCGGGCATGAAGGCGACGTGCGGACCATGAACGGCTCGGCAAGCGCGCTCTTCAACTACGACGAAGCCGAACTCCGCGGGAAGCCTTTCGCGGCACTCTTCGCCCATGAGAGCCAGAAGGCGGTGCTCGACTATCTGCAGGGTCTTGCCGGCCATGGCGTCGCGAGCGTGCTCAACGACGGCCGCGAAGTCATCGGCCGCGAGGCGAATGGTGGCTTCATTCCGTTGTTCATGACCATCGGGCGACTGTCTTCGTCCAACGGTTACTGTGCCGTCATCCGGGACATCACGCAGTGGAAGCGGACCGAGGAGGAACTGCGCAACGCCAAGCGCGCCGCCGAAACGGCCAACGCGCACAAGACGGAGTTCCTGGCCAGGGTAAGCCACGAGATCCGCACGCCGCTGAACGCCATCATCGGCTTTTCCGACATGATGGCGAGCGAGCATTTCGGCCCGGTCGGGCATCCCCGCTACATCGAGTATGCCGGGGACATCGGCCGCTCCGGCAGGCACGTACTCGACATCGTCAACGATCTGCTCGACATCTCGAAAATCGAAGCCGGCGAGATGGACCTCGATTTCAGTGCCGTGGATATCAACGATGCGGTTTCCGAGGCCGTGTCGCTGGTGCAGCCGCAGGCCAACAGCCAGCGCGTGATCATCCGCACCTCGCTCTCGGCGTCTGTTCCGGCGGTCGTCGCGGACGGTCGATCCATCAAGCAGATCGCTCTCAACATCCTGGCGAACGCCATCCGCTTTACCCCGTCCGGTGGCCAGATCGTCGTGTCGACGTCCTACGAGGCGAACGGAAGCGTCATCCTGCGGATCCGCGACACCGGGTTCGGCATGACGCGCAGCGAGCTCGATCAGGCGATGAAGCCTTTCCGCCAGGTAACGACCGGCGGGCGCAAGCGCGGCGACGGTACCGGCCTCGGCCTGCCGCTGACCAAGGCCATGACCGAGGCGAACCGCGCGCAGTTCTCGATCAACTCGACCCCGAACGAGGGCACGCTCGTCGAAATTTCCTTCCCATCGCAACGCGTCTTGGCGAACTGAGGACGAATGCTGTAAGGAAATGTTGACTCGCGGGAGCCAGTTTGCCGGTTCCGGCCAGCCGTCACCTTGCCGCTTCGCCTCGGAACAGATCGCTTGCAGTCCACATCCAAGAGCCTCAGAAGACGCTATGCCCGTTCCGGAACGGGCCTCGCTCATCCGTTGCTCGCGATTTGGGCCGTGCTCGCCTCGGTGATCGTGCTGATGCCGATGCTCGCGATCGGCTGGCTTGCCGTTTCCGGCGGCAGCGCCGATTGGCCGCATCTTGTCGCGAACGTCATCCCGCGCGCGACGGGGCGAACGCTGCTGCTCGTCGCGCTCACCGGCACGGCAACAGCTTTTATCGGCATCCTGACCGCATGGCTGGTGGCGAGCTGCGAATTTCCGCTGCGCCGCTTCCTTTCTGCCGCCCTCGTGCTGCCGCTTGCTATACCCGCCTACCTTGCGGCCTATGCCTTTGGCGAACTTCTCACCTTCACCGGTCCGGTCCAGGGGCTGATCCGGCTCGTCTTCGGATTCCAGACGAGCCGGGACTACTGGTTTCCGGACGTGCGCTCGCTTGGCGGCGCCGTGCTCGTGCTGAGTTCGGTGCTCTATCCTTATATCTATCTCGCCTGCCGCTCGATGTTCCTGATGCAGGGGCGCGCGGCCGCAGATGTTGCGCGCACGCTCGGCGCCGGCCCGCTCAAGGTGTTCTTTCGGATCCAGATCCCCATGGCGCGGCCTGCCATCATGATCGGCCTGACGCTCGTCGCCATGGAAACGCTGAACGACATCGGAGCGGTCGAGTTCCTGGGCGTCCAGACGCTGACCTTCTCGATTTTCGATACATGGCTTAACCGCGGCAGCCTGGCCGGCGCCGCACAGATTGCCTGTATCATGCTGCTCTTCGTTGTCGCCCTGATGATGGTCGAGCGCGCCGCCCGTCGCAGGCAGCGCTTCTCCAGCCAGAAGACAACGGCCGCAGTCCACGATCTTGCCAGGCTTACCCTGTCGGGCTGGAAAAAATGGGCGGCAACGATCGCCTGCCTGCTGCCGGTGCTCTCCGGCTTCGGCGTGCCCTTCTTCATTCTCGGGAATTACGCGCTGAAACGCCTGGATCAGTTTTTGGCCCCGCGCCTCCTGAACGCGCTCCTGCACAGTATCCTGGTTTCCGCACTGACAGCACTCGTCGCGGTGCTTCTGGGATTTGTGCTTGCCTATGCCGCCCGCACCGGGCGTTCGCGGACCACGGAAGCAGCCGGCCGTTTGGCGTCCTTTGGCTATGGCGTGCCCGGTACGGTTCTCGCGATCGGCGTGCTCTTTCCGCTCGCAGCACTCGACAACGCCGTCGATGCGCAAATGAGAGACAGGTTCGGATTTTCGACCGGCCTCCTGATGAGCGGCACCGGCTTTGCCATCATCTACGCCTGTACGGTCCGCTTCCTAACAATGGCGGAAGGCACGCTCGAAGCCGGTTTCCAGAAACTGTCGCCGCATCTCGACATGGCTGCGCGCGCGCTCGGACGTACGAGTGGCCAGACGCTGCGGACAGTGCTCCTGCCGATGATGCGCCCGGCCGTGCTGACGGCGGCCCTGCTCGTTTTCATCGAGACAATGAAGGAACTCTCGGCAACGATCATGCTGAGACCCTTCAACTTCAATACGCTCGCCACTCTGGTCTACGAGGACGCCTCGCGCGCCAAGGTGGAAGATGCCTCCGTCGCGGCGATGATCATTGTCATCGCCGGCATGGTCCCGGTGATCCTGGTGTCGAGATCGCTGGAACGCCGCCCCTAGAGCAATGTTCTAACAGTCACTCTGAAGGCGGTCGCCTGCAAGCAAGGCAGATAAAAAAAGAGGCAGCCGAAAGCCGCCTCTGAAGTCAATGCTAACCAACAAATGCTCGAGAAAAGGTGACATCATGTCTGCGGCAACATCGCTGCTGCGGCACCGGCCCTTGACTGGTCGGCCTCAAGTTGGTTCGACCATGCACCCCCAAATGTAAACAAGATCTTACTTTTCGATCCAACAATCTTACGCAGCCGCACACAACTCCGACGTTTTGGTTAATGCGCGGGAGGCCAACCGGTTAACGCGCGACCGCATGACCGGCCCATTGGAGAGCATGGAAGGCGGGAAGGCGCAGAAGCCGCCGTCTCGCTCGAATCGTCAGCTTTTCAATGCATCGAGCCCGGCAAAGAGATCGAGCGCCTCCGGGTTCGCAAGCGCCTCCTTGTTCTTGACCGGCCGGCCATGCACGACGTCGCGAACGGCAAGCTCGACGATCTTGCCCGATTTCGTCCGCGGAATATCGGCTACGGCAATGATCTTCGCAGGCACGTGACGCGGCGAAGCGCCGGTGCGGATGCGGCTCTTAATGGCCTTCGTCAGTTCGTCGGTCAGTTCGACACCCGGCGCCAGCCGGACGAAAAGGACGACCCGGACGTCATCCTCCCAATCCTGGCCGATGCACAGCGCCTCGGCGACCTCTTCCATCTGCTCGACCTGGTTATAGATCTCCGCCGTGCCGATCCGCACGCCGCCCGGATTGAGCGTCGCATCGGAACGGCCGTGAATGATGATGCCGCCGTGGGCAGTCCATTCGGCAAAATCGCCATGGCACCAGACGTTGTCGAAGCGCTCGAAATAAGCTGCGCGGTACTTGGTACCCTCCGGGTCGTTCCAGAACATGATCGGCATCGACGGAAAGGCCTTGGTGCAAACGAGTTCCCCTTTCTCGCCGCGCACGGATTGGCCCTCGTCGTTCCAGACGTCCATGGCAAGCCCCAGGCCGGGCCCCTGGATTTCGCCGCGCCAGACCGGCTTCAGGGGATTGCCGAGCACGAAGCAGGATACAATGTCGGTGCCGCCGGAGATCGAGGCGAGTTGGACGTCTGACTTGATGCCCTCGTAGACGAACGAAAAGCCCTCCGGGGAAAGCGGCGAACCGGTGGACGTCAACAGGCGGAGCGTCGACAGGTCATGCGTGCTTACCGGCGTGAAGCCGCCCTTGCGCACGGCGTCGATGTATTTCGCCGACGTCCCGAAAATCGCGAACCGTTCCTCTGCCGCATAGTCGAAGAGCACATTGCCGTCCGGATAGAAGGGCGAGCCGTCGAAGAGGCAGAGCGTGGCTCCTGCTGCCAAACCTGATGCCAGCCAGTTCCACATCATCCAGCCGCAGGTGGTGAAGTAGAAGAGCCTCTCGCCTTCCTTCAAGCCGCAGTGGAAACGGTGTTCCTTGAGGTGCTGCAGCAATGTTCCGCCTGCAGAATGCACGATGCATTTCGGCACGCCGGTGGTACCTGAGGAAAACAGAATGTAGAGCGGATGGCTGAAGGGCAGCCGCTCGAACGCCAGCGGCTTCACCTCGAAGGGGGCGATGAAATCTGCCAGCGTGACGCCGCCTTCGGCGGTCGCTGCCACCGAGGCGCTATCACCCGCATAAGGAACAATCACGGTCGGCGCGCCCAGCGTGGCGGCGACGGCGCGCACCTTGCCGGCGACGTCCTGCCGCTTGCCGTTGTACCAGTATCCGTCGCAGGCGATGAACAGTTTCGGGCCGATCTGGCCGAACCGGTCGAGAACACCCTGCTCGCCGAAATCGGGCGAACAGGACGACCAGATGGCGCCGATCGAAGCGGTCGCCAGCATCAGTGCGATCGTCTCGGGCATGTTCGGCATCATCGCGGCGACGCGGTCACCCTTGCCGATGCCCTTGGCCTTCATTGCCTGCTGCAGGCGCGACACGAGGGCGCGAAGATCGTCCCAAGAAAGGCGATAGCCGGCCTTGTCCTCACCCCGAAAGACCAGCGCGTCGCCATCCCCGCTCTTGCGCAGCAGGTTCTCGGCGAAATTCAGCGTTGCGTCGGGAAAGAAGCGGGCATCAAGCATCCGCTCACCATTGATGAGCGCCCTCTCCCCGCGGTCGCCAACGACTCCGCAATAGTCCCAGACCGCGATCCAGAAGTCACCTCGCTCGGCCACGGACCAGTCATGAAAAGCGTCGTAATCAGCAAAATTCCGGCCGAAACGTTGCGCGCACCACGCCATGAACTGCGCCATCGGGCTTCGCTCGAGAATCTCGGCGCCAGGAGCCCACAAAGGTCGATCTGCTTGCATGCTCTCCTCCACTCCTCTGCGTGTTTCTATACCATGCTGCAACGCAAAATAAACAGGACGGGACCGGGTTCGGCATCGTGATGACGACATTTCCATGCCAGCCTCATTTGCTTTCTCCAAGCCGAAGGCCTATCCAGACGGCGTAACCCGAGAGGCAACGGCAATCCGACCGAAATGACGAGACAAATCCTGCAGATATTGCGCAGTTCCGGCCTCTGGTCGCGGATCGGCCGCCGCCACCTCGTCTGGTCCGCAGCGATCGGTGTCGCCCTCGCCGTCGGGTATAACGCCGCGCTGCCGCTCGTCATTTCGACGACCGATGCCCGCGCGACGATGGAACGGATGCTCGATGCCTGGTCAGGCGGCAAAAGCAGAATTGATGGCGAACCCGAAATCCGGTTCTGGCCGGAGCCTGAACTCACTCTGCCCTCGGCAACGATCGAATCGAACGAGCCAAACCCGCGCCGGCTTGCACATATTGGCCGCATCACCGCATCCTTCAGCCTGCTAGCAGCCCTTCGTGGCGAGCAGGAACTGGACGATATCCGCTTCGTCGATCCGGTCGTCACCATCGAGCGCGCCGCCGACGGAACGGTCAACTGGAAACGGCCGCACTGGCTCAATCTCACCAAAACGACGACCGAGCAAGATACACCTTTCGGCGACATAACGATCGAAAACGGGCGGCTACGGATCCTCGACCAAATGGCCGAAGGAGGCCTGGACATCGACATTCCGGCCATTTCCGGAACTGTCAAATGGCCCTCCTTTGCCGAGCGCATCAGCGCACAGCTTTCGACGACCATCGGCGGCGAAGCGATCGACTGGGCGCTGATCTGCGACCAACCGCTGGCCCTCTTTGCCGGCGGCAATGCGTCGCTCAGGACCTCGCTGACCTCCGCCCCGTTGACCTTCTCCTTCGAAGGTATCGCTAATCTTTCGATGTATCCCTTTGCCTCCGGCCATCTGCAGGCATCCGCCCCCTCGCTGTCAGCGCTTCTTGCCTGGTATCGGGGCGGTTCATCGGCAAAGCTTCCTGCAGGCGCTTTCAGCATCGACGCCATGGTGGCGACCGGCGAGAAAACGCTCAAACTCGATGAGCTGCAACTTGCGGTGGGTGGCGCCACCGCAACTGGCGTCCTGGACGTAGCGTTTCCGATCGGCGACACGCCGCGTGTCGAAGGAACGCTCGCCTTCGACAGCATCGATCTCAACGGCCTCAGCTTCCCGACTGTGAAGCCCGCGGACGAAGGCGCCCCTCAATGGCGGATGGCGGAAAACCTGACCGGCGCCTGGCGCGCAGATGTGCGGCTTTCTTCGCAGGAAGTGCTCGTCGGGCCGCTACACCTCACCGACGTAGCGGCCGGTGTCATCGTCAATGGCAACCGGGCATCGCTCGACATCGGCGACAGTACCTACGCAAACGGTGTTCTCAGCGGTCGCCTGGTGATCTCGGACAAGGGGCTGGAACATGGCGGCAGGCTCCAGATGAGCCTCAAGGATGCCGACTTTGCGGCCGTACTTGAGAGTTTCGGCCTGAAAGGCCCGACCCCGAGCGGCAGGGGCACGCTCACCCTCGACCTTGGGACGGACCAAGCCGTCTGGAAGACCAGCGCGGCCGATCTCTCGGGCAACCTCACTTTCTCGCTGGCAAATGGCAGCCTTGCCGGATTCGATGCGCATGCTTTCATCGATCTCATCCGCAGGGGGGAGTTCTTTTCTCTCTCACAGGCAAGTGCCGGGGTGTTCGACTTCCAGGCGGCCGAGATTGACGCCACCTTCGGCGGCGGGGTGGCCCGGCTGAACCGAGCGAATTTTGCCGGACCGTCCGGCAGCCTGTCGGTTACGGGCGTCATTCCCAACCGCACGGGAAGTCTCGCGCTTGCCGGAATGCTGGAAAACACGGAGACGACCAACCAACCGCTGCGCTTCTTCGTCGGTGGATCGTGGCCGAATGCGGTTATCTCGCCGCTCTCCGTCCTCGTTGAGCCGCAATAGGCCGCAAGCGTCAAGACCACTGCCCATGCGGCATTTCAATGAAAGACGCACGGTGCTGCAGGCGATCAGCCGACCATCGCAAATGCGGCGCGCTCGTCCCTCTCCCGCTGCACCTCTCGACGCTTCGTCACGATCGAGGCGACGAGCACGCCGAGTGCGACGACGCCGATCAGGATCGTGCAGATCGCGTTGATTTCCGGCGTCACCCCGAGGCGCACCTGGCTATAGATCTTCATCGGCAGAGTGGTGGCACCAGGCCCGGTCGTGAAGCTCGAAATCACCAGGTCGTCGAGCGACAGGGTGAAGGCAAGCACCCAGCCCGAAAAAACCGCCGGCGAAATCACCGGCAGCGTGATTGCGAAAAACGTCCTCACCGGCGTCGCGCCGAGATCAAGCGCCGCCTCCTCGATCGACTGGTCGAAGCTCAAGAGACGCGACTGAACCACCACGGCGACGAAGCACATGGTGAAGGTGATGTGGGCGAGCGTGATCGTCCAGAAGCCACGATCGAACCCAATGGCAACGAACAGCAGCAGCAGTGACAGGCCGGTGATCACCTCCGGCATTACCAGCGGCGCGTAGACCATGCCGGAGAACAGCATCCGGCCGCGAAAGCGCGTGTAGCGCACCAGCGCGAGCGCCGCCAGCGTTCCAAGCACCGTCGCGCAGGTCGCCGACAGCAGCCCGACGCGAATGGTGACCCAAGCTGCATCAAGCAGGGCCTGGTTGTGCCAGAGCTGTGCGTACCATCGCGTCGAAAAGCCGGCCCAGACGGTGACGAGTTTCGACTCGTTGAACGAAAAGATCACCAGAAGCACGATCGGCAGGTAGAGGAAGCCGAAGCCGAGGACGACCGAGACGATGTTGAAGCGCGACCATTTTGTCATCTTCTATTTCCCCTCGCTGTCGGCCTTCGCCTGCACATTCTGGAAATAGACGATGGGGAGCACCAGGATGAGCAGCAGGATCGTGGCGACCGCTGAGGAAACCGGCCAGTCGCGGTTGGCATTGAATTCGTTCCACAGCGTCTTGCCGATCATGAGGGTCTCGGATCCGCCGAGCAGGTCCGGGATGACGAACTCGCCAACCGCCGGAATGAAGACCAGTAGGCAGCCGGCCACGACGCCCGCAAGCGACAGCGGGAACGTTACCCGCCAGAAGGCGGTGATCGGCGTGCAGCCGAGGTCCTGCGCCGCCTCCGTCAGCGTCTGATCCATCTTCTCGAGTGCCGAATAGATCGGCAGCACCATGAAGGGGAGATAGGAATAGACGATGCCGATGTAGATCGCCCAGTTGGTGTTGAGGATGATGAGCGGCTGATCGATGACGCCAATGGTAATCAGGAACTGATTGAGCAGGCCTTCCGGTTTCAGGATCGCGATCCAGGCGTAGACCCGGATCAGGAAGCTCGTCCAGAAGGGCAGGATCACCAGCATCAACAGTGTCGGGCGGATGGAACGCGGCGCCTGCGCCATGCCGTAGGCGATCGGATAGCCGATCAAAAGCGTGAGGAAAGTGGAAATCGCGGCGATGACGAGGCTCGAAACATAGGCGTTGAAATAGAGAACGTCCTCGGTCAGCCAGATATAGTTGTCGAGGGAAAACTCGCGCATTCCCTCGAGGATGCCCGAAAGGCCGCCGGCCAGATCGAAAACCGGCGTATAGGGCGGCATGGCAACCGCCGTCTGCGAAAGCGAGATGCGGAAGACGATGAAAAAGGGAATGAGAAAGAAAAAGAGCAGCCAGGCATAGGGAATGATGATGACCAGGCGGCTGACGAAGGCTGACGCTATTTTTGCCATGGCTTCAATCCTTCAACACCACGCCCGCGTCTTCGCTGAACGAGACCCACACCTGCTGGTCATAGCCAAGCGGATCCTCGACGGCACGCACGGCATTCAGCGACGATGCCTTGATGACCTTGCCGTCCTTCAGGCGAATGTGGAAGACGGTCATGTCGCCCAGGTAGCCGATATCCCAGATCTCGCCTTCGGCTGCGTTGAGCGGCGCGTGAGCAGGCGCCTGCCGGGTGACCCGGATCTTTTCCGGCCGAATGGCAACGGCAGCCTTCGCTCCCGTCGACAGCTTCTCCGACGAGGCCATCCGGATAGGAACCCCTCCCGCCGTCTCGACCCGAACCCTGCCATCCTCCGCAGCAGCAACGGTGCCGTCGAAAATGTTCACGTCGCCGATGAAGTCCGCGACGAAGCGCGAATTCGGCGCCTCATAGATTTCCGCCGGCGTCGCCACCTGAATGACGTTGCCGTGACTCATGACGGCGATGCGGTCGGCCATGGTCATCGCCTCTTCCTGGTCATGGGTGACAATGACGAAGGTCAGGCCTAATTCCTGCTGGAGGTCCATCAGCTCGAACTGGGTTTCCTCGCGCAGCTTCTTGTCGAGGGCACCCAGCGGCTCGTCGAGCAACAGCACCTTCGGGCGCTTGGCAATCGAGCGAGCGAGCGCCACGCGCTGGCGCTGACCGCCGGAAAGCTGGTGCGGCTTGCGCTTGGCGAATTTCTCCAGCTTGACGAGCTTCAGCATCTGCGCAACGCGCTCGGCAATGTCCGACTTCGGCATGCCGTCCTGCTTCAGGCCGAAGGCGATGTTGCTTTCGACTGTCATATGCGGAAACAGCGCGTAGGACTGGAACATCATGTTGACGGGTCGCCGATATGGCGGAATGCCCGCGAGATTCTGGCCATCGAGAATGATCTCGCCCGACGTCGGCTGCTCGAAGCCGGCAAGCATGCGCAGCAACGTCGATTTTCCGCAGCCCGAGGCACCCAGAAGAGCGAAGAACTCCCGGGTGTAGATGTTCAGCGAAAGGTCGTCGACGGCGGTGAAGTCTCCGAACTTCTTGGTTACGTTCTTGAAGGAAATGAATGGTTTGGAGGCCGGATCCGCCCATGGGGCGAAGGACCGCCGGATACTGCCAAGAGACTTCATCATCTATCCCCGAATGACCCCGCCGATGGGCGCACAGTCATGAGCTACAGCGACGCGCGTCTTATCAGACGCGCAAAGGACGCTGCAGCACTTTGAATTGCTGCATGTTTTATCCTTAAATCGGCTACGCTTTAAGGCAACATGCGGCAGGCGCCCATTGCAATCTTACGCCGGGCGGAAGACGGGCGAAAAACAACGACTCGTCTTTCCCCCTCCCGCCCAAAAAAATTGCCCGGATCTTGGGGCCGGGCAATTCGCTTCTGGTCTTACTGGCCGGTGACGACCTTGGTCCAGAGCCGGGTCAACACCCGCTGCTCCTTGGGCTCGAATGGTGTGATGGTGAACAGCTTCTGCATCACCTCGTCCGACGGATAGATAGCCGTGTCTTCCAAGACTTCCTTGTCCAGGAACTGCTGAGAAGCCTTGTTGCCATTGGCGTAGAAGACATAGTTCGAGGCCTTGGCAATGACCTCCGGTTTCATCATGTAATTGATGAACTCATGCGCTTCGGCAACATGCGGCGCGTCGGCGGGAATCGCCAGCATGTCGAACCACATCTGCGCGCCCTGCGCCGGGATCGAATAATCGACCGTCACGCCGGCTTTCGCTTCCGCCGCACGGTCCCGCGCCTGGAAGATATCGCCGGAGAACCCGACGGCCAGGCAGATGTCGCCGTTCGCGAGCGCATTGATGTATTCGGACGAGTGGAACTTGCGGACGTAGGGCCGGATGCTTGTCAGCAGTTCCGCGGCCTTTTCGAGTTCGGCCGTTTCGTGGCTGTCGGGGTCGAGTCCAAGATAGGCAAGCGCCGAGGGAACGACATCGGTCGGGGAGTCGAGGATATGGATGCCGCAATCCTTGAATTTTGCGGCCACTTCGGGCTTGAAGATGACGTCCCAGTTCGGCTTCTCATCCGTGCCCAGGATTTCCTTCATCTTGTCGACATTGTAGCCGATGCCAGTGGTGCCCCACATGTAGTCGACGGCATATTCGTTGCCGGGATCGTACTTCGCCGTACGCTCCATGATGACGTTCCACATGTTCGACAGGTTCGGGAGCTTCGACTTGTCGAGCTTCTGGAAGACGCCGGCCGCGATCTGGCGCTGCAGGAAGTACGCCGTCGGCACCACGACGTCGTAGCCGGAGCCGCCGGCCAGCAGTTTCGTCTCCAGGATTTCGTTGGAATCGAAGACGTCATAGACGACCTTGATGCCGGTCTCTTTGGTGAAGTCCTCGAGAATGCTGCTGTCGATATAGTCCGACCAGTTATAGACGTTGACGACCCGCTCCTGCGCAGAAGCGAGCATCGTCGATCCCGCCAGCGCGGCGGCGGCCAGTGTTGCGATCACGATTTTGGACATTCGTTCCCTCATTATTATCGGTTCTCGACAAGAGCCGCTGAGCCGTTTGGTACAGCGCAATCTTGAGCGGTCCGGAGCCGAGGTTAGGCATCTTTCTCGCCAACCTCAAGCGCTTTCGCTCGGGATTCAGGCACGATCCCGTGTCTAATGCATTTTGGCAAGCGCAAGCAAAAACGGGCACTTATGGCGGTACGCCTACAGCGCCGCGCGTCTTACCAGACGCGTCAGGGACGCTGTACCACTTTGAATGCTGCATGTTTTTATCCTCAAATCGGCTGCGATTTAAGGAAACATGCAGTTGGACACCCTGTGCCAAGCAGAGACGACCTGCGCGTTAACCATCGTGCAAACATGCCGACTCACGGGCCGCGTTTACGATTGATTAACCGTAGTGGAAGTGCAAATTTGCCGGCGGTTGTGTATCAGCGTCCGGACCACGTCATGAGCGAGCGAAACCGCAGGATCGATCCGAGGGAATTGAAACGCCTCTCGGTTCTGCAGCCGAGAAAAACACTAACGGCAATCGCCACGGACTGGACCATCATCACGGCGGCGATCGCTGTCAGCGAATATGCCGGCAATATCCTCGTCTACGTGATCGCCATCGCCGTGATCGCTGGGCGAATGCACGCCTTCGGCTGCATGGTGCACGAGGCCGCCCACTACCGCATCATCCGCGATCGCAAGCTCAGCGACTGGATGAGCGACATTCTGCTGGCCTGGCCGGTGCTGGCAACTGTTGACGGTTATCGCCAGAACCACCTCGCCCACCACCAGCACGCCAATACCGATGCCGACCCGGACTGGGTCGCAAAGCGCGACCTGGCACAATTTACCTTCCCGCAGAAGCTGGCACGCGGTATTGCGCAACTGCTCGGCTATCTCGTCGCGGTGAATTCGGTCCGCGACTTCATTCACATGGCCAAGAGGATCTCGAAGACGGATCGCTCGACGCCGGCCTACAAGGCGCTACGGCTTGGGTTCTACCTTTCGGCCGCTGTCGTTTTCACGGCCCTCGGCATCTGGCGCGAATTCGTGCTCTACTGGCTTGTGCCCTTCTTCACCTTCTTCTGCCTGTTTCTGTATGTGCGCAGCGTCGCCGAGCACTTCGGCAACATGGACTACGGCGACGAGCTGACGAGCTCGCGCACTGTCTATCCGTACGCCTGGGAGAAGCTCTTCTTCGCTCCCCACAACATCAACTACCACCTCGAGCACCACCTCTATCCCGGCGTGCCCTACTACAACCTGCCGGAACTGCACGCGATCCTGATGCGAAACAAGGCCTATGCGGAGAAGGCCCACATCACCCGCGGCTACACCACCGGACTCGCGGCGGAATGCTTCGCGCCCGAGGCGCCGCTGTTGCCCAATCAGCACCCGGCCAGCTACTGACCGGCTACTGAAAATCGAAAACGCTGAGGCCCGTCGCCATCTCGTCGAGGCCGAGCGGGCGGGTGACAGGTGGTTCGGCGCGCGCCAGACAGCCTTGCCGCTCGCAGAGGCGGCAGGCTGCACCGACGGGTATAGGCGGCATCCGCGAAGCGCCGTAGACGACTTCCTCCGAAAAGCCGGCATCACAGCCGATGAGCAGTGCGGTGCGTCTCACCCTCTCCTGAAAGCCCGCTCGCGGTCCGTCGAGCGTCCGCGAAACGACAAGGTACTCGCTGCCCTCGGGCATTTCGACGCGATCGACGAGAACCTGGCCCGGCACGGCGAAGGCTGCATGGATGTTGAGCTTGGGACAGGCGCCGCCGAAGCGCGCACCAGGAAAGCCGAGCGCGCCCGCGCGGCGCAACCGGTGGCCGGCATTGTCGATCTCCATAAGGAAGAACGGGATGCCCGCGGCGCCGGGGCGCTGCAACATCGTCAGTCGATTGGCCGCCTGTTCGAAGGACACCTGAAAGCGCGATCGCAAGATATCGATGTCGTATTTCGCGCGCTGCGCCGCGGCTAGAAACGCTTGATAGGGCATCATCAAGGCGTGGGCGGCATAGCGCGCGAGTTCGAAGCGACCGATGCGGCGCGCCTCGGCGGTCGAGAAGCGGAAGTGCTCCAGCTCGGCGTCGATCGCCTGGTGGCAGGCGATCGACGCCACTTCCATGGCGATTTCCCGCGTCTGGTCGAAAGGTGACAGGCGTTCGGAAATAAAGAGCCGCATCGAGTGCCGGTCGAAGCGGCGGCGCAGGTTCGGCATGGCGTGCACCGGCAGCGTTCTGACGACGAGACCATGCTCCTTCTTGAGCCAGGCCTTCAGCGCTCCGGTGAGATCGTCTCCGGGCGAAAGCGCGGCGTGAAACGCCTCCATCGCCTCCTCGATCCGCGCGAAATGATTGGGCCGCGACTCGAACGCCTCGCGCATCTCATCGATCGGCAGCCGAGTGCCCGAAAGCGCCGCCATGTGCCCCTGTCCCGCCAGGAGATCGGCGAGATCTTTCAGGCGTGACGCCTGCTCGCGATAGGCACGATAAAGCTTGACAATGCCTCCGGAGGCGTTGGGCGCCGCTTCGGCGATTTCGATCAGTTCCTGATCACCAGGCAGTTCGCCGGCCAGGAGCGGATCGGCGAATACCTCGCGCAACTGCGCAAGACCGCCACCGCTTTCGCCCTGCAACTCGTCGAGGTCCACCTTGTAGACTGAGGAGAGCTTGAGAAGAAGCTGCACCGTCAGCGGCCGCTGATTGCGCTCGATGAGATTCAGGTAGGAGGGTGAGATGCCGAGCGCCTCCGCCATCGCCGTCTGCGTCAACTGAAGACCATTGCGGATACGTCTGACGCGCGGCCCGGCGAAGATCTTGTTTTCGGCCATTTGTAACTCCCTTTACAAATCCGGCGCTGTAACCGCTTTGACACTTTTTACAATTTTACTGATTTCCACTGTCAAACACAAGACAAGGTAACCCTTTTGAATCCGGCATATCTGCGTTTTCCGTGGCGTTCTCGTGCACTGCAATGTAAAAAAAGTCACATGATCGTATGACCAAGACTGGCGTAAGACCAAAGTGGAAGAGCTATCTGTTTTTACGAGGAGGTAAGAATGACTGATTTTTACAAACTGGTTCCCAGCGCGCCGCAGGGACGTTTCGACGGTATCCAGCGCCCCTATACCGCCGAAGATGTAAAGCGGCTGCGGGGGTCGGTGGAAATCCGTTATTCTATTGCCGAGATGGGTGCCAACCGCCTCTGGAAGCTCATCCACGACGAGGATTTCGTCAATGCGCTCGGCGCGCTCTCCGGCAACCAGGCCATGCAGATGGTTCGCGCCGGCTTGAAGGCGATCTATCTCTCCGGCTGGCAGGTCGCCGCCGACGCCAACACGGCCTCGGCGATGTATCCGGACCAGTCGCTCTATCCGGCCAACGCCGCACCGGAATTGGCGAAGCGCATCAACCGCACGCTGCAGCGCGCCGACCAGATCGAGACCGCCGAAGACAATGGGCTTTCTGTCGAGACCTGGTTCGCGCCGATCGTCGCCGACGCCGAAGCGGGCTTCGGCGGACCGTTGAACGCCTTCGAGATCATGAAGGCCTTCATCGAAGCTGGTGCGGCAGGTGTCCACTACGAAGATCAGCTTGCGTCGGAAAAGAAATGCGGCCATCTCGGCGGCAAGGTGCTGATCCCGACCGCCGCGCATATCCGCAACCTGAACGCCGCGCGGCTTGCCGCCGACGTCATGGGAACGCCAACGCTCGTCATCGCCCGTACCGATGCGGAAGCGGCGAAGCTGCTCACCTCGGACATCGACGAACGCGACCGGCCCTTCGTCGACTACGATGCCGGCCGCACGGTTGAGGGGTTCTATCAGGTAAGGAACGGCATCGAGCCCTGCATCGCCCGCGCCGTCGCCTACGCGCCGCATTGCGACCTCATCTGGTGCGAAACCTCGAAGCCGGATCTGGAGCAGGCGCGCAAATTCGCCGAAGGCGTACACAGGGCGCATCCGGGCAAGCTGCTCGCCTATAATTGTTCGCCATCGTTCAACTGGAAGAAGAACCTCGACGACGCGACGATCGCCAAGTTCCAGCGCGAGCTTGGAGCAATGGGCTACAAGTTCCAGTTCATCACGCTCGCCGGCTTCCATCAGTTGAACTACGGCATGTTCGAGCTTGCGCGCGGCTACAAGGACCGCCAGATGGCCGCCTATTCGGAGCTGCAGGAAGCGGAATTCGCAGCCGAGGCCAACGGCTACACCGCAACCAAACACCAGCGCGAGGTCGGCACCGGCTACTTCGATGCCGTATCGCTGGCGATCACCGGCGGCCAGTCCTCGACCACCGCCATGAAGGAATCGACTGAGCACGACCAGTTCCGCCCGGCAGCGGAATGAAAGACGCAGAATGAAAGCCGGGGCGCGCGGCATCCCTGCCCGTCGCGCGCCCCGGAAAAAACAGAACCTCGAACCGAAAGCGGGACGGAGTGCCCCGCATCCGGCTTTAACCTCCGAAGGAGCAACGCCAATGACAGTACAGACACGCGTCAAGGAACGGGCCGAGGAACAGTCGTCGGCCATGACCCCTGACCAGCAGGCGGCGATCCGCATGGTCGCGAACGACCTGCATCGGCTCAATCAGTCGGTCATGAAGGCCGTCGACGCCGGCGTTTCGGTCGAGCTCGTGCGCTCGGCACGCCATCATGGTGGCGAAGGCAACTGGGGCGACCTGCTCATTCCGGTCATCGTCACACAAGGACGGTCGTGATGTTTGAAACAGCGGCTCTCGCGCTCGTCCTCATGCTTTCGGGCATCTACTGGCATGGCGCGCTGTCCCTCAGGCAGCGGATTCCCGTAGCGGGCTTTCGCGCTCGAAGCTGGCCGCGTAGCCGCTCCCGTTAAGAGACCAGAGCACCGGCCGGCTGCAAAGTCGGCCGGTGCTCGTTGCGGTGCTACACTGATGCGGTTCGCCGCGGGCGCTTGCCGGCAAACAGGTCCACGTGGCTGCGTAATAGTCGCGTCATCCGGTCGACGACGGTGCGGATTTCCCGCCGGTGTCGGTCCTCGTTGTTCATGACAATCCACTGCCGATGTCTGAGCGGCTCTATTTCCTCGCTCGCGCGCTCGAGCAGCGGATCGAGATCGCCGACAAAGCAGGGCAAAACCGCCCTTCCCGCCCCGGCACGCGCGAGATCGAGCAAGGACCGGGGGCGACCTACCGTCGCAACGATGCGGCCAGCCGCCTGGTCATGCGGCCAGCGCAGATAGGCCGAGATCGCCTCTTCCTCCGCAACCGCGACCCAGCGCTCGGGCCCGCCGCCGGGCGCATTTTTCTGCCGGTAGGCGGCGTAGGCCACTTCGCCGATCAAGCGCGACGCCAGATATGTCTCTTGCGGCTCGAAGGCGCGAATGCCGATATCGCTCTCCCGATAGGCAAGATTGGCGCGCGCCTCCCCGATCGAAAGCGATATGGCAAAGACGTCGCGCTCAGTGCAGATCGCGGGAAAATTTTCCGCGATCAGCCACGCGTTCCACGTTCCGGCCGCGATCCGCACGACCGGCATCCCCTCGCCTTCCTTTTGCCAGCTCTCAATCTTGCGCGCCGCCGCCTCCATTTCCCGCAATTGCTCGAACAGGAGGCGTCCGTCGGCGGTCAGCACGTAGCCGGTCTGGCTGCGCACGAAGAGCGAGCGCCCGGTACGCTCCTCGATCTCCAGCATCCGGCGGCCGATGGTTGCCGGACTCAAGCCGGTCACCTGCGCCGCACCGGTCAGGCCGCCGGCGCGCGCCACAGTCATGAAACAGCGGTAGATGTCCCAGTCCATGTTTTTCATGGGTGAAAAACATATGGGGAACTGAGCTGTATGTAAAACAGTTTTGAATGCATAAAAAAGGAGATGCCCAAAACGAGGAGCATCACCATGGACCTGATGGCAATGGCCTTTTTATTCGACATGCTTTCCAAGAACCGCCGCTGGGACGACACGTTCAGGCCGCGCCGACCGCAGCGCAAGGCCCTCATGGGCCGCCTGTTTTCCGCAATCACCCAGAAGTCGCCGCCGGAAAAATGCCGCACAGACTGCGGCCCGGTTTGAGAGCTTTGCACCGCGGGCGACCCCAATTGACAACGCCGTGCGCCCGGTCGAGCGCACGGCGTTCGGTCCGTACATTGCCGCAAGCGAGCAAGCCCGTCGCGGCTGGTCGCTACCGCTCAGGCAGCGCGATAAGTTTGGCCGGTCGCCACTTCGGGCTCCAGCCGGAATTGCTCGACGAGCATCATCAGCGTATCCGCCTGGTTTGCGAGTGCTCGGCTGGTGGCCGTCGCTTCCTCGACCATCGAGGCATTCTGCTGGGTCATCTGATCCATCTGGTTGACGGAGCCGTTGACCTCGTTCAGAGCCGCCGCCTGGTCGCGGCTTGCCGTCGCGATCATTTCCACATGCTGGCTGACGGAGACGATCTGGGCGCTGATCGAGGCAAGCACCGCGCCGGTCTCCTTGACGAGATGAGAGCCGGAATTGACCTCTTCGGTCGACTTGTTGATCAGCCCCTTGATTTCCCGCGCCGCCTCGGCGGACCGTTGCGCCAGTTCCCGGACCTCCTGCGCGACGACGGCAAAGCCCTTGCCCGCCTCTCCGGCGCGTGCCGCCTCGATGCCGGCGTTGAGGGCCAGCAGGTTGGTCTGGAAGGCGATGTCGTCGATGACCTCGATGATCTGCTCGATCTGGCGTGAAGCCTCTTCGATGCGGCCCATCGCGGCGATGGCATTGGTGACCACCGTCGCGGAGCTGTCGGCGCTCTTCTTGGTCTGCGAAACGGCGAGGTTCGCCTCATGTGCACGCTCTGCCGAGGAACGCACGGTCGCCGTGATCTGGTCGACCGCGGCCGCGGTCTCCTCGAGCGAAGCCGCTTGGGCTTCGGTGCGTTTGGAGAGCGAGTCGGCCGAATGATGCATGTCCGCACCGCTCTGCTGGATCGCCTGGGCGTTCGTCCGGATCTGGGCGAGCGTATCCTGAAGGCGGATGAGCGATCCGTTGAAATCGGTGCGCAGTTGCTCGAGCCGGCCGTGGAAGGGCACTTCGATCTGGTGCGAGAGATCGCCTTGCGCCAGACGTCCGAGGCCGGCGGCGAGTTCGCTGACCGCAAGATCGATCTGCCGGTCCAGCTCGCGCTTCTCGGCGTCGTTGCGGCTGCGTTCCGCTTCGGCACGAGCGCGCTGGTCTTCGCTTTCCGCCTCGATGCGCACCTTGGAAAGGGCGTTTTCCTTGAACACGCCGAGGGCGCGCGCCATGTCGCCGATCTCGTCGCGCCGCGCGTCGCCGTCGATCGCCGTATCGAGCACGCCGTCGGCAAGGCGGCGCATGGCGGCGGTGATCTGTCCGATCGGTTTCTTCAGCGTCAGCGTAAGCGCGATGCCGGCGAGCAATGCGATGATGACGCCGCCGACGGTTGCAGCAACGGAGATCTGGTTCGCTTCGTCTCGTTCGGTACCGGCCGCGACTTTCTGCTGCTCGGCGAACTCGGTCAGATCACCCCAGATCTCATTGATCGATTCACCGGCAGCATTGAACTCGGAACTGCGCTTGTCGGAACTCGCTACCAGCGCAACACTATCCTTCTTCATTACGTCGAGGATCGACAGAAGGGCATCCGACGTCGTATCGAAGAAACTCATTCCGATGGCGACGCCGCGCAAGGTTGTCAAATTGGCCTGAACGGCGAGGAACTTGTCCAGGAGCCTCTTGCGATTTTCCTCAGTCGAGCTGCCGAGGAAGGCCGCCGCGGCGATCTGGACATCGGTGATCGACGTGGAGAGCCGGCGTGTTGCGGTCAGCACGGACTCGGTGCTCGCAATCTTTTCGTCGAGCTCGCTGAAGATCTGGGTGGCGTCGCGCATCTTGCCGACGGAGGCGGCTTCGAGGCGGAAGCTCGCGGTGCGGAAGCGATCGACATATTTCGAAATGCTGCCGAGTGTTTCGGGTCCGACCGGGGCCTTGATCAGGGAGCCGATCTCGCTCGAGGCTGAATTCACGGTGTCGGCGAGGGACTTTTCGCCCTTCGGCAGCAAGGTGAAGATCTCGCGCTGCGTGCGGCCGACCATCGGGAAGCGATCCTTGACCTGCTTCAGCTTCTCTTCGACCGTGGTCGCTTTGGCGACCTCCGTGCCGAACTCCGCGAAGAAGCGGCCGGCGCGAAGGAGCTTTTCGGCGTTCCGGAGCATCGTCTTCGCCGCGTTCTCGTCCTTGCGCACGGCATATTGCAGCCGGTTCGTCTCGTCATTGATCTTCGATTGCTCGGCCACCAGGCGCTCGAGATTGGCCGTCGTGGCCGCGCGCAGCTCCTGCTCGCCGACATGCAACGTCCAAAGACCCTCGATACGCGCCTCGATATCGCTGGTCGCGGCGATTGCAGCGGTCAGCTCGTCCTGTCCGTTTTGGCCGGCGACCTGTGCGGCGGTATCAGCGAGGATATCCTTCTGCGCAGCGATCGTCGCACGAACCGCATCGCGGCTTTCCTCGGTCGTCTTGTACAGGAAGTTATTCATCCCGGCGTAGACGTCCTTGAAGCCGCTCAGCGTTTGCAGGACGCTGTTTGAAATCTCCATGCGACCCTGCAGCAGGCCCGATGCGTAGAGGCCGGTGATGCCGACAGCCGAGATGCTGACGACAAACGGCAGAATGAAGAACAGAACCTTCGTCTGAATCTTGAACCGGGCAAGAACTCTATCAATGAACATTGAAAACACCTTGGCTCGCAGCTCGCGTTTCGCTTCCCCCGATGGCCCGACGTACCGCCCCAAGCGATTGCTTGCGGAGGAACAGCCACCCGATGCGCAAACAGGCTGATGTTTTTCGGGAAATCATGCGGCGCACGCCGCTAGTCCGCCGGCAATCATTGCGGAGCCACGCTGCCTCTTACTGCATGTTTCCTTGCGCGTCTGACAGACGCGCGGCGCTGTAGGGCGGCGAGGCCCTGACGGGACTCACTCGGGCGCCATAGTCGATTTGAACGATTAAGATTTGTATAAGCGGCCGTCAGTTTTGACGCGGTGATGGGGCCGGGACGATATTGCGACAACGGCCATGCCGTTTCGGCCGGATCACAGGCGCCGCAATTTGGATCAGGTGAACGCGCTTCACCTGGAAGACGCTTCCGCCTTCCTGACTTTGCATTCAGAACGCGGCGAACGTCGCGAAGGTTACAACGAGAAACAAAGCGATAACAGCACCGAAGGCAATGAGCTCATGGTGGAAGTGGCTCTGCTCGGTGCGGGCAATCGCAACAGCGCGGGGACGGCGGCGTGAGTGGGTCATGGCATCCTGTCCTTGTCCTGCAGCGCCGCGCGTTTTCCGACGCGCAAAGGACGCTGCAACCTTGAATTGCTGGCAGCCAACCCGGCGACCATGCACATCATGCTGCCTTCATCCTGCGGCCAGGGAAAGTCCATGAAATGGAAACAGTGTGGTTTCCTTTTAGGGACCGCCCCAGTCCTGTGCAGGCCGTGCAGCCATGAATTCAGGTTCAGCCATTTCCGTTAACAATGGCTGAAAAGGCAAATCACCAATTCTTCCGCATGGTCACACCTCTTGACCGGCGGCGAAACCGGAGGCCCAGGCCCATTGGAAATTGTAGCCGCCGAGCCATCCGGTGACATCGACGCATTCGCCGATGAAATAAAGCCCCGGAACTTCCCTCGCCTGCATCGTTCGGGAATCGAGCGCACGGGTATCGACCCCGCCGAGCGTAACTTCGGCGGTCCTGTAGCCCTCCGACCCGGCGGGCCTCAGCGTCCAGTTCTGGACGGAAGCCGACAGCGCGTCGATGGCCTTGTCGGAAAGGTCGGCGAGCATCCGCCCCGCGAGCTTGGCTTCTTCCGCAAAGAACTGCGCCAGCCGTCGCGGCAGGATGTCGGCCAGGGCGGTCTGTGCGGCCTGCCGCCCGTTCGTTCGGCGCATCCCCTTGAGGATGGACGCGATATCGATATCCGGCATCAGCCGCAGAACGATCTCCGCGCCCTCTCGCCAATAGGAGGAGATCTGCAGGATGGCGGGTCCACTCAAGCCGCGGTGGGTGAGCAGCACCGCTTCGCGGAAGGCGGCCTTGCCGCAGCGCGCCTCGGCATCGGCGGCAACGCCGGCCAGTTCGCCGATCTTTTCCAGTTGCGCCGGATCGAGGGTCAACGGAACCAGTGCAGGCCGCGTTTCAACGATCGGCAAGCCGAACTGTTCGGCGATCCTGTAGGCAAAACCCGTGGCACCCATTTTCGGAATCGACTTGCCGCCGCTCGCCACCACCAGCGACGCAGCCTCGACGGCAGCATCATCCGTCGTCACCCGGAAGCCGGACGCGACTCTCTCGACCGCCGAGACCGCCGTTGCAAGCCGGAGAGCCACGCCCGCCTCCTGCACCTCGGCAAGCAGCATGCGGATGATGTCCTTCGCCGAATGATCGCAGAAGAGCTGGCCAAGCGTCTTCTCGTGCCATGCAATGCCGTGCCTCTCGACCAGTGCAACAAAATCCTGCGGCCGGTAGCGCGCCAGCGCCGACTTGCAGAAATGCGGATTCTCGGAGAGGAAGTTCTTCGGTCCGGCGTGAATATTGGTGAAGTTGCAGCGGCCGCCGCCGGAAATGCGGATCTTCTCCCCAGGTGCCTTGGCGTGATCGAGCACGAGCACGCGGCGTCCGCGTTTTCCCGCCTCGATCGCGCACATCATGCCGGCGGCACCGGCGCCAATGATCACCACGTCGTGTTTTTCTGCCACGGAAGACCCTTTTCGCGTTTCAGCCTTCCTTTCCGATGGCGGAACCAAAAGTCAATCGTGATCCGTCGCGCTACTCTAGCCAATCGTCAAACTCCGGGTATGATGCGCAATCCGAAGCCAAAACCGGTGATTTATGCCCTCCAAGAGAAGTGTCGCCCAGCAAGCAGCAAAGATCAGCAAGACTTCGAAAATACCCGCCGCCCTGCATTCGCCGCGAGGCGTGAAGACCTGGAAGGAAGCGGTCGACTGGCTCAGGATCCGCGGCATTGAAGACATCGAGTGCATCACGCCCGACCTTGCCGGCGTACCGCGCGGCAAGATGATGCCGACCTCAAAATTCACCTCCAACACCTCGCTCGCCCTGCCGTCGGCGATCTACCGTCACACCATTTCCGGCGAATATCCCGAGGAGACCGGCCAGTTCCGTTACGATTCGCGCGACAGCGACATCAAGCTGGTGCCGGACCTTTCGACCCTGTCTATTGTTCCCTGGGAGTCCGACCCGACGGCGCAGGTGATCTGCGACATTGTCGGCTCGCAGGGCGAGCAGATCAACTATACGCCGCGCAACGTATTGAAACGCGTGGTCGACCTCTATCGCCAGAAGGGATGGAAGCCGGTCGTCGCGCCCGAGATCGAATTCTATCTCGTCGCCCAGAACGACGATCCGGACTATCCGCTGCGTCCGCCGAAGGGCCGCTCCGGCCGCTCGATTCTCGGCGGCCAGGGCTATTCGATCGCCGGCATCAACGAATTCGACGAACTGATTGACGACATCTACCACTTCTCCGAGAAGCAGGGCCTCGAGATCGATACCCTCATTCACGAAGAGGGACCGGCGCAACTCGAAATCAACCTCAGGCACGGCGACCCGATCGAGCTTGCCGACCAGGTTTTCCTGTTCAAGCGGACAATTCGTGAAGCGGCACTGAAGCACGGCATCTACGCGACCTTCATGGCGAAGCCGATGCAGGGCCAGCCCGGCTCGGCGATGCACATTCACCAGTCGGTGGTCGAGATCAACACCGGTCGCAACCTCTTCTCGAATGTGAACGGGTCACCATCGAAGGAGTTCTTCTCCTTTATCGGCGGCATGCAGCATTATGTGCCGCGGACGTTGGCGATGATGGCGCCCTACGTGAACTCCTACCGGCGGCTGACGCCCGACATGTCGGCGCCGGTGAACACCGCCTGGGGTTACGATAACCGGACGACGGCGTTCCGCATCCCCGTATCGGATGCGGCGGCGCGACGCATCGAAAACCGCCTGCCGAGTTCGGACGCCAATCCCTACCTGGCGCTCGCCGCCTCGCTCGGCTGCGGCTATCTCGGCATCATCGGGGGTCTGCAACCCACGCCGCCGACCGAGGACACCGCCAACGAAGGCGAAATCGATCTGCCGCGCGGCTTGCTCGAGGCCGTGTCGCTGCTTGAATCCGCACCTTCGCTCGCCGATGTCTTCACGCCCGAATTCATCGCCATCTATGCCGGCGTGAAGCGTGGCGAATTCGAGACCTTCATGCAGGTCATCAGTCCGTGGGAACGCGAATTCCTGCTTCTGAACGTCTGACCGAAAGGCGGCCTCATGCCCTGGCAAAGCCCGATCTCGCCCGGAATTTCCTGGTATGAGGCGACGATCCCTGAGCGTCCGGTCTATCCAGCGCTGGCGGGGTCGCGGAAAACCGGCGTCGCCATCGTCGGCGGCGGCTACACAGGTCTTCAAGCCGCCTACAATCTCGCGAAAAACGGAGCTGACGTCACGTTGATCGACGCCTGCCGTTTCGGCGACGGCGCCTCGGGTCGCAACGGCGGCCAATTCGGCACCGGCCAGCGCGCATGGGCGGAGGATACGGAAGAGACGCTCGGCCACGAGCGCGCCAAGCTGCTGTTCGAGATGGCGGAGAACGCCAAGCGCTATCTCCTGGGCTTCGCCGGCGAACACGGAATCGACATCGAATTCGTGCCGGGGCAGCTTTCCGTCGGCCACAAGAAAAGCCTCGAGAACGACTACCGCCGCCATGTCGAGGCGATGACGGAGCGTTTCGGATATCCGCACCTCTCCTTGATGGAACGCGAAGAGACCGCAAGCCGGCTCGGATCGCACCATTATCACTTCGGCATCCGCGACACCGGCACCGGGCACATCCATCCGATGAAACTGCTCGTCGGCCTCGCAACGCAGGCGGCCCGTGCCGGCGCCAGCCTCCACGAGCAGACAAAGGCGCTGAAGATCGAGAAAAAGGGGGCCGCGGTCGTCATCGACACCGATCGCGGCGCGATCACCGCCGATCGGGCGCTGCTCGCCTGCAATGCCTATATCGGCAACCTGGAGCCCGTGACCGCCAGCCACGTCATGCCTATCCGCTCGTTCATTGGCGCTACAAAGGTCCTGTCCGACCATCCGGATGTGCTGCCCGGCGGGGAATCGGTCGACGATTCCCGTTTCGTCGTGCGCTATTTCCGCAAATCGAAAGACGGACGGCTGCTCTTCGGCGGGCGCGAAGCCTATACCGCCGACAATCCACGCGACATTTCCAGCCATATCCGCCGTCAGATCAGCGAGATCTATCCGGCACTCGCCAACGTCGAGATTACCCACGCCTGGGGCGGTTCGGTCGGCATCACCATGCCGCGCCAGCCCTTCTGCCGGGAGGTCATGCCGGGGGTCACGAGCATCGGCGGCTATTCCGGGCACGGCGTCATGCTGTCCAACTATTGCGGCAAGCTCTATGCTGACCTCGTCCTGGGCAAACAGACGGAGCTGGATCTCCTCAAGGCCTTGAAAATACCCGCTTTCCCGGGCGGAATGCGATTCCGCTCGGCGCTGCTGTTTCTCGCGCTCAGCTGGTATGCCTTGCGCGACCGGTTCTAAAAAGCCGCGTGCGCGCGCATTTTGTTGCGTCGCACCCTAGCCTTTTTAAATCGATTAGATTATACCTCCCCTGACCTGAAAGAGATCGAGATATCCCATGAGCAGCCAGATCATTCCCGTCGACCCGTTTGACTATGTGGTGTTCGGGGGCACCGGCGATCTTGCGGAGCGCAAGCTTCTGCCGGCGCTCTATCACCGGCAGATCGAAGGTCAATTCAGCGAGCCGACGCGAATCATAGGCGCATCACGCGCGGCACTGACCCACGAGGAATACCGCACGTTCGCGACCGACGCCTTGAAGGAGCATCTGAAGCAGGGCGAATTCAACGAAGCGGAAGTGGCAAAGTTCACGGCCCGGCTCTACTACGTCTCGGTCGACGCCAAATCCGATCAGGGCTGGGACGAGCTGAAGAAAATCCTCGAAGAGGGAAAGGATCGTATCCGCGCCTTCTATCTCGCCGTCGGACCGGCGATCTTCGGAGATATTTCGGAGAAGATTCGCGACCACAAGCTCATCACCAAGAACACCCGGATCGTCGTCGAAAAACCGATCGGACGCGACCTCGCCACGGCGACGGAACTCAACGACACGATCGGCAAGGTGTTCCGCGAAGAGCAGATCTTCCGCATCGATCACTACCTCGGCAAGGAGACGGTGCAGAACCTCATGGCGCTGCGCTTTGCCAATGCGCTTTATGAGCCGCTGTGGAACTCGGCGCATATCGACCACGTGCAGATCACCGTTTCGGAGTCCGTCGGACTCGAAAACCGCGCCGGCTACTACGACAAGGCGGGCGCGCTCCGCGACATGGTGCAGAACCACATCCTGCAGCTCGTCTGTTTCGTCGCCATGGAAGCGCCGACCTCGATGGACGCGGAGGCCGTGCGCGACGAAAAGCTCAAGGTGCTTCGCGCGCTGAAGCCGATCACCGCGACCAATGTCGAGCAGGTGACGGTTCGCGGCCAGTATCGTGCCGGCGCATCCGCCGGCGGTCCGGTAAAGGGCTATCTCGAGGAGCTCGAAGGCGGCGTTTCCAACACGGAGACCTTTGTCGCGATCAAGGCCGAGGTCAGCAACTGGCGCTGGGCCGGCGTGCCTTTCTATATTCGCACCGGCAAGCGCATGGCGGGCCGCATGTCGGAGATCGTCATCACCTTCAAGCAGATCCCTCACTCGATCTTCGATCACAGTGCCGGACGCATTTCGGCGAACCAGTTGATGATCCGCCTCCAGCCGAACGAAGGCGTCAAGCAATCGCTTATGATCAAGGACCCGGGACCGGGGGGCATGCGCCTGCGGAACGTCCCGCTCGACATGAGCTTCGCGGAAGCCTTCGCCGTGCGCAACGCCGATGCCTATGAACGGCTGTTGCTCGATGTCATCCGCAATAACCAGACGCTGTTCGTGCGCCGCGACGAAGTGGAAGCCGCGTGGCAATGGATCGACCCCATCCTCAAGGCGTGGGAAACGACCGGACAGCAGGTGCAGGGCTATACCGCCGGCACCTGGGGGCCGAGCCAGTCGATCGCGCTCATCGAGCGCGACGGCCGCACCTGGAACGACACGATCTAGGACCGGCTCATGAGCACCACCCTGCACACATTCGAGAATGGAACCGCATTGGCGGAGGGACTGGCGGATGCGGTCAGCGCCAAGCTCGCCGCGGCGATCGAAGCTCGCGGCGCTGCGAGTATCGCGGTCTCCGGCGGATCGACGCCGAAAGCCTTCTTCCAAGCCCTGTCGCGGCGCGAACTCGATTGGACGAAAGTGACCGTCACCCTTGTCGACGAACGGTTCGTGCCGCCGGAAAACGAACGCTCCAACCACGGGCTGGTCGCCGCCAATCTGCTGCAGAACAAGGCGACGGCGGCAAAGTTCCTGCCGCTCTACCACGCTGCAGCCACGGCCGAGGATGCCGCAGTGAAGGCAAGCCGGTCGGCGGCCGCAGTCGGCGCGCCCTTCGATGTCGTTGTTCTCGGGATGGGAACGGACGGACACACCGCCTCGTTCTTCCCGGGAGGGACGCGCCTTAAGGAGGCGATCGATCCGGCGACGCCACGCGGCGTGATCACGATGGAGGCGGACGGCGCGGGCGAACCGCGGTTGACATTTACGTTTTCCAGCCTTGAGGACGCCGGGCTGCTCGTCCTGCATATCGAGGGCGACGGCAAGAAGGAGGTTCTTGCCCGAGCGGAGGCGTCCGGTGATGAGGCGGAGATGCCGATCCGCGCCATGTTGCGGCGCGCGACCTCGCCGCTGCAGATCTATTGGGCACCGTAACGAGGCGGCCCCCTTCGGGGAACGCCCGCCGAGGCAGATAACGGCCCGAACCAGAGCTTTCCTTGCGCGTTCTCCCGAGTGCGCAGGTCGTGTTGAGTGATCTATCCTCATTTCGCGATCGAACTGAGGCCAGATTCCTCAGCAATTCAAACTGTTACAGCCGCCGATGCGGTGCCGCACGGCCGCTGTAGACCGATGACAGGATGAAGACAGGGGCCTTCAAAGGCTCCGGAACAGGATGTATCATGTCCGCCGATTCCCGCGTTGCCGCCATCACCGCCCGCATCGTCGAGCGTTCGAAACCCCAGCGCGAAGCCTATCTCGATCGTGTCCGTAGCGCCGCCGCAAATGGGCCGCATCGCAGCGTGCTTGGCTGCGGCAACCTCGCACACGGGTTTGCCGTCTGTTCCCCCGCGGAGAAGGCGGCGCTCGCGGGTGACCGCGTCCCCAATCTCGGTATTATCACCTCCTACAACGACATGCTCTCGGCGCACCAGCCCTTCGAGACCTACCCGGCGCTAATCCGGGAGGCGGCACGCGAGGCGGGCGGCGTGGCGCAAGTTGCCGGTGGCGTGCCGGCGATGTGCGACGGCGTCACCCAGGGCCAGCCCGGCATGGAGCTATCGCTCTTTTCGCGCGACCTGATCGCGATGTCCGCCGGCGTCGGCCTGTCGCACAACATGTTCGATGCGGCCGTCTATCTCGGCGTCTGCGACAAGATCGTGCCCGGCCTTGTCATCGCAGCTCTGACCTTCGGTCATTTGCCCGCGATCTTCGTTCCCGCCGGGCCGATGACGACGGGGCTGCCGAATGACGAAAAGGCGCGCGTCCGCCAGCTCTTTGCCGAGGGCAAGGTCGGTCGCGACGAACTGCTCGAGGCGGAGTCCAAGTCCTATCACGGCCCCGGCACCTGCACCTTCTACGGCACCGCCAACTCCAATCAGATGCTGATGGAGATCATGGGCTTCCACCTGCCCGGCGCCTCCTTCATCAATCCTGGCACGCCGCTGCGCGACGCGCTGACGAAGGAAGCAGCGAAAAGAGCGCTTGCCATCACCGCCATGGGCAACGAGTTCACCCCCGCCGGCGAGATGATCGACGAACGATCGATCGTCAACGGCGTCGTCGGCCTGCATGCAACGGGCGGCTCGACCAACCACACCATGCATCTCGTCGCCATGGCGCGCGCCGCGGGCATCCTGCTCACCTGGCAGGACATCTCCGAACTTTCCGACATCGTGCCGCTTCTGGCTCGCGTCTATCCGAACGGGCTCGCGGACGTGAACCATTTCCACGCCGCCGGCGGCATGGGCTTCCTGATCGGCCAACTGCTCAAGAATGGATTGCTGCACGACGACGTCCGGACGGTGTTCGGCCGGGGCCTCGACGCCTATGCGATCGACGTCAAGCTCGGCGCCAATGGTGGCGTACACCGCGAGCCGGCGCCGCAAGAGAGCGCCGATCCGAAGGTGCTGGCGACGATCGATCAACCGTTCCAGCACACCGGCGGGCTAAAGATGCTCGCCGGCAATCTCGGCAAGGCGGTCATCAAGATTTCGGCCGTCAAGCCGGATCGTCATATCATCGAAGCGCCGGCGAAGATCTTTCACGACCAGGCCGAGCTCAACGCGGCGTTCAAGGCGGGCAAGCTGGAGGGCGATTTCGTTGCCGTGGTCCGCTTCCAGGGTCCGAAGGCCAATGGCATGCCGGAACTGCACAAGCTGACGACCGTGCTCGGCATCCTGCAGGACCGCGGCCAGAAGGTGGCCATCCTGACCGACGGCCGCATGTCGGGCGCGTCCGGCAAGGTCCCGGCAGCCATCCATGTCACGCCGGAAGCCAAGGACGGCGGGCCGATCGCGCGCATCCAGGAAGGTGACATCATCCGCATCGACGCGCTTGCCGGAACGGTCGAGGTATTGATCGAAGACATTGCGCTGAAAACGCGCGTGCCAGCCCATATCGACCTCTCCGACAACGAATTCGGCATGGGCCGCGAACTCTTCGCGCCGTTCCGCCGGATCGCCGGCGCGGCCGATCATGGGGCGAGCGTCCTATTCTAGATCATTTCATTGTTTCATTGAAACAGTGAAAATGATCTAACTCGTTGAAACTACGCAATTCCGGACGGAAAACCGTTACACACTTTTCCTGGAATTGCTCTAGAGCGGCGTCGGACATCTGCTGTCGTTCAGCTACGGGAGCGGCCCGGGAGGCATGTCGTTTCGGCCGTCGTACCGTTCGATTTCGAGCGTGAATACATCGACGCCCTCGATGCAGCGAGCGTTGAGCGAGACGCGGTCGCCCGGATAGCCGCTTCGCAGGATCGCAGTCCCACATGTCGGGCAGAAGTGATGGCCTTCGCTTACACCGCGCCAGATGTAGGTCGACAGGCGGCGCTTTTCGGTAATCAGCCTGACAGCGGCGGCATCCACCTTCCAATGCAGGAAACCGGAACGCCGGCACGTCGAGCAATTGCACTCGAGCAATCGCGATAGCTCAGCGTCGACCTCGACACAGATGTCGCCGCAATGACAGGAAAGGCGATAGGGTCGCTGCATGGCGGTTCTCCAGCCTGAATCGCAGTCGATCTCAAAGAAGTCACGGGTAGAGTCTCGGAGACGCAGGTAATCCGGTCAAGACGGAACGAAATGCAAGACACGAGCGCCAGACGCGGCGCACTTTTTTCCTGTCAGCGATAGATATCGAGGGTGCGGTTGCGGTGGTTCGGATGTGTGCTGTAGACGAAAATCCGGTTCAGATCGCGATCTGTCAAAAGCCGCAGGAAGCGCGCTTCGATAATATTGTTGCCGTGGACGCGCTTGAGCAGGCAGCCGATCAAGGGAAGGCGTGCACTCGGGATATCGAGATAGAAGTTCCGCGGCAGTTGGAACTGCGTCGTGATGCCTATGAGTGCGCTACTTTTGGAAAGCTTGATGATCTCGCAGCGGCGAGACGAGAGGTGCTGCATACCCTTCTCGGTGAATTCGATGCGCGCCTCGTTGCGAGTGTCCTCCATTGGGAAATTCGCTTCCCGATCGTACATGAAGGACTCTTCCTTGTTGAGGAAGTGCTGGGCCGCGCCGCTCATCGAATTCGCCTTTCGCATTTCAATCTGCGGTCACGCTAACCCATGAAATTTAACAGAGAGTTTGGCTTGCCAGTCACATGTGGAAAACCCGCCCGGCAGCGCCGGACGGGTGAGATATGGTTAAATCTATCTAACTGAAGACGGAGCAGAACGCCCGCGCTCGTTCTCCGATTGCACCGTCCACCGGTGGGATGACCAGAGCGCCGTGCGTTCAGGTGAACGCACAGGACGCTTTAGCACTTTGATTCCAGAGCATCTTATCCGCTTTCAGTGATTTCACTTGAAAGCGGGATGCTCTAGGCGCGATAGCTCCGTCCTTCGGCATCGAAGAGGTGAAGCTTCGCCTTGTCTGCTGTGAAGCGCACCTTGTCTCCCCGGTTGACCTGCGGGATGCCGGGGATCTTCGCGATGAGCGGTTCGTTTTCGACCAGTCCCTCGATATAGAGCAGAGTTACTTCACCGAGCGCCTCGACGATCGAAACCGTTCCTTCGAACAGGAAATCTTCGGACTGCGCGGCCTGGAGGTCTTCCGGCCGCACGCCGAAGCTCGCCTTCTTTCCTTTCTCGGAAGCGTTCGTGGCTATGTCGAGCGTCACCGACTTGCCGCCTGCGAGGGTCACAGTCGTCTGCTCGCCGGTGGCCGAGATCGTCGAGGGGATGATGTTCATCGCCGGCGAGCCGATGAAGCGGGCGACAAAAAGGTTCGCCGGGCGCTCATAAAGTTCGAGCGGCGCGCCGACCTGCTCGATGTGGCCTGCAGAAAGCACGACGATGCGATCGGCAAGCGTCATCGCCTCCACCTGGTCATGGGTAACATAGATCATTGTGGTGTCGGCCATCTGCTCGTTGAGCTTGGCGATCTCGATCCGCGTGGCGACGCGCAGAGCAGCGTCGAGGTTCGACAGCGGCTCGTCGAAAAGGAAGACCTTGGGATCTCGGCAAATCGCCCGTCCGATCGCGACGCGCTGACGCTGGCCGCCGGAGAGCGCCTTTGGCAAACGGTCGAGATAGTTCGTGAGCTGGAGGATTTCCGCCGCCGAGCGCACGCGGCGGTCGATCTCCTCCTTCGACTCCTTGGCGATCCGCATGCCGAAAGCCATGTTGTCGTAGACCGTCATGTGCGGATAGAGCGCATAGGACTGGAATACCATGGCGATGCCGCGCTTCGATGGCGGCACATCGTTGACGCGGTCGCCGTCGATGAACATGTCGCCGCCGGTTATCTCCTCCAGGCCGGCGATCATTCTCAGCAGCGTCGATTTCCCGCAGCCCGACGGCCCGACGAAGACGATGAACTCGCCCTGCTTGATGTCGAGGTTGATGCCGTGAATGACATCAACGGCCCCATAGGACTTGTGGATATCTTTAAGCAGCAGGCCCGTCATCGCATCCTCCCCTCGCTGTTTCTTCAGAATGCATCTTCTTCATGCGACCGGCGTCCGCCTCGCTTGAAGATGCTTAGGCCAAACGCGCGAAGAACGCGCCCCAGGCCGGAAGATTGATCGTGTTATCCCTCATCTCCGAAACGAACCCATGTCCTTCGAGCGGTTCCAGCGGTTCGGTCGGCACGTTCGCCGTCGCGAGCCCTTCGCTCATGTTGAACAGGCAGAGCAGTTTCTCATTACCATGGGTACGCAGGAAACCAAGAAGCGGCGCCTCAGTCTCGAAAAACTCGATCGCGCCCTTTGCAAAGGCCGGATACGCCTTCCTGAAGTTGAGGAAGCGGCGGTAATGCTGCATGACCGAGGCCGGATCGGCCTCCTGAACGGCGACGGCCTGGGCGAGGTGGTTCTCGGGAACCGGCAGCCACGGCTTGGCGTCGCTGAACCCGCCGTCCGGCATGCTCTCCCATATCATGGGCGTGCGGCAGCCGTCGCGTCCCTTGAAGTCGGGCCAGAACTGGATGCCGTAAGGATCCTGAAGGTCCTCATAGGCAAGCTCCGCTTCTGGCAGCGCGAGTTCCTCGCCCTGATAGATGCAAACCGAACCCCGCAGCGACATCAACAGGCTTGCGAGCAGCTTGGCGTGGGCGCCGTAATCGCTGACGCCGTCGGCCCAGCGACTGGCGTGCCGGACGACATCATGATTGGAGAACGCCCAGCAGGCCCACCCTTCGGGCGCCGCCTTCTGGAAATCAAGCAGCACCTCGGCCACACGGCGCGGCGTCAAGGGATCGGGTGCCAGAAACTCGAAGGCATAGCACATATGCATCTTGTCGCCGCCGGAGGTGTATTCGCCGGCGATCTCAAGCCCGCGCTGGCTGTCGCCAACTTCGCCGACGGCGGCGATCGCCGGAAATTCGTCCATCACCGCCCGGAAGCGCTTGAGGAATTCGAGGTTTTCCGGCTGGTTCTTGTCGTAGAGGTGTTCCTGATAATTGTACGGATTGACCGCCGGTGCCGTCGAGGCATTGCGTCGCTCCGGCACCAATGCCGGATTGTCGCGCAATTTCTTGTCGTGGAAAAAGAAGTTGATGGTGTCGAGCCGGAAGCCGTCGACGCCGCGCTCGAGCCAGAAGCGTTCGACGGCAAGCAGGGCCTCCTGCACCTCCGGATTGTGCAGGTTGAGGTCCGGCTGCGAGGTCAGAAAGTTGTGCAGGTAATATTGCAGCCGCGTCGGATCCCAGGCCCAGGCCGAGCCGCCGAAAATCGACAGCCAATTGTTGGGCGGGGTTCCGTCGGGCTTGGAATCGGCCCAGACGTACCAGTCGGCTTTGCCGTTGTTGCGGCTTGACCGGCTTTCGACGAACCAGGGATGCCGATCGGACGTGTGCGACAGGACGAGATCGATCATGACCCGAAGGCCGAGCCGATGCGCCTCGGCGATCAGCGCGTCGAAGTCCTCGAGCTTGCCGAAGATCGGATCGACATCCCTGTAGTTGGAAACGTCATAACCGAAGTCCCTCATTGGCGAGGTGAAGAAGGGCGAAATCCAGATCGCATCGACGCCGAGCGCCGCGACATGCGGCAGCCGGGCGGTGATGCCGTTCAGGTCGCCGATGCCATCGCCGTTGGTGTCCTGAAAGGAGCGCGGGTAGATCTGGTAGATCACCGCTCCACGCCACCAGTCCCTGTCGGGCTTGAGGATGGAGCCGGTCGTTTCTGTCATGTTCATTCGTGTAAAAGGTCCTTGTCCTGAAATCTGTCAGCCGCCCTTGACGGATCCCGCGAGCAGACCGCGCACGAGATAGCGCTGCAAAGCGAAGAAGACGATCAGAGGAACGACGATGGTAATGAAGGCGGAAGCGGTCAGGATTTCCCAGTTGCCGCCGCGAGAGCCGAGCAGGTTGACCAGCCGCCCCGTCAGCACAAGCTGATCCTGGCCGGTACCGAGGAAGACGATCGCGACAAGGAGATCGTTCCAAGTCCAGAGGAACTGGAAGATCGCAAAGGAGGCGAGCGCCGGGAAAGACAATGGCAGGATTATCTTGACGAAGATGTCGAAATCGCTGGCGCCGTCGACGCGCGCGGATTCCATGATCTCGCGCGGCAGGCCGGCCATATAATTGCGCAAGAGATAGATCGCCAGCGGCAGCCCGAAGCCGGTATGGGCAAGCCAGATGCCCATGTAGGTCTTGGCCGGGACACCGAAGAATGCGCCAACGCCGTTGTAGAGCTTCAGGAGCGGGATGAGCGACATCTGGAGCGGCACGACCAGCAGCCCGACGACCACGGCGATCAGGATCGCGCGTCCCGGAAACGGCATCCATGCCAGGGCATAGGCTGCAAAGGCAGCGATCAGAATCGGGATGACCGTCGATGGAACGGCAACCGTCAGCGAGTTGATGAAGGACGCACCGATGCCCTCCGCACTCAGCACCTCTTTGTAGTTGTCGAGGGTGAAACGCGGTGGTGCCGCGGCGGTGAAGAAGATGCGCTGGCCGCGCGAGCCTTCCATCCTCGTATCGGAGACGATTTCGAAGCTGCCGTCCGCCTGCACCGTCAGCTTCTCGCCGCCGTTCAAGTCCGCAGTCTCGCCGGCCTTGAACGCCGCCGGTTCGCGGCTGGAGAAGCCGAAGGCCGAGATCTGCCCGGCCTGACCGTCGAGAACGTTACCGGAGATGACGAACTTGCCGTCCCGTTCGACCTGGCTTTCGGGCGACGGAGCGCGCGCGACGTCATTGCGCGAGGACGTGGCAAGAGCCGTCCACCATCCGGAAACGGCGAGTTGATCCTTGTCGCGCAGGGACGAAATCAGGAGGCCGGCGGTCGGCATCGTCCAGAGAGCGACGATGAGAAGCACCGAGAGATGGACCGCCCACATCAGCGGGGAGCGCGTGGCTGGGTTCATCTCAGTGGCTCCTCATTTCCTTGGCCGCGTTGCGGATGTTCCAGATCATGATCGGAATGACGAGAACCATGATCACCACGGCGATCGATGCGCCACGGCCGAAGTCCCCGCCGCCCCGGAACATCCAGTCGAACATGAGGTTGGCAAGCACCTGGCTCTGCCATTGCCCGTTCGTCATCGCCAGAACGATATCGAAAACCTTTAGCACCAGGATCGTGATGGTGGTCCAGACGACAGCGATCGTGCCCCAGATCTGCGGCACCATGATCTTGAAGAAGATCTGCCGGCCATTGGCGCCGTCGATCACCGCGGCCTCGATGGTCTCCTCCGGTATCCCGCGCAGCGCCGCGGAGAGGATGACCATCGCAAATCCGGTCTGGATCCAGATGAGAATGACCATGAGGAAGAAATTGTTCCAGAAGGGCAGCGTGATCCAGGCTTGCGGCGCGCCGCCGAAGGCGACGACGATGGCATTCAAGAGCCCGATCTGCTCGGCCCCCTCCGCACGGTAGTCGTAGATGAACTTCCAGATGACGGCCGCGCCGACGAAGGAAATGGCCATCGGCATGAAGATCAGCGTCTTGGCGATATTGCCCCACCAGATGCGGTCCGTCAGCGCCGCGATAATGAGCCCGAAGAAGGTCGAGAGTGCCGGAACGACCAGCAGCCAGAGGAAATTGTTGAAGATCGACTGACGGAATTCACCGTCATTGACCATCCAGAAGTAGTTACTGAAGCCGACGAAGTTCACTCCCCCTCGATCATGGAAACTGAAAACGACGGACATGTAGACGGGGTAGATGAGATAGATCGTCAGCGCAAACAGTGCGGGCGCCAGAAACAACCAGGGCCGGATGGCATTGGTGATGCGCAGGTTGCGGGAGGCGGCCTTGCCGGAGAGGCCCTTCGATGGGAAAATTCGGTCGAGAATGAAATTGGTGCCCCAGAAATAGGCTGCGCAAGCCAAGACACCGGCAATCATCGTCAGAATGGCAGCGAGTAGCTGCTGCATGGCACATCCCTCCCCTTAAACGCGCCCCGGAGCAGGATGCTCCCGGCGCATCGCATGATGGCGGCTACCGCTCGTGATTGGGATTACCCGATTGCTGAGGCAACCCGGAAATGAAGGAGCGGCGGACGAGATAAGCATCGTCCGCCGTCTTATTTGATCTTACTTGATGGCGTCCCACGCCTTCTGCACGCCGGCTGCGACGTCGGCAGACGATTTGCCGCCTACGTAATCGACCATGCCCGTCCAGAAGGCGCCCGCACCGATCTTGCCCGGCATCAGGTCGGACCCGTCGAAACGGAAGGTCGTCGCGTTGAGCAGGATCTCGCCCTGCTTCTTCAGCGGCGGGTTGCCGTAAGTCTCCACGTTGACACTCTTGTAGGGCGTCAGGAAACTCGTCTGGGCCATCCAGACCTCGTGCGCGATCGGCGTCTTCAGGAACTCGATGAAGGCGCGTGCGGCCGGGGTGTCCTTGGTGATCATCGCAAGCGTGCCGGCGCCGAGCACCGGATTGCCGAGGTCCTTCTTGCTTTCATAGGGAGGCATGTAGAAGAAATCGGCGTCCTCGCCGATCACCGTGCCTTCCGGGAAGAAGGACGGAATGAACGAAGCCTGATGGTGCAGGTAGCACTTCGGCGGCGAGGCGAAGAGGCCCTTCGGGCTGTCACGGAAGTCAGCAGAGGCAACGGCCGCGGCGCCACCGTCCACGAACTTGTCGTTACGCGCGAACCAGCCGAACTCGTCCAATGCGCCGGTGACGGCCGGATCGGTGAACGGAATCTCGTTTTTGACCCACTTGTCGTAGACATCGGCCGGCTGCGTGCGCAGCATCAGGTCCTCGACCCAGTCGGTCGCCGGCCAGCCGGTCGCACCGCCCGAACCCAAACCGATGCACCATGGCTTTTGACCGTCGGCGGCGATCTTTTCGGTCAGCGCCTTCAACTCTTCCATGGTCTTCGGCACTTCGTAGCCTGCGTCTTCGAAGTTTTCCGGCACGTACCAGACCAGCGACTTCACGTCGATCTTGTAGGGGAATGCATAAAGCGCCGCTTTGCCGTCCTTGCCGTTGTAGGTGGAGAGGTCGACCCAGGATTGACCGGCGGCATAGTTATCGAGCAACCATTGCTTGGTTTCGTCGCCGAGTGGCGTCAGATAGCCCTTCGAGGCAAGGTCGGCGATGAGGCCCGGCTGCGGCAGGATTGCGACGTCCGGCGGGCTGCCAGCTTGCGTGTCGATGACGATCTGCTGCTCGTAGTTCTCGGAGGACGAATACTTGAGATCAACGCCGGTCGCCTCGACGAAGTAAGCATAGACGCTCTTGAAGAGCGCCTCGTCCTCGCCACGCCAGGGCCCGAAGATCGTCAGCGTCTGCCCCTTGAGGTCGTGACCCTTCTTGAAATCCTCGAAGCTCGCCCAGTTGAACTTGGAGTCCTCGCCGGGCTTGAATTTCAGCTCGGCAGCATCGGCAACCTCCACTACCAGGGCGAGCGCAGCCACGCCCATCAGGAATGATCTCTTCACGTTATCGTCCTCCCAACATGAACCCCGACGTTGCGCCGCGGGTGGATCATCTACGCGCAATTCAAAGCGCTTTGAGTTTGCTAAGAAATCATCGCCGCGGACGAAGAGTCAAGCGCTTTCCTTCGGCTCGCCTCGATGCAACGTGGATATTGCTATGCATCAACATTTTGCGCCGCGAAAACGCGGTTTTCCGCTTTTTCCGGCACGGAACGGGTGGTAGAGGACATTGGCGGCGCTGACCGGAATATCCTAAATGAAAGGGGCATCCAAAGCGCTTTGGGAGAAGGCCATGCCGGTCAAACTTAAGCAGCTAGCGGAGCTGCTCGGCCTGTCGCAGACGACGGTCAGCCGAGCGCTCAATGGCTACCCGGAAGTCAACGCCAAGACGCGTCAGCGAGTCCTGAAAGCGGTCCGCGAGACGGGCTACAGGCCCAACCGTGCCGCGCAGCGGCTCGCGACCGGCAAGGCCTACTCCATTGGCCTCGTGATGCCGATCGCATCCGGTATCGGATCGGACATTCATTTCGGCGAATTTCTCGCCGGTCTCGCCGAAGAGGCCGTCAAGCATGATTTTCATTTCGTGCTGAACCCGAGCGCGCCCGAGGATGAGGAGTCGACGTTCCGACGGCTGGCGGCCAGCGGCAATGTCGACGGCCTCTTTCTCGCCCATATGCGCGCCAATGACCCGCGCATCGCCATGCTGAAGTCGCTGTCCATCCCTTTTATCGTGCATGGCCGATCGATCGGCGGCTCGAAAGACTATCCGTTCCTCGACATCGACAACACCGCCGCCTTCTACGAGGCGACGAGGCTTCTCATTCAGCTCGGCCATCGGCGGATCGCGCTCATCAACGGGCAGGAGCACCTGGCCTTCGCGATTCGCCGGAAAAAGGGTGTCACGCGCGCGCTCAAGGAGTGGGGTCTCGATCTCGACGAGACATTGGTGCACCACTCGGTCATGACCGATGGATATGGCTATCGCAGCATGGAGCGCTTCCTGATGCAGCCGAATCCGCCGACCGCCGTTCTCTGCTCTAGTACCGCTCTGGCACTTGGCGCCGTGCGCGCGATCAATCAAGCCGGCCTCATCGTCGGTACGGACATCTCGATCATCGCTCACGACGATGTTTTGCCGATGCTGAAGCCGGAAAATTTCAGCGTACCGCTGACGACGACGCGCTCGTCCTTGAGGGCCGCCGGCGCACGCGTCGCCTGCCGGCTGATTGGCGGCATCCTGGAACGCGGCACCTACCCCGATCAGGAGCTTTGGCACCCAGAACTGATCGTTCGCGCCTCGACGGGGCCGGCACCGGGCAAATAGGAATCGAAGTGTGGGCGGCAGAGAGCCGCCCCACCGATATCGCCTCAGAACTTCGGCGGCTTGCGACCGGCCTTGCGGCAGGCGGCAATGATCGTGTTCGCCATCAGCATGGCGATAGTCATCGGGCCGACACCGCCGGGGACGGGCGTGATCACGCTCGCGACCTTGGCGCATTCCTCAAAGGCGACGTCGCCGACGAGCTTTGTCTTGCCTTCACCACGTTCCGGCGCCGGGACGCGATTGATGCCGACATCGATCACCGTCGCACCGGGCTTCACCCAATCGGCCTTGACCATTTCCGGGCGGCCCACGGCGGCAACCAGAATATCGGCGTTGCGGCAAACAGCAGGCAGATCCTTCGTGCGCGAATGCGCCGTCGTGACCGTCGCATTGGCGGCAAGAAGCAGCGCCGCCATCGGCTTGCCGAAGAGGTTCGAACGGCCGATGACGACGGCGTTCAATCCGGAAAGATCCTCGCCATGCGTGCGGCGCACGAACACCATAGCCCCGGCTGGCGTGCACGACACGAGCCCGCCTTCGAGATCTCCGGTCGCGACCTTGCCGGCATTGACGACATGCAAGCCGTCGACATCCTTCTCAGGGAGAATGGATTGGATGATCGGCTCCGAACGAAGATGCTTCGGGAGAGGCAACTGCACGAGAATGCCGTGGATGGAGGCGTCCGCGTTGAGTTCGGCCACAAGCGCCGCCAGTTCCTCCTGCGATGTTTCCTGCGGCAGCGTGTGCTGGACCGAAAGGAAACCGCATTCCTTGGCCATCTTGCTCTTCGCCGATACATAGGTGTGGCTTGCCGGATCGTCTCCGACGATCACCACCGCGAGCCCGGCGCGTACCCCGGTTTCCGCCTGCAGCGTCTTTGTGGCGGATTTCACGTTTTCGATGACCGAAGCGGCAACGGCCTTGCCATCAATCACAGTCGTCACGGCGTATCTCCCGGTTTGTCCTTCACGCGGCACACTCTAGTTCGCACGGCATCAAGCGATTGCCTGCATGCGCCCTATGCTGTTCCAAACGCATAAATGCAAGAGCCGACGAGGCCGGAACAGCAATCCGACGAACGACCGCCGCATTTCCTTGCATCGCTGAAAGATCGGGATGGGCTCCGCCTGCCCCGTCGTGAAGGATCCGCCGCACCGGCAAGAACCGTTTCGACGTCGGTCAACGACGATTTATCCGGCAACGGTTTCATTTGCGCGAGATACGGCGACTGCCGCGATACGCCCCGATGACAGTTCGAAATGGTTCTGTCCGGCAGCGTTGGCGAGATCGCGCTCTATCGGCCTCCACCGAAAGGCGTGATAGGTGCGCCGCCGCCCAACCTCGGCCATGAGCCGATAAAGCCGTTCGAGCCAGCGAAGGAGAGCGGGCGTGCGGGAAAATTCCCGAGGTAGATATTCGCTGACGGTGATGACGAGCCGGCCGTGCTCGGGAGCGATATTTCGATCGACCCATTTCTCCTGTTTCGAGTTCTCGATCGCCACGAGAAGAATATCGGGCCGGAGCGCGCGTACTTCCCCGAGGGCGTTCGCCTCACCGGAAAAGCCACCGAGCGCGATGAATTGGTGCCAGGGCGCGTGGCTGCGAAAATTTTCGGCGGTGCGCTCCGCAACATGACGGCCCGACCCGATCACCGCGACACGCATCGGCTTTTCGATATAGGTCAGCAGCGCGGGTACGAAAGCCATCGCATCCCGACTTGACGGAAACATGCGGTCGGTCACCACCGCATGCCACTTGGGCCGGGAGACGACCGTGTCGGCGAAGGCCAGGGCATCGGCCCAACCGAAATCGCGAGGTGGCGCGCTGGAAGCTATTCGCCCGGATGTCATAGCGGCAATGCGCGAGAGGGCGTTCATCATGACCCACCCCCGGTCCTGCCGAGCGAATTGGCGACAGGCCATTGCCAAGTGCTTCGCGCGGTATCGGAGGCTGAGGCGGGCTTTGCCGTCGCCGCGATAGAAGAAACCGGTATTGGAAACATGTTGCCACACGGGATGAGAGACTATTTTTTTCATTTTAGCCGCTTGCCATGAAACGGCGTTTAAGGCTCTCATTCAAAAGCCGTTTTCCGGATTCAACATCTGTTTAGGAAGTTTTGCTGTAGTGCTTGCCGGCTATCTGCGCGCACGGGTCTCAAGATGACGCCGAACGGTCAGGACATCACCGTCTATTTCCAGACCAAGCGGGAAGATGCGGCGGATATCGAACTTGTGGTCGTCGTACCGACCTTCCGCCGGCCCGATCATATCGTCAAAACGCTGAAAACCATTGTTTCGCAACGGCCTGACGTTCCCTCCGCCACGATTGTGGTGGAGAGTGACGCCGATGGCCTTGCCGGCGCGGAGGTGGCGAAAGGCTTCTTTCTCGGGCATCCGTCCGATTCCGCCGTTGTCGTCGTTCGCCGGCGCGGACACGCCCATGCGTGCAATGCCGGATGGGCGGCGGCACTCGATCTCTATCCCAACCTCCGCGCGCTCGCCGTCATCTATGACGATGAAGTTGCCGCTCCGGAATGGCTCGATTGCCTCGTTGCGGTCCAGGAAACCCATGGGGCCGATATCGTCGGCGGGCCACAACTACCCGTCTTCGAGGATCCGCGCGAGCAGAAGTGGAAGCGGCACCCCGTTTTCACGCCGCCTTACAAAGAGAGCGGACCGGTACCGATCCTCTATTCGGCAGGCAACGTCCTCATAACCCGGGCGGTGCTCGACGGGATGGCGCGGCCGTTTCTGGATCCGGCACTCAATGTCGTCGGCGTCGGCGACGCGGATTTCTTCGACCGGTGCAAGGCGAAGGGGTTCACGCTCGCCTGGGCAACGGAAGCCTGGGTCGCGGAAACGGTCCCAGTTTTTCACACCACGAGGTCGTGGATCCGCGCCCGCAGTCTCGAGAACGGTGCGATCTCGGCACTCCTGGAGCACCAGCGCGATCCGACATTCTCCGGTCGGTTGAGAACGCTCGGTAAATCCCTTGCGCTCATCGCCACCTCTCTTCCGGTCGGCCTCAAACTTTGGGCGGAGACCGGGCTTGCCGCTGCAAGCCTCTATCCGCTCCACGTCGCGGTTGGCCGGCTGACGGCGAAGATCGGCTCCGCCGAGGCGCAAGACCGGACGCGCAACGTCACCTAGATCATTTCATTGTTTCATTGAAGCAGTGAAACGATCTAACTTTTTGAAACAACACAATTCCGGACGGAAAACCGTTACACACTTTTCCTGGAATTGCTCTAAGGCCGGCTCGCGAACAAAGTGCTAAAGCGAACTTAGCGCGTCCGATTGGACGCGCGGCGCTGTAGGACCGGTCAATGGGCGCTGCTGTTCGCCTTCACCGCCCCTTCGGGGATCTTGTCCGCGGCGATGTTGCCATTCTTGTCCACGACAGGAACGGGTTTCTGATATGGCCTGTTCTGGCTGTTGGCGACGCGCTCAACATCATCCTTGGTGAGATATTCGAGCTGTTCCACCAGAACCTCGGTAATCACTTCATTGCCGAGCTTCTTGTTCAGCCCATCCTTCACCGCGACCTTGAAGGTCGGCAGATCGAACGATCCGGTGTCGGCGAGGTCGACGTACTTCGAGCCGACGAGCATGTCGTAAAGCTCGTCCGTCACGAGCTGCCGAAGCGGCGCGTGCAGCTTCGCAATGCCTTCCTTGGTGGCCGAAAAGGACAGCTTCGCAAGGAAATATCCCTGCACTGCCCCTTCCTTGATGACCGGGACCGTGATGATCTCGCCCGGTATGTATTCCTCGGATGCGCGTCTGTCCGCGTCGGCCTCCGACACGACAGGCGCGGAAGCATATTGCATCGAGAAATAGACGGATCCGAGCGTGACGGCGCAGACCCAGACCCCGGTGAGAACGAGCTTCAGCATCAGAAATCGCTATAGCGGAACTGCGCTTCGGTGTAGATGCCATCCGCGTCGGCATCCTGGGCAGCCGTCTTGAGAAGATCGACCACGGAACGCACCGCCTCCAGATGCGCCTCGACCTTCTGGGAGTTGACCTGCAGCTTGTTGCGCAAATGGCGCGTCTGCGAAACGAAGGCCGGCGAGATTGCGCCGGGAATGGCATCCCGGTGGAGCATCGTCAGTTCGTAGAGGCAGCGGCTCTTGTGTGCGTTTGACGTCTTGATATCGAAATCAGGGTCCACGCCGATGCGGCTGTTCTCGTTGTCGATGATCATTTCCAGCCGGCCGAGAACATTGCGAATCCGTACGTCGTTCGATGCCACAGCTTCCATAAAAATAAACTCCCAAAATAAATTCCAAGGCGCGATGCAGGCGGAAACCGCCGGATATGCTCGCCCGCTCTAGAGCAATTCCAAGAAAGGTGCGTAGCGGTTTTCCGTGTGGAATTGCGTAGTTTCGAAGGATTAGAGCATTTCGCTGTTTCAGTGAAAAACAGTGAAAGCTCTAGGCTTGCTTCTTCTTTTCATCGTTGGTCAAAAAGCCGGAGAGAGCCTTGCGCTCATATTCCTGGACCATGCTCGTCGCAAGGTTGTGGCTGTTGCCGTCGACGGATGCATTCACCCGACCGGTTGCATTGTCTCCGACCAACTGATCGGCAATACCGATACCGCCGCCTGCGGCAAGAACATCGCCGATCTGCTCGGCCATCATGCTCTTCCAGACGTCGCCGGCTGTGCCCTTGCCATAGACGTTTTCACTTTCGCTCGGCAGCATGGATTTCACGAAATTCTGCAGCACCATCGCCTCGAATTTCCGATAGGTCTCGGGAATCTTCTTCTGCTCGACCCGGTTGTTGATGTCGCCCAGTCCCGTCGATCCCTCGGAGGGGTCGAGAACGGAAACGGCCGCGGCAAAGCCGTTGCCGTTTTCCGCGAGGCTCGTTGCCTGGAAGGCGGCTCGGTTGGCCTTGAGCCTTGCCTGAGCCTCCTGGATTTCCGCCGGATCGGCCGCACGGACAACGTCCATCACAAGGTCGCTGGGCGGAGAAATAGCCATGTCAGATCCTCTCGAACCGAAGCGCCCGCAATCCTGCGCGGCCGCAAATGTCCCGAACCGGGCCTGCCCATCACTCGAAGGGCAGCCCCGATGACGCACTATCGTCCTTCAACCTTACCGGAAGCTGGCGGACCGCTCCTGCATAATTCCTTAAATCGGAATCGAGTTAAGGCCAAAATCATGCAGAAACTCAAAGTTCTACAGCGGCCCTTTGCGCGTCTGATCAGACGCGCGGCGCTGTAGAGAGGTGCTGATCGATCAGATCGAGGATCGAGCTGTCGGCCGCCTCCCGATCCTCCGCAAGGCGGGCATCCTTCATATGCTCCTCGAACCGGTCGCCTTTCGCGCGCTCCCTCAGCATGCGCGCCTCGTGAACCTGCTGAATGCCGAGCAGCATCTGATCCTTCTGTACCAGGCGCCCGAGGTGGGAGGCGTAATGACCCGAGAAGATGCGATGCATCGGGTGAGCCGAACCCATTGCGTCGACGACCACGTCGATCGTTTCGGCGAGAACCGCGCGTTGGCGCGCGGTCTCGGTGAATTCGCTTTCCGCCATGCGCTCGAGGTGTCGCTGGACGGCGACCAGGCGCTTCAGTTTTTCCGACCGCGTCTTCATCCCTAGCCTCCCTGCATTACCGGCGCGAAGCCGTCGGCGAAGAGCCGCAGCATTGCGGCGATCCCGAGATAGAGGAGGAACATGCCGCCCATGATGAGGTAGGGCTGGGAGATGAAATAGACCGGAATCTGCGGAGCGAGCTTGTTCACCATGCCAATCGCGACGTTGAAAAGCAGGCCATAAATCAGGAACGGGCTCGCGAGCCTGAGCATGATCATGAAGGTCTGCCCCAGCGAGTTTGCGAGCGTGATCAGCACGCCTTGCGGATCAAAGCCGCTGCCGATCGGCATCACACGGTAGGATTGGGCGACCGCCTCGATCATCACATGGTGGAAATCCAGCATGAACAGGATCATCAGGCCGGCGAAGCTGATCAAGCTGGTGAGCTGGTTTTCGGCCGTATCTTCAAGCACGTCCGCCGTCGGCGGCGGGCTGAAACCCATCAGCATGGTCGCGGCCGTGCCGGCGAACTGCAGGCCAAGCACATAGTAACGCGCGACGAGACCGATGACGGCACCGACGATCGTCTCGGTGGCGATGAGGTAGATGTAGGTGTGGCCCTTTCCTGTGACCTGCGGGTAGATGTCGTTCCACATGATCGGCAAGATGGCCATCGATATCGCAACGGCGATGAACAGCCGGACCTGGACGGGAACGCGCGCGGCTGAAAATCCCGGCATGATCATGATGCAGGCGCCGATCCGGCAAAAGGCCGCAAACAGCGCCAGTACCGTGCCCTCCGGGTCGGTGATCATGAAATCGAGCCGATGATCTTGATCTCAAGGCCTTTGGCGAGCTCGACATGGGAGAGCACGGGCAGCGTGGCGAAGAGGCGTTCGATGATCATGCGAACATAAGAACGGGATTCGGGCGAACTTACCAGCACGAAGGGCATGCCGCGATCGAGATGTTCACGGATAACTTTGGTCGCCTGTTCGCTGAATTCTTCCAGGTGACGGGGATCGATGTCGAATTCGACGATTTCTCCCTTGGCATCGCGTTTGAGCGCCTGATGGAAGACCATGTCCCATTTGTTGCCGAGCCGGAGAACGCGGAGAACGCCGTTGTCGGCGAGGTCGCCGCAGAGCTGTTGCGACATACGCACGCGCACGTGCTCGACGATCTGCTCGGTCTTGCGCACATGCGGTGCAAGCTCGGCCACGGCTTCGAGGATGAGGTGCAGGTTGCGGATCGATACCCGCTCTGCAAGCAGCAGCTTCAGGACCGCCTGCAGACCCGAATAGGACATGTGCGACGTGCAGATCTCGTCTGCAAGCTTTCGGTATTCCGGGTCGAGCCGCTCGATCAGCACCTTCACGTCTTTGTAGGAGAGGAGCTGCGGAAGATTATTGCGGATGACCTCGCTCAGATGGGTCAGCACCACCGAGACGTTGTCGATCGGGTGGAACCCCTCGCGCTTCAGGTCTTCCGTGAAGGTCTCCAGGATCGAGACGGCCGGCATGCCGAAGGCTGGCTCCCTGATCTCGTCGCCGGGCACGCTCGGCCGGCGACCTCCGCCAGTCACGACCAGCACTTCGCCGACCCGCACCGTGTTGGACGCGATCGTCGTGCCGTGAATGCGAATGTGGTAGGCCTTGTCCGGGATCGAGATATCGTCGGAGACCTTGATTTCCGGAACGACGAGGCCGTACTGGCCGGCAAATTTGCGGCGCATCTTGCCGACGCGGAAAGCGAGTTCCTGATGCGCGCCGAGCAGCCGCGTCGACACCTGCTTGCCGAGCAGAAGTTCGATCTCCGCCGTCTTCAGCACCGACTTGACCGAATCCTTGTCGCTCTCCTTGGTCTCCTGCGCCTTCATCGCCTCCTGCGCCCGCTTCTCAGCATCGGCGGCCTCAAGCTGCTTCGGAATGAGCCAGCCGAGGAAGGCCATGCCCCCGCCGAGAGCGGCGAACGGCAGGAAAGGCAGCCCCGGCATGACCGAAAGCAGGATGATCAGGCCGGCGGCGACCGTCAGTGCCCGCGGATAGCCGCTGAGCTGGCCGACGACTGCCTGGTCGGTGGAGCCGGCGGTGCCGCCGCGCGAGACGAGCAGGCCGGCGGCGAGCGAGACGATCAGTGCCGGGATTTGCGAGACGAGGCCGTCGCCAACGGAGAGCTTGACGAAAACGTCAGCCGCCTCGCCGATCGGCATGTCGTGGCGGAGATAGCCGATGATGATGCCGCCGAAGATGTTGATCGCGGTAATGATCAGGCCGGCGATTGCGTCGCCGCGGACGAATTTCGACGCGCCGTCCATCGCCCCGTAGAAGGAGCTTTCCTCTTCCAGCTCGCGGCGGCGGCGCTGCGCCTCTTTCTCGTCGATCAGACCGGCCGAAAGATCGGCGTCGATCGACATCTGCTTGCCGGGAATCGCGTCGAGGGTGAAGCGGGCGCCGACCTCGGCGATACGCGTCGCACCCTTGGTGATGACGATGAAGTTCACCGTAATTAGGATCAGGAAGACGATCAGACCGATGACGAAATCGCCGGACATCACGAGGCTGGCGAAACCGGAAATGACCCCGCCCGCAGCACCGTGGCCTTCATGCCCGTGCGAAAGGATGACGCGCGTCGTCGCGATATTCAGCGACAGGCGCGTCATCGTGGAAATCAAGAGGATGGTCGGAAAGGACGAGAACTCCAGCGGCCGCTGGATCCACAGCGCGACCATCAGGATCAGCACCGAGAAAGCGATCGAGAACGCCAGCCCCAGATCAATCAGGAACGGCGGAATCGGCAGGAACAGGATCGACAGGATCATCACGATCCCGAGCGCAAAGCCGATGTCCCTGCTCTTGGGTGCGAGTTTCGGGATGGTCAGCGCTGCCTGTTGTGCCATGTCTCTTCCGTCTCTTCATGAGAGGCGGGCAGCAGTCCGCGAAAGCTGCCCAAGCTATGGCAAAGGCCTAAAGCCTCAAGCTTGCGCGAAGGTGGTACTACAGCGCCGTGCGTCTTTTTAGACGCACAAGGTCGCTGTAGCGCTTTGAATCGCTGCATGTTTTTTGCCTGAATCGAATAGGATTTAGGAAACATGTAGCAGGCGGAGATAATCAGAATCCGGACTGGATCCGGGAGAAGATGATGTCGGTAAAGATGGAGATCTGCGCACCGACGAAGGGTGCGGAAACGGCGACCGTGATCATGACCGCCAGGATCTTCGGCACGAAGGTCAGCGTCATTTCCTGGACCTGGGTCAGGGCCTGGATAAAAGCAATGACGACGCCGACCACCATCGCGGCGAGAACCGCAGGCCCCGAGGCCACGATCACGGTCCAGATTGCAGCCTGCACAATATCAAGGGCGTCAGCCTCGTTCATGCGGAGATCACTTCACTTTGACGCCGGGTCCGATAACGAGCTCCTTGCCCGTATCCAGTACGGCGATGATTCCGTCTGAGTATAGTTTCACTTCCTTGACAACACCAGTCGTCTTGCCGTCAGCGCTCGTCACCGTCTTGCCGATAACCGCGTCCGCTTCGCTGAGCGACGTCCGTTGCAGCAGGCTTTCGAGGTTCTTGTTGGTCTTGATGGTCTGCTCTACCTGCGAGAAGGTCGCGAGCTGGGCGATCTGCTGCGTCGCGTCCATCGGGCTGGTCGGATCCTGGTTCTTCATCTGCGCCACGAGCAGCTTCAGGAAACTCTCGTAGTTCAGCGTCGCGGCGCTCGCGTCGTCCGTCGATTCCGTGGCCGAAACCGTCGGCGTATAGCTTGTCGAAGTCGAGTTGACGCCACTTACCGCCATGGTGCGATCTCCTTGCGAATCTGCTCGACCGTTGCCGGCGTGATTTCCTGCGCGTTGAGAATACGGTCCTCGATCGGATAAAGCGCCCGTATGGCCTTCAGCGCCTCGAAGGCACGCCCTTGCGTGACGAGACCGTCGATCCGTTTCAGCTCGGCCAGAACCTCTTCGTTCTTGAAGCAGTTGAGCAGCATGACGATCGATTTGCGGAACATGGCCGTCGACTGTTCGGCGCCTTCCGGATTGATCAGGATCATCTGGGCAATGAAGTAGAGCTGCTTCAGCGGGGTCGTCGCGTCTTCCGGCTGCAGCACGTGATTTTCCAGGAGGAAGGTGACGTCGTTCAGGAACTCGACCGCGACCTTGCGGTCAACGCGAAGCACCGCGCCGTTTACAAAAATCCTTTCGCCCGACTTCAGCGAGATACGCAGTGTGCTCTTCATTTCAGTCCATCCCTGATGATGGTGGTAATGTCTATGATGCCTTGGAAGTTGGAAGATTCGCGTTTGCGGATCTTCTCCGTCTCGTTCAAGATCCAGATGGCGATCGAAATCAGATTGGCGCGCAGCTCTTCGTTGAGCTGGTTATCCGGCGTGCGCAAATCCTCGATGAAGCGGATCCAGACGCGCCGGGTAAAATAGATCGCCTCGATAGCCTCCCTCGAATACCCGCTCTGCTGTTTCGCCGCCTCCAAGAGCGCGATCGAGCGATCGAGTACCTGCCGTTCGCGATCCTTGGAATCGGCGACGCCGTCCTCCATGATCTCGGCATACGAAAATTGATACATTCAGACATCCTTCATGTTTGTCCGGTTCCTCTCGATCAGAGGAAATTGAGCAAGCTCAACTGCTGAATCCGCGATGTGAGCGTGTAGGATGTCTCAAGCTGCGTTTTCAGAAGGTTTATGCGCGTCGACGCCGCCTCCTCGTCGATGCCTTCGATGTCGCCGATATGCGTGGTGACGAGTTTGATCTGTGCCGCCAGGGAGTCGTTTGCCTTCTTTACGCGAGCCTCGGCGACGCCGAGTTTGCTGCGTTCGGCGTCGATGCCGGTAATACCCTGCTCGACGTAATCGATGGCTGCTTCTCCGATCGCGTTGCGGACTTCCGAAGTGACGCCCTTGTCCATCAGTTCCGAGGCGATCACACTCGCGAGCGCGAACATCCGCACCCCGGTCGTGTTGACGTTCGTCGAGCTTTCGACGACCTCGGACGTGCTGATGCGGCTCGTCATGTTCTGGTTCGATGCATCGGACCAATTGGCATCCCATTGCGCGCCGGTATACATCGGTTCCACGACCGTGGTGATGAAGTCCTGCATCTGCGCGACGGAGAACTGGTCCATCGACGTCAGCGGCGGAACCTGAGCGGCCATGTATGTCGAGAGCGCCGTGTTGAACGCAGCCTTGGCAGTCGAGGTTGCCGCGGAGTTATAGTCCGCGAGCGGCTTCACGTCCGAATTGATTCCCGAGAACAGGAACTCGCCGTTGAACGAGGTATTCGCCGCTGACGTGAAAAGCGAAAGAGCGCTGTCGATTTCCGTCTTCTGGATCGCCAGCTTGTCGGCGGAATCGTTGCCCTTGAAGGTCACGAGTGTGTCGCGGACCTTTTGCGCAGCGCTCGCCATGGTCTCAAGTGCCTCCTGGGAGGCAGAGAGCCGCTGGTTGACGATCGAGTTCGTGCTCGTCAGCGAGTTCATTCGCGCGAGCTCGCGTTGCAGGTTGAGCGAGCGCGAGGTCGTCGCTCCGAGCGTGAGGCCGACATCGGCGTGGCGGCCGGTCGTCAGTTCCTTTTGAAGATTAAGCATCTCCGCCTGCTGCTGCTGAATCGTCAGCCGCATGGCGTTCTGTACCGCCAGATTCGAAACGAAGGACGTCTTCATAATTACCTCACGGCTTCGAGAAGGGCCGCCATCATGGCGTCCACCGTACTGACCAGTTTGGCCGATGCTTTGTAGGATTGCTCCAGGTCGAGCAGCAGGGACAATTCCTCGTCGATGCTGACGCCGGTTTCCTTGCTCAGCGCTTCCTGCGTGCGAGCGAGAAGCGCAAATTTGTTGTCGCTGGCGGTCGAGGCGGTGCTGCGCAGTTGCTCCAGCCAACCGACCGACGATGTTGCGAAATCGAGGATCGAGCTGCTTCCGTCGAGGCCCGTTGCCGGGTCGAAAGCCATGTCCTCACCCATGGCGTCGATAAAGCCTTCGAGCAGCGCGGTGTAGCCCGCGTCGGGTGTTGCCGCTCCGCCCGGATTGGACACGACACCGTTGAAACCCCCGTCACGCAGCAGCATCGGATTGGCTTTTGCCAAGGGATTGACGGCAAGCGTCGCTGCAAGGCCGGGTACGAACGTGCCCGCTGGCGGAACCGTACCACCTGCCCAGGTGAAAAGTCCTGGCGCATAGGGGATCGGCGGCACGCCGGACGGATTGCCCTCCTGGAAGAGTGTCACCAGACCGCGGGCGATTTCGTCGAGCTGCGACTGAAACGTAGGCGCCACGTCGTCGCGCAATTGAAGCAAGCCCGCCAGCTTGCCTTCGGCCGTCGTGTTGGCTCCGGAACCCGCAGCAACCGGCACACCGTCGACATAGATCTTGTTGCCGGTGATCGTCGCGTCATAGGCTGCTTTTGGGGCAAAGGTGACAGCTCGGGGCATGGTCTCGAAGAGTACCGTGCCATCCGCCGTGTAGATCACCGTGTCGTTATTGGCCCTCGTCACCGTCGAGATGCCGATGATCTCCGACACCTGCTTCAGGATCTTGTCGCGTTGGTCGAGGGCTTCGCTAGCATCCAGCCCCTGGGCGGTGGCCGACTTGACGGCATTGTTCGCCTTTTCGAAATCGGCGAGCAGGCTGTTCAGCTTCTCGACCTCGATCGCGATCTCCTTGTCGGCATCGGCGCGCAGGCTCTGAACAGCCCTTGCGGTCGTGCTGATAGAGTTGGCCAGATCGCCGGCATCCGATACCGCTGAAGCGGCCATCGAAGGGTTTCCGGGCGTCGAAGCGAATGTCTGCAGGCTGTCGCGGAACGCCGCCAGGAATTTCGCCGGCGACGTTTCGTAGTCGTTGCCGCCGAGCGACGATTTCAGAAGCTCCAGACCCGAGAGGAGGCGGCCCTGGCCCGAAGCCTGCCCGATGCTGGCGATACTCTGCTTGAGCAGCGCCTCGTTCTGCGCCCGATAGATCGAGACGACCTGCGCTCCGTATGGCGTCGTGCCCAGCAGCGCCATCCGACGCGAATAGTCCGCGTTGCCCGCATTCGCGATGTTCTTCGACACGATGGCCGTTTGGGCCGCCGTGGTGTTGAAAGCGGATTGCGCGATTGTGATTGCGGTGGACAGCGACATAACGCGGACCGTCTCTCTTTCGATTACCGTTTCAGGTTGACCAGTACGTCGAGCAATTCAGAGCCGGTCTGGAAGACCTTGGAGTTGGCCGTGTAGTTGCGCTGGGATTCGATCATCGCCGTCAATTCTTCGGCGATATCGACGTTCGAGCTTTCGAGCGCGCCGGAAAGAATGTTGCCGAAGTTGCCGCCGCCAGCGAAGCCGGTGACGATGACGCCGGAATCAACGCCCTGCGAGTAGACGTTGCCGGACTCCGGCAGCAGCTTGTCCGGGCTCTGCACATTGGCGAGCGCGATGCGATAGCGGGGGTCGAGGTCGCCGTTCTCGTATTTGACGTAGACAATGCCATCGGCATCGATCTGGAAGCCGGCGACCTTGCTCGGCTTGTTGCCGTCAATGTGACCACCGTCGGAGTTGAAGTCGTAACCGAGCTGCGTGGTTTTGGTCAGGTCGATTGTGAGCGCGGCGAGATTTGCGCCGGTCCCGGGTAGGCCCGTCATTGCCGTGGTCGTGACCGTTGCCGGAGAAGTCGTCAGCGCACCACTTGCATCAAAGGTCAGGGCCGCGGTGCCGAGCACGCCGGTGGCGGGCGGACCGGCCGTATAGGTGGCGCGATCGCGGATTTCGAGCGACCAGTTGTTTGCTGCGGTTTTGGTGTAGATGAAGTCGAGGATGCGGGTGTTGCCCTGACTATCGTACACAACAAGCGACGTGGGATGCGCATCGCCTACGGCAGCTCCCGATGGAAGATTGCCGCCCATGTCGCCCTTGGTCGAGCCTTTGGCGATCAGGCCTTCGGAGCTGAGGTTCACCTTGGTCAAACCGTCGAAGCCATTGACGACAACCGTCGGATCGACACCGGCCTGGTATTCGTAACCCATCAGCGTAAAGCCGCCGTTGACGAGATTGCCTTCCTTGTCCTGTACGAAGGCGCCGGCACGTGTCAGGTATTCCTGACCATTGGCAGCCTGAACAATGAAGAAGCCGCCGCCATCGATGGCGAGATCGCTGCCGGACGTCGTATAGACCGGTGCTCCCTGCTCGGAGATGCTGTAGCGGACCTGCGTTTCCACGCCGCCAGAGTTGTAGGCACCATTGCTCGACGGCAGGATCATCGATGAGAATTCCGTCGATGCGCGCTTGTAGCCGGTCGTATTGGCGTTCGCGATATTATCAGCGACCGTGCTGAGCCGGTTCGATTGGGCGTTCATGCCTGAAACGCCGGTTCTCATGGTACCGTAGAGACTCATATCGGATCCTCAATTCCTCGTTGCGGCGACACTAGGAGCCGGGCCTTGCGTGAACCTGTCTTGAGGCGCCCGGATCGCCGCCGGGCACTCAATTCCAGTCGATGCAGTAGCCAAGGAAACGCTTGGAATCGATCGGGTCGAAACCAAGCTTCTTGCGCAGTTTCTTGCGCAGCTTGCTGATGTGGCTTTCGACCACGTTCTCCTCGACGTCCTCGTCGAAGATGCCGTAGATCGCGTTGAAGATCTGGGACTTCGATACGCGGCGGCCGCGGTTGCCGACCAAGTACTCGAGAATGCGCCGCTCGCGCCGCGGCAGGGCGAAGACCTCGCCATTGATTTCCGGATCGCGGCCGTCGGCGAAAACGCGGATCGGTCCGATATCGGTATAGTTGGTGATTGCCTTGAGGCGCCGGCGGATCGCGGCAACCCGAGCGAGTATCTCCCGCGGGTGAACCGGCTTGCGCACGACGTCGTCGACCCCGCAGTCGAATAGCGCCAGGGTGTTTTCCAGCGAAGGTGTGTCGCTCATCGCGATGACCGGCGCCATCGAGCGGTCACGGATCGCGCGCGGCAGGCTGAATGCGCTATCGCCCTGCCCGATCAGGAACGCCTCGACCGCATCGATATCCGAGTCCGCAGCCGTGTTTACCCACTCGCCGAATTCCCTCGGATCAAAGCCCGTCGAGGGAATACCTTCGCGCCCGAACAAGGACGTGTAGCCATCCTTTACGAGCTCTCTATCATCAACCACCACGATCATTCGTCCGCCTCCGAATCAATATGGGTGCCTCGTTGATAAAGAGGTACGAATCGAGGGATTCACGAACAACTAGAGGAAGTTAATGGGAGCTTTTAATAGTTGATTAAGGACTACGTGCCGATTTGATCTATATCTAGTAGGCGTTTGTTAATCATGACACTAAAATCGTGTGGAAAAGTTAACGAACTGCAACAAATCCGCTTGCCATCACAATCCGTCCGCATTGTCGCCATAATGCGGCCGCGGCCCCGCCAGAGCAATCTTAGGTTGATTATTGACAGAACTGCGTGGCGTTCGGCGTCCACTTGCCGTAGCCTGTCGCGACGAGATTCGCGATCACCCGGCAGACGTATTTTTTCTGTGCCGGATCGTTGTTCGGACCGGCATGATAACGCGCGACGGCCATCGTCCAACTCTCGTGCCTGGCGCGCAGATTGGACAGGAAGCGCGCGGCATATTCGACATTCTTGCGCGGATCAAGCATTTCCTCCGGCGAACGGAAATTCTCGCCGTGGAAGTAATAGTTGATCTGCATGCAGCCGAGATCGATGAGCTTCGCCCCTTGCGCCCGCGCCGTGCCGAAGCGTGCCAAGACGTCCTCAACACTGGTGCCGAAATAAGCCTTGCCTTCGATGTTCATCGCGTAAGGCTGGAGGGATCCTTTGCGGCCGGTCTCGGTCAGGCCCACGGAATAGAGAATACCCGTCGGAATGCCGTATTTTGAAGCGGCAGAAAGGATCTCGCGCTCGCAGATGCCGGCGCTTGCCCAGGCGCTACATGTAGACGTAGCCAGCACGAGTGCGCTCAGCGTCAGCCGGCGCATCACCCAGTCCATCATTGCCCGTCCGCCTTTCTGCTGCCGCCGCTTGCGCGCCATCCTGTCTCTGGCGCTCCTGTCCGCTCCCCTCGCCGGCGTGTTCGCGCCCCTGCTGGCCGTGGGCTGTTTGCGCCTGTTGCTGCGCATTGCCGCCGGATGAAGCGTCGCCGCCGGCATTGAACACGATGTTCACCTGGTCGACCGCGAAGCCTTGGGCGCGCAAGGCTTTCACCATCTCGCCCTGGTCGTCACGCAACTGGCGGAACGCCTCGCCGGACTCCACCTTCAGGTCGACTTGCAATTCGTCATCCTTCAACCGCAAGGTCGCCGTCACCACGCCGAGCTCGATCGGATGCATCTGGATCTTGAGCGTGTTGAGCGTCTTGCCCACTTGGCTCGAGGCGTCGGCTTGCGCCAAAGCTGTGCTCGATTGCATCAACTGCGCCCATCCACTGTCCCCCGCAATCGCGCCGGTCACCGACGTGGCGTTGGGGTTCATGGCCAAGCCGAGATAACGGCGCGCTTCCAGAACAGTGACGTTTTCCGCCTTGGCCGTGGTGGCCGGCTTGGCATTATCGACGACAGCCTTCTCCCCATCTCTCGAAATGGCCATCGACACGGCCTGGCCCTTACCGTCTGCACGGGCAAAGCGGAACAGTTGATCAGAATCGGACACGTCGCTCTCGCCGTGCAAACCGTCGTCTGGCGTCAAGTCGGCCAAACCTTCGCCGGCTTTGATTCGGGCCGCGTTACCCGGCACGGTGCGATCGCCCGACAAGCGGCCCTCGCTTTCCGGCTGCTGCAGGGCCGCGGTTATCACGGCCGCCGCGCCGAGCATCGTAAGCAGATCGTCGACGGTCCCCTTTGCCGGCTCGGCCGTGCCGAAAGCATCCTCTTGCTCGGCGCCCGCCGGCGGTTCGGCCGTTGCCGCGGCGCCTGCCCTTGCCTGCCCGCGCGCGAGGGCAGCCATCTTCTGCACCAGCGCATTCATGTCTGGCTCGCCGCCAGGATCTCTGCCCGAGAGCGTACGTTCCTTGTTCGCGAGGCCCATGCGCTGGAGACGCTTCATCGCCTGCTCGCGGACGGAACGCGCATCCGATGTCGATCGATTGGCGGCTGCGTTCTTATCTTCCGCACCGCCATTGCCGAGGTCGTGCAATGTTTCCGCGTCCCAGCTGCCTTCCAGTCCGTTGCGTCCGATCGAGGCCCGTATTTTGCGACCGTCGGCTGCCGTGGCGTTGTCGGTCGGATCCTGCGAGCCGTTCGCGGATCGATTGTCCGTTTGCTGTTTGGCATCGCCAGTGGCCGGGCCCCGCCCCGGTGCTTTCTGGCGGCCGGCGTCGGCAATCGCGTCTTCGAAGCCGCCGGGCGCTTGCCCGATCTCTTCCCTTGCGCCGTGCCTGGACGCCGCCTTGCCTGTCGGCGCCGGAGTCGGGCCGCGCAAACTCTCTTCAAGAGGTCTCATAGTCCTTCGTCCTTCAGGAGCGCATCGATCTCGGCGATCTTCGAGCGACCGCTGGTGAGGAACCCGTCAAGTGCAGGGTCCGCAGGCGGGGCCGCTCCGGCACCGGTCTTGTCACCGTCGCGCGACCCGCCCGATGCCTCAACCGTCCCGCCGAATGGGCTCATCCCGCTTCCTGTCTCCTCGGATACGGCCTGGCCCTCTTCTGCGGCGATTCCGTCCGGTGTAGGCGCTGATGCTTGCGTGGAGCTTTCATCCTGCGGTAGTTGCACAACAGCGTCCGCAATCGCCTTGGCCGCATCGCGGAGCGCCCGATCGCGCGGGGACAGTTTTTCGTCGGGAATTGCACTGATGGTTTCGGCGGCCGCGAACACGTCCGCAGAGGGCACCGCGGCGAGCCCCTCATAAAAGCTCGCCAGTACCTGCGACTGCGAAGTGCTGCCGTCAGCGAGGCCTTCGGCCCGTTCCGAGGCAAGCCGCGCGAGGGTCTCGTTGCCGCCGATCGCCGCACGCCGGGCAACACGAAGATAGACCTCGCGCTGGCGCGGTTGATCCATGAAAGCCAGGACTTCGGAAACCCTCTGCTCGGCCGCTTCATCGAAATGCGCAACCGCGAGTTCGACGAACACGTCCGCGAACTGGCTTGCATAAGGCGACGTCAGGTAGCGCCGCGCATAGCTCAAGGCGTAGCGAAACCCCTTATCCGGTTCGTTCGCCTTTGCGGCCAGAAAGACGGAGCGCCGCAGCGCCGCCTCCTCGATGATCGTGCCCGGCGCAGCCAGACGGGCCCAATCGTAATATTTCATCGCAGCCAGGGGGTCCTGCTGCGAGGTCGCGTTGCCGAGGATCAGGAAAAGATAGGGGCCGATGCGGGCGTTCTTGTATTCCGGCACGGCCCTGGAAAGGGCTTCGACGATCAGCGCGCCCTTGCCCCCCAGATACTGTCGCAGCGCCTCCGTTACCCTGCTATCGAAATTTCCCTCGATGTCGCGATCGGCCAGATAGTCGAGCGTGTCGGGGTTGCCGCCGCTCATGACATAGACCAGCGCCGCATCGACGTTGCGCGGATCGCGGAAGGCCGATTGCTCTACGGCCCTCAGCCGCTTGTCGATCGCCGCCAGCATGAAGCGCTGCATCTCGATCGCGGAATGATCGCCGAGCACGACCGAATCCTGAACGAATTGCAGCGACCTTATCATCTTGAAGGGCGCGAGCTCTTCCGCCTCGCCCGCCCGGGCAAGCCCGACGACAAGCGGGAGGGCCAGAACCGACATCAGGAGAATGGCGTGCAGCCGCTTCAGCATCCGATCAGCCCTGTCCCGACTGCAACAGGATTTCGATGCGCCGGTTGCCGGGCGCGTAGGGATCGCCCGGGACCTGAAGGCGCCGATCCGCAAAGCCACTGATCTGGCTCACACGGTCTTCCGTCAGCCCGCCACGAACGAGCATGTAATAGGCGCTCTGCGCGCGCGCCGCCGAGAGTCGCCAGTTGTCGTAGGTTCCGTCCTTGAACGGGCGGCCATCCGTGTGGCCGCGAATTGCCACGGCACCTTTGCGCGCTGCGAGCAGCCGGCCGATCTTTTCCATGGCGAGCACGAGTTCCTTCTGCGGCACGGCGGAGCCGACCGCGAACATCGGCGCGTCCGTCTGCTCGCTGATGGTCACCAGAAGGCCGCCCTCTGCAGGGGTCACCATGAGCCCCTCAATGAGCCGCCCGACATTTTCGCCGAGTTCCTTCTTGATTTCGGCTTTAAGCGCCTCTGCCTCTTTCTGCTGATCTTTTCCGTCGAGTTCAGGCTTGGATGCGTCCGCGCTCGCGCCCGCTTGGTTTTCGATCTTGGCCGGCATCTGGCCGTCGGCCGCCGGCTTTTGCTCGGCAGTTCCGAGCTGCCCGGGGTTCGTCGCGGCTGCTACGTCGCTTGTCGCAGCATTGCCGGCCTCCTTGATCTCGACCTGCTTGGTCCAGAAATCCGGATCGAAAGGATCGCGGTAGGCTTCACCGCCCTCGGCACCCGTCGCCGGACCCGACTGCGCCGCGCCGCCATCGCCCTTGACGCTGATATTCGCCTGCTGGCCGACTTCCTTGGCGATCTCGGAAAGCACCGAATAGGGGTTCTCGAAGAAATCGGCATCGGAATACTTGGTTTCCTCGCCGGAGGTTGCCGTCAGCTGATCGCCCTTCTTGGCGGTGCCGCCGGACTTCGATTGTTCGCCGTCAGTCTTCGACCGCTGCTGCGTCTGCTCACCCTGGGCGTCCTTGGCCGGATCCTTGAGCCCCTTCTCCGAGGGCTTCTGGTCGGTAAGCTGCACCGGGTTGAAGTAGGATGCGATGGCCGCCTTCGTCTCTTCGTTGGCGGCGTTGATCAGCCACATCACCAGAAAGAAAGCCATCATCGCCGTCATGAAGTCGGCATAGGCGATCTTCCACGAACCGCCGTGATGATCGCCGTGGCCGTCCGACGAACGCTTGACGATGATGATTTCGTTCTTGCCGTTATGATGGCTTTCGTCACTCATGCCAGAACTTTCCGGACGGTATCGGACCAGGCGGCCATTCTGGTCACCAGCACGGCGTCACCCATTTCGACCGCGAGATCGATGTCGTTGGTTTCGATATGGCGGAAAAGCGCCGCGTCATCCGGCATGTGCCGCTTCAGCGCCTCAAAAAGAGTGAGCGGCCCCTTGACCGTGATCACGCAACCCTCGCCTGCAGCGAGCCCCTGTCGGACCATATGCGCCAGATCTTCGATGGCGCGCTTCAGCAGCGCCTCCTCCATGACCGGCGCAAGCACGCGCGCCGTCTGGTCACCAAGGCCGAGGGCAAGCCGCTCGGTCATTTCCGTGATCTTGCTTGCCAGTCTGCCTGCAACTTCCTCTTCGAGGCGCAGCGTCAACGCTTCCATTTCCTCGGCGTGGCGCGCCTTGAGTTCGGCAATCTCTCTTTCATGCTCGAAGACGAGTTCGGCACTGGCCTCGGCGCGACCCAGGGCGAAGGCATCGAGCCGCTCGGCATCGACATCAATCTCCGGCATGGGGGGCCTCGCACCGGGACGATCCACGGCCGGAAAGTCGGCGTCGATGTCCGGGAAATATTTCGGCGGCATCCTCGACAACTCGATCTTCGGTGCGCTGAAATCCTTGAGGTACCGGGCAAGCTGCGCGCTCATTGGCGCGCCTCCCATGGTCGCGTGGCGGACGTCGGCCTGTTCCGTCCGTCCCTCGCACGCTGCCCCACGGCCCGGAAATGCAAAGAGCCTGACACGTTTACAATGTCTCCCTCGGTCCCGACCGCCCGAGACAGCGACAGGACCCAACATTCTCGATGCGCAACGGCTCCTTGCGAAAGCGGAGCTGGCAAAGCCGATGCAAGCGGCGGCGCAAAACTCATCTTGGCCGGCAGTCCGTCTAGAGCGCCGTGGGTTCAAATGAACGCACAAAGGACGCTCTAGCACTTTGATCCTAGAGCACCTTATCCGCTTTCAATGATTCCACATGAAGCGGGATGCTCTAGACTGCGATGGGAGGCTATTCGGTCAAACTTGCGCGAAAATGGTTGGACCGCGCCAGGGCAAGTAGCGCGGTCCAACGGTTTCCGCCGATGCCGATGACCGGCGGCACGGCGGAAGGCGACACCGCTGGCTGTCGTGCAAGCGGACTGGAGCGTCGCGCGTTCAAATGAACGCGCCAAGAGCGCTCTAGGTTTTGAATCCAGAGCATCTTTTCTGCTTCCAGGGATTCCACTTGAAAGCAGGATGCTCCGGGACGAGGGCAATTGGCCGTCGCTCTACAGCGCCGGGCGTCTTTCAGACGCACAAAGGTCGCTGTAGCACTTTGAATTGCTGCATATTTTTGTCCTTAAATCGGTTCCGATTTAAGGACCATGCAGGGAGCACACCAGCGCTTACTGCTGGAAGAGGCGCAGGATGTTCTCGGAGTTGGTGTTGGCGATCGACAGCGCCTGGATGCCGAGCTGCTGTTGCGTCTGCAGAGCCTTGAGCCGCGTCGATTCCTCGTTCATGTCCGCGTCCACCAGCCGTCCGACGCCCTTGTCGATCACGTCCATGAGGTTCGCGACAAAGCTCTCCTGCATGTCGATGCGGGTTGTGATCGCCCCGAGCGTGGACGCCGAGTCCGTGAGCTTGCTCAACATTTTGTCGACAACGCTGATCATGTCGTCCAGCTGCGCGCTCGTCGTCACTCCCGTCAGCTTGACCTCTGTGCTGCCGGCGACGGGCGTGGCCGGGGGTGCGACGATGAGGTGATAAAGTCGCGGCGTGCCCGACGGCGTCGCCTGCAATTGATCGGCGTCGTAGCTGTTGGTCAGCAGGCCGCGCGTGGCATCGGCCGTGTCGATCAGCATCGATTGCGCGGTGTCGAAGTCGAGCGTCGTCACGGAGACATTGCCGTTGCCGCTGCGGTTGAAGGAGGCAACGATCGATTTGGTTCCGACCGCCGCGGCGTTGGAATTGTAAAGCCAGTTCTCGCCGGAGAACGATGCAGACTGTGCTGCGGACAGGAGCTGGTTCTTGAGCTCGGTGATTTCCTTGTCGATCTTCAGCTTGTCGACGCCCGGCTCGCGCGCAGCAACGAGCTTCGCCTTGATCTCGCTGATAACGTCGATCGAGGTCTCCATCGCGGCATAGGCCGTGTCGACCTTCGCGGCGCCGAGGCCAAGTGCGTCCTGGACGGTGGAAAGGGCCGCATTGTCGGACCGCATCGTCGTTGCGATCGACCAGTAGGCGGCGTTGTCGCCGGCGGTCTGCACGCGGTAGCCGGAGGAAATCCGGTTCTGCACCTCGGCCATGTTGCTGTTGATCGAGCGCAATGTCTGGAGCGCCGCCATCGCGGCGGCATTGGTCATGATGCTGGTCATAGATCGTTTGCCCTGAATGATTTTGCAAAGACATTCCGGAGTGCACCGGCGGCGACGGGACCAGCGTCATGCGAACCGCCCCTAATTTGCCCTGAAGAGGCGGCCCCTCGCTCTTAACGAAGATGTAACGATTTGATGGTTAACAAAGCGTTAACGCACTTTACGAGTAAGTAATAAAAATAAACAAAAGTAAACCAAGATGGACAAGACCTTAACCAAACACCTGGCAGGTAAGAAAACCGAAAGCCGCGCTGCTCGACGAGCAGCGCGGCTTTCCTGTCGGTTTAAGCTGTAATCGGATCCGATTAACGGAACAGCGACAGGATGTTCTGCGAGTTGGTGTTGGCGATCGACAGCGACTGGATGCCGAGCTGCTGCTGCGTCTGCAGGGCCTTCAGGCGCGTCGATTCCTCGTTCATGTCGGCATCGACCAGGCGTCCTACACCCTTCTCGATCGAGTCCATCAGATCGGCAACGAAGTCGTTCTGCATGGTGACGCGGCTGTTGAGTGCGCCGAGGTCCGAAGCGGCATCGGTCATGGTCAGCAGCGCTGCGTCGACGCCGGAGATGGCTTCCGCCAGATCGCCAACAGTCATGCTGGTGATGTCCATCTCGAGCAGGTTGTAGCTCAGCGTGACGGTCGTCGTGCCGTCCGTGTCGGTGTATTCGAGATCGCTCGAGAGCAGGCCAGAGCCGTTGGTGACATAATCGCCAGACGCATCGACTTCGATGAGCGAGCTCTTCGTCGTGTCGAACTGGAGCGTGGTCAGGCTGACATTGCCATTGGCATCGCGGTTGAACGAGCCGACGATCGACTTGGTGCCGGCGGCATTGTTCGGGTCGTTGTAGACCCAGTTTTCGCCGGAGAAGGAAGCGGACTTCGCGATGCTGATCAGCTGGTTCTGAAGCTCGGTGATTTCCTTCTGGATCTTGCCCTTGTCGACGCCCGGCTCAGAGGCAGCAACGAGCTTCGCCTTGATTTCGTCGACGACGTCGATCGAGGATTCCATCGCGGTGTAGGCGACGTCGGTCTTGGCGGCACCGAGGCCGAGGGCATCCTGAACGGTCGAAAGCGCCTTGTTGTCCGAACGCATCGTGGTCGCGATCGACCAGTAAGCGGCGTTGTCGGCAGCAGCGCCAACGCGGTAGCCGGAGGAGACCCGGTCCTGGGTCGTTTCCATCGAGGAATTGATCGAGCGCAGGGTTGCGAGCGCCGTCATTGCGGCGGTGTTCGTCATGATGCTTGTCATTGGCTGAGTGCCCCTTGGTGACAGTTGAAAGAAAAAGGGACATTCCGGGATTACCGGGAAACGGCGGTCAGCTTCATGCCTGCTAACGCGTTAATCTTGTTGGTTAACCCGCCGTCTCGATGGCCACAGCAAACACCAACATAGTTAACGAAGCCTGAAGCGAATTCCCGATTCCATCAGAAATCTTTGAGAAGCGCATTGGCCCGAAAAGAGAAGGCCGCGTTTCCTGCGAAACGCGGCCTCGATTGACTGCGGCCTTGGCGGTGATTAGCCGCCTAGGGAAACTCGCTTAGCGGAACAGCGACAGGATGTTCTGGGAGTTGCTGTTGGCGATCGACAGCGACTGGATGCCGAGCTGCTGCTGCGTCTGTAGGGCCTTGAGGCGCGTCGATTCCTCGTTCATGTCGGCATCGACGAGCTTGCCGACACCCTGCTCGATCGAGTCCATCAGATCGGCGACGAAGTCCTTCTGCATGTCGACGCGGCTGTTGAGGGCACCGAGATCGGACGCAGCATCGGTCATCGTCTGCAGGGCGGCATCGACGCCGGAGATGGCCTCGGCCAAATCACCCTCGGTCATGCTGCTGATGTCCATCTCGAGCAGGTTGTAGCTCAAGGTGACCGTCGTGGTGCCGTCGGTGTCGGTATATTCGAGATCGCTCGACAGCAGGCCCGAGCCGTTGGTGACATAGTCGCCAGCCGAGTCGACCTCGATGAGCGAGCTCTTCGTCGTGTCGAACTGAAGCGTCGTCAGGCTGACATTGCCGTTGGCGTCACGGTTGAACGAACCGACGATCGACTTGGTACCGGCAGCGTTGTTGTTGTCGTTGTAGACCCAGTTTTCGCCGGAGAACGAAGCGGACTTCGCGATGCTGACGAGCTGGTTCTGCAGTTCCTTGATTTCCTTCTGGATCTTACCCTTGTCGACGCCCGGCTCAGAGGCAGCAACGAGCTTTGCCTTGATTTCGTCGACGACGTCGATCGAGGACTTCATCGCCGTATAGGCGACGTCGGTCTTGGCGGCGCCGAGGCCGAGAGCGTCCTGAACGGTCGAAAGCGCCTTGTTGTCCGAACGCATCGTGGTCGCGATCGACCAGTAAGCGGCGTTGTCAGAGGCCGAACCAACGCGATAGCCGGAGGAAATCCGGTCCTGGGTCGTTTCCATAGAGGAATTGATCGAGCGCAGGGTCGCGATTGCGGCCATTGCCGAAGAGTTCGTCATGATGCTGGTCATTTGAGTTGTCCCTTTTTTACTGAATACGGTTGGGGGACATACCGGACTGCGTACACTACCGGTGATGACGGACCGGCTTCATGCCTCTCGGTTCCAACAAACATCCTTGGAAGAAACCAAACCCGTCATGTGGAGACGAATATCGGGGCCAATGCTTGCGAATTCATTAAATGCAGGCGCTGGTTCCGGATGGCTCCATTCATGCTTAACATCCGATTAAATGATTGACCTCATGTAATTTTTGTCCACGCACAGGTCTCGGCGGCTGCAGGCGGAGGTGTCGGCCAAACAGTCTTGGAGTCACGCCTGAGGCAAGGTCCAAGGACGACAATGCTGCGTGAAACATGTCGATCGAATCAGGACCGGAGCGGCAGAATGCCGGCCCGCGATCCGACCTATGCGACGGAGCAGCACTTGAACGCGCATGCCCTCTTCACGACCGCCTCCCGGCAATATCAAAAAGGCCAATACACGGAGGCCCTCAATCAGCTTAACCACCTGATGAACATCAGCCCGGAGGCGAAGACATACGTCCTCTTGGCAAAGGTTCTGCTGAAACTCGGCTTCAAGACGGACGCGGCACGCGCCTATCAACTGGCGGGAGAGGAAAAGGGTTCACGTTCGGAGCACTATTTGACCGAAGCGATGAAGCTGCATTTTGCGTGCGGCAACGAGGACGAGGCGCTGAGCATCGGCCTCCCCCTACTCGAAACGGCGAAGACCGATCCGGACATCGCCTTCATCATCGCATCCATTTTCCTGAAGCGTGACCAGAAGGAAATTCTCGGCCTCTTCAAGGCGCCGCTTTCCACCAGCGCAAACATCCATCACCAGTCCCTCGCCTTCAAGCTTCTGACGGCCGATATCGATGATGCGCAGGATCGCGATGCAGTCGTGAATCTCTTTCGGAAAAATCCGAAGAGCACGGTGCTCCGGGCGGCCTATCTCGTCTTCGCCCGAGAGGCCAACGACTACGCCGAGATCGAAAAGTACTATCCGGACGTCCAAAAAGCGCTGGATGCGGGAAAGTACGAGATCTTGGCCGCCGAATCCCCCTATTACCACGTTACGTGGTGCGGCGATGAAAAGCTTAACCGTTGGGCCGGCGCAAGGAGCCAACCCTTTGCTCCCGCAATTACCGAGGCGCGGCGCAACATGCCGCATCAATGGGCAAAGAAGATCCGCATCGGCTATCTTTCAGCGGACTTCTGGGATCAGCATGCAACGATGAAACTCCTGCAAGCGGTGCTGGAGCAGCACGACCCGGAAAAATTCGAGGTCACGCTCTTCTGCCATACGAAGGAGAGTAATCTGGCCCGCGACCGGGGTAATCGCGGCAATTGGGGACGAATTATCCGCATCAACGACTTGTCCGATGAGGCGGCAGCCAGTGTCATTCGCACAGAAGGCATCGATATCCTGATCGACCTGAAGGGCCACACGCTCGACAACCGCCTGAAGATCCTTAACCATCAGGCCGCACCGGTTCAGGTCTCCTGGCTCGGCTTTCCGGGAACCACGACAAATATCGATGTCGATTATGTCATCGGCGACCCGCATGTACTCCCTGAGGGAAGCCAGAAGCACTACTATGAGAAGTTCTGCCGGCTGCCGGAAACCTACCAGCCGAACGACCCCTATTACCGTCCTCGCCCTTACGGCATCGCGCGAAAGGACCTCGGCCTTCCGGAAGACACGTTCGTCTTCGCGTCATTCAACGCCAGCAGAAAGATTTCTTTGCAGACCATCAATCTCTGGATTGAGATCCTTCGCCGAACACCGGACAGCGTCTTGTGGCTCATGTGCAAGAGGGACGCGCAGGCCAACATTCTGCGCAAGCTCCAGAGCGGCGGTATTGCCTCGAAACGCATCATCCTGTGCAGCAAGACGGCCTATACGGAACACATCAACCGCCTTCCCGCCGCAGATCTCGGCCTCGACACCTATCCCTACAACGGCCACACGACCACTTCGGAACAGCTCTGGGCGGGGCTGCCGGTGCTCACCTTCAAGGGTACCAACTTCGCCTCGCGCGTCAGCGAAAGCCTGCTCAACGCGATCGGGGTGCCGGAGCTCGTGACCGCCGGTCCCGAAGCCTATGTGGACGAAGCGGTCGCACTCTATGAGAACCGCGAGAAAATCGCCGAATACAGGAAGGTGCTTGAGGAAAACCGCTTCCGGATGCCACTCTTCGATGCGGAGCGCTTCTGCCGCCACCTCGAGCGCGGCTACGAGATGATGGTGGATCGCGCCAAGCAGAAGCTGCCGCCGGATCACATCGACGTGCCGGCGCTCCCGCCGCGCGATGGTTCCTTCGAGCAATAGATCGACACTACAGAAAACGGCCATTAGAAAGAGGCAGTGGTTCCACTGTCTCTTTCTATTCAACAACGGCCATAGCAGTCAGCGGCCTGCAGTTCGTAAGAACTTGCGCGCGTCCGGCACGCCGCGGCGGGCCGGTCTTGCTCGATTGCCGCCGAGCGCAGGTCAGGTGAAGGACCGCACCAGGCTGCCGACGAGCAGATTCCAGCCGTCGATCAGCACGAAGAATAGGATCTTGAACGGCAGCGAGATCGCCGTTGGCGGCAGCATCATCATGCCCATCGCCATGGTGATGGTCGCGACGATCAGGTCGATCACCAGGAACGGCAGCATGATCAGGAAGCCGATTTCGAAGCCGCGGCGGATCTCCGAGATCATGAAGGCCGGCACGACCGCCCTGAGGTCGACCTTGTCGTCGACCACGACCGTCTGGCCCTTTTCCTTGGCGATATCGATGAAGAGCTGCAGGTCCTTGTCGCGCGTATTGGCGAGCATGAATTCACGGAATGGCTCCGCCACGCGCGGCATGGCCTCGGTTTCCGAGATTTCATTCTTGAGGAGCGGGTCGATACCTTCGCGCCAGGCGCGATCGAAGGTCGGCGCCATCACATAGAAGGTCATGAACAGGGCGAGCGACACCATGATCATGTTGGACGGCGTGGTTGCCAGTCCCATGCCCGACCGCAGAATCGCGAAGGCGATGACGAAGCGCGGGAAGCTCGTCACCATGATCAAAATGCCGGGCGCTACCGACAGAACGGTGATGAGACCGAAGGTGCGGATGATCCACGATGCGACGGAGCCATCGACCGGCGTGTTCAAAATGTCGGCGGGAAAGCCTTGCGCCCCGGCAATTCCCGACGTCGCCGTCATGGCGACTATGAAGGCAGCAATCCGGAGCATCGAGGGGGCCTGAACAGAATGGATGAATGAATAGGTCCCGACGCTACCGAATCATTGGATGACGAAGGTTCGGAACATCACATTCGTTACGCGTCCGTCGGAGCGCAGGTCAACCCGCTCCTGAATGTCATCCCGGAGATATTGAAAGCCACGGGGCCCCTGGATCTGCTGCAGCGACACAGTCTTGAGATAGGCTGCAATATCCTGGTGTATCTGCTCGGCCAAGGCAACGTCCGGGATGCCGTTGAACTGCAGCGCGACTTCCAGGCGGACCCAGTTTTCGGAAGGGTAAGCGAGGTTCGTCGTGATCGGTTCCAGCTGCACGACGCCATTGGCCTCGGTGGCGATTTTCGGAACCCCCTCGGCACCGGTGGCGTTCGGCGCGACTTCGGCAACGGCCTCGGCCTTCTCCGTTGCGGGCGGCGGCGCCAGAAACTGGCCGACGAGCCACCCGCCGCCGCCGGCGACGACGGTCAGGATGGCGAGGGCCGCAATCGTCATCACCTTGGATTTGGAGGACTGAGCGCTATCGATCTCTTCCATCGTGCCATTCCATGCCGGTTGGCCACGACACCTTGTCGAGAAGACAGGTGATGTCGCGGCGCTTTGATTTGCAATCTGCCCCGATCAGATCGGCGAGAGCAGGTCTACGACTTGCTGCCCCCAAGGCGGCTGCTGCACCTCGGTCAGGCGACCGCGGCCGCCATAGGAGATGCGGGCCTCGGCGATGCGGTCGTAGGAGATGATGTTGTCGGCGTCGACATCCCGCGGCCGGACGATGCCTGCGACGTTGAGGATGCGCAGTTCATGGTTGACGCGAACCTCCTGCGAACCGCTGATCAAGAGGTTGCCGTTCTCGAGCACCCCGGTCACGACGGCGGCGACGAGCAGGCGCAGCTTTTCGGACCGCTCGGTCGTGCCATCGCCCTCGGTCTTGGTGTTGGAGCCGTATTTGAGGTCGCCCGACCATTCGAAGTCGCTGGTCTGCGACGCCCCGCTGGCCCCGATGTTGAAACCGCTCGAATTCTTGCGGCTGCGATCCGTCTTGTTGTCGAAGGTCGCCTTGTCGTCGATCCTGATGTCAACTGTCAGGATATCGCCAACATTGATCGCACGCGCGTCCTTGAAGAGGGCGGCCTGCTGATCGTTCCAGAGCGAATATCCATTCGTAATCTGGTGCGGCTGCTTTGGATACGCAGCGAGCTGCGGCGTCTGCGTGTATTGCAAGCCGCTGCCGATCGGGCTCATGGACGGGGCCTGTCCGATCTCCCTGAACGCCTGGTTCTGACATCCCGCAAGGAGGCCCGCGGCCAAGACGGCCGTAAAATGCTTTCTCATGATGGCTCCTTCGAGGTGTTGGGATCGCTCGCGCTCGAAATGATGTTGGTCAGCAGCGCTGCCTTGTCGTCGCTCATCTCGCTGAGGATCAGCGAGGATTGGCGCGGTGGCAGCTTCATGACGATCGCCGCAGCGATTTCCGGGCGCACCATCTCGAGCTTGCCGGCGGCGGCGTCCGGTTTCATCGTCTTATAGATATCAACGAGCCCGAGTTCCGCCTGCTTGAGGAAATCGTTGCGGCGCTTCAGCCAGTCCTCATATTCCGCGCGCCGCTTCTCGAGCGTCGAGATGCGCTCGTCGACATTCGCCTGAAGCGTTTCCAGTTCCTTGCGTTGCAGAAGGTAGCGCTGATCACGCGCTGCATCGGCGATGTTGGTGCAGAACTGCTGGATCTCGTTGGCGCTCGCACTTTCGGCCGGCGGCGCCGTTACGTCCTGCGCGAAAGCCCCCGGCAGCGCCAGCATCAATGCGCCAGCGACCGAAATCACGAGCATGCGCGACGATTTTCCGAGAAGTTCGTCCAAGTGTCCGGTCATTGCAGAACAAGCTCCGCCTGAAGGGCTCCCGCCGTTTTGATGCTCTGCAGGATGGCGATGATGCCATCCGGCTTGACGCCAATGCTGTTGAGACCGGCGACCAGGGAACGGAGGCTCGAACCATTCAGGATCGCGACCGTACCGCCATCCGCTTGCGCCTCGATCGTGGTGTTCGGTTCCACCGCGGTCTCCCCGCGCGAGAACGGCGCCGGCTGCACGACCGTCGGCGTCTCGGTCACCTGCACGGTGAGGGTGCCGTAGCTGACTGCGACCTCGGCGACGCGCACGTCCTGGCCGATGACGATCGTGCCGGTCCTTTCGTTGATGACGACGCGCGCAGGCACGTCGGTTTCAATCACCAGGTTTTCGACGTCGGCCATCAGGCGCGCGAGATCGGCCATCTTGGGCTTTTCGACCAGCACCGATTGCGAATCCTTGGCTTCGGCGATGCGACCGCCAAACTGTGCGGCGGCATATTTGTTGATCGCCGCGGCCATGCCGACAGCCGTGGAGAAATCCGGGTTGCGCAGTTGCAGCACGAGATTGACGCCGTCCTTGAATCGCGCCGGCAGTTCGCGCTCGATAATGGCACCATTCGGCACGCGTCCGGCCGTGGTCACGCCCTGATTGAGGGTGGCGGCATCGCCTTGCGCATTGAAGCCGGTCACGACGACCGAACCTTGCGCCACCGCGTAGATCTGGCCATCGGCGCCGGAAAGCGAGGTCATGACCAGCGTGCCGCCGCGCAGCGACGTGGCATCGCCCAGGGAGCCGACCGTCACGTCGACGCGGCTGCCTGGGCTCGCGAAGGGCGGCAGCGTTGCCGTAACCAGCACCGCCGCGACGTTGCGGGTGCGCGATTGTCCACCCTGCGTGGAGATTCCGAGATTCTCCAACATGGCGCGGATCGACTGATCGGTGAAGGGTGAGGAGCGCAGGCTGTCGCCGGTTCCCTGCAGGCCGACGACGAGACCATAGCCGATCAGCTGGTTGTCCCGCCCGGCCTGCAGCGATGCCACGTCCTTTATGCGGGAGGCGCCGTGGGCAAACGTCAGCGTCGCGGCGAAGACCGCGACGAGCGTCAGGAAAAACTTACAGATATGCCGCTTCATTTCGCCACCACATGGATAGTGCCGTCAGCCATGACGGTGCCGGAAATGATGACGCCGGTATCGATGTTGCGCGCACGGATCAGCTCGCCGACCGCGGCATCCTGCAACGGCGAACCAGCCGCCGTGATCGTCAGGCCACCATTGTTGAAAACGAGTCGAACCGTCGAACCGCGCTCGACGGCGTAATGGTCGCGCAATGCCGAGGCGAGGATCACCCGCCCGGGAAGCAGCGTCCGTTTCGTGACCTTGCCCTCGATCTCCTCGATGGAGCGGACATAACCGTCCGCGAGGTCGGGATTGGTCACGTCGACGACCTCGACGAGGGTCTCGTCGAGGGTCTCGCCGGGATAGATCGTCTGCTTGGGGATGACGGCGGTCGGCCGTTCCGCGAAAACAGCAGCCGGCGCCAGAAGGGCCGCGACAGCCGCGACGAATGCCGCGGTGCGCACCCGAAACGGGGAACCATTTAGCGATTTGTTTGCGGCGGATCGGCGAAACATCATGTTTGCCCCTGTTTCACGTTACCTGAGGTTCTTGCTGACCGTCGCCGCCATCTCGTCTGCGGCCTGGATGATCTTCGAATTCATCTCATAGGCGCGCTGGGCCGAGATCAGGTCGGTGATTTCCTTGACCGGATCGACGTTCGAGGCCTCGAGATAGTTCTGCTTGATCTGGGCAAAGCCGGGATCAGCCGGCGTTCCTATGATCGGCTCCCCAGAAGCCGGCGTCTGCTTGAAGAGGTTCTCGCCCTGCGGCTCGAGCCCTGCCTCGTTGATGAAGTTCGCGATCGTCAGCTGGCCGATTTCCTGCAGTTCCGTGTTGTTGCCGATGCGCACGAGGACCTGCCCCGACGAGGTGAAGGTGATTTCGCTCGCATCCTGCGGAACGGTGACACCGGGAACGACGGTATAGCCGTCAATCGTGACGAGCTGACCCGTGGCATTGGTGTTGAAGGCGCCCGACCGGGTATAGGCCGTCTCTCCGTCCGGCGTCTCGATCTGGAACCAGCCGCGGCCGACGAGCGCCAGATCGTAGCCGTTTCCGGTATTGACGAGGCTGCCCTGGATATGAAGGTTGCGCACGGCCGAGGTCTGCACGCCGAGGCCGATGATCGCGCCTTCCGGGACGATTGCCTGATTGGCGCGGTTGGGCACGCCTTGGGCGCGCTCGGTCTGATAGAGCAGATCGGAAAACTCGGCGCGCGCCCGCTTGTAGCCCGTCGTGTTGATGTTCGCGATGTTGTTCGCGATGACTTCCAGGTTCAGCTGTTGGGCGTTCATGCCCGTGGCGGCGATGGAAAGGGCCTTCATGTCTCGTTCCTTCAGATCTGCATGCGCGCGATTTCGAGATAGGCGCTCACCACCTTGTCGCGAATGGCGAGTGCGGTCTGCAGCGACTGTTCCGCATTCATCACTGCGTCGATGACTTCACGGGTGTTGGCTTCGCCACGGACGGCCTGGAGCGACGCCCCTTCGGCGGACTTCATCGAACGGATGGCATCGGTCGTCATGTTGCCGAGGACCTCGGCAAAGCTCTGCGACTGCGGAACGGAAGCGCCGGCGCTCGGCGCGATAAGCGAGCTGGAAGCGGCAAGGCTCGTGCCTTCCGTCTCCTTCATGGCCGAAAACGCGCCGACGGACTGGATTGCATCGATCATTATTGCGAAGCCCTCAACAGGTCGATTGTCTGGGAGATAAGATCGCGAGACTGCTTGATGGTCTGCAGGTTGGCCTCATAGGCGCGGTTAGCCTCGCGCATGTCGGCCATTTCGATCAGGACGTTTACGTTCGGCATCTTGACCATGCCCTTTTCGTCCGCTGCCGGATTGCCGGGATCGAACTCGATGTTGAAATTCGAGTCGTCCGTGCCAAGACGCTGGATCTCGACGAGCGATGCGCCGCTCGCCCGGTCGACCTCCGCCGCAAAGCTGATGGTCTTGCGGCGATAGGGCTCGGCACCGGGCGTGTCGCCGGTCGAGCGGGCGTTGGCGATGTTTTCCGAAACGATGCGCAGGCGGGTCGATTCTGCCTGCAGGCCGGAGGCTGAAACCTTGAGGGCCGAAGTCAAAGGATCCATGATTCTTATTTCCGTACCGTCATGAGCATCATCCGGTGAAAGGCTTTCACGAGCCCGGCATTGAGCTCGTAGTCGCGCTTGATTTCACCGGTCTTCATCATTTCCTGTTCGATCGCGACTGTGTTGCCGGACTGCTGCACCTGCACGTCGTCGATCATGCTGACGTCGGTGACCTGGGCGGCATCCGGACTTTCGGTGAAGTGCGCGCGATGCGTCGCCGCCATCTGGATGCCGGTGTTCTGCAGCACGCTTTCAAAGGGCTCGACGTCTTTCGCCCGGTAGTGCGGCGTATTGGCGTTGGCGATGTTGCCCGCCACCACGTTCTGACGAACCGTCAGCCATTGGGCCTGGCGCGACGCAAGTTCGAAAAGCTGAATCGGTTCCATCAAAAGCTCCTGCCTGATGGTGGCGAACCTAGGCAGGTAATCTTGCGTGGGACTTGTCGGGATCGCGTATTTCCGGACGGCCGGGCGATCCGGCTCCCACAACGGCTTGAATTCAAGGAAGGATGCAAGAACGGCTCATTATCGAGCACGGACAGTAACGGAGCTGCCGACAGCTTAAGCGCCGGCGCGCTACCGCTTTCCGCTGCATCCTCCTGATCGCAGGTCTACTGCTCTTCGTAGATCTCGCCCCTCGAGGTGATCATCACCCAACGGCCATTGCGCTCCTGAAAGGTCGCAAGGCGACTGTTGTCGGGCAGGATCGACCCTACGCGGACGATATACATGCCGCTTGCGTCCTCGATCAGGGCGCGGCCGTTGATGACATGCATCAGCCTGAAGCCCGACGGCCCCGGGAACGGCTGTTCCATTCCTGCTGCCGTATCCGGCCGGCCATGACCGGGCACATCGCCAAGTCCAGGCACGGTTGCTGTCGTCAGACGATCCACGGCGGCCGCCGTGTCGCTGTCCATATCCTTCATCGCCTGGGGCGAAACGGACAGCACATCGCGGCTCGGGCGTTCCGGCAAGTCGCGCGCCGTTCCCTGCCACAGACGCGGCATCGAGAACTCGCCTTGATGGACGAAGGCGTACCATGGAAAGAAGGTCGCGAAGGCCGCCATGGTCAGTCCGATGGCAGCCAAAAACTTGTCGATCAGCGGCATCTTTGCCTCGCGACGGCGCTGCCGAACGATCTCGTCTGCGTCGTAGTCGGTCACCCCTACCCCCTCGGTCGCATGCCGGCGGCGCCCGGCTGATTTCCCATCGCGGCCGCCTTCAACGCATTGGCAAGATCGCTGAAGGCGTCGAACGCGGCCCGCTCGCCGGGTGTCTGCTTGAGCACCTCATAGATGACCGGCACCTGCTTGATCGCCATGTCCAGGTCGGCGTCGCCGCCTGGCCGGTAACCGCCGATCAGGCGAAGATCGCGCGTTTCCTCGAAGCGATGGATCAGTGCCTTCAGGCGCGCCACCAACTTTTCCTGGTCCGGAGTCCACGCCTTCCGCGCCAGGCGCGAGATCGAGGCGAGCGGATTGATCGGCGGATAGCGCCCCTCCTCCGCCAGGCTGCGCTCCAGGACGATATGCCCGTCCAGAATGCCGCGCGTCGAGTCGGCGATCGGATCGTTGTGGTTGTCGCCGTCCACCAGGATCGAGATGATCGCCGTGACCGTCCCGGTCCCTTCGACGCCGGGGCCGGCGCGCTCGAGCAGGCGCGGAAGCTCGGTGAAGACGGAAGCCGGATAACCGCGCGCGATCGGAGGCTCACCCGCGGCCGTCGCCACCTCACGGATTGCATGGGCGAAGCGTGTCACGCTGTCGACGATAAGGAGCACGTTATCTCCCTTGTCCCGATAATGCTCGGCAATCGTGACGGCCGTCAGCGGCGCCATCTTCCTGAGCATGGGACTTTCGTCGCTGGTAGCGACGACGGCGACCGATTTGGAAAGATTGTCGCCAAGCGTGTCCTCGATGAATTCACGCACTTCGCGGCCGCGTTCGCCGACAAGCGCGATGACGACCTTGTCGAAGGCGTCCGCACGCGCCAGCATCGAAAGCAGCGTCGATTTGCCGACGCCGGAGCCTGCAAAGATACCAAGGCGTTGGCCGAGGCAGAGCGGCGAGAAAATGTCGATGGCACGCACGCCGGTCTTGAAACCGTGCTCGACGCGCTTGCGCGTCATGGAGGGCGGCGCGGTGTTGGAGATCGAGCGGCGAACGTCGCCTTGCAACAGGGGGCCGAGGCCGTCGATCGGCTCCGCCAGCGCGTTGATCGTTCGACCGCACCAGTTGTCGGTGGGTGCTATCCGGAAAGCGCCTTTGCGAATGACCGTATCATGAATGCCGATCGGATCGCCGGGTTCGATCGGGCAGACAACAACCTGCTCCGGCTCGACACGGACGACTTCGCCAAGATGGGTGCCGGTCGCACTCTTGTGCGCGACGAAGTCGCCGAGCCGAACGTGGCGCGAAAGACCGGTAACGGTGTAGTGACCGGGCGCGATCGTCTGCACGTGACCGCCCGGCGCGATCGAAAACTCCGGCTTCGAATAACGCTCGACCAACCCGGCAAGCGCCGCCAGCGATATTGATGCGGCAAGGGTCTCGGGGCCCTCGCGTTCCATGGTTTCCGTCATTTATCAGCTGCCGCCCAGCGTCTTGATTGCTTCTTCCAGCGATCCCTCGCTGTCGCGCATCAAGGCGGTGATGTTGTCGAAGGCGCGGGTGACCATGATGAGCTGCGACATTTCCTGGATGGCGTTGACGTTCGACTCTTCGAGGAAGCCCTGCATCACGCCGACGTCGAAACGGTCGACGACCGGCTCCGGCTGAATTGCCGGCATGACGGCGCTGTTGTCGTAGCGCATGAAGCCGTTGCTGAAGTCCGCCTCGAAGAGACCAAGCAGAGCGACCTGATTGCCGTTCTGGTGGATGGCGCCGTCGGCACCGACGGTGATCTCGCCTGCTCCGCCGTTCAGCTGGATCGGCGCGCCGCCGGCGTCGAGCACCGGATACCCCTTGATGGTGACGAGCTCGCCGGTCTCCGTCAGCGTGAACCGACCGTCGCGAGTCAGGGCCGGCCCTCCGGGCGTGTCGATCGAAAACCAGGCGTCGCCCTTGATCGCAAAGTCGAGCGAGGCGCCGGTGCGGGCAAGCGACCCGGTATTGGTGTTGAGATATTCCTCGCCTTCCGACACGTAGGAAACCTTGGTCGGCTTGGTGTCGCCGAGCATCTGGTTGAACTTTACTTCAGCACCGCGAAAGCCGACGGTGCCGGAGTTTGCGATGTTGTCGGCGATTGTGTTCAGGCGCTTTTCGAGCGCCATCTGCGACGAGATCGCCACATAGAGACCGGTCTGCACGTCAGCGTCCCCCGAGTTTCAGGCTGTTGATGGACAGGAGCAGATCGGAGGAAATGCCGTAGCCGCTCGATGAACCGAAGACCGCAAGCGGATCGTAGCTGTCCGTGGAATTATTGACTTCCCAAAGCGCGGTGAAGCGGTCGAGAAACGCCGCCAGCTTCTCGGGATCCTGGAAGTCCCTGAGATCGATCGCCGCCTCATAGGCCTCGGCCTGGCGATCGACATCGGCCGCCGCGAACTCGTCGGGCAGCTGCAGGGCAGTTCGCACGACCTGTGCCAAGGCCTCGTCGGCGATGATGGCGTAGCCGCTGGTGATCGTCGGCGCCATGCGCGAGAAATAGAGCGCCAGCCGCACGCCGGCATTTTCCTCGCCGGCATTCTGTTCGAGTGTCTGGCGGGCGTATTTGTCGGCAACGCCCTTTTGCGCGCGATCGAATGAGGTCGCCGCCTCGCCGTTGCGGGCAAAATTCAGGGATTCGACCAGCGCCTTGTAACGGCCATCCGTCAGCTTGTTGGCAAAGGCGTCATCGCTGTCGATGCCCTCGGAAAGCACCTTGCGCATGAAGGCCTTCGCATAGGCCATGTCTTCGAGGCCATGCGCCTTCATCGCGTAGTTGTAGAGCCGGCTGTCGGCGAAGAAATCGTCGATGGTTTTGATGCTGCCGATCGTCGCCAGATAATATTCCGTCTCGCGAGCAACGTCCGGCTGTTCCGAGACGCGCTCAAGCGATTTCGTCAGATCGGCGGTGATCAGCTTGTAGCTCGTATGGGTCGTGGTCACGATCGCTTCGCCCTGTCCGGAATGAAGCCGGGCGCGACTTCGCCCGACCTCGCAAATCCTGACCTGACTGGCTTGCGCGAACCTGTTCCGCGCGCGGGTTTCAAGAGGGCTCTACGAACAGCCTCACGCAAGGATGAAGCCCTATTCCGTCAACGGAAAATCACGATCGCGACAGGTATCGACAATGAACATCATCATCGGGCTTCTTGTGACCTTCGGCTGTATCCTCGGCGGATACCTCGCGATGGGCGGACACCTGGAAGTGCTGAACCAGCCTTTCGAGCTGATGATCATCGGCGGAGCCGGAATCGGCGGCTTCATCATGGCCAACTCGATGAAGGTCGTGAAAGACACGGGCAAGGCGCTCGGCGAAGCCTTCCGGCACAAGGTGCCCAAGGAGCGCCACTACCTCGACACGCTCGGCGTCCTCTACAGCCTGATGCGCGATCTCAGGACCAAGTCCCGCAACGAGATCGAGAGTCACATCGACAACCCGGAGGAATCGTCGATCTTCCAGTCCGCGCCGACCGTCCTGCAGAATAAGGAACTGACCGCCTTCATCTGTGACTATGTGCGACTGATCATCATCGGCAATGCCCGCTCGCATGAGATCGAAGCGCTGATGGACGAGGAAATCCAGACGATCACCCATGACAAGATGAAGTGCTATCACTCGCTGACGATCATGGGCGATGCACTGCCGGCGATCGGTATCGTCGCGGCGGTTCTCGGCGTCATCAAGGCGATGGGCGCCATCAACGAGGCCCCGGAAGTGCTTGGGGCCAAGATCGCCGCCGCGCTCGTCGGAACCCTGCTCGGCGTCTTCCTCTCCTATTCGATCGTCGGTCCGCTCGTCGCCAACATCAAGGCCGTGCGCGAGAAGCAGAACCGCCTCTACGTCATCGTCAAGCAAACGCTGCTAGCCTACATGAACGGCTCGGTCCCGCAGGTCGCGCTCGAATATGGCCGCAAGACGATCTCCGCCTACGAACGGCCGTCCATCGACGCGGTCGAGCAGGAGATGATGAACCCGGGCGGCGGCAGCGAAAGCAAGGCGGCATAACATGAATCCGAGCACGGCATCGAACGTCTACGCATTCGACAAGAGGCTGCTTGCGCGCATGATCGGCGCGCTCGGCGACGACAAGACCATCGGCCGGACCGCGCTCGAACTCGGCCAGGTCTTCGGCGAAATGCTTCCGGGCATTTATAGGGCCGAGACCGGTCACGACATTGCAATCGGCTATGCCGGTTTCAAGACCGGTCTCCGGAACGAGCTCATTGCCGGCCTTGGAGACGGCGTGCTGCTAACCGACGCTTCGCTGCGCAACTGGTGCCAAGATTTCCAGATCGGATGTGACAGCCCGGTCCTCATCACCCTCGTCGAAGCCCTGCTCGGCGCCGAGCCTACGAGCATCGGAGAACCGCAGCCCCGGTCGATGTCGCAGATCGAGATCGACGTCGCGGTGCCGATCTTCGACAAGATCGCCGATGTGCTGCGCGGAGCGGTGAACGCGCCGGATGGCTTCGAGCCTGTCGTGGGCCGTCCGTACAACAGCCAAACACGCCCCAAACCCGATCCGGCAATGGAGGACGTTTACGCCGCCTCCATCGATATGACGATCGGCCTTGGCCCGGTGCTCTCGACCTTTTCGGTGATCGTTCCCCAAAGCGTTCTCATCAAGACACAGATCGTCCCACCCAAGGGTGCCGGCGGCGCTGATAAGGGCAAGACGGAATGGACGGAGCAGCTCGAGGAACAGGTTCGCCGTTCGGCCGTAACGCTCGAGGCACGCATCCGGCTGGAAAGCCTGACACTCGACACGATCAGCCGCCTGCAGCCGGGGGCCGTGATCCCGTTTCATGACGGCCAGGACGTTCGCGTCGACGTAAACGCCAACGGACGCGAGCTCTATGTCTGCGAGTTCGGGCGGTCGGGCGCGAAATACACGGTCCGGGTCAAGGATACGCACGGCTCCGAACAGGACATTCTTCGCCACATCATGAGCTAACAGCCCGCCTCGGTAGAATGCCTGAGGCAAGCTTCAACTGGAATAATTCGCACATGGCACCCAAGAAAGCAGCACCCATCCAAGAACAGGCCGCCTTCGCCGTCGAAGACACGGAGCTCGACCAGGCGATCGACGACCTGCGCGGCGTTCTCAAGAAGGATGGCGACCAGGCGGCGGAATTTGGCGCCGACTTCGCCTCCACCGGCGCGCTGGACATGGCAACAGAATTCGGCGGCGACTTTGGTGGCACGACCGACAGCTCAAGCGCATTCGGTGGCGCATTCGGTGGCGACTTCGGGGCGGACAGCTTCGGTGGCGATTTCGCCGACGCTGGATTGAACGGCGCCTTCGACGCCGGCAGCGCTTTCGGCGGCGGCAGCTTCGATGCTGCCGAGCCGGCAATCGAATCCGCGCCGGGTAGCGGCATGACGGCCAATCTCGATCTGATCATGGACATTCCGATCGATGTTCAGATCGTGCTCGGCACCAGCCGGATGCAGGTTTCCGGGCTCATGGGCCTGGCCGAAGGCGCAACGATCGCGCTCGACCGCAAGATCGGGGAGCCGGTCGAGATCATGGTCAATGGCCGGGTGATCGGCCGCGGCGAAATTACCGTACTCGAGGGCGACGTAACCCGTTTCGGCGTCAAGCTCATCGAGATCAAGGGCAGCAAGAACACATAGGCCCAATGAATGGGCGAGGGATAAATCCATGATGGATTTCGAAAGTTTCGGGGCACAAACGCCGGCACATCCGCTGAGCCAGACAGACAAGGCGGCCGCCGTGTTGCTTGCCATGGGCAAGTCCGTGGCCGGGAAGCTCTTGAAGTTCTTCACCCAGAGCGAGCTCCAGGCGATCATCGCCGCGGCGCAATCACTGCGCGCCATCCCGCCCCACGAACTCGAAGCGCTCGTCAACGAGTTCGAGGATCTCTTCACCGAAGGTGCGGGCCTGATGGACAATGCCCGGGCGATCGAAAGCATCCTCGAAGAAGGGCTGACCCCCGACGAGGTCGACGGCCTGCTCGGCCGCCGCGCCACCTTCCAGTCCTACGAAGCAAATATCTGGGATCGTTTGCAGGAATGCGATCCGGTCCTCGTTGCCCAGGCGCTTGCCAAGGAACACCCGCAGACGATCGCGTACGTCCTGTCGATGATGCCCTCAAGCTTCGGCGCCAAGGTGCTGTTGCAGCTTTCGGAAACACAACGGCCTGATATCCTCAACCGCGCCGTCAACATAAAGAATGTCAGCCCGAAGGCGGCCGCCATCATCGAGGCGCGCGTGATGGAAATGATCGACGAGATGGAAGCCGAGCGCAACTCGCCCGGACCGGCCAAGATCGCCGAGGTCATGAACGAACTCGAAAAGGGACAGGTGGACACGCTGCTCGCGTCGCTCGAGACGATCAACACCGACTCGGCCAAAAAGGTCCGGCCGAAGATCTTCCTCTTCGACGACATCCTCTTCATGCCGCAGCGAAGCCGCGTGCAGTTGTTCAACGACGTGTCCACCGACATCATCACGATGGCGCTTCGCGGCTCGGCGCCGGACCTGCGCGAATCGGTTCTCGCGTCGATCGGCGCCCGCCAGCGCCGCATGATCGAATCGGATCTGGCGGTCGGCGACGCCGGCATCAACCCCCGCGACATCGCGATCGCCAGACGGTCGATCACCCAGGAAGCGATCCGCCTTGCCGCCGGCGGACAGCTGGAGCTCAAGGACAAGGAAGCGGCGGCCGCCTGAGGCCCGCCGCGACTCCATAATTCCTGTTGACCCGGCCCTGCCGGCTGCGCCAGACCCTTGCGCGTCAGAAATTCCAGGTTCACGACAGCGGGAGAGCGTTGCCGCAGGCTTGCCTGATCGGATGACGTTCGATCGGGCAATCGCCGGGAGCTTCCTGTTTCATGTCGGAAGATCAGGACAAAGACAGCAAGACCGAGGCGCCATCGGAGAAGAAGCTCTCCGATGCCGCCGACAAGGGTAATGTCCCATTTTCCCGCGAGGTGACGGTGTTCGCCTCGACGCTCGCGATCTACATCTTCGTCGTCTTCTTTCTGTCGGACGGTGCGGCCAGTGTCGCCGAGGCTCTCAAGGACATTTTCGAGCAGCCGGAAGCCTGGCGGCTGGACACCTCGACCGACGTCGTCGCGCTGATCTCGCACATCGTCATGAAATCCGGGGCGCTGCTCGTCCCGATCTTCGTGCTGCTCATCATCTTCGGTGTCGGATCGTCGATCTTCCAGAATCTCCCCCGTCCGGTCCTCGACCGCATTCAGCCGAAGATGAACCGCATATCGCCAGCAGCCGGCTTCAAGCGCATCTACGGCGTGCAAGGGCTGGTCGAATTCGGCAAGTCCCTGTTCAAGATCGTCGTCGTTTCGACCGTCGTCGTCCTTGTTTTGTGGAACGACTATTTCGCCACGCTCGATCTGATGTTCTCCGATCCGGTGACGATTTTCACGGCGATGACGTCCGACCTCAAGCAGATCATGATCGTCGTCCTGCTGGCGACGGCCGTGCTTGCCATCGGCGACCTCTTCTGGACGCGGCATCACTGGTACACGGAACTCATGATGACGAAGCAGGAGGTAAAGGAGGAACTCAAGCAGTCCCAAGGCGATCCGATCGTCAAGTCGCGGTTGCGCTCGATCCAGCGCGACCGGGCGCGCAAGCGCATGATTTCCTCGGTGCCGCGCGCCACGCTGGTGATCGCCAACCCGACGCACTATGCCGTCGCCCTGCGCTACGTTCGTGAAGAGAACGATGCGCCGGTCGTGGTCGCCATGGGCCAGGACCTGGTCGCGCTCAAGATCCGCGAACTTGCCGAGAAAAACGGCATTCCGGTCTTCGAGGATCCGCCGCTCGCGCGCTCCATGTTTGCACAAGTCTCGGTGGATAGTGTGATTCCACCGGTGTTTTACAAGGCAGTCGCCGAACTCATTCACCGGGTTTACGCAGCTCAGCCGCAACAAAAACGGGTGACGTGATCTCGATGAAAAAGTGCGAATTCTCCGAAAAACGCGAGCAGATAGTGGCGGAAGCAATCCGTCCGGTGGCGACGGAACTGCGTCTGGTCGACGCTGCGGACTTCATCGCGCTCTTACGGTTCGAGTCACATGCGAGCCTCGCCGACCTCGTGGAGTCTGCCGCCGAGCTCTACTTCCTGCCGGGCACGGTGAATTTCGGTCTCGGCGGCAACTATAATCTGGATTGGGACAGCAACCCCGAGATCGTTCTCGACCTAGAACTGAAGCCGCGTGGCATTACGGTCTATGCGCGGCTGACTCTCGGCAACGACACCGCCGGGGTCGAGATCAGCCATATCAGCTTCCAGCACCCGTCCGCGGATCCGGACGAAAACACCGCCTTCCTCGCGAAAAGCCTGGAAGAGGCGAAATTCGTCAAATCCTACGCCCTTCCACTCGCGAGCTAGGACCGAGGGGCCACCGCGACAAAAGTCGTCAACTGATATAGCCGAGGCGTATCGCCTTAGCGATCGCCTGGATGCGATTGACGGAGTCTAGCTTCGTCGTTGCCGCCCCGAGATAGGCATTGACCGTGTGCACGGAGAGACCCATCTTCTCGGCGATTTCCTCGCTGATGTGCCCGTCGCCGGCCATCTGCAGGCAAGCGATCTCGCGATCGCTGAGCGCCTCCGCCTGAAACAGTCGCCTTTCGTCTGCGGCGAGCATATCCGTCATGATGTGGCAGCTCTGCGCATGCAGATCGACGACCTGCTCGCTGGACGCATCGATATAGCTGCCGGTGAAGACGACATAGCCGTTGCCCTGAGCGCCGAGTCGGACCGGGAAGGCGATCCCGGAATAGGCGAGTTTTCGTCCCGCCAGCCGCTGCGCGAACGGACGGAAATCGGCGACTTCGGCGGCCTGATGCTCGCCCAGGCCATCCCACAGGACCGGCAGCAGGGAGCGATCGAGATGTGCAAGCAACTCCTCGCCATAGACGCCTATGAGATCGCGGGCGTTCGCCTCGCACGCGGCACCCCAGTTGTGAAGGACGCAGGTTAGCTTGCGCGCCGCAGGCGTGCCTCTGCCGTTGACGCGCAGAACAGCGAAATTCTTCGCATTGATCCGCCGCTGCATCGCCTGCAGCCGTGTCACCAGGGTTGCCGCGCGCGCAGCCCGCCCATTCCTGCCCAGTCGGCCATCGTCGTCGGGACGACCGCCTGTGACGAAATGAACCATCGGTGCCTCCCTTAAACCAGATTGTTGCGAACGGCGTGGGCGATCGCTTCCGACCTCGTTCGCGTCGCAGTCTTTCGCATCACGCTGGTGATGTAATTATTGATGGTATTGCGGGATATGCCGAGAATGACGGCGATCTCCTCGCTCGTCTTGCCTTCGGCGATCCAGAACAGGCATTCGATTTCGCGTTCGGTCAAGTCGCATTCGCGCTCGTGCCGTGCATCTACGCTGGTCTTGAGGCTTGCGACATAGGCGGCAAGCAACGCGATATCACGCAGCCCCGCCTGCGACAGGATCACGTCCGCCGGGAACAGGAGCATCAGCGAGAACCGCGTTCGTCCGACGTTGAAAACAACGGCGCAATATTCCCGGCTCACCCCGCGAGGCAGGTCTATGTCATCCGGCATCGTGTGAAAGCACGGCTGCAGGACCGCGAGGCACTTCTCCAGTTCGGTCGTCTTGGCGTTGAGGTCGACAACGATTCCCGCCAACCGCCGCACGACATCGAACGGCCAATCGGAGCAGACGACGCTATCAAGCCCGCCGTCCTGGGAAAGCTCGTGGCGTGCAAGCAGATAGTGGGTGGCACCAACGTAATCGGTCAGTGCCGCAAGTGCGTTTGCAAAACCCCCGCGCTCGGCGGTTTCAGCGAGTCGCCGGATCAATTGTTCCCTTGAAATCTCGCGCCCGCTTTTATGCGGCGCAGCCGTCTGCAAAGGCCAAACGACCCCTGCCTGCGAAATGTCCATAGCCTCAGCCCCCGTGCCGAATTCGACGCCCTGAACATGCGCTTGTTATCGCCGCCGACAGCCCGGCCGGAACCGATATTCACCGCCATCCGCAAATCAGGACGCGAATCAGTTCCTAAACTGTACATCGCGTCTGCGGAAAAACCACTGGCGTCCTCTGGCCGTTTACTTCAGCGATGATCGATGAAATCATTTGCGATTACCTGGTCCGCGACCGATCAGGCAAGAGGCGAACCGAAAAGCCTCATTAAATATACCGCATTGATATCCAACATTTTTCTACGCAATTTCGTTTCCTCGACACATAACGAGAGCGCGTCTGAACTTGCGCATGAGCGCGATTTTTGCCGCGCTCATGCCCGCTTTTTTAACTATACGCTGCCAACGAAATAAAAGCGAAATTTACTTTACCGCAGCCCCTGTTGCCAAAATGCACCAATTCCGACACAGTCTGCGCGTAGGAGCTTCATGAATAAAAGTCAGCCTCTTTTCGATTTTATTTGGAATATTTCAAACTATATTTGCCGAAACTTAGCACCGGACATAGAACTGATCAGTAGATGCACCGCCAGGCGAGGCATGGATCGCGGCTCCGAATCTACAAAGGTTGCTTTATTGTTAATTTTCATACCGGACATTGCGGCCGAGACTCCGAGGGCGGCGGCGGATTCTTGATGTCGAGTCCCGACCCGGTCGCCAATACACGCCGGACTCAACCAATATTTCAACGATAGCCTCGATTCGCGTTCAGGATTTCTGGGGCGTCGCGCAAGCCGAACTGATCCGGCCGCACTAAAAAATCCCGCCACTCGGGCGGGACCTTTCTGCAAAGTGTCTGCTGCCTTGCCGAATGTTCGTCAGGCGGCGCGGTCGAGGGCCCATTTGCGCAGGATCTTCGCGGCGCGCTCCTCGCTGATCTCCACCATGCGGGCGAGTCGCCGTTCCGGTCCTTCCTTGACGCGCCGGTTGAAGTTGCCCTCCTCGCCGAGGTTGAGCAGGTCGTCGGTGCTGTCGAAACCGAAGTCCGCGCCGAAGCCTTCCATAAGCGCACCCCCGGCACCGGCGCCGACCGGCGAGAAGTCGGGCAGTTCGAGACCGGCCGCCTCGCCTTCCAGCTGGCCCGCCTTGCCGCCGAAACCCATCTGGCGGGCGAGCGGCCGCATCCCCATCCAGACAACCAGGAAGGCGACCGCGACGAAGGCAAGCGAGTTGATGATGCCGCCGAGATTGCGCGTCAGCATTTCCATGACGCCCGGGCCGGACACCGGCTGGTCCAACAGCTGCGTCTCGACGAAATCCATCGCGTTCAGCGTGACGACGTCACCGCGGTTGGCGTCGACGCCCGCGGCGGACGAGACGATCTTCTGCATCTCCTGCAGATAGGCGTCGATCTTCGCCTGATCAGCCGGTTCTCCCACCATTGCCGCGAGACGACCGCGGTTGACGACGACGGCGATCGACAGCCGCTCGATCGAATAGCTGTTCTTGACGGTGGCGATCGTCTTGCTGTTGATCTCGTAGTTGGTCTGTTCTTCCTTCTTTGCCGCCTCGTCGCTGGACTGCGGACCGGCGCCGCCGCGCGGTGCGGCCTGGGGCACATTCTGCTGCACGGTTGCGGCATTGTCCGGCTGTTGCTGGCTGGACTTCTGCTCTTCCTTGGTCACGCGGGTCGAGCGCTCGACACGCGACTCGGGGTCGAAGACGGTTTCCTGGATCTGCTGCGCATCGGTGTTGAGCGCCGCCGTCACGCTCGTGCGGAAATTGTCCATGCCGAGGAACGGCGCAAGCGCATTGTCGATCTTCTTTTCAAGATCGGTCTGGACATTCTGGACGACGCCGAGCGACTGGTTCAGCGCGCTGTTGGCCGGGTCATCCCCGGAGGCGAGAAGCTGTCCGGTGGAGTCCAGAATGGTAACGTCGTCAACATCAAGTCCCGGCACGGAGGATGCGACGAGATGGCGGATCGAGGCTGCCGCACTGCGGCCAACGGTGGCGCTCGCGCGGATCATGACCGATGCCGTCGGCGTCTGGTCGGCCTTGCGGAAGCTTCCGCGCTCCGGCATCACAATATGCACGCGTGCGGCGGCAATGCCAGAAATCTGCTGGATGGTGCGGGCAATTTCGCCTTCAAGCGCACGAACGCGCGTGACTTCCTGCATGAAAGACGTGAGGCCAAGCGAGCCGACATTGTCGAAGAGTTCGTAGCCGGCATTGGCGCTGCTGGGAAGCCCGCGTTCGGCAAGCAACAGGCGGGCCTTACCGGTCATGCCGACCGGAACCTGGATGCTACCGCCATCGGACCCGACATCGAAATCGATATTCGCCTCGGCGAGCGCAATGCTGATCTGGGTCACATCGCTGCGCTCAAGGCCTACATAGAGCGTCTCATAAGAAGGCCTGTTGACGTAAATGCCGGCGGCAAGGACGAAGCCGACCGCAACGATACCGGCCACGGCGAGCGCGATCAGTTTGCTTTGCCCCAGACTGCCGAGGTTTTTCGTGAACGTCGAGAATTGATCGAACAGATTCATTCTGTTTCCGCACCCAGTATCGCAAGACGGTCAGCCGGTCATCCGGCCCACGCCATGCGCAGATCCAACATTCGGGTTCGCTGGGTATCGGCTTGCGCTCAGCCGATGTCCAATACGCGCGAATCTACCAGCCCCGGATGCGAAGCTAGGCAGCGAAACTTGCGCGAACTTGGTCAGGCCACGTTGCGTCGGCTAAAACAACCTCGTGGTTGTTTCTCAGGCATGTAGCGGAAACTGCCGGCTACGGGTCAGAATGCCTCGAAGTCGCCGGAGGCTTTCGTCAACGGCTGCGAGTGGCCATAGCGCAGCATGCCATTGCTCAATGCCTTCTTCATATCGGCAAGCTTGATCAGGTTGACCGCAGTCGTAACGTCGACCAGCCAGGTGTCGGGGATGGATGCCGTGATCGTATCGATAAACTCGGCCAGCCCCCGCGTCTTCTGTACGGCGAGATCAAGCCCCTGAAGCACCATCATTTGCTCGGACTCGTCCGCCGCGCCCACGCCGCAATTGCCGTAAAGCTGCGGCTCGATGCGCTCGATGAGATAGGCGACGTCATGGAGCTCGGTGACGATGCGCGTCAGCACACCGGGCAACGATTCTTCGGCGTGAGGCGTATGGCTCTGATGGTCAATCTGCATAGTCAGTTCTCACGTCGTCTGCGAATTCGGAAGTGCGTTTCTCTCTGCCGGCCCGAGGGCAAGCACGATCAAAAGAATTCGATCGAGCTTTCCACCGGCTTCGGCACGGGCATGGGCCGCTGATCCAACTGGATCGCCTGCTGCGCTTCGACGCCCGTCAAAGCATATTGGCGGGCACGCCCGGACGATGGCCAATATTCCAGCTTGCGACCGTGTTCCCCTCCCGTGCTCTCTCCGACGATGCGGATCCCTTCGTCCAGCAGGAACTGGCGCGCAAACGCGGCATTCTGCTCACCGACATTGGAGAACCTTGCAATCGTCTTGGCGCCGCCGAAGATCTTCGCTTCCAAGCGGTCGCGACGGGCTCCCTGCTTCAACAGGCCGTTGATCAGGAGTTCCATCAGGTGCACGCCATAGCGCGTGGCATCGCTGCCGGAGTTTGTCGCGGAGCCGGGCAAGAGGAAATGATTCATGCCGCCGACACCGATCACCGGATCGCGCAGGCAAGCGGCCACGCAGGAACCGAGGATGGTCGAAAGAACGATATTCGGATCGTTGACGACCTTGAACTCGCCCTGGATGACGTGAACGCGCCTGCCGGCAGCAGCCGCGGTCGTCATTTCAGTGCCCCGAACACTGCCTCGATTGCAGCCTTCATCTTTTCAATCGTGAAAGGCTTGGCAAGCACGTTGTTGGCACCGAGGGCTGCTGCCTTCTGCACCAGCGCGCGATCGCCCTGGGCGGTCAGGATAATGAAGGCCGCCTTTTTCGTCGCCGGGTTCGACCGGACGGCCTGCAACAGCCCCAGTCCGTCCATCTTCGGCATGTTGAAATCCGAGATAACCAGATGGTGCGGGTTCTGGGCCATGATCTTCATGCCCTGCTCCCCGTCGCCGGCTGCAGTGATCTGCTTGAAACCGAGCTGCTGCAGGGCGTCGCCGAGGAGCAGGCGACTGGTGACCTGATCGTCGACGATCAGAACTTTTATTTTTTCGGCGATGGACATTATTCGCTTCCTTCTTTTCGGGCTGCTGCGGTCTTCAGGATCTCCTCCCCGATCGATCCGAGGGGGAGCTGCGTTTCGACAGCACCCAATTCATAGGCAACTCTAGGCATGCCGTAGACGACACAAGTCTTTTCGTTTTGTCCGAAGGTGCGTGCTCCGGCATGGCGCATCTTGAGGAGACCGGACGCGCCGTCGCGGCCCATTCCGGTCAGGATGACACCGATCGCATTGCGGCCTGCGAGCTCGGCAACCGAATCGAACAACATATCGACCGAGGGGCGATGGCCGTTGACAGGGGCGCGTTCGACCAGCCGGCAGCAAGGCGCGGCGGCATTGGCCACCTGAAGGTGGCGTTCGCCGCCCGGTGCCAGGTAGATCTTGCCGATCTCGAGGCGGGCGCCATCGGTCGCCTCCTGCACCGTCGGCGCGCAAAGGCGATTGAGCCGCTCCGCAAAGCTCCTGGTGAAAGTGTGCGGCATATGCTGGGTGATCACCGTCGGCGGGCAATTGGGCGGAAACTTCTGCAACACCGTGATCAGCGCTTCGACCCCGCCGGTCGACGCTCCGATGGCGATGATCTTGCGGCCCGCCCTGTATTCGGAAGCGGCATTGGCATTTGCCGCGGCGGGTGCTGCGGCCTTGTTGCCGGTGATGATGAGTTTTCGCTGTGACCGGGCAGCCGCCTTCACCTTGTCGACCAGATCGCCGAAGGGATGGGGGTCGCCCGGATGCGGTTTGCCGACACAGTCGAAGGCGCCGATCTCGAGCGCAGCGATCGACGCTTCCGCGCCCTTGTGGGTCAAGGTCGAGACCATGATGACCGGCATCGGGCGCAGCCGCATGATCTTGTCGAGGAACTCGAGCCCGTTCATGTTCGGCATCTCGATGTCGAGGGTGACGACGTCGGGATCGAGTTGCTTGATCGCCTGGCGCGCCTCGATCGCATCGGCCGCCTGACCGACGACCGTGACCTCCGGATCCGCATTGAGCACTGCGGTGATCAGACCGCGCATGGTGGCCGAGTCATCGACAACGAGAACGCGTGCGGGAACACTCATGCCCGAACTCCATGAAACTTGCCGGTATGGCGATAGGTCGTGATGCCGATATTGTCGAACAGCGACTTGGCGTCTCCCGACACGCGCTCCGAATGGCCGATATAAAGATGCCCGTTGGTGTTCAGCACGCCGGCAAAGCGCGACCAGATCTTCATCTGCGTCGGCTCGTCGAAATAGATCACCACGTTGCGGCAGAAGATCACGTCGAAGGGCCCCTTCACGGGCCATTGTGCCATGAGGTTCAGTTCGTTGAAGGTGATCAGCCGCTTGACGCGATCGTCGATCTGCCACTTGAAGCGGCCACCGACATTGACCTCGCTGAACCACTGCTTGCGCATCGCGGTGTCGATCGTTTCCAGCGCCGTGGCGTCATAGGCACCGGCCCGCGCAAGTGCCAGGATCTTCGGGTCGATGTCCGTCGCGAGAATGCGGAAGTCATAGTCCGCCGCGTTCGGCAGCAGCGACAGAACCGTGAGCGCGATCGAATAGGGCTCCTGACCATCCGAGCATGCAGCCGACCAGATGCGAACGCGCCCACCATTCCTCGCGCGGGCGATGAGGTCGGGCAAGACCTCCGTCTTCAGGTGTTCGAAGTGGTGGTTTTCGCGGAAGAAGCGGGTGAAGTTCGTCGTCAGGTGCGAGAGCATGTCGCGCCGCGCCGCCGCGCCGGCCGGCGAGGCGACGAGCTGGCAATAGTCGCGAAAACCCCTGAGCCCGAGATTGCGGATGTGCTTCGAAAGCCGCGAATAGACGAGCGATGCCTTGGATTCGTTGAGGTAAATGCCGGCGTCCGCATAAATCATCGCAGCGATTTCACTGAGATCGCGGCGTGTCAGCGGATACTCACCGCTTGCAAGACATTCGTCCGGCGACAGCCTCGGTTCGAGAATGGCCTGGGCTCTCATGCCGCCTCCCTTTCTTCCCGGGGGAAGACCGCTTCGAGTTCGATCAGGCAGATCATCCGGCCTTCGATGGCCAATACGCCTCGGGCAAAGCTCTTCTCGAATTCCGACGAAATGTCCGGCGTCGGCTGGATCTCATCGTCCCTGACGGTCAGGATGTCGGATACGGCATCGACCAGGAGTCCGACCATCTGGCTCTTCACCTGGGCGACGATGATCACATGCCGAACGGTCGGCTCCGCGGCCTTCATGCCGAGACGCGCTGACAGATCGACGATCGGCAGCACTGCGCCGCGCAGATTGATCACGCCGAGCACATAGGATGGCGCATGCGGCATCGGGGTCGCCGGGGTCCAGCCGCGAATTTCGCGGACGGCCATAATGTTCACGCAGAATTCCTGATCTCCGACGCGGAAAGCGATGAGCTCCCGGCCGCCAGTCGTCAGATTTTTTGCAGCATAGGTCATGACTGTTATCCGGCTGCAGCAAGCGACATTTCAGGTTTCAGAGACTGTCCGCGCGATGCGGCTACGATGGCGTCGACGTCGAGGATGAGCGCCACGCGGCCGTCGCCGAGGATGGTCGCCGCTGCGATCCCTGGAACATGGGTATAATTTGCCTCCAGGCTCTTGATTACCACCTGCCGCTGCCCCTGGATCGCATCCACCATAAGGGCGCGCTGACCGCCACCCTCAGACTCGACGAGCAGCGCCACGCCCTCGACCGGATTGGCCTGCGTCGCGCGGAAATTCAGGATACGGCCGACATCGACCAGCGGGCAGAATGAGTTGCGGATCGAGATCAGGCGCTGGCTGGCGCCGAAGCTGTGGATCGCGGATGCCTCGGGCTGAAGCGTTTCGACGATCGCGGTCAGCGGCACGACCAGCGTCTGATTGGCGACCGTCACCACCATGCCGTCAAGGACGGCGAGCGTCAGCGGCAGGCTCATCGTGAAGACCGAACCCTGCCCGGGCTTCGATGAGATGTTGATGCGCCCGCCGAGCGCCTGGATCGAGCGCTTGACGACATCCATGCCGACGCCGCGGCCGGAAATGTCGGAGATCTTGTCGGCAGTCGAGAAGCCCGCGTGGAAAATCAGGTTATCGATTTCCTCGTCCGAGAGGTTGGCGTCGGCGGCGATGAGATCGTTGTCGATCGCCTTCTGGCGCACCTTCTCGCGGTTGATGCCGGCGCCGTCGTCGGCAAGCTCGATGACGATGCGGCCCGAACGGTGCTTGGCCGTCAGGCGCACGGTGCCTTCGGCGCTCTTGCCGGCGGCAAGTCGTTTTTCCGGCGTTTCTAGGCCGTGGTCGACGGCGTTGCGGATCATATGCGTCAGCGGTTCGGCCAGCTTGTCGATGACCGTCTTGTCCACTTCCGTATTCTCGCCTTCGGTGACAAGACGAACGGACTTGCCGGTCATGTCGGCGATTTCGCGGACGATGCGCGACATGCGCTGGAAGACGGGCTTCACCGGCTGGGCGCGGATCGCCATGACGCTGTCCTGGATCTCGCGGGTGAGCTGTTGCAGCTCCTCGAGGCCCATGTTGATCGACGACGTGCCGTTCGTGTCGTTCTCGATCACGCTCTGCGACAGCATCGCCTGGTTGATCACCAGTTCGCCGACGAGGTTGATCAGGCGATCGACGCGATCGAGGTCAACGCGGATGGTCGGGGTCGCTGCGGAGGCGGCCTGCTGGGCGGCCGCCGCGTTCCTCTGAGCCTCCACCGGCGCCCGGTTTGAAGACTGGGCCATCTGCAAAACATTGCTCGCCGTCTCGGCCGCCGAAACAGCCGCATCGCGGTCGCGGGTCGCGATTTGCTCTTCCTCTTCGGCCGAGCCGGCCGCTGCCTCGTCCAGCAACGAGAGATCGAAGGGAACGGGCTGCATCGGCAGCTCCTCGCTCGCGTCGACCGCGCCGCCGCAGGCCAGCGCTATGTCGAGGTCGCAATCCCATTCGGCGAATTCGAATACAGAGCGGACCGCGTCTTCGCCCTTGTCCGTCTTCAGCGAAATCTTCCACGAGAAGTAGGCCTCTTCCGGATTCATCCGGTCGAGCGGCGGTAGGCCATCCGTATCGCAGTGAATGCTCATCTCGCCGAGGCGCGACAGGTCGCGCAGAAGTAGCGTCGCATCATTGCCCTTGGCATAGAGCTCGGATTTCGGCCTGAAGACGATCTCGTAGCACGTCCCCTCGATCAGGGCCGGTTCGTCCGCCTCGAAGTCTTCGAAGGAAAAGGCAACGGGCTGGAAGCCTTCCTCGTTCACAGGCGGCGCGACAACAGGCGCAGGAGTTGGGGCTGCACCCCTGGGCGCCGGCTCGGCAGGGGACGCCTGCGGCAGCTCGCCATTCGCCAGCGCCTCGAGTTCCTTGATCAGTTGACGGCTGCGGGCCTGATCGACGCTGCCGCCATCGCGCGCAGCATTGGTGAGGTCAGCGAGCACGTCCGCCGACTTCAGCATGACCTTCAGGACGTCCTGATTGGGCTCCAGCCTGTTGGATCGAACGCAGTCGAGCGTCGTCTCGAACACATGTGCGAACGACACGAGATCATCCAGCCCGAACGCGCCGGCGCCCCCCTTGATGGAGTGGACCGCGCGAAAGACGGCGTTGACCGTTTCCGGATCACGATCACCGTCGTTGAGCTTCAGGAGACCCGACTCCAGTTCCGCGAGTTGCTCCTCGCATTCCTGGAAGAAAATCTCTTTGATTTCGTTCATATCCATTGGAGGCTGTCCTCGGATTTCAGGCCGTTACGCGCTCGATTGCGTCGATCAGCTTGGTCGGGTCGAACGGTTTGACGATCCAGCCGGTGGCACCTGCCTGCCGTGCGCGGTTCTTCTTTTCAGCATCGCTCTCCGTGGTCAGCACGAGGATCGGCACGGCGCGGTAGCGGTCGTTCTTGCGCACGCCCTCGATGAAGCCGAAGCCGTCGAGGCGCGGCATGTTGATGTCCGTGACGATGACGTCGGGATTGGCCTCTTCGAGGACCTCGAGACCTTCGACGCCGTCCTCCGCCTGGATCGTTTCGAACCCGGCGTTGTTGAGCGTGACGAGAAGCATGTTCCGGATCGTCCGGGAGTCGTCGACAGTCAGAACTCTCTTCTTCATTTCTCAAATCTCCTTTGCCATCAGGGGATCGATGTCCACGCCGATGAGCTGTGTCGTTTTAACGAAGGCGTCCGACACCTTTGCAAAGGTGAAAGACAGCTGCTGTTCTTCCCAATTTCTTGCGCCGGCGATCAGCACCTGAACGCAGAGCGCACCGATCCGCTCGACAGCGGAGGCATCGATGGCGACTGCGCTGCCTTTCAGCGCCAGCAGCTTTTCATGCAGCGCCGTCGCCTCGTTCAGATCGAGCACAGGAGCGAGCCTGAGCGTCTTCTGAGCGGTCTTCTTGCTGGCCATTTCGGGTTCCTCGCCTGCCTGCGTTAAATCTCTTGCCCAAGACTAGTGGTGCCGTGCCGCAACATGTCGCCCCGTGACAGCGCCGTCGTCGAACAGAGCGATCGCGTCGTCGTCGCTAGCCTGCCCCGGCGCGCGCTGCGATGCGGGCGAGAGCGCCGGGCTGCGGATCGCCGCTGCCCGCCCCGCCTGATGCTGTTCGAGACGGAAGCTGCGGACCGTCCGGCCCAGTTCCTCGATGACCGCACTAAGGTCGCCCGACGATCTCGCGGCGTTTTCCGCCAGCGCCGCGCTTTGCTGCATTGCTTGCGAGATGCCCCCGATTTCGGTGGTGGCGGTACGAAGATCGCTCACATGGTCTTCGGCGTCACGGGCGATGCCCGAGACCGCCGCGTTAATGGAAATCACCTGCTCGACGATGCTGCTGATCGCATCCTGCGTTCGGCCGACCATCTCGACGCCAGCCTCGACCTGGGCCTTGGTTCCGGTAACAAGCTGCTTGATCTCGCGCGCCGCCTCGCCGGAGCGCTGGGCAAGTGCGCGAACCTCCTGGGCGACCACCGCGAAGCCGCGGCCGCTCTCGCCGGCGCGTGCCGCCTCGATGCCGGCGTTGAGAGCCAGAAGATTGGTCTGGAAGGCGATTTCGTCGATCACGCCGATGATCTGACCGATCTTCTCGGCAGACGCCTCGATGTCGGCCATCGCCGAAATCGCCTGACCGGCAATCTCACCGCTCCGCTCGACGGCAATGCGCGTCTCGTTCGCTTTCGTCTCGGTTTCACCGATGCGCGCCGATCCGATTTGCATGCGTTCTGTTACGCCGCCGAGTGTTGCCGCCTGACGCGAAAGTGCCTCCGCTTCGCCTCCGGCCCTGCCGGAAAATTCCGCCACACGGGCGTGCAGCTGCGAGACCATCGCTTCTGCCGCTGTGCTGCGCTCGTCAGCGGATTTCAGCGTCGCCTGAATCTGATCCAGGGACGCATTGAGGCGTGCGACGATCGGTTGATAGGCATCCGAAGCGTCTTCCGGCAGCCGGGCAGCAAGATCGCCGTCACCGAGAGCCTCCAGAAAGCTTGAGAAAAGGTCGCTGACCGCCGTCTCGTCGTCCCTGCGCTGCTCGGCCATTTGCCGTTGATGCTGCTGGCGCAAGGCGTTGAAACGCAGCGATACCGCGATCTCCGTATCGACGAAGGCGGTGCGCACGAGCGCGGCGACGAGATTGCAGAGTTCCTTCTTGCGCGCCTTGCCGAAGGGAAGCAGCGAGCTGGGCCACGCGTCCTCGACGAGGCCGGTTAGCAAATGCTCCAGTACCACCGCGTGACTTGCGACCTGCCAGCGGGGGTCGAGCCCCATGCGACCTTCCGTATCGGCAAGCACTTTCACGCGCTCCGCATAAAGCCCGTCGAAACGGGCATCGGTCAGCACATTCCAATGCGACGATTGCAGATCGTGCAGACGATCAAGCTGGCGGTCACTTTCGAAGTGGCGGGCGGCCTCCGGATAGGTTTGAAACCGTTGAAAGAGATCCCGTAGCGCAAGCTCGATGCGCGGCGAAAGGGCCTGGCGGTGGTGGCGCACAAGCGCGCAGCCGTCTTCGTCGAGCCCGGCAAAACGCAAGCGCTCAAGCAAGCTTCCTGCTTGGCCCCTCCTTGCCTGTTCTGACGACGCGTCCTGCTTCACACCAATCCCCGGCCTGTTGCGCAATCGAAACTCGCCTGGGGAGGGCCAGCCAGCAAGCCAGCGGTGGTTACGCCCGATCGATGCGATCAGCGCGCCGCAGCGTCTGCCACCGTCCATCCCGCAAGTAATTTCGGTGAAGAATAGATCCCGGACCGGAACCGGTACGGCGGGGCGGCGTCATGCCTTGAGGAGTAGCTGAGACTTTCCTATTCCGACGTGTGCGACCATGTTTATGGTTAATTCGTTGCTTGAAAGTTAACGATTCCTGGCCCCTAATTGGAATGGCTAAAATTCACAGGACTTCCGGCTCGTTCGATTTTGCACTGCAGCGAAACTGCACTATTCGATGCGAACAACAACAGGTTTTCAATCACAAGAGTTTATAGTTGTGCTTCTACTTGCGATCTCGTATCGAAAGCGACAGTGAAAAAGGCGCAGACCGCCTGCAGTAACCTTCACACGGGCTGGGCGACATCATGACGGTGCGCCGACGGGAAATGAACAATGATTGTTCTTGGAATAGGCGCCGCCATCACTGCAATTCTGACAATGGCAGCAATTTCGATCGTCATCAATCTGGAACATAATCGGTCGCTAAACCGGAACGCGGTTTTCTGATTGATTTACGCAACGCGAATGCTCTACTTCGCGTATACATTACATTACATCGGGTAGACTTTAGGCGTCGACTGCGTGCTCTACGTGCGCCGCAGTGAGTGCGCGCCATTCCTCGGCGTATCTCGCATAATCATCCGAGACGCTACCCTTGAAACGTTCTGCCCCCGTGTGGACGCGAACGCCGGTCACGAGGCAGGCCGCACCAAGGCTGGTTCCGGTGGCGCTGTGGCTGTCGGCAAGGACCTGTCTCCCGGTGGCCGCGGCAAGCATCCGCAAATAGGCGGCGTTGGCGGCAAAAGGCCCTTCGACGACGATCTCGCCCCTTGCTCCGATGAGATCAAGGCATGTCGCCGTCATCAGTGCAAGATGAAAGGAAGCGACGGCAAGCCGCTCGGCCGGAGCAAGCGCCCTTTCGTCGACCGTCCAGCGCGCGCTGGTCGAAGGGAAAGGGCCGGAGCCGACCGGCACCGACGGCAGCAGCATGTGGCCCGCAGCCAGAACCTTGCTTTCCGCCTCCAGCGAACCGGCGGGCGGGTTCTCGCCCATAAGCGTCGAGAAGGCGCGGCCGCCCATGAACCGGGCCGAGGGCACCGGATCGCCGAGCGCGTTGACGTTGATCAGCGTGTCGCGTTTCTCGTCGAGTTCCACCCGGTCGCCGCCGACCGACAGGATGACAACCCAGGTCCCGGTCGAAACGACCGAGAAGGGTGCATTGCGCGTCAGCAGATGCGGTAGCAACGAGGCATTGGAGTCGTGAATCCCGCAATAGACCGGCAGATTTCGCGGCAAGCCCGTTTCATCCGCCAAATGTTGCAGCAGCCCGCCAAGCACGTCGCTCGCCTTGCGCACGGGTGCGAAGAGTTTGCGCCAGCCGAGTGCGTCGACCATCGAAGAAAAACCTGCGGCCTTCGGATTCCAGAGGTCGGTGTGGCAGCCGAGCGAAGTCAATTCGTTCGCTCTGACGCCTGTCAGCCGGTAGGACCAGTACTGCGCATAGGTCAGGATCGTCGCGACCTTCGCGAAGTGCTCCGGGAACATACGCTCCTGCCAGAAGAGCTGTGCGCCGACATTCAGGCCCATCGGCAGGCGCGCCGAACCGGTCTCGAAGAACAGGGGGCGAACCCGGTCGTAGTCCGCCGCGAGCGCGTCCGGCCCTGCGAACTCGTAATCGAGAACGGGCAGCGCAAGGTCGCCGGCATCGTCGAGCAGGACTGCGGTGGCCCCGTGGGTGGTAACCGATATGGCGTCCACCCTGTGCTCGCGATGAAGTGCGGCGAGGCTGTCGAGAATGAAGCGCCAAAGACGCTCGATATCGAAGTGTGGGTAAAGGCCGCTATTGACCACGCCGTTGCCCGTCTTGCGCACGGCAATTTCCTCGAACCGCGCGAGATCGACCAGCGCGACCTTGGCGTTCGTCTTGCCTATGTCGATGACAGCGACCGTCTTCATCGTCAGCTCAGATGGAAAACGGTCTTCAACGGCACCGCCACCGGCTCGTTGTCGGCGCGGGTCTCCATGATGTCCGCCATATAAGCCCACCATTTCTGCATTACCGGATGCGAAGGAAGCTCCGCCATCCCGTGCGTATCGGTCCGCCAGAGCACGCCGAAAAGCAGGTTGCTCTCTTCGTCGAGGTGGATCGAATAGTCGGAAATTCCCGCTTCCTTGAGCAGGACAACCAGTTCGGGCCAGATCGCATCATGGCGTGCCTTGTATTCGTCGGCCATTCCTGGATTGAGCCGCATGCGGAAGGCGTATTTTTCCATGGGAGACACCTCAATGCGCAAGACGACGGCGGGCGCGCTGCCAAAGGATCGGCAGCGCAATGACCGAGATCAGCAGCAGGCCGATGAAAATCGACATGACGATGCCGGGCACATTCAAGAGGCCGAAGCCGAATGTCACCATGCCCATGATCAGCGCCGCCAGCACGACACCGGGAATGGTGCCCGAGCCCCCGAGAATGTTGACGCCGCCGAGGACGACCATCGTTACCACCTCCAGCTCCCAGCCGAGTGCGATCGAGGGACGCGTCGAGCCGAGGCGGGAGGTGAGGCAGATCGAGGCGAGGCCCGCCATCAGCCCGGTGAGCAGGAAGAGGATGAACTTCACCCGCGCGACGCGCACGCCCGAAAACAGCGCTGCGGTCTGGTTGTTGCCGATGGCATAGACAGCGCGGCCGAAATTCGTCTTGTGCAGGAGCACGCCATAAACAACGGCGAGCAGCACGAAGAGCGTGAACTCGAACGAGAAGACCCACCAGACATAGCCCTGCCCGAACCAGGCGAAGCTTTCGGGATAACCGGTAAAGGCCTGGTCGCCGAGGACGATGAAGGAGAGCCCGCGAAACAGGCTCATCGTGCCGATCGTCACCACGATCGACGGCAAGCCCAGGCCGGTGATCAGCAGCCCATTGACCATGCCGCAGATGAGCCCGACGCCAAGTCCGATCGCGACGAGCGCCGGTGTGTCCACGCCCAATTGCACGGCATAGCCCATGGCGGTCGAAGCCAGCGCGATGATCGAGGCGACCGACAGATCGATCTCGCCGGAGATGATGACGAGCGCCATGGCAAAGGCGATCATCGCCTTCTCGGTGAAATTGAAAGTGGCGTCGGAGAGGTTCCAGGGATCGAGGAAATAGGGCGATGCCAGCGAATTGCCGAGAAAGATCGCAATCGCGACGACAAGCAGCAGGCTTTCCCAGCTCTTCAGGATGCGCGCACCGCGGCTCTGCAGCCGGTCCGGAATGTGGCGGGGAGAAAGGTGAGCGTCCGTCATCAGACCGCCTCCGCTTTTCTAAGAATGACCCGGCCCTTGCGCTTTTCGGCACGGGCGTTGACGGCGACCGCGATGATGATGACCGTTCCGGAAATCGCCATTTGCGCGAAGGGCGAGATGTTGATGACCGGCAAGGCGTTCTTGATCACGCCGAGGAACAGCGCGCCGAGCACCGCGCCTGCCACCGAGCCGATGCCCCCGGCAATCGAAATGCCGCCGATGACGCAGGCCGCGATGATATCGAGTTCGAAGCCCGCGGCGATGTCGACATAGGCGACCGCATAGCGCGACACCCACAGATAACCGGAGAGGCCGGCGAGCGTGCCCGAGAGGCAATAGGCGAAGAAGCGCGTGCGGCCGACATCGATACCCGTATAGACGGCAGCATGCGGATTGCCGCCGACGGCATAGAACGCGCGCCCGAGCGGCGTGCGGCCCATCACCAGGAACATCAGCGCAATCATCAGAAGCGAGAGCCAGGAGAGCACCGGCATCCCGGCGATCTCAAGACGCGGCAGGCCCTTGAAGGCATCACTCATCTCGTGCGCGTTGATCCACTTGCCATCCGTCAGGAGGAAGATCAGGCCGCGATAGATCGTCAGCGTTCCAAGAGTGACGACGATCGGCGGGATGCCGAGTTTCCAGACGAGCGTTCCGTTGACCATGCCGAGCAGGCCGCCGAGCGCCATCGCGACAAGAATGACCAGGGGAATCGGCAGTCCGGGAAAGGCGGTGTTCAACATCGCCGCGACCATGCCGCTCAACGCAAGGTTGGCGGCCATCGACAGATCGATACAGCGGGTGAGGATCACCGCCATCTGCCCGAGCGCCAGAATGATCAGAATAGAGGTGTCGTTGTAGACGCGGGCAAAGCTTGCCGGAGTTACGAACGCGGGGAAGCGCAGTGCAATCAGGCCGACCAGCGCGACGATGGCGACGACGAGCAGGATTTCGCGATTCTTCAGAAGCTTCGCCATCATGCGGCCCTACCGTTCGATTGCGTTTCGATGCCGGCAGCCGCGCGCACCAACTTTTCGGCGGTCAGTTCGGCTCGCTCGAAGCGCCCGGCGATCCGCCCCTCACGCATGACGATGACGCGATCCGACATGCCCATGATCTCGGGAATTTCCGAAGACACCATGATGACGCTCAGGCCCGCGGCGGCAAGTTCGCTCATGAAGGCATGGACGGCGGCCTTGGAGCCGATATCGATGCCCTTGGTCGGCTCGTCGAGGATGATGACCTTCGGCCGGGTCGCGAGCCACTTGGCGATCACGACCTTCTGCTGATTGCCGCCGGAAAGTGTGCCGACGTCCTGGTCGAGAGAGGCGGCACGGAGGTCGAGCCGGGAAGTGTATTCACGTGCGAGCGCGAATTCGTTGGCGAGCTTCAAGAAGCCTGAGCGCGACGTGTGCGACAGGGAGGGCAGCGTGACATTCTGGAAGATCGGCATGCCGATGATCGCGCCCTGCCGGCCGCGTTCCTCCGGCACGTAGACGATGCCGGCGCGGATCGCCTCGGCGGGGCTTCGGATCACCAGCACCTGCCCGTCCAGCTTGACCGCGCCGGCCGACGGCCGGGTGATGCCGATCAGCGACTGCATGAATTCCGAGCGGCCAGCGCCGACGAGACCGTAGAAGCCGAGGATTTCGCCGCGCCTCAGCTCAAAATTGATGTCCTCGAATTCGGTCGGGTGGCGATAGCCGGAGACGGTGAGCACCGGCTCGCCGATCGCGACCTCCTTCTTCGGATAGACGGAGCCGACGGCGCGACCAACCATCATGCGGACGAGATCGTCCTGGCTCACGTCGGCGATCAGGCCCTCGCCGACCATCGTCCCGTCGCGGAAGACCGTGTAGCGGTCGGCGATCCGGAAGATCTCGTCGAACTTGTGGCTGATGAAGAGGATCGCCTTGCCATCGGCCTTCAGCCGCTCGATCAGGGCATAGAGTTCATGGATTTCCTTGTGCGACAGGGCCGCCGTCGGCTCGTCCATGATGACGACGCGCGCATCGACCGACAGCGCCCGGGCGATCGCCACCAGATGTTTCCGGGCGATGCCGAGATCGCGGAGCTGGATCGTCGGGTCGAAATCGGCCCCTGCACGATGCAGCAGGGCCGTCGCATCGGCATTGAGCTTCTTCCAGTCGATGAAGCCGAAGCGATTGCGCGGCGCATGGCCGAGGAAGATGTTTTCGGCAACGGAGAGTTCGTCGAAAAGCACCGTCTCCTGATGGATCGCGGTGACGCCGGCACGGGCCGCAGCAAGGGCGGTCGGAAACGTCGCTTCCTCATCGGCCACACGGATGACGCCGGCATCCGGCTGATAGATGCCCGTGAGGATCTTGACGAGGGTCGACTTGCCCGCGCCGTTTTCGCCGACGAGCGCCGTCACCGATCCGGGATAGAGCGCGAGTGAAACATCGGAGAGAGCGCGCACGCCGGGAAAGGACTTCGATATGCCCTCGAGTGCGACAGCGGGCTTCATCCGCGATGTGGTTGTGTCCTGCAACAAGAGAGGGTCCACCAGTTCAGTCGTTTCAATTGGGCCGCGGTCGTTCGTTCAAGCGCCTTCGCCGTGACGCCTCGGCAGTGAGGTTGCCCCTCACCCTAACCTCTCCCCGCTGGCGGGGAGAGGCGACACCTCAACGTTCGTGAGGCGGCGCCGCTTGTTCCCTTCTCCCCGTCTCACGGGGAGAAGGTGGCCGACAGGCCGGATGAGGGGCAATATCCTCCGCGGATCAGAAGATCTTCGCGAACTCTTCGACGTTCGAGGCATCATAGACGAACGGATCGGCCATGGCGCCTTCATTGTTGTCGTCGAGCTTGACTGTTCCCATGCGGCCCATCTTCAGTTCCGCGCCGGGTTTGGCTTCGGCGCCGTTGACGAGGCCATAGGCGATCATCGTTGCCGAGTAGCCAAGGTCGATCGGGTTCCAGATCGCGAAGGACTTCGATGCGCCGGACTTCACGTGGCCCGCCATTTCGGAAGGCAGACCAAGGCCGGTGACGTTGATCTGGCCGATCTTGCCGGCGTCCGTAACCGCCTGCGCGGCCGCGACGATGCCGACGGAGGTCGGCGCGATGATCGCCTTCAGGTTCGGATAGGACTGAATAAGGCCTTGGGTCTCACGGTAGGACTTGTCGGCAAGGTCGTCACCATAGACTGTAGCCACGACGTTGATGCCCTTGTAGTTGCCCTGGACCTTCTTCATTTCCGCGATCCAGGTGTTCTGGTTGGTCGCCGTCGCCGAGGCCGAGAGCACCGCGACGTCGCCGCCTTCGGGCAGGTTGTCGGCGGCAAGCTTGATGATCATGTTGCCGATGAGCGGGCTCGAGGACGGATTAAGGTGCATCAGCCGGCCTTCCTTGGCGACACCCGAATCCCACGAAATGACCTTGATGCCGCGATCCATCGCCTTCTTCAGAGCCGGCACCAACGCATCGGTGTCGTTGGCGGAAACGGCGATCGCATCGACCTTCTGAGCGATCAGCGAGTTGATCACCTCGATCTGGCCCTCGGCGGTCGTCGACGTCGGTCCGGTATAGATGACCTCGACGTCACCGAGCTCCTTGGCGGCTTCCTGCGCACCCTTGTTGGCAGCCTCGAAGAAGCCGATGCCGAGCGCCTTGACGACGAGCGCGATCTTCTTGTTTTCCGCATGCGCGGCATTGGCCATGAGTGCCATCGCGACTGCAGCCGTGATCATCAATGATTTCATAATCTTCATGACTTTCTCCTCCCTTTGAGCCGCGCGCATTCGGTATAAATGCATCGGTCCGGCCCCCTATCTGCGGCCGACCCGGACATGCCCGGGCGCCGCAACGTCCCACTCCCCTCTCCTCCGCCCGCGTCAGGCGGACGATGAAGCACTTTCCGCGTCAACGGCGGGCTTCGCCTTGGCGATGACCAGATTGACGCCGGCGCCTTCGAGCATTGCGGCATGCCTGTCCTCGATGCCCGAATCCGTGATCACAGTGGCGATACGCTTGAGCCCGCAAAGTATGAGGCTCGAGCGCCTGTGAAATTTCGAGGAATCGACCAGCACGACCAATTCGTCGGCCTGATCGATCAGTTTTTGTTCGGCCTGGATCAGAAGCGGATCCGCCTCCATCAACCCGAGGGGCCCGAGCCCCTGTGCCCCCATGAACATGCGGCGCGCATAGAAATTGCGCGTCACGTCGTTGTCGAAGGGGCTCAATATGATGTTCTGCTCACGGTAGATCGTGCCTCCCGAAAGCATCACGGTGTTCTTCGAGTGCTTCAGCAGGTGCTCGGCGATCGGGAAGGAATTGGTGAAGACCTGCATCCGGCGGTTTGCGAGAAAGTGCACCATCTGGAAGGTCGTGGTGCCGCCGTTGATGATTATCGGTTCGCCGTCGGCGCACAGCGCCACCGCCTCCTTTGCGATCGCCTGCTTCTCGCGGGCATGCAGGCCCTCGTTGACGCTGAAGGGCCGGCCGGCGAGACCGACGAATTGTGGCGGATTGATCGCCTCGGCGCCGCCGCGGACCCGGCGCAGGCGTTTTTGCACGTGAAGAGCGGCGATATCGCGCCGGATCGTCGCCTCCGAACTGTCGGTGAGCTCGACGAGTTCGGGCACCGTCACGACCGGTTTCTCCTGAACCGCAGACAGGATGACCCTATGTCTTTCTTTCTCGTGCATTCGCTCCTCCGAATGCCCCGCATGCTTCCATCAGTCCCGAGCATTGTCAATCAGTATCAATCATGTTTTTTCATTGTGCAGCGCAATATGAACGGATTTGATCGTTTTTGATTGACATTCGCGCACCGACCGTGTGATCTGATGCCAATCATGTCGCCGCGGTCCTACTGCCGCCGGATAGCTTACCGGGAGGAATTCAACATGCTCGACAAGCAACAAGGCGCACGCCTGGCCAACCTCTGGGACGAGGGCAAGGCGGCAGGAATGACCGAGCCGGAGAAGCTTCTCTACCGATCGAACCTTCTCGGATCGGACAAGCGCATCACCAATTACGGTGGCGGCAATACCTCGGCCAAGGTTCAGGAAAAGGACCCGCTGACGGGCGAGATGGCGGAGGTTCTCTGGGTCAAGGGGTCGGGCGGTGACGTCGGCACCATCAAGCTCGACGGCTTCGCCACCCTGTACATGGACAAGCTCAATGCCCTGAAGGGGATCTACCGGGGCGTCAAATTCGAAGACGAGATGGTCGGCTACCTGCCGCATTGCACCTTCAACCTCAATCCGCGCGCGGCCTCGATCGACACGCCGCTGCATGCCTATGTGCCGAAGGCGCATGTCGACCATATGCATCCGGATGCGATCATCGCGATCGCCGCTTCCAGCAACAGCAAGGAACTGACGCAGAAAATCTTCGGCGAAGAGATCGGCTGGCTGCCCTGGAAGCGGCCGGGCTATGAGCTCGGCCTGTGGCTCGAAAAGTTCTGCCTCGAAAACCCGAAGGCACGCGGTGTGGTCCTGGAAAGCCACGGCCTCTTCACCTGGGGCGATACGGCCAAGGAAGCCTATGAGACGACGATCGAAATCATCAACCGCGCGATTGCCTGGTTCGAGGAAGAAACCACGGCACCGGCCTTCGGCGGGTCGGTGAAGCCGACGCTGGATAGCGCCGAACGCGCCGCGATCGCCAAGCGACTGATGCCCGTCATCCGCGGGCTGATCAGCGCGGACGAGAAAAAGGTCGGGCACTTCGACGACAGCCAGGCCGTACTCGATTTCGTGGCATCCAAAAATCTCGAGCCGCTGGCGGCACTTGGTACAAGCTGCCCTGACCATTTCCTGCGGACGAAGATCCGCCCGCTCGTCGTCGAATTCGATCCGGCCAATCCCGATATTGACAAGACGCTCGCCGGGCTTTCCGAGGCGATTGCCGCCTATCGCGCCGACTATGCCGCCTACTACGAGCGCTGCAAGCGCCCCGACAGCCCGGCGATGCGCGACCCGAACGCCGTCGTCTATCTTGTCCCCGGCGTCGGCATGATCACCTTTGCCAAGGACAAGGCGACGGCGCGGATCTCCGGCGAATTCTACATCAACGCAATAAATGTCATGCGCGGCGCCTCCGGCGTGTCGACCTATGTGGGCCTGCCAGAGCAGGAAGCCTTCGACATCGAATACTGGCTCCTGGAGGAAGCCAAGCTGCAGCGCATGCCGAAGCCGAAGAGTCTCGCCGGCCGCATCGCGCTGGTCACCGGCGGCGCCGGCGGCATCGGCAAGGCGACGGCCAACCGGCTGATGCAGGAAGGCGCCTGCGTCGTTCTCGCCGATATCGACGAAACGGCGCTCGAGGCCGCGCAGACCGAGCTTGCCGGACGATACGGCAAGGATTTCGTCCGCTCCGTCAACATGAACGTGACCAGCGAGGCGGCGGTCGAATCAGGCTTCGGCGATGCGCTCCTCGCCTTTGGCGGTCTCGACATTCTCGTCTCCAATGCCGGGCTCGCCTCGTCGGCGGCGATCGAGGATACGACGCTGGCGCTCTGGAATAAGAACATCGACATTCTCACGACCGGCTATTTCCTCGTCTCGCGTGAGGCCTTCCGCATCTTCCGCAACCAGAAGGCCGGCGGCAATGTCGTGTTCGTCGCCTCGAAGAACGGCCTTGCCGCCTCCCCGGGCGCGTCCGCCTATTGCACGGCGAAAGCGGCGGAGATCCATCTTGCCCGCTGCCTCGCGCTCGAAGGGGCGTCAGCGCAGATCCGCGTCAATGTCGTCAATCCGGACGCGGTGCTACGCGGTTCCAAGATCTGGACCGGCGAATGGAAGGAGCAGCGCGCAGCCGCCTACAAGATGGACGTCGACGACCTGGAGGCGCACTATCGCGAGCGTTCGATGCTGAAGCTCAGCGTCTTCCCGGAAGATATTGCCGAAGCCATCTACTTCCTCGCTTCCGATATGTCGGCAAAATCGACCGGCAACATCGTCAATGTCGACGCGGGCAATGCCCAGTCGTTCACGCGCTGATCCGGAGGCTGCCATGACCGAGATGATCAGCAAGGCCGTTGTCGAGGCCGAGAATGCAGGCCGCCGGGACGCGCTCAGCCGAGACTACGACAGCCTCGGCGAAAGGCTTGCCCGTCGCGGCATCGAGATCGATGCGATCAAGAAAAAGGTCGGCTCCTATGGCGTTGCCGTTCCCTCCTGGGGGGTCGGCACGGGCGGCACGCGTTTTGCCCGCTTCTCCGGCCTGGGCGAACCGCGCAACATCTTCGACAAGCTCGAAGACTGCGGCGTCATCCATCAGTTGACGCGGGCGACGCCGACCGTTTCGCTGCATATCCCGTGGGACAAGGTTTCCGATCTCCAGGCGTTGAAGGAGAAGGGCGGCGCGCTCGGCTTGGGCTTCGATGCGATGAATTCCAACACCTTCTCGGACGCGCCCGGGCAGGCCCACTCGTACAAGTTCGGGTCGCTCTCCCATAGCGATGCGGCGACGCGGCGCCAGGCTGTCGAGCACAATCTCGAATGCATCGAGATCGGCAAGGCGCTGGGGTCGAGGGCCCTGACAGTGTGGATCGGCGACGGCTCCAACTTTCCGGGGCAGAGCAATTTCACCAAGTCGTTTGAGCGCTATCTCGATGCGATGAAGGCAATCTATGCCGCACTTCCGGACGACTGGCGCGTCTTCACCGAACACAAGATGTACGAGCCCGCCTTCTATTCGACCGTCGTGCAGGACTGGGGAACGAACTACCTGATCGCGCAGGAACTGGGCCCCAAGGCCTTCTGCCTCGTCGACCTTGGCCATCACGCACCGAACGTCAACATCGAGATGATCGTCGCGCGGCTGATCCAGTTCAGGAAGCTCGGTGGCTTCCATTTCAACGACTCCAAATACGGCGACGACGATCTCGATACCGGATCGATCGATCCCTATCGGCTGTTCCTGGTGTTCAACGAACTGGTAGACGCCGAGGTGCGCGGTGCGGAAGGTTTCAATCCCGCGCATATGCTCGACCAGAGTCACAACGTGACGGATCCCATCGAGAGCCTGATGACCAGCGCGATGGAAGTCTGCCGCGCATATGCCCAGGCCCTTCTCGTCGATCGCAAGGCGCTCAACGGCTATCAGCAGGGCAACGATGCGCTGATGGCGTCGGAAACGCTGAAAGCCGCTTTCCGAACGGACGTCGAACCGATCCTGGCGATGGCGCGCCTCGACCGGGACGGCGCGATCGCGCCGGTCGCGACCTACCGCGCGAGCGGCTACCGCGCCAAGGTGGCGGGCGAGCGGCCCGCCGTCGCCGGCGGTGGCGGCGGCATCGTCTGAGCAGTCAACTGCATGTCCCCTTAAATTGGGACCGTTTCAGCGGAACATGCAGCAACTCAAAGTCCTACAGCGACGTTCGTGCGTCTGAAAGGCGCACGGCGCTGGCGGCCAAGGGCGGTCACTTCTGGCTCCACATCGGGGACCGCCCGGAGGCGTGGTAGCGGCAGCCGGAAATCGGTGCAAAATCGCCGCACGATAAAATTGCCCTCTATCTGATTTTAAATCCTGATCTATCCTTTCCTATGGATCCAACGGGTAGGAGCGATTCATGGGTATTGAAAGCATCCTGGTATTCCTGATCGTCGGCGCTGTTGCCGGCTGGCTTGCCGGTCTGATCGTCAGCGGCTTCGGTTTCGGTCTGATCGGCAACATCGTCGTCGGCATCGTCGGCGCTTTCATCGCCGGCTACCTCTTTCCGGCAATCGGCATAAGCCTCGGAACTGGCATCCTTTCCGCGATCATTCACTCGACGATCGGCGCGATCATCCTCCTGGTGCTGATCCGCATCGTCAAACAAGCGTAAGTCTGTCGAGGAACATTGCGATCCGCGCGAAAGTGCGGACCGCCTCTTGCAAGAGCTACGGCATGTTTCCTTAAATCGGAGCGGATTTGAGGATAAAATATGCAGCGATTCAAAGTGCTACAGCGACCTTGCGCGTCCGATGGGACGAGCGGCGCCGTAAGCGGAGGCAACCATGAGCGAACTCTACGCCGCAAATATCGAGACGGCCCTCAAAACCTTCATCACCGATCATCGGGGCACGCTGACGCGCGAACAGGCGATTTCGACAATCCTCGAGAACTGGTTCGCAAGCCACGGCTATCTCCCGCCGCAACAGGAAGGCCGGCGCCCTGAAGATCTTGACGCGTCGAACGACGATTGAAACACTGACGCCGCCTGCAGCGACCGCGATCCCGGCTTGCCGCTACATATTCGTATTCTTTCCCGACAACCCTGTTTTCCGCATAGATCGCCCCCGATGAGCCTTGCTTCCGTCAAACAGTTCTTCTCCGAACACGCTCCCGACATCGATGTCATCGAACTTGCACAAAGCACCGCCACCGTGGAACTCGCAGCCAAAGGGCACGGTGTCGAGCCGGCGCAAATTGCCAAGACGTTGGCGCTCAAAGTCGGAGACGACGTCATCCTGATCGTCACGCGTGGTGACGCCCGGCTCGACAACAAGAAGTACAAGGCCCGCTTCGGCACGAAGGCCCGCATGCTCGGCTTCGACGAGGTAGAGGCGGAAACGGGCCATCCGGTCGGCGGGGTCTGCCCTTTCGGTCTCGCCAAGCCGCACAGCGTCTATTGCGACGAGTCCTTGAAGGCCTACGACGTCGTCGTTCCCGCAGCTGGCGCGACCAACGCCGCCGTCCACATCAGCCCGGCGCGCATCGCGGAATTGACCGGAGCGGAATGGGTCGATGTTTCGGCAACGTGATGTTTTCTGCCTTGGAATAGCCATAGAGCTTAATTGAAAACCTCGGACGCCGAGCGGAGAGCGATTCGCCCGGTCCCCCGCATACCCTTGCGCTTCGACTTGAATAAATGAGCCGCATTTTTCGGAGGAGAACACCGAGAATGAAAGCACTTGCCTGCGCGTTCGCCCTCGGCCTGTCGATGACAGATCCGGCAGCCGCGATGGATCAATCTCTGGTGCGACAGTTCGAAAAGCTCGACCCGCAAACGCGCCTGGAGCAGCGGTGCGATACCGAGGCGATGGAACGGATCAGCGCGGACAAGACGTCGTACAGCCCGGACAAGGTCATCGCCTACACCTTCGCCGATCCAATCTTCAAAGGTGACAAGATGAAGGCGCCGGGCGCAGTCTTTCGAAGTGGGGGCGAATGGTACAAGCTCGCCTTCAAGTGCCGCACCAATGCGGAACATCTCGACGTGCTGTCGTTTGAATACAAGATCGGGGAACTCGTGCCGCGGGAACGCTGGGACCAGCTCTTTCTTTACCCCTGACAATCGCACCTGAAACAAGACCGCGAACCGGTCCTGCTGCCCACACGGCTAGAGCGTTCTGCTTCCACGTGGATTGAAAGCAGAAAAGACCTCCAGGTTCAAAATCCTAGAGCACGACGATAAGGAACATCAGCGAGCCGAGCGAAAGCGCGGCCATGATGCTCATGAGCACTTTCATCATGTGTTCCGTCATTTCGTACATCCCAGCCTCATTCCCCGATGAACGAACCTAACAACCAGACCGGCGAGACGATGCGTCCGATGAGCCGAGCCGGCGCACCTGCCGGACAATGACAATTTTCTGACAAATCAGTTAATAAATCATCATATACATGGGGATTAGCCCGCTTAGGGTGCAGATCGGCACAGACGACAACATCTCGGGAACAGCCCACCTTGCCTCGGCCGGCTGCGGGGCACGAGCGGCCTACCTATAGCGTCTTGCGCTTGGTATCATGCGTTCCTCATGGGCCGCGCACGGACGCTTGCCGCCCAGCAGGAATGGATTGCACCGCATTGGAAACGACTCTGATAGGAAAAAAGGCGGCCGCGAACAGGCATCTCGCCGCGCACGGGGTGCTGCGCGTCGGCTTCATTCTCGCGCGGAGCTTCACGCTCAGCGCCTTTTCCCTGTTTGCCGACGCCTTGAGGCTTGGCAGCGATGTCGAGGACAAGTCGGGCCGGGTGAACTGCGATTGGGAGGTGCTCGGCAGCACGAGGAACTTCGTCATGTCCAGCTGCGGCATACAGGTGGCGCCTACGGCCTCGCTTCGCCCACCGACCGAGTTCAGCTACATCGCCGTCGTTGGCGGGCGGCTCAACGTCGAAGAACCGATCGACCGTGAAACGATCAACTATCTCCATCGGGCGGCACGAGAGGGCGTGCCGATCATCGGTGTCTGCACGGGAAGCTTCATTCTGGCCGAAGCGGGAGTGCTGGACGGACGTGCCGCCTGCGTCAGCTGGCTGCATCACAATGAATTTCGATCGCGCTTCCCCGCAATCGAGGTGACGTCAAAGCGCATCTTTGTCGAGGATGGCAATGTGATCACCTGCGCCGGCGGCAGCAGCGTCGCCGACCTCGCCACCTACCTGATCCGCAAGCATGTCGGCGAGGAAGCCGAGCGCAACGCGCTCGAAATCATGCAGATCACACGCCGCAGAGACGCCACCGAAATGCAGACGCGCAATCCGCTCGGCACAGTCATCGTGCAGGACAAGCGGATCAGTCTCGCGCTCATGGTGATGGAGCAGCATCTTGAGGACATCATCGGCATCGATGACGTGGCGAACGCACTTGGCATATCGCGCAGGCAACTCGAACGCCTGTTCCAGAATGAACTCGGCGCCACCCCGGTTTCGGTCTATCTGAAACTTCGCCTCGACGCGGCGATGCGGCTCGTTGCATCAACCGAGAAGCCATTGATCGACATTGCGCTAGAAACCGGCTTCGAGAACGTCTCTCACTTCATCCGGAAGTTCAGGGAGGCGTTTTCGCTAACCCCCGGTGCAGCGCGCAAGCAACTTGCGGCAGCACGGCGCCCGGCTTCCAGCCGCTGATTGCTTGACCGCTTTTGAAGGACATTTCGGACGGCTCTAGCCGAAGAGCAACAAGGCCGCACCGATTGCCATGAGGGCCAATCCGGGCCAATTCCGCCCGAAGCCGAGAAAGCCCAAGCCCTGCTGTTCCGGCTCGAGCGTCGGTCCGGTTCCGTCCCGGCCAGGTCCGTCCCGCCCACGTCCGTCGTGCGAAGGCGGCGTCGACGGGTTGCTCAACTGTCGACGGCCGAGCGCCTCCCACGCCATGAAGAGCATGCCGCAGACAAAGAGAAACACGCCAGCCAGAACTGTCCACACGCGCGCCTCCTCCAGCGTTCGTCGTTACGCGAAAGCACCGCGCGCCTCGTCAGAGACGCAACCTCGCTCCCATGCGCCTCAGACTTTACCGGTCAGCGGATACGACTTTGAGGCCGAACGATGTTCATCTGCAGTTCATGGCTCGATGCATATCTGCCGAGCACTTTGATTAGGCGCTTTTCCTCGGCTTTATGTATGCCCGTCCGCCTGCAATATTCCTCCACGTCCCAAACATGCTTGGCCCGAGACTGGTCGAGCGTTCTGATATCAGCATGTGTCATCCTTCGCCTCCCGGATATCGTCGAAAGAACGCCGGTAGCGGGGTTTGGTTCCACGGCGCGGAAACTTGCCCGACGGATCGCTGTCCGAAAGCCAAGCCGCAAGGCAACCGCCCCCTGGGTCCCAGGCATCGGCTGTCATAGGCATGTCATCTAACGGTGATGTTTATCCGCTGCCTGAGTCCGTCGGAATGGCGCCGCGACTCGTCGCTGGATAGATGATGCTGAACTTGTTCGCCGCCGCCGGTGCATTCCTGGCCGTCAATGTGCTGACCCTGATGATCGCGGGCCGGCGCATCTGGCCGCGTCTGGCCCCTCAGCCCGGGACGCAGCATCGACCTCCTGTCTCTGTCGTGATCCCGCTTTGCGGCGTCGAGGAATTTTCCCGGGAAACGCTCAATAGCGCGTTTCGCCTGGATTGGCCCGACTACGAGGTCATCTTCTGCATCGCCGACGCGGAGGACGCGGTGATCCCATTGGTCGAGGAAGCACGTGAGCGCCACCCGGCCATTCCCGCAACAATTCTTGTTGGTGACGACCTGATCAGCGCCAATCCCAAGCTCAATAACTGCGTGAAAGGCTGGAAAGCGGCCTCGCATGAATGGGTGGTTCTCGCCGACTCGAATGTTCTCATGCCGGCCGACTACCTCATTCGCCTGATGGCTGCGTGGAGGCTGGATACCGGGCTTGTATGCTCGACCCCGCTTGGCTCACGTCCGCATGGGTTTTGGGCGGAGGTTGAATGTGCTTTCCTCAACGCCCACCAGGCGCGCTGGCAATACGCCGGCGAAGCGCTTGGATTCGGGTTTGCGCAGGGCAAGAGCATGCTCTGGCGCAAAGGCATGCTGGATGCCAACGGCGGCATTCAGGCGCTGGCCTCGCAGATCGCCGAGGATGCGGCAGCAACGAAACTTGTGAGAAGCCTCGGCTTGAAAGTGCGCCTGGTTTCCTCGCCGTTCGAACAGCCACTGGGTACCAGGACGTTTCGCGAGGTCTGGGCGCGGCAGTGCCGTTGGGCGAGGTTGCGACGCGTCACCTTTCCTCAGTTCTTCTCGCCGGAAATCCTGCTCGGCGTGATGCCGCCACTTCTGCTGGCGCTGATCGCCGCTTTCGTTGCAGGTCGCAGCCTATTGGCCATCACCGGCTTTATCGTCGGTGCCAGCTACTTGCCGGAACTCGCCCTCGCCTACCGGAAGAACTGGCATATTTCCCGATGGTCGCTCATCGCGATGTTCACGCGCGATCTCTTGCTCCCGATAATATGGGTTCGAGGCTGGCTGGCGGGCAGCGCCGATTGGCGCGGCAACAGAATGTCGATCGGCTCGCATGAGTCCCGGATCAAAACGACCGCGCCGCGCCCGCTCGCGAGCACCTCGTAATAGCGCTCGCCGTCTCAGCCAATTCCTCAGATGCTACCTCATGCCGGCGCGACGAAGGCGACGCTGGCGATCGAGCTGCTTGGCAAGAAGTGCCGGGCGACCGCACGAGAGCAAGTCGCGAACCAAGGTCCAACCGTTTGAGGATAGTAATGGTGCCCGGAGGCGGATTTGAACCACCGACACGCGGATTTTCAATCCGCTGCTCTACCAACTGAGCTATCCGGGCATCTGCCTTTGACGGCAACGGCTCTCTTCAGAGCCATCGGAGCGGTCTCGTTCGCCCCGGAAGCGAGCGGGGTTATAACATCTTGTTCGGCCGTGTCCAGCACCAAATGACTCTTTTTTGAAAGGAATTTAGTGCGCGGTGGAAAAGGCGAAAAAGTCAAGGCTATTCAGCAGGATCGCGCCGGGATGGCAACGATTTCGGGCGTCCCGGGCCGAAATCGACGGCGGCCGGCCACTGCACGGGAACAGGGGAGATGCGGCGGAGAACGAAGCCCCAGCGGGACTCCTCGAGAGGCGTCAACGATCCTCGTCGTCCGCCTTCGACTCGTCGTCGGCTACCGGAATGGCATAAGATCCGGAGAGCCAGCGATTGAGGTCGACGTTGCGGCAGCGCGCGGAACAGAATGGATAATGCTCGCGCGCGGACGGGCGGCCACATTCCGGGCAGGGCCGCGTCGCGCGCAGGGGTTCGACATTCGAACCGCTCTTCTTGCTTTCGCTGCTCAATTTTCTTCAGCCTTCCAGCCAACGATTGTGCACGTCATATCCTTCACCGATGAGAAGATTGACGGTTTCGTAGAGCGGCAAGCCTACCACATTGGTGTAGGAACCGACGAGCTTGACGACAAAACTCCCGGCAATGCCCTGGATGGCATAGCCACCCGCCTTGCCGCGCCACTGGCCCGAGGCCAGGTAGCTTTCGATGTCGTGGCCGGAAAGGCGCTTGAACCGCACCTTGGTGTCGATGACCTTCTGACGGATGGTGCGGTCCGGGGTGACGAGGCAAATGCCGGTGTAGACGCGATGGCTACGGCCGGACAGAAGGTGCAACGCGCTCGACGCCTCGCTCACCAGTTCCGGCTTCGGCAGAATACGGCGGCCGACGCAGACGACGGTATCGGCTGCGAGAATGTAGCTGCCGTCCCAGCCCGGCTCTCCCTTGATCGCGGCCAGCGCCGCTTTCGCCTTCTCGGCCGACAGGCGCCGTGCCAGAGAGCGGGGATGCTCCGCACGCTTGGGAGTCTCGTCGAGATCCATCGGCAGCAGGCGCGCAGGTTCGATGCCCGCCTGCGCCAGAAGCTCCACACGACGCGGCGACCCGGACGCCAGTATCAGTTTTTGGTTCACTGCCATCGAAGCGAGCCGTTGTTTCCCGGTTGGTAAGCGCTGCCGTCGCCGGGACCTACTTGAAGCGGTAGGTGATGCGGCCCTTCGTCAGATCGTAGGGGGTCATCTCGACGAGCACCTTGTCGCCGGCGAGAACGCGGATGCGATTCTTGCGCATACGGCCGGCCGTATGAGCGATAATCTCATGCTCGTTTTCAAGCTTCACGCGGAAGGTCGCGTTGGGAAGCAATTCGGTGACCACGCCCGGAAATTCGAGGACTTCTTCTTTCGCCATGCAGGATTGTTCTTTCTCGTGTTCATTCCGGGATGCGCCACGCATCCCAGAAAAAGTTGCCGGAAACTACACAATCGGGGAGGATTTGTGAACCGCTTTGATCCGGCTTTTTCAGCAATTGTACGCCATGCCTGCTCGATCGATATCAATGCCGTTTGCCCTTGCACGGAACGGCACTGCTTTTTTGAGGATCAGGCCTCCTTGCGGCGCGCGTGCTCGACAGCCAACCGGCTGCGGATCAGCGTCGCCAAATGATCGCGGACGGAGCGATAGGCCGCGACGATCTGCTCCCGCGTCCCCGTCGCAACCGTCGGATCCGGTGTCGGCCAATAGACGACATCGACGGCCATGGACCGGGTCAATTCAAGCGCCACGTGATGAGCCTCCGGCGCGAGCGTCACGATGATGTCGAAGTAATCGTCCTCGAGCTCATCGAGCGTACGCGGCTGATGGCGGTCGATCGTCAGCCCGATCTCGGCGAGAACCACATCGACGAAGGGATCCCGCTCGCCATGCCGCACGCCGGCGGATGCGACGTAAGTCCCCTTCGGCAGGGTTGCCTTGGCGAGCGCTTCGGCCATCGGCGAGCGGATCGCATTCATGCCGCACATGAAGAGAACCGAACGGGGCGTCTTCAATTGCGGTAAGGCGGTACCGGTCATATCGCCCCCGTCAACCACGCCAATAGAGCACACAGACCAGCGTGAAGAGCCGCCGCGCTGTGTCGAAGTCCAGCCTGATCTTGCCGGACAGGCGATCCATCAGCGTCTGCGAGCCCTCGTTGTGAATACCGCGGCGGCCCATGTCGATCGCCTCGATCTGGCTCGGCGTCGCCGATCGGATCGCGGCGTAATAGCTTTCGCAGATCATGAAATAATCCTTCACGATCCGCCGGAAGGGCGTCAGCGAAAGGATGTGCGTGGCGACATCCTCTCCGCTATCCGTCGAAATCGCGAAGACGAGCTTCGAGTCAACCAGCGACAGGTTCAGCCGATAGGGGCCACCGGGGTGCCCCACGGGCTCGAAGAGATTTTCCTCGAGCAGGTCGAAGATCGCAACCGCGCGTTCGTGCTCCACATCCGGGGTCGAGCGGCCGATCGTTTCGTCCAGCACGACATCGCAGAGGCGCAGATTGCGATCGGCCTTCATCCCTCGTCCCCGAGATTGAGGCGAATGGCGACGGAGCGGGCATGGGCCTCAAGGCCTTCGGACCGTGCGAGCGCGATGGCGGCGGGACCGAGCGCGCGCAGCTGATCCGCACCGAGACGCAGGATCGAGGTCCGCTTCATGTAATCGAGCACGCCGAGGCCGGACGAGAAGCGTGCCGAGCGCGCCGTGGGCAGCACATGGTTGGAGCCGCCGACATAGTCGCCGATAACCTCCGGCGTGTGGCGGCCAATGAAGATGGCACCGGCATTGCGGATCTTCGGAACCATCGCATCCGCATCCGCCATCGCCAGTTCCAGGTGCTCGGCGGCGATGCGGTTGGCGAGCGGCACCGCCTTTTCGAGATCCGGAACATGGATGATGGCGCCGAAATCGCGCCAGCTTGCGGCTGCCGTTTCGGCACGCGGCAACGTTTTCAACTGCCGTTCGACCGCTGCTTCCACCGCGTCCCCGAAGGCTGCATCATCGGTGATGAGGATCGCCTGCGCGCCGGCGTCATGCTCGGCCTGCGCCAGAAGGTCGGCGGCGATCCAGTCGGCATCGTTTCCGCCGTCTGCGATCACCAGCACCTCCGACGGACCGGCGATCATGTCGATGCCGACGGTTCCGAAAACCTGTCGCTTGGCGGCCGCGACGTAGGCGTTGCCCGGGCCGACGATCTTGGCCACCGGCGCGATCGTCGCGGTGCCATAGGCGAGTGCGGCGACCGCCTGGGCGCCGCCGACGCGGTAGATTTCCTCGACACCGGCGAGACGCGCCGCCGCAAGAACTGCGGGGTTGATCGCGCCGCCGCTTGCGGGCACGACCATGACGATACGCGGAACGCCGGCAACCTTGGCAGGCAGCGCATTCATGAGAACCGAACTCGGATAACTTGCCGTGCCGCCCGGCACGTAGAGCCCGACCGCGTCGATCGCAGTCCAGCGCGAGCCGAGCCCGACGCCCATCGCGTCTTCGTAGATATCGTCCTTCGGCAACTGCCGGCGGTGATGCGCCTCGATCCGGGTTGCAGCAACCTTCAAGGCGCCGAGAACTTCGGGCGCGACCGCGTCGATCGCCGCATCGATCTCGGCCGCGCTGACAGCCATCGCGGTCTTGGCGAAGTCAATGCCGTCAAAGCGAGCCGAATAGTCGGCCAACGCCGCATCGCCGCGCACGCGTACATCGTCGATGATGGCGCGCACGGCGGCATTGACGTCTTCCGAAACTTCCCGCTTGGTTGTCAAAAACGCGGCAAATGCCTGTTCGAAGCCGCTGTCGAGATAGTTCAGCCTGATTGCCAATGCGAGATTTCCTTCTGGTGATGACCGGTCCGCTGCTCAGGCGCCTTCGGGATGCCGGGGTCTGAAGGCGGTTTCCCACGCCCCGCCCGTATCGGCAAGCTGTACCTCGATACATTCTACATCGAGCATGATCGATGCCTCGCCGGCGAGCACCAGTTCGACCGTACCTTCCGGTCCTTCGTCCTTGACCGAGAAGCGCAGAGCCAGGAGGTCGAGAACCGCGTCCGCGTCCCCACGGTCGAAACCGAGCGAACGTACGGCGACCACACGCTTGAACGAAAGCACGGCCCGACGCCGCTCGAAACCGCGGCGCTTGCCTTCGGCATTTTCCCAGACGAACCGGTTGACGACCACGGAAAGCTGACCACGGCGGGCGTCATAGGAAATGCCCGCCACCTTGAAGACTGCGTCCTGCACATGCGCGGAAACGACGCCAAGGTCTTCCTCGTCGAGTGCCAGCAGCTTCAGAGCATCCATGCGATCCATCCCGTTATCAGGCGCCCGTATTTTTGCGCCGCAATAGCAATGGACATAAGGCGTCGCGCCCGAAACCGCAACGGTTCCACGCGCATTACAGCAAGTCCACGAAAAGTGTGTAGCCGTTTTCCGTCCGGACTTGCGCCGTTTCAAAAGCTGACGCGACGAAAACGCGCGGGAAGTGGTTTTCCGCGCGCATCCGCTTCTGTTTTCCTCGCAACGGCCCATCTTGCAATCTGGATAAGCCCGTTCCTCCGGGAACTTAATCGCTGACACGCTCCACATGCGCACCGCAGCGGGTAAGTTTCTCTTCCAGGCGCTCGAAGCCGCGATCGAGATGGTAGACGCGTGAAACCATGGTTTCGCCCTCGGCCGCGAGCCCGGCAATGACGAGCGAGACGGAGGCGCGCAGATCGGTCGCCATCACCGGCGCGCCCTTCAACCGGCTCACCCCTTCGATCTTCGCAGTCTGGCCGGACAGCGAGATCTTCGCGCCGAGCCGCGCCAGCTCCTGTACATGCATGAAACGGTTTTCGAAGATCGTTTCCGTGATGTGGGAAACACCGCTCGACTTGGTCATCAACCCCATGAACTGGGCCTGCAGGTCGGTCGGGAAGCCCGGGAAAGGATCGGTGACGATATCGACGGGCTTGATGCCGGCGCCGTTGCGAACGATGCGAATGCCGCTGTTAGTCTGGCTGATCTCGGCCCCCGCCCGCCGGATCGCTTCGAGCGCCGTATCGAGAAGCGCGGCATCAGTATCTTCGAGAATGACGTCACCGCCAGTCATCGCAACGGCCATGGCGTAGGTGCCGGTCTCGATACGGTCTGGCAGCACGCGATGGCGCGCACCGGAAAGGGAGCGTACGCCCTCGATGGTGATCGTGCTCGTGCCTTGGCCGGCGATCTTCGCGCCCATGGCGTTGAGGCACTTGGCGAGATCGACGACCTCGGGCTCGCGAGCGGCATTGCCGAGCACCGTCGTGCCGTTGGCGAGCGTCGCAGCCATCATCAGCACATGCGTGGCGCCGACCGAAACCTTCGGGAACACGTAGCGCCCGCCGATGAGCCCGCCCGCTGGCGCCGTCGCGTTGACGTAGCCGCCGTCGATCTCGATATTGGCGCCGAGCGCAGTCAACCCCTCGATGAAGAGATCGACCGGTCTCGTGCCGATGGCGCAGCCGCCCGGCAGCGACACGCGCGCCTTGCCTTCACGGGCGAGCAGCGGCCCGATGACCCAGAAGCTGGCACGCATCTTCGATACGAGTTCATAGGGGGCGGTGGTGTCGACGATGTTGCGGCTCGTGAAATGGATCGTGCGGGCGTAGCTCTCGCCCTGGCGCTCACGCCGGCCGTTGACGGAAATATCGGCGCCATGGTTTCCGAGGATGCGGATCAGTTGCTCGACGTCGGCAAGATGCGGAACGTTTTCCAGTGTCAGCGTATCATCGGTGAGCAGCGACGCGATCATCAGCGGCAGGGCCGCATTCTTGGCGCCGGAAATGGGAATGACCCCGTGGAGTTCGTTGCCGCCTACAATCCTGATGCGATCCATGAGGCCTCTTGAACGGGCTCGAGCCCGCCTTTCCATAAATTCAGTGTTGTTTGAAGGCGTCTCTTATTGGAGATGCCATGAAATTAGAAGTGCCCTGAAATGCGGGCCTGCGGGCGACAACCGGGAATCCCGGAAGAATTCACGACAATCGTCCTCATCTCTGTCTAATCGTCCGATTCGTCCGTTTTTGCGGCAGGCAATCCGGATGCCTCGTCGGCAGCGCCGGCGCGGCGCGCGCGCATCTGCTGCTTGCGGCGCTGGAGATTGTCGCGCAAGTTCCTTGCGAGCCGCAACCGCTTGGCGTCCGCCTCCACGCTGCGCCCGGCACCCTTTGCCGCCTTCGGCCCCTGCTGCCCCTGCTGCTTGTCGTCATCGTCCTGCATGGTCATGCATTAGCGCAAAATCAGGACCTTCGAAAGCATGAGGGCGATTTCTGATGGATCAGGTCAAAAACTTCGAAATGCGGCTTGCGCTCGCCCCAAAGCTATGGCAATAGGCGCCTCGCTTGATGCGGCTTGTCACAAACCGGCCGCCGGAATGCTGCTATAGCTCAGGGGTAGAGCACTCCCTTGGTAAGGGAGAGGCCGAGAGTTCAAATCTCTCTAGCAGCACCAGCTATCCCCTTGAAATCCCTGAAGACCTTGCATTTATAAGGCTTTCTGTTCGCTCGTTATCCCGAAAGTGCTCCGCCCTTCCGCGATAACGAGACCGAACTTCGGGAGGCGCTTCGCGCTGACAGATGCCGGTTTCTTCCGCTACGAACAATTTGCGCCGGTCACAATATTCACCCAGGCGTTTATCAGCCTCGGTGGAGATCACGGAGGCGCCGCTCATCACCCGCGCAGCCCCGGCGCTTCCTGTCCAGTGCGCTCCACGTATTCGATGTAACCACCGCCATATTGATGGATCCCGTCCGGCGTCAACTCCAGCACCCGGTTGGAGAGTGCCGACAGGAAGCGGCGGTCGTGTGAGACGAACAGCATGGTGCCCTCGTAGGCCGAGAGCGCCTTGATCAGCATCTCCTTCGTGTCGAGGTCGAGATGGTTGGTCGGCTCGTCGAGGACCAGGAAGTTCGGCGGGTCGAACAGCATCGCCGCCATCACCAACCGCGCCTTCTCGCCGCCGGAGAGCACCCGGCACCGCTTCTCGACGTCATCGCCGGAAAAGCCGAAACAGCCGGCCAGCGCCCGGAGCGGCGCCTGCCCTGCCTTGGGAAAGCGTTCCTCCAGCCATTGCAGTATGGTGCTGTCGCCGTCGAGCAAATCCATGGAGTGCTGGGCGAAATAGCCGAGCTTGACGCTTGCGCCGAGCGACACGCTGCCCTTGTCCGGCGTGGCGGTGCCGGTGACGAGCTTCAGCAGCGTCGACTTGCCGGCGCCGTTGATGCCCATGATGCACCAGCGTTCGCGCCGGCGCACCATGAAGTCAAGGCCGCCATAGATCGTCCGGCTGCCGTAGGCCTTGTGGACATTCTTGAGGTTGACGACGTCTTCGCCCGAGCGCGGCGCCGGCATGAATTCGAAGGCGACCGTCTGGCGGCGGCGCGGCGGCTCGACGCGGTCGATCTTTTCAAGCTTCTTCACCCGGCTCTGAACCTGCGAGGCGTGCGAGGCGCGGGCCTTGAAGCGCTCGATGAACTTGATCTCCTTGGCTAGCATGGCCTGTTGGCGTTCGAACTGGGCCTGCTGTTGCCGTTCGTTCAGCGCCCGCTGCTCCTCGTAGAAGCCATAATCGCCCGAATAGCTCGTGAGCGAGCCCCCGTCGATCTCGATAATCTTGGTGACGATCCGGTTCATGAACTCGCGGTCGTGGGACGTCATCAGCAGCGCGCCGTCATAGCCCTTCAGGAAATCCTCCAGCCAGATCAGGCTTTCGAGATCGAGGTGGTTGCTCGGTTCGTCGAGCAGCATGATGTCCGGGCGCATCAGCAGGATGCGGGCGAGCGCCACGCGCATCTTCCAGCCGCCCGACAGCGTGGCGACATCGCCGTCCATCATCTCCTGGCTGAAGCTCAGTCCCGCCAGAACCTCGCGGGCACGCCCCTCCAGAGCGTAGCCATCAAGCTCCTCGTAGCGCGCCTGGACCTCGCCATAGCGTTCGATGATCGCATCCATTTCATCCAGGCGGTCCGGATCCGACATCGCCGCCTCGAGCTCGCGCAGCTCCGCCGCCACCGCGCTAACCGGTCCTGCCCCTTCCATCACCTCGGCGACGGCCGACCGTCCCGCCATCTCGCCGACGTCTTGATCGAAATAGCCGATCGTCATGCCCTTCTCGACCGAGACCTGTCCCTCGTCGGGCAGTTCCTCGCCGGTGATCATCCGAAAGAGCGTCGTCTTTCCCGCCCCGTTCGGGCCGACGAGACCGATCTTCTCGCCGCGGTTCAACGCTGCCGAGGCTTCGATGTAGAGGATGCGGTGGCTGTTGGACTTGCTAATATTATCGATACGGATCATGGGGAAGACGGCCTGGTGGGGGTTGCGGGGGCCCCTATGCCACGGCCAGGCGCCGCTGTCACGCGAACTGGGATCTTTTGTCGGCAACGTTTGCCGCGCCGATTGACGCGTTGCCAGCATCGACCAAGGCTGCGCGAAGTATCAGGGCCGTGGTCCAAGCGTCGGATTTCCGCTGCGTCAATCGTGATCTGGGTGTTCAGGCCGTGTACAATGGCCGTCCCGTTCGTGGGAGGACCGACCATGCGCATTCGCATATTGACTGCCCTTGTGGCGCTGATTGCCGGCACCTGCCCATTTGCGCAGGCTCAGCAAAAAGGGCCAATGTCGATCGAGGTGTTTCCTTTCGAATTGGAGGACAAGAGCGCTGGGGCAGGAATAATCGCCCCGGATGACTACGACAGGCGCTATCTGGTGGAATCGGCAAAAGTTGCGAAGGACATGCTCTCAAAGTCCGGGCGTTTTTTAATAGTTGACGTGCGAGCGGAGAATGAACAGGCGGCTGCGCCGCATGGACTGAGGAATTGCGGGGGCTGTGAGGCCCCGATTGCCAAAGCGCACGGCGCGTCCCTTGCGTTGCTGGGTGTCGTAACACGCGTGAACCGAACAGAACACACGATGTTCATTCGCATCCTTGACGCCGAAACCGGAAAGCAGGTTTCAGCGGGTTTTACCAATCTTCGCATGGGCGCGAACCATGCGTGGCCCCGCTCGGCGAAATGGCTGATGACAAACAGAATTTTACGGTAGGGCGACGCAATGGCTTCCTGAAGAGGTCAGGCACACGGGTTCTCCAGATGAGCAACGCGGCGCGAAGAGCCTGCCAATTGCTACTCGGGCACCGGTCAACCGCAGAAACCTCTACCAAACGCGCCGCACGTCGCTTAAGCTTCTTCTTATGGACGCTCAGAGATACGATCTGAAAGAGGAACCGGACGGCTCCTGGACGGTAATCGACAAGGAAACCGGGCAGGTGGCGGAGCTGAACGGTGAGCGGCTGGCGCACCTCGATATCCATCTGGCGAACGAATATCTGCCGCTGTTGAAACTCCGGGATACTGTTTCCGGCCTGATCAGGAAATCCGGTGACGAGGGGCCGGCCTGAAATCGGCGAGCTGTGCCAGAAGCTGGTCGCAGGTGAATTTCTTCCTGCCCATCAGATCGAGGATGCGGCGGGCAGCCTCATTGGCCTCCACACCATCCCTTCCGACGTTATGCAGAGCGCACCAGACATCCAGGGCCCCGCGCATGACATCGACATCATCCGGTGAATAGGCTTGACGCACGAACCCCTCCCAAGGTGTGTACCTCAACACATTCATTAGCGGCATCATGGGACATTTTGGGGCAAATTCAAGAAAATACTGAGGTACCCCAATAAGTCATACGATTGCGGGCTGCCGATGCCTTTTCGGCACTTGGTCGGCCCTTGGTCAGCACCTGGCGGGCCCTACCAAGACCCGCGCAGCGCACCTTCGAAGATCCGAAAAATGCGCATTTGCGCCATGCGTGCCACGCCGTCATCAAATCGTAAAACAAATCCGTATAACTCGCCCCCGCGGCAAACCCGCCGGATGCATGACGCGTCACGACTTGCCTCTTCGGCATTTGATCTTCTTCCAAGATACGGTGTTGTCATGCGTTTATCCGTGAAGCTTCCGCTCGCAGCGGCGGGTCTGGCCGTCCTTTCCATCGCCGCTACCAGCTTCGCCAGCCTCACGGTCAGCGGCAGCATTTCCTCTCAAGCGGCAGTCGAGAAACTCGAAGCCCTGGCGGATGCCCGGCGCAACGAATTGCGCCATTACCTGACGACGATCGAAAACGACTTGCGCAATCTGCAGGCGCAAAAGACGGTCGCGAAGGCATTGAGCGATCTCGGCAGTGCAATGGCCGGGATCGGCAACGATGCTCAAGCCGAACTTGCGCGGCGCTATGTGACGGCCAACCCCAACGCCGAGGACAAGCGGGCACTGCTCAGCTCCGCCGGAAAGGACAAATATGACGAGCTGCACGGCCGCTACCATCCGTTCTTCCGACGGTTCGCCGAAGAACACGGTTACAGGGATGTGCTGCTCGTCAATCTCAACGGCGACGTGGTCTATACGCTGAACAAGAAAGGCAATTTCGCGGTCAATCTCTCGCAGGCGCCGTGGAAGGACGCGGGCCTTGGCCGGATCTTCAAGGCAACGGCGGAAGGCACCGACAAGAACAGCCTTGCCTTCGCCTCCTACGAGAGCTACGGCCCGCTTGGCGAAAGACCATCCGCCTTCATTGCCATTCCGATCGCCTCCCTCGACGGCAAGATCGGTTCACGCGTGCTCGAAATGCCCGACGCAATGATCGGCCAAATCGTCGGAAACACGACAGGTCTCGGCGAAGCCGGCGAGACGATCCTCCTCGACGATCACGGTTTCTTCCTGACGGACAGCAGCAGGACGACTGAAAACGACATGTTGCGAGCGCGGGTGGACCAACCCGCAGTCACCGAAAGCGATGGGATCGCGAGCAGCGCGCTGCCGGAATTCCGCGGCGAAGAAGCGCGAATGGCGGCGACCGCTCTCGATGCCTTCGGCACCCGGTGGACTGTCGCAGCCGTCATGACCTCCCGCGAGGCTTTCGCGGCGGTGACGGTGCTACGCAACTGGACATTGCTGTCCGCGCTCATGGTTCTGATTGCTGCAATCGTCACCGCAATCTGGTTCTCACGCCGGCTGACAGATCCGATCTCGGCTCTGGTGAAGGATATGAATCAGCTCGCCGAAAGCGATACGGCGATCGCTTGCACGGGCCAGGAGCGCAGGGACGAAATCGGCGACATGGCCCGCTCCGTCGTCGTCTTCCGCGATGCGGCGATTGACCGGGTGCGCCTCGAGATGGAGGCGGAAGAGACGCGGGCATCGATCGAGGACGAGCGACGGGCACACGAAGTCGCTCGCATGGACGAAGCCCGCCACATCGGCGAAGCAGTCGACGAGCTGGCGACAGGGCTCGAACGACTTTCGCTTGGCGACCTCAGCACCTGCATCGACCAGCCATTCGTCGAAGGACTCGATCGCCTGCGCCTGGATTACAACACGTATCTCGACCGTCTCGCGCTGACGCTCCGCGATGTAAAGGCAAGAATCGCCCACATCCACGGCGACGCCGGTGAAATGCGCGACGCAGTGGACCAGCTTGCAAAGCGAACGGAGCATCAGGCTTTGTCTCTGGAGCAAGCCGCCGCGGCGCTCGGAACAATCACGCTTACCGTGCGACGAACCGCCGAACATGCCACCTCCGCGACTGAGATCGCAGCCGCCGCGAAGGAGAGTTCCGATCAGTCCAGCGATGTCGTGAACGATGCGGTTGACGCCATGGGCAGGATCGAAGCCGGCTCGCATTCGATTTCGCAGATCATCGGCGCGATCAACGATATCGCATTCCAGACCAATCTCTTGGCGCTGAATGCCGGCGTCGAGGCCGCGCGCGCCGGCGAGGCAGGCAAGGGCTTCGCGGTCGTCGCCCACGAAGTGCGCGAGCTTGCCCAGAAATCCGCCGTCGCGGCCCGTGAAATCAAAACCATCATCACCGCCTCCGCAAACGAGGTGGCGAATGGCGTTTCGCTCGTGCGGGCGGCAGGCGACGCGCTTGGCCGCATCTCCGGACAAATCCACGCAATCAACGACCAGATATCGGAGATCGCCGCCGATGCGCGCGCCCAGGTTAGCGGCCTTCAGGACGTCAACGAGACCGTGCGCGAACTCGACCGGATGACACAGCAAAACAACGCGATGGTCGAAGAAAGCACGGCGATGACGCATCGGCTCTCGAACGAGGCGTCCGGCCTCTCGGAACTCGTCGCGCAGTTCCGCATCGCCTTCGACCAGCCCATTGAGATCGGTTACGCTACCGGCACCGAATTCCTCCGCCGGCGCGCGTGATGGCCGCCACGACGACCTTAACGCAAGCTTAAGATTCTATTGCTAGATCTGACAATGCGATGATGGACAATCGCAATCCCCTTCTTGAAACCGGCGCTTGCCGGTTTCTTTTTTTGGGATGGGTTCAGACCTTGACGGTCTGCTCGACGAAATCCTCGGTCCCGAAGAACTTCAGATAGCGCTGCACTTCCTTCGGATCTCCGGTCGCCTTGCGCGGATTGTCCGAAAGCTTGACCGCGGGCCGGCCATTCGCCTCGCTCACCTTGCAGACGATCGATATCGGATTGAGGCCGCTGATTTCGGTCGGCGCGCAGCCGGCGAAATCGTTGGTGAGGTTGGTTCCCCAGCCGAAACTCATGCGCACGCGACCCTCGAAGTGGCGATAGGTCTTGATGATCGTATCGACGTCGAGCCCGTCGGAAAAGATCAGCAGCTTTTCTCGCGGGTCGCGGCCCATCTTCTTCCACCAGGCGATGATCTTCTCGCCGCCTTCGATCGGCGGTGCGCTATCCGGTCGAAAACCGGTCCAGTCCGCCACCCATTCCGGCGCGTCGCGCAGGAATGCCGCGGTCCCGAAGGAGTCCGGCAGCACGATCAGCAAATTGCCGCCATAGAGCTGGTTCCAGTCCTGCAGGACCTTGTAGGGCGCTGCGGCGAGCTCCTTGTCGTTACGCGCAAGCGCCGCCGCCACCATCGGCAGTTCATGCGCATTGGTGCCGAGCGCCTCGAGATCGGTATCCATCGCAAGCAGGATGTTGCTGGAACCAGAAAACGAGCCGCCGATCCCCTCCTTCAGTGCCTCGACGCACCATCGCTGCCAAAGAAAGCTGTGCCGGCGGCGCGTGCCGAAATCGGAAATGCGCAGGTCGGGATATTGCCGCAGCTGCTCGACCTTCGACCACATCTTGGCCTTGGCGCGCGCATAGAGCACGTCTAGCGTGAAGGGGCCGAGGCCTTTCATCGCGGCGCGCGAGCGCAGCTCATTGATGATCGCCAGCGCCGGAATCTCCCACATCGTCGTTTCGACCCAGCGGCCGCGAAAGGTCAGTTCGAACTGGCCGTCGCGGCGCGACAAGTCATATTCGGGCAGCCGGAACTTGGCGAGCCAGGCGAGGAATTCCGGCAAGAAGATCTGTTTGCGCCCGTAGAACGTGTTACCGGCGAGCCAGATCATCTCCTTCTTGCTGAAGCGCAGGGTGCGCGCGTGATCGAGCTGGTCGCGCAGCTCCTGTTCGTCGATCTCCTCGGCAAGGCGCACGGTCTTGGTGCGATTGATCAGCGAAAAGGTCGCGTCGACGTCCGGATAGAGCTGCCAGATCATCTGCAGCATCAGGAGCTTGTAGAAATCCGTGTCCAAAAGGCTGCGGATGATCGGATCGAGCTTCCAGGTATGGTTATAGACCCGCCGCGCGATATCGGTCTTTGGCATCTGCGACTACGCTCCTTCTGGATCACCGCTGCATGTTTCCTTAAATCGAAGCCGATCCACGGAAAAACATGCAGCAATTCAAAGTGCTACAGCGAGCTTTGTGCGTCTGCAAGACACTTGGCGCTGTCGTTGGCTCGGCTGAGGAGGCCATTGCGATCGATTGACCGTTCGGAACGATCGCGCTTCGGCGCCTAGTCAAACGAATTGATGGCGTCACTCGTGTTTCTGACAAGGCCCATATCGTCCGCACCAGCGGGCCAGCACCGGGTGCAGGAACTGGCAGCTGTTCCCTCATTTCCAAGGCGGCAAGGACGCTGCCGCTTTCTGCAGATGGCGGCGGCCTGGCGACCGTTTTGGCTGCTCGTGCGGATTTTAGTCTATCCGCGGGCAGCCGGGCTCGTTTGCAAAAGTTACGCGATTGCGCTCTCCCCTACGCCCTGTCCCCCTCACCTCGATGGCGTATCTCGTCGTTCGCCCTACCCTGGGGCTCCGAAGATATTGCCGAGACAGATAGAGCGCCTCGCGTTTGGTGCATTGATATCCCTCACGATAGCGCTCGCGATAATATCGCCGCGGTCGATACTCGTCATAGTATCGCGGGCGATAGTCGTCGTAGTAACCTTGGCCGTCCGGACCGATATAAAGTTCGAAGTCTTGGGGAAAACCGACCGTCGGTGCCATCGACGTGGCGACTATCGCGGTCGCGAGAAAAAGCCTGACCCGTATACGTGCCATCTCGAAGCTCCTGTCGTTATGACGCGCGATTGTAGAGCTTCAATGATGAATGCGGGCAGAACGTTCCGATCGAGCGTATCCGATGCTGCGGGACAATAAGGGAACTCTGCAATCGAATTGACGGGCCACAGCCGGGGACGAAGCCTTGCCCCTAGATCAGCTTAACACCCGCATCGCGCATGCGCTCCGTCATCGCGGCAAGCGATCCGTTCAGATCGATGCCGCGGCAGGCTCCGAGCACAACGGAGGTCAAAAAGCCCTGAGCGACCGCATCGAGCGCCGAAAAGGCGACGCAGAAATCGGTCGCAAGACCACAGAGCGAGACCTTGGAGATGTCACGCTCGCGCAGGTAGCCGGCCAGGCCGGTGGGGGTCCGGTGATCGTTCTCGAAAAAGGCGGAATAGCTGTCGATCTCGGCGCGGAATCCTTTGCGGACCACCAGCTCTGCCGTCGTCCATTCGAGATCCGGATGGAATTCAGCGCCCGGGCTGCCCTGAACGCAGTGATCGGGCCAGAGCGTTTGCTCGCCGTAGGGCATCGTGACCGTGGCAAAGGGCGCCCTGCCCGGATGGCTCGATGCGAAACTGGAATGGCCGGCCGGGTGCCAGTCCTGCGTGAGGATGACATGGGCCGACTGCTGGATGAGGCGATTGACGATGGGCACGATTTCATCGCCGCCGGCAACGGCAAGGGCACCGCCGGGGCAGAAATCGTTCTGCACATCGATGACGATCAAGGCTTCCTTGGCCATGGGACCTCCTCGCGATCCAGCCGGACCGCACCGGCCATCGACAAAATCGATTTAAACCGAAGATCAATCACAGAATTTGCTTGGCAGCAAGCAGGTTGGCTTGCCGCCGAACTCCGTCAGTTCTGCAGATCGTCGAGGTTGTCCGCGATGTTGACGCCCGTATTGGCTATGCCGATCGGCCGCGCGACGAAGTCGAGGAACTTCGAAATATCGACGGAGGGATGACGCGATGCATAGATCACATCGCGATTCTTGATCGGGAAGGTTTGGCCGACGATCAGGCTATCCGGGTTGGTCATGTTGAAACGATAGACGATCGGATAGCGCCCGACGCTGTCGGGCTTCATGCCCTTGCTCAGCATCGTGTTGAACCGTTCCCGTCCTAGCAGGCTCATGACGATATCCGGCTCTTCGTAGCGGAAGATGAAATAGCCCTTGGCATCGACAGTGCGGTCCGAGCCGCCGCCCGCGAGCGCCACGGCTTCGAGCAGGTTCAGGTCATTGGCACCGAACTCGACGCGCTGGTTCGCCCTGACCTGGCCAAGGATCGTGAACGTGCGCGGATCCCGGGTCACGAAGACCTGGTCGCCCGGCTTGACATGAATGTTTTCCGACGGGTTTTCGATGATCGATTTCAGCAGGACCGTTCCGGTCTTCTTGCCGCGCACAAGCGTGACATAGGTCTCGTAAGGCTGCGCCGACGGACCGCCGGCCTTGGCGATGACTTCGTTGATCGACTCGCTGACGAGGTTCAACGGCACGACGGATGGACGGCCGACTGCGCCGGAGACGGTGACGATGCGCGATGCCGTGGACGTGCTCGTCACGATGACATCGGGCTCCACGGCCTTCTGCTTCAGTGCTTCGAGAATTGCCTGGCGCGCCTGTTCCAGCGTCAGGCCGGCAAAGCGAACCGGACCGACATAGGGAATGGCCGCCTTGCCGTCAGGCTGAACAACAAGATCGATGTTGGTCTGCTTCGATTCCGTTGTGGAAAACAGCCCGTCGCTGCCTGCCTCGAAGATCGATATTTTCAGCTGATCACCGACGCCGATGACCACCTGACCGACACCGCCGCCAATGCCGAAGCGCCGGCTGAGCGTCGTGGAAACGTAGTCCGAGACCAACCGTGCCGATTGGCCATCAACGTCGACAATGTCAAAGACGGTCGCATTCTTTCTGCCGATCTGCGCCCCGGACTGGCCGGCATCCGCGACGATATCGGTTGTGAGAGGGCCTTCTCCCGGCACGGCCTGACATCCCGCAAGCGCGGTGCAAAGCAGAAGGGCAGTCACTCGTTTCACTACGATACTCCGTATTCGGCACAGCGATGATACTGCTTACAGATCTGCGCCGTATGTTTTCCCGGCAGGGAATCCGCCGGTCACTGCAAAGCACAATCGCCGTGCCACAACAAGCCACCTCACCACCAGGCAACCAAAATATTCGGCACTGCGCCTTTCCGGTCATACCCTCTCGACATTGATTACGATCCGTCGCGGTAATTGTCTGGATGGGGCCCTGCGACCTGTGTATCTGAGCCTTTGGGGTTGAAAGCTAGGTACTTTGAGTTAAAAGCTCACTAATACAGCGGGGACGGCTAGACGAAGAAAATCGGGGAAAATAACAAATCGGTAATCTACCCAATTGCAATTTACGTTTGGCACGGCAATTGGCTAGGACAATTTTAACGGCAGTTTAGAGCGTTCGATCATACATGACTGTTGAAATCATAGGGCGTGCATGCCTTGCCCCTGGAGCGAAATCGCCTGAGGCGCTGTTCAAGATTCTTCGTCAAGGCAAATGCACCGTATCCAGTGTTCCTTCGGACCGCTGGGATTTGGCACGCTTTTGGCATCCGGTCATGGGCGTGCAGGGGAAGACCTATTCCTTTGCGGCTGGCGTGCTCGATCAAATCTATGATTTCGATCCGGCCGTCTTTGGCATGTCCCAGCGGGAGGCCATGTACATGGACCCGCAGCAGCGCGTGCTGTTGCAGCTCGCCTGGCGCGCGCTTGAAGACGCCAATATTTCCATCGCATCCCTCCACGGCGAAAATGTCGGCGTCTATGTCGGCGCGTCGAGCCTCGACCACGCCAATCTGACCGTGGAAGATCCGGCCGCCGCCGGTCCCTATTTCATGACCGGCAACACGCTGTCGATCGTCTCAAACCGCATTTCCCACATCTTCGGGTTGAGCGGACCGAGCATGACGGTGGATACCGCCTGTTCCTCGTCGCTGGTGGCGCTCGATCAGGCGATGCGGGCTCTCAACGCCGGCGAGATCGACACTGCGATCGTCGGCGGCGTCAACATTCTTGCCCATCCCCTTCCCTTCGTCGGCTTCGCCCAAGCGCGGATGTTGTCGCCGGAGGGCCTCTGCCGGGCCTATGACAACGATGGCGCCGGCTACGTGCGCGCCGAGGGCGGCGTCGTCTTCATCCTTCGTCGCTCGGACCGGGCGCGCCGCGAACGCGACCGCAGCTACGCCAGGATCGTAGCAACCGGAGTCAACTCCGCCGGCCGGACCAATGGCATTTCGCTTCCTTCGCGTGAGGCGCAGGCCAATCTGCTCAGGGCCATCTATGAAGGCAACGGCATCGACGCCAACCAGGTCGCCTTTGTCGAGGGCCACGGCACCGGAACAAAGGTCGGCGACCCGGCGGAAGTATGGTCCATCGGCACCGTAATTGGCGCGAAACGCAGGGCGCCGGTGCCGATCGGTTCCATCAAGTCCAATATCGGGCACACCGAGCCGGCCTCCGGTCTGTTCGGCATGATGAAAGCCATCCTGGCGCTTGAGCACAACTACCTGCCGGCGTCGCTGCACTTCGACACGCCGAACGAACATATCGATTTCGACGGACTGAACGTTCGCGTCACTGCCAACCCGATCGAACTGCTCAAAGGCAAGCGTGCACGCCTCGCCGGCATCAACTCGTTCGGCTTCGGCGGCGCCAACGCGCACGTGGTCATCAGCGATCCGGAGACGTTACACGAAGAGAAAGCCGCTCTTTCGCCGGCCGGTCACGTGTTCATGGCGAGCGCCCACACGGCGTCGAGCCTCGAGACCCTGTTGAAGGAGTACAAGGCGAGCTTTGCGACTGCCTCAAAGGAAGAGACGCGCGCGATGATCGCCGCCTCCGGCGCCAACCGCACCCATATGCGCCATCGCTTCGCAGCGCGCAGCGATCACCCCGAAGATATCGTGCGCGCGATCGCCAGCCATCTGGAAAAGCCCGGCTCCGACATTGGCGAAGTGGGCGAAGCCCCGGTGAAGGATGCAAAAGTCGCGTTCGTCTTCTCGGGCAACGGCTCTCAATGGGCCGGGATGGGCGTCGAAGCCTTCCGCGAGAACCTGCACTTCCGCCAGTCCTTCACATCCGTCAGCGCGCTCTTCAAGTTCCATTCCGACATCGTCTTGACCGACCTGCTGACGGATCCGGAACTCGACAAGAAGCTCTCGGACACGAAGATCGCGCAGCCGCTGCTTTTCGCCGTGCAGGCTGCTCTCTCAGATTCTCTGGTGGCGATGGGCATCAAACCGACTGCGGTCTTCGGTCACTCGGTCGGCGAGATCGCCGCCGCCTATGCGGCCGGCGCACTGTCGCTCGTTGATGCGGTGTCGATCGTTGCCAAGCGGTCGCTGCATCAGGATCTGCTGGCAGGCCAGGGAACGATGGCGGCCGCGATGCTTGGCGAGGAAGCGGCCCGGGCCTTTGCGCAGGCGCGCGGTCTCAACGAGCTCTGCGTCGCAGCCGTCAATGCGCACAATTCGGTCACGATGTCGGGTCCGGCGCACGAAATCTCCGCTTTCCGCGACGCCGCGCGCAAGGCCAAGATCCCGGTCCAGATCCTCGACATCAACTACCCGTTCCACCATCCGGTCATCGACCAGGCAAAGCAGGCCTTCCTTTCCGACATTCCGGACATTGCCCCGCGGCGGACGGAACTGACCTATCTCTCGACCGTAACCGGCGCGGCACTCGAGGGTACCGAGCTCGATCCGGACTATTGGTGGAAAAACGTCCGCGAACCGGTCCGCTTCCAAGCCGCCGCGGAGGCGGCGCTCGAACTCGGCTGCCGGCTTTTCATCGAAATTTCCCCGCGCCCGATCCTGGCATCCTATGTCAAGGAAACGATCAAGCAGGCGGCCTTCCCGGCGGCGGTCGTGCCGACGTTGCTTCGGGACGTCGGCCAGAGCGGTCACGATCCGATTTCGGCATCGATGGCGCGTGCCGTCGCGCACGGTGCGGCGGTCGACCGCCCCCGCGTCTACGGCAAGCGCAACGCTTTCGTCGAATTGCCGGCGCTGCCCTTCGAGCCGGTCGAATTGCGGCCCGCGGCCACGACCGATTCCACCGACCTCTTCGGCCGTTCCGCCCGGCCTTATCGTCTGACGGGCTGGCGTAGCGATCCGAACAGCGGAAGCTGGAAGAACCACGTCGACGCACATCTCTTCCCGGATCTGGCGGAGCATGTCGTCGACGGCAAAGCTATTTTGCCGGGCAGCGGCTTCATCGAAGTGGCGGTTTCCGCCGCACAGCAGTATTACGGCAGTGACGAGGTGGAGATCACCAACCTGGAGATCGTTCGCCCGCTGGAGCTCAATGACAGCCGCATCATGGAGCTGTCGACCATCCTGTCGCCAGAGACGGGGGACATCGAGATCCGCTCGCGCGAGCGCCTCTCGGAGGACGACTGGGCCGTGCATGCCGTCGCGCGAAGCCGCAAGCCCGTGCCCGGAAAGAACAATGCCTCTCCGTCCTTCGCCAAAATGGCGAAAACGGCGAGCGTCGATCCTTCGAAAGCCTACGATACGGCGAAGCAATTCGGGCTCGACTACGGTCCGAGCTTCCAACTGCTTTCAAAGGCCGTCGCGTACGGCGACCGGATCATCGATGTCGAACTGAAGGCGCCGAATGCGGCGGGACACCCGCTCGTCAGCTACTCTCTTCACCCAATCTCCGTCGATGCCACCTTCCATGGCCTCGTTGCGCTCTTCGATCGCTTTACGGGTGACAAGGGCGGCGCACCCTACATTCCGGTGCGCTTCGGTTCCGTGCACGTCGTCAACGCCGGACGGCCGATCGCTCGCGCCATCATCGAGATCGAGCGCGTCAGTGCCAATTCGATCAAGGCGAGGTTCCAATTCTTCGACAAATCGGGCGAAGCGATTGCACATTTCGACGATTGTCGTTTCCGCCGCACCTATTTGCGCAAGCACAAGACGCTGGATGGGCTTTCCTTCCACTACGAGACCGTGCTCTCCGAGACGACACTGCCCGGCGCCAAGCCGGCCGCACCCATGCCGTCCTTGCTGACGCCGCCCGCCGGTGGCGACGACAGCGTGGACAACGCGACCTTGCTGTTCAACGCTGCGATCTACCGCGCCTGCCAGGAAATCGCGCTGAAACTTGCAAGGGGAGGCGCCACGATCCGCGGCGATGCCCTGCCCGGCGACTTCGCCTTCCAGTGTTTCCTGACAAGCTGCCTCTACGTGTTGGAGGACGCGGGACTGAGCGGACATCAAAATGGTGTCTGGACGGTTGCGCGCGAGTTCAGCCTTCCGGCCGTGGCCGAAATCCTCGGCGAACTCTATGGCGAGCGCCCCGATCGCGCGGTCGAAGCCGTGCTTATCAACAATGCCTACACTGAGGCCTTGAGCCGGCTCGACGCGCTCTTCACTGCGGGGCCGGATGGCGACCACTCTCCGTCCTTCGCGGGCTTCATCAGCGACGCGACGCTCGACCATCAGGCTGTGCATTCCGTTGCGAGCCGGCAGCGCATGGAGCGGGTGCTCGGGGCGGCTGAACGGGCACTGACTGCGCAAAACACCGGCGTCCCCTTGCGCATCGTCGAATTCGGAAGCGTTTCGACGGGCTTTACGCGGCGGCTCGCTGACCTGGCGGCGCGTCATGGCGCGAGCCTGATCGTCGCCGAACCGCGCGAGAACGCGCAGCGCAACCTTGAGATCGCATTCGAGAACGATGCCCATGTGCGCATTCTCAAGAAAGGTGAATTCGCGGCGATCGCGCCCTTCGACCTCGCTGTCAGCGCCTCTGACAGGCTTTACCATCTGATCGAGGATGAGGTCGCGCTGCGCACTGCATTGCGAGCGATGCTGCGTGAAGGCGGCGTCCTTGCTGCAGCTGTCAGTGCTCCCTCGATCTTCGGCGACTTCGCTCTCGGATTGTCCGACGGCTGGTTCGCCCGCAGTCAGACGGCGGAGTTCCCAATCGGCAACCTTGCTGCCGTACCGCATTGGCAGAAATGTCTTTCGGATCTCGGACTGCGCGACATCAACGTCGCGGACCATGAGTGCGCACACGGCAACATCATCCTGCTCGAGGCCCGCGGCACGATTGCGGCGGCAACATCCGGCGAGCCGATGCAGGCGAACGAGGCCGTTGCCGGCCCCTATCTTGTCATCCAGGTGGAAGGTTCCGCCCGCGACACCGCGTCGATGCCTGGCCACGCCGTACCAGTCTCGCTCGTGGGCGACATGGCCGTGGACGTTGCAGCACTGCAGACCGCGCTCGGCATGTTGGGCCAGAACCCTGTTCGCGCGGTACTCGTTTCGCCCGCGACGGGTCATGCGAGCGACACCGATTCCGCCTCGCTGCAGACCTATGTGCTTGCGCTGAGCGCCTTCGCCGAAGCACTGAGGCAGCATCTCGCAGACGCTGACGCGTCAGTCGACGACCGCCCTCGCCTGGTGCTAGTTGTTCCGGGCGGCGCGCCGGTTACTTCGGGCAAAAGTGGCATTTCGATCAGTTCCGGCGTGAATTCCGGCCTTTGGGCGTTCGCTCGCGTTCTTCAGAATGAATACGAATTCCTCGACGTCCATTCGCTCGACCTTGGCGGTCACGAGAAGGCGAGCTTGGATGCTGGCATCAGGTCGGCATTGCCGCTGTTGACCGCATCCGGTTCAAATCGTGAATGGTTGCTGGACCAGGCCACCGGGTTGCTCTCGGAAATCCGCGCCGTTCCCGGCCCCGCCGCCCGAACGGAAGGAAAGACAAGCTCCTTCACGGCGGCGACCATCCGCCAGCGCGTGAGCTCGCAGGTTGCGAGCATCGCCTGGGAGGAAGCTGATGTGCCACGGGCCGGACGGGGCGAGATCGTCGTCGCCGTTGCGGCGACGGGCCTGAACTTCCGCGACGTCATGTGGGCGATGGGCCTTCTTCCCGAGGAAGCGCTCGAAGACGGCTTTGCCGGCGCGACGATCGGCATGGAGCTTTCGGGCCATGTGGTCGCGGTCGGCGAAGGGGTCGACGACCTTGCCGTCGGCGACGCGGTCATGGCGATCGCATCTTCGGCATTCTCGACGCACGCGGTCGTTTCCCGCGCCGGCGTTGCAAAACTGCCGCGAACCATCAGCCCGGTAGCCGCCGCCACTGTGCCGGTCGCTTTCCTCACGGCCTATTACGCGATGATCGAGCTCGGCCGCATCCAGGCCGGAGAGACTATCCTCATCCATGGCGCTGCCGGCGGCGTCGGTCTGGCCGCGCTCCAGGTTGCCAAACTAAAGGGCGCCAAGGTCATAGCGACGGCTGGAACGCGTGAAAAACGACGCTTCTTGACGATGCTCGGTGCCGACCATGTCTTCGATTCGCGCTCCCTCGGCTTCGTCAACGACGTGCGCGCCGCCACCGGCGGAGAGGGCGTCGACCTCGTGCTCAACTCGCTGTTCGCCGAGGCGATGGAACAAAGCCTCGCGCTCGTGAAGCCTTTCGGCCGGTTCCTGGAACTCGGCAAGCGCGACTATTACGCGGACAGCAAGATCGGATTGCGGCCGTTCCGACGCAATGTCAGCTATTTCGGCATCGATGCGGACCAGCTTCTGGTCAATGCGCCTGCGCTCACCAAACGAATCTTCATGGAAATCGGGGCGCTTTTCGAAGAAGGGAAGCTTACGCCGCTGCCCTACCGCGCCTTCGATTTCGACGAAATCGGCAACGCTTTCCGCCTGATGCAGAATGCCGGGCACATCGGCAAGATCGTGGTCCTGCCGCCGGTCGCCGGCACGCACGAGATCGCCGCGAAGCCGCATAGGGGCGTCAAAGTGGATCCGAACGGCGTTCATCTCGTCGTCGGCGGCATCGGCGGTTTCGGTCTCGCAGCCGCCAACTGGCTGGTCGAGAAAGGTGCACGCAGGATCGCACTGTGCTCGCGCCGCGGTCAGGCGGACGCCGGGACGAGCGCGATGCTCGCGCGCTGGCAGAAGACGGGCGTGTCTGCCTCACTCCATGCCTGCGATATCACCGACGCTGCCGCGGTCGATGGACTTCTTGCGACGCTTCGTGCCGAGGCGCCGCTGCGTTCCGTCGTTCATGCGGCGATGGTGCTGGACGACGCCCTGATCAGCAATCTCAGCCGCGAGCGTAACCGACCGGTGATCGACACGAAGGCCAAGGGTGCTGCGATCCTCGACCGGCTGACGCGCGACGACCAACTCGACAACTTTATCCTGTTCTCCTCGGCAACGACTCTGGTCGGCAACCCCGGACAGGCCAACTACGTCGCAGCCAACGGCTATCTCGAAGGCCTTGCCCGCGCCCGCCGCGCGGGGGGCTTCGCGGGTCTCGCGGTCGGCTTCGGCGCGATCGCCGACGCCGGTTATCTTGCGCAGAACACCGACGTGAACGAGCTTCTGGCCAAGCGCATCGGCAAGATCACCTTGAGGGCTCAGGTGGCGCTCGACATGGTCGAAAGCCACATCGCCTCGGATCCCGGCACCGTCGATGCGGCGGTCGTGATGATTTCGGAGATCGACTGGACGGCGGCACGCAACCTGCCGGTCGCCCGGAACGCGCTCTTCGAGGTGATTCTGCGCAGCGCGGATCAGCATTCTTCCGGTGCCGAGGGAACAAAGATGGACCTCGTCGCGATGATCGAGGGGAAATCGTCGCAGGAAGCCGAAGACATCCTGTTCGACCTGGTGGCAGGCGAAATCGCCGCAATCCTTCGCGTGTCGAAAGATACGGTGACCCGTGGCAAGATCCTGAAGGAAATCGGCCTGGATAGCCTGATGGCGGTGGAACTCGGCATGAGCTTCCAGCAAAACACCGGCTTCGACATGCCGTTGAGCGGCGTCGCCGACAATACGACGGTGGGCGATGTTGCGCGCAAACTCTATGAGAAAGTAAGCAAGCGGGACCAGGGCGACGATGGCGAGGCGGCCGATGACCGGCTTGTGAGCGAACTTGCACAGCGCCACGCCGGGGCGGACAGGGAAAAAGCACTGAGCCAATGAGCAACGACGGAAACGGCCAGACCTTCTCCAAGATGAACAGCAGCCTCAAGGAGAACCTTCTGGACAGGATGAGGAACACGCACCAATCGTCCGAGCGCAACCGGATGGCGCGCTCGGAACGGGAGTTGCCGGCACCTCCCCGTCGGCGCCAGTCGCGTTTCGAGGACCTTCCTGAATATAAGCAGGTGCTCACGCAAAAATTCGCGAGCGAGCAGTTGGGTATCGCCAATCCCTTCTATCGGGCACACCAGACGGCAGCCGGTGCGACGACCGTGATCGACGGTCGCACGATGATCAATTTCGCCTCCTACGATTACCTTGGGCTGAACCGCCACGCCCACGTGCTCGACAGAGCGCGCGACACGATCGGGAACTTCGGGATTTCCGCCTCCGCGAGCAGGCTTGTGGCCGGGGAGCGACCGGTGCATGTCGAGCTCGAGGAGAAAATTGCGCGCTTCTACGGCGTCGACGCGGCAGTCTGTTTCGTCAGCGGCTATCTCACCAATGTTGCCGCCATCAGCTGCCTGATGGGCCCCAAGGATCTCGTTATCCATGACGAGTTCATCCACAACAGCGCACTTGCCGGTATCAAGCTTTCCGGCGCCACGCGCCGTCTCTTCAAGCACAACGACGCGACCGATCTCGAGCATGTGCTGCGCACCGTTTCCGGCGAATACCGTCACATCATGGTCATCGTCGAAGGCATCTATTCGATGGACGGCGATGTCGCAAACCTTCCCGCGCTGTTGAAGCTCAAGGCCGAATATGGCTTCTGGCTGATGGTCGACGAGGCCCATTCTCTCGGTGTTCTCGGGCGGCAGGGCAAGGGTCTGGCCGAACACTTCGGCGTCGATCCCCACGAGATCGACATTTGGATGGGAACGCTGTCGAAAACGACGTCGAGCTGCGGCGGCTATATTGCCGGCAGCGAAGCGTTGGCGGCGGTGCTCAAGGCATCGGCCGGTGGCTTCGTCTACAGCGTCGGCCTGGCACCGGTGCTTGGCGCATCGGCGGTCGCCAGCCTCGATATCCTTGAACGCGAACCGGAACGCACCGCGGCACTCAGGCGCAACGGCGGCCTGTTCCTCAAGCTTGCCAAGGAAGCCGGCCTCGATACCGGCTTGAGCGGCGGCTTTTCGGTTGTTCCGGTCATCGTCGGCGATTCGCTCCGCGCGGTACAGCTTTCCAACGATCTGCTCGCGGCCGGAGTCAATGTTCTGCCGATCATCCATCCGGCCGTACCGGAAGGGTTGGCGCGGCTGCGCTTCTTCATCACCAGCGATCACACCGAGGACCAGATCCGCCGTACCGTCGCGCTCACCGCGGAACGCCTCAAGGATCTGACTGAACGGAATTTCGGCCTTGGCGGTGTCGATATCGAACAGATGTTGAAGGCGCTTTCGGCGCGGTAGGATCATTCCTTACGCAAACCTCTGCTCCTACAGCGCCGTGCGTCCTTCAGGACGCACAAAGGACGCTGTAACTCTTTGAACCTACGCATCGTGCTTTCCGAAAATCGATGCCGATTTTTGGGCCGATGCGCCAAGCCGCAGGCGGAACCTCAGCATGACCCATGTGATCATCACCGGTGGCTCCAGCGGCATAGGCCTGGCACTTGCATCCATCTACGCGGGCCGCGGCGCGCGGCTCTCGCTCATCGCGCGTTCAGGCGACCTTCTGGAACAGGCCAGGCAGAAGCTCCTGGCGGAGCACGGTGCAAAGGCCGGAGATGTCCAGGTGGAGGCAGCCGACGTTGCCCGGGAGGAAGAAATCGAAACGGCCATTCGACGCTGCATCGAAACCTTCGGCCCGTGCGACATTCTCGTGACCTCGGCCGGCATCGTCGAACCGGCGCCTTTCGAGGAACAGCAAAGCGCAGCCTTCCGCCGGCAGATGGAAACGAACTTTTCGGGCACCGTGCACGCGGTACGCTCCGTCTATGCGGACATGAAGCGACGGCATGGAGGCAAGATCATGATGATCTCGTCGGGCGCCGGCCTCATCGGCATCTATGGCTATTCCGCCTATTGCGCGTCGAAATTCGCGCTTCACGGCTTTGCCCAGGCGCTGCGCAGCGAGGCGCGAAGACACGATGTGCAGATATCGGTGAGCTTCCCGCCGGATACGGAAACCCCGCAGTTCGAGCGCGAACTCTCCTTGCGCCCGCGCGAGGCGAACGCTGTGATGGGAACTGTCCGGCCATGGCCGGCGGATGCCGTCGCTCAAAGAATCGCCAAAGGCATCGACAGGGGACGTTTCGAGGTTTACTTCGGCACCACCCTGTTCCTGCTCGGCCGCTTCGGACCAGCGGTCAGACCGCTCCTCGACTGGTGGTTCGACCGGGCGATCGCACGCGGCAGTGGACGGTGATAGCCGATATCCCTAGCCGCGCTTGTGCGGATCGGAGATAGGATTTAAGTGTCAGACGATTGCCGTGCTGCCTGCTGCATGATTCCATAAATCGGAATCGATTTATGGGGAAAATCATCGGCACTTTAAAGCGCTGCAGCGACCTTAGCGCGTCCGATTAGACGCGCGGCGCTGTAGGGGGACGCGGCGCGACCGAATGGCCTGAAGGTAACCGTTTGCCGCAGCTTTCCTTTCATCTCCATGATTATCCGGCGGCGCTGACCCTCTTTTGCTATCTGCTGTCCTGCGCCGTGATTTTCTTCACGGATCGCTTTGCCCTGCCGGCGCGTGAGCGCAGGAGGAACAGGCCCCCCTACGGGCGCAATCAGGACAGAATCGACATCCTCGCGCGCCTGCCGGTCATAGCGCTCGTCTTTGCTGGTTTTTTCGCGATTTCCTGGCGCCCGCTCTATGCCGCTGCCGGAGTCATGAGCTTCTTCATCATCTTCACCGGCATATCGCGCGCGAAGTTCAAGTTCATCCGCGAGCCGCTGGTTTTCTCGGACATCGCGCTCGTCGCGGATGTCTTCAAATACAAGACGATCTTCTACGCGACTTCGCTGAATATCCTGTTCTGGATCGTCGCTTGCCTTTACGTGTTCGGCGTCTCCGCCCTCTACATGTATTTCGAGCCAAGCATCTTGCCCGCGCAAGCCAAGTTGTTCTGGATTCTGCTGATGATCTTCGCCGCCAGCGCGCCTTGGGGCCTTTTGTTCTACGGGCCGGTGAACCGGCCGACAGCGGCGCTTGTGCAAAAACTCGTAAGGGCCGTTAACGTCAAGATGAATACGGTGCGCTTCGGGACGTTTGCCTCCGTCGTCTTCCATTTCATTATTTGGCTGGGCGTGAAACGCGAAAAAATCGTCGCCGAGCTTTCTGAACGGCTTCGCGCCGTCGTGCTGGATCTGATCGGACACGAGGAAGCCCCGCTGATCGTTGTCTGGCAATCGGAATCCTTCATCGACATGCGCCACTTCGGCGTCGACACGATCAAGCTGCCGACGATCGACCGGCTGCGCAAGCAGGCGATACAATGGGGCCGCCTCGGCAATGTGTTCGAGGGCGGCTATACCTTGCGCACCGAGTTCGCCGTGCTGAGCGGACTGTTGCCGGACGACCTCCATGTCGATGCGAGTTATCCCTATCTGCGCGCCGCGCATTATGCCGACGTCGTTTGGCCGGGGAAATTGAAGCGGGCCGGCTGGCATACACACTTCATCCACCCCTACGACCGCACCTTCTTCCTCCGGCACAAGGCGATGCCGCAGCTTGGCTTCGAGAAGCTCACCATGTTGGACGCGTTCGACCACAAACCCGAGCGCGACGGGCTCTATGTCTCCGACGCGACGCTGACAGAACGAGTGATCGCCGAAGTCGAGAAGCTGCCGGAAGACGAAAGCGGCTTTTTCTTCGTCGCGTCCATGGCCAATCACGGCCCGTGGGAGCCTGGCCGAGTGGGCACGCTGGCGAATCCGGTCGATATCTATATGGCAATCCTGCAGCAGTCGGATGCCGCCCTCAAGCAGTTGGTCAACCGTCTCAACAAGCTCGAGCGTCCCGTCTGGCTCGTCTTTTACGGCGACCATGCGCCTCTCTTGAAATCCTTCGCGGACCCGTTCCCGGATCCCCGCACGGACTATTTCATCGTGCCGCTGGCAAAGGCCCGCCCGGCCCAATCCAGTGCGAAAGCGCCCCAGGACGAGGACCCGTGGAACCTGATACGGTCGCTGCTCAGACATGCGAACCTGCAAAAGGATGCGCTGCAATAGCGGCGGCGACTGGCAATGACAGCGGACACGACGATCAATCGCTCGACACTACGGACATTCCTGTTTCTGCAGGGCCCCTCGTCGCCGATCTTTGCCAAGATTGCCAGCCGGCTCGAGGCATTGGGCCACACGTGTCTGCGCATCAATCTCAACGTCGGCGACCAGATTTTCTGGCGACGCCGCGGGGCCTTCAACTATCGCGGCTCCATGTCGGCTTGGCCGACCTATGTTGAAGCCTTTATCCGTCGCCACGCCGTCAGCGACCTCGTGCTGCTTGGCGAAGAGCGCCCCTACCATCAGGCCGCGATCGCCGCTGCCCGCCAGGAAGGCGTGGCTGTCTTCATCGTGGAGATGGGATATCTGCGCCCCGACTGGCTGACGCTGGAACGTGGCGGCATGTCGTCCAACTCGCATTTTCCATCCGAACCGGACCAAATCCTGCGCGCTGCAGCCGGCCTGCCGGAACCGGACTGGCGGCGGCGTTACGAGCAATCCTTCTTCACCGAAGCAGCCTGCGATCTGCTCTACAATCTTCCGAACGTCTTCCTTTGGTTTCTTTTTCCGGGCTATCGCCGACACGGGATCTTTCATCCCCTCGCGGAATATGCGGGGTGGCTGTTGCGCCTCAGCACGCAGGGGCGGGAACAACGTGCAGCCGATGCCCTCATCCGCTCGCTAGCCGCGGAGGGCCGCGATTATTTCGTCTATCCGCTGCAGTTGGAGACCGACTATCAACTGCGTGCGCACTCGCCGTTCAACAGTCAGAAGGAAGCGATCCGCGCGATCCTTGCTTCCTTCGCGCGCCACGCACCCGCGGGCAGCAAACTGGCGATCAAGACCCATCCCCTCGACAACGGCCTCATCCGCTGGCGCAAGATCGTTGCCGAAGAGGCAGGCAAAACCGGAATCGGAGACCGCATCGTCTATCTTGACGGCGGTAATCTGGACGCTTTGGTGCTCGGGAGCGCGGGCGTCGTTACCGTCAACTCGACCGCCGGCCTGCATGCGTTGAAACAGGGCAAACCCGTGAAAGTCCTCGGCAGTGCCCTTTTCGACATTGCGGGGCTTACCGATCAGCAGCCGCTCGACACGTTCTGGCGAGCGCCGCAGGCGCCTGATCCAGACTTGAGCGCGGCCTTGTTCAGATTGATGGCCGCGGCCATCCAGGTCCGTGGCAACCTCTATTCAAGCGCAGGCACGAGTGCCGGCGCAAACGCGATCGCGGAGCGTCTGCATCAGGGCGTCGTCAACGAGCCCGGGGCTTTCGTAGACCCTCCGCCCCGGCGAAAGCCGGAAAAGAGCGCTCCCTTTGCGGCACTTGGCGGCCGCTGACGTCATCGTCCGCCGTCGCGGGGCGGTCACGCGACGCCGGCGCGCAGAAGATCGTGGATATGCAGGATGCCGGCCGGGAGTCCGGCGTCGTCGACCAGGAAAAGCACGGTCACCTTGTGCTCCTGCATGAACTCCATGGCGGCGCTGGCAAGCACGTCGCCTTTGATGACCCTCGGATTGCGCGACATCACGTCCTCGACCGGCTGAAGCAGCAGATCGCCCGCCATGTGACGGCGCAGGTCGCCGTCGGTAATCACGCCGATCAGCGCGCCGCCTTCGTCGACGATGCCGACTACGCCAAATCCCTTCGACGACATCTCGATGACCGCTTCGCTCATCGGACGACCGACCGGCAGCAGCGGCACCTGTTCCGCCACATGCGCGAGTTCATGCACGAGGCGCAGCTGCGCGCCGAGCTTGCCACCGGGATGGAATGTCTTGAAATCTTCAGCCGAGAAACCGCGACGCTCCAGGAGCGCGATTGCCAAGGCATCTCCGACCGCAAGCTGCAGCATCGCCGAGGTCGTGGGAGCAAGCCCGTGCGGGCAGGCTTCCGGCACCTTCGGCAGCACCAGGGCAACATCGGAGTTGCGCGCAAGGATGCTGTCGCGATTGGCGCAGATCGAGACAACCGGTACCTTGAAGCGCTTGGCGTAGGTGAGCATGTTGCCAAGCTCGGCCGTCTCTCCCGACCAGGAAAGCAGGATCAGGACATCCTGCGACGTGACCATGCCGAGATCGCCATGGCTCGCCTCGGTCGGATGGACGAAATAGGCGGACGTGCCGGTGGACGCCATGGTCGCAGCGATCTTGCGGCCGATATGCCCGCTCTTGCCGACGCCTGACACGACGACCCGGCCCTCGCTGTCGCCGATCAATTCGATCGCATCGACAAGGCTGCGCGCAAAGACTTCATCCGTCGTCAGGTGATCGGCGAGAGCCTTGATCCCGTTGGTTGCGGTCGTCAGCGTCCTGCCGATCGAATCCAGCATGGCGGAACGGGATTGCCCATCCGCTTTCACTTGTCTCAAGCCCATCGTTGACCCTAGTTTCCGCGACGAAATTGTCCGAACGCCCGCCGTTTCAGCGGCAGCCGCAGCATATAGGAGGCTGATAAGCGCTTTTTCTTGGCAAACCAAGTCTATTTGCGCCTGTTTGCACTGAAACCGGCCGTTCCTGACCGTCAGCCCGCACGTTTTTCTTCGATAACCTCGTGCGGCAGATCGCCATCACCCGCAAATTCCGCAAGCGTCATCGAGTCGAGAATGGAGGCCATCGCGTCACGGACCGTCGTCATCGATATCCGCACACGACAGGTCTCGGGATCGCTGCAGTCTTCGCAGACCTCATAGGCCGTGCGGCTGGCGCAGCGGATCGGTGCGAGGGGACCGTCAAGCGTGCGTATGACGTGGCCGATACGAATCTCCGACGCCGGCCGAGAAAGCGAATAGCCGCCGCCTGGCCCCTTCTTGGAACGCAGCATGCCGGCATTGCGCAATTCGAGCAGAATCGTGTCGAGGAATTTTTTCGGAATGTTGTTGCGCTGGGCAATTTCATTGATGAAGGCAGTCTCGCCCGGTTCGAGGCGCGCCAGATCGACGAGGGCCTTGAGCCCGTATTTTCCCTTCTTCGTCAGCATTCCCAGAAATTCCCCTCCCGGTCCCAAGACCCGGGATCGTTGGCAACGACACAATCCTGTCTTCGCATAGCACAAGAAACGCGTCGCCAATACACAATTTTGGTCGACAATTCGGGAGGATGAACCTCAAATTTGATGGGTTTATTGCCGCATGGCGGCGGACGCTACAGCGCCATGCGTCTTATCGGACGCGCAAAAGACGCTGTAGCACTTGCATTGCTTGCATGCCTTCATATCGGCTACGATTTAAGGAAACATGCAGGAGATCACGCCGCCGCAATGCCAACCTGATGGTTTCGGGCGCCTTGGCCGGCGAGCAGGCGGCGGATCGCCGCGCGCGCTTCATCGGCAGAGCGGAAACGTTGAGCGTCCAGGTCCCAGACGTAGTACTTCACGGCCAAGAACTTCAACCGGTCCTCGTCGGGGACAACAACGCCGACGGCTTCACCGCCATATTCGATAACTTGCTTGCTCATGTAACGCTCCTCCACGCCCCGCGGCGCGGATCATTCGATTCTCGGCAAAAGATGAAATTCGGGAAGTTCGGACGGTCACATTCGGCGAAGTGCGCGAAGGTGACGTTTCACTGTTGCACGACAATAGGAACGCGAGCCGCAGAAAGCGGCGGTCGAGACGATTCCGGACATGTCACTCTCCTTTGGCTGGGCCCGGCGCATCGCGCCGCGGCGGTTCATGAACAATGTGAGGCGGACTCCTCCGCATCACGCTTCGCAAACTAGAATAATCTACCAAATTAGTCAATTCCGAAAACAAAGAGGAGAAAAATAATTCTCTGCTCTCCCGTTTTTGACCGTCATGGCAACAATTCTATTTTTGTGGTCCCCGCTGAGGACTCGAACGCTATCTAGGTAGCGACGAATCAATCTGCAAGGGACGACGTATAAAGACAGCACTTTCAGACGAAAAAGGGGCAGCCGACGGCCGCCCCTTCCTGTTTTGTCATTTGTGATCGGATCACGCCGCTGGCGTTCCCGGCTGCTGCGCCGTGGTGCGACTCGCCTCGCGATCCTTCCACCACCGGCTCAGGAACAGGAGGATCGGACCACCGATATAGATCGATGAGGTCGTGGCGACGATGACGCCGAAGATCATCGGCCAGGCGAAGCTGCGCACCGTTTCGCCGCCCCAGATCGCCATCGGCACAAGGGAAAGGGCCGTCGCCATGGAGGTGAAGATGCATCGCGCAATCACCTGGTTGATGCTCATGTCGATGAGATCCGAGAAGGGCATCGACTTGTACTTGCGCAGGTTTTCACGCATGCGGTCGTACACGACCACCTTGTCGTTCACCGAATAGCCGATCATCGTCAGCAGTGCGGCGATTGCCGTCAGGTTGAAGTCCACGCCGGTAAGCGCGAAGAAGCCCACCGTCTTGGTGATGTCGAGCAAGAGCACCGCGATCGCGCCGACGGCGAAGTGCCATTCGAAGCGGAACCAGATGTAGAGCAGGATCGCCACCATAGCGAGACCGACGGCGAGGAAGCCGGAGCGCTGCAGCTCGCCGCTGACCGTCGGACCGACGACCTCGGTCCGCTCCAGGGTCGCCCCCGGGACGGCGGTCGTCACCGCATCCTTGACGCGGTTCAGCGCCGCGGTCTGCTCCTGCTCGCCGCCCGGCTGGCGCTGGACGCGGATCAGCACCGACTGACCGTTGCCGAAGTCCTGCAGCGCCACCTCGCCGAGATTGAGCGCCTCGAGCCCGTGACGCAGCGTCGCCAGATCGATCTTGTCCTTCGATACCGCCTCGACCTGGATACCGCCGACGAAATCAATGCCGTAGTTGAGGCCCGGTGTGAAGAACAGCACCACCGAGCTGATCGACAGGAAGGCAGAGAAGCCGATTGCCTGGAAGCGGCGCTTCATGAAGGAGATGGTCGGCAGATGCGGCACGCCGCCGAAGAGCGACGGGATCTCCAGCTTCTTCATCTTGCGGCGGACGACGACCTCGCGCATCAGCAGACGCACGACCGTGATGGACGTGAACATCGAGATGACGATGCCGAGCATCATGGTGACGGCAAAGCCGCGAACCGGGCCGCTGCCGAGCCAGAACAGGAGGATTGTGCCGGAGAGCGTCGTGACGTTGGAGTCGAGGATCGTCGCGTAAGCCTTGTTGAAGCCGACATCTAGCGCCTTCATCGCGCCGGCGCCCCCTTCCGTCTCTTCGCGGATACGTGCGTTGATGAGGATGTTGGCGTCGACGGCCATGCCGATGCCGAGAATGATGCCGGCAATGCCGGGCAGGGTGAGCGTCGAGCCGATCATGCCGAGAACACCGATCGTCAAGGCCGTGTGCAGCACCAGGCCGACATTGGCGATCATGCCCCAGGCGCCATAGAGGACGACCATGAGGACGACGACGAGGGCGAAGCCGGCAAGACCGGTGTAGAGGCCCATGCGGATCGAGTCGCTGCCGAGGTTCGGGCCGACCGAACGCTCTTCGATGATCGTGAGCGGCGCCGGCAGGGCGCCCGAGCGGAGGAGCGCGGAGAGAACCGTTGCCTCCTGAGCGGTGAAATGACCGCTGATTTGGCCACGGCCGCCGAGGATCGGCTCGTTGATTACCGGTGCGGTCAGCACCTTGCCGTCGAGGACGATTGCGAACGGGCGGCCGACATTTTCACGCGTGATTTCGGCGAACTGGCGGGCGCCAAGCGAATCGAAGGTGAAGTCCACGACCGGCTGGTTCGTGCGCTGGTCGAAGCCGACCTTGGCGTCATCGAGCCGCTCGCCGGAAATGGCAACGCGGCTTTCGACCGGGTATTTGTTGCCGTCATTGGCGCCGGGAAGGATGTCGACGCCGCGTGGCGGCGGCTGTGTGACGTCCGCGGTCTGATCGAGCATGTGGAAGCTCATCTGCGCCGTGGAGCCCAGGAGTTCGCGAAGACGGGTCGGATCCTGCAGGCCGGGGAGCTGTACGAGGATGCGGTTCGAGCCGATACGCTGGATCAGCGGCTCGGCGACGCCGACCTGGTCGACGCGGTTGCGGATAATCTCCAGGCTCTGCTCGACCGCCTTGGTCATGCGGTCGGCAAGTCCTGCCTCGGTGATCGCGAGTGTCACCACGTCGGCGTTCGTCGTTACCTCGACCTCAGGCGCCGCGCCGCCGAAGCCGATCGTGCTGACGGGGGTTGCGAGTTCCTGCAGCTTCGGCAACACCTTTTCGCGATCGGCCGCATCCGCGATGCTGACCGTTACGGCGTTACCGCTGATGCGCGCCGACGAGGCGGAAACGCGCTCGCCGCGGAGAACCCGGCGGGTATCATCAAGAAGCGTATTGAGCCGCGCCTTCTGCAGGCCGGCGCCGTCGACCTCGAGAACGAGGTGCGAGCCGCCCCTCAAATCGAGGCCGAGAGTGACCGGCTTGAAGGGCAGGATCGACGTGAATTGCTCTCTCATGCCTTGCGGCAGAACGCTCGGCACCGCCGCGAGGCATCCGAAAATAATGATCGCGACATAGGCGAGGACCGCCCATCTGGATGTATGCATGTGGAAATTCCATGAATGCCTGAACGCGCTCAACCAGCGGCGTCCGGGCCAGGTTTTCATCAAAACTCAGGCGGACCGGAGATCGCCGGCCCACCAACACTGAACGATGCTTTATGCCTCAGGTGGAGCGCGAATGCGTTCGCTAAAGAGCTGCGCTCCTGCCACGATGTCCGCTCGCGGAAACAACGGCGGCCGAGCGTTTTCAAGGGCAGGCAAGTTGACGAAATCGAAGGGAAGAACCGGTGGGAGATCGCCTCCGGTCGTCGATTTTCCATCCGCTCGCTCGCCGACGAAACGGAGATCGGGCAAGGTAACTGCCCTCGAACCCTGCCGTACCGCCGGACGATCGGAGGAGCCGGTGTCCGGCACAGCGACATTGCCGGCAGGCGCGCCAGAGGTGCGGCTCGAAACACTCTGCCCAACGGCAATGACCTGCATGGCAAAGGAGGCACAGAACAGCCACAGCACGGCAAGGAGCCGGCTGGCCTGCATGCTCTTGCTGCCACCACCCAAGAGGTCCATCGAGGACACTATCCCTTTTTCTCGACGGGCCCTTGACCGGGACACCGGCGAGACGAAATTCAACCCGACTGCTGCAGCCTATCGAAAGAACATGGCCGGATTCGAGCGTGCGGCCTCTTAACACCATTCCGGGGCAGAAAAGTCAAATCCGGCTCAGTTCATTGCTCGGTCAGGCGGTAACACCGACGGTCTTTGCCTCATGGATTTCGATCAGCGAAGGTCCGGGTCGCGCAGCGGCCACAGTGAGCGCGCGCGGCAGATCGCGGACATCGGCCAGCCGTTCCGCCGGAACGCCATATGCCCTGGCAGTCATCAGAAAGTCTGGAGCGGAGGGCTTCACACCTTCCGGGGTGATACCGGAATCGACCATGTAGGACTCGATTTCCTGGTACCCGTCATTGTTCCAGACGAGGAAGATCACCCTCGCCGCGGCGTCGACGGCCGAGCCGATCTCGGCCAGCGAGAATTGAAAGCCGCCGTCGCCGACGAGACAGACGACAGGCTTGCCGCGATCCGCCACGGCCGCGCCGACTGCCGCCGGCGGCGCATAACCGAGCGCCCCGTAACCGGTCGCGGAATTGAACCAGCTCCGTTGTCGGGGCGCATCGCAATAGAGGTTGCCGGCGTAGACGGCTTGCGTGGAGTCCCCGACGATCACGCAATCGGGAAGCGCCCCGTAGATCATGTCGATGACGGCGACTTCCGCGCGCATCTTGGCGGACAATTCCTTGAGCGCCGCCTTGCGAGCAAATTCCGCACGCTCTGCGCCGTCTTTTGCAGCCATATGGCCGGGCAGAAAGCCCAGGATGCCGGCCGTCGCCATCTTCGCGCCCGACAGGATCGAAAGTGCTGCCTGCGGCCCGCGGGCGAGCTGCGCGGCATCGATGTCGGTGCGGATGAGATTGCGCAGCTCCGGAAAGCCGCCATCGGCATAAAGATCGTAGTCCGTTTGGCCCATCTCCGTGCCGAGCGCCAAGACAAGATCCGCGGCCCGCAGCAGGGCGCGCACCGCCTTCAAGCTCGGGCTCGCCGGCACCCTCAGGGGGTGGCCGGCAAGCATGCCGCGCGCGTTGACGGTCGTCACCACCGGCGCGCCGATCAGTTCCGCAAGCTGCCGCACTTCCGCTTCCGCCGTCAGCGCGCCGCCGCCGCATATGATCACCGGCTGGGCGGCCTCGGCGCACAGGATCGCCGCCTTCTGCAAGGTTTCGCCGTCGGACCGCGGCCGGGTTGCGGCGGCGGGTCTCGCCGCCTTGCTCTCGATCGGCAGAGCCATCACGTCGGTCGGAATCTCGATGTGCACTGGCCCGGGCCGCCCGGAAAGCAGGACCGCAAAGGCCCGGTCCACCACAAGCGGCAAATCGGTGGGGTTGAGCAGCGTGTGGGAATAAAGCGCCAGCGTCTTCATCATCCCGTGCTGGTCGGGCAATTCGTGCAGCAGGCCGCGGCCATGGCCGAGCGAATCGCGACGGTTGACGCCGGAAATGACAAGCATCGGGATCGAATCCTGGCGAGCCTGCGCCATCGCCGTGATGGTGTTGGTGAGGCCGGGGCCGGTGATGACGAGCGCAACACCTGGTTTGCCGCTGACGCGCGCATATCCATCGGCCATGAAGCCCGCGCCCTGCTCGTGCCTCGGCGTGACATGGCGGATCTTCGATGAGGCAAGACCGCGATAGAGTTCGACCGTGTGCACGCCGGGTATACCGAACACAACTTCGACACCGTTTGCCTCGAGGAGATCGACGAGGACCTCGCCTACGGTTTTCATTCCGGCAGTCATGCGCGGCGCTCCCTGCGGGCGGTCAGGCGCTCCGCCAGGGAGCCGATACGCCGGCATGCTTCATCGATATCGCAATCGGGAACGGTGAGGCTCACGCGCAGGAAATTCTGCGCTTCCTCGCCGAAGGAGGAACCCGGCATCACCGCCACGCCTTCCTCTTCGAGAAGCGCCCATGCGAAGGCCTCGCCGGAAAGACCGGTACCGGCGACGTCGATCAGCGTGAACATGCCCGCTTCCGGCGGCAGGACAAAGACACCCGGCGCATCGGCAAGGCCATCAACGATGCGCCCGGCGCGCCGCTTGTAGGCCGCGCGCATTTTTTTCGCCGTGTCGATCTCGTGGGTCAGCGCGTAAGCCGTCATGTCGGCGATGAACGGCTGCACGCCGAAAAACATGGTTTCGGAGATCGGCAGGAGGCGGTTTGTGAATTCGGCAGGGCCGATCGCCCAGCCACTGCGGAAGCCGGGTGCAGCGTGCGACTTGGAGATCGACGAGACGACGACAGTGCGCTCGGCCAGATCGGGGTTGTCGAAGGGCGACGCGAACGCGGCATCGAAGACCAGTTCCTCATAGACTTCGTCGCAGACGATCCAGAGGTCGTGGCGGCGTGCGACTTCGCCGATGGCGGCAATCTCGGCGGCAGTCAGCACCGCACCGGTCGGATTGTGCGGTGTGTTGAGAAGCAGCACACGGCATTCCGGCGTGATCGCCTTTTCCAAGTCCTCCGCCCGCATATGGAAACCGAATTCGGGTTTCAGTGGGACGAGCACATGGTGGGCGCCAGTCGAACAGATGACGCCTTCGTAGGTCGCATAGAGCGGATCGCCGACGAGCACGGCGTCGCCAGCCTCGACGAGGCCCAGCATGACGGCGAAGAGCGCCGTCTGCGTGCCTGGAAAACACAGGACGTTTTCGGCAGTCGCATCGGCGCGGCGCCGCCGGTATTTTTCCGCAAGAGCAGCGACCACGGCCGGTTCGCCGCGCCCGTTCGAGTAGCGGTACCGCCCGGCGTTCATGGCACGCTGGCATTCGTCAAGCAGGGAGCGGTCCGGCGGCAGATCCGGCTCACCGATCGTCAGCTCGATGATATCGGCCCCTTCTGCCTTCAGTTGGCGCGCGCGGATGTGCAACGTCCATTTACCGGAACCGAGATCAGCAAGACGTGAGGTGATCGACGCGTAGCGCAAATGTTTGCTCCCTTTTTGGTTCTTTGTTTTAAGCACGTCGCTATCCCAAAACCGCTGCACGTTTTGGGCGACACGCATCAGTTTTTGATTGGTAGGCCGAGCACGGCCTCGACCGAGGCCATGGCAATGCTGACCAGTTCGCCGTCGCGAAAGAGGTCGCCGGCAAGGCAGCCTTCGACCCAGAGCCCGTCCACCAGGCCGTTGATCGCAATCGCATGGCGGCGGCACTCTTCCTCGCTCGCGGGCCGGCCCTTGGCGGCAAGGAATTCGCTCAGCAGTTCCTGCAGCGTGTTGCGGAAGGCGAGATAGCCTTCGCGGTGGATCTCGGCGAGAACCGGATCGACCCGCACCTGGCTGATGAAGGCCGCCCAAAGCGAGACGCTGCGGCTGTCGGCAACCGGTTCGGTGAAGTTGACCGCAATGAATTCCCTGAGCCGCGTCGCAGGATCGCCTTCGACGTTCTGCGCCTTCTCGGTGAGAGAAGCGATGACGGCGCGGTAGGCCTCCGCGACCATCTGGTCCTTGGAGTCGAAATAATGGCGGACCAGCCCTGCGGTCACGCCGGCGCGGATCGCGATCTGACGGACGGTCGCGCCTTTCAAGCCGAATTCCGCGATGCAATCAAGCGTCGCCTCGATCAGCTCCTGACGCCGCTCGCCTTCGGGAGCGCGGTGAAATGTGCGGCGATTCACTGCAATCTCCAGCGCGCAGGACGTCGCAACCAGATCGTCAGGGTTAGCGAACCGGATGGGCTCATGCATCGCTCCTGCGGTGATACTCGTTCAGACGGCGCGGCCAAAAAAACCGCGATGAAATTATTATACGCTTGAATAATATCGGCACAAGTGCAACATTCCCCCCAATGAAACAGCGTGACAAGCCGAAGATGCTGCACGAGAGAACGACCAGGGGAACTGTTTTCATGCTTTCAACGAAAGCTCTGCGAGCCACGGGAGTGGCGCGTCGATGACGGGTACGGCCCAGGCAATCGCGGTCACTGACCTGCACAAGCGTTTCGGGCCATTGGAAGTGCTGAAAGGTGTGTCGCTCACAGCCCGACAGGGCGACGTGATCGCGATCATCGGCGGCAGCGGCTCGGGCAAATCCACTTTTCTTCGCTGTATCAACATGCTGGAACTGCCGTCGGCCGGACGCGTCAGCGTTCACGGCGAGGAAATCCGCATGAAGCCCGACGGCCATGGCGGGCTAGTGCCCGCCGATCGCAAGCAAGTGCAGCGAATTCGCACTCAACTCGGCATGGTCTTCCAGAGCTTCAATCTCTGGCAGCACATGACCATTCTTCAAAACGTGATCGAGGTGCCGGTGCATGTGCTCGGCAAATCCAAGGCCGAGGCGATCGAGACGGCCGAGACACTGCTACGCCGGGTCGGCCTTTACGAGAAACGCGACGCCTATCCGGCCTTCCTTTCCGGCGGCCAGCAGCAACGCGCGGCGATCGCCCGGGCGCTGGCGATCCAGCCGCTGGTGATGCTCTTTGACGAACCGACCTCGGCTCTCGATCCGGAGCTTGTCGGCGAGGTGCTCTCCGTCATCGGCGATCTTGCGCGTGAGAAGCGCACGATGATCCTCGTCACCCACGAGATGAAGTTTGCCCGCGACGTCGCCAATCACATCGTCTTCCTGCACAACGGCGTCATCGAAGAGCAGGGGTCACCCGAGGCGATCTTCGGTGCGCCGAGATCTGAGAGGCTCAAGAAGTTCATCAGCTCCATTCACTGAATTCCGCAATGCTCAACAACCAAAAAAGGGAACAGCATGAAGAAGACATTGAAACTCCTAGCGGTCGCGGCCGCTTTGTCGATCGCGGGCGCCGTCGCCGCGCAGGCTGAGCCGGTCAAGGTCGGCTTTGCCGCCGAGCCTTATCCGCCCTTCACCTCGCCTGACGCCAACGGCAATTGGGAAGGCTGGGAAGTCGAGTTCATGAAGGCGATCTGCGCCGAGGCGAAGCTCGACTGCGTGATCACGCCCGTCGCCTGGGACGGCATCATTCCGGCGCTGACTTCCAAGAAGATCGACATGATCATCGGCTCGATGTCGATCACGGAAGAGCGCCTGAAGACGATCGACTTTTCCGACAAGTACTACAACACGCCGACCGGCGTCATCGGCACCAAGGGCGAGGACATCAAGCCGACGCCGGAAGGCCTGTCGGGCAAGACGCTTGGCGTGCAGGTTTCGACCGTGCATCAGGCCTACGCGACCGCGCACTTCGCCCCGGCCGGCGTGGAGGTCAAGGAATACCAGACGCAGGACGAGGCAAACCAGGACCTGGCCGCCGGCCGTCTCGACGCAGTGCAGGCGGATGCGATAGCGCTCGATGCCTTCCTGAAGAGCGACCAGGGCAAGGAATGCTGCGACTACAAGGGCGATGTCGCCCAGGATCTCGCCATCCTCGGCCCCGGTGTCGGCGTCGGCCTGCGCAAGGGCGAGGCCGAGCTCAAGGACAAGATCAACGCGGCGATCAAGGCGATCCGCGAGAACGGCACTTACGACACCTTCTCGAAGAAGTATTTCGACTTCGACATCTATGGCGGCTAAGCGCTTCCGGCCGACGCTTTGCAGCGCGCTATGCGCCTATCCGGGCGCATGGTCGCTGTAACACTTGAATTGCTGCATCTTCACAACTCCGTTTCGAGCTGGGAAGATGCAGAAGGAGCATGAAGTCGCCATGGCCGCGGATTCCATCATCAACTGGAGCCTGCTCTCGCTTTCGGCGCCCGGCTGGGGCGGCGTATTGCTGCAAGGCTTTCTCCATTCGATCCAGATCGCGGTCGGCGGCTACGCGCTCGGCCTCCTGCTCGGCGTCGGCGGCGCCTTCGGCAAGCTCTATGGCGGGCCGGTCACGCGCGATCTTCTCGAATGCTACACCACCATCGTCCGGGCCGTGCCCGAACTCGTCCTCATCCTCCTCCTCTACTATGCCGGCACCGACCTCTTGAACCAGCTGCTCGGCGCCGTCGGCTTCGGGACGGTCGACATCAGCGGCCTGATGGCCGGTATCTTCGTCATTGGCGTCGTCCAGGGGGCCTATTCGACGGAAGTGTTGCGCGGCGCGATCAAGGCCGTGCCCGCCGGGCAGATCGAGGCGGCGCGCGCCTACGGCATGTCGCCCGGAAAGGTCCTGCGGCGTGTCACCCTCCCCGCGATGCTGCCCTATGCCATCCCCGGCCTCGCCAATCTCTGGCTGATCGCCACCAAGGATACCGCCCTGCTTGCCGTCGTCGGCTTCAGCGAGCTGACGCTGGTAACCCGCCAGGCGGCCGGCGCAACCAAGGCCTATCTGCTTTTCTTCTGCGCTGCCGGCGCGCTCTATCTTGCGCTGACGCTCGTTTCCAACGTCTTCATCGGCGCCTTGGAGAGGCATGCCCGGCGTGGTTTCGTGGAGCAGCGATGACCGACGAAACGACCCACGCTCTCGATCACGCTGATTTTGGATTGAAACAATCCAAAATCACAAATGTGGTCGATTCTAATGAGTTGGAGCGGGATGCGGGCGGAAAACCGCTTCACACTTTTCCTCATCCCGCTCTGGCCTTCACCCCCGAAGACCTGCCGAAAGGCGAGAACTTCCTCAAGCCTCACCGTGTCGTTCTCATTCTCGTCGCCGCCGCACTGATCGTCGCCGTCGCCCTCCTGATGCGCTGGGACTGGCTGCCGCGCTACCTGCCGAGGCTCGGCTGGGGCATCCTTGTCAGCATCGCGATGCTGTTCAGCACCTCGATCCTTGGCTTCCTTTTTGCCGTGCCGCTGGGTCTCGTCCAGGTCACCGGGCCCTGGTATCTCAAGGGCCTTGCCAAGATCTTCTGCACGATCATCCGCGGGACGCCGCTGCTCCTGCAGTTGTGGCTGCTTTATTACGGGCTCGGCTCGCTGTTTCCGCAATTTCCGGCAATCCGCCACTCGTTTCTCTGGCCGTATCTGCGCGAAGCCTGGCCTTATGGCGTTGCGGCGCTCACCATTTCCTTTGCCGCCTACGAGGGCGAAGTGATGCGCGGCGCCTTTGCCGGCGTGCCAGCCGGCGAGTTGGAGGCGGCGCGGGCCTATGGCATGAGCCGCTGGACGATGTTCCGGCGGATCTGGCTGCCGCGTGCGATCCACCGCGCGCTTCCGACGCTCAATGGCGAGACCGTGTTGCAGCTCAAGTCGACGCCGCTGGTCGCCACGATCACCGTCGTCGATGTCTATGCGGTCATCTCGAAGGTGCGGCAGGAAACCTATCTCACCTACGAACCGCTGCTGCTGCTTGCTCTGATCTACCTGTGCCTTACGGGCATTCTGGTGGTCGCCTTCCGCTATTTCGAAAACCGCATACCGACCCGTGGTGCCTGACATGAAGCTCGCCGCCGCCTTCGACAACGCCATGCCGCAGCTGGTCTCGATCCGCCGCGACCTGCATGCGCACCCGGAATTGGGTCTCGAGGAAACGCGGACCTCCGCCTTCATTGCCCGGCACCTCGATGCACTTGGCTACACGGTAACAACCGGACTTGCGAAGACCGGTGTCGTCGGCACGCTCAGGAACGGCACCGGTTCACGCTCGATCGGCATCCGCGCCGACATCGATGCCTTGCCTATCCACGAGGAAACCGGGCTCGACTATGCCAGCAGGACGCCGGGGTTGATGCATGCCTGCGGGCACGACGGCCACACGGCGATGCTGCTCGGCGCCGCCCGTGCGCTCGCCGAACGGAGGAATTTCGACGGCACGATCCATCTCATCTTCCAGCCGGCCGAGGAGAATTTCGGCGGCGCGAAAATCATGATCGATGACGGCCTGTTCGACAGGTTTCCGTGCGACGCCGTGTTCGCGCTTCACAACGAACCGAACCTCCCCTTCGGCCAGTTCGCCTTGCGCGAAGGCCCGATCATGGCGGCCGTGGACGAGGCGCGGATCACCATTCATGGCCGCGGCGGTCACGGTGCCGAACCGCAGGAGGCCGCCGATCCGATCGTCTGCGGCGCCAGCATCGTCATGGCACTGCAGTCTGTCGTGTCGCGCAACATCCACCCCATGGATCCGACCGTCGTCACAGTCGGCGCCTTTCACGCCGGCTCCGCAAGCAACATCATTCCGGAACGGGCCGAGATCGTCGTCGGCATTCGCTCCTTCGACCCCGCCGTCCGCGACGAGCTGGAGCGCCGCATCCGCATGATCGCGGAAGCGCAGGCGGCAAGCTTCGGTATGCGTGCCACCGTCGATTACGAGCGGAGTTACGACGCGACAATCAACCACAAGGCCGAGACCGATTTCGTGCGCGACCTCGCGATCCGCTTCGCCGGCACCGACAAGGTCATTGATCTTGCGCGCCCTTTCATGGGCAGCGAAGACTTCGCCTACATGCTGAAAGAGCGGCCCGGCAGCTATTTCTTCCTCGGAACCAAAGCGACGGGCGAGGAAAAGCCGCTCCATCATCCCGGCTACAACTTCAATGACGATCTGCTGCCGATCGGCGCCGCCTTCTGGACCGAACTCGCCGAGACCTATCTTGCCGGATGAGCAACAGTACAAGCGGTTCTCCGCCCGAATCCCGCGTCTCGGCTTATTAGGATCGATCACCTTTATGATTTTTGGGTCGATTCGGCCTAAGATCAGCGTGACCTAACACGCGTGCATGTAACGGATCAATGCGGGATGCCCTGTTTTGAGTGTTTGACAGCAACCAGACAGGTTCTCTGATCATGGTGTTGAGAGCAGCAACATCAGCGGAATCACACTGCGTGCATATGGCCCTTCCTGCGTGGACCAGGCTCGTTTGGCTCCCCCTCGTCGTTTTCATCCTCTTCCTGGCTGCGATTTCCTTCAGGCCGCTCCTGCCCATCGACGAGACGCGCTACACCAGCGTCGCCTGGGAGATGTATCTCAGCCAGGACTGGCTCAAGCCGCTGACGATGAACTTCGCGCCCTATCACCACAAGCTCCCCCTCCTCTTCTGGCTCATCAATGCCTCATGGGCAATTTTCGGGGTCTCTCGCTGGGCGGCAACGCTTCCGGTCGTGCTTTCCTCCCTGGCATGCGTATACCTTACGGTCGCTCTCGGCCGCGTGCTGTTTCCCGCCTTTCACAACCAGGGTGATCGTGCGGCGATAATCATGGTCGCGAGTGTGCCGTTTCTCGCCTACAGCACCCTTATTTACTTCGACCTCACGTTGACCGTCTTCGTCTTGCTGTCCCTCATCGGCACGGTCGTCTATGCGCGCGAGCGGGATTGGCGTTCCGTGGTCCTCATCGGCGTGTCCCTGGGGCTGGGGATTCTCGCCAGGGGACCTGTGGCATTCCTCCACATACTGTTCCCGATTTTGCTGGCGCCGCTCTGGGCCAGCGATTTAAGGCAGCCGATAAGGTGGTACCTCGGAATTCTTGCAGCTTTGGGCGTGGCCACCGTCATCGTTCTCTGCTGGCTCATCCCGGTGCTGCGGCAGGCAGACGGCAAGTTCGCTTACGCGCTGCTCTGGGTGCAGACCGTCGGGCGGGCGACCGGAAAGCTCGACGCCCACGTTCAACCCTTCTATTTCTATCTGCCTTTCCTGCCCGCGGCGCTTATCCCGTGGGTCTTCCTTCCCCGATTCTGGAAGGGCGTTGCGGTGCTGCGCGAAGGCTTGTGGGAGGCGGAGGGAAGCCGGTTCCTCATTTGCTGGGTCGTTCCCAACTTGTTGTTGTTCTCCGTCATCAGCGAGAAGCAACCGCATTACCTGTTGCCGCTGTTGCCGGCCGTCGTCCTTGCTATGGTTCTTTGCTTGAAGGAGGTCCCGACCCGGCAGCTGGCGCAGGGCCTGGCGATCATGGTCGTCGCCATCGTCGCCGGCCAGGCCATCGCGTCGGCGACGATCCTGAAGCGCTACGATCTGGAGCCGGTCGCCACCTACATGCGTGCAAATCGCGACAAGGACTGGGCTTTCGTCACCAACTATCACGCGGAGCTCGGCTTCCTGGCGCGCCTTCAAAAACCGGTTGACGATGTCCCTCCGCGTCGGCTCGCACAATGGTTTGCCGACCATCCGGATGGGCGCGCGATCGTCGTATCCCGGGACAGCAAGGACGTCGCCGGCTACCAGACGGTGATAAACTATCCCTATCGCGGCAAAAGGGTGGTCGTGCTCTCTGCTCAACGATAGGTGACGCCGCAGGATCCCGGCGGGCACGCGAAATGCCGCAAGCGAAACATTGCCGCAGTGTGACAACGTGGCGATCCGCCTGTCATTGACGTTTGCCAGTTTTGCTTCAAATTCAATCACGCGATGAAATGACCGGCTCCAACTGACAGGCGGACGCCTTGCTTTCCGGTAGTGCCCCAAGAGGATCACGTCGTGTTTGAATCCTTCGACGCAACCATGCTCGCCCGCATGCAGTTTGCCTTTACCGTCTCGTTCCACATCATCTTTCCAGCCTTCTCCATCGGCCTTGCCAGCTACCTCGCCGTTCTTGAAGCCCTCTGGCTGTGGAAGAAGGACGACGTCTACCTGGAGCTCTTCAACTTCTGGAAGACGATCTTCGCGGTCACCTTTGGCATGGGCGTCGTCTCAGGCATCGTCATGTCCTACCAGTTCGGCACCAACTGGAGCGTGTTCGCCGACAAGGCCGGCCCGATCATCGGCCCGCTAATGGGATACGAGGTGCTCACCGCGTTCTTCCTGGAAGCCGGCTTTCTCGGCGTCATGCTGTTTGGCCTGAACCGTGTGGGTCCGAAACTCCATTTCTTCGCAACCGCCATGGTGGCGATCGGCACGCTGATCTCGGCAACCTGGATCCTGTCCGCGAACTCCTGGATGCAGACCCCCACGGGTTTTGCCATGAACGAAGCCGGTCAGTTCATGCCGGTCGACTGGTGGGCGATCGTCTTCAACCCGTCCTTCCCATTTCGTCTCGTCCACATGGTGCTTGCCGCCTATCTGACGACGGCTTTCGTCGTCGGGGCCTGCGGCGCCTGGCATCTCTTGCGCAAGACGGCACCACGGCGCGCCCGCACGATGTTCTCGATGGCGATGTGGATGGCGGCCATTGTCGCGCCGATCCAGATCTTCGCCGGCGACCAGCACGGGCTCAACACGCTCGAGCACCAGCCGGCCAAGGTCATGGGGATGGAAGGCCACTTCGAAAGCCACCCCGACGGCGCTCCGCTCGTGCTCTTCGGCATCCCCAACACGGCCGAGAAACGCATCGACTACGCGATCGAGGTGCCGAAATTGGGGAGCTTGATCCTGAAGCACGATCTCGATGCGCCGCTTGCAGGCCTGGACACGATCCCCGACGAATTGCATCCGCCGGTCGCTGTGATTTTCTGGTCGTTCCGCGTCATGGTCGGCATCGGGCTGGCCATGCTCGGCATCGGGCTGTGGTCGCTCTGGTGTCGCTACCGCGGTACGCTCGACAGCGATCCCTGGCTCCACCGCGCCGCGGTGCTAATGGGTCCTGCCGGCTTCGTCGCGGTTCTGGCGGGATGGGTAACCACGGAAGTGGGCCGCCAGCCTTACACGGTCTACGGCCACCTGATGACGGCCAACTCTGTCGCGCCGATCGAAGCTCCTGCCGTTTCCGCCTCGCTTCTGGCATTCATCATCGTCTACTTCTTCGTCTTTGGCGCGGGAACCTTCTACATCCTGCGGCTGATGGCGCGGCTCCCGCGCGACACGATGCCGGAACTCGACGAGGGCCCGATCCGCGCGGCCGGTGTCGCGCACGGCCCGGCGAGCGCCAAATCTCATGGAGAGCATCATGAACTTTGATCTTCCACTGATCTGGGCCGCCATCATTGCCTTTGCCGTTCTGGCCTATGTCGTTCTCGACGGCTTCGACCTCGGCGTCGGTATCCTTTTCCCGCTCTTCCCCGAGAAGCATGATCGCGACGTGATGATGAACTCGGTTGCCCCCGTGTGGGACGGCAACGAGACCTGGCTCGTGCTCGGCGGCGGCGGCCTGATGGCCGTTTTCCCGCTTGCCTATGCGACGATCCTGCCGGCGCTCTATGCGCCGATCATCGCAATGCTGATCGGCCTCATCTTCCGGGGTGTCGCATTCGAATATCGCTGGCGTACGAAGCGCGCCGAATTTCTGTGGAACTGGGCCTTTGCCGGCGGCTCGATGCTGGCCGCCTTCGCGCAAGGGATCGCACTCGGTGCATTGGTCCAGGGCATACCGGTCGAAAACCGCGCCTATGCCGGCAGCTGGTGGGACTGGCTAACGCCCTTTTCCATCGTGACCGGCATCGCGATTGTCGTCGGCTATGCCTTGCTCGGCGCCACCTGGCTCGTCATGAAGACGCGCGGCGATCTCGCCGACCGGGCACGCGCAATTGCGCTCAAGTGCTGCTTTGCGACCATCGGGGCGATGGGTGTCGTCAGCCTTTGGACGCCATTTCTCGAGCCGGTCTATCTGCAACGCTGGTTCGGCTGGCCGACGGCAATTTTCAGCATCATCGTTCCCTTGCTCGTCCTTGGTTGCCTTTATCTCCTCATCAAGGGTATTCGCGAGCGGTACGACGCGCAGCCGTTCGTGGCGGCACTCGGCCTCTTCGTCCTCGGCTATATCGGTATCGGCATCAGTTTCTATCCCTATATGGTGCCGCCGTCGCTCACCATCTGGGAAGCGGCCGCGCCGGAGGAAAGCCTTGCCTTCCTGCTTGCCGGCGCCCTCGTGCTCGTCCCGATCATTCTCGCCTATACCGGCTATGCCTATTGGGTCTTCCGCGGCAAGGTCGATCCGGAGGAGGGCTACCATTGATGCGGGCGGGCGGCACAGGCCGGAAACTGCTCTGGTTTGTCGCGCTCTGGCTTGCAGGCGTGGCTGCGGTCGGCATCGTCGGCCTCGCGATCAAACTGGTGCTGGACACCTAGCGCATCGGCCCGAGAATCGGACCCGATCTTCGGAAAGCACGATGCATGGATTCAAAGAGTTACAGCGTCCTTCGTGCGTCCCCAAAAGACGCACGGCGCTGTAGTGCGGGATGAGAAGTGTGCGCGGTTTTCGCCCGCATCCCGCTCTGACATTAGAAGCGAAAAAGCCTCGCGCCAGTTTGAGGGCCTAATGTCTTCACACACATCGGCGGGCGATCGGCGGCGGAGACAGGACCGCACCCTCCTCTCCGGCGATCACCCGCCGAGGTGACCACTCCAGAAGCTACGGATCGTGATCGTTCTGTAGGTTAGAGCCGGATGCGGGCGAAAACCGCGCACACTTTTCCTCATCCCGCCAAGCCGCTGCGGCCGTTTTGCCTCTTCTCAGCCACGCTTCCCTTTGCTAGCAGTTCGGCCGCGACGAACCCTAGAGCGCCGCGCGTCTTATCAGACGCGCAGAGGGCGCTGTAGCACTTTGAATCTCTGGATGTTTTATCCTTAGGGCGGCTACGATTTAAGGAAACATGCAGCAGGGCGGCTTCCGCCCGCAGGAGCTGGACGAGCGATGCAGAAGAACCCCGCAGAATGCACGACAATGGCGGATGTGCGTGTCGAGATTGATCGGCTCGACCGCGCCCTGATGACGTTGCTCGCGGAGCGCTGGGGCTACATCGATCGCGCGGCCGAAATAAAGCGCCCGCTTAAATTGAAAGCCGACATCCCGGCGCGCGTGGCCGAAGTGCGGGAGAATGCGCGCAGGCACGCCAGCGAACTCGGCCTCGATCCCGATTTCTATGAGGGCATCTGGGCCCAGTTGATCGATCATGCCATTGCGCACGAGCGCAGCCTGCTCGGCGAGGCCAACCAATAGCGTGGCTTGTTTGGCAGGGGCACTGGCATTGCTCCCGACGCCTCCGACACAGCCTATTCGTCAGACCGCCTTGTCATAGCTGTTCTTGCGGCTGAGATACACCTCCCAGTCGAAGGCGCTCTGGACGATATCTTCGAGGCTTGCGTGGGTCGGCACCCAGTCGAGTTTCAGCCGCGCAAGCGAGGAGTCCGCGACGACCTGCGCAGCGTCGCCCGGACGCCTCGGTGCATGGCCTATACGGAAATCACACCCCGAGACCCGCCGCACCGTGTCGAGAACCTGCAGCACCGAAAAGCCTTTGCCATAACCGCAATTGCTCGTCAGCGGTTCGCCGCCACCTTTCAGATAGCCGAGCGCGTCCTTGTGAGCCGCTACCAAATCGGCAACGTGAATATAGTCCCGGATGCCGGTGCCGTCGGCGGTTGGATAGTCGGTTCCGTAGACATGGACCTTGCGGCGTGTGCCGAGGGCGGCTTCGCACGCTACCTTGATCAGATGAGTGGCACCCGCCGTCGATTGCCCGGCGCGACCGAGCGGATCCGCTCCGGCGACATTGAAATAGCGCAGCACCACATAGCGGAAATCGTGAGCGGCCGCGGCATCCTGCAGCATGATTTCCGACATCAGCTTCGAGCGGCCATAGGGGCTCTCGGGACGCAACGTGGCCGTTTCCTTGACCGGATCGGCGGTATCCTGCGTGCCATAAACTGCCGCGGTCGACGAGAAGACGAAGTGGCGAATACCGGCCGCGATCGTCGCGGCAATCAGCGTGCGCGTGTTCGCCGTGTTGTTTTCATAATAGGTAAGCGGATCGGCGACGGATTGCGGCACGACCGCCGATCCGGCGAAATGGATGACCGCATCGACCTCGTTCTCCGCAAAGATCCTGCCGAGAAGCGTCCGGTTGCCGACGTCGCCGAAATAGAACTTTGCTTCCGGCGCGATCGCCCAGCGGAAACCTGTGGACAACCTGTCCACCACGACGACAGACTCGCCCGCGTCGAGCAGTGACCACACCATGTGGCTGCCGATGTAGCCCGCTCCACCCGTTACCAATATCGCCATTGCCCGGTTTCCATCCCCTCAAACATGGAGACAGGAAAGACGAGTTGAGCTTTCTGAATTGGTAAATTCGAGGCGCGCCCGGCGGACTTGGCCCGATATTCTCGTGGCTGTAGTTAAGCGCCGATCTGCCGATTATCGAGAATTTTATGGATCACGCCGCATCTGTGCCGAATGCATACTCCGCCGTCCGCATAACCGGGCATGCCAGGCAGTTACAGACGCTCTTCTCGGCTGGAACCTCCGATCTATTAAATTTTACTAAAATACACGGGCGCTTAATAACGCTTTCGGAAGAACGCATGCATTAGCCTTTCGAGATATTGGCCTTCCAGGGGGAACCACGAATGAGACGTGCGAAGCTCCATGCCCAGCTGAGACGACTGGCCCGCGACAAAAACGGCAATTTCGCCGTCCTTGGAGCAATCGCGATCGTCCCCATCATCGCCGCCGTCGGGCTCACGCTCGACTTCGTCGGCGCCTATCTCGAAGCCGAGAAAATTCAGGCCGCACTGGACGCCGCCGCGCTCGGTTCCGTGCGAGCCTACGGCGAAGGCGCGGATGAGAGCGAAGCCTCCGAGGCGGCGGGGAAGTTCTTCTGGAGCAACTATGCGCTGCCACAGGAGAACGTCGTCGAGGGAGCCAATCTCGCGGGCACACCGACGCAAGGCGCATTGTCCGTCGCGTTCACGCGCAGCACCATCGAAGACGTCGCCGCAGCGGAATTCAGCTTCGACTACAAACCGATATTCCTGGAGCGCCTGCCTCTCGAAATCCGGCGCCAAGCCGTTGCTGCGCGCGCGGCCAGCGCGGAAGCCTGCATTCTGGCCCTGCATAACACGGCGGACCGGGCATTCGAAGTCAGCGGCAGCGCAGCCGTCGATCTGACCGGATGCACCGTCATCTCGGACTCCAACGACGAGCAATCGATCTATGTCGGCGGCACAGGCAAGCTCAAGGCGGAGTGTCTCTACGCCGCCGGCGCCATTTACACTGCGCCGCAATCGGTCGAACTTGCTTGCGACAAGGCGATGGAAAGCGCGTCGCGCGTGCCCGACCCGTTCAAGAGAAAAGCCCTGCCGAAGACATCGGCGTGGGTCAATATATCCGGCTGCGGGCAAGATTTCATCAACGGCGGCGGTGGCAATGGTGATTGCAACGGCACCGGCAAGACGCCCAAGAACAACAATGAGGGCTACGTCGTCACACTGAAGCCCGGAACCTATCAAAGCCTGGACATCAAGCGCGCCGTAAATCTCCTGCCCGGCTACTACATCATCGACGGCGGACGCCTGGAATTCGGCAGCCAGGCCAACGTGACCGGGAAAGGCGTCACTTTCTTCCTCATGAATGGCGCCGTGCTCAACATCAACGGTTCTGCGACGTTCGATATCTCGCCGTCGCTCGAAGGTGATTGGGCCGGCTTCTCGATCGTCGCCGAGCATGGCAATGTGGAAACCGCGATCATCAACGGAAACAGCCGGTCGTCCTTGACCGGTATCGTCTACCTCCCCGACGCTGCAGAACTGCAATATTCGGGCAATGGCGCAACGAGCGGCGAGTGCATCCGGCTGATCGCTCAGGAAATCACCCTGACCGGCAACAGCAAATTCAAGATGGATTGCACGGCGGAGCTTGCCGCCAAGGGCATCTACTATCCGGGCGCAATCCGGCTCGTACGCTAGATTGGGATGCGGCTCCGGCGGGACGATTTGAGCTTGCTTCGATCGAGTGGGGAGAGCAACGCTACCGGCTAAGTATATAGCGGCTGAGGCGCGCCGCCGCCTCCGCCACCTGCGCCGGATCGCGCAGAAAGCAAGCACGCATGAAGAGCGAGCCGCCTTCGCCGAAGGCGGTTCCCGGCGCCAATCCGACACCGGTCTTGTCGACGATGTCGATCGCCGCCTGCCGTGAATCGGTCACCCCGTCGATCTTCAGGAATGCATAGAGCGCACCGTCCGGCTTCAGGGTCTCGACGCGATTGGTCGCGATCAGCGCGTCGCAGAGCAGGTCGCGACTCAGTTCCGCCTTGGCGATGTTCTCGTCGACAAAGGTGTCTCCCTCATCGAGGGCCACAACCGCGCCGCGCTGCATGAACTGGGCAACGCCGGATGTCGAATACTGGATCAGATTTTCCAGCACCTGTCCCATCGCCGGCGGCGCAACGATCCAGCCGACGCGCCAGCCGGTCATCGACCAGTTCTTGGAGAAGGAATTGACGAAGAGGATTCGGTCGTCATCGTCCATGATGTCCAGGAACGACGGCGCCCGTCCGCCGGCATAGTGGTACAGGGCATAGATCTCATCGGCGATGATCCAGAGACCGTACTTGCGGGCGAGCGCCAGGATGGCTTTGAGATCATCCCGCGTCGCGGTCCAGCCGGTCGGATTAGACGGCGTGTTGATGAACAAGGCCCGCGTCTTCTCGCCGATGGTGGCTTCGAGCCGATCGAGGTCGAGCTGCCATTTGCCGTGTTCGAAACGCAGGGGCACGGAAACCGGCCGCGCTCCTGAAATCTCGGCAGCAGCAGCAAAATTCGGCCAGGCGGGCGTCAGCAGCACCACTTCGTCGCCGGGCGACGTCACCGCCTCGATGGCAAGCTTGATCGCCTGCATGCCCGAGCCAGTGACGTAAAAATTTTCCGGAGACAGCGTCTTCTGGAACCGGCGCTGATAGTAGCGCACCAGCGCTTCGCGCAGCGGCGGGATGCCACGCTGCCAGGTGTAGAACGTCTCACCCGCAACGAGCGCCGCCGCGGCAGCTCGGCTGATGAAGTCGGGCGTGGCAAGATCTCCCTCGCCCACCCAGAGCGGGATCACACCTTCCCGGCCGCGCGCGTAGTTCACAACCTCGACGATGCCGCTTTCGGGGGCCGAAAGAGAACGGGGGCTGAGACTGGTCATGATCGGCATGGTGGGCTCCTACTGCATGTTTCCTTAAATCGGAGCCGATTTAAGGACGAAAACATGCAGGAATTCAAAATGCTACAGCGTCCTTTTCCCGTCTGATAAGACGCCCCGGCGCTGTAAACCGCCCACCGCTTCTAGACGCTTTTGCGCAGCCGATCACGCGACATTATCTGACCGGTTTATCGATTTTTGTGATGTTTCGCGGCTTCCGAGTGACCGGAAGCCGCAATCGACGCCCTTGAGGGAATCAGGCGCGCTGTTTCAACAGATCGCGAATCTCGGAAAGTAGCACGATATCCTGCGGCGGCGGAGCTGCGGGCGCCGCTTCCTTTTTCGTTTCGAGCGAAGCACGGGCCCGGTTCACCAGCTTGATCAGCAGGAAAATGATCCAGGCAAGAATCAGGAAATTGATGAGCACGGTGATGAAGTTGCCGTAGGCGAACACGGCGCCTTGCTGGCGAGCGGCCGCAAGCGAGGGCGCGGTGACGTTTGCCGAAAGCGGGATGAAAAAATTGGAGAAGTCGAAGCCGCCGCCGGTGATGGCGCCGACGATCGGCATCACGAGGTCGTTGACGACCGAGTCGACGATCTTACTGAAGGCGGCGCCAATGATCACGCCGACCGCAAGATCCATTACGTTGCCGCGGGCAATAAACTCCTTGAATTCGTTCAGCATGCGTCTCTCCGTAAAGTCCCCGTTTGAGAGCGGCAACCGCATCCGTCCTACAGCGCCCCGCGTCTTGTCAGGCGCGCAGAGGATCACTGTAGCACTTTGATCTGCTGCATGTTTTGCCCTTAACCGGCTGCAGTCAAGGAAGCATGCAGTAGTGGCAACCGCTGGTTTGGAATCTAGACCAAAGGTCGCGCAGGGGGAACCGTTCTTTGCATTTGATCAAGTGCTATCCAGCTAACGGCGGCCCTGAGAGTTGCGCCTTCACCGCCAAACGGAATGCTCGTTGCTTTCTTGGACTTAAGACGCATAGGCCGGGCAATTCTCAACCCGCTGCACTTGTCCTATGCTGCTTTGCGGAGGAGCGAGGCATGCTTTCGGGTTCTGTAATTTTCGCCTCTGCCTTCGCCTATCTGCTGCTGCTCTTCGCAGTCGCAAGCTATGGCGACCGGCGAGCCAGGAGAAACAGCGCTGCCAGCAGAGGCAGGCCGTTGGTCTATGCGCTCAGCCTCGCGATCTACTGCACGTCCTGGACGTATTTCGGCGGCGTGGGACTGGCGGCCGAACGCGGACTCGAGTTCACCGGCATCTATATCGGGCCGATCCTGATGTTCACGCTCGGCATGCCGCTGGTCCGCCGCATCATCCAGCTCGCCAAGACCGAAAAGCTGACGTCGGTCGCCGATTTCATGGCGGCACGCTACGGCAAGAACCCGGCCGTCGCCGCAATCGTTGCGTTGATCTCACTGGTCGGTGCCATTCCCTACATCGCCCTCCAGCTCAAGGCGGTCTCGAGCTCGGTCGCCGCGATGATCAATACGAGCGACTATGGCATCGGTGCCGGACAGACTTTCATCGATCTGCCACTGCTCGTGACACTTTTCCTTGCCTGCTTCGCAATTGTCTTCGGGACGCGCCATACGGATGCGACCGAGCATCAGGACGGTCTGATCCTCGCGATCTCCATGGAATCGGTCGTGAAGCTCGTGGCGATGCTGACGATCGGCGCCTATGTCGTCTTTGTCCTGTTCGATGGCCCCGCGAACCTGTGGGCGCAAGCCCAGCAAAGTCCTGCGGTCCTCGCCGCCCTCGAATACCGCACGCCGCCGGCGCGGTGGATCCTACTCATCGTGCTCTCGGCCTTCGCGGTCATCATGCTGCCGCGGCAATTCCATGTGACGGTGGTCGAGAACCGCACCGAAACCGAACTGCGCACCGCGGGCGTTCTCTTTCCGCTTTATCTGATCGCAATCAACCTCTTCGTACTGCCGATCGCCATCGCAGGCATTCTGACCTTCTCGGGCTCCGGCGACGCAGACCTCTACTTGCTGAAGCTGCCGCTTGCCGGTGAAGTCCCCCTGCTGTCGCTGACGACTTTCATCGGCGGCTTTTCAGCCGCAACAGCCATGGTCATCGTCGCATCGGTGGCGCTGTCGATCATGATTTCCAACGACATCGTCATGCCGGTGTTCCTGCGCCGGCGGCTCGGCTCGCGTGGCGCACTGCAGGAGGACATGGCGGGGACGCTGCTCAACATTCGCCGGACCGCGATCTTCGTCGTCCTTCTGCTCGGCTATGCCTATTATCGCTCGGCCGATATCAGCGCAGGCCTCGCGTCGCTCGGGCTGCTGTCCTTCGTCGCCGTATCGCAGATGGCGCCCGCGCTTCTCGGCGGCCTCGTGTGGCGGCAGGCGAATGCCCGCGGCGCAATCACCGGAATGGTCTGCGGCTTTCTCGTCTGGGCCTATCTCCTGTTCCTGCCAAGCCTCGGCGGGCCTGACAATTCGCACGTGGCGACGACCATCCTCAGTTTTCTTCTGCCGTTCACGGATCTCTTTTCGGGACCGGACGCCGATCCTCTGGTCAACGCCACAGCGCTAAGCCTTTTCGTCAACATGACGACTTACGTGCTTGCATCGCTGACCCGGACCCCAAAACCCTTGGAGCGCTTCCAGGCCGGCGTGTTCATCACCCGCCGTTCGCGCACGGAAAGAACGTTCCGCGGACGCAAGACCAAGGTGACCGTGCGCGACCTCAAGACCACGATCGCCCGCTACATGGGCGAGGAACGCATGCAGCGCTCGTTCCACACTTATGAGCAACAATCGGGCCGCTGGCTGGACGAGAATGCCTCCGCCGACACGGCGCTCATTCATTTCTCGGAACAGTTGCTCGGTAGCGCCATCGGCTCATCCTCGGCCCGCCTCGTGCTTTCGCTCGTCCTGCAGCGGATGGATGATGCCTCGTCGGATACGGCCTGGCTGCTCGATCAGGCGAGCGAGGCCCTGCAATACAATCAGGACATGCTGCAAACGGCGCTCTCGCAAATGGATCAGGGCATCGCCGTCTTCGACAATGCCAACAACCTGATCATCTGGAATCGCCGCTTCAGGCAACTGCTCGATCTGCCCGAGGCCGCGGGCCAGGTCGGGTTCCCGCTCGCCGATATCGTCGAGATCCTGACGAGACGCGGCGATATCCGCAAGGACCAGGAGAAGGCGCTGGTCGCCAACTTCCTGACGCTAGACAAGCCCTTCCTGCTCGAGCTCGCCAATGGTGAGCGCATCATAGAAGTCAGAACCAATGCGATGCCGGACAAGGGCATCGTCACCACCTATACCGACATCACGCAGCGCGTCGCCGCCGACATGGCGCTGAAACAAGCCAACGAGACGCTGGAACTGCGCGTCACAGAACGGACGCGCGAACTGACACGGGTCAACCGGGAGCTCGCCGAAGCGCGTGCGGCAGCCGAGGAAGCCAACATCGGCAAGACACGCTTCTTCGCCGCCGCCGGACATGACATCCTGCAGCCGTTGAACGCCGCCCGCCTTTATTCCTCATCGCTCGTCGAGCGCCTCGGCGATTCCGATGACAGCACGCTCGTCCAGAATATCGATTCCTCATTGGAATCGGTGGAGGCCATTCTCGGGGCGGTGCTCGATATCTCCCGGCTCGACACCGGGGCAATGAAGCCTCGCCTGCAATCGGTGCCGCTCAATGAACTGCTCCGACGTGTCGAGACGGATTTCGCCCCAATGGCGCGGGCACAGGGTCTCGAACTCGTGGTCATGCCGACATCACTCGTCGTGCGCAGCGATCCGAACCTCCTGCGGCGGGTGGTCCAGAACCTCGTCTCGAACGCCATCAAATACACGCTGAAGGGCAAGGTGCTGGTCGGGGTGCGCCGACGCGGCCGGGCCGCGACGATCGAGGTGCTCGATTCCGGTATCGGCATACCGCCCTCGAAATTCCGCACCGTCTTCAAGGAGTTCGCACGCCTTGACGAGGGCGCGCGGACGGCCTCCGGGCTCGGCCTCGGCCTCTCAATCGTCGACCGCATCTCGCGCGTCCTCAACCACCCGGTCAGCCTTCAGTCGAAGCATGGCAAAGGCACGGGCTTCAAGGTCACGGTGCCGCTCGAAGCAAGCGTCAGCGAACGCGCCAAACCGCGAGATGTCGCGACCGCGAAGGCGCATGACGCCCTGACCGGCTTGAGCGTCATCTGCATCGACAATGAGCCGAAGATTCTCGACGGCATGGCGGTACTGCTTGGGGGGTGGGGCTGCAGCGTGACCACGGTGGAATCGCTTGCCGGCTGTTCGGAAATGGGGCGCGGCCATCAGGCGAAAAGACCGGATGCGATCATCGCCGACTATCACCTCGGTGACGGCACCGGCATCGAAGCGATTGCCCGCATCCGCGCGCTTTGGGAGGAAAGCATCCCGGCCCTGCTGGTGACGGCCGACCGCTCGCCGGAGGTGCGCGGCGCCGCCGAACGCGACGGGGTCGCCCTACAAAACAAGCCCGTCCGTCCGGCGGCCATGCGCGCATGGTTGACCCAGCTCTCCGTTGCTGGGAAGGCGGCCGCGGAATAGCAAAGCAGTTTCAAAGAAGGAGCCAGCAGATCGCCAAATCAAGCCGCCGCGACCGTGCCTATCTTCGACAATTGAATGACGGCCTGTGTGCGACTGTCGACGTTGAGCTTCAGCAGGATCGCTGAAACATGGGCCTTGATCGTCGCCTCGGAGACGCCGAGCTCATAGGCGATCTGCTTGTTGAGCAGGCCCTCGGCAAGCATGCTGAGCACGCGCGACTGCTGCGGCGTCAGCGTCTGCAGCCGATGCAGGAGGTCGGCCACTTCGGGCTCATATTCCTGATTCTGGTCGTAACCCGCCGGCACAAAAACTTCGCCGGCGATCACCTTGGAGATGCCGTCGCGAATTTCGTCGATGCCAGCAGACTTGGAGAGGAAACCGGCGGCACCAAGATCGATCGCACGATGAATGGTCGCCGGATCGTCATGGGCCGAGACAATCATCACCGGGAGACTCGGAAACTCCGCGCGCAATGCAATCAGGCCCGAAAGACCGCTGACGCCAGGCATGGTCAGGTCCAGCAGCATCAGGTCGGCATCCGGATAATCCGCCGCAGCCTTGCGGGCGGCTGCGAAATCACCGGCTTCGACAATACCCGGAGCATCGGCCATGCCGCTCAACGCCTGGCGCATTGCACCACGAAAAAGCGGGTGGTCATCGGCGATGATGATGGTCATTTCCGGCATTGGATGCTCCTCCCAAGAGCGTCGGCCCCGGACCCCGCGCATCCTCCAACGCACCGGGTCGCATCTCAATGGTTCGTGCCGGGGCCGTCAGGTCTTTTGCGGCACTTCTGTACGATCGGTAGAACCGTCGCCGCTCCCTTCCAGATCCTTCACGATCTCCATGAACTTGCGCATCATTCTTTCCATGATGCTCATCGTCCGGTCAATCTCTTCATCGCTCGGAAGAGCCGGTTTCATCGCAGTTTCACCGCTTTTGACCGCCTTTTCCAGTGCCTCGACGCGTTTGGTCAGGAGATCGATCTCCCGCTCGAAGGCCGCCCGCTCATCGGCCGCCATCCTGCAGACGAGCTCGCCGTCCTTTTCCCGGCACAGGGTAACCTCGCCCGTCTCAGTATCGAGCCGCGCGATGCCGGTGTCCGACTTCTGCATGCTGTAGCGCCCCGGAGGCACTTCCTGCGTGTGCGCCAACGCGACCCAGCCGAGCGTCAGCCCCATCGCCAGTGCCGCAACCACCTTCCTCATGACAGCCACTCCATTGGATGCTGCGGAAATCCGCCTTCCGTGGTGGACAAGCGCCAATATTTGCGGCAAGGCCACGATTGGGTTTCACGACGGACAAGCGGGCACATGAACGCTACTATATACAAAATCGTTCCGGCACTTCTATGGCAGGAGGCGCGGCGGGCAGGACAATTCACCGGGGCACCAGTCGACCTGGCCGATGGCTTCATCCATTTCTCGACCGGCGACCAGGTCGCTGAAACGGCCGCAAGGCACTTCGAGGGCCAGGACGGACTGCTGCTCATCGCCATCGACGGCGCCGCCCTCGGCGACAAGCTCGTCTACGAACCTTCGCGCGGCGGCGCGCTGTTTCCCCATCTCTACGGGCCGCTCCCGCTCGATGCGGTGATCTGGGAGAAGCCCTTGCCGTTGAGTGCCGACGGCCTTCACGTCTTTCCCGAGCTCCTACCATGATCGATGCCTTGAAACTTTTGTCGCGCAGTGGCCTGTTTCTTCTCGATCCGGAAACAGCGCATGGTATGTCGGTCAAGGCGCTCAAGAGCGGGCTCGTGCCGAGTTGCGCGGCGCCTGGCGATCCGCGCCTCAGCCAAGAAATCGCAGGCCTCACTTTCCCTAATCCCATCGGCATGGCGGCCGGGTACGACAAGAATGCGGAAGTGCCGGAAGCACTCCTGAAGATCGGCTTCGGCTTCACGGAAATCGGCACGGTCACGCCGCGGCCGCAGCCGGGCAACGACAAGCCCCGCATCTTCCGTCTGGTGGAAGACCAGGCGGTCATCAACCGGCTCGGCTTCAACAATGAAGGCCATGGAGCCGCGCTTGCCCGCCTTCAAGGCTGCTCGCGTCAGGCGCTGATCGGCGTCAATATCGGCGCCAACAAGGATAGCGCCGACCGCATCGGCGACTATGTCGCGGGGATCCGCACCTTCTATCCGGTCGCGCGCTATTTCACGGCCAACATATCGTCGCCGAACACGCCCGGCCTTCGCGACCTCCAGGCGCGCGAAAGCCTGGCAGCGCTGCTTGCAGCCGTGCTTGAGGCCCGCGACGAGGAAGCAAGGAAAAACGCCAAACGAGTCCCCGTCTTCCTGAAGATCGCCCCCGATCTCACCGAAGAAGGGATGGACGATATCGCGGCAGAAGTGCTGGCACACGATCTCGACGGGCTTATCGTCTCCAACACCACGCTTGCGCGCGACGGATTGAAGGATCAGCGGCAGGCTAAGGAAACCGGCGGACTTTCCGGCAGGCCGCTTTTCGGAAAATCGACGGCCGTGCTCGCGCGGATGCGCAAGCGCGTCGGCCCTGCCCTGCCGATCATCGGCGTCGGCGGCGTCCACTCGGCGGACACCGCGGCGGAGAAGATCCGCGCCGGCGCCGATCTCGTCCAGCTCTATTCCTGCATGGTCTATGAAGGGCCGGGCTTGCCCGGCCGGATCGTGCGGGGCCTGTCAGAGCTCTGCGATCGCGAGCAGCTTGCCTCGATCCGCGACATCCGCGATAGCCGCCTGGATTATTGGGCCGCGCGAAACGCCTGAGCGGCACGGCGCGGCACCAGGATCAGCAGGAAAACCCCGCGCATGAGCAGGAACAGATTGAGCCCTGCCCAGAGCCCGTGGTTGCCGAAGACCGGGACCAGCACAGCGAGCGCGACTGCATAGCCGATGAAAGCCGCCAGCATCATGTTGCGCATATCGCGTGACCAGGTAGCGCCGATGAAGACCCCATCCATCAGGAAGGCAAGCGTGCCGGTCAGCGCCGTCAGCGCCGCCCAGGGCATATACTCATAAGCCAGCGCACGCACATCCGGCGCGGTCGTCAGCACGGCGACTAGGTCATCGCCGAAGACGAGAAAGCCGAGCGTCGTCAGTGCGGCAAGCCCCAGCGACCAGAGCGCGGTCATCCGCAGAGCGCGATCGAAGGCCGGACGATATCCGGCACCGATCGATCGTCCGGTAAGCTGCTCGGCCGCGTTCGCAAGGCCGTCGAGATAGTATCCGGCCACCAGGAAGATCGTCATCAGTACGGCGTTGGCAGCAAGCGTCACGGGCCCGAAGGCCGTGCCGATCCGCGTCATCAGCGTGAAGGCGGCGAGCAGCACGAACGAGCGGATCATGATGTCGCGGTTGAGACCGAACAGCGGCTTCAGCCGCTCGCGGGCGAAGATCGCAGCCCAGTCCGGTGCATCGCGCCGGTCGAATCGGCCATAGACGATCGCGAAACCGACGAGTGCGCCGATGACTTCGCCCGTCACCGTCGCCAGCGCGACGCCAGTCACGCCCCAACCGAGGACGAGGCCGAGCAGGATGGCAAGCACCATGTTGATCCCGTTGATGAGCGTCTGCAGCAACAGGCCGATGGAGCCCTCGCCGCGCCCGAGGACGAAGCCGAGGATCGCATAATTGGCGAGCGCCGCCGGCCCGGACAGGATCCGGTAGAAGAAATAGGTACGTGTGACCGCTGCGACCTCGGCACCGGGTGCCATCAGCCACAGACCGGCAGCAAACAGCAAAGGCGAGAGCAGTACGATGGCGACGCCCGAGACAAGCGCGATCACCAGTGACCGCCAGAAGACCGCCTGCTGTTCGCGGCGGTCGCCCCGGCCATAGGCCTGCGCCACGAGGCCGGTCGTGGACGCCCGGAGGAAGTTGAAGGTCGTGAAGATCAGGTCGAACATCACGGCGCCGATCGCGAGCCCGGCCAGCAGATCCGCCCGGCCAAGGCGGCCGACTACCGCGGTGTCGACGAGACCAAGCAGCGGCGTCGTCACGAACCCCAGCGTCATCGGCAGGGCAATCGAGAAGATCAACCGATTGGTGACGTGGAAAGGGCCGGCTTCGCCAGCATGCGAGTCGCGTTCGGGGGTTTCCGTGGCAGCCATCGTCGAATTCCTAACGGGTGGCTTCCGAACCGCCCACTACAGCGCCGCGCGTCTGACGCGCAAAGGACGCTGTAGCACTTTGAATTGCTGCATGTTTTTCCTCAAATCGGCTACGATTTAATGAAACATGCAGCAGGGAATCAGGTCAGCCGGAGAGCACCATGGCCCAATAGGGGCGGTTCCCGGAAGCGGAATTCTGCGCCACCGCAACACCGAGGCCACGGTAGCTGCCGAGCATGTTTTCGAGATGCTTCGGAGAATGGAACCAGGCGTCGTAGGCACTCTCCGCATCGTCCTGGCCCATGGCGATATTTTCCGCGGCCGGAAGTGTGACGCCCTGCTCCTTCATCCGATCGTAGAAACTGTCGCGCCAGCCGATGTTGTGCTGCATCTTGCCGACACGCGCCATGCGCGCCGCCTGGCTCAATGCCGCGACCGACGCGACGGGATCGTGAACGAGCGACGTCAGCCCGCGATCCTTCCGGAGCGTGTTGACGTAGCCGAGCGTCGCTGTCGTCTGGTCGCTTCCGCTGCCTTCGCCGCTAGACAGGAGGTTTGATGTCGTGCAGCCGGCGAGCATGCCGAGCGAGAGGAAACCCCCAGCCCGCAACAGGACGCGCCTGCGGATGAAGAACTGCTGATACTGCATGCTTACCGTCGATAGCTCAAAACACGAAGAATGAGGAAGGCGGGTATGACGATTGCCGCCCCGAGCAACAGATAGTCGCCGACCCTTCCGAGGGCCGCGAACCCGGTACGCCACAGGTCGAGCAGGAAATTGCGAATCCCAAAAAAGATGTCGACCGGATACCAGTCGAACACGGTCATGACGAAACCGACCAGGATCGACACGACGACGAGCTTGACCAGCACGCGCAGCGGCGTGTCCCCTAGAAACTTGTTAAGGCCGTCCGACATCGGCGAAAATTCTCCTGTTTCCCTTCAAATAAGCCGCCGTCATCGAGGTCGCAAGGCGTAACGGAAAGCGAGTTGCCCCGTCTTTCAGATTCCGCTTGTATTTTATCGTGGCCGACGTCAGAAGCGTCCATCGCAACCACGCCGTCATGTCGATGACCCTCAACCAGCTCTCCTCCGGCGACCTGATCGCCGATCGCCGCGCCGACTATGCCAAAATGCTCGCCGAAGCCGGTGAGCCGCAAAGTGCGGCGGAACTGATGGCCCAGGCTCTCGAACGCGCGCCCGACTGGGCAGCCGGCTGGTTTCGGCTGGCGGACTATGAGGAAAAATCTGGCCGAAAAGAGGCAGCGATCGAGGCACTCCGCAACACGCTGCGGCTCACTCCGGAGGACATTTTCGGCGCTGGCCTGAAACTCGCCCTTCTCGGCGCGGCCGAAACGCCCGAGCAGCCGCCGAGCGTCTATATCGAACGCCTCTTCGACGACTATGCGGAGCGCTTCGACAAGGCGCTCATTGAAAAGCTCGACTACAGCGTGCCCGAAAAGCTCGCCGCGCTGATCGACCGAGCGACCAACGGCCGCCGTTTTCATCACGTCACCGACCTCGGCTGCGGCACCGGCCTCTTCGGCGAGCGCATCCGCCATCGCTGTGACTATCTCGAAGGCTTCGACCTCTCCGCCAACATGCTGGCCAAGGCCGAGGCAAAGGCGACCTACGACCGTCTGGCGCAGGCGGACCTGTCGCTTGCGCCAGAGGAGTCGGGCGCGTTCGGCGCTTTGCCGCCTGAAAGGTCCGATCTCGTCAGTGCGGCGGATGTGTTGATGTATCTCGGCAATCTCGAAACTGTCTTCGTGATTGCCGACCGACTGCTCGCGCACGGCGGTCTCTTCGCCTTTTCGGTCGAGGACGCTGCAACGGATGAAGGTTTCACCCTCCGGCCGTCGCTGCGCTACGCGCATTCCGAACCCTATATCGTCGGTCTCTGCGCCGAACGCGGATTTTTGCTGATCGCAACGGAGCGCACGGTCATTCGCACGGATGCCGGAAAGCCGATCGCGGGAATTCTCTTTCTCGCGCGGAAGCCTGCATAGGGCGCAAAGCTGCCACGCGAAAATAGGTCAGCATTACTTACATATTTTTCTTGAATATTTTTGTGCGTTGCAGCAATGCTGATGGCCTCGCGATAGGGGTTTCGTCATGGCACATATCAGCAGCGTCTTCGGTCTCTGGAATACCAGCCCCACCCGGCATACGCCTGTCGAGGACGTGCAGGGCATCTTTTCCGGCAGCCTCGTCGCCGCGCTCGGGCTCTATTTCCTCGCGAGTGCCGGACTTCTGACCGGCAGCACCGCCGGCGTCGCGTTCCTGCTGCATTACGCCATCGGCGTGAACTTTGGCCTTGCCTTCTTTCTTCTCAACCTGCCGTTCTTCTATCTCTCGCTAAAGCGGCTCGGGCCGGCCTTCACCGTCAAGACATTCATCGCCATCGCGTTGACGTCGTTCCTGACCGACATGCAGTCGCGCCTGTTTCAGGTTGGCGGAATCCATCCGGCCTGGGCCGCGCTCCTCGGCGGCCTGCTGCTTGGATACGGGCTGCTGGCGCTCTACCGACACCGCGCGAGCCTCGGCGGCGTCGGCATATTGGGCATCTATCTGCAGGAGCGCTTCGGCATTCGCGCCGGGCTGGTGCAGCTTGCGATCGACATGGTCGTGCTCGCCACCGCCTTTGCCGTGACGACGCCGTCCGTCGTCATCTGGTCGGTGCTCGGCGCGGTCGTCCTCAACCTGTTCGTGGCCATCAACCACCGCGCCGATCGTTACATCGCGCTTTAACTGAGGGGTCTTGGCACGCGGCAGCCGACACAGAGGCAGGTTGTCTCCGGCAATGCCCATGCGCAGGCTTCTCTTTTCCCGAACATGATCTACTTTTGTTCCCCGTGAACAGGATCGATTCTCCATTGCCGGAAAGCGACGCGCTGACGTTGCCGGCGCCGTTTCTCCGGTGGTTCGCCGAGAAGGGCTGGCGACCCCGCGCCCACCAGCTCGAGCTGCTGTCCCGTGCGGAGGCGGGAGAAAGCACGCTTCTGATCGCACCGACCGGTGCGGGCAAGACGCTTGCCGGATTTCTGCCGTCGCTGGTCGCGCTTACCCGACGCGGCAAGATCCCACCAGGCTCACCCTTCATCGGCATTCACACCCTCTACATATCGCCGCTGAAGGCGCTCGCGGTTGACATCGAGCGCAACCTGATGAAGCCCGTCTCCGAGATGGGCCTGTCGGTCAGGATCGAGAACCGGACGGGCGACACGCCGCAGGGCAAGCGACAGCGCCAGAGGCTCAATCCGCCCGATATCCTGCTGACCACGCCTGAGCAGCTGGCTCTCCTCATCGCCAATGGCGAAGCGGAGCGCTTCTTCAAGGATCTGCGCTACGTCGTGCTCGACGAGCTGCACTCGCTGGTGACCTCAAAACGCGGGCATCTGCTCTCGCTCGGTCTTGCACGACTGCGCCGGCTCGCACCCGACCTTCAGACGATCGGCCTTTCCGCAACCGTCGCCGAGCCAATGGACCTGCAGCGCTGGCTCGTGGCCCAGAGCGAAGAACGGGAGAACCACGCCGGACTGATTACCGTTTCCGGCGGCGCGAAGCCGGAAATTTCGATCCTGCGCACCGACGAGCACGTGCCCTGGGCCGGACATTCGGCGCGTTATGCGATCGCCGACGTCTATGCCACGATCAAGGATCACGGCACGACGCTGCTTTTCGTCAACACCCGCAGCCAGGCGGAAATGCTGTTCCAGGAGCTCTGGAAGATCAACGACGACAACCTGGCGATCGCGCTTCATCATGGTTCGCTCGATGTCGCGCAGCGCCGCAGGGTGGAGGCGGCCATGTCGGAAAACCGGCTGCGCGCCGTCGTCGCCACCTCGACGCTCGATCTCGGTATCGACTGGGGCGATGTCGATCTGGTGGTCCATGTCGGTGCACCGAAGGGGGCGAGCCGCCTTGCCCAGCGTATCGGCCGAGCCAATCACCGCATGGACGAGCCCAGCCGGGCGATCCTCGTGCCTGCCAACCGCTTCGAAGTGATGGAATGCCAGGCGGCGCTCGACGCCAACTATGTCGGCGCGCAGGATACGCCGCCCGTTGGCCGAGGCGCACTCGACGTGCTCGCCCAACATATCCTGGGAGTTGCCTGCGCGAAGCCCTTCGATGTCCTCGATCTTCATCGCGAAATCACCAGCGCGGCACCCTACGCGGACCTTTCCTGGGAGACTTTCGAGCGCATCGTCGATTTCGTCGCCACCGGCGGCTATGCGCTTCGCACCTACGAGCGCTACGCCCGCATCCGCAAGACTAAAGACGGGCTCTGGCGGGTATCGAACCCGATGGTCGCCCAGCAATACCGCCTCAATGTCGGAACCATCGTCGAATCCCCGATGCTGAACGTGCGCATGGTCAAGCGCAACGCGCGCCGCTCGCTTGGCCGCGGCGGCATGACGCTCGGCAAGGTGGAGGAATATTTCCTCGAAATGCTGTCGCCGGGCGACACATTCCTCTTTTCCGGCAAGGTGGTCCGCTTCGAGGGAATCCGCGAGAACGAGTGCCTCGTCTCTCAGGCCTTTTCCTTCGACCCGAAGGTGCCGACCTATGCCGGCGGCAAATTTCCACTTTCCACATACCTCGCGGCGCAAGTTCGCAAGATGCTTGCCGATGCCGCGCGCCGCGCCTCGTTACCCGACCAGGTGCGTGACTGGCTGGCGCTGCAGAAGGACGTCTCGGTGCTGCCGCGCGAGGACGAGCTGCTGATCGAAACCTTCCCGCGCGGCAGTCGTCATTACATGGTGATCTACGCCTTCGAAGGGCGGCTCGCCCACCAGACGCTCGGCATGCTCTTGACCCGCCGCCTCGACCGCGCCGGCTTGAAACCGCTCGGCTTCGTCGCCACCGACTACTCGCTCGCCGTCTGGGGGCTCGACGATCTCAGCAGCGCCTTCCGGGCCCGTCGCCCGTCGCTCGCGCAGCTCTTCGACGAAGACATGCTCGGCGACGACCTCGAGGCCTGGCTGAACGAGTCCTTCCTTTTGAAACGCACCTTCCGCAACTGCGCCGTCGTCGCCGGATTGATCGACCAGCGCCATCCGGGCAAGGAAAAGACCGGGCGGCAGATTACCGTTTCGGCCGATCTCATTTACGACGTATTGCGGGCGCACGAGCCGGACCACATCCTGCTTGAGGCAACGCGCAACGACGCCGCGACGGGACTTCTGGACATCGGCCGGCTCGGGTCTATGCTCAACCGAATCAAGGGGCACATCACCCACAGACGGCTCGATCATATCTCACCGCTCGCCATACCCGTGATGCTGGAGATCGGGAGGGAAGCGGTCCAGGGAGAGGCGCACGACTTCCTGCTCTCGGAAGCGGCCGACGACCTGATCAACGAAGCGATGGGCGGCAGCCAAGATGCCGATGAGTAGGAGCGATATGAGAGAGATTGCAAGCCTCTCGTTCAGCCGATGTGTTCCAAGCGGTATGCCGGTCGGGGCGAACCAGGCGCTCGAATGTCGAGGTGACGATGCATAGGCTCGTTCACGCGATCTCGCCCCAGGCCACGGATGGCTTCTTCCAGTCGCGCACGGACATCAACGGCGTTGTCGCGATCTGCGACCCGCTGGGCGGACTCTACCTGCCCGAAAGCCGAACGCTCGTCGTTTCCGACCTCCACCTCGAAAAAGGCTCGGCCTTTGCCCGGCGCGGGATGATGCTGCCGCCCTATGACACGCTCGCGACCCTGCGCATTCTGGAGGCGGTGGTCGCCCGTCACAACCCCGCGACGGTTATCAGCCTCGGCGACAATTTTCATGACCGGAAAGGATCGGCGGCGATGCCGGAGACTTTCCGCCACATGGTCGCTGCCATGGCCCACGGACGAGAATGGATCTGGATCAACGGCAATCACGACCCTGACGGCGCTTCCGGGCTGCCGGGAGCCTCCATGGACGAACTTCGCCACACCGGGCTGGTCTTCCGCCATGAGCCGTCCAAGGGCGACACTATCGGCGAAATTGCCGGTCACCTGCATCCGGCAGCGACGGTCAGGCGCCGGGAAAAGTCGGTCCGGCGCGCTTGCTTCGCAACAGATGGAAAGCGCCTGGTGATGCCGGCGTTCGGCGTTACGACCGGTGGGCTCGACCTCAGGCATCGCGCCATGAGCGGATTGTTCGATCGCCAGCAACTCGTCGCCCACATGCTCGGCCGGGATCGGATCTATTCGGTGCGGTTCGCCAATCTCCTCGGCTGAGACGGCCCAAAGGCCCGCACCCATAGGTTCAGGCCGCTTCCGGGGCGTAGCGCAGAATGACGCTGCCGTTGGAAAGCGGTCGTGCCTCGAGCAGACCGAACGGCGTCGCGGCCGTAGCCTTCTTGAAGAATGGCGTCCCGTCGCCGAGCTGTACAGGAACGAGGCAAAGCATGATCTCGTCGACGACGTTCTCCGGCAACAGCGACGCGACGAGGTCGGCGCTTCCGAAGATATAGAGGTTCTTCTCGCTCTCCCCCTTCAGTCGCCGCAATTCGGCGGCGGCGTCCCGAACGACGCGGCTGTTGTTCCAATCCGCCTTCTCCATCGTGCGCGAGGCAACAATCTTCGGAAGCGCATTCATATAGGTCTTCACCCGGCCCTCTCCTTCCGCCGTCGGCCAATAGGCCGCCATACCCTCATAGGTGACCCGACCGAAGACGATCGCCTGTGCCTTGTCCCCGAATTCCAGGCTGAGTGCTTCCAGTTCCGGCCCCCAGGCACGGTTATGAAAGTCGAGGTCCCATTTCTTCGTCCCTTCGAAGTACCCGTCGAGCGTTACCAGATTCCAGACAATGACCTTGCCCATGATTCCATCCTCCATGAAACTGATTGCATAACTGCAGCAGTTTCATCATAACAAACCGCTTTCGATTTGCAACCAGTAGATTCGAGAAACGCCTCGGCCCATTCGCCGCCGTTGCGGGACCCGGCAGGCGCGAGATTGGCAGCGCAATTGTCTGGAGAGTATGGAGGACTGCCTCCCGAAGAAGGAAGGCGTCGGCTACTGCATGTTTCCTTATATCGTGGCCGACCTAGGGAAAGATGCAGCAACTCGAGAATAGTACATCGACCTTTGCGAGTCCGATAGGACGCGCGCGCTAACCGCGCCGGAAGCGATCTCAGAAGGCGTTGAAGGTCAAGGTCGTCAACGACCGGGAAATTCCCGGAACCGATGCGATATTGTCGTTGATGAACTTGCCGATATCGTCGCCCTCCTGAATGTAGATCTTCAGAAGCAGATCGTAATCGCCGCTCGTCGAATACATCTCCGAGACGATCTCCTTGCGGTAGATCTCGTCGGCCACCTCGTAGGTCTTGCCGGGAGCGCATTGCAACTGGACAAAAATCGGTTTCATGGAGCTTCCTCTGCTGCACGGAGCGCCCGTGTTCGACACGCCCGACGTCAAAATACCTTCCCCTTCCTTAGACCGCTATCCCACAAAAGGGAACGCGAAGGGAACCCATGTCGATAGGAAAAGCCTTACTCCTTGCGGAAGAGCAGGCTGGCTCCCCAGCCGGTGATAACCGCCAGAAGCACGGCAAAGAGACCATAGATCAGGGGCTGGTCGTGTGCTGCGCGCGTGATCGCCTGCTCGAGGCCGGTCTTGACCACCGTCAGCGGCAGCGCCTTCGCGGCGACGAAAAGGCCGTCGCGGAAGAGATAGGCCCGCACGACATGGACGCCATTCGGCACATTGGCAGGCAGGCGCACCGACGCCCTGAACAGGCTGGAACTGATGAACCGCACGCCGCCCGGGTCGCGCTGGAAGACACCGCTCGTCTCCCGGATCCGGCGGAACGCGTTGCGGAACTCGCCGAGATTGCTGCCGTCGCCGACAAAGCCCAACGGCACGAGACGCATGTGGTCGACGCCGATTCCCATGTTGCCCAACTCGCCCGGCTGCGCGATCGTCTCGATGTCGCGCGTGCTCGATAGCGAATAGGACTCCGGCACCAGCTCGAAGGTCATCGAACGGGTATTTACCCAGATGCCGAAGACGCGCTCCTTCCTGCGTACCGTCGCGTTTTCCTTGGGGCCCTCGAGCGTGACGATGATGCTGTACTTACCTTGGGCGAGCAGCTTCTCGTCAAAGCCGTCGATGGCCCCGAAGATCGTCAGGTCCGCGCCGCGAAAGTCGGAGGTGATGGAGATTTCATCCGTCGAGATGCCGATCTCGAGCTTCTCCGAAAACTCCGAGAGGTCGTCTTCCCGAACCTGGGCAGCGGCCGGCGCCGCCAGCGCAAGGACCAAGGAGACGAGGCACAGGCGGGCGAGATCAAACATCAGAAGCCGAACCCCGCGGAGACGACCGAATAGATATCCTTCGGCGGAATGATGAGCTCGATCGCCAACCGGATGCCGACGGCAAGCACGAGCAGCGCAAGCAGCGCCCGCAACTGTTCGCCACGCAAGCGCTGGCCGACGCGAACGCCGTATTGCGCCCCGATGACGCCGGCGATCATCAGCACGAAGGCAAGCACGATATCGACGGTGTAGTTTGTCGATGCCTGGACGATCACGGTGTAAGCCGAGACGAAGACGATCTGGAAGAGCGAGGTGCCGACGACGACGCTCGTCGGAATGCGCAACAGGTAGATCATCGCCGGCACCATGATGAAGCCGCCGCCGACGCCCATGATCGAGGTCAGGATGCCGATGGCGAAGCCGAGCGTGGCGACCGGAATGACGCTCAGATAGATCTTCGATTTCTTGAAGCGCATCTTGAGCGGCAGGCCGTGAATCCAGTTATGCTGCCCGGGCCGGCGGCGTGGCGTCGATTGGTTCTTCGCCGCCTTGCGCATCGCGCCGATGCTCTCCCAGAGCATCAGGCCGCCGACCGAGCCGAGCAGCACGACGTAAAGCAGCGAGATCACCAGGTCGAGCTGCCCCACGCGGCGCAGCAGCGAAAAAAGCCAGACGCCCAGCGTTGCGCCGACGAGGCCGCCACAGAGCAGCACCGTGCCGAGCTTGATATCGATCGTGCCGCGGCGGAAATGCGTAATCGCACCGGAAATCGACGAGGCAACCACCTGGTTGGCGCCCGTCGCCACCGCTACCACCGGCGGAATGTTGTAGAAGATCAGGAGCGGCGTGATCAGGAAACCGCCGCCGACGCCGAACATGCCGGACAGAAATCCGACGGCCGCGCCCATGCCGAGAATGATGAGTATGTTCACCGACAACTCTGCAATGGGCAGATAGACCGTCACGGCCGAACCTCGATACGACAAAGGCCCGCGACGCGGGCGGAATTGCGACTCCACAATCCCTAACCGGAATCGATTGAGGAATTGTGCAATGCCTAAAATTATTCGCTTCCTGCACGGATCCGGAGAGACGCGCGGCGCGACGTTTCTAAAGTGGCAAGCGATTTACCACGAGCGGGGGAATGTTTGGCGGACCGCCCCTCGGCCATGAGGAACAAGCGGCAATTCCTCATGCGCCCCAGGGCCGGAGTTGTCAACCTTTTCAGGCACATGGCCTCCAGACCTCGCCCCTGAACCCTGTTGCGCCGATCTGCGGCTTTATTGCGGCGGCGGCCGAAAGCAGAGCATGCTCGCGCGGCGCTGTAGATCATTTCGTTGTTTTATTGAAACAGTGAAATGATCCGGGTCTTTCACGAGACGCAATTCCGGACGGAAAACCGCTGCGCACTTTTCCTGGAATTGCCTAGGAGTTCCGCTTCAAGAGTTCCTTCACGAGTGCGTCGGTGATCTCTCCGGTCGGTTCCTGGCCGACGGATTTCTGGAAAGCCTTGATGGCGGTAATGGTTTTCTTGCCCAAATACCCATCCGGTTGGCCGGCGTCGAAACCATTGTTGTTGAGAATCGCCTGGATATTGCGCACCGCCTTGGTCATGTCGACCGTGGCTGTCTTGGTCGGCGGACCGACCCACGCGTCGGGAACATCCACGGTGTTCGCCTTGGCGTCGGCCGGCTCGGCTTTCCATGCATCGGCCTTGGCCATAGCGCTCGCCAGTTGTTCAGGCTTCATCGCCTTGGCAATCTCGTCGCGCTTTTCGCCGGCGTCCTTGTCGCCGTCGCGAGCGGCAATCGAAAACCATTTGTAGGATTCTTCCAGGTCCTGCTTGACGCCATTGCCGCGAGCATAAAGCACCGCGAGGTTGAACTGACTGTCGCGAACGCCGAGGCTCGCCGCCTTTTCGAACCATTTGGCGGCTTCGGCGAAATCCGGGGCGCCGTCGCGGCCGCTGGCGAGCATGACCGCGAGGTTGTGGGTCGCGCTGGCGTTGCCTGCGGCGGCAGCCTTGAGATAAAGCGTCTTCGCCTTGACCGGGTCGCGCGTGACGCCTGAGCCTTTCTCATAAAGATTGGCGAGCCGGTACTCGGCCGGGATCACGCCGGCATCCGCCGCGCGCTGATACCATTTTAAAGCTTCCGCGGGATCTTCCTTGACGCCTCGGCCTTCGGTGAAGCGTGTGCCGATCTCGTAGAAAGCCAGGGGATCGCCACCCTTGGCGGCCGTGACAAGAGCTGGCGGACCAAAGCCTTCGGGCAGGACTATGTCGCCGGCCTTGGCGATCGGCTCGAATGTCCCCGCTTTGGCGGTCACGGCAGGAGCGACCTGAAACGTCGTTGCGCTCGCCTGTGCCGGTTCGCTTGCCGGATGCAGCAAGGGCGCGTGGCTGCTGCCGGCAGTGGCAGGCTCAGCCGCCGCCTTCGCCGCCGGAGCCGTATTCGTGGCGGCTGCCATGGCGGCAGGCGCCGCGTTTGCCGCCGGCGTCTCTGCCGGTGTCTTTACGACAGTGGCAGAGGCCGTTTCCGTCAGATGGTCGTCCACGGCCTTCGCTTCTGCGGCTTCAGGAACCGCCTTCTGCTCGATCACCGCGATCGGCTGGATTTCGGGCATGTCCTTGCCCTTGAGGACGGTGCTGACGAGCGGATAGGACATGATCGCCAGGAGCACCGCGCCGACTGCCATCAGGATCGGACGGCGATGACGGGCGAAGGCGCTCGCACCGGACGAACCGCTGCCGTCCTTCACCCCGTTCAGCGTATCGGCTTCCTCGACCGCCAATTGCGCTGCGCGGCGCGCGGCAGCGATGAAATCGGCCTTGTCGCCCTCGAAGGCTGACTGGCCGCCGCGGCTCATCTGACCGGCGCGGACGCGCTCAAGGATTTTCTTGACGTCCGGCGCGCCGGAGCCCGGCTCGAGCAACTGGTTGGCATCTTCGGGGGCGAGCATCTCGGACGGATCGATCGATGGAGCCGGTTCGACCAACTGCCGCACACGCTCGGGCATCGCCGCGGTTCGTTTCCTGGTGAAGCGACCGGTCAGCCCGGCGAGCAATCCCGTCCGGGCGGCGGGCGCCGGCTCCCGGACCTCGTCCTTTTCGACCGTCGAAGCCACCTCGGCGACCACGAGATCATCGCCCGTGGCGGAGGCTGGCGCGGCGGCAGCCATCTCGTCTTCCGCCTGCAGCACGCGGACGTTCCGGTCAATGTCGTCGTCGCGCTCGTCGAGATCGGCACGACCGAATGGGGTACCGAATTCCGGCTGCGCGGCCCTCGGCATCGCCGGGATGTCGCGCGTTATCGCTGCATCGGGCCGCACCGTGGTCACGACAGGCGCGCGGTCTTCGAGCAGTTCCAGCTTCTCGGCAATCTGAACAAGGGTTTCATGCAGCGCTTCGAAGGTCTGCGCCGTACGTTCGTTGGTCGAATGGCTGAGGTCCTCGAGCGTCCTCAGATCCTCGGCGAGCGCCGAGATTGCCGCCATGTCGCCGCCGGCATGCATCGGGCCGCTCTTGGTAAAGGCCTCCATGACGGCTTCGGCCGCCTGGCGGGCTGCTTCGATAATGTATTCGTCGCTGGTTGCCAGATAGTCTTCAAGCGCGCTCATCCGGCTCTCGAAATCCGCCGGAGCCGCACCGGCCTCGACGCGCGGCTGGCTGATCAACGTCGACAGGTTGGCGATCTGGGACTCAAGGTTGCGCAGCGCTTCGCGGTCGTCGAAAGGAGCGGCATGCGTCTCTTCCAGGCGTTGCGCGATATCGGCGAGGCGGTCTTCCAGACGCGAGAAGCGGTGGTCCGTCACGGGTTGCTCCCCGTGCATGCCCAGATCGTCGATGCGGCGCGCGAGATAATCGAGCCGCTCCGCCAGAGCTGCGTTGATGCTGCCCTGGTCCAGAGCCTCGATTCGCTGGGAAATGTCGGCGAGATAGTCGGCCAGTTCCGCTTGCGCATTTTTCTGGTTGCTTTCGAGCAGCATCGAGAGTTCGTCAAGGCGCTCCTCAAGCCGCGCGGCCGCCTTCTCGCTCGACAGTTCTTCGATGCGCGCCGTCAGCGCTTCGATGCGCGTGCCGAGTCCGGTCTCGACGGGACGAGCGACTTCGTCGATCTGGCGCGAGAGATCGCCAAGCCGACCTTCGAGCCGGCTGACGAAAGCATCGTCGAAGTCCGCCGCACTGCGGCTGCTGACGGCGATTGCCCGGCTGATCTCATCGAACCGTGCATCGAAATCGGCAAGCTGCGAAGCGAGGCGGCCGTCATCCGGCTGTATCTGTCGCCCTAAGAGTTCGATCGCGTCGGCGATCGCGAGCAGCTTTTCCTCCAGTATGTCGAAGGCCGCTCCGTTATTCAGTGCGCCGATTTGCGACTTGATGTCATCCAGCCTGTAGGCGAGTGCCACCAGTTCGTCGTCACGGTTCCGGTCGAAGGCGTTCAGGCGTTCCTCGACGCCGCCCCAGCGGTCTTCCAGACGGCGGATGCCGTCTTCGCGCGCCAGGCCGTCGATCAGCGCCCTGAGGCCATCGAATTCGACGCTGAGCGCGTCCGCCTGAGCCGGCGACGCCTGCCGGGCGAGCTGATGGATGCTGTCCGCCAGGCGCTGCATATCTGCCCGAAGATCCTCGGCGAAAAGATGATCCTGCGCCTCGGCCTTGATGCCGCGGATTTCCGATCTGAGAGCACTCAGTTCGCGACCGAGCCCGTCGCTGATGTCGCGCTTCAGTTCCTGTCTCAGGCCGACCAGAGCTTCGGCTATGTCGGCCGCAGCCGAGGTCGGTCGCGCCGGTGCGACCGGCGGCCGCGCGTCCTCGTGGAGGCGGCCGGAAGCAAAACGGTCGGCCTCTCTCGCCGCAACGCGTTCGCGCAGCGACGTTCGCTCGCGGCTGGCGCTCAAAGCGCGCTGGCGCTGTAGAATTTCGGACACAGCGTCGCTGGTCGTCGAGCGCTCGGGTTGGCGGTGCTGAGCCTCGCGCCCCGCTCCGCTCATCAAGCCCTCGATGCGCGCCTCGAGGCCCTCGATCGTGCGGTTCAGGGCATCAAGCGACGGCCTGTCGCCATAGGACGGGATACTTGCGCGCTGAGGATTGGATCGCGATCCGTTCATTGTCTCTTCGCCCCTGTCGTTGACCGTTATCGAAAGCCGGACCAGAAGAGCCAAGCTCCGAGGCCGCGGTGCGATCGATGCCGTCAAAGCAGCAACAACGCGTAGACGGGACCGGTTGCAGCTTTGACTATCTCACCACCCACAATTCATTAAACGTGGTAAATAAGCAGTTAATCGGCCTCAATTTTTTAACGTTTTGTCAGGATCACGACCGTTGCGCGCGCTCAGGCGCGGCGCTCCCCTCGCGAGGATGCGCGTGCGAAAGATTTTGGCAATTTTGACGTTTACGCAAACGTCAAAATTTTGTAGCATCCTGCCGGCGATGCGAGACCGCGCCCAGCGGTGTACGCTCAAAGCATTGAGAATCGGGCAACCGCACCCGGCGCGTGCCCGAAGGGAGATAAAGGCGAGGAACGAATGCCCATCTACAAGGCCCCGGTCGACGACACCCTGTTCATCCTCAACGACGTGCTCGGCATCGAGCGGTACAACAACCTGCCGGGCTTTGCCGATGCGACCCCCGATACGGTTGCGGCAATCGTCGGGGAGGCTGCCAAACTTGCGGAAGAGGCTCTCTTTCCGATCAATCTCTCCGGCGACCAGGAGGGCTGCACGCGCCACGACGACGGTTCCGTTACCGTGCCGAAGGGCTTCAAGCAGGCGTTTGACCTCTATCGCGAGGGCGGCTGGCTCGGCTTGGCGGCGCCGGAAGAATTCGGCGGCCAGGGCCTGCCGTACACGCTGCACACGGCCGTCGGCGAATTCTTGTCTGCCGCAAACATGTCGCTGATGATGTATCCGGGCCTGACGCAGGGGGCGATCGCCGCCATCCTCGTCCATGGTTCCGAGGAACAGAAGCGGACCTATTTGCCGAAACTGGTCGACGGCACCTGGACCGGTACGATGAACCTGACCGAGCCGCATTGCGGCACCGACCTCGGCCTGCTTCGCACCAAGGCCGTGCCGAACGGCGACGGCTCCTACAGGATATCCGGCCAGAAGATCTTCATCTCCGCCGGCGAACACGACATGGCCGAGAACATCATTCATCTGGTGCTCGCCCGCATCGAGGGGGCCCCGGAAGGTGTGAAGGGCATCTCGCTCTTCATCGTGCCGAAGCACAAGCTCAACGACAGCGGCGAACCCGGAGAGCGCAACGGCGTCTCCTGCGGCGCGATCGAGCACAAGATGGGCATTCACGGCAACGCCACCTGCGTCATGAATTATGACGAGGCGACCGGCTACCTTATCGGCGCGGAGAATAAAGGTCTCAGCGCCATGTTCGTGATGATGAACGAGGCCCGTCTGGCCGTCGGCATGCAGGGGCTGGCGATCGCGGAGATCGCCTATCAGAATGCCGCCAACTACGCCCGCGAGCGCATTCAGGGCCGCTCGCTTTCCGGCCCGAAGGCCCCGGACAAGCAGGCGGATCCGATCATCGTCCATCCGGACGTGCGCCGTACGCTGATGACGATCAAGGCCTTCAACGAGGGTGGCCGCGCCTTCACACTCTGGACGGCGTTGCAATCCGATATCGCCCACCGCTCCGACGGCGAAGAGGATCGCCAGGCGGCCGACGACATTCTCGGCCTGATGACCCCGATCCTCAAGGGCGTTTTGACCGACAAGGGATTCGACCATACCGTCATGGCGCAGCAGATCTTCGGCGGTCACGGCTATATCGAAGAGCACGGCATGAGCCAGTACGTGCGCGATGCCCGTATCGCCATGATCTACGAGGGTGCCAACGGCATCCAGGCGCTCGATCTCGTCGGCCGCAAACTCGCGATGAATGGCGGCCGCGCCGTGATGGCGCTGTTCAAGGAAATCGGCGACTTCTGCGAGGAAAACCGCAACGACGAGAAGCTGTCTGGCTACACCAAGGCGCTAAAGAAGGGGCTGAATGACCTGCAGGCGGCGACCATGTGGTTCATGCAGAACGCCATGGCGAAGCCCGACAATGCCGGCGCCGGCTCGACCGACTACATGCACCTCTTCGGGCTTGTCGTGCTTGGCTACATGTGGGCCAGGATCGCCAAGACCGCGGAGGAGAAGCTCACCGCTGGAGAAACCGAGCGCGCGGACTATTTGAGGAGCAAGCTGATCACGGCCAGGTTCTTCATGGAGCGTATCATGCCCGAAACGGCGCTGCGGAAGGCCCGCATCGAAGCTGGCGCCGACACGCTGATGGCGCTGGACGCAGCGGCGTTCTGATTTCAGGCCGGAGCTGGATTGGGAAAGTTGCGAAGCGGTTTTCCGCGCGCATCCAGCTCCAAATCAAATAATATGCGGGCCTGAAGGCGCCGCCGAAAGGGAGATCAGGAGATGACGAAAGTCTTCGTTTACGACCACGTGCGCACACCGCGCGGCCGTGGCAAGAAGGACGGATCGCTGCACGAGGTGCCTTCCGTCCGCCTCGCCGCCAAGATGCTGGAAGCGGTGCGCGACCGCAATGGTCTCGACACGTCGACCGTCGACGACATCATCATGGGCTGCGTCGATCCGGTGATGGATGCAGGTTCGGTCATCCCCAAGGGGGCTGCTTTCGAGGCCGGCTACTCGACGCGCGCGCCGGGCATGCAGATCTCCCGCTTCTGCGCATCCGGTCTCGACGCCATCAATTTCGGCGCCGCCAAGATCGCCCAAGGCGCGGACGACATCGTGATTGCCGGCGGCGTCGAATCCATGTCGCGCGTCGGCCTCGGCATGTCGGGCGGCTCGTGGTTCATGGACCCCTCCGTCAACCTGCCCGCCTATTTCATGCCGCAGGGCGTATCTGCGGACCTGATCGCGACCAAATACGGCTTCTCGCGCGACGACGTCGACGCCTACGCGGTCGAAAGCCAGAAGCGTGCCGCCAGTGCCTGGGAGAAGGGCCACTTCAAAAACTCGGTGGTGCCGGTCAAGGACCAGAACGGGCTGACCATTCTCGATCGGGACGAGCACATGCGCCCGACGACCGACATGCAAGCACTCGCCTCCCTGAACCCGTCCTTCCAGATGCCCGGCGAAATGGGTGGTTTCGAGGCTGTCGCGATCCAGGCGCATCCGGAGATCGAGCGGATCAACTACGTCCACCACGCCGGCAACTCCTCCGGCATCGTCGACGGCGCGGCCGTCGTGCTCCTCGGCTCCAAGGCCGGCGGCGAATCCATGGGGCTGAAGCCGCGAGCGCGCATCCGCGCCTTCGCCAATATCGGCTCCGACCCGGCGCTGATGCTGACAGGTCCGGTCGACGTGACGGAGAAACTGCTGAAGCGCGCCGACATGAAGCTCTCCGACATCGACCTCTTCGAGCTCAACGAGGCTTTTGCCGCCGTCGTCCTGCGCTACATGCAGGCTTTCGATATCCCGCACGACCAGATCAACGTCAATGGCGGTGCGATCGCCATGGGACACCCACTCGGCGCCACGGGCGCAATGATCCTCGGCACCGTTCTGGACGAACTGGAGCGTCGCGACCTCAACACCGCACTCGTCACGCTCTGCATCGGCGCCGGCATGGGCACCGCCACCATCATCGAACGCGTCTGATCCGATCCGGGAGAGAGAAAATGTCTTACACGAACTTCAAGATCGAAACCGACGCTGACGGCATCGCGCTCGTCACCTGGGACATGCCCGAAAAATCGATGAACGTCTTTACCCAGGAGGCGATGGAGGAACTGAACGCGATTGTCGACCAGACGACCGCCGACGCGGCCGTCAAGGGCGTCGTCTTCACCTCGGGCAAGTCGTCCTTCTCCGGCGGCGCCGATCTCTCGATGATCAAGTCGATGTTCACCTTCCAGGCGGAGGAAAAGAAGAAAGATCCGGCCAACGCCGCGCAAAAACTCTTCGACCTCGTCGGTCGCATGACAGGCCTCTTCCGCAAGCTGGAAACCTCAGGCAAGCCCTGGGTCTCGGCGATCAACGGCACCTGCATGGGCGGGGCCTTCGAGCTGTCGCTCGCCTGCCACGGCCGCGTCGCCTCCAATTCCAAGGCGGTGAAGATCGCTCTGCCGGAAGTCAAGGTCGGCATCTTTCCCGGCGCCGGCGGCACCCAGCGCGTGCCGCGCCTCACCAATGCGCAGGACGCGCTGCAGATGATGACAACCGGCTCGTCGTTGACCGCGGCGCGTGCCAAGGCGATGGGGCTCGTGCACGAGGTGGTCGATCCGGACAAGCTGATCGACGCCGCCAAGGCAATGATCAAGAATGGTCTGAAGCCGGTTCAGCCGTGGGACGAAAAGGGCTTCAAGGTGCCGGGCGGAGGCATCTGGACGCCGGCGTCGGCCCAGCTCTGGCCCGCTGCCTCGGGCATTCTTCGCCGCGAGACCTATGGCAACTACCCCGGTGCAATCGCCATCCTGAAATGCGTCTATGAAGGCCTGCAGGTGCCTTTTGACACCGGTCTCAAGATCGAGCAGCGCTACTTCACCGAGATCCTGCAGACCACCGAAGCTTTTTCGATGATCCGCTCGCTGTTCGTCTCGATGCAGGAGCTTGGCAAGGGCGCGCGCCGCCCGGCCGGCATGCCGAAGTCGGAATTCAAAAAGGTCGGCGTCGTCGGTGCGGGCTTCATGGGTGCCTCGATCGCCTATGTCACCGCTGCTGCCGGTATCCCGGTGACTCTCATCGACCGCGACATGGAGACGGCCGCAAAGGGCAAGACGCATTCGGAAGGGCTGGTGAAGGATTCGATCGGTAAGGGACGGCTGACCAAGGAAGAAGGCGAAGCTCTGCTTGCCCGCATCACGCCGTCTGCTGACTACGGCGACCTCAAGGATGCCGGCCTCGTCGTCGAGGCGGTGTTCGAGGACCGGCAGGTCAAAAAGGAGGTCATCGAGAAGATCGAAGCGGTGATTGCCGAGGATGCGATCTTCGCCTCCAACACCTCGACGCTGCCGATCACCGGTCTTGCCAAGAATTCAAAGCGGCCGGACCAATTCATCGGCATCCATTTCTTCTCGCCGGTCGAGAAGATGATGCTGACGGAAGTGATCCTCGGCAAGGGGACCGGCGACCGCGCGCTCGCGACCGCGCTCGATTATGTCGCGGCGATCAAGAAGACGCCGATCGTGGTCAACGACACCCGCGGCTTCTACGTCAACCGCTGCGTCTTTCGCTATATCCATGAAGCCTACGACATGCTGATCGAAGGCGTGCCGCCAGCAATGATCGAGAACGCCGCCAAGATGGCCGGCATGCCCGTCGGTCCGCTGTCGCTCAACGACGAGGTGGCGATCGATCTCAGCCAGAAGATCCTGAAGGCGACCGTTGCCGATCTCGGCGAAAAGGCCGTCGATCCGCGACATATGGCGCTGATCGACAAGATGGTCGACGAACTCGACCGCCGCGGCCGCAAGAATGGCAAGGGCTTCTACGAATATCCGGCGAAGCCCGCCAAGAAGTATCTCTGGCCGGAACTGAAGACGCTCTATCCGCAGCAGCCGGCCGATAAGATCGACGTCGAGGTGCTGAAGCAGCGCTTCCTCGCAACCATCGCGCTGGAAGCCGCCCGCACGATCGAGGAAGGCATCGTCATCGATCCGCGCGAAGCCGATGTCGGCTCCATCCTCGGCTTCGGCTTCGCGCCCTATACCGGTGGTACGCTTTCCTACATCGACGGCATGGGCGTGAAAACCTTCGTCAAGCTGTGCGATAAGCTTGCCAAGAACTATGGCGACCATTTCAAGCCGACGCCGCTGCTCAGGGAGATGGCGGAAAAGGGCGAGACTTTCTACGGGCGCTTCGATCCTTATGGAGAAGCGAAGAAGGCGGCGTAAGCCACCTGTCCTTCCCAAGCAAGAACCCAGGGGCCGTGCCGACAAGGTGCGGCCCCTTTCTTCATCCTTATCGGCCCCTCCCCCAAGTGCTTACCGGCCTCGGCCGCTTTTCGGATGCGCGGCGGATCAGACTTGCGGCGTTGGGGTCGCAAGGGGTTGCTGCTATCGCCGCACAGCTCCGTTCGCAGCCCGGTAACTAGCCCCGAGCGTCGCCGGTCGCGCGTTCACCGTTTTGTGTTTGCTTGCGCATGCAAATACCTTGACTCCCACCTGACAGTCGATCAATATGCATGCACATACATTAATTTGGAAATCGGATGCCTGCGATAACCGTCTATCCGACCTTGCGCGTTCCTACTGCCTGCTTGCGAGGCAGGCGCTGTCGGACGTGACCAGCATCGGGATATCCGCAATAGCTGGCGAGCTTTCGCCGCCAACAACATCTCTGGCCAATATCACACCATCACTGGAGGATAATCATGCACTGGTTGTATCTGGCAGTCGCCGTGATCTTTGAGATTGCCGTCGCGATTTCTGCAGGGAATGCAAAGGGTTTCACCCAACCCTGGTGGACTGGCGCTACGCTCGTCAGCGGCGTGATCGCTACGTTCTTCCTCAGTCTTGCCCTCCTGACTTTCGATGTTGGCGTCGGTTACGCCATGTGGACATCCATCGCAGGCGTCGGAATCGTCATTCTGGGCGCACTGTTCTTCGGACAACGCCTGGACTGGAAGAAGATCCTTGGAATCGTGCTTGTGATCGGAGGCGTCGTCGGACTGCGGCTCAGCGGCGCGGCATGAACCGACGCGCGCGGGATGCATTCAAGCTCACCCCACCTGAAAGGAATCGAACACCATGACACCAGTCCAAAAGAACGAAAACAGCGGGCGAGCATGGACTATGCTGCTGCTCGCCGGAGTCTTCGAGATCGGCTATGCCCTCAGTGTAGGAGGCAGCGAGGCCTTCACCGTGTTGAGCTGGTCGATCGCCGCCATCGTCTTCTTCCTGCTCACCCTGTATTTTCTGAGCGCAGCCCTGCGAACGATCGACGTCGGCATTGGCTATGCGGTCTGGGCAGGCATCGGCGCCGTGGGGGCGGCGGTCCTTGGCAGCGTCCTGCTCAACCAGCCGCTCACTCTGATCCAGGCGTTCTGGCTGGCCGTCATCATCGGCGGTGTCGTCTGGCTGAAACTCGCCGACAGCGCCAAGCTCCGGGCAGAGCTACGCTAGTTCTCGCAATCTGTGTGGAGAAATCTGAATGTCCAGAGATCCTTCCACCCGCGTGATCCAACTCATGGAGGAGGCGGTCGCCTTCTCCGTGGAGCACGTCCATGGCGGAGGCACACCATTCACGGCTTTCGTGGTCGACGCCGACGGGAACATTCTTGGACGCGGCGTCAACCGCGTCCAAGAACACCACGACCTGACCGCGCATGCGGAGGTGGAGGCGATCCGCGATGCGTGCCGAGCACATGGAACTTCCCATCTTCACGGGACGACGCTTCTGGCCTCGGGAGAGCCCTGCGCGATGTGTTACATGAGCGCGCTATGCGCGGGCATCTCACAGGTGCTCTTTGCTGTTGATCGAGACGAGGCGGCAGCGCATGGGTTCGACTATCGGGGCACATACGCACTGTTCGCCGATGATCCTCGGAACTGGCAGTTGCCGCCCGCGAGGAAGCTTATCGTGCCGGACGGCTTGCGTCCGTTTCTCGATTTTCGCGCCGCCCAGGGTGCGCGTTAGGGAGCGGGTGCGCTCCTTGAGTTTGCATTTGCGTGGACATACATATTGATGCCTGTTCCGCGCATTGCTCAAGAGGAGCCTGCCTACCATGTCCAAGAAAAGCGATGCATGGCTCAAATTGATTCAGGCTGTCGCCAACGTCGAAACCGAGCTCGGCAAGTTTCTTCAAGCGGGGCATGGGCTCGGACTTTCAGAGTATCGCGCTCTGGAGGTTCTGGCGCGTTCGCCGGATTGCGAGCTTCGCATGCAGGAACTGGCGGCATATTTACACCTCAACCAAAGCTCGGTTTCACGAATGGTTGAGCGTCTGGAGCGCGGGGGGCTCACCATTCGCGATCTCTGCCCGGACGACAAGCGCGGTGTCTACACGGTTCTTACCGAAAAGGGGCGTGATCGCCTCGAAAGGGCGCAGCCGGATTACGAGAAGGCGCTGGACGCGGCGCTCATGGAAGGTGGTTGCGAAGACCTGCTGGCAGCAAGGTACATCGAGGCTCGGGCTTGACCCACCGAGACGGTAGCTCGACCTACCTGCGAAATCCTTGCTGCGGGCGATTGACCAAGATCAAGTTCGCGGGTTAGCGGATGCGCTACGGGGATACGGAGCGACACAACAAGGCAGAAGACCGTCCATGCAGCCACTCCAGTTCGTACTCGCGATCCTCCTGCTCCTGGCAACGCCGGGGCCGACCAACACGCTGCTGTGGCTATCCGGTGCGGCGGCCGGCGTGCGGCGTTCGGCTTCGCTGCTTCTTGGCGAGCTCGGCGGCTATCTGACGGTGGTCGTACCGGTCGCCGCCCTCGCCGCGCCGTTCATGTCCGCCCACCCGGAGATCGGCCTTGTCGTCAAGCTCGCCGCCGCCTGCTGGATCCTTTTCATGGCCTATGCGCTCTGGACTCCGATGCGCGAAACTGCGGCGCGGCCGATCACACTCGGGCAGGTGTTCATCACCACCGTGCTCAATCCAAAGGGGCTGATCATCGCGCTGGCGATCATGCCGCAGGTGAGGCTGATAGCGATGCTGCCCTGGCTTGCCGCTTTCGCAGCGCTGGTTGTGAGTGCCGGCTCGCTCTGGATCATCGCCGGCACCTTCCTCGCACGGTTGCCAGGACAGCCGATCGGTCCGCGGCTGCCCCGCCGCATCGCTGCCGCCTGCCTCGTTGTGTTCTCCTTCGGCATGGCCGGGAGTGCACTTGCTTCGATGCTGTGAGGCTATTCGACAAATCGCGCCGCGATGTCAGACCTCGGCCGCCTTGCCGGCGATATTCTGATACCAAATTGAAAGCAGTTGCAGATTAACTCCACTGATGCGATACTGCAAGCGGTCAGTCCGATGTGGAAAGGTGCAAGCGGCCCGGCCGGCATCCCGCATCTCACCTTGCCCGAATCGTTCACGTTCATGATCTTGGGTAACAGTCGCAAAATCATCGTGATCTAAATTGTGATCTACAGGGGCCAGCATGACAGACGACCATCGCTCCGGTTGCCCGATCAATCTCTCGCTCGAAGTCTTCGGTGACAAATGGAGTCTGCTGATCATCCGGGACATGATTTTCGGCGGCAAACGGCATTTCCGCGAACTCCTGCGCTCGCAGGAGGGCATTTCCTCCAACATTCTCGCCGATCGGCTGAAGACGCTGGTGGAAATGGGCATGCTGACGAAGAGGGACGATCCCAGCCACAAGCAGAAGGCGATCTACAGCCTCACCGAGATGACGATCGCATTGGTGCCTATCATGGCACATCTCGGAGCCTGGGGCCGGCGTTATCTGCCGGTCAGCGAAGAGCTGAGCATCCGCGCGCAGCTGATGGAGGAAGGCGGGCCGGAACTCTGGGAGCGGTTCATGGACGAACTGCGGGTCGAACATCTCGGCGCCCCGCCCGCCGTCGCGGATCGCCCCACGGTGCGGCAGACGCTGCAGGTGGCCTATGAGCAGGTCATGGAAAGGAAGGCAAAGGAGCGGGAGCTCGCCTGACCGCAGCAATTAAAGTCCCACAGCGTCTGATAAGACGCGCGGCGCTGTAGCCGACAAAGGACTATTTTCCTTCGCATTCTTTACGGCCACTGCCTGCTTCGCTAATCTGAAACGACAGGCAGAAGGAATGGCGTCCGCCGTTCCGGAGTGGATCGAATGCTTTCACACGACAGCATCTGGCGCGCCATTGACGCGCTGGCCGAGCGCCATCGGCTGTCGCCGTCCGGCCTGGCGCGCCGCGCCGGCCTCGATCCGACGTCCTTCAACAAGTCGAAGCGCCAATCCGCCGACGGTCGCGACCGCTGGCCCTCGACGGAATCGATCTCGAAAATCCTAGAGGCAACCGGTTCCTCCCTCGACCAGTTCATGGCCCTCATGCGCCCTGCAGCGGGAAAGGGCGCGCCGGCGGACGAGCGGGAGCAATCGGCCGACATCCCGCTCATTGGCTTCGCGCAGGCCGGCGCCGGCGGCTTCTTCGATGACGGCGGCTTCCCCGCCGGTCAAGGCTGGGACGTCGTCGACTTTCCTGCAGTGCTTGAGCGCCGCTCTGGCATCTACGCTCTGGAAATCCAGGGCGATAGCATGCTGCCGCTCTATCGCGACGGTGATATTCTGATTGTCGATCCGACCGCACAGGCGCGGCGCGGTGACCGTGTCGTTGTCAAGACCTGCGAGGGCGAGGTGATGGCGAAAGTATTGTCACGGCAAACGTCAAGCGGCATCGAACTGTTGTCGCTCAACCCGGATCACCCGAACCGCAATTTCGAAATGTCAGACGTGGAGTGGATCGCCCGGATCATCTGGGCCAGCCAGTAGGATATCTTTCCTGATGCGGCAGCAGTCGTTCACAATCGCTGGCGGGCTTGTCGCCCTGCTGCTTTACGCCGGTATTCTCTGGGCCGGTGTCGTCGCAATCCGCGGCCAGGAAAGTGGCGGAGCGGATTTTCCCCTCGAAACGCCGGATGTGGCAACGATCGAAGCCCCGGACCCGCCGGCGGAGATGCCCGCCGCCCCACCGCCGCAAGCAGTATCCAAGTCGCAAGCAGTACCTGAGCAGAAGGCGGGCGCCGGAAAGGTCGACCGACTGCCGGCACGGACGATCGAACCGCAGCTTTTTGCCGTGCCGCAGGACGGGCTCGCACAACCGCTCGAGCGCATTGCACCGCGACCGCCGCTCTCCGAACCGAAGGAAAAGCCGGCTACGGCCACGATGATCTTCCGGCGCCCGGTCGCGCTTGCCGCCGGATTGATCCGCTCGGGCGACACGACCGTTCAGCTCAAGGATATCGAACCGGAAGATGCCGAGAAAACCTGCGAGGGCAACGGCCGCAGTTGGCCCTGCGGCATGGTCGCGCGCACCGCCTTTCGTAACTTCCTGAGGGCGCGGGCGCTCGTCTGCGATCAGCCCGAAGAGAATTCCGAGAAAACCGTGACGACGGCCTGCAAGGTCGGAAACGAGAACCCGGCGGAATGGCTGGTCAGCAACGGTTGGGCGACACCGCTGCCCGGCACCTCGCTTGAGGTCAAAGCCGAAGCCGCCCGAAGCGCAAAGCTCGGCTTCTACGGCAACGACCCGCGCGACCTGAGCCGCGCGCCGCTCACGATCGATGAACCACCGGTGGCGACAATACCGACACCGGACTTGTAAGCCCCACGCGAAATTCCTAACTGCCCTCCGTCAGAGGAGACCGGACAAATGCCTACAAGCCTCAGCCAGCACGAAGCCTTCATCTATGTCATGGTGATGATGTCCGCTGTCGATCGGCACATGACCGACGACGAATTTGCCCGCATCGGCGAGCTCGTAAAGTTTCTGCCCGCCTTCGAGGGTTTCGATGAGAACCGGCTGATCGACATTGGTCGCGAGTGCTCGGCCCAGCTCGCCGCGCCGGAGGGCCTCGACATCGTCCTTGAAATGATCCGCGAAGCGCTGCCGCAACGGCTTTATGACACCGCGTATGCGCTCGCCGTGGAGCTTGCTGCTGCTGATCAGCGTATTCGCAACGAGGAGATCCGGCTCCTGCAATTGCTGCGCGACCGGCTGGGCCTCGACAAACTGACCTGCGCGGGCATCGAACGCGGCGCGATCGCACGCTTCCGGAAGTAAGTTCTCTTACGGAATCGCCGGGCGCGTCAACAAGGTCTGAACGAATGCTGTTTTACGGTGTTGCGGAACCGCTCTGGCGCCTCATCGCCTTCGGGACTGCCTTCGCCCTCCTCGCGCTTCTCGAACTCTCTCATCCGCGTCTGGAGCGACCGGAGCTCATGAAAGCGTTGAAGGCCCGTCGTTGGGCGACGAACCTTTCGATCCTCCTTCTCTCTTCGCTGTTCCTGCGCATCGTCTTTCCGGCCGCAGCCACGGGCGTTGCGCTCTGGGCCGACGCACGCGGATACGGGGCACTGCCCGCATTGGGCGTCCCAGCGCTGCTTTCCGGCCTCATCGCCTTCGTCGCACTGGACTTTGCCGTCTGGTTGGAGCACGTCATCTCCCACAAGCTGCCGATCCTCTGGCGCATCCATCGCGTCCACCATGCCGATCCTGGCGTCGACCTGACGACCGCGCTCCGCTTCCACCCCTTAGAGATTCTGCTGTCGATGGTGTGGAAGGCGGCGATCATTGTCGCGCTTGGCGCCCCCGGGCTGTCCGTGCTGCTCTTCGAAATCGTGCTCAACGCCGGCGCCATGTTCAACCACGCCAATCTGCGGCTGCGGCCCAAGATCGAGCGGCGGCTGCGGCGCTTCATCGTCACGCCGGACATGCACCGCATCCACCACTCCGTCGAGAGGGTCGAGACGGATTCCAACTACGGCTTCAACCTTTCCATCTGGGACCGGCTGTTCTCCACCTATGTGGCACAATCGGCAAGCGGCGACGATGCTATCGAGACGGGCCTCAAGGCTTATGGGCGTGAGGCGCCGACCAAACTCGTCTGGTCGCTGATGCTGCCCTTCCGGCGTGGATAGCGTGAGCCGGACACGGCTCGACTTCGGTCAATAGATACCGTTTGGGAAATAGCGAAGATAGATCTCGTCGAGCCTGCCGCTGCGCGACAGCGCCAGCAAGGCGTGATCGATCGCCTGGGTCAATGCCGGCTCGGCCTTGCGGTTCATGATCGTCAAACCTTCCCCCAGAAAATGCTGCGAGAAATAGGCCCCATCGAGCAAGGCACAACATCCTCCAGCGACGCTCGCCGAAACCCAGAAAGAGAGTTGCATGCCATCAGAGAAGACGGCCGCAACCGAGCCCTGTCGCAAAGCTGAGAGCATTGCATCCCGGTCTGGAAAGGTCTTGGGCTCGACCTTCGGAAAAAAGGCTTTGAGCATGGCCTCGTGGGTGGTGCCGGACAGGACGCCCACGGGCTTGCCTTCGAGCCCAGCCACGTTTGCCACCGGATCTTCGGCCTTCGTGTTGACAGCGAAACGAGCCGGCATCTGCATGAAGGCCCTGGAGAAGGCAAAACGCTGGCGCAGCTCGGGGCGAACCGCAATGCCCGCGACGACGGCCTCGCCCTGGCCTTGTTCGAGCGCCGGGATCAGTTCGGCGTAGGTCACCGCCTGAATCTGGCATTTGTCCTCGATCTCAAGCTCGCGGCAGATTTCGCGCGCGAGGTCGACATGGAAACCCGAAAGCTTGCCCGATTGGTCGATGAAATTGAACGGAGGAAAATCGACCGTCGTCAAAAAGCGAAGCCGTGCAAGTCCGGTCAGGTCCGGTCGGGCGATGCGTTCGCGGGCGTCGAAAAGGAGGGGCAGATCCCGCGGTTGCGCAAGCGCCGGTTCGGCGATGAGGAAGGCGCAGAGCGCGAGGATCCCGCAAATACGTAGACTGAGAGCACGCGTCATTACGATCCGATACTTGGAGCCGCGGCCAACACGCGGATTCGGTTTGGTTTTCCAAAGATTATCGAGATGTTGCCCGACTGGCTACAGGAACCTCAACGAGACGAGCCTCCTCGGAATTTCCATCATATCGTTGGAAGGCACAGGAAAAGTGGAGCGGGTGATCGGGATCGAACCGACGACATCAAGCTTGGGAAGCTGGCGTTCTACCACTGAACTACACCCGCGACAGAAGCGGAAATTTCATCAACGGCCGCGATCTGTCAAGCGTCTACAGCGTATTGCGTCCCATGAAACGCACAAAAGGTCACTGCAACTGGGCTTACTCGGCACGAAAATGCTTGGAAAGCTTCAGGCCTTGCGCCTGATAGTTCGAGCCAAGATCGAGTCCGTAGAGCCCCTCCGGCCGCTCCATCATGTGCTCGTAGACCAGGCGGCCGACGATCTGGCCGTGCTCCAGGATGAACGGCACTTCGTGGCTGCGGACCTCCAGCACCGCCCGGCTGCCGCTGCCCCCGGCCGACGCGTGCCCGAAGCCCGGATCAAAAAAGCCGGCATAGTGAACGCGGAACTCGCCAACCAGAGGATCGAAGGGCGTCATTTCGGCCGCGTAGAGCGGCGGAACATGCACCGCCTCGCGCGAGACGAGGATATAGAACTCGTCCGGATCGAGGATCAGATCATCGCGGCCCCGGCTGTAAAGCGGCTCCCAGAAGTCGAAGACCGGGTGCTCCGCCTTCTTGTCGACATCGACCACCGAGGTGTGGTGCTTTCCGCGGTAACCGATCAGGCCGTCCGGACCGGTGCCCTTGAGGTCGATCGAGAGCGCAATGCCGCCGCCGGTGACGTTGGGCCGCTCGCTGGCGACGAGGACATCGCTTTCGTGCAGCGCCAGCAGTTCCTGTTCCGAGAGAACGGAATGGCCGACGCGGAAGCGGATCTGCGACAGGCGCGAGCCGCGCCTGACGACGATCGGAAAAGTGCGCGGGCTGATTTCCAGATAGAGCGGGCCACTGTAGCCGGCGGGGATCTTGTCGAACTCCTGCGCCCTGTCGGTGATGACGCGCGTGAATATATCGAGGCGGCCGGTCGAGCTCTTCGGATTGGCGGAGGCCGACATGTTTTCCGGCAGTGCCAGGCTCTCCATCAGCGGCACGACGTAGACGCAGCCGGTCTCCAGCACCGCGCCATCGGTGAGATCAATGACATGCAGTTTCAGGCGATCGAGCTTGTCGGCGACAAGATGCGCGGGCCCGGGCATGAAGCTCGCCCGGACGCGAAACGCCTTGGCACCGAGGCGCAGATCGAGGCTCGCCGGCTGGATCTGGTTCTCATCCAGCGGTCTCTCGCTTTTCAAGCGCCCCGTGGCAAACAGCGCGGCAATTGCGCGGTCGGCCAAAATCCCTGTCTCGCGAGCCATACCGATCCCCATTCCAGTTGCCAGACAAAACCAAACTCCGGGAATTGACGCAAGCACGGCCAGGCAGTATTGGAGCTTTATCCCGTGGTGATTTGGCCGGTCGGCTTGCAGCCACGTTAAACAAGTAGCTAAAATGGCCGGGTGTCAAACCGGCCCGTTTTCGCGGCCGGTTTTTTTGTTTTGAAAGTGATTGTCGCATGAGCAAGACCTGGCGCCCGGCAACCCAACTCGTCCACGGTGGTACCCTCCGTTCGCAATATGGCGAAACCTCCGAAGCGATCTTTCTGACACAGGGTTTCGTCTATGAAACGTCCGAAGCGGCGGAAGCCCGCTTCAAGGGCGAGACCGACGGCTTCATCTATGCACGCTACGGCAGTCCGACCAACGACATGTTCGAGAAGCGCATGTGCATGCTCGAAGGGGCCGAAGACGCCCGAGCCACCGCCTCCGGCATGGCGGCCGTTGCCTCGGCGATCCTCTGCCAGGTTAAGGCGGGCGATCACATCGTCGCCGCCCGCGCGCTTTTCGGTTCGTGCCGCTGGGTCGTGGAGACCCTTGCGCCGAAATACGGTGTCGAATGCACGCTCGTCGACGGCCGCGATCTCGCAAACTGGGAGAAGGCGGTTCGCCCGAACACCAAGGTCTTCTTCCTGGAGAGCCCGACCAATCCGACGCTCGAAGTGATCGACATCGCAGGCGTCGCCAAGCTCGCCGATCAGATCGGCGCCAAGCTGGTCGTCGACAATGTGTTCGCAACCCCCCTCTTCCAGAAGCCGCTCGAACTCGGCGCCCATGTCGTCGTCTACTCCGCCACCAAGCACATCGACGGCCAGGGCCGCTGCCTCGGTGGCGTCGTGCTTTCCAGCAAGGAATGGATCGACGAAAACCTCCACGATTATTTCCGCCATACAGGCCCGGCCATGTCGCCGTTCAACGCCTGGACATTGCTCAAGGGTGTCGAGACGCTTCCTTTGCGCGTGAAGCAGCAGACAGAAAGCGCCGGCCGGATCGCCGACTTCCTCGCCGAGCAGCCGCAGGTCGGCCGCGTCATCTATCCCGGCCGCGAGGACCATCCGCAGGCGGATATCATCGCCAAGCAGATGAGTGGTGGCTCGACGCTGGTGGCGTTCGAACTGAAGGGCGGCAAGGAGGCGGCGTTCGCGCTTCAGAACGCATTGGAAATCGTCCGGATCTCCAACAATCTCGGCGATTCCAAGAGCCTGATCACCCATCCGGCGACGACAACGCACAAGAACCTGACGGAGGAAGCGCGTGCCGAGCTCGGCATTTCCGCCGGCACCGTGCGCTTCTCCGCCGGCATCGAGGACAGCGAGGATCTTGTCGAGGATTTCGCCCGCGCGTTGAAGAGCGTGAAGGCCTGATCGAACCGCTGCTTCTAGCGGAAACTACGCAATTCCGGACGGAAAACCGCTACACACTTTTCCTGGAATTGCTCTAGCTGATGCCGCCCGTGGATACGCGGGCGGTTTCTTTATTGCTGCTCAAGGAAGCTGAGGCGGGCAAGAACGATCCGCGATATGGCTGTGTAGAGGCAGACGACCGCGAACACTGCCGCAAGAGGCGGGAACCACCCGGGAAACAGGCAGAAGGCGAGGAAAACTACGATGGTCTCGGTCCCCTCGGCGAGCCCGGTCGTGAAATAGAGCGACTTTGCTCCGCGCACGCTGGTCGTCATCGCACGCTTTTCGGCCATGATCGCATAGGCGAGAAAGCTCGATCCGTTGACATAAAAGGAGAAAAGCAGAAAGGCGCCGGCAAGGCCGTTTGCAGCTGGATCAGAAATGATGAAGGCGAGCGGGATTGCGCCATAGAAGGCGAAGTCGAGGACGATATCGAGAAACCCGCCGAAATCCGTGCCGCGGCTGGCGCGCGCCACGGCTCCGTCGAGACCGTCGCACAGCCGGCTGAGCAGGATCATGCCCGCGCCGGCGAGAAAGAGCCGATATGCGATGAGGCCGGCAGCCGCCAGTCCGAGGCCAAGACCGAAAATCGTGACGGTGTCAGCCTTTACGCCGCGCCTGACAAGAGCGACGCCCAGCCGGTCAAGAAGCGGATCAAGCCGCCTGCGCACCGCACCATCGAGCATGGATCTCGGCTCCGTCTAATTTGAATGGGACTCATGCAATCTTGCTGTTATTCTTGCCGAAACCATATTGCAGTAGAATAGCTGAATAGATTTGGCATAGGGTGTTGCACATGTATCGTGCCCTGACTCGCGATATCGAAGTCACGGTGGAACCGTACTATCTGGAAGAACAGTCGGATCCGGACGATAGCCGCTATGTCTGGGGCTATCGCATCGTCATATCGAACCATTCCGGCATCACGGTTCGCCTGATGACCCGTTACTGGCACATCACCGACGAAAACGGCCAGGTGGACGAAGTGAGTGGTCCCGGCGTGATCGGCGAGCAGCCTCTGCTCAACCCCGGCGACACCTACGAATATTCCTCCGGCTGCCCGCTGGATACACCCTCGGGCGTCATGTTCGGCCACTACAGCATGGAAGCCGAGGACGGCGAGACCTTCAATGTCGCTATCCCCGCCTTCTCGCTCGATTCGCCCGGGCTGGTCCGCACCCTGAACTGAGGGTGCGGCCCTGCAGCGCCGCGCGCCTTTATCGGACGCGCCAAGGCCGCTGCAGCACTCTGAATTGCTGCATGTCTTTGTCCTTAAGTTTAGCGCAACGGCCCGAAAATCGGAATCGATTTTCGGAAAGCACGATGCGTAGATTCAAAGACTTACAGCGCCGTGCGTCCTGAGGACGCACGGCGCTGTAAGTCGATTTAAGGAGACGTGCAGCAGCATCGATCAGGAAGCATCAGTCGAGCCGCCTCACTGGGGGCGCACTTCGCTCGCCTCAAAACGATAGGTGGTGGAGCAGAACTCGCACGTCACCTTGATCACCCCGTCCTCGATGCTGTTCTCGATATCTTCGCGGTCGAGCCCGGCCAATACGCCCCGGATCTTCTCGCGCGAACAGCTGCAGCGATCGTAGACCGCTTGCGGCTGGTAGACACGAACCCCGCGCTCGTGGAACAGCCGGTAGAGCAGCCTTTCCGTTCCGACGGTCGGATCGGTCAGTTCGTCGGTGTCGATCGTCTCGACCATCACCTTGGCTTCCGACCAGAGATCATCCTCCGTGAAGAGCTCGAGAGCTTCGCCTTCCTCGCCATCGCCGCCCGGAAGGTCTGGCTGGCGCATGCGTTCCGGGGCATCCGGCAGGAACTGGGCAACCATGCCACCAGCGCGCCAGCGGTGCCGAGGCTTTCCGTTCTCGTCGCGATCGAGAAGCTCGGCGACACCAAGGCGCACCTTGGTCGGGATCTGCTCCGACTGGCGGAAATAAGCGCCGGCGATTTCCTCGAGCGTTGCACCGTCGAGTTCGACAATACCCTGGTAGCGCTGCATGTGAGCGCCCTGGTCGATGGTGAAGGCAAGAACCCCCTTGCCGAGGAGTTCATGGGGCTCTGTGCGTCCATCCTGCTCGGCTGTGGCCAGGGCTTCCTGGCTGTAGCGAGCATAGGCGCGGACCCGATCCGGGGTCGAAAAGTCCGCGACCACGAGATCGACTGGGCCATCGCCCTGCGTCTGAACGATCAGCTTGCCCTCGAACTTCAGCGACGTGCCGAGCAGTACCGTCAGCACCACTGTCTCTGCAACCAGACGCGCCACCGGCAGCGGATAATTATGCCGCTCCAGAATGGCATCGAGCATCGGCCCGAGCTGCACGGCGCGCCCGCGCACATCGAGCCCCTCAACGTGGAAAGGCACGACATGGTCGTCACCGGCAAAATCGAATTCGCCAAGCCCCCGTGCTGTTTCTGTCATATCTTGCTCCTTGCATCGCAGGCGAAAGCTGCGTGGGGACATCGATATCCCCGGCGCAGCCTGCCCGCCATCTCATTTGATCTTGTCGCGATCGAATTTGTCCAGAAGGCATGTGCATTCCGGCGGTGCGCAGCACGCGCCCGCAATGCACAATGGCTGATGGCGGCCACCACCCGGCAACAGAACCGAAGCCGCCCGCTTGCCGCCTAAATTGTGTTTCAGCTCGGTAAATTCAATAGCAGTCTCGGTTTCCAGGATCGCTGCTGCTTCCTCAGACGATACCCATGCACCAGGCAAGGATCGATTTCTGTGCGTGCAGCCGATTTTCCGCCTCGTCGAAAACGACCGATTGCGGGCCGTCAATGACCTCGTCCGTCACCTCTTCCCCGCGGTGCGCCGGCAGGCAGTGCATGAACAGCGCGTCCGGGTGAGCGTGCTTCATCAGGGCCTCGTTGACCTGATAAGGCTGGAAAACATTGTGGCCGCGCGCACGGTGCTCCTGGTTCATCGATACCCAGGTGTCGGTGACGACGCAATGGGCGCCGGCAACGGCCTGCTCCGGCTCATGGCAAAGCAGGACATCGCCGCCATTGTTGCGCGCCCAGTTGAGGAATTTGTCCTGCGGCTCGGAACCGAGCGGCACCGCCATGTTCATGCGATATCCGAAACGCGCGGAGCCTTCGATCAGCGAATGAAGGACGTTGTTGCCGTCGCCGGTCCAGGCGATCGTCTTGCCCTTGACCGGTCCGCGGTGCTCCTCGAACGTCAAGATGTCGGCCATGATCTGACAGGGATGCGTATCGTCGGTCAGGCCGTTGATGACCGGCACCGTCGCGTGTTCGGCGAGCTCCAGCAGCCGCCGATGGTCGGTCGTGCGGATCATGATCGCGTCCACATAGCGCGAAAGCACCTTGGCGGTGTCGCCGATCGTCTCGGCCCGGCCGAGCTGCATTTCAGTTCCGGAGAGGAACAAGGTCTCGCCGCCGAGCTGGCGCATGCCGACGTCAAAGGAGACACGCGTGCGGGTGGAGGGCTTCTCGAAAATCATCGCGAGCATCTTGCCGGCGAGCGGGCGTTCAGCGGTGCCGTCCTTGGTCGCCGTCTTGCGAACGCGTGCGTCGTCGATGATGGTCCTCAAGTCGCCAGCCGCCATCGCCGAGATGTCGAGAAAATGTCTGGTACCTGTCATGCTCAAGAATTCCTGTCGTAAAAGTCCGGCCGATCAGGCCGCGGCGTTGCCGTTGTTGCTCCTGACCGCTTCAGCGGCGCGCTCGATCCTTGCGAGCCCTTCTCGGGCCTCGGCCGCGGTGGTGATCAACGGCGGCAGCAGGCGCAGCACGTTTTCGCCGGCCGGAACCGCAAGCAGCTTCTCGGCACGGATCGCTTTCAACAGGTCGGCCGAGGGCACTTTTGCCTTGATGCCGAGCAACAGCCCGTCGCCGCGGATTTCCTCGATCACGTCCGGGAAACGGTCCTTGAGCGACGCGAGCCCCTGCCGGAAGACAAGCGCCACTTCGCGCACCTGCTCCAGGAAGCCGTCGGCGAGAACGATGTCGAGAACCGCGTTTCCGACCGCCATTGCCAGCGGATTGCCGCCATAAGTCGAACCGTGCGTGCCCGTGACCATGCCGGCTGCCGCCTCTTCGGTCGCCAGGCAGGCGCCCAGCGGAAAGCCGCCGCCGATGCCCTTGGCGACCGCCATGATATCCGGGCGGATGCCGGCCCATTCATAGGCGAAGAGCTTGCCGGTCCGGCCAATGCCGGTCTGAACCTCGTCGAGGATCAGAAGCAGGCCGAATTCGTCGCAAAGCGCACGCAGCTCCTGCAGAAACTCCTTGCTGGCCGGGCGGATACCGCCCTCGCCCTGGATCGGCTCGATCAAGATCGCCGCCGTCTCGTCGTTGATCGCATCCTTGACCGCGGCAATGTCGCCGAAAGGAACCTGGTAGAAGCCTGGTGCCTTTGGTCCGAACCCCTCGATGTACTTCTGTTGGCCACCGGCCGCGATCGTCGCGATCGTGCGGCCGTGGAAGGCGCCTTCAAAGGTGATGACGTGAAATTTCTCCGGATTCCCCTTGGCGAAATGATAGCGGCGCGCAGTCTTGATGGCGCATTCCAGTGCTTCCGCACCCGAATTTGTGAAAAACACGCGGTCGGCGAAGGTCACCGCCGTCAGCCGGCGCGCCAGGCTTTCCTGGCCCGGAATTTCATAGAGGTTGGAAAGATGCCAGACCTTGTCCGCCTGCGCCTTCAGCGCCTCGACGAGGTGTGGGTGGGCATGGCCAAGCGAATTCACGGCAACGCCGGCGGCAAAATCGAGATAGCGCGAGCCGTCCTCGGCAATGAGCCAGGCGCCCTCGCCTCGCTCGAAACGCAACGGCGCGCGCATATAGGTGTCGTAGAGCGGCGTTGTTGCGGCCATGGCGAACTTCTCCTTGCGTCCTGTTGGCATCGGTATCGGGCGATCGCGTCCGATAAAAATCAAAAATGCCGCCTTTCGGCGGCGCAGGCACTATTCCCATTTCGCACCGCAATGTCAACAAAACCAAGGCTTGCCGCGAGCTTGAACGCGCGGATTCCGACGCGCGAAAAAACATGCCGCGGGGGCTTGCAAAAATGCAACGGCCAGCCAGCAAGTTGGGGAAAACTCCGAAATCGATTCGGCGCGATTCCCGCGACTCTTGCCACGGAGTCACCCTGCCAGTAGGTTAATATTCAATTACTAGACGCATGCGGCGGACCTAGTCACCAAAAGAGTTATCGCGTTGCAGCTCCGGAGTTTTTCCGGAGCTTGGTGATGGATTCTGCCATCCAACGCCGAGAACGGGGAGTGCAGAAATGAACTGGACTGACGAGCGGGTGGAGAAACTGAAGAAGCTGTGGTCCGAGGGCCTGAGCGCCAGCCAGATCGCGGCTCAACTGGGCGGCGTCAGCCGTAACGCCGTGATCGGCAAAGTTCACCGGCTGAGCCTGCCGGGCCGGGCCAAGGCGGGCGGCGCGACCACTGCCGCACGCCCGAAGCGCACCACGTCCGCCCCCCGGGCGCCGAACTATGCCGCGCGCGTCGCCACCCGCACCGTCACCCGCACCGCCGGCGCTACCGTCCTCAAGGAAGAGATCGAAGTCGATCTCGTCGCCGATCAGACCCTCGAACTCGCACCGAACGTCGTCGTCCCGATGTCCCGGCGCCTCGGCCTGACGGAGCTCACGGAGCGCACCTGCAAGTGGCCGATCGGCGACCCCCTGAAGGAGGAGTTCCATTTCTGCGGCAACGACTCGCCGGAATCGTCGCCCTATTGCAGCTATCACACGCGGCTCGCCTATCAGCCTTCCGCCGAGCGCCGCCGTATGCGCTGACCGGCCTCAAGCGAACGCAATTGAAAAAGGGGCGGTGACGCCCCTTTTTTTGATGCCTGCCGAGGAGGCCGCCGGCTTTCAGCTTTCAAGCGAATAGCCGGCACCGCGCACGGTGCGAATGACATCGGGCATGTTCGAGAAATTCAGCGCCTTGCGCAGACGGCCGACATGCACATCCACGGTGCGCTCGTCGACATAGATATCATGTCCCCAAACGCCGTCGAGAAGCTGCGAACGGGAGAAAACGCGCCCCGGCGAGGACATCAGGAACTCCAGCAGCCGGAACTCCGTCGGTCCGAGCCGGACTTCGCGGCTACGCCTGTGGACGCGGTGCGTCTCGCGATCGAGCTCGATGTCGCCGCAACGCAACAGCGTCGAAAGCACCTCGGGCTTGGCACGCCTGAGCATTGCCTTCACCCTCGCCATCAGTTCCGGCGTCGAAAACGGCTTGACGACATAGTCGTCCGCGCCGGTAGCGAGACCACGAACCCGCTCGCTTTCCTCGCCACGCGCGGTCAGCATGATGATCGGCAGACGCTCCGTTTCCGGCCTCTGCCGCAGCCGGCGGCAGAGTTCGATGCCGGAGACCCCGGGCAGCATCCAGTCGAGGATCAGGAGATCGGGCAACCGCTCCTGAAGCCGGATTTCAGCCTCGTCTCCACGCAAGATCGTATCGACGTCGAAACCTTCGGCCTCGAGATTGTAGCGTAGGAGAACGCTCAGCGCCTCCTCGTCCTCGACAACGGCTATCTTCGGCAACATTCGGTCATGCTCCTTCCCACGCGCGGGTGCCATCACGCCACCGCGACACTCTGTGGCCGCGAAAAATCGCGACCGGGACAAGATCAACGCATGCACCAGGGCATGCGGCTATCGGGCGCTCTAGCACTTTGATTTCCAGAGCATCTTATCCGCTTTCAACGATTCCTTTTGAAAGCGGGATGCTCTAGTCCGTCACTGAGCCCAGCGTCGACGTATTATCGTCCTTCGGCCGTTCGCCCTGCGGCTGGGCGCCCGTCGCCATGTAATAGATCGTTTCGGCAATGTTGGTCGCGTGGTCGCCGATACGCTCGATGTTCTTGGCGCAGAACAGAAGATGCGTGCACGGCGTGATGTTGCGCGGATCTTCCATCATATAGGTCAGCAGTTCGCGGAAAAGCGACGTATAGATCGCGTCGATCTCCTCGTCGCGCTCGCGGATGCTGTTCGCCTTTTCCGGCGAGCGAGAAGCGTAGACGTCGAGCACCTCCTTGAGCTGGACCAGGGCCAGCTCCGCCAGATGCTCCAGGCCCCGCGCAAGCTTGCGGGGGATGCCGGATCCGGCGACCGCGATCACGCGCTTGGCAGTGTTCTTGCCGAGATCGCCCACGCGTTCCAAATCGGCGGCGATACGGATCGACCCCATGATCTCGCGAAGATCCGAGGCCATTGGCTGACGCTTGGCGATGGTGACGATCGCCTTGTCACCGATCTGGCGCTCGGCATCGTCCAGCATCGCGTCGTCGGAAATCACCTTCTGCGCCAACGCCAGGTCGGAATTCACCAGCGCCCGGACGGAATCGGCCACCATCTGCTCGGCAAGGCCTCCCATTTCCGAGACGCGGCGCGTCAGATATTTGAGCTCGTCGTCAAAAGCCGACGTGATGTGTGTAGATGACATGTTTCGTTCCTCGAACTCGCAAACCGGTTGACCAGATCACTTCCTTGTTTCGTTGAAACATTGAAATGATCTAACTCTTTGAACTTACACAATTCCGGACGGAAAACCGTTTCACACTCTCCCTGGAATTGCTCTGTCGCCTGGCTTAGCCAAACCGACCCATAATGTAGTCCTGCGTGCGCTGGTCATCCGGATTGGTAAACATCTTGTCGGTATCGTTCTCCTCGACGAGATTGCCGAGGTGGAACATGGCGGTGCGCTGCGAGACGCGCGCGGCCTGCTGCATCGAGTGGGTCACGATGACGATCGTGAAGTTGGCGCGCAGCTCGTGAATGAGTTCCTCCACCTTGGCGGTGGCGATCGGATCGAGCGCAGAACAGGGCTCATCCATCAGGATTACTTCGGGGCTGACAGCTACGGCGCGCGCAATGCAGAGACGCTGCTGCTGGCCGCCGGAAAGGCCGGTACCCGGCTCGTGCAGCCGATCCTTGACCTCATTGAAAAGACCGGCCTTCTGCAGGCTGGTTTCGACGACCTCGTCGAACTCCGCCTTGGTACGGGCGAGGCCATGAATACGAGGACCATAGGCGACGTTCTCGTAGATCGACTTCGGGAACGGGTTCGGCTTCTGGAACACCATGCCGACACGGGCCCGCAGTTCCACGACGTCGATCGACGGGTCGTAGACGTCGTCCTCGTCGAGCGTGATCTTGCCGGTCACGCGGCAGTTCTCGATCGTGTCGTTCATGCGGTTCAAGGTGCGCAGAAACGTCGACTTGCCGCAGCCCGACGGACCGATCAAGGCTGTCACGGTGTTTTCACGGATATTGAGGTTGACGTCGAAGAGCGCGCGCTTCTCGCCGTAATAGACCGACACATCCTTGCCGATCATCTTGTAGGGCACAGTATTCATTTTCAGATCCAGAGCTTTTTCCACTGCAGCTTCCGACATCATGTTCATAGTCCTTACCCCACTACCAGCGGCGCTCAAAGCGACGCCGCAAGAGAATTGCGCCCAGGTTCATGAAGACGAGGAAGATCAGGAGAATGATGATCGCTCCCGAGGTCCGCTCCACGAAGGCGCGTTCCGGCTCGTTCGCCCACATGTAGATCTGCACCGGCAGTGCCGTGGAGGGTTCCAGCGGCGACCCCGGAAAATCGACGACGAAGGCCACCATGCCGATCAGGAGCAGCGGCGCGGTTTCGCCGAGTGCGTGCGCAAGGCCGATAATCGTGCCGGTCAGAATGCCCGGCATGGCAAGCGGCAAAACATGGTGGAAGATCGTCTGCATCCTCGACGCGCCGAGACCGAGTGCCGCCGAACGGATCGACGGCGGCACGGCCTTGAGCGCCGCGCGCGTGGCGATGATAATCGTCGGCAGCGTCATCAGCGTCAGCACGAAGCCGCCCACGAGGGCCGCCGAACGCGGCATGCCGGCGAAGTTGATGAAGACAGCAAGGCCGAGAAGACCGTAAACGATCGACGGTACGGCCGCGAGATTGTTGATGTTGACTTCAATCAGATCAGTGAGCCGGTTCTTCGGCGCGAACTCCTCGAGATAGATCGAGGCGGCGACACCGATCGGCAGCGCCAGCACCAGCACGATCAGCATCATGTAAAGCGATCCGACGAGCGCGACGCCCACGCCCGCCGCTTCCGGGCGGCTCGACGCGCCGAAGGTGAAGATGCCGGTGTTGAAGCTCTTCTTGAGCACGCCGGCATCGGCAAGCTGGTTCATCCAGGCGACCTGCTGGTCCTTGACCCTGCGCCTGCCCTCGTCCACCGAAAGGTCGATCTGCCCCTTGAAAGCGGAGTCGATATTCGCCTCGGCGAGCATTGTGACCGGTACGGTCTGGCCGATCAACGATGGATCGGCAACGACCATGTTACGCAGCTGCATGCGCGCGCTGGGCGAAATCATATCCGTCGCCTGCTTGAGCAGCGGCCGCTTCGTCGGATCAAGGCCGAGCTGCTTAACCAGAGCATTGCGGACGAGCACCGGATAGTTTGCGGTCATCAAAGTTTTGGGATCTGTGGCGCGTTCGTTCTTCGGATCGATCACCTTCTCGGTGAACTCGATCGGCAGCGTGATCGTCGTCTGCAGGAAGGCGGTGTAACCGTTGGAGACCACCGTCGAGATGAGGATCGCCAGAAACAAGAGGCCAAGGGTGATGGCCGTGATGCCGTAGGCGCGAAAGCGCCGCTCTGCCGCATAACGGCGCTTGATGCCAATATCGCGGCGGGTTTCGGCAGGACGGGTGGAGACCTTTACCGTGGGGGAGGCAAGCTCGGTCATTCGTACTGTTCCCGATATTTGCGCACGATGTAGAGCGCGTAGATGTTGAGGCAGAGCGTGATGACGAACAGCGTGATGCCGAGCGCAAAGGCGACCAGCGTCTGCGGCGACGTGAACTCCAGGTCGCCCGTCAACTGATGGACGATCTTGACCGTAACCGTCGTCATCGGCTCGAAGGGGCTCAATTGCATGCGCGCCGCGACACCGGCGGCAAGCACGACGATCATGGTTTCACCGACCGCGCGCGAGGCCGTCAGCAACAACGCGCCGACGATGCCGGGCAGTGCGGCCGGCAGGATGACCCTCTTAACCGTCTCCGAACGCGTGGCACCAAGGCCAAGGGAGCCATCGCGCAGCGCCCGCGGCACCTGGGTGATGATGTCGTCGGACAACGAGGACACGAACGGAATGAGCATGATGCCCATGACGATCCCGGCCGTGATGACGCTCTGCGCCTGAATGAAATTCTGGTAGTTGCCGGTGATGAGACCGCTCAATTGCGCCGAAATATCGCGCAGGAACGGGCCAACCGTCACGAGCGCAAAGAAGCCGTAGACGATCGTCGGGATGCCGGCGAGCACCTCGAGCAGCGGCTTCGCCGTCGAACGCAGCCGCGGGCTTGCGTATTCAGCCATGTATATGGCCGCAAAGAGCCCGATGGGCACCGCGAACAGCATCGCGACGAAGGCGATATAGAGCGTGCCGCCGAGAAGCGGCAGGAGACCGAACTGGCCCGATGTGCCGCTGCTGCCGGCTGCCGCGAAGCGGGGGTCCCAAACCGTGCCGAAGAAGAACTCGACAGGCGATACCATGGTGAAGAAGCGCGCCGCTTCCGACAGCATCGACGTGACGATACCGATCGTCGTGAGGATGGCGATCGACGAGGCTACAATCAGCGAAGCGAGCATGACGCGCTCCACCTGGTTGCGGGCGCGAAAACGGGCACTGATGTTGCGGATCGCGTAGATGCAGCCCGCAACGGCGACGAGCAGCACGACAGCGCTCATCAGCCAGCGACTCGTCGTTCGCATTTCATTGAACTGCTGGGCGGCCTTGATCATGTACGGCTCGCCTTCGCCGGCAAGAGCCACGCCCTTGGCGGCGAGCGTTTCGCGCAGGTTGGCGGAGCCGCTTTCAAGCGCGGCGGTTTCGTCCGCGTTCAAGCGGGCGAGACCAACGGCGACAGACTTGACCTGGCCGAGCGCAAGCTGCGTCGTCGCTTCACCCTGGCTCAGTACGGACTCGGGAAGCGACGAGCGAACGCTGGAATCGATGTACAGCGGCGATGCGATCAGCCAGGCGGCGAGCACAAGCGCCGCCGGGAGCATCGCCCATATCGCAACATAGCTGCCGTGATAGCCGGGCAAGGAGTGCAGATTTGCGAGTTTACCGCCCGACTGCGCAAGCGAACGCGCGCGACCGGCGAAATAGGCAATGAAACCAATCAAAACAATGATCAAAAGAAGGAGCGAAGTACTCATCGGCACGTCTCCCCGGCAACGACCGTCGCGGCCACCGGCAAATCGAATGAACGCAAACCCGGGCGCAACGCAAGGCCGCGCCCGGGCATGTCTTTAATTAGAGCAGGTTACCAGCTTCGAAAGCCTTGCGGATTTCTTCACGCTCGGCATCCGGAGCAGTGACCAGGCCGTATTCAGCGAGCGGGCTGTCAGGGCCGATCATCTGATCGTCAATGAAGAACTCGACATATTCCTTGAGGCCCGGAACGACGCCCAGATGCGCTTTCTTGACGTAGAAGAACAGCGGGCGGGAAACCGGGTATTCGCCCGAAGCGATCGTTTCGGTCGAAGGAACGATGCCGTTGACGGTCGCAACCTTCAGCTTGTCGGCATTGTTTTCGTAGAACGAAAGGCCAAATACGCCAATGCCGGCCTTGTTGGAAGCGATGCGGGCGAGCGTTTCGGTGTAGTCGCCATCGATGTCGACAGCCATGCCGTCCTTACGCACAGCGATGCACTTGGCGACTTGTTCCTTGGCATCGCTGACGGCAGCCTTGATGACGTCCTGCGCGCCCGATTCCTTGCAGCCTTCAGTGAGGATCTTCTCTTCGAAGACTTCGCGCGTGCCGTGCTTCTGGCCCGGGATGAAGGCGGCGATTTCGGCTTCCGGAAGCGAGGCGTCGATTTCCGACCACTTCTTGTAGGGGTTGGCGACGAGCTTGCCGTCGACGACGACTTCAGCGGCCAGAGCCTTGTAGAGGTGCTCCGGCTTCAGGGCGAGGTCGGCGTTGCCGGCATCGGTTGCGAAGACGATGCCGTCATAGCCGATCTTGACTTCCTGGATTTCGGTTACGCCGGCTGCCTTGCAGGCCTCGACTTCGCTGTCCTTGATCTTGCGCGAGGAGTTGGCGATATCGATCGTGTCTTCGCCGACGCCCTTGCAGAATTCCTTCAGGCCTGCGCCAGAGCCGCCGGATTCGACGACCGGAGTCTTGAAGTCCGGGAAGGCTTCGCCGAAGCTTTCGGCGACGATCTTTGCGTAGGGAAGAACGGTCGAGGAGCCGGCGACCTGGATCTGGTCGCGAGCTGCTGCGACGCCCGCGAAGGCGGCGGATGCGACCAGCGCCGCTACAGTGAGTTTAAGAGCTTTCATTGATGTTCTCCCGGAATGGGCTTGTGGTTGGTGCGCTAAGGATCCAGCGCTCTCTTCGCCGTGTGATCGGCTGCCCCTAGTTAGCCGCCGATGGTCACACCTTTTATGTCAGTTCGGTGAAACATTTATGACAGCCTATGTCATTGAAGAAGCAGCGTGATTCCGAATCTCACGAGGCGGCGGCGACGTTTTGTGTCAGAAGCGGACCGTGAAAATCGTACCTTTGCCGACCTCCGAATGGACAAGGAGGCGGGCGCGGTGGCGCGTGAGAATATGCTTGACGATGGCAAGCCCGAGGCCGGTTCCCTTTTTCGAACGGCTCGCCTCCACGTTAACCCGGTAGAAACGTTCGGTAATTCTCGGTACGTGCTCGGCCGGAATGCCCGGGCCGTGGTCGGTGACCGTCACCTCGGCCTGCTCGCTCTCGCCGCCTGTGAGACGCACCTCGACCTTCTTCCCCTCCTGCCCGTATTTGCAGGCGTTCTCGATCAGATTCTCGAAAACCTCGATCAATTCATCGCGGTCGCCCGGGACCAAAACCGGTGCATCGGGAACGTCGAGCGATATCGCCACGTCGAGCTCGGTCGCAAGCGGCAGCAGGCTGTCGCGCACGTGCCCGAGCAGCGGCGCCAGATCGACCATGTCTTCCGGGGCAAGATGCGATTTCAGCTCGAGGCGGGAGAGCGACAGGAGATCGTCGACGAGTCGGCTCATGCGGGTCACCTGCTCGTGCATGATGACGAAAAATTTCTCCTGCGCCTTCGGGTCGTTGCGCGCCGGCCCCTGCAGCGTCTCGATGAAGCCGCGAAGCGAGGCCAGCGGCGTACGCAGTTCGTGGCTGGCATTGGCGACGAAATCGGAGCGCATCCGGTCGATACGGCGCGCCTGCGAGATGTCGCGGTAGGTCAGCAGGAAGATACGCCGGCTCGAAGCATCGGTTCCAATCTCGGCAGGCGCCACCCTCACGACATAGACGGCATCCGACGGCAATCTCTCCGTGTGTTCGATCTGATTGATTTTGCCGGTGGCGATTGTCTCACGAACCATATCGAGGATGCCCGGGGAACGGACGCGGGCGGAAAGATCGCTGTTCGGGGGAATCATGCCGAAGGCCTTTTCGGCAGCAACGTTCTGGAACAGCACTGTCTCGTCCGCGCCGACGACGAGCACGGGCATATCGAGCGCGTTAAACGCCGGAACCAGCGGGTCGCTTCCCTGCTCGGAGACAACGACGCTAACCGGCGCCGGCTGCACCGACGGGACGCTGCGATTGAGCAGGGCCGCGGCAAGCACGATCCAGAACGGCAGCACGGCGAGGATGTGAATACCGGCGAGCGTGGCGAGAACGGCGATCAGGATCGAGAGGCCGAGAACCCATCGTTCCGCCTTCAGCTTCGGCAACAGCGTTCGCCAGAACACCTTTGCGTCATCCAACACAACATCCTCATGACTCAATTTGCAGTTCCCCCTGATCACGATGCCGCGAAAGCAGAGAGATAGCGCTGCTTCATGACATGATTTTCACGACATGCTTGAATCCGCAATGCAATTATGGCCTCCTTCGTGGAAATCGAGCGTCAGCGGGAGGCAAAGCAAATGGCAGCAGAAACAGCGGCAGCCGGGGCCAAACCGGAGAGCCGGGCGGTCGAATTGCGGATCGGCGGCAAGTCCCGCATCTTCGATGTCGATAACCCGGAATTGCCGAAATGGATCGATGACGACGCCTTCTCGTCCGATGATTATCCCTACAAGAAGAAGCTGGAAGAAGACGAATACGAAAAAACGTTGACGAAACTGCAGATCGAACTCGTCAAGGTGCAGTTCTGGATGCAGGCGACCGGCAAGCGGGTGATGGCGCTTTTCGAGGGCCGCGACGCAGCCGGCAAGGGCGGCGCCATCCACGCGACAATGGCCTACATGAACCCTCGTTCCGCCCGCATTGTCGCGCTCACCAAACCGACCGAGACCGAGCACGGCCAATGGTATTTCCAGCGTTACGTGGCGACCTTTCCGACGGCTGGGGAATTCGTTCTCTTCGATCGCTCCTGGTACAACCGCGCCGGTGTGGAACCGGTTATGGGGTTCTGCACACCCGAGCAATATGAGCATTTTCTCAAGCAGGCTCCCCGCTTCGAGAAAATGATCGTCCACGAGGGCATCCAGCTCTTCAAGTTCTGGCTCAATATCGGCCGGGAGATGCAGTTGAAGCGTTTCCATGATCGCCGGCATGATCCCTTGAAGATCTGGAAGCTGTCGCCGATGGATATCGCCGCGCTGAACAAGTGGGACGACTACACCGCGAAGCGCGATCGGATGCTGAAGGAAACGCACACCGACCATGCCCCCTGGACGGTCATTCGCGGTAACGACAAGCGCCGCGCCCGGATCAATCTGATCCGCCACCTGCTCAAGCATCTGGACTATGACGGCAAGGACAAGGCGGCCATCGGCGAGGTCGACGACAAGATCGTCGGCTCCGGGCCGGGGTTCCTGAAATGACCTGAAGCGCGGGACGCGCGTTAGATCATTTCATTGTTTCATTGAAACAGTGAAATGATCTAACTCTTTGAAACTACGCAATTCCGGACGGAAAACCGTTTACACACTTTTCCTGGAACTGCTCTATTGCCCCGGCAGCACGCGAATCGCGAAAATATCCAGGCTATTGCCCGCGCCGCTGACGTCGCTGTTCAGTACGAGCCTGCCGGGACCGCTTGGCGCGATACTCCGATCGAACGAGATCTTGAAAAGCATATCCAGCCGTTCGTCATGCACGGTGAATCGGTGGCGGCCACAGGCACCGAGCGAAGAGAAGTTGCATTCGACGGAAAATTCCGCCGTCTTGCCGGGCATCGCCTGGACGGTGAGCGCCAATGTCGATGATTTGCCCGAGAGCTGTGCCAGTATATCGGCGGGAATTTCGAAGACGAGATCGCCTTCCTTGCCGCCGACTGCCGAGGTCACGCGCACGCGCTCGCCGCCTGCGTCGTTCAAAGGCTCGACGGTGGAGCGCGCGCTCGGCTTGATCGCCGCGACCTTCGCCGGCGTGAATACCTCGATCCACTCGCCCGAGAAGCCCTCCTGCGCGGCGAGGTTCTGAAGTCCCGCCGCCCCATCGAAATCTTCCGATTCCACGGTGGCAGGCGGATTGGCGACGCCGGTATCGGCCGGGGATTTCAGCAAATCGTTCGTCTGGATCCACCACACCGCGGCGCCGGCCGCCGCCGCGAGCGTTGCCACGACCATGGCAAAGGAGAGCAGGCGGCCTCGCCGACGCTTGCGCGGCCGCTTTTCCGCGGCGCCGACGTCGGGCGCAGCCGACGCGGCCTTGTCGCCCGCAGCTGTGGATTGCGGTGCGGGGACTGTCCGCCCCGAGGCCAACGAGTCCTCACGATCGGCGCGCAGGGCACCCAGGTCGCTCCCGCCCTCTCCCGCGCGGCCTTGTCCATCGGCAGTCGGCTCGCGCCGGGGGGAAACGGAAAGATCCGCAGCCGCCGGGCTTGGCGCCGCCCGCTCGCCCGCTCCGCCCTGGCCGACGACCGGTGCTGCAGGTACCGCAGCGGAACGCCCCCGCAAGGCCGCGCGTTCTTCCGTCTCGATCGCGTGAATGACCGCTTCGAGCCGGTGACGCTGTTTCGCGATCACATCGGGGTCTTCGATTTGCTGCTTCTTCAGTCCGTTTTCCAGCGCCTGGCGGGCCGACTGATAGATGCGTGCACGGATTTCCGCATTGGTCCTGTCGGAGCGTTCCAGTGCATTTCTGATCGCAGTTTCGAGTCCGCTCACATCAAGTCCTTCTGTGCAACGAAGCCTGCTGCAGGTTTCCTCAGATCGTGCTGATTTAAAGAAACATGCAGCAATTCAAAGCAGTACAGCGACCTTTGCGCGCCTGACAAGACGCGCGGCGCTGCAGCGGCGCGCCGCGGCCCGAGCGGGTGTTTCCATCCTTTCAGGAGAGAACAGTCCCCTTCCCGATCCACGCCGTTGGTTTTATTAACGATTGGGTAACCGTTGCTTTCGGAATTCGCAAGTCCGGGTGCAAAACCACCGGGACTTCTACGGGGAAAAACCAGGTGGGTGCCGATCGATGACTGCATGTGTCCTTAAATCGACTCCAATTTAAGGACACATGCAGAAACCCAAAGTGCTACAGCCCCCTTTGTGTCTGAGACGGACGGCGCTGTAGAAAGTGTCGCTTTGCAAGTTCATTGGTTGCTGTTATCTGTTTTGACGTTTACGCAAACGTCAAAACAGTGTGGGATGGAGAAACTGATGTCCTTGCCGCCAATCCTTTCCGGAACAACGAGACTGCCGGTGGTCGGCGCGCCGCTCTTCATCGTCTCGCATCCCCGGCTGACGATCGCCCAGTGCAAGGCGGGCGTCATCGGCTCCTTTCCCGCCCTCAATGCGCGCCCGCAATCGCAACTGGATGAGTGGCTTGCGGAAATCACCGAAACGCTCGCCGACCACGATGCCAGGCATCCCGACCGGCCTGCGGCGCCATTCGCGGTCAACCAGATCGTCCACAAGTCGAACGCCAGGCTCGAGCAGGACCTGATGCTCTGCATCAAATACAAGGTGCCGATCGTCATATCGTCGCTTGGCGCCGTCCCGGAAGTGAATGCCGCCATCCATTCCTACGGCGGCATCGTGCTCCACGACGTCATCAACAATCGGCACGCCAATTCGGCGATCCGCAAGGGCGCGGACGGCCTAATCGCGGTTGCGGCCGGGGCCGGCGGCCACGCCGGAACGCTTTCGCCGTTCGCGCTTGTCCAGGAGATCCGGGCGTGGTTCGACGGGCCACTTCTGCTTTCGGGCGCCATCGCCACCGGCGGCGCCATCCTCGCGGCGGAGGCGATGGGCGCGGACATGGCCTATATCGGCTCCCCCTTCATCGCCACCGAAGAAGCGCGCGCCAGCGACGCCTACAAACAGATGATCGTCGACAGCAGCGCCGCCGACATCGTCTATTCCAATTATTTCACCGGCATTCACGGCAACTACCTGAAGCCCTCGATCAGCGCGGCGGGCATGGATCCGGACAGGCTGCCGGAGGCGGATCCCTCCAAGATGGACTTCGGCAGCGCCGGCGAAGGGGCAAAGGCCTGGAAGGACATCTGGGGCTGCGGCCAGGGCATCGGAGCCATCCGCGAGATCGGCACGGTGGCGCAACTCGTCAACCGGCTGGAACGGGAATACGACGCGGCGCGAGCAAGGCTCGGGCTTGGCGCCCACCGCCATGTCCAGCCGTCCAAGGAATTTTCAACTTCTCGAAACTGATGGCTTGAAATCTTGCCGCTTTGCGTTTATCAGCGCCTCACACTTCGTTCCGCGGCTTTCCGCGAGACCGTTGAGGGCCGCTTTAGCTCAGTCGGTAGAGCACATCATTCGTAATGATGGGGTCACGTGTTCGAGTCACGTAAGCGGCACCATTCCTTCCCGGGCGTAGATTTGCGATATGCGCTCAGCTAGGGGGCAGCGCCTTTCAGAGTTCGTTACCCACTTAACGCGCGCCAGCTCCACGCGGCCACCAGTTGCCCTGCCTGCGGGATAATTTGCATTGATTTAATCAAAATTTAACCATAACGGACATCGGTGGAGTCTTCGACGATGGCCGCCCCGCTTTGCTCGCATTCACCCGACCATGATGGGCGATGGATAAGGCAGGCATCGCGTTTCTGGCTCTTATACTCGTCCTCATCTCTATCGTGATGAGCATACTGGCGGTCGATCAAACAGCGATAGAAATGCCGCCGAATAAGCCGGCAATAGTTCCCACCAACTTCGTTCCTCTTCAATGAAGCGACTATCCGCGCGGGAACAACAACGGCTCCTGGCGAGTTGCTGCTGCGTGTCCCTGTCCTTAAATCGACCTCGATTTAAGGACAGGGACACGCAGCGATTCAAAGTGCTACAGCGACCTTTGTGCGTCCGACGAGATGCGCGGCTGTAGGCGTGACAACGAGCCCGGAAAACTGCATGCGTCTTGTGATAATAGCTGTAGTCGCCTCAGTGATCAGCATACTGGCCTTCAAATATGCCGATAATTCCTTGGGGAACGCACCTATCGCGGCCACAGCCGAAGAGCTTTCCAACGATTGAGACGTCACAGGATTGAGTAGGCGTGGTCGTAGCAGCCTTGCCCGGATCGCGAGGGGGCGATACAGCTACATCGCGATGAAGGTCAGCGGCATTGGACGGGTCATCTTCTGGGGTGGCGGGAGCCTGTGGATCGGACAGGCCATCGCCCCGGCGCAACTGCATAGGCATCATGCGATACAGGTCTGCATCGGCTTCGATGGCCCGATCCAATTTCGCGGGCGGACAGATGCTCCCTGGATCTCCTATGGCGGTGCGCTGATCGCCCCGGATCTTGCCCATGAATTTCGCGCCCCCGGCCGTCAGGTCGGCAATATTCTGTTCGCGCCGGAAACGCCGATCGGGCAGGCCTTGCTCGAGCGTTACAGCAACGACTCCATCGCGCGCATTCCGGACGGCCTCGCGGCAGACGTTTCAGCTGGTTTGAAAACGGCCTGGGCAGCCGGTGCCGGTGACGATGATCTCGCCTCTCATGCGCAGGCATTGCTCAACCGATTGGCCGGCACGGCTTCGGCTCGCCACAGGGCGGATCCCCGTATTCTGAAGAGTATCGACCGGATTTCGCACCATCTCGACGGGCCTTTGCGTCTTGCCGATGTTGCCGCCGTCGCGGGGCTGAGCGAAGGGCGTTTTAGGCATCTGTTCGTTGCCGAAACGGGGATCGCCTTCCGCCCCTATATCCTCTGGACAAGGCTCAACAGGGCTTTGGAGCTCGGCTTCGGCGGGACAACCTGGACCGAGGCGGCCCACGCAGCGAATTTTTCCGATCAGGCGCATCTTATCCGCACCTGTCGCCGGATGCTCGGCCTTGTGCCGACATCACTGCGGATCGACATCACCGCTGCGGAACAAAAAATACCGGTCTGACCCGTTTCAACGGCGCGCGCCGGGTCAGACCTAAAATTGCGTCCGATGCAGAAATCGCGCAGTAGCCCTTTCGTTCAATTCTCTCCGCCGAGCAGTCCGTAAAGCAGGCCATCGCAAACCTGTTCGAAATGGAGCTGCCATGACAAGGCGTCAGATTCTGAAATCAAGACTTCTATGGGCCGCACCGCTCGCCCTGATCACAATGGTCGGCCTCGGCGCCGCAGCAAAAATGAGGTCGCCACTTCCCGAAAACCTCGATCTCTCACTCACCCGTTACTCGGACGCGGGCCTCTATCAAACCCGTCTCGACACAGACATGAACCCTGTCTCGATCGGGGCTATGCACGCTTTCATCGTCACCCTGAGGACGCGCGACGGAAGGCCGGTGGAAAAAGCCGCATTGACGATCGATGGCGGCATGCCGCAGCACGGCCATGGTCTGCCGACCACGCCGCGCGTGACCGCCGATCTGGGTGGCGGCCGCTATCGCGTCGAGGGCATCAAATTCAACATGCCCGGCTGGTGGACCGTAACCGTGCACGCGACAAGCGGCGCGGGCGGCGACGAAACCACCTTCAATCTGAAACTCTGAGGCGAGCCCCATGAAACGGTCCGGCATTTTCTACGCCGCCGCCGGCATCATCGCGCTCGTTGTGCTGGCCGGTTTTTCATACAAGGAACGGATTTTCGCCAACCAGAACTGGTCCGAGGAGCAGAAAAGCCTGATTGCCTCACTGTTGCTCGATGCCCTGCCCGCCCTGCCCGCCGATCCGTCCAACCGGGTCGCGAACGACCCCAGAGCGGCGGAGCTCGGCCAGGCGCTGTTCAACGACAAGCGTCTGAGCGCAAACGCCAAGGTCGCCTGCGCGACCTGCCACTTGCGCGACCGGCAATTCCAGGACGGTACGCCCCTCGGTCACGGCGTCGGCCAGACGAACCGACGGACAATGCCGATCAGCGGCACGGCCCATGCACCCTTCCTGTTCTGGGATGGGCGCAAGGACAGTCAGTGGGCACAGGCCCTCGGGCCGCTCGAAAGCGCCGTCGAGCACGGCAGCGACCGAACCGCTCTCGCACGACGGCTCGCGGTTGACTACCGCCGCGACTATGAGCGGCTTTTTGGCCCGTTGCCCGAGTTCACAGGCCTGCCGGATCACGCATCGCCGGAGGGCAATGCGGCAGCCAAGGCTGCCTGGTCGAAGATGACGGAGGGAGAGCGCGAGGCAATCAACCGTGTGTTTGCCAATATCGGCAAGGCCATCGCCGCCTTCGAGCGGACCATTAAGCCGCGCGAAACACGCTTCGACCGCTATGCCCGCAGTCTTCAGGCGGGAACGGCGCCCAATGATCAGCTGAGCGAACCCGAGATCGCGGGATTGGCCCTCTTCATCGGAAAGGGAAACTGCATCAATTGCCACAACGGGCCGCTGCTGACAGACAATCACTTTCACAATACGGGCGTTCCGGCCGTCGAAGGACTGCCCGAGGACACCGGCCGGGCGCTCGGAGCCTTGCAGGTGAAGAATGATCCGTTCAATTGTCGCGGCCGCTACAGCGACGCTGCGCCATCCGACTGCACGGAACTGAATTTTATGGTCAGCGAGGGCGATGAGTTGTTGCGCGCCTACAAACCGCCGTCGCTCCGCAACGTGGCGCTGAGGCCACCTTACATGCATGCCGGACAATTCAGGTCGCTTGACGAAGTCGTTCGTCACTACAACAAGGCGCCTCCGGCGCCGGCCGGACATTCGGAGCTTGAGCCACTGAAGCTGAATGACAGAGAAGTCCACGCGCTACAGGCCTTCCTTGCCACTCTGAGCGAAGAAGACTGATTGAAAACGAGCGCCGGGATCCGGCCCCTCCTCTTTCGCCAATACATCAGGATTCGTCGCGCGCGCAAAATCACACGGCATCCGATGGGTATGAAGCGGAACACGGTGTGAGGCTGGGTTTCGGTCCAGATGCCTGGGCGACGAATCGTGGAAATTTGGGGCGCAGCGGAGCCGGAACTTGATGCTCAAACATATGGAAGGGTCCCAAGCGACGAGTACCGTTCGTTCAGGCCATCGAGGGCTTCCAGGTCGTCGCCATTGATATCGAAGTCAAACACGTCGATGTTCTCTTCCAAATGTTGCGGCTGATTGGCCTTGGGAACGGGGACCGTGCCACGCTCAAGGTTCCATCGGATCAGCACCTGCGCCGGCGATTTGCCGTATTTGGCGGCAATCTTTGCAAGCGTCGCATCCCGAAGCCGCTTCGTACGCGTGAGGGGGCTGTATGCCTGGATGACGATCTGCTTTTCCCGCGCATAACGCAGCATGTCATTGCTGTGTCCGAACGGACTCCACTCGATCTGATTGACCGTCGGGACTTCGCCGGTCGCATCTATCAACGTGTCGATCAACTCGATCGAGTAATTGCTGACGCCGATGTCTTTCGTAAGGCCATCCTCTTTCGCCCGGATAAGACTTCGCCAAAGATCGTCTCCCGCACCCGTTCGCGGCGGACGGTGTATTAGCATGAGATCGGCATAGTCCAGCTGCAGTTCGTCGAGATTTTTTCGCGTCGCGTGATAGGCGTCCCCGACCTCCTCCACTTTCGTTACCAGATAGAAGCCCGCGCGCTCGACGCCGCTCCTGCGGATTCCGTCGGCGATGCCTGGCTGGGTTCCGTAGTCTCCGGAGGTGTCGATCATTCGATAGCCGAGATTGAGGGCGGTCGCGATCGTGTCCGCGGTGTCGCTCGTCAACTGCCAAGTCCCGACGCCCATGACCGGTATCCTGTTGCCGGTGTGCAGCTTTATCTCGGTTCTCGGGTCCATGATTTGCACCTTTGCCTTGGTTCGAACGATTGGATCCAGGGCGCCGCAGCGCTCTGCTCTCACCACCAAACATCTGCTCGGGAAAAGGGTTCCAGCCGATCGCTCTGTGGAGCGGGGAACAATCGGCGCTTGCGGGGATTGAATCACATGAAGTCGGCGGAACGCTCCATCCAGTACCACGCTGAACTTGTTTCTGGTGGGAAGTCGGATCGGGGCGAAGCCGAAGCTCCCTGCGACGATACCGCGGGCGCCTGCGCCGCGACTGAGAGGGCAAGCACATGGCCTTTTCGGCACCTGAAGATGTACAGTCCGTAAGAATCGACCGAGCGGGTATCGAGGCCTTTCTCGGCGTTCCTTCCGGTGCGAGCGGCCTGGTGATCTTTGCCCATGGCAGTGGAAGCGGGCGCTTCAGCCCTCGCAACAATCGGGTTGCGGCCGCACTGAGGGAAGCAGGATTGGCGACACTTCTCGTCGATCTCCTGAGACCCGAAGAGGAACAGGACCGCCGAAACGTCTTCGACGTCGATCTCCTTGCCGAACGGCTCGTGGCGGCCAAGCGTTGGGTCGCCGAAGCTCCCGAGACCGTGCACTTGGCGGTCGGCTACTTCGGCGCGAGCACAGGTGCCGGCGCGGCGCTGCAGGCGGCTTACGCCGAACCGGATGTAGCCGCCGTGGTATCACGCGGCGGACGCCCTGACCTTGCCATCCAGATGCTACCGGGCGTTCGCGCCCCAACCCTCCTTCTCGTCGGAAGTCTCGACGGGCCGGTGATCGACATGAACCAACGCGCCTTCGACGCGCTGGCCTGCGAGAAGCGGCTCATCATTATCGATGGTGCGGGCCACCTGTTCGAGGAGCCCGGCACGATGGATCAGGTGATCCGGCATGCGACAGATTGGTTCTTGATCCATCTCGGCAACACTCAAAGAGGGATATGACCATGACATCTCCACAACAGAAATTTGCAGATCGACAGGACGCCGGACGGCAGCTCGCAGGCGTTCTGGCGAAATATGCCCGGTCGGACCCCCTGGTCTTGGCATTGCCGCGTGGCGGCGTGCCCGTGGCATCCGAAATAGCGAAGGCCTTGCACGCACCGCTCGAACTGGTTCTGGTGCGCAAGATCCGCGCGCCGGGACATCCCGAATATGGCATCGGCGCTGTGGTGGACGGCAGTGATCCGCAGCTCGTATACAACGAGGAGGCAATGCGCCTCGTCAATCCGAATGCTGCTTACGTCGAGGCCGAAACCCGGCACCAGCTCGCGGAAATCGAGCGGCGACGCGAAGTCTATCAGGGAGCCCAGGCTCCTACGCCAACCGAGGGGCGCACGGTGATCGTCGTGGACGACGGCGTCGCAACCGGCGGCACTGTCAAGGTTGCTGTGAAGGCGTTGCGCAAAGCGGGAACGGGCAAGATCATCCTTGCCATTCCGGTCGCAGCGAGCGACGCGCTCGAGCAACTGAAATCGGAAGCTGACGACGTCATCTGCCTGCAAACCCCGGAGCCATTCCGGGCGGTCGGCGTCCACTATAGCGACTTCGACCAGACATCGGACGAAGAGGTCACAAGGCTTCTCGACGAGGCTCGCAGCGGTACGGTTTGAGCTGCCTGCGTCTTCAAATCTAGGGCTCGCCGTCATCCGCCAGCAGCGAATACACTCCCTCGGGCGTCGATGCGGAACGGACCGCCTCGACGATTTCCGGTGACCGCAGCTTTCTGGCCAGGTGGGCCAGTACGTTTAGTTGGCTTCCCGGAACCGGCGTCAGCAACAGGCAAACAATATCGACCGGAGCATCGTCGACCGCTTCGAAATCAATCGGTTGCTTCAGCCGTACGATCAGGAAGAAGGGACTCCCCACAGCCGGCACGGGCGCGTGCGGAATGGCGATGCCTTGACCGATCCCGGTCGAGCCGAGCTTTTCCCGGTTGGTCAAGGCAAGGAATATTTCCGACGCTGCAATGCCAAGCGCCGTTGCGGCGATTTCCGAAATCGTCTGAAGAAGGCTCGTCTTCGATGGAGAGGTCAGATCAAGTCTCACACTCTCCGGACTGATGATTTCCGAGATTTTCATGATGCCGTTTCGCTGTTTACCCGTCCAGAAGCGATGCTGTCCCGTGGCACTTAATCGACCTCGCGCAGGCGATAGCCGACGCCGGTCTCGGTCGTGATGTATTGGGGCTGGTCCGGGCTGCGCTCGATCTTCTGGCGAAGCTGGCGGACATAGACGCGAAGATACTGGACGTCAGTCGACCCGCCCCAAACGTGGTTCAACAGATACTGGTGCGTGATGACCTTGCCCGCATGCTGCACGAGTACGCGCAGAATATCGTACTCCTTCGGCGACAGCTTGATCTCCTTGTCGCCGATCTTCACGATGCGCTTGACGAGATCGACCGAAAGTTCACCGGTTTTGAAGACCGGCCGCTCTCCCTGCTGCTGCAACCTGTGCCGAAGCGCGACCCGGATGCGCGCCGCGAGTTCCTTCATGCCGAACGGCTTGGCGACATAGTCGTCAGCCCCGATCTCCAGCGCCCGGACGATACCGGTCTCGTCGGTGCGGCTGGAGAGAATGACGATCGGCAAATCCAGAGCGTCTTCATTTCGCCATTTGGCAAGGAGGTCGTGGCCGGGCATGTCGGGCAGACCGAGATCGAGCAGGATCAGGTCCGGCTGATCCGCACCCACCTGGGCGATCGCGTCCTTGGCATTGATCGCTTCCATCACCTGATAGCCTTCCGTCGTCAGGCCCACGCGAAGCAGCTTCCGGATCGCCGGTTCGTCGTCCACGACCAGTATTTTCACAGCAGAGATCGTCATGTCAGATTTTCCAGATTTGGGTTTTCCGCCGGGATGGGCATCCTGATGGTAAAGATCGCTCCCGATCGGTCCGTCCTGTTTCCGGCGGAGATCGTGCCGCCCATCGCCTCGACAAATCCCCTGCAGATGGAAAGGCCGAGCCCAGTGCCGGCCCGGACATGATCGCGCTTTTCGACGCGATAGAAGGAATCGAACACACGCTCGAGGTCGCCGCTCGGAATTCCCGGCCCCTCGTCCATGACCTGCAACAGAACGACGCTGCCGTCTGCCCAGCCGCGGATCTGGATCGTCGAGTTCGGCGCGGCATATTTGGCAGCATTGTCGAGAAGGTTGAACAGCACCTGCTCGAACAGGACGGGGTCGAGCCTCAGCATCGGTAGATCCGGCGGAATGTCGATCAGTGTCCTGTGGCAAGCCAGGATCTTGTTCGCCCGGCGCAATGCGGTGCCGACGATGTCGCCGACGTAATGCGAGGAAGCGTTCGGTTGCGTCGCTCCCGATTCGATCCTGGTCATGTCGAGGAGGTTGGTGATGAACCGGTTGAGACGCTCGGATTCATCGACGACGGTCGAAAGAAGGTCCACGCGATCGTCCTCCGGCATGGAGGCCGAATAATCACGCAAGGTGTCCGCCGCTCCCATGATCGCCGCAAGCGGTGTCTTGAGATCATGGGAAATCGATGTCAACAGCGCCGAGCGAAGCCTGTCCGCCTCCGCTGCCAGTCTCGCCCGATCGACGTCGGCGACAAGCTGGATGCGCTCGATGGCAAGCGCCGCCTGATCGGCCAGGGCATCGAAAAGCCGCTGTTGCTCCGGTGTCAGCAGCGGTCCCTGCTTGTCATTGTCGAGTCCCACCACGCCGATCGCCGTGCGGCCGGTCTTCAGGGGAAGATAGAGGCGTTTTGCGCCCGGTAGCGTGTCGGCTCCCCGCCCCGCTGGCCGATCATGTTCCCATGCCCAGCGGGCGGCGGCGATATCGGCATCGACCAGCGTGTCGTCCGGTGGATAGCCCGCCTTGACCTCGATCGTATCTTCCTCTGGTAGGAGAATGACGACACGCACCCTCAGCATGGAGGCGATCTGGTAGGCCGTAGCCCACAGCACGTCATCCAATGTGCCGGTGCTCGCGAGCTTCTTCGAGAAGAGATAGAGGTCTTCGGTCGTCCTTGCCCGCTGCCGCGCGGCGATCGCCTGCCGCTGCACGCGCGCCGTCAGATTGCTCGCGATCACCGCGACCACGAGAAAGAAGACGAGCGCCAGGACGCTTTCCGGGTCTTCGATCGTCAGGGTGTAGCGCGGATCGAGAAAGAAGAAGTTGAAAGCAAAAGCGCTCGCGACGCAGGCATAGAGCGCCGGCCACAGTCCGGCGGTTAGCGCCGAAGTCAGCACAGCCATCAGGAAGACGAGCGCGATGTTCTGGACGTCCAGAATCTGATCCAGCAGAGCGCCGAGGGCGAGTGCGACGGCGATATAGACCGTGCTCAAGAGATAGGGCCGGAGCTTGACCTGTGTCGGAGGGGGCGCGGTCTTGATGCCGCGCTGCTCGGCCGGCGTCGCCGTTGCGCCCGAAACCACGTGTACGCTGAGGTCGCCCGCATGCCGGATCAGGTCATGGGACACCGACCCTTCGACGCGCTCGCGCCATCGGGACTTGCTGGGTTTGCCGACGATCACTTGCGTAAAATTGTTCGCCGCCGCGTGGCGAAGGATTTCGCCCGCCACGTTCTGCCCGGGAACGGTTGTTGCCTCTCCGCCCAGTTGCTCGGCAAGCCGCAGATGTTCCGCAAGCCGGTCCTTGTCGGCGTCGGAGAGGCTGACCGAGCGTGATGTCTCGACGTGAAGCGCCGCCCAGGGTGCGCGCAATCGATCGGCCTGACGCTTGGCGTAGCGGACAAGCGATGCTCCGCGCGGCCGCTCGTCGATGCAGACGAGCACCCGATCTCCCGCCGCCCACGGGCCTGGTATGGCATGCGCCTGCATGTGGCTGACGAGCTGTTCGTCGACACGCTGCGCCGTGCGTCGCAAGGCGAGTTCGCGCAGGGCCGTCAGGTTGCCGGGTGAAAAGTAGTTCTGGATCGCCCGTTTCGCTGTGTTCGGCAGGTATACCTTGCCCTCATGCAGGCGCTTGATCAGGTCATCGGGAGTGAGATCGATAATCTCGATGTCGTCGGCCCGATCGATGATCGAGTCCGGCACGGTCTCGCGCACCCGGATGCGCGTAATCTGAGCGACCACGTCGTTGAGGCTTTCGACATGCTGGACATTCAGCGTGGTGTAGACGTCGACGCCCCGGGCGAGGATTTCCTCAACGTCGAGATAGCGCTTGGCATGGCGGCTGCCGTCGACATTCGTGTGGGCAAGCTCGTCGACGAGAACCAATTCCGGGCGGCGCGCAAGGATGGCGTCTATGTCCATCTCATCGAGGAGGTGGCCCTTGTAGTCGACTCTCTTGCGTGGGACGACCTCGAACCCTTCGGCAAGCGCTTGGGTCTCCTTTCGACCATGGGTCTCGACGACGCCGATGACGACATCCACGCCCTCGGCCTTGCGCGCCCTGCCCGAGGCCAGCATTTCATAGGTCTTGCCGACGCCGGGCGCGGCACCGAGGAAGATCTTCAGGCGGCCGCGCGTTTCGCGTTCGGCATTTTCAAGAAGAGCGTCCGGCGACGGTCGGGCATCATTACCGTGTCTCTCGTCAACCATTCATCTTTCCTCGCTGACGACACCGAAGCCCGTCGTTCAAACGGGCTTCGACGCCTTCGTCTTATTGCGCGCCTGCGCCATCGAGCGCAAGGTTGAGGGCCAACACATTCACCCGCGGCTCTCCCATGAAGCCGAGCTCGCGCGCTTCGATATGACCATCGACCATTGCCCTGACCGTTGCTTCGTCCATGCCGCGGGCCCTGGCGACGCGCGGCACCTGGAAATAGGCGGCTTCCGGGGAAATATGCGGATCGAGGCCGCTGCCGGAAGTGGTGACGATGTCCATCGGCACCGGGGCCGAGGGGTTCTCCGCCTTGAGCACCTCGGTATCGGCCTTGACGCGGTCGATGAGCTTCGCGCTGGTCGGCCCTAGGTTGGAGCCGCTGGATCCGGCAGCGTTGTAACCGTCACCGGCGGCAGAAGGACGGCCATGGAAGTAGCCTTCACCACTGAAGGCCTGGCCGATCAGTTGGGAGCCGATCACCTTGCCGTCCTTCTCGATCAGGCTGCCATTGGCCTGATGCGGGAAAAGGGCCTGAGCGATCCCGGTCATTCCGAGTGGATAGACCAGCCCGGTTATGACGGTCAGTGCGATGATCATGACGAACGCGGGTCTGAGTTGTTTCAACATGGAGATAATCCTTATACGAGGCCGAGCGCGGTGATGACGACGTCGATCGCCTTGATGCCGACAAAGGGCACGATGATGCCGCCGAGGCCGTAAACCAGCAGGTTTCGCGACAGCAGCGCGCCGGCGCCGACAGCCCTGTATTTCACGCCCTTCAGCGAGAGTGGGATCAACGCGACGATGATCATCGCATTGAAGATGATCGCCGACAGGATTGCGCTTTGCGGCGTGGCGAGCCCCATGATGTTGAGCGCGCCGAGCTGCGGGTAGAAAGCCAGGAACATTGCCGGGATGATCGCGAAGTACTTCGCCACGTCATTGGCGATCGAGAAGGTGGTCAAGGCGCCGCGCGTCATCAGCAGCTGCTTGCCGATCTCGACGATCTCGATGAGCTTGGTCGGATCGGAATCGAGATCGACCATGTTGCCGGCTTCGCGCGCCGCGACCGTGCCGGTGTTCATCGCGACGCCGACGTCGGCCTGGGCGAGAGCGGGTGCGTCGTTGGTGCCGTCACCGCACATCGCCACCAGCTTGCCCTTGGCCTGTTCCTCGCGGATGAGGCTGAGCTTGTTTTCGGGCGTGGCTTGCGCAAGGAAATCGTCGACGCCGGCTTCCGCAGCGATCGCGGCGGCGGTCATCGGATTATCGCCGGTGATCATGACGGTCCGAATGCCCATGCGGCGCAATTCGGCAAAGCGTTCGCGGATGCCGCCCTTGACGATGTCTTTCAGGTGAACGACGCCCAGCAACCGGCCGTTCTTGACGACGGCGAGCGGTGTGCCGCCGGATTTGGCGATTTCATCCGCGATTGCCTGGATTTCGCGAATCGCTTGCGGTTCACGTAGCGCCACGACACCGCCCGTCCCGTTCGCGGCCGCCGCGACGGCGTGCTCGACGTGCTGAAGAACCGCATCGACAGCGCCCTTGCGGATGGTGGAACCATCGAAGTCAACGCCGCTCATCCGGCTCTGCGCGGTGAAGGGCACGAAGCTGGCATGCAGGCTGCCCATCTCGCGGGCGCGGATGCCATATCTCTCCTTGGCAAGCACCACGATGGAGCGGCCTTCCGGCGTCTCGTCGGCAAGTGAGGCGAGCTGAGCGGCATTGGCAAGTTCCTCGGCCGTGACACCTGTGACCGGCTTGAACTCGGTCGCCTGACGATTGCCGAGCGTGATCGTGCCGGTCTTGTCGAGCAGCAGCGTGTCGACATCGCCCGCCGCCTCGACCGCACGGCCCGACATGGCAAGCACGTTGAAGCGCACGAGGCGGTCCATGCCCGCAATGCCGATCGCTGAAAGCAATGCACCGATCGTTGTCGGGATCAGCGTGACGAAGAGTGCCACAAGCACCAGAACCGGGATATAGCCGCCGGCATAGGTGGCGAAGCTCGGAATGGTCACCGTCGCAAGCAGGAAGATCAACGTCATTCCGGCAAGCAGGATGTTGAGGGCGATCTCGTTCGGCGTCTTCTGGCGTTCCGCACCTTCGACGAGGGAGATCATGCGGTCGATAAAGGTCGAGCCCGCCGCAGCCGTAATCCGCACGCGGATCCAGTCCGAAAGGACCTGGGTGCCGCCGGTGACCGCCGACCGGTCGCCGCCGGACTCACGGATGACGGGGGCGGATTCACCGGTGATCGCTGCCTCGTTGACCGAGGCCACGCCTTCGATCACCTCGCCGTCGGACGGGATGATGTCGCCGGCCTCGACGAGGACGAGGTCGCCGACTTTCAAACTGGTGCCAGGCACGAGTTTGTAGTTCATGCGATCGCCGCCCGTCAGCAGCTTGGCCTGTGTTTCCGTGCGCGTGCGCCTCAGAGACTCGGCTTGGGCCTTGCCGCGGCCCTCGGCAACAGCTTCTGCGAAATTGGCGAAAAGCACGGTGAACCAGAGCCAGAGAACGATCTGGAACGAGAAACCGATATTGTCGCCGCCGGTCGCGAGATCCCTGAACAGAAGGATCGTCGTGAGTGCGGAGACCACGGCAACAACAAATATCACCGGGTTTTTGGCAAGACCCCTGGGATTGAGCTTGCGGAATGCGTCGCCAATGGCGGGCACGAGGATGCGAGCGTCCATGATGCTCGCGGATTTGGACTGGCTCATAGGAGACTCCAGCTTGAAGTTCTACTGCATGTCTTGTTGGGTCGCACCGATTCAAGGAAACGTGCGATAATTCAAAGTGTTACAGCGTCTGTCAGGTCGCAGCGAACAACGGAATGAGCGCCTCGACGAGGAGCACGATCAGCACCATGACGCCCATCATCAGGAGAAGGATGCTCGATATGCGCGGAGGCTCGACCGATCTCCGCGCAATCTGGCTGGCGCGGGGATCGAAGTGTTTGCGTGAGTGGTGGAACCGTTGTTCCATGACATCACCTTCAAAAGGTCTGTCCGAGAAGCATTGCGAGATGCTCGACGATCGGGCCGACGGCGAGGGCCGGGAAGAAGGTCAACCCGCCAACGATCAGGATGACGCCGCCCAGGAGGCCGACAAACAGTGCGCCGTCGGTGGGGAACGTGCCGGCGGAGGCGGGCACGGTCTTCTTGGTTACGAGCGAGCCGGCGATCGCGAGCGCCGGGATGATGATCAGGAAGCGTCCGATCAGCATCGCAAGACCGATGGTGATGTTGTACCAGGGCGTATTCCCGGTCAAACCGCCGAAGGCAGAGCCGTTGTTCGCCGCACCCGACGTATAGGCGTAGAGGATCTCCGAGAAGCCGTGCGGGCCCGGATTTCCGATCGAGGCGACGCCCGTAGGCAGGACCGCGGCAATCGCGGTAAAGATCAGCATCGCTGCCGGCAGGCAGAGAACGCCGAGGACGGCCATCTTGACTTCCTTCGCCTCGATTTTCTTGCCGAGATATTCCGGCGTACGCCCGACCATCAGCCCGGCGACGAAGATTGCAAGGACGACGAACAGCAGGATGCCGTAGAAGCCGGCGCCGACGCCGCCGACGATGATCTCGCCCAGTTCCATATTGATGAGCGGAATGAGGCCGCCGAGTGCCGTGAAGCTGCCATGCATGGCGTTGACCGCGCCGCAGGAGGCGGCCGTCGTGACGACGGCAAAAAGCGCCGACATGGAAATTCCGAAGCGGACCTCCTTGCCTTCCATGTTGCCACCTTCAAGGCCAAGCGCATGGACGAGCGGGTTGCCCGCAGCTTCCGCCCAATAGCAGACGACCACGCCCGCGAGGAACAGAAGGACCATGGTCGCAAGGATGGCCCAGCCCTGCCGCTGGTTGCCGACCATGCGGCCGAAGACGTTGGTCATGGCCGCGCCGATCGCGAAGATCGACACCATCTGGATCAAGTTCGAGATCGCGTCCGGATTCTCAAAGGGATGCGCCGCATTGGCGTTGAAGAACCCGCCACCATTGGTGCCCAGCATCTTGATAGCGATCTGCGAGGCGACGGGCCCGACAGCTATCGTCTGCTGCGCGCCTTCAAGCGTCGTGGCGTGGACGTAGGCACCGAGGGTCTGCGGCATGCCGAGATAGACGTAGACGAGCGTCAGCACGACGCAGATCGGCAGCAGCACGTAAAGCGTGCTTCGGGTCATATCGACCCAGAAATTGCCAACCGATTTTACCGATGCCCTGGCGAAGCCGCGGATCAAGGCGACCGCGATGGCCATGCCGGTTGCGGCCGAGACGAAATTCTGCACCGTCAGGCCAGCCATCTGCACGAGATAGGACATCGTGCTTTCGCCGCCGTAGTTTTGCCAATTGGTGTTGGTCATGAAGCTCGCCGCTGTGTTGAAGGCGAGTTCCGGCGGCACGGCGCTCATGCCGGCCGGATTGAATGGCAATGCACCCTGAAGGCGCTGGAGGAAATAGAGGAGCAGGAAGCCGGCGAGGTTGAAGAACAACAGCGCAGCGGCATAGGCCGTCCAGTGCTGCTCCTCCCGTTCGTTGGTCCCGGCAATCCGAAAGAGCCCGCGTTCGATCGGCCCTAAGATAAGCGAAAGAACGGTCCGCTCGCCGTTGAAGACGCGCGTCATGTAACCGCCAAGCGGTTTCACGAGCAAAATGACGATTCCGCAGAAGAGGAGAATCTGTATCCATCCGTTGAGAGTCATGGACGTGGCTTTCCGGGTGTTGTGCGATCAAAACCGCTCGGGACGAAGGAGCGCGTAGATCAAGTAGGTGAAAAGAAACACCGTTACGGCGCCACCAAGAATGTAGTCGAAGAACATGTTGTGTTCACACTTCTAAAGTTTATCGCAGGCGTTGGCGTAGGCAAAAGACAACGCGAAGAACAAAACCCCTATCGACAGGACGACGAAATCCATTCGCATCACTCCTATTTCTTGTAGCGACTGAAACGCATCATCGCGCCAACCGCATAAATGTTCGAGAGAGGCAGAAGAGCAAAGAAATAAAAAACTTATATAGATAGACTGGCTCTTTGCGTGGGTTTGCCCGCTGCGCACCGGCTGCATCCCCCGCTCGGCGCTTTACACGGCAAACGGAACAGCAGGCGCGCCGCCAGAACCTTCCCCGCCCTGATTGCTCATTTCGGGGACGGTGTACCGAGCAGGCCGGGACTCCTGGCCCATCAAGAGGTGACGCAGAGCGTAAGACGGAGGGGTCTGGTTCAGGCAAGCTTGCAGCCAATCCCGCAGCTCGCCGCCCGGACCTAGCGGACGACGGTTGCAAGCAGCAGCATCGTTCCCATGAAGGCGAACATAACCATTGCAACCGGAATGAAGCTCGCCGCCGCCCTCGCCAGCGAATCCATCAAGAGCGCGGCCCTTTCGTTCTTCTGCCACTGCAGGTTCGATACCCGCCGGCTTCTGTCGTAGTCCACCTCAGTTTGCCATCGCCAACACAAGGGCGACGGCTGCGACAGCTCCGCCGACCACCGCCGTGAGCCGCAGAAACATCGCCAACTCATCAGAGGAGGACGCGACCCGCACACTAACGTGTTGACGTTCTTGGCCGTGCAAGCCGCTGCGATGTTTTTTCTGCATGTCGAGACGAGGACCCATTCCTGCCGCTCCTTCCTTTCACCTGCCCATCGGTCCTTCGGGCCTGCCAAAGCAGTCGCCAAAATTGCGGACAAGAGCTCTGGCGTCCGCGGAAGCCCACTGGGCAATTGAACGTATCGACGTCGGCATATGTTTTCGATTGGTAAGGGAAAGCGAAGACATAAAAATCTTATAAGTATTCCTGGCAGGCTTCGGAGCGTCGGCGCCGACAGCTAGTACTTATTCGACTTCGCCCGCATTGAATCGCTGCTTGTGTCTGCAGGGAGAGCACCACATGCAGATCGAACGACGTAACGGCTTGGCCACCGAGTTGGCGATGAACAGGCGGGTGGGAAGAATTTCCGAACTGCCCATGTAGGAAATCGGCTCGAAAGAACGAGCCGGCGCCGTACAGGCTATAGCGCTAAGCAAATGGGCAATTCGTTTTAAAGGATCACTTTACGGATATGTCTGCCCGCGAGATGTGATTGACGGTCGGCTGCTCGGGCTGCGCGGTCACCTCGTGCAGCCATTCCCGCCAGATGGCGACGAGCAGCGCCATCAGCACCGGTCCTACGAACAGGCCGAGGAAGCCCATCGTCTTCACACCACCGATCAGGCCGAAGAAGGTCGGCAGGAAAGGCAGCTTGATCGGTCCGCCGACGAGCTTGGGCCTCAGCGTCTTGTCAACAATGAAAAGCTCGGTCGTGCCCCAGGCGAAGAGTGCGACGCCCTGCACCGGCGAGCCGCTTGCAACCAGATAGATCGACACCAGGGTAAAGCAGAGCGGTGCGCCGCCGGGTACCAGCGCCATGATACCGGTGATAATGCCGAGGGTCACCGGTGACGGCACGCCGGCCAGCCAGTAGGCCACGCCGAGAACGATGCCTTCGCCGATGGCGATGATGCCCATGCCGGTCACCGTCGAGCTGATGGTCAGCGGCACGACGCGGGACAGACGTTCCCAGCGCATCGGGAAGATCCGCTCGCCGAGATGGTCGAGCTGCTTCGAGAAGGACTGGCCGTCGCGATAGACGAAGAACAGCGTGATCAGCATGAAGAGCAGCGTCAGGAAGGACTGGAAGGCGGATGCGCCGACCACCAGCACGCCGCGATAGATATTGCCGATATTGGAGCCGCTGACGAGCTGCACTAGCTCGCCGAGCGCCCCCGGATGGCCGATATATTTGACCCATTGCTCGCCGAGCCAGGCGCCCGCAATCGGGATCGTCGTCAGCCAGGCGGGCACCGATGCACCATTGGCATTGGTCTCGACCGCCCAGACCAGCCAGTCGCGCACTTCGTCGACCGCATAGGCCGCGGCCAGCGAGATCGGCACGACGATGAAAGCGATCACGGAGATGATGGCGATCGTAGCTGCCAGCGTGCGGTTGCCGCTCACCGCGTCAAGCAGCCGTCTGTAAATCGGCCAGCTGGCAAACCCGATGACGACGGCGGCGAGCACCGGCACCACGAAGCCGTGGAAGAAATAGACCCCCGCCAGCAGAACGAGGACGAGCAGCCAGCGAGCGGCCGAGATCGGCAGGACGAGAGCAGAACGTGAATGGGCCGGCTGCCCGAAGAGCCGCGGCTCCGCAGGAAGGTTTTCTCGTTCACGATTGCCCAATTGCACCTGTCATCCTCCGTCTTTTAGAAACTTTACAACAAAGCCGAGACCTTGCCAGCCCATCTGCGGCGTTGACACTCAGTTTCCGATGAGACGCCGACCGCCGCGGACGTTAGCGGCGGGACATGACAGGGAAATTTAGGCGGACTCAAGATTGTTTCGCAAATTTGGGCCGATTGGTTCTCGCAAGCTGATGTGCCCGCCGCGTTTTGCGATCGACGAGGACCGAGACGAAGAAGATCGCGAAGCCGGCAAGGCCGAGAATGGCGCCGACGAGCCCGGTGGAGGTCCAACCGTAACCGGCGGCGATCGACAAGCCGCCGAGCCAGGCGCCGAGCGCATTGGCGAGGTTGAAGGCGGAGTGGCTGAGGGCGGCGGCAAGCGTCTGCGCCTTGCCCGCAACGTCCATCAGACGCGCCTGCACGCCGGGCACGACGGCAAAGCCGCCGCCGATGAAGAGCACGTTGATGATCGCTATCCGCGGGTTGCTCATGGTGAAATAGAACAGCACGTAAGCAAAGATGTTGAAGGCGATCGCAATGCCGATCGCCGGCAGCAACGACCAGTCGGCGAGCCTCGAGCCGACGATGTTGCCGAGTATCATCCCGGCGCCGAAGACGGACAGCATGATCGGCACATTGGTAAGCGAGACGCCCGCCACTTCGGTCAGCGCCGGCGTGATATAGCTGAAGACCGCGAACATGCCGCCGCAGCCGATAGCGCAAATGCCGAGCATCAGCCAGACCTGTACCTTTCCGAGCGCGCCGAGTTCGCGCAGCGGGGTTGCCTGCGGATCGCCCTTGTCTCGCGGAACGTGGATCCAGACAAGGACCACTGTCAGCAGGCTGATGCCGCCGACGATCGCAAAGGCAGTCCGCCAACCGAGCGCCTGGCCAAACCACGCGGCGAGCGGCGTGCCGAAGAGCGTGGCAATCGTCAGGCCCATCATCACCCGGCCGATCGCCCGCGCCCGCTGGTTTGGCGCGGCGAGGCCGGCCGCGACAAGCGCCGCAACGCCGAAGTAGGCCCCGTGCGGCAGCCCGGCGAGGAAACGCGCAGCGACCAGCATGTAGAAATCCGGGGCTACCGCGCTTGCAAAATTGCCGAGGGCGAACAGCGCCATCAGGACGAGAAGAGCATGAAAGCGGGCGGCGAGGACCGCAATCAAGGGCGCACCCACCACCACACCCAAGGCATAAGCGCTGATCACGGCGCCGGCCTTCGGCACAGAGACGGCGACGTCTTCAGCGACCTGGGGCAAGAGCCCCATGATTGCAAATTCACCCGTGCCAATACCGAACCCGCCGACGGCGAGGGCAACCTCGGCGGCGGAAACGCGGCTGCGGGGCGCGACAATGGGCAGGACTTCGTCGGACATGGAACAGCCTTGCTGCGGCACTTCAGCCGCTGCTCAAAAGCGAGATGTGGAAATGCCGTGGACGGCGTAGCACGAACGATGCCGAGAGGAATTATGCTGCGCTGCACTATAGATTGTTCGCCAGCTATCGCAAGGAGTTATGCTAGAGCGCACATCGAAATCTCGTACATTCTGCCGATGCATCGCATAGCGCCGATTGTTGACGTTTACGTCAAAGTCATATAATCGGATTCCCGGCTTGAAGAGAGGCTGCAAAAGCTTCATCTTCGACGGAGAGGAAGATCGGGAGGGATCTTTCTTCGCCGTGAGCACGGCCGGTCAATGGCGACCAGAGGGAGAGAGGTCATGGCGGAAGCAAGCACGCAGCAGGCGGGTTCCAACGCGGGAAAGATCTGGCTGAAATCCTATCCGCCCGGCGTGCCGGCCGAAATCGGCCCCCTGCCCTATCGCTCCATCGGTGAGTTCTTCGACCACGCGGTCGCGCAATATTCCTGGCGCCCGGCGTTCACTTGCATGGGCAAATCGCTGAGTTTCGCGGCTCTCAATACCCATTCGGCCGCAATCGGCGCTTGGCTGCAATCGCTCGGCCTCAAGAAGGGCGATCGCGTTGCGGTGATGATGCCGAACATCCTGCAGAACCCGGTAATCGTCTACGGCGTCCTGCGTGCCGGGCTGACGGTGGTCAACATCAACCCGCTCTACACGCCGCGCGAGCTCGAGCATCAGCTCGTCGATGCGGGCGCCAAGGCGATCTTCGTGCTCGAGAACTTCGCCCACACGGTCGAGCAGGTCCTCGCCCGCACATCGGTCAAACATGTGGTGGTCGCCAGCATGGGTGACATGCTCGGCGCCAAGGGAGCGGTCGTCAATCTCGTCGTGCGGCGCGTCAAGAAGCTCGTGCCGGCTTGGTCGATCCCCGGACATTTTTCCTTCAGGGCCGCGCTTGCCAAGGGCACGAAACTGACCCTCACGAAGCCTCATGTGGCGCCGTCGGATGTCGCTTTCCTGCAGTATACCGGCGGCACCACAGGCGTCTCCAAGGGCGCCACCCTCACCCATTCCAACCTGCTTTCCAACATGGCGCAGATGGAGCTGTGGCTGGAAACCGCCTTCCGGCGCAAGGCGCGCCCGGAAAACCTGACCTTCATGTGCGCGCTGCCGCTCTATCATATTTTCGCGCTTACGGTGAATTCGCTGATGGGCCTCTCGACGGGCGGCAACAACATCTTGATCCCCAATCCGCGCGACATTCCCGCTTTCGTCAAGGAGCTCGGCAAGTACCGGACGAACATCTTCCCCGGGCTCAACACATTGTTCAACGCACTGATGAACAATGCCGAATTCAAGAAGCTCGACTTTTCCTCGCTCGTGCTGACCTTCGGCGGCGGCATGGCCGTGCAGCGGCCGGTGGCCGAGCGTTGGCTGGCGGTGACCGGCTGCCCGATCCATGAAGGCTACGGGCTTTCCGAAACCTCTCCGGTCGCGACCGCCAACCGGCTCGACACGGGCGATTTCACCGGCACGATCGGCATGCCGCTCCCCTCCACCGAGGTCGAGATTCGCGATGATGGAGGCAACACGCTGCCGGTCGGCGAAATTGGCGAAATCTGCATCCGCGGTCCGCAGGTCATGGCCGGCTACTGGCAGCGGCCGGACGAAACGGACAAGGCGATCTCGCCGGACGGCTTCTTCCGCACCGGCGACATTGGCTTCATGAACGCCGAGGGGCTGACGAAAATCGTCGACCGCAAGAAGGACATGATCCTCGTGTCCGGCTTCAACGTCTTCCCGAACGAGATCGAAGAGATCGCGGTAACGCACCCGGGTATCCTCGAATGCGCCGCTATCGGGATTGCCGATCCGCATTCCGGCGAGGCTGTGAAGCTTTTCGTCGTGCGCAAGGATCCGGACCTCACAGAAGAGGACGTCAAGCGCCACTGCGCCGCCAACCTCACCAACTACAAGCGGCCGCGACACGTGGAATTCCGCACCGAGTTGCCGAAGTCGAATGTCGGCAAGATTCTGCGCAAGGATTTGCGCGGGTAGCCGCAGCTGAGGTCCGGGAAAGCCCCTCATCCGCCTGCCGGCACCTTCTCCCCGCAGGCGGGGCGAAGGGACTCGCGGCGCCGCCTTAGTCCCCTCCCCCCCCCTGCGGGGAGAAGGCTAGGGTGAGGGGCAATCCACGCTCGAAACCGGGTGACGCTTCAAGGCTGATGCGGCGAAGGCGGCGCAACGCCAGTGGGCCTTTTTTCGCTGCAGTGCACACATGCCCTTGATTTACCGCAAACAAACCGACTAGCTATCGCAGCCAATTTCCGATGCAAGGAGCCTGCGATGAAAGCGCTTGTCGAAAACCTCAAAGCCACTGCACGCGAGACCAACGCAACCGACATTCGCGCCGCCTTCGCGGCCGACCGGAACCGCTTCTCCCGCTTCAGCACGACGCTTGGCGACCTCCTCTTCGACTATTCGAAATGCGCGGTGAACGACCGGATTCTCGATGGGCTCGAAGCGCTCGCCGAGGCGGCGAAGGTCGAAGAGAAGCGGAATGCCATGTTCCGCGGCGACATCATCAACATCACCGAGGGCCGAGCCGTGCTGCACACGGCGCTCAGGAACCGGAGCAACCGGCAGATCCTCGTCGAAGGCAAGGACGTGATGCCCGATGTCAACGCCGTGCTCGACGCGATGGGCGCCTTTGCCGATGGCATCCGTTCGGGTGCGTTGAAGGGCGCCACCGGCAAGAAGATCACCGATGTCATCAACATCGGCATCGGCGGCTCCGACCTCGGTCCGGTGATGGCGACGCTGGCGCTCGCTCCCTTCCACGACGGCCCGCGGCTGCATTTCGTTTCCAATATCGACGGCGCGCATATCGCTGACACACTAAGACTCATCGATCCGGAAACCGCGCTCTTCGTCGTCGCTTCGAAGACCTTCACGACGATCGAGACGATGACCAATGCCGCCACGGCCCGCGCCTTCATCGCCGGCAAGCTCGGCGAGGCGGCAGTCGGCCACCACTTTGCGGCCGTCTCCACCGCACTCGACAAGGTCGCTGCCTTCGGCATCGATCAGAAGCGCGTCTTCGGCTTCTGGGACTGGGTCGGCGGACGCTATTCGATCTGGTCGGCGATTGGCCTGCCGCTGATGATTGCGATCGGAACTGAGAATTTCGGCCGCTTCCTCGATGGTGGCCACGCGATCGACGAACATTTCCGCGACGCGCCGCTGCGCCAGAACATTCCGATGCTGCTGGGTCTCATCGGTTTCTATCACCGCAACGTGCTCGGCTATCCGTCGCGGGCGATCCTGCCTTATGACCAGCGCCTTGCACGCTTTCCGGCCTATCTGCAGCAGCTCGACATGGAATCGAACGGCAAGGGCGTCACCATGGACAGCACGCCGGTCGAATTCTCGACCGGGCCGGTTGTCTGGGGCGAACCGGGCACCAACGGCCAGCACGCCTTCTACCAGCTCATCCATCAGGGCACCGACGTCATCCCGGCCGAGTTCATGATCGCCGCGAAGGGTCATGAAAAGGACCTGCGCCACCAGCACCAGCTGCTGATGGCGAACTGCCTGGCACAATCTGAAGCGCTGATGAAGGGCCGCACCCTTGCGGAAGCCAAGGCGCAGCTCACCTCGAAGGGCATGGATGACGCGAAGGCCGACAAGATCGCACCGCATCGAGTCTTCACCGGCAACCGGCCGTCTCTCACCATCGTTTACGATCAGCTCGATCCCTTTGCCCTCGGTCGGCTGATCGCGCTTTACGAGCACCGCGTCTTCGTCGAGGGTGCGCTCTTCAACATCAATTCCTTCGACCAATGGGGCGTCGAGCTGGGCAAGGAACTGGCCACGGGGCTACTGCCGGTCGTCGAAGGCAAGGAAAGCGCCGAGGACCACGATTCCTCGACCGCCGGCCTTGTTGCGGCGTTGCTGAAGGCTGCGCGCTGAGCAGAAAAAAGGGCGCTAGCAATGGCGCCCTTCAGCCTTCGGTGCGCCCCGCCGTGGGCGTTCGAAAAACTCAGAGTCCGATTTCGTATTGCCACGGCGGATTTGCGCCGGCGCGCGAGACTGTAACAGCCGCCGCCTTCGCGCCAAGCGCCAGGGCCTGACGGACCGCCGCATCACTGAGATTTGCCACCGCATCCTTGGTCAGCAGGTTGTCTAGCTTCAATGAAGCGAGCACGCCGGCATCGAACGTGTCGCCGGCGCCGACCGTATCGACAACGGTTACCCGTTCGCCGCCGACTTCCACCTTGTGGTTCCTCGTATAGCCCACCGCGCCATCCGCGCCCTTGGTGATCAGCACCAGCTTGGGGCCGCGTTTCAGCCATTCCGCGGCAAGCTCGTCATGGCTGCCTGCCATGCCGAACCAGGCAAGGTCCTCGTCCGAGAACTTGATAATGTCGGACATCGCGGCCATGCGGTTCATGCGGCCGAGATGCGCCTCGCGATCCTTGATGAAGCCGGGGCGGATGTTCGGGTCGAAGGAGATCACCCGTTTTTCGTGTTCGCGCACCATCAAGGCTTCGTAAGTCGAGCCACACGGTTCGGGAATGAGGCTGATCGCACCGAAATGCAGCGCTTCACAAGAATCGCCGAGCGCGGGGAGATGCTCCTTGGTGATCATCCGGCCGGCCGTGTTCTCGTCGAAGAAGGCATAGCTCGCGTGTCCGTTAGCGAGCTTCACGAAGGCAAGCGTCGTGTGCAGCGGGAGGGTCGCGCAAGGACCGAGATCGACATTCGCGGCTTTCAGCGTCGCGCGCAGGATATCGCCGAACATGTCATCGGAGAGGCCGGTGAAGAAGCCGGTCGGAATGCCGAGCCGCCCCAGCGCGATCGCGGTGTTGAAGATCGCGCCGCCGGCATAAGGCGCGAAGGCGCTCTCCCCGGCTGCCGTGTCGCGCGGCAGCATGTCAATCAGGGCTTCCCCGCAGCAAACGATCATCGGCATTCCTCCCTTACCGGTTATTCCGTCGATTATCTCATCGATTATTCAATCGATTTAAATCAGATTTCCCGCCAAAGCCAGCGGGAAAGTCTACTGGGCTGCGAGCGCGCTGACGCCGCCATTGCGGCCGGACCAGGCGAGCGGGGCGTTGAGGAATGCCTCGACCTCGTTCAGCGTCTTCTCGTCAAAGAGCGCCTGCTCGCGGGCAACCGCCAGCACGTTGCGCCACGTGGCGATGAAATGCAGATCTACGCCCTTCGATTTCATTTCCGCCCGCGCTTCCGGGAAGATGTCGTAGTAGAAGAGCGCGATGCCATGATCGACGATGCCGCCAGCCGCGCGGATCGCGTCGATGAACTTGAACATCGAGCCGCCGGCGGTCGTCAGGTCCTCGATGACCAGCACACGCGCGCCTTCCGGCATATGGCCTTCGATCTGGGCGTTGCGGCCATGGCCCTTCGGGGCCTTGCGCACGTAGATCATCGGCAGGCCAAGACGCTCCGCAAGCATGGCTGCGAAGGGAATGCCGGCCGTCTCGCCGCCGGCGACGACGTCGAACTGCTCGAAGCCCGCCTCGCGAAGGATCGTCGCGGCGGCGAAATCCATCACCGCCGAACGGATGCGCGGATAGGAGATGAGCTTGCGGCAGTCGATATAGACCGGGCTCGCCATGCCGGAGGAAAGCTTGTAGGGCTCGTCGGCGCGGAAATGCACCGCCTTGATCTCCCAGAGCATTTTCGCGACCAGCTCGGCCATCACCGCCTTGTCGGTGAACGCATTGGAAAACATGAAACTCTCCTTCTAGCGCGACCCGAAAAGTGGGACCAGTTTCCGGCTTCCGTCACGCGACAAAACAAACCTCGTTAATCAGACAACCGCCCAGTGGAGCGGGAACATCGGATCGAAAACCGTGACTGGGCCTGCTTCCGTCTCGACCTTGGCGGGGTAACGGACCGGCTCTTCGCTCTTGCGCAGGGTGATCGTCTCCTCGTTCACCGGCAGGCCATACCAGGCGGGTCCATTCAACGACACGAAGGCCTCGAGGCGGTCGAGCGCCCCCTCTTCCTCGAAGACATGGGCGAGGCAGCTCAAGGTGTTGATCGAGGTGTAAATGCCGGCGCAGCCGCAGGCGCATTCCTTCAGCGGATCGACATGCGGCGCGGAATCGGTGCCGAGGAAGAAGCGGGTGTCTCCAGACGTCGCGGCCGCGCGCAGCGCCAGGCGATGCGTCTCACGCTTGGCGACCGGCAGGCAATAGTAATGCGGCTTGATACCGCCGACGAGAATGGCGTTGCGGTTGATGATCAGATGATGAGTCGTGATCGAACCGGCGAGATTGGCCTTCGACGCCGTGATGTAATCGATGCCATCCTTGGTCGTCACATGCTCCATCGTGATGCGGAGCTCGGGCAGGCGCCGGCGGAGCGGATCGAGTACGGTTTCGATGAACACCGCCTCGCGATCGAAGATGTCGACGTCCGCGGTCGTCACCTCGCCGTGGACGCAGAGCGGCACGCCGATCTCCGCCATGCGTTCCAGCACCGGCATCGCCTTTTCGATGTCGCGAACGCCGCTGCTAGAGTTGGTCGTTGCCCCTGCCGGATAGAGCTTGACGGCCTTGACGAGGCCGCGCCGGTATCCGGCCTCGACATCGTCCGGATCCGTGCCTTCGGTCAGATAGAGCGTCATCAACGGCTCGAACCGATCCTGCGCGGGGACGGCCGCGAGGATGCGCTCGCGATAGGCGGCCGCATCGGCGGTGGTCACGACCGGCGGCACCAGATTGGGCATGATGATGGCACGGGCGAAGTGGCGGCTCGTGTCGGCGATTACGCCGCGCAGCATGCCGCCATCGCGCAGGTGAAGGTGCCAATCATCCGGGCGGCGGATAACGAGGTCTTGCATGGTCAGCGTTCTCCCGATGCTCGCGTCCGATCGGCGCGAGCGGCGTTCGGGCCGGTCGGTGCGCTCGATGGGCGGGACTTCATGTGGTGAAACCGCGCCTCGATATCATCATTGCGCCGCAAAACACAATGGCGATTCGAAAATCTGAGAGCGGGATGCGGGCGGAAAACCGCGCACACTTTTCCTCATCCCGCTCCGAGCCATCTCTCAGAAATCCCGGATGACACGGTCGGCTGGCCGACGGCTGTCGAGGACGCGCCGCGCATTCGGGATGTCGTTGCCGAATGCCTTCGTCCTCGCTGTCTCGTCGTCGTAGCCGTGATCGAACCAGCGCTTCAGCAATCGCCGCTCGATCACCTCAAGACCGGGATCGATGAAGATCGAAAAATCGAAGGCGCCATCAAGCCTGTTCCACGGCGCTTCGTCGAGCATGAGATAGTTGCCTTCGACCAGGACGATGTGCGTTTCCGGTGCGACCACCCGCGCGGACGCAATTGCGAGTTCGCGCGATCGGTCAAAGATTGGCACGAGGACCTCGCCGTCATTGGCCCGAACGGCGACGACCGTCGAGAGAAACGATCGGAAGTCGAAGGTTTCGGGCGCGCCCTTGCGGGCAAGCAGTCCCTTCTCTTCAAGGACGGCATTGTCCATATGGAAGCCGTCCATCGGCAGCACGGCCGCCTTCTCCCCGGCTGCGACGAGGGCCTCTGCGAGCGCTTCGGAGAGCGTCGATTTGCCGGCGCCCGGAGGGCCGGCGATCGCAACGATGAAACGGGCAGCGCCGGCCGCCCGTTTCAGGATCTCGTCCGTCAAGGCCTGCAGATTCATGCGGCCAGCACCTCGCCGGGCGGCGCCTTGGCACCGGTCATGAAGGCGACCGCATCCGACATCGTGTATTCCTTCGGATTGATGACGCAGAGCCGCCGGCCGAGACGGTGGATATGGATCCGGTCCGCGACCTCGAAGACGTGCGGCATATTGTGCGAGATCAACACGATCGGCAGGCCGCGACGGCGGACATCGAGGATCAGTTCGAGCACGCGCCGGCTTTCCTTGACCCCGAGAGCGGCCGTCGGCTCATCCATGATGACGACCTTGGAACCGAACGCCGCGGCGCGCGCGACGGCAACACCCTGACGCTGACCGCCCGACAGCGTTTCCACCGCCTGATTGATGTTCTGGATCGTCATTAGGCCGAGTTCGGAGAGCTTTGCCCGCGCCTGTTTTTCCATGGCCGCGCGGTCCAGCGAGCGGAACCACTTGCCCATGATGCCCGGTTTGCGGATCTCGCGGCCGAGGAACATGTTATCGGCGATCGACAGCGCCGGCGACAAGGCGAGGTTCTGATAGACGGTTTCGATGCCGGCCTTTCTGGCTTCCATCGGCGAGCGGAAATTCACCGTCTGGCCTTCGAGCTGGATCTCACCCTCGTCCGGGTTGATGGCACCAGAGATCGCCTTGATCATCGAGGATTTGCCAGCGCCATTGTCGCCGATCACGGCCAGGATCTCACCCGGATAGAGATCGAAATCGGCGTGGTCGAGAGCGGTCACGCGACCGTAGCGCTTGACGAGACCGCGAGCGGTGAGGATGGGTTGTTGTGCCATCAGGCTGCTACCTTTCTGATCCACTGGTCGATTGCGACGGCGATGATGATCAGCAAGCCGATCAGGAGATAGGTCCATTGCGGGTCCGTGCCCATGAGGCGAAGTCCGAGCGAGAAGACGCCGACGATCAACGCCCCGAAGAGCATGCCGAGGATGGAGCCGCGGCCACCGAACAGCGAGATGCCGCCGATCACCACGGCGGTGATCGATTCAATGTTCGCGAACTGGCCGGCCGTCGGTGAAACGGAGCCGATACGGCCAATCAGGGCCCAGCCGGCGAGCGCGCAGATGAGGCCCGACAGAGTGTAGATGGTAACGAGCATGCCCTTGACATTGACGCCGGCGAGCTTGGCCGCCTCCGGATCGTCGCCGACCGCGTAAACATAGCGGCCCCAAGCCGTGCGGTTGAGCACATACCAGAGCAAGGCCACGAGAAGCACCATGGCGATTACGCCATAGGTGAAGACAGCGCTGCCGATACGGAAGTTCTGGCCGAAAAACTGCAGGATCGGCGCGTTGGCGGAGATATCTTGGGCGCGGATCGTCTCGTTGGCCGAATAAAGAAAATTGGTGGCGAGCACGATCTGCCACATGCCCAGCGTGACGATGAAGGGCGGCAGCTTCATGCGCGCAACGAGCGTGCCGTTGATGAAGCCGCAGAGTGCGCCGACGCCAAGACCGCAGAGGACGGACAAGGCCGGCGGCAGGCCGTAGCGGAAGGTGAACTGCCCCATGATCACCGACGACAGCACCATCATGGCGCCGACCGAGAGATCGATGCCAGCCGTGAGGATGACAAGCGTCTGCGCAGCACCGACGATGCCGACGATCGCCACCTGCTGCAGGATCAGCGTCAGCGTGAAGGCGGAAAAGAACTTGCCGCCGAGGATGGCGCCGAAGGTCGCCAGCGACAGGACCAGCACGATCAGAGGAACGGCGGCCGGGCTCGAATGAAGGAAATGCTGGAGCTTCTGTAGCGGCGTCTTGTCATGCGTGTCGAAGGACGCCACGTCCGTCGAGCTGTTGGCCAGGACCTTTTCGAATTCCTGGGATGGCTGTGCGGCTGTATTTGGTTCGGCCATGGAGACTCCTCCCGTGAACCCCACTCCCAAGGGGGGTTGCATTGCTGCCGGATGCGGCCCGCCTGTGATCGCGGCGAGTTTCAGCAATTACTAAAAATTGTGCAGGTTTTCCGCGCCTTGTCAAAGGCTGTGGCGCTTACACGAAGGGCGGCCGGGGCCGCCCTTCCCTGTCACATGATCTGTCTCGATCAGGAGCCGATCAGCCCCAGCACTTGTCCGTGCCGACCTTGGTGTCGATCGACTCGACACCCGAGACCGGCTTGTCGGTGACGAGCGAGACGCCGGTATCGACGAAGTCCTTGCCTTCGGTCGGCTTCGGCTTTTCGCCGCTGTCGGCGAACTTCTTGATCGCCTCGATGCCGAGCGCGGCCATCATCAGCGGGTATTGCTGCGACGTCGCGCCGATGACGCCGTCGGCGACGTTCTTGACGCCCGGGCAACCACCGTCGACGGAAACGATCAGCACGTCCTTTTCACGGCCGACGGCCTTCAGCGCCTCGTAGGCACCGGCGGCCGCCGGTTCGTTGATGGTGTGCACGACGTTGATGGTCGGATCCTTCTGGAGAAGGTTCTCCATTGCCGTGCGTCCGCCTTCTTCGTTGCCGTTGGTGACGTCGTGGCCAACGATGCGTGCGTCGTCCTCGTCACCGATCTTGTTCGGGTCCTTCGGGTCGATGCCGAAGCCGATCATGAAGCCCTGGTCGCGCAGGACGTCGACGGTCGGCTGCGACGGCGTCAGGTCGAGGAAGGCGACCTTGGCTTCCTTGGCCGCGTCACCGAGCGTCGCGGCCGCCCATTGGCCGATCAGCTTGCCGGCAAGCAGGTTGTCTGTCGCGAAAGTGGCGTCAGCGGCATCGAGCGGCTCGAGGGGGGTGTCGAGCGCGATGACCAGGATGCCGGCGTCACGCGCCTTCTGCACCTGGGGCACGATGCCCTTGGTATCGGACGCGGTGATCAGGATGCCCTTGGCGCCATCGGCGATGCAGGTTTCGATCGCCGCAACCTGGCTTTCGGAATCGCCGTCGATCTTGCCGGCATAGGACTTCAGCGTCATGCCGAGTTCCTGCGCCTTGGCGGTGGCACCTTCCTTCATCTTCACGAAGAAGGGATTGGTGTCGGTCTTGGTGATGAGGCAGGCGGAGACATCGGCCGCCTGCGACGGCGAAGCGAAGGCCACGCCAAGCGCGAGCGCGCCGAATGCGGCAGAAAGAACTGTTTTCTTCATAAAACCCTCCCAAGGATGAAAACGCCGGCGGACCGGCACAGGCATCGCCGCCGCAGCATTCTCCTTCCTGCGGACGGCGCTTCCGAAGGTAAGTCAAACACCAAAGTTTTTGGGTGTCAATAAATAAATCAAATTGAATTATTATTCAGTTATGGCATTCTGAGGCTCGAACGAGCTTGGAGGAACCCCGACCGTCCCCGGCAAATTGACAGATCCACCTGAAGTGGAAACAACAGACTCGCGCCAAGCGAGCATCTACAGCGCCGCACGTCCGACAGGACGCGCAAGAGTCGCCGTAGCACTTTGAAATTGCTGCATGATTTTGTCCTTACATTGGTTCAAGGAATCATGCAGTGGTGCCAACGGGAGGAGACGGTGGCATGTCACTGACAGGCGATTCCCGCGGGGGATCGACACAACCGGACGTGATAGACCCAAGCGGCGGGGCGAACCAGACCCGCGTGCGCGCCTATAACGAGCGCCTGGTCATGTCGCTGGTTCGCCGCCACGGCAGCCTGTCGAAAGCGGACATCGCCCGTCGCTCCGGCCTCTCCGCTCAAACCGTCTCGGTCATCATGCGCGCCCTGGAACGTGACGGTCTGTTGATCCGTGGCGCCCCGGTGCGCGGTCGTGTCGGGCAGCCGTCGATCCCGATGCGCCTCAATCCGGATGCGGTCTACTCCTTCGGCGTCAAGATCGGCCGCCGCAGCGCCGACCTGGTCTTGATGGATTTTGTCGGCAATATCCGGCTGCATCTGCATCAGATCCACACCTACCCGCTACCCGAGGACCTCGTCACCTTCATCGTCGGCGGCATTGAAAAACTCGAGCAGCAACTTGCGCCCGAGCAGCGGGCGCGGATCGCCGGCGTCGGTATCGCGACGCCCTTCGAACTCTGGAACTGGGCCGAGGAAGTCGGCGCGCCGCGGGAAGAAATGGACCGCTGGCGTGACGCCAACCTGCAGGCGGCCGTGGCCGCACAGACACGCCACCCGGTCTTTCTGCAGAACGACGGAACGAGCGCCTGTGGAGCGGAACTCGCCTTCGGTGTCGGCTCAAGCTACCCCGACTTCGTCTATTTCTATATCGGCTCTTTCATCGGCGGCGGCATCGTCCTCAACTCCGCCCTGTTTTCCGGACGGACCGGAACCGCAGGGGCGGTCGGCCCGCTGCCGGTCTCCGGCAAGGACGGCAAGTCGACGCAACTGCTGAAGATCGCTTCGGTCTTCGTGCTTGAAAACCTCTTGCGCGAGCGTGGCATCGATCCGCAGCCGCTCTGGTACTCGGCCGACGACTGGATCGACTTCGGCGAACCGCTCGAGATCTGGATCCAGGACACCGCCTATGCGCTCGCACAGGCCGTCGTCTCCTCCGCCTCGATCATCGATTTCTCGGCGGCCGTCATCGATGGCGGTTTTCCCGCCTGGGTGCGGGCGCGCATCCTTGCGGCGACGCGCCGCGCGCTGCAGACGCTCGACCTCCAGGGCGTGACGGTCCCGGATCTCGTCGAAGGCGCTGTCGGAAGCCACGCCCGGGCGATCGGCGGCGCCAGCCTTCCGCTGTTTTCGCGCTATCTGCTGGACACCAATGTCCTCTTCAAGGAGCTTAGTTGATGCTGAAAGGAATAAACCCGCTGCTCGGCCCGGAACTTCTCGCGGCACTGAGGGCAATGGGTCACGGCGACGAGATCGCGCTGGTCGACGGCAACTATCCGGGCGAGGAACATGCGCGTCGCCTCGTCCGCCTCGACGGACACAGGCTCATCCCCGTGCTCGACGCGATCTTGAGCGTCCTCCCGATCGACGATTTCGTGCCAGAGGCGATCTTCCGCGCCACCGTCAAGCAGGACAAGCAGGCGCTCGACCCCGTACATCGGGAAATCATCGAATGCTGCGGCAAGCATGAGCCATCGCGGGAGGTCGTGCCGCTCCTCGGCGCCGACTTCTATCCGCGCGTGAAGGCCGCCCATACAGTGGTGCAGACCAGCGAACCACGCCTTTATGGCAACGTCATTCTGCGGAAGGGTGTCATCTACCCCTGACATCACGTAACAATGCAAGAACCCGCCGGGACAGCCGGCGGGTTCTTTGTTCTGGTCGGAAACTTTCGTCGCGCCTTAGGCGGTGGCGAGGGCCCTTCCAGTGCGGGCATCGACCGAAAGCGCGCCCGGACCGAAGGCAGCCAGCACCAGGAAAGCACCGGCGATGGTGATGTTCTTCATCAGCATGATCTGGTTGAAGACGGTCAGCAGGCCGTTGGCAGCTGCCGGAAAGTCCGGAACGTTGATGGCGCCGCTGTGGAAGACGAGACCGGTGACAAGGCAGAAGGCGGCCAGCAGATAGGCCGCAATGCGCGTCTGGAAGCCGACGAGGACCGCAAGACCGGCAACGAGTTCAAACAGACCGGCGAGGTAGGCGAGTGCCGTTGCAGCCGGCCACCCTGCGCCGGCGATCATGCCGGCAGTGGCCGTCGGGTCGGTCACCTTGCCGAAGCCGGACATGATGAACATGATCGAAAGGAGGATTCGCCCGACAAGGACGATGACATTCTGAGACATGCGCGAGGCTCCTGTTGGAAACGTGTTGGCAGTAGAAATATCAACATTTTCAAAAACATCTAGCTGCACTACCGATAACACATCGTTCACAAATAGGAGACAGACACGAGCTATCGTCAACCACCCCCGGGTCCGAACAGCTCTTTTCTATTGCAACGACGGAAGGACTGGGCGAAGAATTTCAACGCGTTGCAGGGAACGCAGGGGAGATGTCATGGCTGAAGTCAACAGAAGTCCCGCCTTCTGGCGATCCTTTCCGATTTTCGAGGAGTTCGACAAGGAGACGCTGACGGAGCTCGCCGGCATCGCCACGTACCGGAAATGGCCGGCAGGTACGGTCATCTTCCAGCGCGGCGACGAAGGCAACTACATGGTTGTCGTGGTTTCCGGCCGCATCAAGCTCTCGCTGTTCACACCGCAGGGCCGCGAACTGATGCTGCGCCAGCATGAGGGGGGCGCACTCTTCGGTGAAATGGCCCTGCTCGACGGCCAGCCGCGGTCGGCCGACGCGACAGCGGTCATCGCATCCGAAGGCTACGTGATCGGCAAGAAGCCCTTCCTCGATCTCATCATCCATAGGCCACAGATCGCCGAAGCTGTGATCCGTTTTCTATGCGCGCAGCTTCGCGACACCACCGAGCGGCTGGAAACGATCGCGCTCTACGACCTCAACGCCCGCGTCGCCCGTTTCTTTCTGGCAACGCTCAAACAGATCCACGGCCACGAGCTTCCGAGCAGCGCCAATCTGCGCCTGACCTTGAGCCAGACCGACATCGCCGCCATTCTTGGCGCGAGCCGGCCAAAGGTGAATCGCGCCATTCTGTCGCTTGAGGAATGCGGTGCGCTGAAGCGCACGGAAGGCATCATTTGCTGCAACGTCGATCGCCTGCTGAGTGTCGCCGATCCCGAGGAGGCCTAGCTCGATTGCGTGCGAAGCACCGCCTCCACCGTCGCGTCACCCCGCTCTTCGGCGGGATCGTCGCAAGCCTGGCGGCGGCGCTGCTCCTTTATCTCTATGGCGAAACGGTCTTTAAAACCCCGCGTGAACTTTTCTTCGACAACCTCACGCAATGGGTGACCTCGCCCCGGTCACCGGACATCACCGTCGTCGACGTCGATCGCAAGGCGCATGAGGCGCTTGGCTCCGGAAACTGGGACCGGGCCGAAACGGCGGCGCTGATATCGCGGCTGGCCGCCGCCGGACCGAAGGTGATTGCGGTCGATTTCGTTTTCAGCTCCGAATGCGAGGCCGACGCCGCAGGCAATGTTGCGCTTGCTTCCGCTATCGCGGAGGCACCTGTCGTTCTGGGCTTTCTCGCGGCTGACCGTGCCCTGGAGCATCCGCGTCCCATTCCTCCGCTCGCGCTCAGACGTCCGCTTGCGGTGCCGGAGCCGTGGTTCATTGCCGGGGCGGAAACATCCTGCCCGGCGTTCATGGACCGATCCAAGGCGGCGAGCGCCGGCTTTCTCGTCGGCGACGAGGACGCGCGCGTGCGGCGGGCGCAGGCTTTTGCGATTCTCGGCAACGACGCCTACCCGGCGCTCGCGATCGAAGCGGGACGTCTCACAACCGGGAGCAGCACGCCGGTGCTCGGCGGCGAGCCTGCCTGGCTCAGGCTCGATCATGCCGTCATCCCCCTCGACGAGGCGGGAAACCTGCGCTTCGTCGCAAGTTCGGAAGAGGCGATCGCCGCGCGCACGCTCTCGGCTGCCGACGTCATGGCAGACACGGTCGATCGGAGCCGCCTTGCGGGCAAACTGGTCTTCGTCGGCAGCAGCATGCCGAGCTTCGGCGGGCTGAGACCGAGCGCCTCGATGCCACTCGAGCCTTCGGTGCAGATCCACGCCGATATCGCCAATGCGATCATCACCGGCTTCGTTCCCTATCGGTATGGTGGACTCTTAGTCCTGGAAGCCTTGTTCGCTTTTGCGGCCGGCACGCTTGCGGCCGTTGGCGCGACGCGGCTTCGACCACTCACGACCCTCGCCCTCGGCCTCCTCGCGCTGCTCTTCGTCATCGCCGGCGCCGGCGGCATTTATGCCGCGACGGGCTGGCTCGTCGATGCAGTCGGCATCGGTGCGGCGCTCGCCGCTGTACTCGTCGTGACAAGTGCGCTGCAACTCGCCCACGTGCGGCGCGCCGAGGCGATCGCGCGGCAGAAATTTTCGCAATACCTGCCGCAGTCCGTCGTCGCGCGCTACATCGACCAGCCGAATGCCGGACGCGTGGCCGGCGAGGAACGCGTGGTCACCGCGCTTTTCACCGATATCGAGGGATTCTCGACTCTCGCCCGCAAGCTCGGCGCTCGTGAGCTCGTGGCGCTCCTCGACATCTATTTCGCGGAAGTGAACGCGCTCGTCGCCCGCCATGGCGGCATGGTCGACAAGGTGGTCGGCGACGCCGTGCACGCGCTCTTCAACGCGCCGGAGGATCTCGACGATCACGTCAACAAGGCGATCGAATGCGCCATGGCGATCCACGCCCTGACCGAAGAAATGCGGCGGCGGCCACAATTTGCCGAAAACAGTTTCGGCCGAACCCGGATCGGCGTCGAAACCGGGCTTGCCGTGCTCGGCGAGGTAGGCGCGGGCGGCAAGCTCGACTACACCGCTCATGGCGACGCGGTGAACCTCGCGGCGCGGCTTCAGGACGCGAACAAATTCCTCGGAACGGCAATCTGCATCGGGCCAGCGGCAGCGGCGCAATCGGATGCACCTCTCCGGGCACTGGGGCGCCATGATATCCGTGGGTTCGGACCGATGGAGCTCTTCACAGTCGCTGACCCGCCATTGCCGGCGTGAGGACGCGCGTTACAGCAAGCCGACGCTCGCATAGGCTTCCCTAATGCGGGCCTGCCCCCAGTTTGTGAGTTCCGATGGCGCCGCGCCCGGCCGGTCGAAGTCGACGCCCTGGCCGGCTGCAACCGTGCGCATCACACCGCCGCCCTGGACCGAGACCGCTCCACGCTCCACGAAGACGGCGAAAGCTGCCCGGCTCGGGCCGCAGAAGAATTTCGTGCCGCGCACGCCGATCATCCCGAAAGCCGTGCGCACCGCCACGTCAACCTTCGAAAGCCCTTCCGGCCGGTCGAAGACCATCCGGCCGAGGCCGAGCTCGAGCGTGCCGCCCTGACCGGCGATGAACCTGTCGATCAAGAGTTCCGTTTGCGGGCCGAGCAGGATGCGCGTGTCGCTCAGCGCCAGATCGGCAAAGCTGTTGGTGCTCGTCGAGACATAGTCGTTGTCGAGAACGTCGCCGCCGACGGCAAGCTGGGCCTCGTCCTCTCCCTGCCGGCGGCGTACGTTGCCACGTATCTTCTCGGCCTTGCCGACCACGGAATTGGGCGCCGCGTTCGCCGAGCGGCCCACCACGGCCGTCAACATCAGGCCGCCGACGAAGATTCGCCTTTTCACATATATCTGCCGCATCGGCTTTGCTCGCTGCCTCTCGCAACGCTCCCTGTTCGAGCCTCCGGCGCCTCAGAGGATAACCGCACACACAGGCGAAGCAAGACGCACCTCGCCTGGCAGGACGCAGGCGCTCTCACCCACAACTTCGCCGCCCGATCCGATGTGCCGCTGTTTCCCCAGGAACAGGTGCAGTGCTGCAACCGCTCTAGGATCGAGCCGCAAAGAGGGAAACCGTCATGGACAACCGGATCAACCAGCGCATTCGCATCGCCAACATTCTGCTACTAGCGGCTATCATGCTCCTTTCGTTTGCTGCCATCGCCCTGCCCGCGGCGCGTGCCGGCGATCTGACCGCCGCGGAACAATGCGACCGCGAAGCGGGCAGCGAATTCGACTCGGAGCGGAACCGGTCGTTCCCGAGCGTTTCGACGGAAGACATCCGTATCGGCATTGCGCTCTCCGCCTGCCGCGAAGCCTACAACCAGAATGGCGATGCACGCACACAATTCCAGCTCGCGCGTGTCCTCGACAAGGCCGGGCAGAAAATACAGTCGCGCCGCATCCTCGAGGAAGCCGCGCGCAACGGTCATGCGCTGGCCATGGTGAACTACGGCGCACAGCTTGCCGCGGCGGGCGAGGCCGAAACGGCGTTCGGGCTCTATGAGCGCGCCGCGGCAGCCGGAAACATTCTCGCCGCCTACAATCTCGGCGTCGCCTATCGCGACGGTGTCGGCACTGCCACTGACGGCGCGCTCGCAATCCGCTGGTTCGAGCGGGCATCGATCGCCGGCGACGACGTCGCAGCATTCAACCTGGCGGTGATGCTGGACGAGGGCAAGGCGGTGCCGGAAGACAATCTCGAGGCCGCAAAATTCTACGGTCTCGCGGCCGAACGCGGCAATGTGGACGCGATGATCAACCTCGGCCTGATGTTCGAAAGCGGTGAAGGCGTGCGGCGCAATCCTGTCGCCGCACAGGAACTGTTCAGGCAGGCAGCCTACCAAGGCGATCCGCTTGGCCAGCAAAAGCTCGACCCGATCGCCACCGGCAGCATCTTGCGCACCGCCATGCTGGCCAAGATGGACCGGTCCAAATGAAGACGCCATCTGTGCGCGGCGGGATAGTGCCCGCCGCGCGATCGGGCCTCAGCGGATCTCGCCCGCCTGCGGCCCCCAGGTATCGGTCAGCGCAAATCCTTCGGCGAGCGGATCGAACGGATCGAGCGCCACCTGGTGCAGGCCGAACGTCCAGCCCCGACCGGAGATGGTCGGAATAATTGCCTCCCTGCCGGCGACTGTCGTCACGCCTTCGAGCCCCACCTCAAACTCGGAGCCGATGATCGACCGGGATTTGAGGATATCGCCGGGCTTCACCCGGCCTCGCGCGTGAAGCGTTGCCAGGTTCGCCGAGCTACCGGTGCCGCAAGGCGAACGATCGACGCGGCCCGGCCACATCGTCGTGCAGGTGCGAACCGTGCCATCCGCCTCGGTGTCGCGGAACATCACATAGGCGACGCCGCTGATTTCGGGGATCTCCGGATGGACGACCGGGATCGTGCGGTTGACGAGATCCTTGAGCAGCATGCCCGCCTCGACAATCCGCCGCGCATTCGCCTTTTCGATCGTCGTGCCGATCTGGCGGACATCGACCAGCGCGTAGAAAATACCGCCGAAGCAGAGATCGAGCTTGATGCGGCCCCATTCCGGGGTATCGACCTCAACGTCCAACTCCTGCACGAAGGACGGCACCATGGTGAGCTTCACCCTTTCGCACCGCCCGTCGCGGCAGGTAGCCGTCGCCTTGACGAGGCCGGCCGCCGTGTCGAGCATCACCACCGTCTCCGGCTCCTTCATCTCGATCATGCCGGATTCGAGCAGCGCCGTCGTCACGCAGATCGAATTGGAGCCAGACATCGCGTGGGCTTGGTCCGCCTGCAGGATGATGAAGCCGGCATCGGCCTCCGGCCGCTTCGGCGGCACGAGCAGGTTGACCGAGCCGATCGATCCGGAACGCGGCTCAAGGCAGAGGAACCGGCGCAGGCTGTCGTCGACCGTGTTGATGTGGTTCAACTGCTCGGCGATCGAGTTGCCCGGGATCTTCGGCACGCCGCCGATCGCCACCTTGCCGATTTCGCCCTCGCAATGAACATCCAGCAACTGGATCGTGCGCTTCCATCTCATGACCTATCTCCGGATATCGCATCTTTCGGCCGTTCACCGATCTCGACCGGCACGGCTCCTCACCTGATATATCAGACAACGCGGTGATGCATACAGCGTTCACCAGCCCGCTGCAAGATGGGCAACGGAACGGTCTCGACAAGTGCATCCAAACATCACCTGCGGTCCATTCGCCCAAAGATGCCGCTTGACGGTCGTGCCCCGGCGCGGGAGCGTGAAAGCGCGGCATATCACCGGAACGAGCATGACGAAGTTCATCATCTTCACCGACCTGCATATGGTTCCCGAAGGTCTAACAATCATCGGGCTTGATCCCTATCGGCGGCTCGCCAACGGGATTGCTCACGTCAATCGCCATCACGCCGATGCGCATCGGGTGATCTTTGCCGGAGATCTCACGCACGGGGCCGACCGCCCGTCCTATGAACGCCTGAAGGCGATCCTTGGTGAACTCGTTCCACCGGCGGCGATGATGATCGGCAACCACGACAGGCGCGAGGTTTTCCTCCAGGTTTTTTCCGGTGCGGCGACCGACGAGAACGGTTTCGTCCAGCAGGCGATCGATTTTGCCGACTGTCGCGCCGTGTTGCTCGACACCCTGTTTGCGCCGCCCTACGACTATCCCGTGAGCCACGCCGGGCATCTTTGCCAAAAGCGTCTTGCCTGGCTCGATCGGCAACTCGCCGAGGCCGGCGCCCGGCCGGTGCTGATCTTCATGCACCATCCTCCGCATGTGACCGGCTTCACGAGCATCGACATGATCCGTCTGATCAACGGTCAGGAATTCTACGCGCTCGTGAAACGCCACGGCAATGTGCGCCACATCTTCGCCGGTCATGTTCATCGCACGATCAGCGGTTCCAGTCGCGGTATTCCGTTCTCGATTTTCAAGAGCCCGGTCCATCAACAGCCGATGCCCTTCGATACGCCGGACGCCTCGCTCTCAGTCGACGAACCGGCGGCCTATGGCATCATCCTGGTTACCGATGACGGCGTGCTCGTCCATACCGAAGACTACGAAATCGCCCGGCGCGACGCGGCACTGGCATAACGACCGTTTCGACGCCACCGCCTTCGTGTTAGGTTGGGCCATGACCCATTCCGTTTCATCCAGCCAGGATTTCGCCAGCCAGGATTTCGCCAGCCAGGATTTCGACTGTCAAAGCTGCGGCGCCTGTTGTGCCTATTCGGCCGACTGGCCGCGCTTCTCGCTGGAGACAGACGAGGAACTCGATCGCATTCCGGCAGAATACGTCGCTGCCGATCTTGGTGGCATGCGTTGCGAGAACGATCGATGCACGGCGCTCGACGGCACGCTTGGCCGCTTCGTCGCCTGCAAGATTTATGCGGTGCGACCGATCGTGTGCCGGACGTGCATGCCCGGTGACGACGAGTGTCTGATTGCGCGCGCACGCCATTTCGGCGCTGCCGCGTGACACTCGATCATCCGGCGCTCACCGCGACACTCCGCATGTTCCGCCGTTTGCTGGCAGATCGGCAGCGAAATATTCCGATAGTGCCGAGATTTGCCGGATGGATGTTCGGCGGCGTCAAGCGTATTTTCGGCCCACGAAATCAGAGGCGCCAGACGCCTGTTACCGCTCCGTGGAGGACCGCGTTCGATGAGCCAGACCAAGCTTCAAAAATCCCCCTCAGCCATGAACGCAGCGCCGGCGCCCTTCGCCGACTTCGCGCCGCCGATCCGGCCGCAAACCACGCTCCGCCGGGCCATCACGGCCGCCTATCGCCGCCCGGAAACGGAATGCCTGCCGGCGCTCATCGAGGCCGCGACCCTGCCCAGGGAAACCCGCGATGCCGCCGCTAAAACCGCCCGCAGGCTGATCGAGGCGCTCCGTGCCAAGCATAAGGGGTCAGGCGTCGAGGGACTGGTGCACGAATATTCGCTATCCAGTCAGGAAGGCGTCGCGCTGATGTGCCTTGCGGAAGCGCTGCTGCGCGTTCCCGATACGGCGACCCGCGACGCGCTGATCCGCGACAAGATCTCCGACGGCGACTGGAAGTCGCATCTCGGCGGGGGCCGCTCGCTGTTCGTCAACGCCGCGACCTGGGGCCTCGTCGTCACCGGCAAGCTGACCTCAACCGTCAACGACCGCAGCCTGGCGGCGGCACTCACGCGGCTGATCGCCCGTTGCGGCGAACCGGTGATCCGCCGGGGCGTCGACATGGCGATGCGGATGATGGGCGAGCAGTTCGTCACCGGCGAGACGATCGACGAGGCGCTGCGCCGCTCGCGGGCGCTCGAACAGAAGGGCTTCCGCTACTCTTACGACATGCTCGGCGAAGCGGCGACCACGGCGGCCGATGCGGAGCGCTATTACAAGGACTACGAAGCCGCGATCCATGCGATCGGCAAGGCTTCGGCCGGGCGCGGTATCTACGAAGGTCCCGGCATCTCGATCAAGCTCTCTGCCCTCCATCCGCGCTATTCGCGCGCGCAGGCCTCCCGCGTCATGGGCGAATTGCTGCCGAAGGTGAAGGCGCTCGCGCTCATCGCCAAGAAATACGACATCGGTCTCAACATCGACGCCGAGGAAGCCGACCGGCTGGAGCTGTCGCTCGATCTTCTCGAAGACCTTTGCCTTGATGCGGATCTGTCCGGCTGGAACGGCATGGGCTTCGTCGTGCAGGCCTACGGCAAGCGCTGCCCGTTCGTTCTGGATTTCATCATCGATCTCGCGCGCCGGTCGGGCCGGCGCATCATGGTGCGCCTCGTCAAGGGCGCCTATTGGGATGCCGAGATCAAGCGCGCCCAGCTCGACGGGCTTGAGGATTTCCCTGTCTTTACCCGCAAGATCTATACCGACGTTTCCTATGTCGCCTGCGCCCGCAAGCTGCTTTCGGCGACGGACGTTATCTTCCCGCAGTTTGCCACCCACAACGCGCAGACGCTTGCCACCATCTACCATATGGCCGGCAAGGATTTTCAGGTCGGCAAATACGAGTTCCAGTGCCTGCACGGCATGGGCGAGCCGCTTTACGACGAGGTCGTCGGCCGCAACAATCTCGACCGTCCATGCCGCATCTATGCGCCGGTCGGCACGCATGAGACGCTGCTCGCCTACCTCGTCCGCCGCCTGCTCGAAAACGGCGCGAACTCCTCCTTCGTCAACCGTATCGCCGACCCGAAGGTCTCCGTCGACGAGCTCACCGCCGATCCGGTCGACATCGTCCGCTCCATGCCGGTGGTCGGCGCGAAGCACGATCAGATCGCCTTTCCGGCCAAGCTCTTTGGCGAGGCCCGCACCAATTCCGCCGGCCTCGATCTCTCGAATGAAGACAGTCTCGCATTGCTGACGGAAGCATTGAAGGCAAGCGCCGCGACTGCCTGGACCTCCGTTCCGCAGCTTGCGACCGGCGCGGCCTCGGGCGAAACCCGCCCGGTCGTCAATCCCGGCGACCACCGTGATATCGTCGGCTCGGTGACGGAAACGTCGGACGAGGACGCCAAGCGCGCGGCCCGCCTTGCGCTCGAGGCTGCCGAAGCGTGGGCCGCCGTTGCTCCAGCGGAACGGGCCGCCTGCCTCGACCGCGCGGCCGACCTGATGCAGGCGCGCATGCCGACGCTGCTCGGACTTATCGCCCGCGAGGCCGGCAAGTCGCTGCCGAACGCGATCGCCGAAGTGCGCGAGGCAATCGACTTCCTGCGCTACTACGCCGAACAGACGCGCCGCACGCTCGGCCCGGCCCACAGGCCTCTCGGCCCGATCGTCTGCATCAGCCCCTGGAACTTCCCGCTGGCAATCTTCACCGGCCAGATCGCCGCTGCGCTCGTCGCGGGCAATCCGGTGCTTGCCAAGCCCGCTGAGGAAACGCCGCTGATCGCGGCCGAAGGCGTGCGCCTCCTGCACGAGGCGGGCATTCCGGCCAACGTGCTGCAGCTCCTGCCCGGCGACGGCCGCGTCGGCGCGGTGCTGGTCGCCGCCTCGGAGATCGCCGGAGTGATGTTCACCGGCTCGACGGAGGTCGCGCGGCTCATTCAGGCGCAACTTTCCGACCGGCTTTCGCCTGCCGGACGACCGATCCCGCTGATCGCCGAGACCGGCGGGCAGAACGCGTTGATCGTCGATTCCTCGGCGCTTGCCGAACAGGTGGTCGGCGACGTGATCGCATCGGCCTTCGACAGCGCCGGCCAGCGCTGCTCGGCACTGCGCGTGCTCTGCCTGCAGGAGGACGTCGCCGATCGCACGCTTGCCATGCTGAAGGGTGCGCTGCACGAACTCAACATCGGCCGCACCGACCGGCTTTCCGTCGATGTCGGTCCGGTCATCACCGCCGAGGCGAAAGGCATCATCGAAAAGCACATCGACGCGATGCGCGGGCTCGGCCGCAAGGTGGAGCAGATCGGTCTTGCCGCCGAGACGGATCAGGGCACCTTCGTGCCGCCGACGATCATCGAGCTTCAGAAACTCTCCGATCTCAAGCGTGAGGTATTCGGGCCGGTGCTGCACGTCATCCGGTACCGCCGCGAGGATCTCGACCGGCTGGTCGATGACATCAACGCCACCGGCTATGGCCTGACCTTCGGCCTCCACACGCGCCTCGACGAAACGATCGCGCATGTGACGAGCCGCGTGAAGGCCGGCAATCTCTACGTCAACCGCAATATCATCGGCGCCGTCGTCGGTGTGCAACCCTTCGGCGGACGCGGCCTTTCCGGCACCGGTCCGAAGGCGGGCGGCCCGCTCTATCTCGGCCGGCTGGTAACGACCGCGCCAGTGCCGCCACAGCACAGCTCCATTCATACGGACCCTGCCCTCCTCGACTTCGCCAAGTGGCTCGATGGCCGTGACGCAAAGACCGAAGCGGACGCAGCGCGCAACGCCGGCAGCACCTCGGCACTCGGGCTCGCGCTGGAGCTGCCGGGTCCGGTCGGTGAGCGCAATCTTTACGCACTCCACCCGCGCGGCCGGGTCCTGCTCGTGCCGCAGACCGAGACGGGTCTCTACCACCAGCTCGCCGCAGCGCTGGCGACCGGCAACAGCGTCGTCATCGACGCCGCCTCCGGCTTGCAGCCTTCGCTCAAGGACCTTCCGCATGGCGTCGCGTTGCGCGTCTCCTGGTCGAAGGACTGGGCCGCGGACGGCCCCTTCGCCGGCGCCCTCGTCGAGGGCGACGCCGAACGCATCCGCGTCGTCAACAAGGCGATCGCGGCGCTGCCCGGTCCGCTGGTGCTCGTCCAGGCTGCTTCGAAAGAAGAGATCGCTCGCAACCCCGACGCCTATTGCCTCAACTGGCTCCTGGAAGAGGTTTCGACCTCCATCAACACTGCCGCCGCCGGCGGCAACGCCAGCCTGATGGCGATCGGCTAAGGAGCATCGATTTGCCCCTCACCCTAGCCCTCTCCCCGCTCGCGGGGAGAGGGAACGTGCCTCACGCCGACGCATCATTCGTACCACCTTTGTGAGGAACGAGGCGGTGCCGCAAGCCCTTTGTGAGGAACGAGGCGGTGCCGCAAGCCCCTTCTCCCCGCCTGCGAGGAGAAGGTGCCGGCAGGCGGATGAGGGGCCATGACAGATGACGAAGCATTACCAATCCGCTATCACCGCCTGAAAAACGGAAGCAGCGGATGTTCACGCTCCAGCGCATCGAGACCTCGACACAGGAAATCAAGAAAAGCCGGTTCCTGGCGATCGCCGGCGCGATCGAGGACGAGCAATCGGCAAAGGCCTTTCTGGCAGCGCATTCCGACTCGACCGCCAATCACAATTGCTGGGCCTGGCGCATCGGCCAGACCTATCGGTTCAGCGACGATGGGGAGCCCAGCGGCACGGCGGGCAAGCCTATCCTTGCGGCGATCGACGGCCAATCGCTCGATCGCGTCGCGGTCGTCGTCACCCGGTGGTTCGGCGGCGTCCTGCTTGGAAGCGGCGGGCTGATCCGCGCCTATGGCGGCACTGCGGCACTCTGCCTGAGGGCAGCCGAAAAGGTGGAACTCGTCGACACGCAGCGCGCCACGATCGCCTGCGACTTTGCCGATCTTGCCCTGATCAAGGCGCGGCTGGCGGCCCGTGGCGTAGCCGTCGTGGGAGAAACATTCACGGATACAGGGGCGGTCCTGACGGCCGAGATGCGCAAGGACATCGCGGCGGAGATCCTCGTCCTCGTTACCGATCTCAGTCGCGGCAAGGCGTTCGCCTCGCTCGAAGACTGAGCTTCCGAACGCGCCGCAATCATCATAGAAATCACGCCGACGCAGAACAGGACGAGGACATCGAAATGAAAACGAGAGTTTTGGGACGAACGGGCGCAGCGATTTCGGAAATCGGCTTTGGCGCCTGGCAGATCGGCGGCGCTTGGGGCGACGTCAGCGAAGAGGACGGCAAGCGCGCGCTTCACGCCGCGCTCGACAGCGGCGTCACCTTCATCGACACGGCAGACGTCTATGGCGACGGGCGTTCGGAAAAGATCATTGCGGCAGTGCTGAAGGAACGCGGCGGACAAAAGCCGTTCGTTGCCACCAAGGCCGGCCGACGGCTCAATCCGCATGTCGCCCACGGCTATACGGCCGCCAATATCGAGGCATTCATTGACCGCAGCCTGAAGAATCTCGGCGTCGATGCGCTCGATCTGGTGCAGCTCCACTGCCCGCCGACGGAGGTCTATTATCATCCGGATGTCTTCGAGGCGCTCGATCGGCTGGTCGCCAAGGGCAAGATCCGCCACTACGGTGTCTCGGTCGAAAAGGTCGAGGAGGCGCTGAAGGCGATTGAATATCCGTGCGTCGCGACGGTTCAGATCATCTACAACATCTTCCGCCAGCGCCCGCAGGAATTGTTCTTCACCGAGGCACGGAAGAAAAATGTCGGTGTCATCGTGCGCGTTCCCCTCGCCTCCGGCCTGCTTACGGGCAAGATCGGCAAGGATACGGTTTTCGCGGCTGACGACCACCGCAATTTCAACCGCCACGGCGAAGCCTTCGATGTCGGTGAAACCTTCGCCGGCGTGCCTTTCGACGTGGCGCTCGAAGCGGTGGAAAAGTTGCGCGCGCTGGTGCCGTCCAACGTGCCGATGGCCCAGTTCGCGCTTCGCTGGATCCTGGAGCAGGCGGCCGTTTCGGTCGTGATCCCGGGCGCCCGCAACGAGGCGCAGGCGCAGTCGAACGCCGCAGCAAGCGCGCTCCCGGCACTGGACGATACGACCATGGCCGCGATCGCCGCGCTTTACGAGCGGCTGATCAAGGTTCATGTTCATCACAGATGGTAGGGTGACCGGCGCTTCGCGGGGGTGTCGGAAGGAAGGCAGCGATGCAAGAGGCCTTCGATCTTGAGCGCTTCGTAAAAGCGCAGGAAAGCACGTATCGCGCCGCGCTCGCGGAACTCACCGCCGGCGCCAAGCGAACCCATTGGATGTGGTTCATCTTTCCGCAGATCGAGGGCCTCGGCCATTCACCGACGGCACAATATTATGCGCTTGCGAACCTGGACGAGACGCGTGCCTATCTGCGACATCCGCTCCTTGGCCACCGCATTCTCGAATGCACGGCGGCGGTCAATGCCGTTCAGGGCCGATCCGCGCTCGAGATTTTCGGGCGGCCGGACGACCTCAAGTTTCGCTCATCCATGACGCTGTTCGAAAGGGCCGCGCCGACGGTCGGCGTCTTCGCAAGGGCGCTCGACCGCTATTTCGACGGGGAAAGGGATCCGAGAACGCTTGAAAAGCTCGGCAAAGGCTGACGCCGGGGTCTTCACCATATCTACAGAAGGAAAAGCAGGATCAACGTCGAGAAGACAGCCAGCCCGACGATGACGACCATGAGTTCCTTCATCATGTAGCGATACATAAAACCCTCCTTCCCGGCGGATGGGTGTCGGGAAGCACTCCAATCTATATGGGGATCGAGCAAAGGGTTGTTAAGGAGCGACTGCACACGACAGCGTGAGGGCGAGCTGCCATCGCGGCCGCGTTTGGGCCCGTCGCATGGCAGATTTCGAACTTGTCGAGAACGAGTGTCGATGGAAAAGTCCCTCCACTGTGCAGGTCGCACAATGGAGGGTTGCGGTTGCGAGCGGCTGCGCTACCTGAAACGCTGCCGCAGCGAGCTTAGCGCGTCTGGTTGGACGCGCGGCGCTGTGGGCGTCCCCGACCACCTGGAGCGTGCCCATGATCGTCAGACTGATCGTGCAAACCGTCATCTGGTTGGCAATCATCGGAGCTGTGCTCTTTGCATCCGCCGGAACCGTCGCCTGGCCGGCCGGGTGGGTTTACGTCGCGTTGATGCTGGCGGTCTCCCTGATCGCCGGACTATCGCTCGCGCGGCATGATCCGGCACTTCTCAAGGAACGGCTGTCGGCGCCGATTCAGAAAGGCCAACCTTTCGCGGACAAAGTGCTGCTCACGATCATCTTTCTGTTCCTGTTCGGCTCCTTCGCGTTCATGGCGCTCGATGCGGTGCGGTTCGGCTGGTCGTCGGTGCCGCAATGGGTACAGGGCGTCGGCGCGTTGATCCTCCTGCTTTCCATCTGGCTGAATTATTGGACATTCCGGGAAAACAGCTTCGCGGCGCCGGTCGTCAAGGTCCAGAGGGAACGGGGACAAAGGGTGGTCACCGCCGGGCCCTACCGCTACGTTCGCCATCCCCTCTATGCCGGCGGCCTCCTCTACCTTGCGGGAACGTCGCTGCTCCTCGGCTCATGGTGGGGGCTCGTGGCGGTGGTTCTGTTCGCACTGCTGCTCGCTGTTCGCATCGGCATTGAGGAAAAGGCGCTGCGGACTGGCCTTGCCGGATATGACGCCTATGCGGCGCGCGTTCGCCATCGCCTGATTCCCTTTGTCTGGTAGACCATTGAAATTGCGAGGCGATTGCAAATCGATACCGGCGTTGATGGGGCGATGAACGCCATCGAGAGCCCGAGCGCTGAGGGACTACGGTAGCCGATCATCATGAGACCGCCGCGAGGGCGCGCGGTGCCGCGTTCAGCCCGGGCTGGTGCGGCCAGCGGCATTCGAAATTTCCGGACGAGCAAAGCCGTCGCCATGGGCGGGAGACGCAGATGTCGGCCCCGGTGGCATCAGCAACTCCTCCAGGAAATAGGCGGAGAGCGCGGCGCGGCCCGAGAGCTCGGCCTTGTGGTAAACCGAGGTCGCCTGCTGGCGAATTGTCGCTTCGCTTGCGCCCCGGATCCGCGCGATCTCCTTGTGGCTGAAGCCCTTGAGCAGCAGCAAGCCGACCTCCTGCTCCGCCTGGGTGCAGCCCCAGGCGGCGAACTGGCGCTGGATGGCGGCGCCGAGTTCCTGAAAATGGTCGGCCAGGTCGGCGCGCCATTGGGCGTTGCTTTCACGTATACGCGCGACCTTGTCGCGCAGATCGAGGTTGCCTGCTTCCTGTTCGCGAAGGCGCGAAGAAAGCAGTGCCACGCAGGCAGAGCATCCGACGAGAAGCGCGATGCTCACCGCCTCCGTCAGCAGTTCTGCGATTGTTAGTTCCTCCTCCTCTTTCACGAACTCAAGGCCGAGCAACAGTGCGAATGCCGATACCGCACCTGCGATAAGGATCTGCCGGCCACGTCCCCTGGTCCAATCCATGGTTCGTCTCCCCAGCTCACATTACGGCGGCATCCCGCAAACTTGCTGTGCCATCGAGATTTTGCGCCCGCGAGCCGGGTTCCGCAACAGACGGGCGCAAAATGCCGCTCAGGCAAAGAAGAAACCATCGGCACTCAGCGAGGCGGCGCCGGGAGCTGCGGCATCGACGTCGCCCGCGACGACCCAATCGCCGAGCCAATCATCGTGGACGCGTTCTCCGCAAGAAAAGGCCCAATCCCCGGCCACGACCAAATGCCCCCATCCGAAGTCGGAATCGGCGGTCCGCTTCTCATACGGTGCCGTGTCGGCGAACTGGAAAGTGTCACCGGTCAGCCAATCTCCGACCTGGTCTCCAGCCTGATCCGTAGCCTGATCGCCGGCTGGGAGGTCATTTGTGCTAGCGCTGACCGATTGAGCGCCGCCTGCTGCTCCGGGCTTTGCGCCTCCGGCTTCGCGAATGAGCTGGCCGAGCGTCTCGGACGCGATCGGCGCGTCGCTGACCGCGACGATCGCGTCGTTGAAATCGCCGTCATAGTCGGGACTGGTGTTCAATCGGTCTTCGAAGCCGATGATGTCGATCCCGGCCGTGCCCGGTACCTTCGAGGAGAGCCCGATCGCCTGCATGCTGCCGGCAGGGTTCAGCAGATTTGTACCGTCATCGGCCCCGAGCGCGCTCAAGGGCTGGATCGGCAGGATGTTGCCGGCATCGTCCATGACGGTGGGGGCAAAGAGGTCCCTGATGCTCGCCGGCGCGCCGGTCAGCAGGTTTTGAAGATGCAGCCCGCCATCGGCATACTGCTCCACATCGACGCCGGTCTCGTCGACGCCGCGCACCAGGAACAGGCACAGGGTCTGGCCTTCCGGAACGTCGACAGCCACCGAGTCACCGTTTGAGGCACTCGATAGATCCGCCACGAGTATGCTCGCTTCGCTTGTGGCTCCGGTCGCCGCGTCGACGAAATAGGCGCCGAGCGCATCTGCGCTGTCGGTGGAGCCGCCGAGCACCGTCACCTGCTTCGTCGTCCCGGTCCCGGTGAAGTTCGCCAAATCAAGGTCACGTACGTCGGGGAGATCCTTTACCTCCTTTCCTTCGTGAAGCGAAGCCAAAGCAGGCGTGACGTCGTCCGTATCGTCATCCGGGACGCCGACCACGCCTTGTCGGTAAAGATCGGCTTTCGACGTGATACTGCCGTCGGGCGCCAACTCAAGCTCGGCGATTTCGCCCACGCCGGGTGCGTAATATTTGAACTCGGCGCCGGTGGACAGGGCGGAACTGTCGATCGTTTTGATCACGTCCTCGAATTTCCCCAAGAGCGTCTTCATGCTGAGCCCGATCTCCGCGAGGATACTTTCGTCCTCCGCGATGCCCGGCGCGAATTCTTGATAATAGGCCGTACCGAATTCCGGGGTCGCCTTCATGGCCCAGCCCGGCTGGTTGCCGGGATCATCGGCCGACCACTGGCCGTCATGATTGACGCCGATGAAACTGCCGTCGTCGTCGTACTCGTAATTGACGACGGTCTCGCCGAAGTACCAGACATTGCCGGCAGTATCCTGGGCATACCAATCGAAGGTGTCCTCAAGAATCACGTCGTCCTCGTAGACTGTGTCGCGGATCACCGACGTGCTGACTCCACGGACATCGAATGTCGCAGAGGTAGTAAAGACGTCGTTGCGCTCCGTCGTGACCTCTCCGGTATCGGGATCGGTCTCATCGCCGCTGTAACTCAAGACGTGACCGGGGATTAGCGGGAGGTAGGGGTTGTCGATCGGCGCTCCGGGAATGAAGCTCGCCGCACCGAAATCGGGTAAAATGGCCATAGCATATCCTCCGAGGTGATCGCGGCCGCGCCCCAGCCTGCGGCTCCGCGAGCCGAGCATGCAATGGCGACCGCCACACGGGAATCCGGCAGGCGTAGCGTGGAAAAAGCCTTGACTGTTCAACGAGCTGAACGACCCATCTCACGGATGTGAGATGGGTCGCCGATCCTGGGCTGCAGCCGCCTGCCGCCTGCAATGCCGCCGACCGGCTCGCCGCGCCTCAAGGAACCGGTTCATCCTTGGTAGCAGTCAAATCATCGGCTATGGTCGTTTCCCGGCGTGAACAGGATAACGGCCATGCGGATTTCCAAGTCTTCGGCAGGGTGCGACAGCAGGTCCGTTGGCCGCCGCCCTGATCCCGCCCCTGCCCGGGATGCGCTCGGCGCGCCGTGCTGACAGGGGTCGGTATGCGCCTTCTCGCCTTCGCTCGCGCAGGCGCGCTGTTGTTGGCGCTCCCAATCACAGCATTGGCCGAGGACGCCGTGCCGGGGCTCGTCGAAGGTTGCACCGCGCCCTGTGCGGGGTACGAAGTTTCTGCGGAGCTCCAGAACGACTGGTTACTTGCCGCCGACCCCTCGCTTTTGAGATCCGACGAATTGCAGCCGACACTTACAGTCGACCTGTTCTTCGCGCCGACCGACTATCTGCGGTTCGCCACGTCCATCATCACCGAGCCGGTTGTCGAGCCACAGCCGGGCGAAAACGCGACTTTTGAAGGGATCGGGACCTATCTGGCCGAACTCTACACCGGCATCGAAGCGGGCCCGGCGACCATCAGGGCGGGAAAGTTCGATACAATCTTCAGCCTTGCCAGCGAAGTCGCGCCCGGAATCAACGCCACGGACCTTGTCTCGGATTTCGACGCGGACGAGCGCGTCGGCGCCCAGGTCGTATTCGACTTCGACGGTCTCGGGATGGACCAGGCCCTGGCCGCAACGGCGTTCACGACCGACCGATCGATCTTCAGCGATTCCCTGTTTACCACACGGGGGCGGACGCGACTTTCGGATGGCGGCGCCGGTAACACCGATGGCCTGTCCTCGCTCTCGCTTGTCCTTGACGGCTGCAGAGGGGCGGAGCCGGTCGATTGCTATATGGACGGCGATTTCGGCTACAGGCTGGCTTTCCGGTACCAGAAGGCCGGAGAACCCAGCGGCGAGGACCTGGAAGACGGGCTCACACCAGGAGACGAAGTGGCCTACCTGGCATCCTCGACGGCAAGCCTGCAGCTGAACGAGATGACGCTGAGACTGCTCGGGGAAGCGGCCTACCTACGGCATTTCAACAGCCGTCCGGACGACGCACTGGTCCTCACGGGCTCCGCTGCGCTTGAGCTGGAGCCGCTGACTTACGTCGCGAGCTATACCCGGCAGTTGAACCTCGTCGACGGCGGGCCGGACACACACGAGCATCTGGCTGATCTTGAGGTCATCTACGAGCCCGATGATGAGCATGGCGAAGGCATGCCATTCGATCGGTCGGGGTGGAAGCTCGCCGCCGCTTACACCTTTGCACGCGATGCCGACGAGCAAACCGCTCACGTCTTCAGCGTTCGAGCGGTTTTCGATTTCGACGGAGACGTGGAGCTCGACGCCCAGTAAGATGCGTTGCCGCCCACGGCTTTCCGCATCGCCGCTCCAATCATCGTGATCCAGAGCATCCCGCTTTCAAGTGGCATCACTGAAGGCGGATAAGATGCTCTAGAATCAAAGTGCTAGGGCGTCCTTTGTGCGTTCATTTGAACGCACGGCGCTCTAGCCGACGCGCTCCCGGCGTTCCGACCGGATATGCGCCAGCGGGCTGACGCCGAGCCATAGCGGAAACAGCTTGCGAAGCCGCCCGCTGCCGTCCACCTCTATCGCCCCGTGGTGGAGCGCCGAAGCAAACGGCAGGTCACCACGCCAAATTCGTGTCAGGTCCAATAGAGAGACGATGACGTAGAGCTGCGCGTCGCGGTCGGGCGGCTTCAGGCAGAGTTCGCAGGTGCCGTCTTGATTGAGGAACCACCAGTGGCGCTTCTTCTCGACCTGGTCCGTGAGCTCGAATTGTATGACGACGCGTTCGGTGCCGAACAGTTCAGGGTGCGCGCCCTTTTGAAGCGCCCAGAGCAGCAGGCCGAGATCGATCTCGTGCTCCGCCAAGGTCCTGCGCGACCATCGCTGGCCCCATTGTCCGAGCGCCATGATGATCGGGACGAACTCCTGGCCGGCATGCGTCAGCCGATAGGTCGGGCCGCGCCCGTCGTCGGATACGGACCGGACGATGATGCCCTCCGCCTCAAGTTTCTTCAGCCGCGACGACAGAAGCGTCGGCGAAGCCAGGGGCACGCCGCGCTGCAGATCGGAAAAGCGGGTGGCGCCAAACGCGAGGTCTCGCAGGATCAAAGCCGTCCATCGCTCGCAAAAGATCTCGGCGGCCTTGGCGATCGGGCAGAACTGATTGTAGCTCCTCATCGCGATCACTTCCTTTCGGCGCGCAGTTTACACCCGGCAGCATCGCGATCCCACTACAGATTGTGAAGTAGCCACCAGGCCTTCCAAGTGGTGAAATGGCGCTCTCAAGAGCCGAGGGAGGGTTTCATGTCGGAACATCTCAGCGACGGAATCCAGGAACACAACCGCGATCAGGCAGCCATCTGGGGAGCAGGCGGCAGACACTACGACCTTGTCAGCTTCGCCATCTCGGACGCGCTGGCGCACGCCGCCCAGCGATTGAGCCCAAAGCCCGGCGACAAAGTGCTCGACGTCGCGACCGGCACCGGCTGGAGCGCACGCAATGCCGCGCGTTTCGGCGCAAACGTCACGGCGATCGACATATCGGCCGATCTGATCGACGCTGCCCGCCGGCTTTCGACCGGCGTCGAGCCGCCGATCAATTACCGCGTCGCCGATGCCGAGAACCTACCCTTCCCGGACGAAAGCTTCGACAAGATACTTTCGACCTTCGGGGTGATCTTCGCCGGGAACCACCGCCGCGCCGCCGGCGAACTGGCGCGGATCTGCGGCAAAGGCGGACGGCTCTGCATGTCCACTTGGGCCCCGACGGGCGCCGTTGCCCGCCTCTTCGCTGTAATCAGCGCTCACACGAAGGCGCCGCCGCCGAAGGAATCATCGCTATCGTGGGGCGATCCGGCCCATCTCGAAGACCTGCTCGGGCGGGAATTCAAACTCACGTTCGAGCACGGCACCAACAACGCCTACCACGAAAGCGTCGACGCGATCTGGAACTGGTACTTGCGCGGCTTCGGGCCGTTGCGGACGCTTTACGAAGGCTTGAATGAAGATGAACGCGCCGCGCTGAAGCGCGATGTCGATGCCTATCACGCGCACTATCAGGTCGAGGCCGGACTCCACATCAGGCGGGAATATTTGATCGTCATCGGCGAGAAACGATGAAGTTTCCCGCCGCAGGACGGATATCCGGCCAACGCTGCGGGCTATTCGGTCGCAGGCGGGAACGTCCGGACGATCTCGTACATGCCGGGTTCAAACTTGGCCAAGGTGAGCACCTCCCCGAACAGAGGCAGTGGCCCGGGATCGCGCCCCATCGCCTCATAGTGCTCCGCGCTTTCCCACTGTGCATACATCGCCACCTTCGTGCCATCGAAGCTGCGGTGGAGCGTTGAGGAGATGAACCCCGGCGCCTTGCTCACGAATTCGTCTGTCGCGCGAACAATCAGGTCGACGACCCTCTGCTGGTTGGCAGGCTCAACTGTGAAGACATTCATCAAGGGTGATCATGGCTCTTGATCCTGCATGTCATTCGCAAGGGAATCACTGTTTCCAGCTCTGCACTCACGCCAGGGAAACAACTACAAACCGACAATCCAGGGAAAATGGCGCACCCGAAGAGATTCGAACTCCTGACCCCCAGATTCGTAGTCTGGTGCTCTATCCAGCTGAGCTACGGGTGCTTGCCTGAAGCGGTGAGAACCGCTTGCGTGGCGATCCTCTACTGGGTCCTTTCAGCGATTGCAAGCGCCTTTCGGCAAAAAATTTCATTTTTGCGACGACAGGTGGATAAGGCTCCGCAGAGAGCAATCCGAAGCCCGGCGATAAGAACGGCGGTGGCTCGAGGATGGATATCAGGGCCGCGCCTTCGAGCGGAAAGCGTCCAGCGGCACCGGGCGATCCGGCAGTTCGATGCGGAAGAGCGTGCCAGGCGTCGGCTTTTCAACGAGGGCGATCGTCCCGCCATGAGCGAGCACAAGTTCGCGGGCGATGGCGAGCCCGAGGCCGGTGCCGCCGGAGCGCGCCGAACCTCGGAAGGCAGTAAACAGGTTTTCGCGCGCCTTGGCCGGCATGCCGGGCCCCGTGTCGTCGATGGAAATCGTAACCACGCTTCCGGTTCGCATAGCCGAAACGGCGATCGACCTGGCGCGGCCGTCCTCCGGCTCGTGATTCGTCAACGCCTGGACGGCGTTGCGGCAGATGTTGTGGACGACACGGAAAAGCTGCTCGCTGTCGGCGTCGACCACGACGTCGTCTCGTACCTGGATTTCGAAATCGATGCCGCTCTGGCGATCGATAGCGAGGAGTTCGGCGACATCCTCGACGAGCGGACGCAGCGCAACAAAGCGGCGGTGCGGCGCTGCCTCGGCCGTGCGCCCATAGGAGAGAACCTCCTGCGTATAGCCGACGGCGCGGTCTATCGTCCGCAGCAAAGTCGGCGCGAAGCGTTTGACCACCGGATCATCGACATCGGCAAGCCGATCGGAGATGAGTTGCGCGGACGAGAGAATGTTGCGCATGTCGTGGTTGATCTTCGAAACCGCGAGGCCGAGTTCGGCGAGGCTTTTCTGTTGCTTCAAGGTTTTCTGCAGGTCGCGCTGCATGCTCGCAAGGTGTTGACCGGCCACCGCCAGTTCATCCTTGCCTTCCGGCGGAACGAGGAGTCGCTCCGGGTCGGAGGGCTCGTTGGAAAACTCCTGCATGCTCGTCGTCATCCGCCTGATCGGCACGATCAGCATGCGATTGATTGCGAGGAAGATCAGCGCGCCCGTGATTAACGAAATCGCGATCGACAGAAGGAAAACATTGCGCGAATAGACGAGCATCGCCTTGCGCAAGCCGGCATCCTTCATCACCAGCTCGATGGTCGCGTCCGTTTCGCCGAGCGGGCCATAGACGCGCACGATCCGGCTGCCGCCAAAAAGCAGCGTGTCGAACGCGTCGCGTATCGCACCGACGGGGGTAAAGTTGGCGATATCGTATTCACCATCGATTGCCGGCGGCATGTCGACGGTGGCGATCATCCGCGACGCATCCTTGCGGCGAATGACGATGGCCTTGGTTCCGGTCGCCATCAACGTGTCGCGCTGCACCGCCCGCGGAAGCTCGACATTCTGCAGTCCGTCCACCACAACGGCTGCTGCGGCCACCGTGTTCAGCCGATCCTGAAGCCAGCGGATCCGCATATTGGCAACCGACGGCACGAAGATCAGCACTTCCGCCAGCATGATGAATGCCACGGTCAAAAGCAGCAGCTTGCCGGAGAGCCCGCGGAAAAACCCCACGGCCGCTCGGGGCACCGCACTCGCATTGGCCGAACGCGCCTTTTCCACCATAACTCTAGAACATTCCCTGCAACTTACAGCGCCGCGCGTCCAATCGGACGCGCTAAGGTCGCTGTAACACTTTGAACTGCTGCATGATTTTGCCCTTAAATCGATTCCGATTTAAGGAATCATGCAGTATAGCGGGATGAGGAAAAGTGTGCACGGTTCTCCGCCCACATCCCGCTCTAACCTATTAGAATCGATCACGTTTATGAATTTGGGCCGAGTTAGCCAAAATTCATCGTGACCTAGCCGAAATACCGCAGCATTCCGATTACTGACCGAACGAGCGGATTTCGCGCCACAGGGGCATAATAGGAGATCGATGCCTGTTTTCCAATCTCGGACAAGGTCGGATAGGGCGCCACATAGCCGCGGAAATGTTTGAGCGTCAGCCGATTGGCGACGGCCAAAGCAAAGCCGTTGATCATCTCTCCGGCACCGGCGCCGGCAATCGCAGCACCGAGGATCCGTCCCCGCCGACCGACCGTGATCTTGATGAGGCCCTGCCCGAGCCCGTCGGTGCGGGCGCGGTCGTTGGCGGAAAAGTCCCAGCAGACGACGTCGACCCGCCCAAACTTTTCCCGCGCGTCCGCCTGGCCGAGACCGACCTCTGCCAATTCCGGATCGGTAAACGTGACCCGCGGTATGATGTCGCGGTCTTCGCGCGCCGGCAGGCGAAACAGGATCTGTTGCAGCGCGAGGCGCGCATGATAATTCGCGACATGGGTGAACTGCAGGCCACCTGCGGCATCACCGATTGCATAGACGCGGCGATTGCTTGTCCGAAGGTCCGTGCCAATGGCGATCCCCTTCACGTCGTGCCGAATCCCTGCTGCATCAAGATCGAGAGAAACGTGATTGGGAGCACGGCCGGCGGCCAGCAGCAGGTCGCTGCCATCAAGAAAAAAACGTCCTTGCGTGTTTTTGCAATGCAGCCGCACGCCGCCCGCGTGCCGCTCCACGGACTGGATGGCGGTTTCCTCGTGAAGAACGGTACCCTCGGCACGGATCGCGTCTAGAACGATCGCCACCAGTTCCGGATCGCCGCTCGAAAGCGCTTTGCCGCTGTCAATCACCGTAACGCGCGCGCCGAGCCGGCGATGAGCCTGGGCCATTTCCAGCCCGACAGGCCCGGCACCGACGATGACGAGGTGTTCGGGCAGCCGCTTCAAATCGAAGAGCGTCTCATTGGTGAGATACGGCGTCTCGGCGAGCCCGGGAATTGCGGGTACAGCCGGCGACGAGCCGGTGGCGATCACGAAGCGCCGCGCCCGGATAAGATGATCGCCGGCCGCAACGGTCCTGTCGTCGACGAACCGTGCCGTATCCGCGATGACTTTCACGCCAAGACTCTCGAAGCGCTCGGCGGAATCGTGCGGCGCGATGGCGCCGATGACCGCATGAACCCGTGCCTGCAACCGTTCATAGTCGACGATCGGCTCGCCTGCGGTGATGCCGAATTCCTCGGCAGCGCGGATCGCCTGCGCGTGTTTGGAAGCCGCGATCAACGTCTTTGACGGTACGCAACCAAAGTTCAGGCAATCCCCACCCATTCGGGCGCGTTCGACCAGGACAACCGGCACGCCGAAGGCCGCAGCGCCGGCGGCCACCGACAGACCGGCCGCACCCCCACCGATTACACAGATATCCGGATTGAGGACCTTCGCCACGCCGCCTTCCGTTCCGTCAGACCGTCTTGCGGCGCGACTGTATTAGCTTGAACGCCAGAGGCAATGCCGCGATGAGCGTCAGCGCCGCGAGCCCCAGCGAAATGTCCCTCGTCGCAAAATCCGAAATCGTGAGCTCGCCGCCAGCCGCAGCCGAGCGAGCGATCACGTTGTCGAGGCTGCGGCCGACCCAGGCATAGGCGAGCGTGCCCGGCACGATGCCGATCAGCGTTGCGATGGCAAACGTGCGTAGCCGCACGTCGAAGAAAGCGGGTGCGATATTGACGACGAAGAAGGGAAAGATCGGCGCCAGCCGCAAGATCAGAAGGTAAAGGAACGCATTGCGCCGGAAGCCTTCCGCCAGTCGCTCAAGGAAGTGCCCGGCACGCGGGCGCAGGAGGTCGCCGAGAACCCCGCGCGCGGCAAGGAACAGAAGGCAGGATCCCAGTGTCGCCGCGGCGATCGCGATAATTCCACCCGTAAGACAGCCGAACAGGAACCCGGAAAATATGGTCAGCACCGACGCAGCCGGGATCGAAAAGACAACCACCGCAACATAGACCGCAAAGAATGCGGAACCGGCTCGGAGCGGATAGGAATCGACATAGGCGCTGAGGACCTCGCGGTGATGGACAAGTGCCGTCAGCGAAAGATAGTGCGGCAGGCCAAACGCATAACAGGCGGCCCCACCGGCAACGAGAAGAGCAAATGGCACGAACCGCCACCACGGACGGCGTGGCGCACGTTCTGTGTCACTGCGCCCGGACGAAGAGTTCAGGGCTGCTCCTTCTACCCCGTTTCTGACACCATTGTTCATGCGGCTTGCTTTCGGCGAGATCTACCCCTGAGTTAGAGGGAATCCGGACCCGGAACCAATAACGAATGGTCGCGCCGTCAAACGTCAACGTGAACGGTTCGCCGTGACAACTCACGTTGCTGTGAAAAGAAGAACCATCGTCCCTGGTGCGACGGGAGCAAAATACACCAAAGACTTTTTCTCGCGGAGAGCGTTAAGACCATCCGCGAGAAAAGTTCGTGACGTCGGCGTCCTTGACGAGACGCGCTAGGCTCAGAATTCCTCCCAATCGTCCCGCGCGGCGGCGGCACTGCCGCCGAAGGCTCGAGCGACGCTGCCCATCATACGCCGGGCGGGCGAAGCAACGGGACGGCTTGTTTCCCTTGCCGGCGCGACTGCCCCGACGGCATCGCGGTCGACCTTGAAGTAGGCGATCAGGTTGGCAAGGTTCCCAGTTTCGCCCGACAGTTTGTGGGTCGCGGCGTTCGCCTCCTCGACCATTGCGGCATTGCGCTGGGTGACCTGGTCCATCTGATTGACGGCCGTGCTGACCTCGGCAAGCCCTGTCGACTGCTCGCGCGCGGCCGTCGCGATCGAATGGATATGGTCGTTGATCTTCAGGACGCGCGTTTCGATCTCGCCGAGCGCGGATCCGGTCGCCTGGACGAGCTTGACGCCGGTCGCGACTTCGCCGCCCGACTTCGAAATCAGCGCCTTGATATCCTTGGCGGCACTGGCTGCGCGCTGAGCGAGTTCGCGCACCTCCTGGGCCACCACTGCGAACCCCTTGCCGGCGTCACCCGCGCGCGCCGCCTCGACACCCGCATTCAGGGCCAGAAGATTGGTCTGGAAGGCGATCTCATCGATCACGTTGGTGATCTGGCCGATCTCGTTCGAGGCCTGCTCGATGCGGCCCATCGCTTCGACCGCGTTACGGACCACGGAAGCCGACTCGGTTGCGCTTTCCTTTGCCTCGGTGACCATGACCGATGCTTCCTGCGCTCTCTCGGTCGAGCTGCGGACGGCGGCGGTGATCTCATCGAGCGCGGCCGAGGTTTCCTCGAGCGAAGCGGCCTGCTGCTCCGTGCGCTTCGACAGGTCGTCCGCTGCCGAGCGCAATTCGGATGCGTTGCCGTTGATCGAGTCCGTCGTCGTGCGCACCTCGCGCAGGGTTTTCTGCAGGGTCGTGAGCGTGTCGTTGACGTTCTTCTGCAGCTCCGCGAAGGCACCCTGGAACTGGCCGTTCATGCTTTGCGTCAGGTCGCCGGCGGCAAGGCTTGCGATGACCCGCCGCGTTTCGGAAATCCCGCTGTCGACGCTGCCGACGAGTTCGTTGACGCTCGCGGCAAAGCGGTTGAGGTCATCGTTGCCATAGTCCTTGCTGATGCGCCTGGTGAAATCGCCCGCGGCGGCCGCCGAAACGACGATGCCGATGCTCGACTGGAGATCCGCACTCTTTTCCCTGAGCGCCGCTTCCTGAGCGTTGAGTTCACGCACCGCAAGTCCGTTCTGCTTGAAGATGCCGACGGCGGCAGCCATATCGCCGATCTCGTCCTTGCGGCCGGCGAAGGGCACCTCGACCGAGAGATCACCTGCGGCAAGCTGTTTCATGGCGTCGGTCAAGTCGAGGATCGGGCGGCTGAGCTGGTTGGTACCGATGTAGAAGGCAGTACCAATTCCGGCGACGAGGCCGAGGCCGGCAATGCCGAGCACGACGAGAATGATCGAGCGCTCAAAGGCTGCGATCTCAGCGGTAGTCGCCTCAAGCGACTCGAGATTGGCGTCCACGACCCCGTCTATCTCGGCCTGGAAAGCCTTGCGATTGGCGCGATTGGCGTCATTATTGCCCTGCTCGTTGGCAGCCTGCGGCGAAACCTGTTGGCCGAGACGGGCCGTCTCGGTGCGGAAGGTCTTGAATTCTTCCGCGCGCTTCACCAGCGCATCGAAGGACGAGAGTTTGTCGGCGGGAACCAGCGGGCGCCATTCTTCGAGCAGTGCGTCGATCTTTTCGAGGTTCTTGAGGAGACCTTCGGCGAAGGGTTTTGCCTTTTCGATCGTCGGGGCTGCGTAAATGCCGCGCGCTTCCATGACGACGCCGGTCACCAGGCGGTTGAGCCGCTCGCCCTTGAACGCCCGGTCGGATGCGTTCTGGAATTGGTGAAGCTTGTCGTTGTACTGCGACACGATCAGCAGCGACATGCCGGTGATGGCGATCGCAAGCAGACTCATGATGCCGACGATCAGATATATTTTTCCGCGAATTTTCATTCCTGTCCCCCGACGCCGCCGGCGCCGTCCCCTCGCTAGACGGTGTGTGCTGCACACCACAAAGGGAATGCTTAATTACGCGTGGTTAACGAAAACCATCACCGCTCCGACCCACTTCTAGGGAGGCCGGATTAGGCATTTGTTCACCGATCTGCCCTACGCGCCGCCCGTTTGATGAAGCGCTGTCGGCCCGGCCGTCGAGTTGTTGCGGGGCACGGCATCAAGACGTTGCAGATCCGGATGCACGATCTCGAAGGAGCGCGGCTGAGCCTGGCCATCCGCGCCACCTGCGCAGCGCAAAGCCCGTCGGGAATTGACTTTGCCGGACATTTGTCCTTATAAGCCGCGCACGTCCGGTCAAGCCACCCTGCCCGCAAGGCGGAGCTGTGCCCGGTTACGTGAAACGCTCTTGCAATTTGCAAACTCAAGAAGGGCCGCACACCGCGGTATTTAAATAAATGAAGCGTACCTACCAACCGTCCAAGCTTGTTCGCAAGCGCCGTCACGGCTTCCGTGCACGCATGTCCACCAAGGGTGGCCAGAAGGTCCTTGCAGCCCGCCGGGCTCGTGGCCGCAAGCGTCTCTCGGCCTAAGCCGAGCCTGCCCGAAACCTATGTCCGGGCATATGACGTCAGATAAAGACAAGACGACTGTCGGGCGGCTGAAAAGCCGTCCGCAGTTTTTGGCCGTCAGAGCTGGAGAAAGCCGCAAAGGCCCACTATTTCTGCTCGAAGTGCTCGACCGCAAGGATCTGGAAGGTGATGCCCGCGTCGGCTTCACAGTCACCAAGAAGCACGGCAATGCCGTAGAGCGCAACCGAATGCGCCGACGCCTCAAAGAAGCAGTGCGGCTTTCAGCCGGGTTTGCAATGAAACCCGGACACGACTATGTGATTGTCGCCCGACGCGATCTGCTGCATGCCCCCTTTGACGCATTGACCCGGGCGCTCTGCGATCGCATCGAAAACAAGCCGAAACCGAAGCGGCCCTCGGCCGGTTCCAGGAAACCATGATGGAAAACAACCGCAATTATTTCGTCGCGATTGCACTGTCCGTGCTGATCCTCGTCGCTTGGCAATTCTTCTATGTCAACCCGAGGATCGAGAAGGACCGCGTCGCTACGGAACAGGCCCAGCAGACGCAACAGGCTCAGCCCCAGAGCGGTACGCCGCAGGCGACGCCGGGCCAGGCGCCCGCCGGCGGTGCCATTCCGGGTGGCGAAAACCGCGACCAAGCGATCGCCAAGTCTGCACGTGTTGCGATCGATACGCCGGCGCTTTCGGGATCCATCAACCTGACCGGCGCGCGCTTTGACGACTTGAGGCTCAAGGGGTACCACGAGACGGTCGATCCGAAGAGTGCCGTCATCACCCTCTTCAGCCCCGCGGAAACGGCAGACGGCTATTTCACCGAGGTCGGCTATATCGGTAACGATGCGACCGGTTCGGCACCGGGTCCGCAGACCGTCTGGACACTTTCAAGCGGCGAAAAGCTGACGCCATCGACGCCAGTCACCCTCAGCTACACCAACGACAAGGGCATCACCTTCGTCCGGACGATCTCCGTCGACGATCGTTACATGTTCCAGGTCGTCGACAGCATCAAGAACGAAACGTCGGCGCCGATCTCCCTGTCTTCCTACGGCCGCGTCACTCGCTTCAACAAGCCGACGACGCCGAGCGTCTACGTGCTGCATGAGGGCTTCATCGGCGTGGCCGGCGACGAAGGCCTGCAGGAAGTCGGCTACTCGAAGGTCGAAGACGACCAGCCCGTCGAACCGGGCAAAGCGACTGGCGGCTGGCTGGGCATCACCGACAAGTACTGGGCCGCGACGATCGTTCCGCCGCAGGCGACCCCATTCGAAATGCGCTTCTCGCATTTCACCGACGGTCGTGCACGCTTTCAGAGCGACTACAAGGGCGATGCGATCACCATCGCACCGGGCCAGTCTGCGGAAGTCAAGAACCTGGTTTTCGCCGGCGCGAAGGAAGTTCCGGTCGTCGACAACTACGAAGTCGCCTACTCGATCCCGAATTTTGACAAGCTGATCGACTGGGGCTGGTTCTATTTCATCACCAAGCCGATGTTCAAAATGATGGATTTCTTCTTCCGTCTGTTCGGCAATTTCGGCATCGCGATCCTGATCACCACGATCGTTGTCAAGCTTCTCTTCTTCCCGCTCGCCAACAAGCAATATGCGTCGATGGCGAACATGAAGAAGGTCCAGCCGAAGATGGAGGAACTGAAGAAGAAGTTCGGCGACGACCGCATGGGTCTGCAGCAGGCGATGATGCAACTCTACAAGGACGAGAAGATCAACCCGCTGGCGGGCTGCTGGCCGATTCTCATCCAGATCCCGGTGTTCTTCGCGCTCTACAAGGTGATCTACATCACCATCGAGATGCGCCATGCGCCGTTCTTCGGCTGGATCCAGGACCTCTCCGCTCCCGATCCGACGACGATCGTCAACCTCTTTGGCCTGCTTCCGTTCGATGCTCCGTCCTTCCTGCACCTCGGCGTCTGGCCGCTCGTCATGGGCGTCACGATGTTCCTGCAGATGCGGATGAACCCGACGCCGCCGGATCCGACCCAGGCGATGCTGTTCACCTGGATGCCGGTAGTCTTCACCTTCATGCTGGCGTCCTTCCCGGCCGGCCTCGTCATCTACTGGGCCTGGAACAACACGCTGTCGATCATCCAGCAGTCGATCATCATGAAGCGCCAGGGTGTGAAGATTGAGCTCTTCGACAACCTCAAATCGCTGTTCGCGAAGAAACCCAAACCGGCGGAATAGCCGCCGGTTGTCGTCCACGTCAAAAGCCTCGGACCAATCGGTCCGGGGCTTTTTCTTTTGCGACAACCGCCTGTCGCGAACACCGGCGCCTGCAACCGGCAAGCGCTCTATTGTCTGCCGGTTTCAATCCGGGTTCCGATGATGTCGCAGCCGACCGTCCTGCCGAAGTCCTTCATGCCAGCACAAGGCCGTGCCGCCGGCATCGCGCTCGTTGTCGGCTCGGCGGTCGTCTGGAGCTTCGGCGGCACACTGGTGCGTTTCCTCGACATCGCCGACAGTTGGGTCATCGTCTTCTGGCGGTCGATCTTCGCCGCACTTTTCCTCCTCGCCTTCATGCTGGTTCGTGACGGCGCTTCGAACATGACGCGGCTCTTCCGCGACATGGGCTGGCCCGGCGTGGCCGTCGGCTGCTGCTTCGCGACAGCATCGATGAGTTTCGTGCTCGCACTTGCCTACACGACGGTGGCCAACATCATGCTCATTCAAGCGGGCGTGCCGCTCCTCGCGGCCCTGATCGGCTGGGTCGTATTCCGCGAAGGCGTCTCCCCACTTACCTGGCTGGCAATCGCCGCAGTTATCGCCGGCCTGCTGGTGATGGTTTCGGATTCGATTACCGGCGCCGTCTCCCCGGTCGGGGATGCGCTCGCCCTGCTGATTGCGCTCTCCCTCGCTTGCGCAACGGTCATCACCCGCGGCTATGCCCATGTCCGCATGACGCCGGCTGTCTGCCTCGGAACGCTCATTGCCGCAACGGTCGCCGCAACTCAGGCTTCGGACTTTGCCGTCACCTCCTCCGAGCTCGGCATTCTGGTCGTCTTCGGGGCATTCAATTTTGGCCTCGGTCTAGCGCTCTTCGTCACCGGCGTGCGGCTTCTGCCCTCGGCGCTGGCGGCCTTGCTGGGGACGGCGGAAACCGTTCTTGCGCCCCTTTGGGTTGCGGTCATTCACGGCGAGATCCCCCGCACCAATACCATCATCGGCGGGTCGATCGTGCTCTTTGCCCTCTTTGCCTATCTCGCTGTCGAACTCTGGCGCCAACGCCGGCTGCGCATCGAAGCTCGCGCAAATCCGGGTCGCGCTTGACAAGACGGCGCAAAACCTTGAAGCCGGCCGGGCAACGGGAAAAATCGAGCGATGACCGGGAAAAAGCAAAACCAGAACGATTCCTCCGCCTTCGGCCGCCCGTGGATCTTCATCCGCGGCGTTCCGGCCATGAAGTTCCTGCCGCCGGAGGGTCCGCTGGAGATCGCCTTTGCCGGTCGTTCGAATGTCGGCAAGTCGTCGCTGATCAATGCCCTTGTCGGACAGAAAGGCCTCGCGCGCACGTCGAACACGCCGGGTCGCACCCAGGAGCTCAACTATTTCGTGCCGGATGGCTATTCCGGCGAGGCGGGCGACCTGCCACCGATGGCGCTCGTCGACATGCCGGGCTACGGCTATGCGCAGGCGCCCAAGGAACACGTCGACGCGTGGACAAAGCTCGTCTTCGACTATCTGCGCGGCCGCTCCACGCTGAAGCGCGTCTACGTGCTGATCGACGCCCGCCACGGCATCAAGAAGAATGACGAAGAGGTCCTTGCGCTGCTCGACAAGGCCGCCGTTTCCTATCAGATCGTGCTTACCAAGACGGACAAGATCAAAGCGGCGGGCGTGCCGCGGTTGATCGCCGAAACGATCGAGAAGATCAAGAAGCGCCCGGCCGCCTTTCCCGAGGTGCTGTCGACCTCCTCGGAAAAGGGCGCCGGCATCGAAGAACTGCGAGCAGCGATCGATCTCGCCGTCGCCCGCTGAGACGAATCCTTCAAGACAAAAGTCTTTGATCTTCGTCACTACCCTGACACGCAAAGTGCTCTATTTCTGCGAGCGGCCGCATTCTTTGCGGCGGGCCAAGATGCAGGAGAGAGACATGTCCGATTTGATTGTCGTAGGGTTCGATTCGACGGAAGAGGCCGACAAGGTTCTCTTGAAGCTGAACAGCCTTAAGAAGGAATATCTGATCGACCTTGAAGACGCTGTCGTGGTCGTTCGCGACGGCGAGGGCAAGGTGCACCTGAAGCAGAGCCTCAATCTCACCGCCGTCGGCGCGACCTCAGGGCTTCTTTCGGGTTCGCTCTGGGGCGGCCTCGTCGGCCTGCTCTTCCTCAATCCACTTGCGGGCTTCGCGATCGGCGGCGCACTCGGCGCGGGCGCCGGGGCGCTCTCCGGATCGCTTGCCGACTACGGTATCGACGACGAATTCATCAAGTCGCTCGGCAATACGATCCCGAACAATTCCTCTGCACTCTTTGTTCTTGTGCGCAAGGTGCAACCGGAAAGGGTACTCGCAGAGTTTTCGGGGCTGCGCGGCCGCGTGCTGAAAACGTCGCTCTCGCCCGAGCAGGAGCAGAGGCTGCAGGCTGCGCTCTCCGATGTGCAATCTCCGCCGCAGGCCACCGCGTCGTAGATCCTTTCATTGTTTCATTGAAACGCTGAAATGATCTAACTCGTTGAAACTACGCAATTCCGGACGGAAAACCGTTACACCCTTTTCCTGGAATTGCTCTACTGCATGTCGCCTTTAATCGTAGCCGATTAAAGGACAAAGACATGCAGCAATTCAAAGTGCTACAGCGTCCTTTGCGCGTCTGAAAAGACGCGCGGCGCTGTAGGCTGGTCCTCAACCGGCCGGCCACCTTCTCCCCATTTCGATGGGGAGAAGGAATGTGCTGCGCCGGCTCCGACTCGCCACGTGCGGGGAGGAGTGTCAAGGTCAGGGGCAAAACCCGGCCCTCATGCGGCGGCCGGCGCAAATGTCAGCGCCAGCCCGTTGATGCAGTGCCGCTTCCCGGTCGGCGGGGGTCCGTCGTCGAAAATGTGGCCGAGATGCCCGCCGCAGCGGCGGCAGTGGCATTCGATCCTTGTCATGAACAGGGAATTGTCCTCGCGTGTGCCGACTGCGTTCGGAAGCGATTGCCAGAAGCTCGGCCAGCCGGTGCCGCTGTCATATTTCGCCTCGGAGGAATAGAGGGCCAGGTCGCACCCCGCACAGCGGAAGATCCCCTTGCGCTTCTCGTTGTTGAGCGCGCTCGTGAAGGGCTGTTCCGTATCCTCCTGCCGCAGAATGCCGTATTGCTCCGCAGTCAGGGTCGCACGCCACTCCTCGTCCGTCTTCACGATCTCGAAAGTTTCGCCCCCGGCCGCACGCGCGGGAGGCGCAAAGCCACGGGCCACCGTCCATGCGGCGAGCGCGGCGCCCGCCATCAGGAAATTGCGACGGTTCTTCATGGGAACCTCCCCGGCAAGAGCCTTTGCCATTGCTGTTGGAAGATTAGCGGTCCGATGGAATCGAGACAAAACAAAGTCCATCAAACCGCCGTGAGAGCAGCAAACCAAACGGCTTGAGCGGCGGATCGATGCCCGCCGCCCGCCTGCATGTTTCCTTAAAATCGGAGGCGTTTTGAGATGAAACATACAGCGATTCAAAGTGTTACAACGACCTCTGTGAGTCCGAAGGAACGCACGGTGCTGTAGGGATCATCCCTTCGGCAGCAGCACCTTGTTGATGACATGGATGACGCCGTTCGACTGTTTCACGTCGGCGATGGTCACCCAGGCCGTGCCGCCGGTTTCGTCGGTCAGGCTGATCTTGCCGCCATCGGCCTTGGCCTTGAGGATGCAACCGCCGACCGTCTTGACGTCATGTTGGCCGCCGTCATCCTTGATCATCTCGGTGATCGCCGACGACATCGCATTGGCGGCTACGACATGGCAGGTCAGCACCGTCGTGAGCTTGTCCTTGTTTTCGGGCTTCAAGAGCTTGTCGACGGTGCCTGCCGGCAGGGCCGCGAAGGCTTCGTTCGTCGGAGCGAAGACGGTGAACGGCCCCTTGCCCTCAAGGGTCTCGACAAGACCGGCAGCCTTCACGGCCGCAACCAGCGTCGTATGGTCCTTCGAGTTGATAGCATTTTCGATGATATTCTTCTCGGCATACATCGGCGCGCCGCCGACCATCGGGTTCTCGGCGTAGGCGACGACTGCACCTGTCGTAAACATGGAGGCGACAAGAGCCGAACGGATCACAAACTTGAACATCTCTCTTCCTTCCTGTTGCGTTTGCCCAGTGAGACCACCCTTGAAAGTGTCCGCTCGGGCGATTGCTGTTCCACCTACAGCGCCGCGCGTCTTATGAGACGCACAAAGAACGCTGCAACACTTTGAAGTGCTGCATGTTTTTGCCCTTAAATCGGCGACGATTTAAAGAAACATGCAGTAGGAACATGACAAGCAACGGGAGGCGCGGAAAAAGAGTTTCAGGCAATGTTACTTTCACCTATCCATTTGAAAAGATGTCTTCTTTTCTGGGATCGTTGCGAGTTCCGGCCTTAGAGATGGCGGGTCGTGCCCTGCGCAACAACCGCGCCGGTCGGTGCGCCGGTCGGCGAACCACCGAGCGGCTCGACACTGACAGCAAGGATCGAACCCTCGCGGAATCTCGTCCGCATCTCGGGCGGCAGCAGGATTTCACCTTCGCCGGACTGTGGCAGTACGCCCAACGAGACTGCCGGATTGTCGCCCTCGATCAGCCAGAGTTCCAGAGATTTTTCCTCCGGCTGCCGCGCCGCCACCGGCGTCAGCTTCAGGCTCCCTGACGTTCTATCGAAGCGGGCCACAAGACTGATGGCATTGCCTTCGCCCGAGAGTTCCGCCACCAGCGGCTGGCCTTGCGGCTCGCTGAAGAGGCCAGCCATGGACGCACCCATGATTGCGGCGGCAGCGAGCGATGCGACGGTCAGGCTGCGCCAGAGAAGAAGCGAGTTCCAGAATCCGACCCGGGGCCCGGCCGCCGGCGACGGCGGAAGGATGCTGCGCTCGACAGCGGCAAACACGTGGGCCGGCGGCCGAACCGCTTCATAGGCATCGTCGAAAGAGGCGAGATTGTGCTGCCAGCGATCGACCATGGCAGCGAAGTTCCGGTCCGACGCCATGCGCGCCTCGACCTTGAGGCGGTCCTCCGCCGACAGAACGCCGAGCACGTATTCGCCGGCGATCACCTCGTCGCGCCGATAATCTCCGCTTTCGGGATTCTGCGTTGTCATCGCTCCATGCACTCTCTCAGTTTCAGGAGGCTGCGTCTCAACCAGGTCCGCATCGTATTGAGCGGTACCGCGAACATCTCGGCCAGTTCCTGGTAGCTCAATCCGTCGACATAGGCTCGGCGCACCGCCTCGGCGCGATCCTTCTCGAGCTCCTCCATGCAGGCGTCGATCCGCCTGCCTTCCGACCGGACTGCTGCCGATCGTTCCGGATCTGGAGCAGGATCAGCCAAATCATAGGCCTCGTCAATCGCGTTTGCGACGGGTTTTCGCGCCCGGATGAGATCGATTGCATGGTTGCGTGCGATTGCCGTCAGCCAGGAGATGGGGCTTGCCTGGCCTGTCGCGAAACGGTCGGCGCGCTGCCAGACCTTGACGTAAATTTCCTGTAGCGCCTCTTCCGCTTCGCTGCGATCCTTGAGTATACGGAGACAGACACCGAAGAGTTTCGGGCTCGTCTGGCGATAGAGCGCCGCGAAGGCATCGCGGTCTCTCAGGACCACGCGGCCGAGCAGCGCGGAGATCTCCTCATCGGCCATGGCGATTGCGCCTCTTGGATCAAGTTGGGAGCGGGATGTGGGCGGAAAACCGCGCACACTTGTCCTGATCCCGCTCAAGGCTCCACAGCATCACCATAGGATAGAGAGACCGCCAGAACCAGCAGTGTCATTACGGCTTTATGTTGCGCACCGATCATTCCATCCTTTGGGAACTTGCGCTAAACAGCAGCCGATATTTTTCGAGGGTCCGTCATGTCCGCATCAGAAAGTGAAATCCAGGCACGCCTGCTCACCCAAGCACTGCCCTACATGCAGCGCTACGAGAACAAAACGATCGTCGTCAAATATGGCGGCCATGCCATGGGCAATCCGGAACTGGGGCGAGCGTTCGCCAGCGACATCGCACTCCTGAAACAGTCCGGCGTCAACCCGATCGTCGTGCACGGCGGCGGACCGCAGATCGGCGCGATGCTCTCCAAGATGGGCATCGAATCGAAATTCGAAGGCGGGTTGCGCGTCACCGACGAGAAGACCGTCGAGATCGTCGAGATGGTGCTCGCCGGCTCGATCAACAAGGAAATCGTCGCTCTCATCAACCAGACCGGCGAGTGGGCGATCGGCCTTTGCGGCAAGGACGGCAACATGGTGTTTGCCGAAAAGGCCAAGAAGACCATTCGCGATCCGGACTCCAACATCGAGCGGGTTCTCGATCTCGGTTTCGTCGGCGACGTGGTCGAGGTGGACCGCACCCTGCTCGATCTGCTGGCGCGCTCGGAAATGATTCCGGTGATCGCGCCGGTGGCGCCCGGGCGCGATGGTCATACCTACAATATCAATGCCGATACCTTTGCGGGCGCCATCGCCGGTGCGCTGAACGCCACCCGCCTGCTCTTCCTGACCGACGTGCCGGGCGTACTCAACAAGCAGGGCGAGCTGATCAAGGAACTGTCGGTGGCGCAGGCACGCGCGCTGATCGCCGACGGGACGATTTCCGGCGGCATGATCCCGAAGGTCGAGACCTGCATCGACGCCATCAAGGCCGGTGTGCAGGGCGTGGTCATTCTGAACGGCAAGACCGCCCATTCGGTCCTGCTCGAGATCTTTACCGAACGCGGCGCCGGCACGCTGATCGTACCGTGATTTGGCGCGAGAGCGCCGCGTGTTACGTGGCGGCGCTCTCGTAGACTTTCTGCGCCTCGCTGCGCAGGCGCTCGATCATGGCGCGATAGGGAAACGGCCCGTAGCTGACCCGGCCGACACCAGCCGCGGCGAGCGTCGCGAGATCCGGTGCGCCCGGCTTCATCATGACGTTCACCGGCAAGTGCGACGCCGCGCAAAGCCTGCCTACCAGCTCCGCATCCGCAAGTCCCGGCGCGAAAAAGCCGCTGGCACCGGCTTCCGCATAGGCCTTGGCGCGCGCAATCGCCTCATCGAGCAAAGCTGCGTGGCGCGTTGTGTCGCTTTCCTGGAGGAAGAGGTCGGTGCGGGCGTTGATAAAGAGCGCTATGCCGCGACGCTCCGCCATTTCGCGGATCGCCCGGATGCGCGACACCTGCTTGTCGACGGCATGGAGACCGCCCTTGCCCACTACCTGGTCCTCGAAATTGATGCCGACAGCCCCGGCATCGAGCAGTTGCGCAACATTCGCCGCGCCCTGAGCCGCATCCTCGGAATAGGCGCCCTCGAAATCGACTGAGAGCGGAAGGTCCGTGGCGCCGACGATCAGCCGGACAATTTCTAGCAGGAGCGCGAGCGGTATCTTTTGCCCATCGCCAAAACCCTGCGCGGCGGCCACCGACCAGCTTCCGGTGGCAAGCGCCTTCGCGCCGGCCTCGGCCACGCAGCGGGCGCTGCCGGCATCCCAGATATTGTACAGAACGACCGGGTCGCCCTTGCGATGCAAGGCCCCAAAGGCAAGCGCCTTTTCCTGCTGATTCATCCGACATCCTCCGCAAACAATCCAACGGGTTTCATCTTGCCCTCGTGGCGCAGCAGCCATTGCTTTCGCCAGAGACCGCCGCCATAGCCAGTCAGCGATCCGTCCGAGCCGACGCAACGGTGACAAGGGATAACGATTGCGACACGGTTTGCGCCGTTCGCCCTGGCTACGGCACGCACCGCCTGCAGCGTGGCGACCTCCCGCGCAATATCGCTGTAAGACCGCGTCTCGCCCACCGGTATTTTCAAAAGCTTCGCCCAGATCTGCCGTTCGAAGGCGGTGCCGTCGAGCGCCAGGGGCGTGAGGAATTCGCTCGATTCGCCGGCAAAGTAAGCGTTCAGTTCGTCCTCGATCTGGTCGATCGGCGGTGTCCTGCCCGGCGCGACGGCGGATCGCGTCTTGCGCTTCAGGCTTTCCATTTCGGTCGGCAGGGCTTTTCGGTCGTGGAATTCGAGCAAATGAAGATGCGTCTTGTCGGCGACGGCAATCATTGGCCCGAGCGGCGTTTCGATCGTGTCGGCAAAGAGCAATTGGCGGCCCTGCGACATGGCGGGCGCCTCCCCGATCAGCTTCGCGAAGGCGGCGCGAAAACCGCTCGGCGAGTCATAACCGGCATCCATCTGCGCCTCGATCACGCTGGCGCCGGCCGAAAGGTGACGGGCGGCCTCGCCCATCCGCCGCTGGCGGGCGAGGTCGAGAAAGGTGATGCCAAGCGCCCGTTTGAAGGCGCGACGCACGGTCGACGGATCGAAGCCGCGCCGGACAAGATCGTCCTCGGTCCAGCGACGGTCCGGCGCGCGGTCAAGGAGCTTCAGGAGGTCGTTGACCAGCGGCTCCTTGTCGGACGGCTGGTTGAGCGGGCGGCATCGCTCGCAAGGCCGGAAGCCGGAGTCGATGCAGGCGGCGATGTTGTCGAAAAACAGCGTGTTCTCCCGCTTCGGCTTGCGGGCAGGACAGGAGAGGCGGCAGAACACCCCGGTGCTCTTGACGCAGACGAAGGCCTGGCCTTCGTAATCGACGCTTCGGGCTAGAAGTGCGTCGTAAAGGATGTCGTCGTTCGGCAAATCGAAAAGCATGCCGCTGTTGTAACACTCGACGGGCGACTCGTCCGCCGAAATTCGGGCGTCTATTTCGGGCGCTCTAAAGAACGATGAGCATCACGACGCCGGTGACGATCAGCAGGCAGCCGAGCAATTCGAGGCGGTTGATCCATTCGCGAAAGACAAAGAAGGACGAGGCGAAGGTGAACAGCATCTCGACCTGCGCCACGACCTTGACGATCGCGGCCTGCTGCAAGGTCATCGCCATGAACCAGCCGAAGGATGCCGAGGCGCCGACAAAGCCGACGACGAACGCCGGCCGCCATGCAGCGCCTATGCGTTGCAGTTCCTCCGGCTGGCGGGCCAGGATCCAGGCAAGCATCACGACGGTCTGCAGCAGGATGACGAAGCCGAGGGTGAAGCTCGCCTGCATCACATAGTCCGTTGCCGGCAGGCTCGGAGCCAGCGCCAGCGAGGCGGACCGGTAGGAAACCGCCGAGAGACCGAAGAACGTGCCGGACGCAAGGCCTATGCCGGCGGTGCGACTGAAAACCGAGGTTAGCAGAGAGCGCGGGCTGAGCGTGGTGCGGGCGACGGAGATGAGCATGACGCCGACCACCGAGATGGCGATCGCCACCAGCGTGCCCTGGCTCGCTTTCTCGCCCAGGAAGATCAGGCCGAAGAGCGCTGCCTGCGCCGGTTCGGTTCGAGAATAGGCCGTGCCGACGGCGAAGTTGCGAAACGAGAAGAGATGGACGAGCAGGAAGGTCGCAGCGATCTGCGCCAGTCCGCCGATGACTGCCCAGAGAAAGAACGTGCCATTCGGGACCGGCAGGGGGTGCCCGGCACCACGCCAAAGGACGACGAGGTAGAAGAGTGCGAAAGGCAGGCCGAAGCCGAAGCGCACGAAGGTCGCGCCGGTGGTGCCCATGACGCCCTTCAGGTGTTTCTGCATGGCGGAGCGGACATTCTGAAGGAAGGCCGCGGCGACGGTGATAAGAACCCAGGTTTCCATTTTCGCGAGCTAGCACGCGCACGACGGACAATCCATTGGTGCGCGCGGCTCGAGATAAAATAAATCCATTTTCCTTCGTAAGCCTGCCATGTCATAACCCGGCCATGAAAAAGCTCGACCGCCTTCCGACCCATGCCGAGTTCGCCCATGTCACAGACTGGGTCTTCGATCTCGACAACACGCTCTATCCGCACCACGTCAACCTCTTCGCGCAGATCGATCGCAACATGACGGCCTATGTCGCCGAACTCCTGTCGCTCGAGCCGGCGGAAGCGAAGAAGTTGCAGAAGGAATATTACCGCGATCACGGCACGACGCTGCAAGGACTGATGATCCATCATGGAGTCGACCCGAACGACTTCCTACAGAGGGCGCACGCGATCGACTACAGCGTGGTGCCGGCCGACCCCGCGCTCGGCGAGGCGATCAAGGCGTTGCCGGGACGCAAATTCATCTTCACCAATGGCAGCGTCGCCCATGCGCAGATGACCGCCCGCGCACTCGGCATTCTCGACCACTTTGACGACATCTTCGACATCGTCGCCGCCAATTTCGTGCCGAAGCCTGCAGGCGATACCTATGACAAGTTCATGAGCCTTCATCGCGTCGACACCCGCCATGCGGTCATGTTCGAGGATCTGCCGCGCAATCTCCTGGTGCCGAAGGCGCTCGGCATGAAGACCGTGCTGCTCGTACCACACAATCTCGAATACGAATTCGTCGAGGCGTGGGAAACGTCGAGCGACGCGGACGAGCAGATCGACTACGTCACCGAGAACCTCACCGGGTTCCTGCGGCGGATCGTGGCACAGGCCTGAAGCAACACGATTCAACCACGGAAAGACCGCTTTCCCGCCACTGCATGCTTCCTTAAAGCATAGGGTTTAAGGATAAAAACATGCAGCAATCGAAGTACTACAGCGTCCTTTGCGCGTCTAATACGACGCGCGGCGCTGTAGAGGCTTAAATTACCAAAGTTTAACTGGTGCCGAGGCGGCGCTTGCCTATCCTTTGCTCAGGATGATTGAGCAAAGGGAAAGCATGATGCGCAACAGGACTTTCATTCTCGGCGCCACCGTTCTCGCCGTGGCATTGACCGACCTTTCTGCACCTTCATTTGCAGCCAAAAGCAAACCTACGCCCGAACAGCGTGCGGAGCGCATGATCAAGCGCCTCGACACGAGCGGCGACTCCAAGGTCTCCCTTCAGGAGTTTCAGGCGCGAGTCTCGACCAGTTTCAAGAGCTTCGACGCCAACGGCAATGGCGAGATCAGCCGCGAAGAGATCCAGGCAAAGCGCCAGGCATTCCGCGAGGCGCGCAAAGCATGGCGCGACGCCCGAGCGAAGACCGGCGCGGAGCGCGAACAGGCGATGGCCAAGCTTCGGGAGGCGCGCCCCTCTATGCTGCCCGGGATGCGGCCGCGTGCCTTCGCTCGCATCGATGCCGATGGCAACGGCGCCCTCAGTACAGCCGAAGTGGCGGCAGCCACCGAAAGGATGTTCAAGCGCCGCGACCGCAATGGCGACGGAATGATCGACGCCGCCGACTTTACCAGAAAGGTCTGATGCGACCCGTCTCGCCCTCTTTGTCTCGAAGAGGGCGAGACGTCCATAGCTCTACCGCCGGTAGCTCTAGGCTCCAGACTCAATTGATCCACCAGATGACGATAGCGGCGATGTGGACGGCGGCCTGGAAGTTTGTGGCGAGCTTGTCGTAGCGGGTGGCGATCCGCCGCCAATCCTTGAGACGGCAGAACATCCGCTCGATGACGTTGCGCTGGCGATAGGCCGTTGCATCGAAGGGATGGCGGCGCTTTCTGGTCGGGTTGTTGGGAATGACCGGAATGGTGCCGCGTGCGGTCAGATACTGGCGCAGGGCATCGCTGTCGTAAGCGGTGTCGGCGGCGAGGAAATAGGCGGGTGGCAGGTGCTGGAGTAACGGCACGGCGGCGCGCACATCGCCCATCTGCCCCGGCGAGATCTGCAGGCCGAGCGGCCGGCCGCGCCCGTCTACGACGGCGTGGATTTTCGTCGTCCGGCCGCCGCGGGAGCGACCAATCGCCTGCGTCTGCGCCCCCCTTTTCCACCAGCGGCGGAGCGATGGACCTTCGCGGTGGTACTGTCGATCATCTGCATATCGCATGGACTGGCCGCGACCAGGGCCGAAAACAGCTTCTGCCACAGGCCGCGGCCGGCCCAGCGATGAAAGCGGTTGTAAATCGTGGTTGGCGGGCCATAGACGGCCGGGCAATCCTGCCAACGGCAGCCGACACGCAACACATGGACAATGCCGCTGATGACGCGGCGGTCATCGACCCGGCGCGCACCGGGCCGGTTCTTCGGCAGCAGCGGTTCGATCACGGACCATTGCTGATCACTTAGCCAGAATTCGCTTCCCATGCCTCACCTCCGCTATTTCGGAATAGAATCATGAAAATCAAACGCCATCAATAGGCTGATTGAGTTTTAACCCTGGAGCGGTTCCGGCTTTGACTGAATCGGAGGGGATTCCGTTTTAGTCAATTTTGTGATTCAAGATGTTGGCTGGAGCGGAGGCCAGCATCTGATGACGCGACCTCTTTCGAACGATCTTCGTGAACGTGTTGTTGGCGCGGTTGAGGCCGGCGAAAGCTGCCGATCGGTGGCGGCTCGTTTCGGCATTGCCGTATCGTCGGCGGTGAAGTGGTCTCAGCGCTATCGATCGAGCGGGTCTGTGGCGCCCGGCAAGATGGGCGGCCACCGCAGGCATGTGCTGGAGCCGCACCGTGCGTTCATCGCGGAGCGGATCAACCAGACGCCGCATTTGTCGCTGCATAGGCTGAAGGAAGAGCTGGCGGCGCGTGGGGTGAAGGTTTCGCACGATACGGTGTGGCGGTTCCTGCGCCGCGAGGGGCTGCGGTTCAAAAAAAACACTGATCGCCCTTGAGCAGGCCCGTGCCGATATTGCCCGCCGGCGGCAACGCTGGCGCGCCTGGCAGTCCGGTCTCGATCCGAGGCGGCTGGTGTTCATTGACGAAACCTGGATCAAGACCAACATGGCGCCGCTCTATGGCTGGGGCCCGCGAGGCAAGCGCCTGCGCGGCTTTGCCCCGCACGGCCACTGGCGCACGCCGACCTTTGTCGGCGCTTTGCGCCACGACCGGCTGGCAGCGCCTTGCGTCTTCGACGGACCAATCAATGGTCAGTGTTTCCGCGCCTATGTTGCGCAACAGCTCGTGCCCGTGCTCGAACCCGGCGACATCGTCATCATGGACAATCTCGGCTCCCATAAGTCGACCGCCGTCCGGCAGATGATCCGAGCCGCCGGCGCAAGGCTCTGGTATCTACCGCCATACTCGCCCGATCTAAACCCGATCGAGCAAGCCTTCGCCAAAATCAAACACTGGATGCGGGCGGCGCAGAAGCGAACCGTCGAGGAGACATGGCAACACCTCGGCAGCCTCGTCTCCTCAGTTCAACCCGACGAATGCAGCAACTACTTCGCCAACGCCGGATATGCTTCCGTCAAAACCTGAAACGCTCTAGCGCCGGCCGGATGCCATCGGCATCGACCGCGGATCGATGCTCTCGTAGAACCGGGCGATGATCTCCCAGGCCTCTTCCGCGGTCTCGACGAAATGCACCAGATCGACGTCGTTCGGCGCGATCGTGCCGAACTCGGCCAGTGCCTCGAAGTTGACGATGGTGCGCCAGAACTTCTCGCCGAACAGGATGAGCGGCACCAGGGCTAGACGGCCGGTCTGCATCAGCGTCAGCGTTTCGAACAATTCGTCGAGCGTGCCGAAGCCGCCGGGAAACACGGTGACGGCCTTGGCGCGCAGCAGGAAATGCATCTTGCGAATGGCGAAATAGTGGAAATTGAACGACAGCTCCGGCGTCACGAAGCGGTTTGGCGCCTGCTCGTGCGGTAGCACGATGTTGAGCCCGATCGAAGGAGCGCCGGCGTCGGCCGCGCCACGGTTTCCCGCCTCCATCACCCCCGGGCCGCCGCCGGTGACGATGACATATTCCTTGTGGCCGAGCTTGGCGGACTGCTCCGAGCAGATCCGCGCGAACTTGCGTGCTTCGTCGTAGTAGATCGATGCCGCTTCGAGGTTCTTGCGCTGCGTATCGTTCTTCGCCGCCCAGGCCTCGCCGCTGGGCTCAGGGATGCGTGCGCCGCCGAACATCACCACGGTCGAATTGATGCCCCGCTCCTCGAGCATCATCTCCGTCTTCAGGAGTTCGAGCTGCAGGCGTACCGGCCTCAACTCTTCGCGGCAGAGAAAATCATCGTCGACATAGGCGAGACGATAGGTCGGCGAGGCCGACTGCGGCGTCAGCGGCACGGTCGAGGCGCGCAGCCTGCTCTGCGAGCTGTCGGCCAGCGGATCCCAGACCCCATCCTTGCGGCGCAGATTGCGCTTCTTCATACGTGCCATATTTCATCTTCCCGTCGCGTTTCGAACAGACGGCATCTCGTCCGGACGCGCCCTGTCGTGTTTCCTCGGTCATAGAGCCGTCCCTACTGCCGGAAACACGGAAGTTTGCCAAGTCCTGCTGAGATGTCGGAGCCAAAAGCGCTTCAACTTTTCAGATTTATGCCTCTACAGCACACTGCGTCATCGAGACGCGCGAGGTCGCTGTAGCACTTTGAATTGCTGCATACCTTTGTCCTCAAATCGGTTCCGATTTAAGGAATTATGCAGTAGAGCTTGCACGACAACGCCGAACACAAGGAATTCCGATGACGACCCACGACCTTGCCTCCCTGTCGCAGACCATCGAGACCGCCTTCGACGATCGCGAAGCCGTCAACACCAGCACCCGCGGCGCGGTCCGCGAAGCGGTCGAAGCGGCGCTGAACCTGCTGGACAGCGGCAAGGCCCGCGTCGCCGAACGCGGTGCGGATGGCACCTGGACCGTCAATCAGTGGCTGAAGAAGGCCGTTCTTCTGTCCTTCCGTCTGAACCCGATGGAGCTCGTCAAGGGCGGCCCCGGCGAGTCGGTCTGGTGGGACAAGGTTCCCTCCAAGTTCGATGGCTGGAGCGTCAACGAGTTCGAGAAGGCCGGCTTCCGCGCCGTTCCGAACTGCGTCGTCCGCCGCTCGGCCTATATCGCGCCGAACGCGATCCTGATGCCCTCCTTCGTCAATCTCGGCGCCTATGTCGGCGAGGGTACGATGGTCGATACCTGGGCAACCGTCGGCTCCTGCGCGCAGATCGGCAGGAACGTGCACCTTTCCGGCGGCGTCGGCATCGGCGGCGTGCTGGAGCCGATGCAGGCAGGCCCGACGATCATCGAGGACAATTGCTTCATCGGCGCCCGCTCGGAGGTCGTCGAAGGCTGTATCGTGCGCGAAGGCTCGGTTCTCGGCATGGGCGTCTTCATCGGCAAGTCGACCAAGATCGTCGATCGCGCGACGGGCGAAGTGACGTACGGCGAAGTGCCGCCCTATTCCGTCGTCGTGGCAGGCTCGATGCCGTCCGGCTCGACCATGGCAAACGGCCAGCCTGCACCGAACCTCTATTGCGCGGTCATCGTCAAGCGCGTCGACGAGAAGACGCGCGCCAAGACCGGTATCAACGAACTGCTCAGAGATTGATGCGATGGCGGAGGAGGGGCGACAGCCGAGCATGACCTGGCTGTTCTTCAGCCCCTCCGGCCGCATCGGCCGCCTGCCCTTTTTCCTTTCCTGGCTTTTCTGGTTCCTCGTCGGCTCCGTCTTCCTGATGCAGATGCTGAAGAACGAAAACGAAGACACCGCATTGGCGTTCTGGACACTGGCGCTCGTCGCTTCAGGCATCCTTTCGACCGTTTCCATCGCGATGCTGGCGATTAAGCGCCTGCATGACATCGGCTATCCCGGCCCGCTGGCGCTCTGCCTTTTCATTCCTGTGCTGAGCCCGATCGTGTTCATCGCCCTCTGCCTGTGGCCCAGCGTGAAGGGCGAGAACGAATTCGGCAGTCCCAATGACGGCCCCGGCACCAGATCACAATGATTTTGGGTCGAACCGACCCGAAATCGTCGTGATCGATAGAGCTTAGAGTGGGATGCGGGCGGAAGACCGCGCGCACTTTTCCTCATCCCGCCGTAAAGATTCCGCCTGTACATTGGCGTTGCTGCCGCGTATGTAGCGCGCCATGAACAGGCCCGCGACGTGTTGGCCGCGGCAATCGACGCCTGATGACGACGACCTGATCCAAATCCGCTCGTTCGTCGGCGTGAAGACCGAAATCCGAAAGACAAGCTATGACTGAGTTCGATGGGATCGCGCCCGCGATCGCCGAGGCGTTGGCAAGACGCGGTTACAACGAGCTGACGCCGGTACAAAAGGCGATGCTCGATCCGGCGCTCGATGGCGCCGACGCGCTGGTTTCGGCCCAGACCGGGTCCGGCAAGACCGTGGCCTTCGGCCTGGCGCTTGCGCCGACGCTGCTCGCCGGCACGGAGCGTTTTGGCGCGGCTGGCGCACCGCTCGCGCTTGTCATTGCGCCAACGCGCGAACTGGCGCTCCAGGTCAAGCGCGAACTCGAATGGCTCTACGAGGTGGCGGGCGCCACCATCGCCTCCTGCGTCGGCGGCATGGACATGCGCAACGAGCGGCGCGCGCTCGAACGCGGTGCCCACATCGTCGTCGGCACACCGGGGCGGCTCTGCGACCACATTCGCCGGGATTCGCTCGACATCTCGGCACTCCGCGCTATCGTGCTGGACGAAGCGGACGAAATGCTGGACCTCGGCTTCCGTGAGGATCTGGAGTTCATCCTCGAGGCGGCGCCGGCCGACCGGCGCACGCTGATGTTTTCGGCGACGGTGCCGCGCTCGATCGCGACGCTTGCCAAGAACTACCAGCGGGATGCCATACGCATCAGCACCGCATCCGCAGAGAAGCAGCATGGCGATATCGAATATCGTTCGCTCGTTGTCGCCCCGAGCGACCGCGAGAACGCGATCATCAACGTGCTTCGCTACTACGAGGCGCGAAACGCCATCGTCTTCTGTTCCACCCGTGCCGCGGTCAATCACCTGACCGCCCGCTTCAACAATCGCGGCTTCTCTGTCGTGGCGCTCTCCGGGGAACTCAGCCAGAACGAACGCACCCACGCGCTGCAGGCGATGCGCGACGGCCGCGCCCGCGTCTGCATCGCGACCGATGTTGCAGCTCGCGGCATCGACCTGCCCGGACTGGAACTCGTGATACACGCCGATCTGCCGACCAATCCTGAGACCTTGCTGCATCGGAGTGGACGCACGGGTCGCGCGGGCCAGAAGGGCGTCAGCGCGCTGATCGTCCCCATCAATGCGCGCCGCAAGGCCGAAAGGCTCCTGGAAAATGCGCGTATCACCGCGACCTGGGCAAAACCGCCGTCCGCGGACGAGGTAGCGAGCCGCGACGACGAGCGCATCGTCGCTGACCCAGCGTTCGATGAACCGCTGCGCGCGGACGAGCAGGCGATCGTGCGGGCTCTGATCGACCGTCACGGCGCTGAGAAGCTGGCGGCGGCCTTCGTGCGGCAGTTCCGTTCCGGTCGCTCGGCGCCGGAGGATCTCGCCGATGTTTCGCTCACCAACGACCGCAGGAAAGAACGGCGCGATGCTGCCGCAACCTCGCGCGACGACTTCAGCGCACCGCGCGCCGACTTCACCGACGGCAGCTGGTTTTCGCTCTCGGTCGGCCGCAAGCAGAATGCCGAGCCGCGCTGGCTGATCCCGATGCTGTGCCGCCACGGCAAGCTCTCCAAGCGCGACATCGGTGCGATCCGGATGCAGCCGGAAGAGACCTATGTCGAACTGACGGCCGAGGGCGCCGAACGCTTCCTCTCGGCGATCGGTCCGAACCTGACCCTGGAAAAGGGCATCCGCGTCAAGGCGCTCGCGGGCACTCCGGATCTCTCACCGCCGCGACAGGAAAAACCCGGTTTCGCGAAGAAGCGGACCGCCGACCCAGCACGCGAAGATTTCGAACCGAAGCGCAAGTTCGAAAAGAAGCCGGCTATGGCCGAGGACGCACGTGCTGATAAACGGGACGACAAATCTCGGAGCAAGAAGGGCAAGCCGGGAGCGCAAAAGGACGCCGGCGGCTTCAAACCCAAAGCGAAACGCGCCAACGCCAAGAACAGGCAATACTAGATCACAACGATTTTGGGCCGGATCGGCCCAAAATCACAAACGTCATCCTGATGCGTTGAAACGTAGATGCGGGCGGAAAGCCCCTCCGCTCGACGGGGGCTGATGCGTATCGCGTTCGCCTGCTGCTGCCCTCGGCAGGAGCGCGCCCGGCTCGGCGAGACGCCTTGGAGCGAGGCGGCCAGGCGCCTCGCGCAGTACTGAAACATCTCCTTTATTCGAGCACATTTCGATGAATTCTAGCACTGCGTGTGCCCGAGCGATTTTTTTCTCCAAAAGCGGTATATCACGCTGCTGACATCCTTTTTGCGGATCGTTCAAGCACGTTTCCTCCTCGAAAAGCGCCAGGTTTGCGCTATCCTGCGCAAACCTAATCGCCAGCCATAAAGGAGCAGACCATGAGCCTCCGTATCAACCAAACAGCGCCCGACTTCACCGCCGAGACCACCCAAGGCTCGATCAATTTCCACCAATGGATCGGCGACGGCTGGGCCGTCCTCTTCTCGCATCCGAAGAATTTCACGCCCGTCTGCACCACCGAACTCGGCGCCATGGCCGGGATCGAGAACGAATTCCGCAAGCGCGGCGTCAAGATCATCGGCATCTCCGTCGATCCGGTCGAAAGCCACAGCAAGTGGAAGAACGACATCAAGGTCGCGACCGGTTTCGACGTCGAATATCCGCTGATCGGCGACAAGGACCTCAAGGTGGCCAAGCTCTACGACATGCTGCCGGCCGATGCCGGCGAGACTTCGGAGGGCCGCACACCGGCCGACAACGCCACCGTGCGTTCGGTCTACGTCATCGGCCCGGACAAGAAGATCAAGCTGATCCTCACCTACCCGATGACGACGGGCCGCAATTTCAACGAGATCCTGCGTGCGATCGATTCGATCCAGCTGACCGCCAAGCACCAGGTCGCGACACCGGCGAACTGGCAGCAGGGCGAGGACGTCATCATTACCGCGGCCGTATCCAACGAGGATGCGATCCAGCGCTTCGGCTCCTTCGATACGATCCTGCCCTATCTCCGCAAGACGAAGCAGCCGACCGCGTAAGGCTGGAGCGCCGTGGTTCTCAGACGCGCAGTAGACGCTGTAGCACTTTGAATTGCTGCATGTTTGTGTCCCTAAATCAGATCCGGTTTAGGGATACATGCGGCGGCGACTCGTAGTGGCATCGGAATATCCGCCCATGAACGGCACTTCATGCGCGGGCTATTTTTTCGCCCGCTCAGTCAATCCAGGTCCATCTGCGACTGCGCCATGACCTTCACGACCCAGTCTGCAAAGACGCGCAGCCGGCTGCTCAAGTGCCGGTTCGGCGGATAGACCAGATAGATCGGCATCGAATCGACCTGCCAATCGGGCAGTACCGGGACCATGGTGCCGGCGCGAAGATCGTCGCGAACCATGAAGAACGGCGCTTGGATGACACCCATTCCCGCCCGCGCGGCGGCGATATAGGTCGTCGCCTCGTTTGCGGCCACGGTATAGCGGCTATTGACCTCGATCTCTTCGTTTCCCCGCCGGAAATGGAAGGGCATCTGCTGTCCTGACTTCGGCAGGAAGTAGCCGACGGCATAACAATTCTTCTCGAGGTCCGATGGGTGTCGCGGCACCGGATGCCGCTCGAGGAAGTCCCGCGAGGCGCAGGTGATGAATTTCATCTCCGTAATGCGCCGGGCGATCAGCGATTGGTCCGTCAAATTGCCAGCGCGGATGGCGCAATCGACATTTTCGGCAAGATAGTCGATCGTGCGATCCGATACGCCGAGGTCGATCTGTATGTCCGGGTATTTCTTATGGAATTCGGGCAATGCCGGAATGATGATCAGGTTGGCAAAGGCGCTCGCTGTTTCGACGCGCAGTCTGCCCTTCGGCAGGCTCTGGGCAGTCGAGAGGCTGCCGTCCAGTTCATCGAGATCAGAGAGCAGGCGTGCGGCACGCTCGTAGTAGAGTGCGCCGTCCGGCGTCACCAGAACGCGCCGCGTCGTGCGATTGAGCAACTTGGTGCTCAGGTGCGCCTCCAGCCCCTGGATGAGGTTGGTCACCGTTGCTTTCGGCATGTTGAGGGAGGCGGATGCCCGGGTGAAATTGCCGGTCTCCACCACACGGAGAAAGGCGCGCATGGCCGTGAGCTGGTCCATTTTCAATAACCGAATTGTTCGAAATAGCGAATAGTGTAATCAGGACCCGCTGACTATTCCAGACGAAAGACAATGTTATGCTGCAAACATCGCGGGCTGTCCCTCATCTAGGGATTGCCCCATGGCTGAGACAAGAGAGATGAACGCGCATTTTACCGAAGAGACGATGCAGACGGGTCACGGGGCGTGCCGCGCGCGCGTCTACCGCGGCGCCACGTTGCTGACCCCGCCTCCGGTCGTGCTTCATTTTCACGGCGGGTCCTTCGTCGGGGAATCGGTTGCGGCCGGCGAGAAAGTGGCGAGCGCGCTTGCCGCCGCAGGCGCCGTGGTCATTTCGCCGGAATACCCTTCGGCCTGCCTGAGCCCGTTCCCGGCGGCGCTTGAAGTCTCGTACGCCATGCTGTCGTCCATGCGCAACCGCTGCCCGCAGTTCGCGCACAAGAAGTCGATGCTGTTCGTTGCCGGCGAGGAAGCGGGCGGAAACCTCGCAGCCGGCCTGGCGCTGATGGCGCGCGACCAGTTCCTCTCGGATCTGAAGGGCCAGATCCTCCTGTCGCCCCTGCTCGATCCCTGCATGGCGACCGCATCGTTCCGGAAGTACTGTCCGCAGACGTCGGTGCAGTTGATCGCTGATGGCTGGCAACGCTACCTCGGCGAACGCAGCGGACTGACGCACCCTTATGCGGCGCCCGGACATTGCACGCGACTGGGCGGGCTCGTTCCCGCCCTCGTCATCACCAGCGAGCAGTGTCCGATGCGCGACGAAGCCGAGGCCTACGCGGAGCGGCTTCGCAAGGCCGGGGTCCCGGTAGAAACGCACGTGCTTTCGGGGGGCGCCGCCTGGCTCCCCGCCAACACCTCGTCGCAGGAAAACTGGCCTGTGCAGGAACAGATGATTTCCGGCATTTTCTCCCGCTTTTTCCAGGAGGCGGGGGCGAAGCCGAATTAGCAGATGAAGACGAACTAGGCCGGGCTCCCAACCGGCAAGGAGAAAAATATGACATCGACCGTAACCCGCCGGGTCCTTTGGGGCGCCGGCCTGAGTATCCTATTGTCCGTTGCCGGGGGAACCGCCGTTTTCTTCGGCCTGCCCTCTCGGTTCACGGCTGATGCCGCGACCGACGCGGCCGCGCCGCCGCCGGCCGTTCCCGTTTCGGTGGCCAAGGCAGAATCGCGCCGGATTACGACCTGGGAGAATTTCTCCGGGCGACTCGAGGCGATCGAGCGCGTCGAGGTGCGGCCCCGCGTCGGCGGCGCCGTTCTCGAAGCGCATTTCCGCGAGGGCGCCCTGGTTGAGAAGGGCGACCTCCTCGTCACCATCGATCCCGAGCCCTATGCCGCCGCCGTCGAGCGCGCCGAGGCCCAGGTTGCGGCCGCCGAAGCGCGCGTCGCACTTGCGAAAACCGAGCTTGAACGCGGCCGCAAGCTGGTCACCACCAGCGCGATCCCGCAAAGCGGAGTCGATCAGCGCCTGAGCGTCTACGACGAAGCGCAGGCGAATGTCCGCTCGGCAAAGGCGGCGCTGCGTTCGGCCCGGCTGGACCTTCAATATACTGAGGTGCGTGCGCCGATTTCCGGCCGCGTTGGCAGGCTGGAGGTGACTGCGGGCAATCTCGTGGCCGCCGGCTCCGCCTCGCCGGTCCTGACGACGCTCGTCTCGATCGATCCGATCTATGCGAGTTTCAACGTCAACGAGGAGGTGGTCGCCGCGGCCCTGGCCAAGCTTTCCGCCTCCGCCGGCAGCAACGCAATCGAGCGCATTCCCGTCGAGATCGGCACCGCCGCCGACGAGGGCACACCGATCACCGGCCATATCCAGCTCATCAACAACGAGGTGGACGCCACCACCGGTACGGTCCGCGTCCGGGCAGCGCTCAACAACGCTGACGGCCGGCTGATCCCCGGTCAGTTCGTCCGCATCCGCATCGGCGACCCGGCTCCAACGGAAAAGCTGGTGGTCAGCGATCGTGCCATCGGTTCGGACCAGGACAAGAAATTCGTGCTGGTGGTCGGCGCCGACAACAAGGTCGAGTACCGCCAGGTGACCCTCGGACCGACGGCCGATGGCCTCAGGATCGTCGATGCCGGGCTGAAGCCGGGAGAGAGCATCGTCGTCAACGGGCTGCAGCGCGTCCGGCCCGGCGTCCTCGTTGCCCCGCAGCCGGCCGAAGGGGCCACGGCCTCAATCGCCAAAAAATAGTTGAACGCGGCGCCTCGCCTTCCTCGGAGAGGACGCGAGGCGGCGCCGACCGAACACCTAACTGCATGCTTAGACGCTCGCGGCGAACATCCTCGTCGCGGATGCATGGTTTTTTGTCCCAAGGGGGATCGTTATGAATTTCTCACGCTTTTTCGTTGACCGCCCGGTCTTCGCGGGCGTTCTGTCGGTACTCATATTCGTCGCGGGCCTTATCGGCATGACCGGCCTGCCGATCTCGGAGTATCCGGAAGTCGTGCCGCCGCAGATCGTCGTGCGCGCCCAGTACCCAGGCGCCAATCCCTCGGTGATCGCCGAGACCGTTGCAACCCCGCTTGAAGAACAGATCAACGGCGTCGAGGGCATGCTCTACATGCAGAGCCAGGCGACGGCCGACGGCCTGATGACGCTGACCGTCACCTTCGAGCTCGGCACCGATCCGGACCAGGCCCAGCAGCTGGTTCAGAACCGCGTCTCGCAGGCAGAACCCCGCCTGCCGGAAGAGGTGCGGCGTCTCGGCGTTACGACGGTCAAGAGCTCGCCCGACCTGACGCTCGTGGTGCACCTCATCTCGCCGAACGGTCAATACGACATTAACTACCTGCGCAACTACGGCGTCTTGAACGTGAAGGATCGGCTTGCGCGTGTAGAGGGCGTCGGCCAGGTGCAGATCTTCGGCGGCGGCGACTACTCGATGCGTGTCTGGATCGACCCTGAAAAGGCAGCCGAGCGCGGGCTTGCTGCCAGCGACATCGCCAATGCCATTCGCGGACAGAACGTCCAAGCCGCCGCCGGCGTCATCGGCGCGTCTCCCTCGGTTGCCGGGCTCGACCTGCAACTCTCCGTTAATGCCCAGGGGCGGCTGAGGACACCGGAAGACTTTGCCGACATCGTGGTCAAATCCGGCGCCGATGGCGAGATCACGCGCCTTGGCGACGTCGCGCGCGTCGAAATGGGCGCAGCCGACTACTCGCTGCGCTCCCTCCTCGACAACAAGGCTGCCGTCGGCATGGGCGTCTTCCAGGCACCGGGCTCCAACGCCATCCAGATCTCGGAAAACGTGCACAAGGCGATGGCCGAGCTGAAGCAGACCATGCCGGAAGGCGTCGACTACGAGATCGTCTACGACACGACGCAGTTCGTCAGAGCCTCGATCGAGTCGGTCGTTCATACACTGCTCGAAGCGATCGCACTGGTGGTGCTCGTCGTGATCGTCTTCCTGCAGACCTGGCGCGCCTCGATCATCCCGCTGGTCGCCGTGCCGGTCTCGATCGTCGGCACCTTCGCGGTGATGTACGTCTTCGGATTTTCGATCAATGCGCTGAGCCTCTTCGGCCTGGTGCTGGCGATCGGCATCGTCGTCGATGACGCCATCGTCGTCGTCGAGAACGTCGAGCGCAACATCGCGCAGGGGCTTTCGCCGGTGCAGGCGACCTATCGCGCCATGTCGGAGGTTTCCGGCCCGATCATCGCGATCGCGCTGGTGCTGGTCGCGGTCTTCGTGCCGCTCGCCTTCATCACCGGCCTGACGGGACAGTTCTACCGCCAATTCGCGCTGACGATCGCGATCTCGACTGTGATCTCCGCCTTCAATTCGCTGACGCTTTCTCCGGCGCTCGCCGCCCTTCTCCTGAAGGATCACCACGCGCCGAAGGACCTGCTGACGCGCGTGATGGACAGGCTCTTCGGCTGGTTCTTCCGCGGCTTCAACCGCTTCTTCGGCAAGAGCTCGGAAGCCTACGGCCGCGGCGTCGGCGGCATTCTCACACGCAAGTCGCTGATCATGGGCGTCTACGTGATCCTTATCGGCGTCACCTTCACCCTGTTCCGCGCCGTTCCCGGCGGCTTCGTGCCGGCCCAGGACAAGCAATATCTGATCGGGTTCGCGCAATTGCCGGATGCGGCGACGCTTGACCGCTCGGAAGACGTCATCCGGCGCATGAGCGAGATCGCGCTCAAGCATCCGGGCGTCGAACATGCCATCGCCTTCCCGGGTCTGTCGATCAACGGCTTCACCAACTCGTCGAACTCGGGCATCGTCTTCGTGTCGCTGAAACCGTTCGAGGAACGCACAACGCCGGAACTCTCCGGCGGGGCGATCGCCATGCAACTGAACCAGGAGTTCGGCGCGATCCAGGATGCCTTCATCGCCATGTTCCCGCCGCCGCCCGTTCAGGGCCTCGGCACGACCGGCGGCTTCAAGCTGCAGATCGAGGACAAGAACGGACTCGGCTACCGGGCGCTCGACGATGCGGCCAAGGCGTTCCTTGCGAAAGCGATGGCAACACCGGAACTCGCGGGGCTCTATTCGAGCTATCAGATCAATGTGCCGCAGCTCTACGCCGACCTCGACCGCGTCAAGGCGCGCCAGCTCGGCGTGGCGGTGACCGACGTGTTCGAAACCCTGCAGATCTATCTGGGCTCGCTCTACGTCAACGACTTCAACGCCTTCGGCCGAACCTACAGCGTACGCGTGCAGGCCGATGCGAGCTACCGCAGCCATGCCGACGACATCGGCCGGCTGAAGGTCCGCTCGCAGTCGGGCGAAATGATTCCGCTTTCGGCGCTGTTGAAGGTCGAGCAGACCGTCGGCGCGGAACGGGCGATCCGGTACAACGGCTTCCTGTCCGCCGATATCAACGGCGGCCCGGCACCGGGCTATTCGTCCGGCCAGGCGCAGGCTGCGATCGAAAAGATCGCCTCCGAGACGCTACCGCCCGGCATCAGCTTCGAGTGGACGGACCTGACCTATCAGCAGATCCTCGCCGGCAACTCGGGACTCCTGGTCTTTCCGCTGGCGCTGCTGCTCGTCTATCTCGTGTTGGCGGCCCAGTATGAAAGCCTGTTGCTGCCGATCGCGATCGTGCTGATCGTGCCGATGGGCATCATGGCGGCGCTCACCGGCGTCTGGCTGACCGGCGGAGACAACAACGTCTTCACCCAGATCGGCTTGATCGTGCTCGTCGGCCTGTCCGCCAAGAACGCGATCCTGATCGTCGAGTTCGCTCGCGAACTCGAACTTTCCGGCAGCAGCCCAGTCGCTGCCGCGATCGAGGCGAGCCGGCTGCGTCTGAGGCCGATCCTGATGACCTCGATGGCCTTCATCATGGGCGTCGTGCCGCTTGTCACCTCCACCGGTGCCGGTGCGGAAATGCGCTCGGCCATGGGCGTCGCGGTCTTTGCCGGCATGATCGGCGTTACCGCCTTCGGCATCTTCATGACGCCGGTCTTCTACGTGCTGATCCGCAAGCTCTCCGGAGAGCGGCCGCTGAAGCACGCCGGAGCGCACATCGAAGCACCTCATCTCGCCCCCGGCGAGTGAGGTCCTCCTCCCCTGCCCCCTGCGCTCCCTGCGGGCCGGACGATAATTCGTCCGGCCCGCTTGCCTTCACCGAGGGCGCCTACTGCATTTCAAAATGCTACAGCGCCGCGCGTCCGATTGGACGCGTGGCGCTGTAGCCTCACCATCACGCGTGACAGCCGACACTCGATCGGATAAACCAGCAACCTCCGACCTCACAGGCCTGCGTGCCCTCCGCAGATGGCATTCCGATAGATGACGTCCACCAATCCGATTACCAATCTTTCCACCCTGATTCGCTGCCCCTCCGTCACACCCGCCGAAGGCGGCGCGCTTGCCGCTCTCGAAGCGATGCTAAAGCCGCTTGGCTTCACCGTGGACCGCGTGGTGGCAAAGGAAGCCGGCACCCCGGACATCGAAAATCTCTACGCGCGCCTTGGAAGCGATGGCCCGCACCTGATGTTCGCCGGGCATACCGACGTCGTGCCGGTCGGGGATGAAGCCGCCTGGACCCACCCACCCTTCTCCGCAGCGATCGCCGGAGGCGAAATGTATGGCCGCGGCGCCGTCGACATGAAGGGCGGCATCGCCTGCTTCGTGGCGGCCGTTGCCCGCCACATCGAGAAGCATGGCGCGCCGAAAGGTTCGATCTCGTTCCTGATTACCGGCGACGAGGAAGGCCCGGCCATCAACGGCACGACAAAACTTCTTCAGTGGGCGGCGGCGAAAGGCGAACGCTGGGATGCCTGTCTCGTCGGCGAACCGACCAATCCCGATCAGCTCGGCGACATGATAAAGATCGGCCGGCGCGGCTCGCTCTCGGGCCGGATCACGGTTCACGGCATCCAGGGGCATGCGGCCTATCCGCACCTCGCCGACAATCCCGTGCGCGGCATCCTGCAGCTGACCGAGGCCCTGATGGACCCGCGCTTCGACAACGGTACCGAGAGCTTCCAGCCATCGAACCTCGAGGTCACGACCATCGATGTCGGCAATCCGGCCGTCAACGTCATTCCGGCGAAAGCGAGCGCCAGCTTCAACGTTCGCTTCAACGACAATTGGACCGCCGAAAGCCTCATGGCGGAGATTGGCGCCAGGCTCGATCGCGCCGCAGCGAGCGACAAGCTTAGGTCCGGCCGCGCACCGGTCCGCTACGACATCGTCTGGAACGAGCGTCCTAGCCACGTGTTCCTCACGCGCAACAACGCCCTCATCGATTCGCTTTCCGGCGCGGTCGAGGCCGTCGTCGGGCGCCAGCCGAAGCTTTCGACTACCGGCGGCACCTCGGATGCGCGCTTCATCAAGGATTATTGCCCCGTCGTCGAATTCGGCCTCGTCGGGCAGACGATGCATATGGTGGACGAGCGCGTTGCCGTCGCCGATCTCGAAACCTTGACGGGAATCTACGAGACCTTCATAGCCCGCTGGTTCGGTCATGCCGCTGCTTGAGGAGGTCCTCACCTACGTCAAGGGGTTATGGCTGCTCATCCAGGGCAACCGCGAGGGCTTCCGCTGGCTGGACATCAGCGAAAGCGGCCTATGGCGTTCGTTTGCGGCAATGCTCTGGTCCCTGCCGGCGATCGCCGTGACCTGGGCGTCCTGGCGGCTCTTTTATCTTTCGGCCATGCCGGCCGGCACGACGATCGGCTTCAGCTTCATCCTGAAGCTGCTTGCCGTCGACCTCGCCAGCTGGCTGCTGCCTATCGTCCTGATCGTCATCCTGTCCCGGCCGCTCGGTTTTACGATTTTTGTGGTGCCGGTGATCGTTACCACCAACTGGCTCTCGGTGCCGCTCTCCTATGCCATGGCGCTGCCCGCTGCGATCCGTCTGCTGATCCCGGGCAGTCAGGGCCTGACAAGCCTGATCTGGCTCTTGCTGCTGGTCGTCAGCGTTGGGCTGCTCTTCCGGCTTCTGCGCACGGTCACCGGCAACCAGACCTTGCTGGCGGCCGCATTGACGGCACTCTTCCTGCTGCCGTCGATGATGATCGGCGAGGTTCTGCAGCGTTTCTTTGGTCTCGTTCCGGGCTAGAGCATCCCGCATTCAAGTGGAATCGCTGAAAGCGGACAAGGTGCTCTAGAATCAAAGTGCTCGAGCGTCCTTTGCGCGTTCATTTGAACGCACGGCGCTCTAGCGAGGCGCTGCGCCTGCTGCGCGCGGCGCTGTCGCGAAGGTCAGTAATCCACCTGCATGAAGTAGAGGCCGTCAGGAGGCGCCACCGGCCCGCAGGCCTTTCGATCGCGCGCTTCGAGCGCCGCCTGCAACTCGTCTGGCGTCCACTTGCCCTCGCCCACCAGCTTCAGCGAACCGGCGAAGGAGCGAATCTGGTTGTGCAGAAAGCTCTGGGCTGTGGCACGGATCTCGATGAGGTCCCCCGCCCGCGTCACGTCGAGCCGATCAAGCGTACGCAGCGGGCTCGTCGCCTGGCAGTGGGCGGAGCGGAAGGTGGTGAAATCGTGGTGGCCGACCAGGCGTTGTGCGGCCTCATGCATGGCCTCATGGTCGAGCGTTTTCGGCACCCACCAGGCGCGCCTTGCTTCAAGCGCCAGCGGCGAACGACGGGAGATGATGCGGTAAAGATAGTGGCGGCGGACTGCCGAGAAACGCGCGTCGAAATCAGCCGGCGCTTCGAGTGCGTCGAGAATAGAGACACGTTCGCCGGCAAGCGCGAGATGCGCATTGAGCGCGTTGCGCAAGGTGTGCGTCTTCCATTCGCGCGTGAGGTCCGCATGCGCCACCTGGCCCATGGCATGGACGCCGGAATCGGTGCGTCCCGCCCCGCGGACGGACACCGTCTCTCCGGTCAGCGACAGGATCGCCTTCTCGATCGCACCCTGGACGGACGGACCGTTTTCCTGACGCTGCCAGCCGACATAGCCGGAGCCGTCGTATTCGACGATCAGGCGATAGCGCGGCATCAGGCGATCCTCGTGCCGCGAGCGAGGGGTGTTCCGCGCAGGAACTCGGCGACGGCGAGCGGCTTGCCGCCGGCCTTCTGCAACCGGGTCGGCCGCACCGCGCCGTCGCCGCAGGCAATGGTTAGTGCCTCGTCCAGGACGGTGCCAGCCGCGTCGGCTCCGGCGGCTTTCTCGGAATTCAGCACTTTTATGCGTTCCGGCTTTCCAGCAATCGTCAGTTCGAACCAGGCTCCGGGAAAAGGCGAAAGGCCACGAATGTGGTTGTGAACCTCGCCCGCCGGCCTGGTGAAATCGATCCGGGTCTCCGCCTTGCTGATCTTGGCAGCGTAGACGGCCCCCCCCTCCGGTTGCGGCGTCAGCGGCAGCTCACCCAGTTCGAGCTTCGCCATCGCCTCCTTCATCAGGGCCGCGCCGACCTGCATCAGCTTGTCGTGCAGCTCGCCAGCCGTCATCGTCTCGCCGATCGCAACGGCCTTGGCGAGCGCGACCGGGCCGGTATCGAGCCCCTTGTCCATCTTCATCACCATCATGCCGGTCTCGTGGTCGCCGGCCATGATTGCGCGCTGGATCGGCGCTGCCCCGCGCCAGCGCGGCAGCAGCGAGGCGTGTCCGTTGTAGCAGCCATGCCTCGTTCCCTGGAGGATCGCCTCGGGCAGCAGCAAGCCGTAGGCGACGACGACGGCGACGTCGGCGTTGAACTTGGCGAAGGTCGCGCGATCAGAAGCATCCTTAAAGTTCGGCGGGGTCAGAACGGGGATGCCGAGAAGTTCGGCTGCCTGATGAACCGGAGACTTCTGCAGGTCGAGACCACGTCGCCCGCCAGGACGCGGGGGCTGCGTGTAGACCGCGGCGATCTCATGGCCAGCCTCGGCGAGTGCGACAAGCGTCGGCACAGAGAATTCCGGCGTTCCCATGAAAATGATGCGAAGCGACAAGGCGGCAAACTCCGTCTCTTGAAATCAGGCTGCGCCTGCGATTTCCGGCACCGGTGCGCGGCGCTCTCGATAAAGAGTTGGAGCGGGATGCTCGTCTCACCCCGCTCGCGATCTCAAATCGCTTTGGCGCCGCGTGTCTTGGCTGCCTTGGTGAACTTGCGGATCACGATATCCCGCTTGAGCTTGGAGATATGATCGATGAACAGGACGCCGTTCAGATGATCGATCTCGTGCTGCAGGCAGGTGGCAAGCAGGCCATCCGCCTCGAGCGTATGCTCCTTGCCGTGGCGATCGAGATATTCGACGGTAATCGCCGCCGGGCGCTCCACTTCGGCGTAGTAGTCCGGGATCGACAGGCAGCCTTCCTCGTAGACCGAGCGCTCATCGGCGGATCTGACGATTTTCGGATTGATGAAGACGAGCGGGGTCTTCTCCTCGCCTTCCTTCGACACGTCGAGAACCAGGAGGCGCTTCGGCACGCCGATCTGGATCGCCGCAAGGCCGATGCCCGGCGCGTCGTACATGGTTTCCAGCATGTCGTCGGCGAGGCGGCGGATGTCGTCATCAATGGTCTCCACCGGCTTGGACACCTGGCGCAGAACCGGATCGGGAAGGATGATTAGCGGCTTGATCGTCATGCTGATCCCATAGCCGATCTTTCCGCTTGCGCGCAAGAACATTGCCTCCGGCGAAGATCGGACACGCCGCGCTTGTTGTCCGCAACGACCGGAATAGGTTTGTTCTTGTTTTGATCTGGTTTTTGGGCACGAATCTGTTAGGCTGCAGCCATGGAGCCCATCGCCTTTTCCTTCGACCATCCCTTGTTCCTGCTCGGCGCCCTGCCCGTCACGGCCGGTCATCTCGCCACGGCCGCCGCACTTCTCATGACGCTCGCGAGCCTCATGCTTGCGCGCCGGGCAAGATTTGCCCGCGCCGGCGAGCGTGACGAGCAGATGGCGACGCTTCTCGCTGCGCAGACGGAATTGCAGGGCCGCATCGCCGCCATGGCGGACGTTTTCGGCACCCGTCAGGCGGAACTCAACCAGTCTATCAGCCAGCGAATCGACGGCATGACGCACCGCATTGGCGCCTCGATCAGCGAGCAGACGAAAGCGACCCACGAAAACCTTCGCCGTCTGCAGGAGCGGCTTGCCGTGATCGACAGCGCGCAGAACAACATTCAGTCGTTGGCCAAGGACATGGCCGGACTGCAGACCATCCTGGCGAACAAGCAGACCCGCGGGGCCTTCGGCCAGTCGCGCATGGAAGCGATCGTTGCCGACGGGTTGCCAATGGGCGCTTTCGCCTTCCAGACAACGCTTTCGAACGGCGCCCGCCCGGATTGCACGATCCGCATGCCGAACGGCCAGCCGCCGCTCGTCATCGACGCGAAGTTTCCGCTCGAAGGATGGAACGCGATGCGCGACGCGGCGACGGCCGAACGGCGGCAGCAGGCGGCACAGACGTTCCGCCGTGACATGGAGGTGCATATCCGCGATATCGCCAGCAAGTATCTCTTGCCGGGAGAAACACAGGAGACGGCCTTCCTCTTTGTGCCTTCCGAGTCGATCTTCGCCGAAATCCACGAGCACTTCGAGGCGGTCGTGCAAAAGGCGCATCGCCAGCGCATCGTCATCGTCTCGCCGTCGCTGCTGCTTTTGTCGATCCAGGTGATCCAGGCGATCCTCAAGGATGCGCGCATGCGCGAGCAGGCACACCTGATTCAGGGCGAAGTCGCGCGGCTGATGGACGACCTTTCACGGCTCGACGAGCGTGTGCGCAAGCTCCAGGGCCATTTCGCCATGACGCAGAAGGACGTCGAGGACATCCTCATCTCGTCGGACAAGTTGACCCGGCGCGGCGCCAAGATCGAGGCCCTGGAACTCGCGGCCGAAGCCGCGCCCGCAGAGGGCGACAGCAGCGGACGGCCGCTGGACAACCGGATGGGGCAATTGAAGCTGCGGGTGGTTGACGAGGACTGACGCGGTCGGGCACTCTTCGCGAAAATCAATAATCCGACGAGGGCATCTCCACATGATCACTGTCCTTGGGTCCATCAACATGGACCTGATCGCTACGACCGCGCGCCTGCCGAAGCCCGGCGAAACCGTTGCCGGAACAGGCTTTTCGACCGCCGCCGGCGGCAAGGGCGCAAACCAGGCGCTGGCTGCCCGCCGCGCCGGCGCGTCAGTGCGCATGGCCGGCGCCGTCGGGTGGGATAGTTTTGCGGAGGGTGCGCTGGCGCTGCTCAAAGAAGGGGGAGCCGATCTTGGCCTTATCAAGACGGTGGATGAGCCTACCGGTACGGCACATATCATCGTCGGTGGCGACGGCGAAAACGTCATCGTTGTCGTCGCCAGCGCCAATGCAACGGTGAGCGAGAGCGACGCAACGGCGGCGCTCGATGCAATGTCGCCTGGCGACACGCTGATGCTGCAGCTCGAAATCCCGGCCGCCTCCGTCGAAAAGGCGCTTGGGGAAGCCAAACGCCGCGGTATTCGTTCGATCGTCAACATCGCCCCACTGACGCCCGAGGCCGCCCGTCTCGGCCGAATGGCCGATATCGTGATAGCCAACGAAACCGAATTCGAACTGCTGGCCGGCAAGAGCGGCATCGACGGTGCTGAGCGCGAGGCGGCGATGAAACGGCTCCACGACGAAACCGGCCGGACCGTGATCGTGACGCTTGGCGCCGAGGGCGTGATCGCCATTCATGACGGTGCCGTTCATCGCGCCAAGGGCCTGACCATCGAACCGGTCGACACCGTCGGCGCCGGCGATACGTTCTGCGGCTATCTGGCCGCGGGCCTCGACGCCGGCCTCCCCCTTCCCGACGCGCTGCGGCAAGCGGCGGTCGCCGGATCGCTTGCATGCCTCAAGCCCGGTGCGCAACCGGCCATACCGCTGGCGTCCGAGGTTGCCGCCTGTCTGTAAGCGACAGCGCCGCGTTTTGCCTCCCATTTCGGCCCATTTCGCAAACCCGACAGCATATGTCGCGTCGATTAAACTCGGCGGGCAAGACTTGCGTGTCGCGACCTTGATTTAGCCTCGGCGTTGGCTGGATCTTAAGATTTGATCCTCTATTCAGACGCATGAGAAGGTCGAACGTCCTACAGCGCCGCGCGTCTCATCAGACGCGCAAGGGACGCTGTAGCACTTTGAAGTGCTGCATGTTTTATCCTTAAATCGGCTACGATTTAAGGAAACATGCAGTAAGGTTTGGCCGCCTCCTTCGTGCCGGTTGGCATCATGGCGCTCCATGACGGAGTTTCACCCCACAATTCGGAATGCGTCACGCCGTGGGCGACAAGCCCGCGGACCTCTCAGTATGTGAGGATTTCATGTTCAAGTTCCAAGCCAAATCATTGGCGACCAAGCTGATCGCTGTGACAGGCGGTACGATCGCACTCGTGCTGCTCGCCTCGAATTTCGTTCTCATCTCCCAGACACAGAATCGCGTCGAGACGCTTGTCCTCGACGACGCTGACAGCGAAGCACACGCCATCGCTTCCGAGATCGCGGGCAGCGTCGGTGAACTCGCGGCAGCCGCGCGCACCATGTCGGGCGTTCTCGGTCGGGGCCACGCCGGGCAGTCCATCGATCGCACCGGCGCCGTCAATCTCTTGAAGGCTAACCTGGAGCAGCACAAGTTCGCCTTCGGAAGCTGGTTCGCCGAGGAACCGAAGGCCTTCGATGGGAAGGATGTCGTCAACAATACGGAGCTTGGCGGTAACGCAGACGGCGCATTCACGCCCTACTGGTCGAAGAACCGCAACGGCGAAGCGCAGCTCTCGACCTTCAAGGCCGACTATGCAGCTGAATGGTACGCCCTCGCGGCCAAGAGCGGCAAGGGGGCGATCACCCAGCCGTACCTTGCCGAAGGCACCGACGTCCCCACCACGATGAGCTCGATCGCCTATCCGGTGATGTCCGACGGCAAGCTGATCGGCGTCTCCGGCGTCGACATTTCGCTCGCCTCGCTCGCCGACGACCTCGCAAAGGTCAGGCCTTTCGGCTCGGGCCGGGTCTACCTGCTGTCGCAGAGCGGCAAGTGGCTCGTGGCGCCGATCCCGGATCTGTTGATGAAAGATTATGACGGCGAAGGCGCCGACATCGTCAAGAACGCCCTGTCGTCGGCGACGTCCGGCACGATCAAGAATCTAACCTACGACGGAAACGAGCCCTTCGATCGCGTCGTCTATCCCTTCAAGCTGCCGAACGTCAACGCCAACTGGGTCGTGCTCGTGGACGTGCCGCGTGCGGTAATCAATGCGCCGGTCCGCGATCAGACCTATATGATGATCGTCGGCGGTCTTGTGGTCCTCGCTGCCGTGCTCGCCGGCCTTTACTTCGCAGTTCGCCGCTTCGTGCAGAAACCGCTTGCCGGGCTTGTCAGCGACGTTCAGACGCTTAGCGACGGCGACTATACCAAGCCGATCGCCGGCCAGGATCGCTCGGACGAAACCGGCTCCGTTGCCAAGGCGCTGGAAGGTTTCCGCCATCAGCTCGCCGACACCAAGCGCCTCGAGGGAGAAGCCCGCCACCAGCGTGAACAGGCAGAGATGCAGCGCAACCAATCGGAAACAGAGCGCGCCGAAAGCAATGCCCTGCAGCGCGATATCGTCGCCCGCCTCGGCAAGGGCCTGTCGCATTTGTCGGCCGGTGACCTCGCCTTCCGCATCACCGACGAATTCCCGGGCGAATACGCGCAACTGAAGCGTGATTTCAACGCGACGATGGAGAGCCTCGAAGAGACCATCCGGACCGTCAATCACTCGGTCGTCAACATCGGCAGTGGCACCTCCGAGATCAGCAATGCCGCGAACGACCTCTCGCACCGGACGGAACAGCAGGCAGCGAGCCTCGAGGAAACAGCGGCCGCCCTCGACCAGCTTACCTCGCAGGTGAACGCCAGCGCCGAGAATGCCAAGGTTGCGGCGAAATCGGTCGAGGTGGCGAGCAGCGACGCCGAGCAATCCGGCGAGGTCGTGCAGAAGGCCATCGCGGCCATGCAGGGTATCGAGCAATCCTCCCACGAGGTCAGCCGGATCATCGGCGTCATCGATGAGATCGCCTTCCAGACGAACCTGCTGGCGCTCAACGCGGGCGTCGAGGCGGCACGCGCCGGAGACGCCGGCAAGGGCTTCGCCGTCGTCGCGCAGGAGGTACGCGAGCTTGCACAGCGCTCGGCAAACGCTGCGAAAGAGATCAAGACGCTGATCAACACCTCCGCGGGCCAGGTCCGGGAGGGCGTGGATCTCGTCGGCAAGGCGGGTAGCGCACTCGAGAAGATCGCCGAGCAGGTGGTCCAGATCAACAGCCTGATCCGCCAGATCTCAAGTTCCGCGTCGGAACAGGCGGTCGGCCTCAAGGAGATCAACTCCGCTGTCAACCAGATGGATCAGGTGACGCAGCAGAACGCGGCGATGGTCGAAGAAACGACGGCCGCCAGCATGGCGCTGAATGACGAAGCCGGCGCATTGAGCACGCTGGTTTCCCGTTTCCGTGTCGCGCAGCAGACGCCGGCCCAGTCGTCGTCCGAGATGCTGCGCGGTGCAGCCGAGCGGATGCGCGCGGCGGAACGTCCCGCCTCTGCTCCGCCTGCCGCCAAGGACAGCCGCCCGGCAACGGCACGCAGCGGCGGCTATTCGGCATCGACGCAGCGCGTACTTGGCCAGACATCCGGTGCCAATGCGCTCGCTCAGGACAATTGGGAAGAGTTCTGAGCCTGCGATAGAAACGAACAGCGAGACGGCGCCCCAAGAGGCGCCGTCTTCATTTCAAGGATTTAGCTGTTCGTGACGGCGCCGGTCAGATGCGCGCCAGACGCTCCGTCAGGAGATCGAAGAAGCCCTCGTCGTCGATGTGGCGCATAACCTTGGCATTGTGCTTGCGGCCGGTCACCTGCCACCAGTCGACGACGGTCATGCCCGCCGTCAAGGCGGACGTCGTCTCGATCTCGACGTTGCAGTCGCGCCCGGTGAACAGTTCCGGCCGCAGCAGGTAGGCGATCACCGTCGGGTCATGCAGCGGCCCGCCGTCCGTGCCGTATTTTTCGATGTCGAAGCGCTCGAAGAACTCCAGCATTTCGGCCATGGCTATTGCCGCGGGGCTGCCGATCTCGCGGATCTTCTGGACGCGGGCCTTGTGGGTCAGGACGCGATGCGTCACGTCGAGCGGCATCATCACGATCGGGATGCCGGAGCGGAAAACGATTTCGGCGGCTTCCGGATCGACGTAAACATTGAATTCCGCCGCCGGTGTGATGTTGCCGCCCTCGAAGAACCCGCCGCCCATCATCACGAGCTCGCGTACCCGCGGTGCGATTTCCGGCGCCTTCGTCAGGGCAAGCGCGATATTGGTCAGGGGGCCGAGCGTGCAGAGCGTAACAGTCCCCTCTTTTTCGGCGAGCAGCGTCTCGATGATGAAATCGACGGCGCCCTGCTCCTGCAGCGGCATCGTCGGCTCCGCCAGTGCCGGCCCGTCGAGTCCCGTCTTGCCATGGACATGCTCGGCCGTGACCAGCGGGCGCGCGACCGGCCGCTCCGCCCCCGCGAAGACCTTCACATCCGTCCTGTTGCAAAGCTCGCAAATGATGCGGGCGTTGCGGGCTGTCAGCGAAAGCGGGACGTTGCCGGCGACGGTGGTGATGCCCAAAAGGTCGATCTCCTCCGGACTACCGAAGGCAAGCATGATGGCGGCTGCGTCGTCCTGCCCGGGATCGGTGTCGATGATTATCTTTCTCGCGTTTGACACTTTCTCGATCCTCCTTGGTCACCAGGGTCGCGGCTCTCGATCCGAACACGACCGTGACCGATCCTGAGATATTGACGCAGCATTCGGCTGGAAACCGCTTCGCGGTTCCCTCTTTCCTCACCCTGCTCCGATTTTATCGCAGCGAACTATGATTTGCGTGCGCCGCCGAGGCAAGCGGCTTGCACTCGTTGCTCACAGCTACCATATTGCGGCGTGGATGCTGCTTGGCAGGTCCGCAAGACATGGTCGCTTGAGCTGCAAGGACTTGGGACATGAGCAGGATCACGCCCTTTACCAGCCCGCTTCTGCTGGGCTTTGACACGATGGAAAAGACCCTTGAGCGCATCGCCAAGGGCAATGACGGATATCCACCCTACAATATCGAGCGCATTCGCGGCGACGCATCTTCGGACGCGCCGGAGCGGCTGCGGATAACACTCGCGGTCGCCGGCTTCTCCGAGGAGGACCTGGACGTCACGACCGAAGAAAACCAGTTGGTCATTCGTGGCCGCCAGGTCGATATGGGCGAGCGGGAGTACCTGCACCGCGGCATTGCCGCCCGGCAGTTCCAGCGCACCTTTGTTCTCGCCGACGGCATGAAGGTTCTCGGTGCCGAGCTGCGCAACGGTCTCCTTTCCGTCGACCTCGTGCGGCCCGAACCGGTCCGCATGGTAAAGAAAATTAACATTTCCGTCCCAGAGTAGGATAACCGGCGGGATTCACCCCTGTCCGGCGACCACGGAGTGTCACCATGGGACTGAAAGCCATCAACACATCGCTGTCGAAGAACGACCTCGCGCATCTCGGCGAGGGCGAAGTCGGCTATATCCGCAAGATGCGTTCGGAGGAGGTCTCCCGTTGTTTCCCGGAAGCGCCTGAAATGGGCCCCGGAATCGACCTGTGGGCCCTGTTCGGCGCCGACGGCACGCCGATCCTCTTGACCGACAATCGGTCCAGCACCTTCTTCAAGGCGGCCGAGGACGATCTTCGCACCGTCAGCCTTCATTGAAGGCAAGGGACGCATGCGGGCGCCTCGCTGCGCCCGCATCATGACATCGCCGCCGAACGGCAGCGCCTACGGTTATTTCCTCAACGCCCGGCAGGGCAATGCCACTTTTGGCGTCCGCTCACGGCGTTGGGGCCGCAGCTATCTCAAGCACGGCGAAAGGTGAGGTAGGCGGAGCTCCGCCCTTCCCGGCGCGCCTTGGCTTCGTAGCGCGTGCTCGGCCACCCTGCGAATGGGGTAAGCCAGTCGGCTGATTTCTCCGCGGTCCATTCGAAGGCCGCGTGGTCGCGGCAGTGAAGCAGCGTCCAATTGACATAGGTGTCGATATCCGAGGCGAAGCAGAAGAGCCCACCGGGCTTCAGGATGCGCGCAAACCGATCCAGGTTGACCCTGGAAACGAAACGCCGCTTCCAGTGTTTCCGCTTCGGCCAGGGATCGGGATAGAGCAGATCGATCTGGTCGACGGACGCCTCCGGCAGCCAGTCCAGCACCTGCGTCGCGTCGTCGTCATAGAGCCGGACATTGGCGAGCTTTCGCGCCTCGATCTGTCCGAGCAACTTCGCCATCGAGTTGACGAAGGGCTCGACGCCGACGAAGCCGGTTGCCGGATCCCCCGCGGCGCGATGAACCAGATGCTCCCCGCCACCGAACCCGATTTCCAGGCGAATGCGGCTCACCGGCTGCGGGAAAAGCGTCGTCAGGTCGGCCGGCGCCGGCTCGGCAAGATCGAGCCGGAGCGCGGGCAGCAAATGCTCGAGATGGGCAGCCTGGCGTTCGCGCAAGGGCTTGCCCTTGCGGCGGCCAAAGAAGGCCTCCGTGGCTCTGGCGCGGCGCGGTTCAGTCATCACGATCTTCCTTCAAACAACAAAGCGGACGCTCCACCGGGAGCATCCGCTCTTGATCCCGCAATGTGGTGCGCCTGAATAGCAGCGCACCGGGCCATTGCAATATTTTTCAACGCTCGTGGCTGCGCTGCTGCATGTTTCCTTAAATCGTAGCCGAGTTAAGGATAAAACAGGCAGCAATTCAACGTGCTACAGCGGCGTCAGGCAGCGCGGCCGGATGCTCTCGGTTCGGAGTAGGCAGCCGCGTCAAGCTCGATCGCTTCCTTCAGCGGCTTGACGAGATCGAGCTTCTCCCAGGAGAACGAACCATCGCGGCCGGCCTTGCGACCGAAATGGCCGTAGGCGGCAGTCTTGGCATAGATCGGCTTGTTGAGGTCGAGGTGACGGCGGATGCCTGTCGGCGAAAGATCCATCGTCTTGCGGATGGCGTTTTCGACCTGATCTTCCGTGACCTTGCCGGTGCCGTGCAGATCGACGTAGATCGACAGCGGCTGGGCGACACCGATCGCATAGGAGAGCTGGATCGTGCAGCGGTCGGAAAGGCCGGCGGCAACGACGTTCTTCGCCAGATAGCGCGCGGCGTAGGCAGCCGAGCGGTCGACCTTGGTCGTGTCCTTGCCCGAGAAGGCGCCGCCGCCATGCGGGGCCGCGCCACCATAGGTGTCGACGATGATCTTGCGGCCGGTCAGGCCGGCGTCGCCGTCCGGTCCGCCGATGACGAACTTGCCGGTCGGGTTGATATACCAGGTGCAATCGTCGGAAATCTTCAGATCGGCGAGTGCTTCACGGATATAGGGTTCGACGACGGAGCGGACCTTCGCGGAGTCCCAGGTGTCATCGAGGTGCTGCGTCGAAAGCACGATCGAGGTGACTTCGGACGGCTTGCCATCGACATAGCGCACGGTCACCTGGCTCTTGGCGTCGGGGCCGAGCTTGGCGACTTCGCCTTCGCCCTTCTTGCGGGCAGCAGCGAGCGTCTGCAGGATGCGGTGCGAGTAGTAGAGCGGCGCCGGCATCAGTTCGGACGTTTCGCGGCAGGCATAGCCGAACATGATGCCCTGGTCGCCGGCACCTTCCTCGCCCTGCTTGTCCGAAGCGCTGTCGACGCCCTGTGCGATGTGAGCGGACTGGAAGTGCAGCAGCACGTCGATCTTCGCCGTCTTCCAGTGGAAACCGTCCTGCTCGTAGCCGATGTCGCGGATCGCCTTGCGGGCAGCCGACTTGAACTTCGACGGGTTGATGACTTCGTTGCCATTCTTGTCCTTCTTCAGAAGGCTCGGTGGCAGACGGACTTCACCGGCGATCACGACGCGGTTCGTCGTTGCCAGCGTCTCACAGGCAATGCGCACACCCCAAGGGTCAACACCCGTCTTCGCCGCTTCGCGGTAGACCAGATCGACGATCTCGTCGGAAATACGGTCACACACTTTGTCCGGATGACCTTCGGCTACGGATTCACTCGTGAACAGGTAGTTTGCGCGCATGCGGGAAGTCCCCTCAATGAAAGAAGCGGTGCGAACGTGTTAGTGGTTTTGCCACCGAAAAACAAGCGAACAACGACATAAATATATCTTTATATCGATATTGCTAGCTGGATTCCTCCTGCGGCGATGCAAGGCGCGGCAGCGCCCTTAGCGCGCCTGGCAAGACGCGCGGCGCTCCGGGGAGGCGCGCAAAAAAAGCGGCACTCAGGCCGCTTTGTTTTTGTGGTCGGTGGACCGCCCTTATTCGCTTTCCGCCTCGGCGGCCAATGCCTTTACCAGATCCACCAGTTTCCGGCGTACCTTCGGGTCGGAAATCTTGACGAAGGCACGGTTGAGCTGAAGCCCTTCGGAGGACGACAGGAAATCAACCACATAGTTGGAGCTCGAGGCTTCGGCCATACCGGATGCGCCGCCAGGACCTTCCCCCGGAGCATCCTCGAAGAAGAACGACACCGGGACGTTGAGAATTGCAGAAATGTTCTGCAACCGGCTGGCGCCGACGCGGTTCGTTCCCTTCTCGTATTTCTGGATCTGCTGGAAGGTGATCCCCAGGGCCTCACCGAGCTTTTCCTGGCTCATGCCCAGCATCGTCCGGCGGAGGCGAATCCGGCTCCCGACATGGATGTCAATCGGGTTCGGCTTTTTCTTGTTTTCAATCATGTCCGCGTTCCTAAACACGCTGTTTCGGTTACCCGCAACCTGGCATCGAGTAGAGCGCTATGTCGCAACCTTACCGACAAACAAGGGCTCCACCCTCAGGTGAAGGTTGATGGATTCGGTCACTATGCAATTTTAGGGGTTTTAGGTCAATTCTTCCTAATATTAAAACCAACGCGCGAAAATACTGCAACTAAAAAGATTATTCCGGCTATCGACCAGAAGATTCGGCCGCGCGTGGCGGTATCGGTTACGCTAAGCATTTTTCCCGGCAGAATTGTGTCTGTAACCCCCTTGTAATTGTATCCCAATCCTACCACTAAAACGCCACGTGCATCAACAATTGCTGATATACCATTATTGGCTGCCCGGATCATTGGCCGTCCGGTCTCGACTGCGCGCAACTGCGCCTGGTGAAAATGCTGGCGCGGACCCGGCGTGTCGCCGAACCAGGCGTCGTTGGTGATGTTCAGCAGGAAATCGGCAAGAGGCGCGTTATCATCGATCTCGTCGGGGAAGATCGCTTCGTAGCAGATAAGCGGGTAAGCCGTCCTGCCGCCCGGCAGAGTGAGAAGCGCGCGGCTTTGGGCAGGCGAAAAGCCGCCAGGCATCGAGGCGGCGACAGCGCTCAGCCCCCAGGAGGCAAGAACATCCTCGAACGGCAGATATTCGCCGAAGGGGACAAGGTGAACCTTGTCCGCGGCCCCGACGATCTGGCCGCGATCGTCGATAACATAGATCGAGTTGTAAAAGCGCCGCGGCAGGCCGGTTCCCGCATCCTCGACGCGCACGGCACCGGCAACGAGGACCTGCCCGTCGTCCAACACCTCTGCGATGCGGGCCAGCGCGTCCGGGTTGTCGGTGAGTATGAACGGGATCGACGTTTCCGGCCAAACAATGATGTCCGGCCGTTTGCCACCGTTCTCCACCGGCGCGGTCGTCAGAGCGAGATGTTCCTCGAAGACCGATGAGCGTTCGCGGTCATCGAGCTTTTTCGCCTGGTCGACCACCGGCTGAACCAGGCGCACGGTCAACGGGGGCGACAACGGTTGGGGCGCCGGCTGAGCAAGGCGATAGAAGCCGAAGGCCAGATGCGCGCCAAAGAGCACGACGGCGATCGCGAGGCCCGTACGCGCGCCCTTCCCGGTGGCGATGAGCGCGGGTGCCGCAAACACGAAGACCGCGAGCATGTTGATCGTCGCAAGGTTCAAGACGCTCGCCGACTGCATCATCAGGGGCATCGGCATCAAGGCATAGCCGATGGCATTCCAGGGAAAGCCCGTGAACAAAAACCCGCGGAGCCACTCCGCGATGCCGAACCCGAATGCAAGGGCGGCGATCCTGCCCAGGCCATCGGACCAGAGACAGCGCGCCAGCGCGACTGCGAGGGCGTAAAAGAGCGCGAGAAAGGCAGGCAGGCCGACAACGGCTAGCGGCAGCGCCCAGGCAAAAAGATCCGCCTCGATCAGCAAGGCATTGCCAAGCCACCAGAGGCCGCCAAGGAAATAGCCGAAACCGAAGCTCCAGCCGACCGACAAGGCCGGCCAAAGCCTTGCGAGCCGGCCTTTTTCAGGATCGCCCGGTGCGCCATCGATCAGCCAGACAAGGACGGGACACGAGACGAAGGCTGCCGCAAAGATGCCGAACGGCGGTTGGGCGAGAACCGTCAAGAGCCCCGCGAGGAAGGCGATAAATACCCGCGACGCCCCGGAGAGGAGCATAATCCTGCCTGCCAGCCCTGCCATACAGCCTCCAAATAGACGCGGCATCACATGTCGACCCGCGCAGGAAAACGACCGAATCATTCAGCGGCAGTCTTCCAAAAAAGCGGCTGCTTGTCCCGATCCCATACGTTGCACAGCCCGGCGTCGCGCCGGAAATCGGAAGAGACACCTATGGCGCCGCGCGTCTTATGAGAATTTTCATCGTCTCACGGTTTCGCCTAAACCGTGAAACGATCTAACTCTTAAAATTGGGAAGGCGGCGCCGATGGACCGGCTATTGTTCCGACGCCGGCTGTGATCCGGCACCGGCCTCGGTGTCGCGACCGGCGGGCGGCGTTTCAGACGACGTCTCCCGCTCCGTCTTCACCACGCGACGACGGGCCAGCGGGCGCTTGCGCATGATGCGCACCCGTTTGACGCGCCGCGGATCGGCATCAAGGATCTGAAACTCAAAACCGGGAATCGCCTGAACCACCTCGCCGCGAACCGGAATGCGTCCGAGCGAGGCGAAAACCAGTCCGCCGAGCGTGTCGACATCCTCGAGCTGCTCGCGCACATCGAAATCCGGACCGATCGCTTCGGCGATCTCCTCGAGTTCGACGCGGGCATCGGCGACGAAAACGTCGTCCGACGAGCGGGCGAACATCACCTCCTCGTCGTCGTGCTCGTCCTCGATGTCGCCGACGACCATCTCAACGATGTCCTCGAGCGATACGAGACCGTCGGTGCCGCCATATTCATCGATGACGAGGGCCATCTGGATACGCGCGGCCTGCATGCGCTGCATGAGATCCGAGGCCAGCATCGACGGCGGCACGAACAGGACCTGGCGGACGATGCCGGCCTCTTCGACCGTCTTGCCGAGATCGACGCGCGAGAGGTCAAAGCCCGCCCTTTGCTGTCGAGGTGTCTTTTCCGCGCCGGTGAGGGGCGTCGGCTGTGCCTTGCCGTTGCGGCGCCGGTTGCGGGCCTGTTTTGTGACATAGGCGAGCAGGTCGCGGATATGGATCATGCCGCGGGGGTCATCCAGGCCCTCGTTGTAGACCGGCATGCGCGAGCGTCCCGACTCCTCGAAAATGACCATGAGCTCACCGATCGTGATGCTCTGGTCCACGGCCTCGATATCGGCGCGCGGCACCATCACGTCCTCGACGCGAACCTCGCGAAAACGCAGGATGTTATTGAGCATTGCCCGCTCTTCGGGCGAGAACGCGGCGTTGCTGTCCGCATCCGTCATCAGAGCGTCGGCGAGATCTTCACGCAGGCTCGACGGACTTGCCCCCCGCAGCAGACGCGCCGCACGGCTCCAGAACGAGGTTGTGGATTTGCTGCCCTCCTGTCGGGGAGTGGCGGTGCTACTACTGCCCGCCTCGGCCTCTCCGGAAGCTTCTGCTTCCTCGGCCGCAACGGCAGCCGGCTGTGTGTTGGTGTCGCTCATCGTTCCAAACTGTTAATCCGGGGACCGGTCCCCGTAGGGATCAGATAGGCCAAGACGCGCCAAAATGCGAGTCTCCAGGCCTTCCATTCTTTCCGCCTCGTCGTCTTGCAGGTGATCATACCCGAAAAGATGGAGGAATCCATGCACGAGAAGATGCGTCAAATGCGCTTCAAACGGCTTCGCCATCTCGGCCGCCTCGCGGTTCAGGGTTTCGTAAGCAACGATGATATCGCCGAGCATCGGCCCCGGCATCTTGCCCGGCGTCACAGGAAAGGCCGGAAAAGACAGCACATTGGTTGGCTTGTCCTGGTTTCGCCATTCCGCGTTGATCGCCCGCATCGACGCATCGTCGGTGAAGACCAGAGAGACTTCCGACACGTCCGGCGGAAAAGGCTGCTTTTCCTCGCGAAGGAGGAAATCGGCCGCCGCCTCGAGAATGCGTGCCGAGAAGGATTGCAGCTCATCTTCCGATGGCCAATCGCCTTCTTCGACGCTGATCTGAATATCCAAAACCGTCATGTTCGCAACGAACCGCCGCTGGAGCGTGATCCGAAAAGTGGAAACCGGTTTTCGGGCAAATCACGCGATAGATAAGGACTAGCGATCGCTCTGCTCGCTCTCGTCGTGAACCGCAGTGTGGGCTTCATAGGCCCTGACGATCCTCGCCACCATTGGATGGCGGACGACATCGACATCCTTGAAGCGGATTACCGAAACGCCCTCCACGCCATTGAGGATCTGCAGCGCCTCCACGAGGCCCGACTTGACGCCACGCGGCAGGTCGATCTGGCTGGGATCGCCGGTGACGATCATCCGTCCGTTTTCGCCAAGACGAGTCAGGAACATCTTCATCTGCATCGATGTCGTGTTCTGCGCCTCGTCGAGGATTACGGCGGCATTGGCGAGCGTGCGCCCACGCATGAAAGCCAGCGGCGCGATCTCGATCACGCCCGCGGTGATCGCCCGCTCGACCTTGTCGCCGGGCATCATGTCGTAGAGCGCGTCGTAGAGCGGCCTCAGATAGGGATCGACCTTTTCCTTCATGTCGCCAGGCAGGAAGCCCAGGCGCTCACCGGCTTCGACCGCCGGCCGCGACAAGACGATGCGGTCGACCGCGCCGCGCTCGAGAAGCTGAGCGGCATGAGCAACGGCAAGATAGGTCTTGCCGGTACCGGCCGGACCGATGCCGAACACGAGTTCCGCCCGCTCCATCGCGCGGATATAAGCATCCTGCATGGGCGTGCGCGCAGCGATGGTCTTCTTGCGCGTCGAGATCTGCGCCATCGTCAATTTGGCTTTGCGTTCCATGGTCGGCAACTGCAGCTGGTCGTCGGCAGCGACCGCCATACGGATCGCTCCCTCGACATCGGACGTATCGATCGATCCGCCACTCTGCAATCTTCCGTAGAGATAGTCGAGAGCGCGCCGCGCTTGGTTTGTCGCCACCACATCGCCCGAGATGGCAACGGAATTTCCGCGTGGTCTCGCATCGATGCGCAGGCGCTCTTCGAGCAACTTCAGATTCTGGTCGAATTGGCCGAAAAGTTCGCTGGCAAAGCGGTTGTTCTCGAAAGTGAGCACGAAGTGATTGACGTCTGTCGCAGATGTTTTTGACTGGCGCGGTGATGAAGAAATCAATTCGTGTCCGTCCAAGCGGTTAGGCTCCTCGCTCTCGCTTTACAGCGCTATCCGATCATCTCGGCAAAGAGGCTGTTGGAGCCCGCCTTGATGATTCGTACTTTGATAATGTCACCGATTTGCGATGTTTTTGCATCAACATTCACCGGCTGCAGCCATGGTGAACGACCGACAAGCTGGCCGGGCATGCGGCCGGGTTTCTCCAGAAGCAGATCGATCTCGCGCCCGACACAAGCCTCTGCGAAGTCCCGCTGCTGCTTGATGAGCAAAGTCTGCAATCTTTCCAAACGCTTGGCTTTCACGTCCTCGGGAACCTGATCCTTGAGTTCGGCCCCCGGCGTGCCGGGACGGGTCGAATACTTGAAGGAAAATGCCTGTGCATAACCCACCGCCTCGACGAGACGCATTGTATCTTCGAAGTCCTCGTCGGTTTCACCCGGAAAGCCTACGATGAAATCGCCGGATAGGGCAAGGTCGGGCTGAGCCGCGCGAATGCGATCTATCAGCGCGAGGTACTCGGCCGCCGTATGACGCCGGTTCATCGCCTTCAGGATGCGGTCGGATCCTGATTGGACCGGCAGATGCAGATAGGGCATCAGCTTCGCCATCGACCGATGCGCCTCGATCAGGCTGTCATCCATGTCGCGCGGATGGCTGGTCGTATAACGCAGACGCTTGAGGCCCTCGATTTCGGCAAGGCGGACGAGAAGATCGCCCAAGCCCCAATCGCGGCCATCCGGGCCGGTGCCATGCCAGGCATTGACGTTCTGCCCGAGCAGGGTGATTTCGCGCACCCCGCCTTCGACCAGCTTTTCGGCCTCGGCGACAATCTGGGCCACTGGTCGCGACACTTCCGAGCCGCGGGTATAGGGCACGACACAGAAAGTGCAGAACTTGTCGCATCCCTCCTGCACCGTCAGAAAGGCGGTCACGCCGCGGGCGCGTGTCTTCGCCCTGTCCGGCGCAGGCAGGTGCTCAAACTTGTCCTCGATCGCATAATCGGTTTCGACGACACGCTCGCCACCCCGCGCACGCTTCAGCGCCTCGGGAAGGCGGTGATAGGTCTGCGGGCCGATGACGAGGTCGACTGCCGGCGCGCGGCGAAGGATTTCGTCGCCCTCGGCCTGCGCGACACAGCCGGCGACGCCGATGACCATTTCGCGGCCTTCGCGCGCCTTCTCCTTCTTCAGCTCGCGCAACCGGCCAAGCTCGGAATAGACCTTTTCAGCCGCCTTCTCGCGGATATGGCAGGTGTTGAGCAGAACGAAGTCGGCTTCCTCCAGAACGTCGGTCGAAACGTAGCCGTCGCGCGAAAGCGCATCCGACATGCGGTCGGAATCATAGACGTTCATCTGGCAGCCATAGGTCTTCACGAAGACCTTGCGCGAGGATGCGTGTTCCTCGCCCGGCACCGGCGTTTTCGACAGAAGAGCTGTTTCCTGGGTCATGCGGCGTTCTTTAGTGCATGGCGGCCCAAAGTTGAAGCATTTTTGGCAGGCTGCTATCGTTCGGCGCGCGCGACGCCCCGATCCAGCCGCGGTCGCCCCCTCAGGCGATCCGACAGCATGCTGCGAATGCGCTGCTCGATCGTGCGGCTTACGTCTTTCCGGTTGGCATGGCGGTCATAGTCCACCGCCTCGCCGAAATCGACATCCACCTCAAGCGCACCTTCGCGCAGCACGCCAAGAAGGTGCGGCAGCAGCCCGATGTCGCCCGGCCACGCGGCGATCGGCCTGTTGTAGCGCCCCATGGGCATGCCATGGATGCCGGTATAGGAAATGGCGAGCGGCTGGACATGGACCACGCCCGTGGGCGAGTGCGGAACGGCAGAGGCAGCGGCGCCGAACAGCGAGGTCTTGATGTCCAGCAACCGGTTGCCGTCGGAGGTGGTGCCTTCCGGGAAGAGCACGACGATCTCTCCATCAGCGAGCCTTCGTCCGATCTCGCTCACCTGATGGCCGGTCGTGCGCTTCTGGTCGCGCTCGATGAAAACGGAAGCCTGCAGTCGGGCGAGGAGCCCAAAGACAGGCCAGGTCTTCACCTCGGATTTGGCGACGAAGACGACGTCGGTCACGGAGGACAGCACCAGAATATCCTTCCAGGACACGTGATTGGCGCTGAGCAGCAATGGACGCCGGCGTTCCGGCTCGCCATGAACGCGAACATGAAGGCCGAGCAACAGGCAAGCCACCCGGTGCCAGAACCGCGGCAGCCACCGCCGGGGCTTCAAATCCAGCCACAGGCAAAAGATCTGCACGGGCATCAGCACCAGCGAGACCAGCACCAGCAGCGCGCCGCACAGGGCAACCCGGATCCAATTGATCATCCGCGAAGGCTTTCCAAGCCGCTCATCTTTCCTTCACCGTCGGCCCCCGCATGGCAGCGCCCCCGCCACTTTCGAAAGCCGGACCATATGGTGAATCGGACTAGCGAAGATCGAGTCGCATGACAAGCGCCGCCGTGCGCGCTCCGGTCGATCCCTGGTAGTAGGCCCGGCGTTCGCCAACCTTAAGGAAGCCGAGCTTCTGATAGAGACCGAGTGCGGCCTGGTTCGTTTCATCGACTTCGAGGAAGAGCGCCTCGGACCCTTTGACGAGCGCCTCACGCATCGCCGCCTGCATCAGACGCCAGCCGAGGCCAGACCGGGTGAAACGCGGGTCGACCCCGATCGTCAGGATTTCGGCTTCACCGGCCACGGCGCGCGAGAGCACGAAACCGCCGACCGCAGGACGAAAGGCGCCCTTCGTCTGGCGCGCCACGAAGCCAAAAACGGTATCCTGCGACAGCAATGCGTGAATTTCACCGTCGCTCCAGGGAGATGCGAAGCGCTGGCTATGCAGCGCCGCGGCGGCAACGAGGTCGCCCTCCTCGAGCGGGAAAATATCGAACTCCGTCCGACGGGTGAAATAATCGGTCAAACTCATCGTGGTCTAGGCTCGGGTTACGGCGAAACCTGCCTGTGGCTTCGCATCCGGTCCACGCAAGTATAAAGGTTTCGGCTTGGCTGAAGCTGGATCGGCGCCGGCACCCAGCCGGCCAACGACGGCAATGTCGATATCGTCCGGCATTCCACCTGGCTGCACATGGTCAACGAGGGAAGCGCCAGAGCCGCAAACGATGCCTTCGAAGCCGGAAAACCGCTCGCGCGCCGCCGTGACCGATAGAATTTCAGGCTCGCCCCTTGCTCCACCCGAGGCGTCGAAAACCTGGGCATAGACTTCGTCCCGTTTCGCGTCGATGACGACGAGAACCGCCTTGCCGGACGTCGCCAGCCTGGCGCTTTCTGCGGCGACCTCAAGCGTGGTGATGCCCACCGCCGGCTTGCCAAGGGCGAGTGCAAGGCCACGCGCGGCCGCGACGCCGACACGAATTCCGGTAAAGGAGCCGGGGCCGATTGTGACTGCGATACGGTCAATATCTGCAAGCTTCCTGTCGGCCGCGAGCAGCGCCTCGTCGACGAACTTCATCAGGCGCTCGGCGTGGCCGCGTCCAATGTTTGCGCCCGCGCGTGCCAGAACCTTGGCGGACGCGCTGTCATAAACCGCAGCGGAGCAACCGCTGCCGGATGTATCGATGGCAAGCACTAACATGTCAGCCGCAATGGCCTCCCTCCATTGCTTCGCGCGCAGATCCGGCGCGAAGTGCCCTTCCCGCCGTTCTGGCACCCGCTCTTGCGCGTGACGAACGACGACGGGACAGGGCGCCCCGGATCAGACGGATTCGACTGCTTCGACTTCCGGAACGAAGTGGCGCAGCAGGTTCTGCACACCGTGCCTCAACGTCGCGGTCGAGGACGGGCAGCCAGAGCATGCGCCCTTCATGTTCAGGAACACGGTGCCATCCTTGAAGCCGCGGAACGTGATGTCGCCACCATCCTGGGCAACAGCCGGACGAACGCGCGTTTCAAGCAATTCCTTGATCGTGGCAACGATCGCTTCGTCGCCCTCGTCGAAGAACTCGCCTTCCTGGTCCGTCTCCTCGGCACGGCCGGCGCCCGACATGACCGGCTGGCCGGACATGAAATGTTCCATGATCGAGCCCAGGATGGCGGGTTTCAGGTGTTGCCAGTCCTGCCCTTCCTTGCTGACCGTGATGAAGTCGTAACCGAAATAGACACCGGTAACGCCCGGGATCGAGAAGAGCCGGGCTGCCAAGGGCGACTCTGCACGGGCTTCTTCTTCGCTCCGGAATTCGGCTGTACCGTTCTCCATCACCACCTTGCCCGGCAGGAACTTGAGCGTGGCCGGATTTGGCGTGGCTTCCGTCTGGATGAACATCTCTCTCTCCGTTTCGCCGGAAGCGCTTCCCGACCGGCTCTTTAGAATTGTTCAAAAATATAGGTGCTTCGCGCCGCCCTCGCAAGGGCGCATGCCGTCGCACCTCAACCGTGATGATCGGGACCCGGGAAGCGTGCACAAGACCGCTTCTTCCCGGCTTGGAAACGGCGCAATTGCGGATGGAATCCGTCGCGCCCTGCATGGAATTGCTTTAACTCAGTGCGTCTATTTCCTCGTCCGTCAGCATATCGGGAATGACGGTCACGGGGATCGGAAAGGCGGCGGCCTTTCCGGCGATGGACGACACCAAGGGCCCCGGCCCTTCCTTTGCCGATCCCGCTGCAAGCACAAGAATGGCGATGTCGCGGTCGTCCTCGATCACGGCGTGGATCTGCTCCGTGGCGATCCCTTCGCGAATGACGATTTCCGGTTCGATGCCGATGCTTTCGCGCACCGTCTGGGCCACCTTCGCCAGCGTCGCTTCGGCCTCTTCGCGTGCCTCCGCCCGCATGATCTCCTCGACCCCCAGCCATTGCTGGAAGTCGCCATCGGCGATCACGTAGAGCAGCACCAGGCCGCCATTCGAGTTCTTCGCGCGCATCCCGGCATAATGCACGGCGCGGCCACATTCGGGCGTATCGTCGATCACCGCCATGAACTTGCGGCGGTGACCTTCCAGTCGTGAGAGTCGGGTTGATACCATGACGCGAACATTACATCGCCGTTGGCTGCCCGCAAGGCCTCATTTTTGCGCGCTACTGCAAAAACCCGATGATTTCGCGAACCTCGCGCATCGTCTTTTCGGCCCGGGCCCGCGCCCGCTCGCCACCACGCCTCAGGATTGCGTCGATGTGCGCGGTATCATCCATCAGGCGACGCATCTCGCCGGTGATCGGCGACAGCACATTGACGGCGAGGTCGACCAGAGCCGGCTTGAAGACCGAGAACTGCTGGCCGCCGAACTCGGCGAGAACCTCATCCTTCGTCTTGTCGGAAAGCGCCGCATAGATGCCGACGAGGTTTTCCGCCTCCGGACGGCCGGCGAGGCCGTCGACTTCGCTCGGAAGCGCGTCGGGGTCGGTCTTGGCCTTGCGGATCTTCTTCGAGATCGTCTCGGCATCATCCATCAAGTTGATGCGCGACAGATCGGAAGGATCGGACTTGGACATTTTCTTCGTGCCGTCACGCAGCGACATGACGCGCGGCGCAGGTCCGCCGATCAACGGTTCCACCGGCGGGAAGTAGGCATGGATCGGCTCTTCGCCGACGACGATGTCGACGCCGTAGCCGCGCGCCCGGATATGCTCCATGAAGTCGATGTTGAACTTCTGGGCAATGTCGCGCGTCAATTCCAGGTGCTGCTTCTGGTCGTCGCCGACCGGGACATGCGTGGCGCGGTAGACGAGGATGTCAGCCGCCATCAGGCTCGGATAGGCGAGCAGGCCGAGCGAAGCGTTTTCGCGATCCTTGCCGGCCTTGTCCTTGAACTGGGTCATCCGGTTCATCCAGCCGATGCGGGCGACGCAGTTGAAGATCCAGGCAAGCTCAGCGTGCTGCGGCACGGCCGACTGGTTGAAGACGATATGCTTTTCGGGATCGATGCCGGAAGCGATGAAGGCGGCCGCGATCGAACGGATCTGGCCCGGCAGATCTTCGTGCACCAGCTGCGCGGTGATCGAGTGCAGGTCGACCACGCAATATATACAGTCGTTGTTTTCCTGCAGGGCGACGAACTTGCGGATCGCGCCGAGGTAGTTGCCGAGATGCAGGTTGCCGGTCGGTTGTACGCCGGAAAATACGAGCGGCTTGAATTCGTTCATGTCGTCCTCAATCGGGCTTGTGGAGGGCCCGTCTCCAGTTGATATCCGCCGCGCTTATGCACGGCAGGCAAAGTGCAATCAAGGGGGTGCGGGCATGCAATGGATCACGACGCCGGTTGCAACAGATCCCAAAGGTTGCCGAACGGGTCAGCAAACACCGCAACGGAACCGTAGGCCTCGTGACGGGGCGCCTCACGGAACTCGACGCCGGCGGCCAGCATCGCGGCGTGATCACGGGCAAAGTCGTCGGTGAACAGGAAGAAACCGACCCGGCCGCCGGTCTGGTTGCCGATCGCGTCCCGCTGCCGTTCACCCTCGGCCTTGGCGACAAGCAAGGCCGTCTCCGTGGCACCTTTCGGCCGAACGAGCACCCAGCGCTTGCCGCTGCCGAGGTCCGTGTCCTCGATCAGATCGAAACCGAGCTTGCCGCAATAGAAGGCGATGCCGTCGTCGTAATTCGGCACGACGATGGTGACGCGCGCGACCGTCTGCTTCATGACGCGTCAGGCTCCTGGCTGGCTGCGGCTTCGGCCGGAGCGCCCGCGGCCTTGCGCTTCAGGTTGCGGCGGATCATGCCGAGGCTCGCGCCGCCGAGGCCGAAGGCGAAGGCGAAATAGATCACCATCGCTGCCGCCACCAACCCGCATAGCGTTACTGCCCGGGTCAAGAGCGGCGCGGCGGAGGAGAGCGGGAACGCCAGCCACTGGATCGCAAAATGCAGCACGGCCGCCATAATCGCCGCCGCAGCGATCAGGCGTGGAATACGGGTCAACAGCGGGATGTCGCGGCCCCAATGGCCACGCCAGACGAGGGTTGCGAACAGCAGTATGGCATTCACCCAACCGGCGACGATCTCCGCCGTTGCAATGCCGCTCGCGGCAAGCGTCGGAAACAGCGTCAAGGCCAGCGACACGTTCACCACCACGGAAATGGCGGCGAAGATCATCGGCGTGCGCGTGTCCTCCCGTGCGAAGAACCCCGGAATGAAGGCCTTGATCAGCACGAAAGCCGGCAGGCCAAGGCCGTAGATCGCCAGGATATGGCCGACCACGACGGTCGATTCCGGTGAAAACTTGCCGCGCTCGAAGAGCAGCCGGACGATCGGTTCCGACATGACCAGCAGCGCGGCGGCGGCCGGCAGCGTCAGGAACAGCGTGAATTCGACGGAGCGGTTCTGCAGGTTCGACGCTTCGTTGAGATTTCCGGCGCGCAACGCCCGTGCCAGTTCAGGCAGCAGCACGGTCGCAACCGCGATACCGACGACACCGAGCGGAAGTTGGTAGATACGGTCGGCATAGACGAGCGACGACACGGCACCCGACTTTGCCGAGGCGATATTGGTGTTGATAAGGAGGTTGATCTGGGTGATGCCGCCGGTGATCGCCGCCGGCAACGCCAGCACCAGGAGCCGCCTGACATTCGCCGTCAGCCGCGGGCGGCGAAGCCCTATCCGGATTCCAGCACTGCGCACGGCGAACCAGACGATCGCGAGCTGTACGAGCCCGGCAGCCAGGACGCCCCAGGAAAGGCCGTAGCCGACCGCAATCGCGTCCTGGCGGTCATACCAGGCATAGGCAAGAACGCCGATCAGGATGACGTTCAGAAACACCGGCGCGATCGCCGCGGCGAAGTAGCGGTGCAGCGAGTTCAGCATGCCGGCCATCATCGCCGCCAGTGACATGCAGGCGAGATAGGGGAACATGATCGTCGCGAAGGTGACAGTGCTTGCGAACTTCGCCGGATCATTGGCAAAGCCCGGGGCTATCAGCTCCCGCACGATGAACGGCATCGCCAGTTCCATGGCGATCGTCAGAAACAGGAGGACGGTGAAGAGCACACCGAAAACCTCTTCCGAAAAGCGACGCGCGCCGTCCATGCCGCGGGCTTCGATCTCCCTGGCAAAGAGTGGCACGAAGGCGGAGTTGAAAGCGCCCTCGGCAAAAAGCCGGCGGAAGGTATTGGGCAGGCGGAAGGCGGTGTTGAAGGCGTCGGCGACCGGCCCGGTGCCGAGCGCCGCCGCCATGAAGGTTTCGCGGATGAAGCCGAAGATGCGGCTTCCGAGCGTCGCGCCGCCGACGGTTGCAAATTTCTTGACCAGACTCATGTTTCGGCTTTTGTCGTTTTGGAGGCGTGCGAGGCACGCGGCGCGGGGGCCGGCGCGATGATGCCGGAGGGCATGCGGTCACGGACTTCGTCGACCTCGCCCGCCAGCACAGCCTTGAGGCGCGCCGCGATGTGTGTCTGCCGGTTCTCGCTGGTGATCTTCGACCCGACCAGATCGGTCACGTAGAAGGTGTCGATCACCTTCTCGCCGAACGTGGTGATATGGGCCGAGGCGATATCGAGCGAGAGGTCGGAAAGCACCGCCGTCACCTCGGAGAGGAGGCCGGGCCGGTCGAGGCCCTCGACCTCGATCACGGTGAACTTGTTCGACAGCGTGTTGCTGATCGTCACTTCCGGCGTGACCGTGAAGGCCTTGCTGCGCTTCTTCACCCGCGTGCGGCTGGCGATAACTTCGGGCAGCCGCTTGCGGCCGGACAGCACATCCTCGATCAGCTTGCCGATGCTCGCCGCCCGGCGCATCTCGTCCTCGTCGACCGGAAATTCCCGATTGACGAGAATCGTGTCCAGCGCCCGTCCATCGGACGTCGTGAAGATCTGGGCGTCGACGATGTTGGCGCCCGCCGCAGCGCAGGCCCCCGCAATGACCGTCAGCAGGCGCGGATGGTCCGGGGAAAGCACGGTGATTTCGGTGATGGCATGGAACTGGTGCGTGCGCACCATGGTCGCAAGTGTCTTGCCGGCCCGGTCCGCATCGCGAATGAACTCCGCGTGCCGAACCTGATCCTCGAGCGCCACCGAAAGAAGATAGGGCTGATAATGCAGCCGCACATAGGCCTCGCGGTCCGCTTCGGACCAATCGGTCAGCGCCTCCCCCAGCATGTGGGCCGCATGTTTTGCCCGCTCCTTTCGCGACAATTCCGAGAAGCCGCCGGAGAGCAGAAGCTCGGTCTCGTAGTAGAGCGTGCGCAGCAATTGCCCCTTCCAGCCGTTCCACACACCCGGCCCCACCGCGCGGATGTCACAGACAGTCAGGATGAGCAGCATTTTCAGGCGATCGAGCGACTGCACGCGTTCGGCGAAATCGACGATGGTCTTGCGATCGTTGAGGTCGCGGGTTTGTGCCACCAGCGACATGGTGAGATGCTCCTCGACCAGCCAGACAACCGTTTCGGTCTGTTTCGGCGAAAGCCCTAAACGCGGGCAGAGCTTGCGGGCCACCTTGGCGCCGGCGACCGAGTGGTCCTCCGGTCGGCCCTTGGCAATGTCGTGCAGCAGCACGGCGACATAGAGGGCCTCGCGATCCTCGATGCCTGGCATCAGCGTGGCCGAGAGCGGATGCGCCTCCTCCTCGATGCCGCGCTCGACTCGCGAGAGAATATCGACCGTGCGCAGCAGATGCTCATCCACCGTATAGTGATGATACATGTTGAACTGCATCATCGACACGATCTTGCCGAAATCCGGGATGAAGCGCCCGAGGACGCCGGACTCGTTCATGCGCCTCAGGATCAGTTCCGGATTGCGCCGCGATGTCAGGATCGACAGGAACAGCCTGTTGGCTTCTTCGTCTTCACGCAGTTGCGGCGTGATCAGGCTCAGCGAGCGGGTTACCTGCTTCAGCGCGGCCGGATGGAACTCGAGGTCGTTGATGTCGGCGACGTGAAAGAGCCGCAGAAGGTTTACCGGATCGCGCTTGAAGACATCGGGGCTCGACAGCGTGATGCGTCCGCCGTCGTCGACGAAATCAAGCGTGCCGGCGATCTTGCGGGTGCGATGCTTGAAGCGACTGATCACCCCGGAAATCCCCGGTGCGTCCTTCGCCTGCTGGTCCTCGAGCGCGGCGCAGAAGATGCGCGTCAGATCACCCACGTCCTTGGCGACGAGGAAATAGTGCTTCATGAAGCGCTCGACCGCCGAGAGGCCGGGATGATCGTGATAGCCAAGCGCCTCGGCGATTTCGCGCTGTATGTCGAAGGACAGCCGTTCTTCTGCCTTGCCCGTCAGGAAATGCATGTGGCAACGCACGGCCCAAAGGAAATCCGCCGATTTCTGGAAAAGCTTGTATTCCTGTCGCGACAGAACGCCGTGCTTGACGAGATCGGCCGAGTCCTTGACCCGGTAGAAATACTTGGCGATCCAGAACAGCGTGTGCAGATCGCGAAGCCCGCCCTTGCCCTCCTTGATATTCGGCTCGACAAGATAGCGTGTGTCGCCCGCCTTGCGATGGCGCTGATCGCGCTCGGCAAGCTTGGCGGCGATGAAATCGGGGCCGGTATTGCGGACGATCTCGTGGTCGAACCGCGTTTCGAGTTCGTTCGCCAGCACCTCGGAGCCGCAGATGTAGCGGCATTCGAGGATCGCCGTGCGAATTGTCATGTCGGCACGTGACAGCCGGATGCATTCCTCGATCGTGCGCGTCGCATGACCGACCTTGAAGCCCAAGTCCCAGAGGATATAGAGCATGAACTCGATCGCCGGCTCGGCCCAGACCGCTTTCTTCGCTGGCAACAGGAACAGGAGGTCGATGTCCGACCCCGGCGCAAGCGTTCCGCGGCCGTAGCCGCCGACGGCCGTCACCGCTATGCGAGACGCCTCCGGCGCCTTCGCCGCGTCGAAAACCTCGTTCAGCACGAAATCATGCAGAAGGGTGATCAGCTGGTCCTGGAGCCAGGAGATGCGTTCGGCGCATTTGATCCCGGCCCCGTCGACGGCCAGCAACTCGCGCGCCTTGGCGCGACCCGCAAGATTGGCCTGCTTGAACGCTGCGAGCAGCGCCTGGCGCATCGGCTCTCGCTGCTCCGCATGAGCAGAGGCTATGAAGCTCAATTTCGCGCGCAGCGCCGCAACATCTAGAATCTCGGGAAAGGAAGGTTCGTGTCTGGCCATGAAGTGCCGAGGGGCGTCCTGTCCGACTGGTTGGGTATTCCGCTGCATCTGCCAGCGCTCCTGCATGTCGCCGTGGACCGGCCGGAAACATGCAGCATTTCAAAATGCCACGTCCTTTGTGCCTGTGCGCCTCGAAAGACACGCGGCGCTGTATAGCCTTTCTATCTGGCAAATGACAGGAAAAATCCGCTTGGCATGCAAGAGCCGATCGATGCCGCTTCAAGGGAAGGTCAGCGGGCGCCCAGCTGTTTCTTCAGCGAATAGAGTGCGTCGAGGGCGTCGCGCGGCGTCATGTCGTCAGGATTGAGCGCCTTCAGCGCCTCCTCGACCTTCGAAGGGCCGACCCTCGTTGCCGCTTCCTCGCGCCGTATCGCCACCTGGAAAAGCGGCAGGTCGTCGATCAGCTGGCTCGCCGGGTTTTTGCGATCGGCGTCCTCGAGCTTGGCAAGCACGTCCTTCGCCCGCGCGACGACCGACGCCGGCAGGCCGGCAAGCCGTGCGACCTGGATCCCGTAGGAGCGGTCGGCGGCACCGGGACCGACCTCGTGCAGAAAGATCACGTCACCGTCCCATTCCTTGACCCGCATCGTCGCGTTCGAGAGACGGCCGAGCTTTTCGGAAAGCACCGTCAGCTCGTGGAAATGGGTGGCGAATAGCCCGCGGCATCGATTGACCTCGTGCAGGTGCTCGACCGCAGCCCAGGCAATCGACAGGCCGTCGAAGGTCGCGGTGCCGCGGCCGATCTCGTCGAGGATCACCAGCGAGCGGTCCGTCGCCTGGTTGAGGATCGCTGCGGTTTCGACCATCTCGACCATGAAAGTCGAACGGCCGCGCGCAAGATCGTCGGACGCGCCGACGCGGGAAAAGAGCCGGTCGACGATGCCGATATGCGCTGCCGCCGCCGGCACGAACGACCCCATCTGCGCCATGATCGCGATCAGCGCGTTCTGCCGCAGGAAGGTCGATTTACCGCCCATATTGGGGCCCGTCAGCAGCCAGATCGCCCCGCCGTCGTGACCGTCCGGTGGCGACAGGTCGCAGCCGTTGGCAACGAAGGCGTTGGCTGCCTGACGTCGGAGCGCCTGCTCGACGACAGGATGGCGCCCGCCGTCGATCGTAAACATCCGCGAGCGATCGACCGCTGGGCGTGCATAGTTCTGCTCTTCGGCAAGGACGGCCAGGCCAGTCGACACATCGAGCGTCGCGAGCGCCAGCGCCGCCGCCTTGATCGCATCGGCATCGGCAACGACCTCGCCCGCCATCGCCTCGAACGCTTCGAGTTCGATCGCAAGGGCGCGGTCGGCCGCATTGGCTATCTTGGTTTCGAGGTCGGCGAGTTCGGTCGTCGTGAACCGCATGGCATTCGCCATCGTCTGGCGGTGAATGAAGCGCGCGCGCCCGGCGTCCGTGTCGGTCATCGCGCCGGCATTTCCCGCCGTCACCTCGATGAAATAACCAAGCACATTGTTGTGCTTGATCTTCAGCGATTTGATCCCGGTCTCTTCGCAATATTGCAGTTGCAGGCCGGCGATCACCCGACGCGACTGGTCACGCAGTGCTCGCATCTCGTCAAGTTCGCCATGCGCTCCCTCGCGCACGAAGCCGCCGTCGCGCTTCAACAGCGGGAGTTCTTCGGCGAGCATCGACTCGAGTCTCGCCAGCAAGGCCTCCGGCAACGCCTTGATCGCGGCATGCGCCTCGGTCAGTTCCGTCGACAGGCTGCCGCGCGACAACAGCGCCGATATCGCTGCTGCCGCCCGAAGCCCGGCCTGGATTGCACCGAGATCACGTGGGCCGCCGCGGCCGAGCGCCAACCGAGACAACGCGCGCGGCATGTCCGGCGCTCGTCGCAAGGCGTCGCGCAGGTCCGTCGCAAAACTCGGCTGGTCGGCAAGAACCTCGATCGAATCGAGCCGGGCGTTGATCCGATCGGGATCGGTCAGCGGCGACATCAGCCGCTCCGCGAGAAGCCGTGCGCCGCCGCTCGTCACCGTTCGGTCGAGGGCTCTCAGCAACGTTCCCTCGCGGGCACCGGAGAGCGTCTTGACCAGTTCGAGGTTGGCGCGGGTCGCCGGATCGATGAAGAGCGTCGAAGCGACGCTTTCCCGCTCCGGAATCCCCAGCGCCGGGCGCTCGGCAAGCTGGGTCTTCTCCACATAGGAGATCGCCGCCGAGGCCGCCGCGAGCTCGGCGCGCGAAAAGCTGCCGAAGCCGTCGAGCGTCTTCACGCCGTAATAGCGCGATATACGGCCTTCGGCCGTCGCACTGTCGAAGAGCACCGCCGGCTGCGGCACAGCGACCCGGCCGAGCACGTCGAAAACCGGCCGGAGTTCCGGATCGTGAAAGACGGTATCCGGCAGGATCAGCTCCCGCGGCTCGATGCGCAGAATATCGGCAAGCAAGCGGCCCTCGGCCGTTTCGGCAAGGCGGAAGATGCCCGTCGATATGTCGATCCAGGCGAGCGCATAGGCCGGTTCCGAGCCGCTGCGGATACGAGCAAGCGCCATCAGGTAGTTCGATTCTGCCGGCGAAAGCAGCTTGTCCTCGGTGATCGTTCCCGGCGTCACCAGCCGGACAACGTCCCGGCGCACGACCGACTTGCTGCCGCGCTTCTTCGCTTCGGCCGGATCCTCAACCTGCTCGCAGACGGCGACCCGGAAACCGAGGGCGATCAGCTTCTGCAGATAGTCGTCTGCCGCGTGAACCGGCACGCCGCACATCGGGATCTCCTGGCCCAGGTGCTGGCCGCGCTTCGTCAGCGTGATCCCGAGCGCGCGCGAGGCTTCGACCGCATCCTGGAAGAACAGCTCATAGAAGTCGCCCATCCGGTAGAACAACAGCGAATCCGGATTGTTCGCCTTGATCTCGATGTACTGCTCCATCATCGGAGTCGCGGTCGAGCGGCTCTCCTCGCTTGCCAGATCGGACACGGAAAGGACATCGCCCGTGCGGCTCGATGGGTCGGTCACGAAATTCATGATTGTTCCAAAAAAAGAGATGTCACACTATCCGCAAGCATTTATAGACGACAATAACAAAGAGGCTGACCTCGACGGTCGCCCACAGGAGGTTGAGGGAATATGCCGGGCATCGACAAGACCGACCGTACGATGACGAGCGTCACCGCCCAGGAAGCGCTCGATTTTCACTCACAGGGTCGACCCGGAAAGCTGGAAATTGCCCCGACAAAGGCGATGGCGACCCAGCGCGACCTGTCGCTCGCCTACTCGCCCGGCGTCGCCGTGCCCGTGAAGGCTATCGCCGAAGACCCGGCAACCGCCTATGACTACACGACGCGCGGCAACATGGTTGCAGTGATTTCCAATGGCACGGCGATCCTCGGCCTCGGCAATCTCGGTGCGCTTGCCTCGAAGCCGGTCATGGAGGGCAAATCCGTCCTGTTCAAGCGGTTTGCCGATGTCGATTCGATCGACCTCGAAGTCGACACCGAGAATGTCGACGAATTCGTCAACTGCGTGCGCTTTCTCGGCCCGTCTTTCGGGGGCATCAACCTCGAGGACATCAAGGCGCCGGACTGTTTCATCATCGAGCAGCGGCTGCGCGAGGTCATGGACATTCCCGTATTCCATGACGACCAGCATGGCACCGCGATCATCGCCGCTGCCGGGCTCATCAACGCACTGGCGCTCACCGGGCGTGACTTCAAGACGACCAGGCTCGTCTGCAACGGCGCGGGCGCCGCGGCCATCGCCTGCATCGAGCTCATCAAGGCGATGGGTTTCAACGGGGAAAACGTCATTCTCTGCGATACCAAGGGCGTGATCCACACGGGCCGCACGGACGGGATGAACCAGTGGAAATCGGCCCACGCGGTCGATACCGACCGCCGGACGCTCGCCGAGGCGCTGGAGGGCGCTGACGTGTTCTTCGGACTGTCGGCGAAGGGCGCGCTTTCGACGGAAATGGTGCTCTCCATGGCGCCGAAACCGATCATCTTCGCCATGGCCAATCCGGATCCCGAAATCACGCCCGAGGAAGTCGCCCGCATCCGCGACGATGCGATCGTCGCGACCGGCCGCTCCGACTACCCGAACCAGGTCAACAACGTTCTCGGCTTTCCCTATATCTTCCGCGGCGCCCTCGACGTGCGCGCCTCGACAATCAACGACGCCATGAAGATAGCCGCTGCGGAAGCCCTTGCGAGCCTTGCGAAGGAGGACGTGCCGGACGACGTCGCCGCCGCCTATCAGGGCAACCGGCCGCGCTTCGGACCGCAATACATCATCCCGGTTCCCTTCGATCCGCGCCTCATCTCGGCGATCCCGATTGCGGTCGCCAAGGCCGCGATGGAAACGGGCGTCGCGCGCAAGCCGATCGAGGATCTTAGCGCCTATGGGCAGCAGCTCTCGGCGCGGCGCGACCCGATCGCCTCGACGCTGCAGCGCATCTTCGAGCGCGTCCGCCGCCAGCCGAAGCGCATCGTCTTTGCCGAAGGCGAGGAAGTGCAGATGATGCGCTCCGCGATCGCCTATGCCAACCAGGCGCTCGGCACGGCCATCCTGCTCGGGCGCGAGGAGCAGATGCGCGAAACCGCCGAGCGAGAAGGCATCGACCTCAACCGCGCCGGCATCCAGATCGTCAACGCACGCCTGTCCAAGCGCGTCGGCGCGTATACCGATTTCCTCTACGCCCGGCTCCAGCGCAAGGGTTACCTTTTCCGCGACGTGCAGCGGCTGATCAACAACGACCGCAACCACTTCGCCGCCTGCATGGTGGCGCTCGGCGACGCCGACGGCATGGTGACGGGCCTGACGCGCAATTATTCGACGGCGCTCGACGACGTGCGCCGCTGCATCGACGCCAAGCCCGGCCACCGGGTCATCGGCGTGTCGATCGCGCTCTGCCGCGGCCGCACGGTCCTCGTCGCCGACACCGCGGTCCATGACATGCCGACGGCCGAGGAACTGGCCGACATCGCCGAGGAGGCCGCCGGTCTTGCCAAGCGCCTTGGCTATGTGCCGCGCGTCGCGATGCTCGCCTATTCGACCTTCGGCCATCCCTCGGGCGAACGCTCCGAGCGGGTGCGCGAGGCGGTAAAGATCCTCGACAAGCGCCGCGTCGATTTCGAATACGACGGCGAAATGGCGGCCGACGTGGCGCTCAATGCCCGGGTCATGGAGCAGTATCCGTTCTGCCGGCTTTCCGGCACCGCCAACGTCTTGGTCATGCCGGCGTTCCACTCCGCCTCGATCTCGACCAAGATGCTCCAGGAACTCGGCGGTTCGACCGTCATCGGCCCGCTGCTCGTCGGCCTCGACAAGTCGGTGCAGATCGCATCCATGTCGGCAAAGGATTCGGATATCGTCAACATGGCTGCAATCGCCGCCTACAATGCCGGGACCTGACGCGCGATAGACAGTGCATCATTTCGAGACAGTTGCTGTTTCACCCGCAAACATTGCTTGGCGGACCGTGCAGCAATGGCACACAGAGTCCTAATAAAACAAGAGCCCACTTCTCCGGCAAAGGAAGTGGGCTCAATACGTTATGGCAGATCCATCTCTTAGGTTATAAAAATGAGAGGAAATTGACTGCAATATACGCGCCCCCAGACGCACTGCAAATCTTTCCCTTTATTTTTTACATTCCTTCGTCATGAAATCCAGATCGACCATGGAAATACACTTTGATCTTCCAATAATGAAAGTCAAACACATCCTTAACAACTGGTTAATACTGCAGCCTGCCGATCAGGAGACGGCCGAAGAAAACCGTCCGGCGTCCGCGCCGTAGTAGTTGAGGTAGCGACCGGAAATATTGCTGATCGGCAATACGATCAGCACGTCGGTCGTGCAGAAAACATGATCGACGACAGCGCCATCGCCGACCATCGCGCCGAGCCGCATGTAGCCCTTGATCAGCGGCGGAAGAGCAGAAAGCGCCTTCTTGGGGTTGATCGCTTCCGAGGGCATCAGGTCCATGGTCCGATGAAGCTCCGGCCGGGCGGAAACCGCCCACTCACCCTGGGCAAGAACATTGTGGTGCAGGAAGGAGAGGGCCAATGCGTGCTCTTCCGGCACGACGCCCGGGAACGAGCCGCATCCGAACATCGCGTCGACGCCATGTTTCAGCGCGTAGGCCCAATTTCCCTGCCAGAGCAGTTCGACGGTTCGCTTCGTCCGATAGTCCGGCAGCACGCAGGAGCGGCCGAGTTCCATGAAGCGCTTGCCCGGATGGCGGGCAAGCAGTTCGGCGATCGCAAATTCCGAAGCCGAGTAGAAGCCGCCGGCCCGCTCTGCCACATCCTGCCGCAACAGCCTATATGTGCCGACGATCTGGTCTTCCGGGTCGCCTTCAATCGACGTGTCGAGAACCAGCAGATGATCGCAAATCGAATCCCAGCTGTCGACGTCGCGCTTGCGCCGCTCGGCATCCGGCCCCACCTGCGCCTTCATCTCCTCGACGAAGACCTTGTAGCGTACCGCCTGTGCAGCATCGACCTCGGCGGCGGAGCGGGCAAGCCGCGTCTCGAGATTGGCGATCCGCCCGAGAACCTCGGTTGCCGGGGTCGCAATCGTCTTGCGGATCGCATGTGAGGTGTCAATCACGTTCGTCGAATCCAGAAGTTCGATCGTCATCCGTGTTATCCCGAATCGCCTGTGTGCCTGCCGGGCTTAAACCACGTTTGTGCTACAACATAGTGACACCAAGGCCGCTTACAACCCCAACCATCGCGGGGATAGTCGGCGCGCCGGATCCTACAGCACCACGCACCTTATCAGCTGCGCAAAGGGGACTGTAGCATTTTGAATTGCGACATGTTTTGATCCCTAAATCGGCTGCGATTTAACGACACATGCAGTCGCTCTTCAGGCTTCGAGAAGGCGTGCAATTTCTGCCGTGAGGCGCCCGGGTTCCGGCGGCTTCGCCAACACCGAGTCCGCGCCTGCTGCGCGCAGCAGCTCATGCAGGTCGCCGCGAGTATCCGACGTCAAGACAATAACGGGCAAGCGGCGGCGGTTTCCGGTCGCTTCCTGCTCGCGCAGGCGCTTCAGCATCGCCAGGCCATCGCCACCTGGCATGTTGAGATCGGTGAGGATCAGGCGTGGCCTCTTGCGCAAGGCTTCGTCAGGATCGTGCAACGCGCGATCCAGGCTGGTGAAATCGCCAACGTGGCGGACCCGAAAGCCTGCCCGCCGAAGAATCGTCCGCAAGATCAGCGCATTGACCGGATCGTCCTCGGCAAGGAGAATATCGTGATCGTCCTGTTCGCCCGCCTCACCCGGCGGCAACGCCTCCCGGAGGATCGGGCGGTTGTCGTTGAACGCGTCCCGCTTCTCGATGCCCTTCAGCCGCCCGAGCAGAACCGCCACCAGCGACCTTTCGCGCAAGGGGCGGATAAGCCATGCCTCATAGCCGTCGATCTGGTTCACCGGATGAGCGGTGCGCTCCTCCGGGTTGATAAGGTAGGTCCGGCGCAGTTTGAGGCTGGCGATTTCCGGTCGTAGCGCAAGGAGGCGGCGGAACTGCTCCGAATGGCGATGATCGACGATGACGTCGGTCAGCGGCAAGTCGTTCGAAAGAACGGCGGCGATGATCGCGTCGGCGGCGGCGAGCGTCGGTGCGCGATGACAGACGCCGCCAAGGGACGTAATGGTCGCGGCGAGCGCGTTCGAGACCGGCCCATCGGGACCCAACGCCAGCACATGTGCGCCAGATAGCACGCCATCTCGTGCCGAGGCCGAAGGGCTCCCGATCAACGGAAAGCGGACCTCGAACCGGCTTCCATGACCGGAGGCGCTTGAAGCGGTCAGGTTGCCGCCGAAGGCCTCCATGATCCTGCGTGAAATCGCCAGGCCCAGGCCGGTACCCTTGGCGCGCTGACTATCGTCCCCGGCCTGCTCGAATTCCTCGAAGACGCGTCCGAGTTCATCGCCCGACATACCGGGGCCGGTGTCGTCGATCCGGATTCTGACGCCGCCATCGGCAATGTCGGCGGCAACGAGGACGCCACCGGTCTCCGTGAATTTCACGGCATTGCCAATCACGTTGAAGAGCACCTGCCTGAGACGTGCAGCATCGAACACCATCCCCGCCGGCACGTCGGCTGCAACGGTGGCGGCTATCTCGATGCCTTTCTCGTGCGCGCGGTGCGCGAGCATCTCCACCACGCTCTCGATGACGAGGCGCAGGTCCTGCTGCGAGGGACGCAACTGAAACCGCCCGGCCGAAAGCGAGGAAAAGTCGATCAAGTCTTCGACCAGTTGAACCAATGCGTGGCCGGACTGCTGCATGCCGGCGAGGTAGTTTTTCTGCTCGGCCGACAGCCGGGTCTGGCCGAGCAGGTGACTCATGCCGAGAATACCGGAGAGTGGCGTGCGGACCTCATGGCTGACGGTAGCAAGAAGGCGCGACTTCGCTCGGCTTGCCTCCTCGGCGCGGCGGCGGGCTTCCTCCCGTTCGCGCGCGGCCCGCGCCTCCTCGGTCACGTCGCGGGCGATGCTGTGACGCATCAGCCTGCCGGTCGCCGGCTCGCGGGCGATCACGTCATGCCAGTCGTAAAGGCGGATTCCCCTCGGCGTTGAGATCCGCGCGAGATAGTGGTTTGGCTCGGGCTTCGGTTCGAAGCTCAGGCCTATCGCGGCGCAGGTCAGTCCGCACACGTCGACGCGGGCACAGACTTCGTGAAGAACGGTGTTGGCGTAGACGATCTGACCGTCCATGGTGCGCACGACGGCAAGATCGCCAAGTCCGTCATGAATGGTCGAAAGCAGGGCCGAGGTTTCAAACCACTGCCAGTCTTCGTCAGAGGCGGTTTCACGTAGCGTTCCCCTTCGCCCGCCGCCCGTCTCGATGCCGTCGGCGAGAAGCAGGAAGGCCCCGGCAAGGCCGCCCGCAGCGATAATTGCGGAAATCAGGGGAAGGCCGTTCGCCGCGCCCGCCGCAAAGAGGATCACTGCGGCGGCGATGCCTGCGACGGCTAAGGCGGCACGCGCCGGCCAATAGCCTCCGGCGGCAGCCGCCAACGGTGCGGCCCGGCCGGCACGGGCTCCCGTGCCGAAACCGGGCTCGATCCGCCGCTGCAGTCGTGACGCTTCGCTCATGCCACCGACGTAGCATGAGAAGCCTTCCGAATGCCTTCAGGCGGTTTTTAAAGTTTTAGCGATCGCGCCTTTTCGCCAGCAGCAGTTCGTCGAGGATGATCGCACCTGCGCCGACCGTGATGAAGCTGTCCGCGAGGTTGAAAACCGCGAAGGACCAATTGGCCGTGTGAAACAGGATATAGTCGATGACGTAGCCGAAGAGCAGCCGGTCGACGAGGTTGCCGAGCGCACCGGCGATGATCATCGCATAGCCGAAGTGAGCGAAGAACCGGTCTTTCGGCGTGCGGCGCCAGAGCCAGAGCACGAAGCCGACGACGGCCAGACGCATGCCGACGATGAACCAGTCTTCCATCCCCGAAAGCATGGAGAAGGCCACGCCGTAGTTGTAGGTCCGGTAGAGGGCGAGCATGGGGATGACGGCGACCGCCTGCTGAAAGGGCAGGAATGCCTCGACCAGATATTTGATGATCTGGTCGGCGACGAGCGCCAGCAGAATGAAGACCGTGATCGGCAGCGGCCTCGAAAACAGAACCTGCCGCTCGCTCATGCGCCGGCATCCAGCGACAAAAGGTGGCGGCGCGCTTCGAATAGCATGATCCCGGTGGCGATCGCGAGATTGAGCGAATCCGCCCGGCCCGTCTGCGGGATGCGGGCAAGCGCCCCCGCTTCGCGGGCAAGCTCCTCGGGCAGGCCCGCCTGTTCGTTGCCCATCAGGAGCACGACCGGCTTCGACTTGTAGTCGATGGTCCGGTAGTCGACCGCGCCTGCCAGATGCGTTGCCACGACCCGGACGCCGGCCGCCTTTTGCCACTTGACGAATTCTTCCGCGCTGGCACGCGCGACGGGCATGGCAAAGACGGAGCCCATCGTTGCCCTGACCGTCTCGAGCGAGAAGGGATCGGTGGTCTCGCCGACAAGGATGATGCCGGAGGCGCCGGCCGCATCAGCCGTCCGGATGATCGTGCCGAGATTGCCGGGATCGCGAACGCGGTCGAGCGCCACATAGGTCTCGCCCTCCTCGGGTCGAATGTCCTTCAGCGCGCGATAACGCTGTTCGAAGATGCCGACCACCATCTGCGGATTATCGCGCCGGGTGATCGTCGAGAGCACCTTCTCGCTGACCTCAAGCACCAGACCTCCCTTGGCGACCGTCTTGGCCGCCACCTGTTCGACCTGCGGCTTGCCCTTTGCCGCCTTGGCATAGACGAGGGTCTTGATCCTCCAGCCGAGATCGAGCGCATCGATCACCAGCTTCAGACCCTCCGCCATGAAGGAACGCGTCTCGTCGCGATGCTTCTTCTGCGCAAGCGAGCGGATGTCCTTGATGATCGGATTGGTGAGGCTGGTGATCTCCTTCACATGGCCGACGCGCGGCGTGCCGTGATCGCTTCTGTCAGTGTTCATTTGGGTACCCAGCGGCTGAAGAGGGAAGTGGAAAGCGCCCGCCCCGGCTCCTTGCCGTCGAGACCGCCCTCGCGGATGATGAGCTCTCCGGATTCGACCCGACCGCCCCGTCCGCGCATCGTTTCGCGCATCAGCTCGTGGATCGAATAGAAGCTCGCGCGGATGGAATAGGCCGTCAGGACGAGCCCGCGCGCCTCGGGCGACAGGATTTCGCGGCAGATGTCCAGCATTGCCGCCAGATGGTCGAAGAGCTGCCAAACCTGGCCGTTCGGGCCACGGCCGAACTTGGGCGGATCGGTCAGGATGATGTCATAGCGGCTGCCGCGCCGTTCTTCGCGCTGGATGAATTTCATCGCATCGTCGCAGATCCAGCGGATCGGCAGTTTTTCGGCGCGCGCCAGCGTCTGGTTTTCGCGCGCCCAGCCGATCGCCTTCTTGGATGCGTCGACATGCGTCACCTCGGCGCCCGCCTTGGCGGCAATCAGAGAGGCGACGCCGGTGTAACCGAAGAGATTGAGAACCTTGAGCGGCCGCCCGGCCGTCGCAACCTGGTCCTTCACCCAGGACCAATGCGCAAGCTGCTCCGGGAAAACGCCGACATGGCGAAACGAGGTAAAGCGGCCGAGAAAATCCGTATCGAGGAGCTGCATCGGCCAGGTTTCGCCCAGCACCTCCCGCGGGAAACGCCAGCGCCCCATACCGTCTTCGTCGGTATCGCCCGTAAACACGGCATCGGCCTTCTCCCAGATCGTGGCCGGCAGTGCCTTCGGCCAAAGCGCCTGCGCTTCAGGGCGGACGATGCGATAGGGGCCGTATTGTTCGAGCTTCTCGCCGTCGCCGCTGTCGATCAGATGGTAGCCTGCGGTCGCCGCCGTCTCGAGGATGAGCGGCACGGTCTCGCCCGGCTTGTCGCCAGTTCTTTGCCGGACGGGATGGGTCGGGAGCGCCTCCTGGGCGGATCGCTGCCGCTCGCCTTTCTCCGGCGCAGCTTTTGCGGGCGGTCCACCGCTCCTGCCCTTGAAGCCGGCCCCCTTCAGGGGCGGATGCTTTTGCTCGTGGCGGCCGCCCCGCGCCTCAGCGCCCCGGCCTTTCGCCGCCGTGACCGAGGCGTTCTTCGACCGCCGATCTTTTTCTTTCACGCGCTGATCCTTGGACTTCAATCAAACCATTCGGCGTATCCACTCGTGAACCGAGGCCGCAGCCAGCCGGCCCTTCACACCCTCCTTCGGGAGGACGACACGTTTAAACCGTGCAAATAGCACTGCCGATGCTCTTGGCAAAGCCGTTTCCGATTTGCCAAGATCGAAGGCTGGAGCAGGACGGGAGGAACAGGCATGGACATGACGGGCGAAGAACGCATCGCGGCGCGGCGCGACGCCGTTTGGCAATACTTGAATGATCCGGAAATCCTGAAGCGATGCATTCCGGGCTGCCAGTCGCTCGAAATGAAATCGCCAACGGAGCTGACGGCCGTGGTCAAGGTGAAGATCGGACCCGTTTCTGCGACCTTCAATGGCACCGTCGTGCTTTCCAACCTCAATCCGCCTCAGAGCTATACGATATCGGGCGAAGGCAAGGGCGGCATCGCCGGTTTTGCCAAGGGTGGCGCAGATGTCACGCTTGTCGAGGAGGGCGATGAGACGGTGCTGCGCTATGACGTCAAGGCCGAGGTCGGCGGCAAAATCGCCCAGCTCGGGTCGCGCCTGATCGATTCGACATCGAAGAAGCTGGCGCAACAATTCTTTGCGGATTTCAACCTGGCAGTCAGCGGGTCGGCGGAAGCGGCAAGCTAGACAAGCCGGCCACGCGCAATACGAAACACGATGGATCAGTTCTGCGGCGCAGGCAGTGTTGTCTGCGATGCCAGCTTTTCGGCCTGGCTGCGGTGCTTTTCCGCCTCACGATGCCACTTCAGTGCCTCGCTCGCCTCGTTGCGGGCACGGCGACGGTATTTTCCCTGGCTGAGCCAGGTCACCCCGGCTCCGAGAATCAGCCCGACGATGACGGCGAGAAACAGGAACACAAAAAATGGAGCCGAAACGGAAAGCACGCTGTCGGCCGGATTGAAAGGATTGAACGCCAGGGTCACCGCCTGACGATTGGCAACGCTCAGTACGATAAGGATGATCCCCAGGGGCACGAGCACAACGATATTGATCAGTTTCTTGAGCATGCATTCGCTCCGGCTGTTGCATCGGCCCGAAACCCGCGATGATTTTCGCAAGGCACGACGCCCACGTTCAAGGATTTGGAGCCTTTCTCGTGCGCCGGAAAGACTACACCCGCTCCATCGATCCGAAATTATCGCGATCTAGAGCGCCGTGCGTTCAAGTGAACGCACAGGACGCTCTAGCACTTTGATTCTAGAGCATCTTATCCGCTTTCAGTGAGTCCACTTGAAAGCGGATCGCTCTAGAGCACGGTGCGTTCTGTGAACGCAAAGAACACTCCAGCGCTTTCATTTGAAAGCGAGACGATCTAGTCGTCGTCGTTGCCGTTCATGCCGGGATTGAGCCGCTCGCGCAGTTCCTTGCCGGTCTTGAAGAAGGGCACCCATTTCTCCTCGACGAAGACGGAGTCGCCCGTGCGCGGATTGCGACCCGAGCGCGACGGCCTGTTCTTGACCGAGAATGCGCCGAAGCCGCGCAACTCGACACGATTTCCTGCCGCCAGTGCATCCGTGATCTCATCAAGAACCGCATTGACGATATTTTCGACGTCGCGGTGGTAGAGATGCGGATTGCGTGCGGCCACAATCTGCACCAGTTCTGATTTGATCACTGTCGCCCCCTTGGTTTTTTGCTTTTTCTGTCTGTTTCGTGGCTTCAACAGGCGCCACAACGCTCGCTCTGAGCCAAACGAGCCTCCGGCTCAGGACAACATATGGCGCCGTCTCCCTATTGTCCCTCAACCTGCCAAACCGAAAGAAGACCGTCAAGAAACAACTTCTCGCCGCCGATTTTTTCGAGTCCCTTCATCGCCGGAAAAGCGTCATATCCCAAAGCCTTGATCCACTCGGAGACGGCGCCGCCGAGGCCGAAAGGCAATGTTCCGCGCGGCCCCTCCCAGTCCACCACCGGTAGGCCCTTCGGGACGTTGCGGCTGGCGAGGAAGGCCCTGATCTCGTCGTCGCCGCCGAGTGTGTCGACGAGCCTGTCCTTCAGCGCCTGCCGCCCGGTGAAGATGCGGCCATCGGCAAGGGCGAGCGCGTCCGGCCGCGGGATCTTGCGTCGCTCGGCCACCAGGTCGACGAACCAGCCGTAGCTGTCGTCGATCATCGCCTGGATCATCGCCCTCGCCTCGTCGCTCGGCGGGTGGAAGGGAGAAGGTTCGGCCTTGAGAGGTCGCGATTTTATCGACTCGAGCGACACACCGAGCTTGTCCATCAGGGCCTTGACCTGCGGGTACTGGAAGATCACACCGATCGAGCCGGTGATGGACGTCTCTCCGGCGACGATGTGGTCACCGGCAAGCGCGATCATGTATCCGGCCGAAGCGGCGAGCGTGCGGACATCCGAGACGACCGGTTTCTTCGCGGCGACCTTGCGGATCGCCTTGTAGATGACCTCGCCGCCATAGGTCGTGCCGCCCGGCGACGAGATGGTCACGATGAGCGCCTTGACTGAATCGTTGTCGGCGATGCGTTCCAGCCGCTCGACCAGCTCCCGGTCGTCCTGGATCAGGCCAGAGACGGCAACGCGCGCAACGTGGTGGCGCGCGCGCCCGGTCACCTCGCTCCAGCCCGAGAAGGCATACAGCACGAGGCCCACGCCCACGAGGATTACGGCAGCGGCCCAACGCCAGAAGCTCAGCTTGCGACGCAGGCTGCGACGATCGGCTATGGCAAGTTCGTCCATGGGTCTCTCCCGTTTTCTTGGCTCGAGTTTTCCTGGCTCGAGGTTCTGTCAGTTTCCGACGGAACATGCTATCTGCGCGAGCCGCGGCAAATTAGATAGCGGCGGTTGATGGCCGTTAAAAGCCGCAACCGTTTTTTTCGCAGCCTTTCAAAGTTTTTGTCGCTCCATTGTCGGACGGCAAGAAAATAACCATATTCGCCGTGACTTACACCGTTGTATGTAAATGCGGATGCTCCTGATCCGCCGAGACTCAAGGGAACTGACAGGCCTCTCCATGCTGAACGAAGCACGCTTCCCCGGAATCTTTGCCGATTCTGGCGCGAGTTCCTCCGATGCCTACGCTTCGGCGGCGCGGCACTCCGCGCGGGTGAGACGCCTCAAGGTCATATTACCGCTTGTCGCCAGCGTGATCGCCATGATCTTCGTGGCCGTCTCCTTCGTGCGCGCCTTCCTGCCGGAAGAGCTGCAACTCGAGACGGCAACGATCGAGAACGGCAAGATCGTCATGCAGAATCCTGCGATTTCCGGTCGCAACAAGCAGGACATCAGCTATTCCATGAAAGCGCAGCGTGCGTTGCAGGACATCGCCAACCCGGACCTCATCACGCTCGAAACCATTCACGCCGAGATGCCGGTGAACGACACGTTGATCGCCACGGTGGATGCGGCAAGCGGCATTTACGATCGCGGCGCCAACACGCTCGATATGAACGCACCGTTCACCATTTCCATGAATAATGGCGTCAACGCCGATTTTCAGTCGGCCTATCTGGACATCAATGCCGGCGAGATGGAAACGAAGCGCCCGATCGCGATCAGTATGAACGGCGGTTCGATCATTGCGCAGACGCTGCGAATGACAGATAAGGGACGTATTGTAACATTTGAGGGCATGGTGAAGGTCAATGTCGACCCGAGCGCCATCCGCAAGAACGCAAAATAGGACCTGGTGCACCCATGTCGGTCAAACCTGCTGTTTTTTTTAGAATTTCAACCAGTCTCGCGGTTGTCGGGCTCGGTGCGTTGATGATTGTTACCAGCGCTTCGGCACAGGCCACCTCCAGCCGGATGAGAGGCCTTCAGCTTTCGAACGACAAACCGATCCAGATCGAGAGCGACAAGCTTGAGATCAAGGATCCCGAGAGCAAGGCGATCTTCACCGGCAACGTGAAGGTCGTCCAAGGCACGACCACGCTGCAAGCGGGCAGCATGACCGTCTTTTACAAGACGACCGAGGGCGCCACGGTGTCGAGCGGCAACGCCGATATCGACCGGATCGAAGTCAGCAACCGCGTGTTCCTCAATTCCGGAACCCAGCAGGCGACCGCCGACAGCGGCTCGTTCAACCTTACTGAGCAGACGCTCGTCCTCAAGGGCGATAAGGTCGTGCTTTCCGAAGGCAAGAACGTTTTCGTCGGCTGCCAGCTCAACGTCCAGATGGACACCGGGCAAGCCCAGCTCGAGGCCTGCGGCGGCCGCGTGCAGATTCAACTTGACCCGCAGTCCCGCAAGCAGAACTGACGTAGACCGCTCGTGCAGATTCCTTTTCTTCACAAACGCAAACGGGTCAAAAAGCCGTCGGCGGGCCTCAGCGCCGTTCATGCGGTCGACAAGGCACGCTACGACGGCACGCTGATCGCCCGCGGCTTGACGAAATCCTATCGGTCGCGCTGCGTCGTCAACGGGGTCTCGCTCGTCGTGCGCCGCGGCGAGGCCGTCGGACTGCTCGGTCCGAACGGCGCCGGCAAGACCACCTGCTTCTACATGATTACCGGCCTGGTGCCGGTCGACGAGGGCTCGATCGAGATCAACGGCAACGACGTCACGACGATGCCGATGTACCGCCGAGCCCGTCTCGGCGTCGGCTATCTGCCGCAGGAAGCCTCGATCTTCCGCGGCCTGACCGTCGAGGAGAACATCCGCGCAGTGCTGGAGATCCACGACAAGAACTTCGACCGACGCGAAAGCAAGCTCAACGATCTGCTCGGCGAATTTTCGATCACGCACCTACGCAAATCGCCAGCCATCGCGCTGTCGGGCGGCGAGCGTCGACGCCTGGAAATCGCACGGGCGCTTGCCACCGATCCGACCTTCATGCTGCTCGACGAGCCCTTCGCAGGCGTCGATCCGATCTCGGTCGCCGACATCCAGGCACTCGTGCGACACCTGACCTCGCGCGGCATTGGCGTGCTCATTACCGACCACAATGTCCGCGAAACCCTCGGTCTCATTGACCGGGCCTATATCATCCATGCCGGAGAGGTTCTGACGCACGGCCGCGCCAACGACATCGTCACCAATCCGGATGTCCGCCGCCTCTATCTCGGCGATAATTTCAGCCTGTAGGCAACATTGCGGGCGAATCCGCTGCTTCCGCCCGCAACTGCGCTTGACCAAAACTCCTTGATAAGCAATTTTTGGGCCAACTACAGCGCCGCGCGTCTTATCAGACGCGCAAACGACGCTGTCGCACTTTGAGGTGCTGCATGGTTTTGTCCTTAAATCGGCTAGGATTTAAGCAACCATGCAGCAATGAAAGGCCTGTCGAGGACCACCTGCGGACACGGCCTTCGGAGATCGTGACGGGGGTTACGCGTCAGCATGGCTTTGTCCGCCAGCCTATATCTGCGCCAGTCTCAGTCGCTGGTGATGACGCCGCAGCTGATGCAGTCGATCCAGCTGCTTCAGATGACGCATCTGGAACTCAATCAGTTCATAGCCCAGGAAGTCGAAAAAAACCCGCTGCTCGAATTTCAAACAGGCGACGAGGCGATCACGACCCAGGACCGCTCCACGCAAGAGGATCCGGCGCCCACTTCTGGCGCGGCGGATGAGGTTGTCGGCCCGGGTGACCTTTACGACAGTGCGACATCAAGCCCGGGCGAGAGGCTCAGTGAACAGCTCGACGCCGATTTCGCCAATGTCTTCCCGGACGACACGCCACCGCAACGCCCCGATGCACCGGAGCTGCTTGGTCAATGGAAGTCGATGCCCGGCGGCGGCGAAGGTGGCGGCAGCGAGGAATACGACCTCGACGATTTCGTCGCCAGCCGCAAAACCTTGCGGGACGCGCTCCTGGAACAACTCCCGTTCGCATTGACCGCCCCCGGTGACCGGCTTATCGCACAGCACCTCATCGACCAGCTCGACGAGGCGGGGTACCTGCACGCAGACCTCGCCGATACGGCGGCCAGGCTCGGCGCGACCGGCGAAGATGTGATGCGCGTGCTTCTCAGCCTGCAGCAATTCGACCCCCCGGGCGTCTTTGCACGCACGCTCAGCGAATGCCTTGCCATCCAGTTGCGCGCACGCGATCGTCTCGATCCGGCGATGGAGGCGTTGATCGACAATCTCGAACTCCTGGCACGCCGCGACTTCGCAAGCCTCAAGAAGATTTGCGGTGTCGACGAGGAAGATCTCGTCGACATGCTCGCCGAAATCCGCAAGCTCGATCCGAAGCCCGGCACCAGCTTCGAAACGAGCGTCACGGAGGCGATCGTTCCGGACGTTATCGTGCGTGCCGGATCCGATGGCAGCTGGCTGGTCGAGCTCAATCCCGACGCCCTGCCCCGGGTTCTCGTCAACCACGATTATTTTGCCGAGATTTCGCGCGGGACCCGGAAGAACAGCGCCGACCAGGCCTTCCTCAGTGATTGCCTGCAAAACGCCAACTGGCTGACGCGCAGTCTCGACCAGCGGGCCCGCACGATCATGAAGGTGGCGAGCGAGATCGTCCGCCAGCAGGATGGCTTCCTCGTCAACGGCGTCGATCATCTCCGCCCGCTCAATCTCAGAATGGTGGCTGACGCGATCAAGATGCATGAATCGACGGTCAGCCGCGTCACCTCGAACAAGTACATGCTGACACCGCGCGGGCTTTTCGAACTGAAATACTTCTTCACCGTCTCGATCGGCTCGGCCGAGAACGGCGACGCCCACTCGGCGGAATCCGTCCGTCACCGCATCCGCACCATGATCCAGCAGGAAAGCGCAGCTGCGGTGCTCTCCGACGACGACATCGTCGATCTTCTCAAGCAGGCAGGCGTCGACATAGCCCGACGCACCGTGGCCAAATATCGCGAGGCGATGAATATCCCCTCCTCGGTCCAGCGGCGCCGCGAAAAGCGAGCGCTTGCCAAGGCGGGCGGCTTCTAGAGCTAGAGCGCGGTGCGTTCAAATGAGCGCACAAAGGACGCTCTAGCACCCTGATGCTAAAGCATCTCATCGGCTTTCGGTGATCCACTTGAAAGCGGGATGCCCCAGGCGCGCGTTCTGACCGCAAATGCGGATTTTTTGCGACCCGCAATTGACTCCCTGCGACACAAGCGATATGAGCGCGCCGCAATTGCCGAGGACCTACTCCACTTCGGCGGTTCCCGAGCGGCCGAACCGCGGCGCGGATGCGTCGCTGTTGCGTGAAAAGCTTGGATGACGAAGGCGCTTGGAATAGACTGGACGCGCAAATCACGAACGAGAGAGGAAACTCCATGAGTGTGCGTGTATCCGGCAAACAGATGGAAATCGGCGATTCGTTCCGCGCCCGCATCGGGGAGCAGATCGACCAAGCGGTTACCAAATATTTCGATGGAGGATATTCAAGCCAGGTCACTGTGGAAAAGTCTGGATCGCGTTTCAGCGCCGACTGCAAACTTCATCTCGACACGGGCGTGGTCTTGCAGGCGAATGGCCAGGCGAATGAGCCGCAGGCGGCCTTTGATGCGGCCTCGGACCGGATCGAGAAGCGGCTCCGGCGCTACAAGCGTAAGCTCAAGGACCACCACAACGGCAACGGGACGAATGCCGCCGAAGTGGCCTACACGGTGATGGACTCGGTGCCCTACGAGGACGAAGAGGTCCCGGAGGATTATGCACCAACCATCGTTGCCGAAAGCACGAAACAGTTGAGGACAATGACTGTCGCGAGCGCCGTCATGGCACTCGACATGACGGACGAACCGGTGCTGATGTTCCGCAGCCCGGGCAAGGACGACCTCAACATCGTCTATCGGCGTAACGATGGAAACATTGGCTGGATTGACGCCGCCAATATCAAGGCATGAGTAGGACAGGGGAATGTCGGGGAAGCCGGCATTCCCCGCCGCTCAGATACGCGGACAGCCGGAAAAGCCCGACTTTTCTGTGCATGGTGACCGCCGATATAAAGATGGTTGGAGCCACCAAGACACATTTGTGATGATGTTGTCAGGCTCTAACCGGCGAACGAGGACAAAAGAATGGCATTGGCAGGTTTGCTGCATCAAAATGCAATTATCCCGGCCATGAGGGCCAACTCGAAAAAACAACTCCTACAGGAATTGGCGGCAAAAGCATCCAAACTTACCGGACTTCCGGAGCGTGACATCTTCGACGTCATTCTGCAGCGGGAACGGCTCGGTTCCACCGGCGTCGGCAACGGCATCGCCATTCCGCACGGAAAGCTCAACAACCTTCCCTCGATCGTCGGCATCTTCGCGCGGCTCGACGCGCCCGTCGACTTCGAGGCGCTGGACGACCAGCCGGTCGACCTCGTCTTTCTGCTGCTCGCGCCCGAGGGCGCCGGCGCCGACCACCTGAAGGCGTTGTCGCGCATTGCCCGCGTGCTTCGCGATCACGACATGGTCGCGAAGATCAGGGCGAGTGATTCCGCCAGCGCGATCTACACGCTGCTCAACGACGACACGACCTCGCACGCGGCATGAACGGCCGCCGTCAATACAGCTGACGGCGGTTCAAATGATCGATGAAAATCCGGAACAAAGCGCCTTGGCCGGAAATGCCGAGGCGGCGATAGATGTTCTTGCGGTGGATCCGCACCGTGCCTTCGGCGATGTTCATCGTCTTCCCGATCGAGACATTGCTGTGGCCACGCAGGATCAGCCGGACGATCGTACGCTGCTGCCTGGTGAGCCGGTCGGCGCAAAGACTCTCGAAGGCCCCCTCCATGGCGTCGGAGCCGGCTCCTGTCGCGCTTGCGATCGCCATGCCCCTTTGACGCCAGTTCGACCGGATCGCTTCTCGCACGATCGGCTCGTAGAGCCTCAGCCGCTCCAGTTCCTGATCACTGAATGGCGCTCCATCGCGGCAGCGCATCAGCGAATAGGTCGCCTGCATCCCGTCTTCGAGCGGGACGACGAAGCCCACCTCCTCGATCAATGATCCGGACTCCATGGACACGCAGGGATGCACCTCGCTCGACGACGAAAAGTTCGACCGGAAGAACCGGTCGGGCGCAAGCTCTCGCATCCGCCACAGACCTGCCGGCTGGCCGTTGTTGCAGGCGACGTAGAACGGATCGAGCAGATAGGCGCCGCCAAGATAGGCCTGTAACGCTTGCGGCGAGACCCCATGCGTGTAGCCGTCGTGCAGCAGGATTGGGCGCGCGTCGTAGGGAAAGGCGAAAACGACCGACAGGTCGAAAGCGGCGACCGCGCGCAGCATGGTGTCAAGCGCCACGCCGAAATCGGGCGTTCCGATAAACCTGATCATTGCGGAGATGTCAGCCGATTCCCTTGCCAGCATCGCTCTAAGCGTTCCCCCTCGCCCGTATCCCCCATGGGATATCGACAGCCCCCGCTTCGTCAACAATAATTCCCGAAACATGCGATGATGGGCCCGCCTGCAGCGCCGGGCTCGGGCGGGCGGAAAAGGGGAGGCGTGATGACAGGCAGGCTTTCTGGCAAGATTGCCCTTATCAGCGGTGGCGCCGGCGGATGCGGGCTGGCCGCGTCACAACTCTTTGCCCGCGAAGGCGCCAAGGTCGGCATCGTCGACCTGCCGAAGAGCAAGGGCCAAGAAGTGGCGGCAGCCATTCGTGCCGAGGGCGGCGAAGCCGTCTTCGCCGCCGCCGATGTATCCGTGTCCGCGGAGGTCACCGCCGCGGTCGATGCCGTCGAGAGCGCCTTTGGTCCGATCACCGTGCTCTTCAACCATGCCGGCATTCTTGCGGTCGGCCCGTTTCTCGAAACGGAAGAGGAGGAGTGGGACCGGTTGATGGCGGTGAACGTCAAGAGCATGTTCCTGATGACCAAGGCGGTTCTCCCCGGCATGCTCAAGGCGGGCGGCGGCAGCATCGTCTGCACCTCGTCGATCTCCGCCGTCGCGGCCACGCCGATGGAGGTGCTCTATGACACCACCAAGGGCGCGTGCCACATGTTCGCCCGTGCGATCGCCGTCGAATTCCGCGACCGGGGCATCCGCTGCAATGCCGTCTGCCCCGGCTTCATCGCGACCGACCACGGCAAGCGCGAGATTGCGGGCCTGAGCAAATACGGCGTCGACGTGTCCGAGGCGGCGATCGCCGCCCAACAGGGGCGGATGTGCGACCCGATGGAGGTTGCAAACGCCGCGCTGTTCCTCGCGAGCGACGAGGCGAGCTTCGTTAATGGTACGCATCTGTTCGTCGACAATTGCTTCACGGCAGTCTGAAAGAGGGAGAGACGGGAATGCTGCAGGCGGGCGGCCACTGGCGCAACTGGGTCGGAAACCAATCATGCATCGTGCGCCACAAGGGCGCGCCGGAGAGCGAAGCAGCGCTCGCTGAAATGGTCCGGGAGGCAACCGCCCAGGGGCTCAATGTGCGCTGCGCCGGTTCCGGCCACTCGTTCACCCCTGTGGTCGCAACGAGCGGGCTCCTGCTCACCCTTTCCGGCATGCAAGGCGTGGTCAACATCGACCAGGCAGGCAAGCGGGTCTCCGTCAGGGCGGGGACGACGATCAACCAGCTTGGCAAAGTGTTGAAATCGAGCGGGCTTTCACTCATCAACCAGGGCGACATCGACAGCCAGGCCCTTGCCGGCGCGCTGACGACAGGCACGCACGGCACCGGCGCCAAACTCGGCAACATGGCATCGCAGATCGTCGGCATGCGGCTCGTCCAGCCCGACGGCAGCGTTCTCGTCGTCGACGAGACGACGCCCGACCTGCTGGAAGCCGCGCGTGTCTCCGTCGGCATGCTCGGGGTGATCTCCGAAATCACCCTCCAGACGATGGACGCCTACAACCTGCATGAAAAACTCTGGCGCTGCGACTTCGACGAGTGCATGGAGCAGCACGACGAGCTTGCCGCCAAGCACCGCCATTTCGGCTTCTTCTGGTGCCCGGTGCCCGAAAGCCGGCATTGCTATTGCCTGCCGGACACGTCATCGGTCTCGACCACCAGCAAGACTTCCGATGTCTGCGAGATGAAGGTGATCGACATCACCGACCGGCCGCCAATGGAGCAGACGTTCGAAAAAATCGCCTATTCCTCCGAAATCTACCCGATCGAATACATACCCAACTTCCACGAACTCGAATACGCGGTCCCGGTCGCCCACGGCAAGGATGCCGTCCGGGCGGTGCGAAAGCTAATGCTCGAAAAGCATCCGACCTGCATCTATCCGATCGAATATCGCTTCACGGCAGGCGATTCCGGCTGGATCAGCCCGTTCTATCAGCAGGATTCGATCACGCTGTCGGTCTCGGGCGAGCCCGGCACCGACTACTGGGAGTACCTGAAGGACGTCGACACGAACCTGCGCCAGTACGGCTCCCGACCGCATTGGGGCAAAATGCACTTCCTTGGTGCCGAGGACGTAACGGCGCTCTATCCGCGCGCCGGCGATTTTCGCGCGCTGCGCGCCCGGGTCGATCCCGAAGGCCGCTTCCTCAACGATCATCTCCGGCAGCTCTTTGCCTAGAGCTTGTCGATTCTGATAAGGTCGAGCGGGATGCGGGCGGAAAACCGCCCACACTTTACCTCATCCCGCTCTGGCGGGTCGGCCAAATGAGGAAACGCCACGCCTCCGAAGAGAGGCGTGGCGTTTCAATTTCCCTTTGCCGTGTTGGCAGCGTCAGGCCGACGGCGTCCCGTTTTCAGTCGCGGCAGCCTTCGGGCCACCCTTGGAAACGCCGACCATGGCCGGGCGCAGCACGCGCTCGCCGATGACGTAGCCCGCCTGGATGACCTGGACGACCGTGTTGTTCGGAACCTCAGCGTTCGGAACTTCAAACATTGCCTGATGGAAATTCGGGTCGAATTTCTGACCGACCGGCTCGAGCTTCTTCACACCATGACGCTCCAGTGCCGCGAGCATCGAGCGCTCGGTCATTTCCACGCCTTCGATCAGGGCATTGAGACCCGCTTCACCGGCTTCCTTCGCTTCGGCCGGGATGGCATCGAGGGCGCGGCGCAGGTTGTCGGACACGGCCAGCATGTCGCGCGCGAAACCGGCGACGGAATAGGCCTTGGCATCCTTGACGTCACGCTCGGTGCGACGGCGCAGATTGTCCATCTCGGCGGCCAGGCGCAGGTACTTGTCGCGCAGGTCCGCATTCTCCGCCTTGGCGAGCTCCAGCGGATCCGGTGCGTGCGCGGGAGTCTCAACCGCTTCCCCAGCCTCCGGCGCAGCGGTGTTTGTAGGTTCTTCTGCCGCAGTCGCCTCAGGTCCGTGTTTGTTCGTGTCGTCGGTCATGACGTTCTCCGCAATATCTCACTTTGTCTTCGACATCGCCAAGCAAGCGCAAGTCGCGTTGCTCGATCTGGTGGTGTCTGGATTTGAAGCCGATATCGAGGTTTGGGGGCGAAAAATCAAGGGCGGAATGCCGCTACTCGGTAATTGCCGCTTCAGCGTGACAGGCGCGACATGAGCTGCGCGGTGTAATCGACCATGGGGACGATGCGCGAATAGTTGAGCCGGGTCGGGCCGATGACGCCGACGGCACCGACGATGCGGTCATCGCTGTCGCGATAAGGCGCGACGATCAACGACGAGCCGGAGAGCGAAAAGAGCTTGTTTTCCGATCCGATGAAGATGCGCACCCCTGGGCCGCTCTCGGCGAGGTCGAGCAGTTCGATCAGGCTGTCCTTCTTTTCGAGGTCGTCGAAAAGCATCCGAACGCGGTCGATATCCTCGGCCCCTTCCAGCCCCTCGAGCAGGTTGGCACGGCCGCGAACGATAAGGCGCGTCGGCTTTTCGTCGCCCTCGCTGCCGGACCAGATCGCAAGCCCTCGCTCGACGAGGTCCTGCGACAGGAGATCGAGTTCGCCGCGTACGGTCGCCTTGACCTTTTGCAGTTGCGCGCGCACCTCGGCGATGGTTTGCCCGCCAAGATGGGCATTCAAGAAATTGGCGGCCTCGGTCAGTTGCGCGCTTGTGACGCCCGCCGGCAGCTCGATGATGCGGTTTTCGACCTGGTCATGTTCGCCGACGAGAACGGCCAACGCCTTGGTCGGCGCCAGCCGGATGAATTCGACGTGCTTCAGCACCGGATCGCTCTTGGTGGTGATGACGAGGCCAGCGCCGCGCGACATGCCCGAAAGCATCTGGCTCGCCTCCGTGAGCAGACTCTCGACCGGCTGGTCCCGGTCGCCCCGGCGGACCTGGCGTTCGATCGAGGCGCGCTCCTCCGCGGAAAGATTGCCGACCTGCATGAAAGCGTCGACGAAGAAACGCAGACCCGTTTGAGTCGGAAGGCGGCCGGCGCTGACATGGGGCGAATAGATGAGACCGAGATGCTCGAGGTCGCTCATCACGTTGCGCACGGAAGCCGGCGAAAGCGACATCGGCAGCAGCCTCGAAAGGTTGCGAGACCCGAGCGGCTCGCCGCTCTCCAGGTAGGTCTCCACAATGCGGCGAAAGATTTCACCGGAACGCTCATCCAGCGCCGCCGCGATCTCCTTCGCTTCAGAATTGCGCAGTACCATGTCACTCCGTGCAGCAGTCTTTCCTATCCAGCGGAAATATAGTGGCCCGCGCAGGCAATGGCAAAAGGGAAAAATCGATCCCCCCAGCCGATATCTGCCGGTTCCCTTTGCGTTCGCCATGCTCTAGAAGGCTCAGCAGAGAAAATAGGAGTTGACGATGCGGCCATCCGGCAGAAAAACCGACCAAATGCGCAAGGTTTCCTTCGAGCGCAATTTTTCCAAGCATGCGGAAGGTTCCTGCCTCGTGCGCTTCGGCGACACGCATGTGCTGTGCACCGCGAGCCTCGAGGAGAAGGTCCCCGCATGGCTGCGCAACGGCGGCAAGGGATGGGTCACGGCCGAATACGGCATGCTGCCGCGTGCGACCGGCGAGCGGATGAAACGCGAGGCGGCAAGCGGAAAGCAGAGCGGCCGCACGCAGGAGATCCAGCGGCTGATCGGACGGTCGCTGAGAGCCGTCGTCGATCTGCCGGCGCTCGGCGAACGCCAGATTTCGGTCGATTGCGATGTCATCCAGGCGGATGGCGGCACGCGCACGGCCTCGATTACCGGGGCCTGGATCGCGCTCCACGACTGTCTGAAGTGGATGGAGGCGCGCAACATGGTCAAGGTCGAGCGGGTGCTCAAGGACCACGTCGCTGCCATTTCCTGCGGCATCTTCGCCAACCAGGCGGTGATCGACCTCGACTATCTCGAAGACTCCGCCGCCGAGACGGATGCCAATTTCGTCATGACCGGCAGCGGTGGCCTCGTCGAGATCCAGGGAACGGCCGAGGGCAAGCCTTTCAGCGAAGAGGAATTCGCAAGCCTGATGTCACTCGCCAAGAACGGCATCGCCGAGCTCATTGCGCTGCAGAAGCAGGCAATCGCTGGCTGATCGAAAGGACGAGATTTGACCCCGGCGCTGGAAGGTATTCTCGAAACTGCGCTCTACGCGGAGGATCTCGACCGCGCCGAGGCCTTCTATGGCACCGTGCTCGGCTTGCAGCGGGTCACCCGCGCCGGCAATCGGCACGTGTTCTTCCGCTGCGGCGCAGGCATACTCCTGATCTTCAATCCCGCCGAGACGGTCAAGCCGCCTGCGGCGGGAGGGCTCCCGGTGCCGCCGCACGGGACGACGGGCAAGGGACACATGTGCTTCCGGGTCGCAGCACAGGCGCTCGACGCGTGGAAGGAGAAGCTCGAAGCCGCCGGGGTTGCGATCGAAGCGGATATCCGCTGGCCCAACGGTGCCCGCTCCTTCTACTTCCGCGATCCGGCCGGCAACAGCCTGGAATGCGCGGAGCCGGGCCTTTGGGCGATTGATTGAATGCGGCTGCAGCCGCCGGAATGGAACAGAAAGAATGCGCAAACTGGATGACAAGGCGCTCGTCGTCGCGAGCCACAATGCCGGCAAGATCCGCGAAATCCGCGACCTGATCGGTCCGCTCGGCTTCGAGGCGAAATCGGCCGCCGATCTCAATTTCGTCGAGCCGGAGGAAACCGGCACGACGTTCGAGGCAAACGCGACAATCAAGGCGCTCGCCTCCGCAAGGGCCTCCGGTCTGCCGGCGCTTTCGGACGATTCCGGTCTCGCGATCGATGCCCTCGATGGCGCGCCGGGCGTCTACACGGCCAACTGGGCCGAGCGCGAAGACGGTAGCCGCGACTTTGCCATGGCGATGGAAAAGGTGGAAAGGGCGCTCAACGAGAAGGGCGCGATGACGCCCGAGAGCCGAACCGCACGCTTCGTCTCCGTGCTCTGCCTCGCGTGGCCGGATGGCCATGTCGAGCTCTTCCGCGGCGAGGTCGAAGGCCAGGTCGTCTGGCCGCCGCGCGGAACGAGCGGTTTCGGCTATGACCCCGTCTTTCAACCGAAAGGCTACGACACCACCTTTGGCGAGATGACCGCGGAAGAGAAGCACGGCTGGAAGCCGGGCGACAGCCAAGCCCTTTCGCACCGCGCCCGCGCCTTCAAGCTGTTCGCCGAAACCTGCCTCGGCGCCTGAAAGATAAAGACGATGCATGTGACCGCGTTCTCGGTGATCGGTGACGGCATGGACCCCGGCTTCGGGGTCTATGTGCACTGGCCGTTTTGCGCGGCGAAGTGCCCCTATTGCGATTTCAACAGCCATGTCCGCCATCAGCCTGTCGACCAGCCGCGCTTCGTCACGGCCTTCCTGCGGGAAATGGCGGAAGCCCGCGAACTCTCCGGTCCGCGGACGGTCACCAGCATTTTCATGGGCGGCGGCACGCCTTCGCTGATGGATCCGGCGACCGTCGATGCGATCCTTAACGGCATCGCCGCTCACTGGCACGTGCCTGACGGCATCGAGATCACCATGGAGGCCAACCCGTCGAGCGTCGAGGCGACGCGCTTCCGCGGTTACCGCGCCGCCGGCGTCAACCGCGTCTCGCTCGGCGTCCAGGCGCTGAACGATCGCGACCTGAAATTCCTGGGGCGTCTGCACAATGTCGAGGACGCGCTGAAGGCCGTCCGGCTGGCGCGGGAAATTTTTCCGCGCATGTCGTTCGACCTGATCTATGCCCGCCCGAACCAGACCGTCGAGGACTGGGAGCGAGAACTGAAGGAGGCGGTCTCCTATGCGGTCGACCATCTCTCGCTCTATCAACTGACGATCGAGGAAGGCACGCCCTTCTACGGGCTGCACAAGGCCGGCAAGCTCGTCGTCCCGGATGGCGAACAGTCGGCGACGCTCTATGAGGCGACGCAGGAGATCACCGCGGCGATCGGCATGCCGGCCTATGAAGTGTCCAATCATGCGCGGCCGGGTGCGGAAAGCCGGCACAATCTCACCTATTGGCGCTATGGCGACTATGCAGGCATCGGCCCCGGCGCCCATGGGCGGCTGACGATCGGCGGCGCCAAAGTGGCGACAGCGACGGAACGCAAGCCCGAAGAATGGTTGCGCCTCGTCGAAGAACATGGCCATGGCATGATCGAGCGCGAACTGCTGGACGCTGAAGCCCAGGCCGACGAACTCCTGCTGATGGGTCTTCGGCTCAAGGAAGGTGTCGATCTGGCCCGCTGGCAAAGCCTTTCCGGCCGCGACCCCGATCCGGACCGCGAACAGTTCCTGATCGATCACGGCTTCATCGAGCGGCTCGGCAATTCACGGCTGCGCTGCACGCCGGCCGGCATGCTGATCCTGGATGCGGTCGTGGCAGACCTCGCCTGCTGACACGAGACGGGATGCAACAGGTCAATCATGTGTCTCGCCGAAGAGCGGCGTCGCCAGCATCGAAGGCCTTTGGTCGAATTCATTGAACCATCGCGTTAGCGTCGGTCGAGCGCGAAACGACGGCAAGTCGCGGAACTCTATCCAGGAGAGGGTCGTCGCGAGAGCGATATGGCCAACATGAAGCGGCGCCGTCAGGTCCAGCGTGACCTCCAGCCAGTCATAGGTGGCTTCGATTTTTTCGATGAAACCGTCGCGAAGTGGAGCGTAGCGCAGCCGTTCCGGCCGTCGCGCGGTCTCCCAACGGAGATTGATGCCCGTTTGCGCCAGCCCTTGCGCGACGGATTGCAGAACCAAGGCGTGCCAGCGCGCGTCGCCGCTTTCAGGAATGAGTTTCCTGCCGTCGTGAAGCGTGTCGAGGTAGGCGCATATCACATCGGAATCGAAGATTGCCGGCCCGTCCGCGCGAAGCAAAACAGGAACCTTCCCAAGTGGGTTTTCGGCATAGACCCGCTCGTTACGTTGTGTCGGGCTCGTTTCGTGATGAACGACCTCAAGGCAGCTCGCAAGCCCGGCTTCGTGGGCGAAAACGAGTGCCTTGCGGGCAAAGGGCGAATGGGTTTGGTAATAAAGGATCATATTGCCTCGCACGGCAGGGATCGTAAAGTTGCCCGCGAGAGTAGTGTATAAGTGGCGAAAATTGCGCTCTCTTGCGGCGCTCGCTTTGCAAGTTTGTTTCGTGCGGGACAAGGTGATCCCTGTCTCGCACGTTGCCTACTGGTCGGCCGGAATCATCAAGCCCGGTAAGTTCAATCCTTTTTCACCGGCGCGACGATGGCCCAACTGATGCCGAAGGGATCGCGAAGCTGCCCGTAATAATCGCCCCAGAAGGCGACTTCCAACGGCATCGTCACCTCCGCACCCGCGGCGACGGCGCGCTTCCACCAGAGATCCGCGTCATCGACGACGAGATGCAGAACGACGCCCTCCTGCGGCTTCCAAGCGTAACCAAATTCCGGGAACGGATCGTTCAACATCAGCGCACCGCCATTGATCGTCAGGTGACAGTGGATGAGGCGTTTGCCGTCCTCGGCATATCTGCGCTCCACTTCCTTGGCGCCGAAGGCAAGGCTGTAGAATTCCGCCGTGGCATTCGCATCCCGGACGTTGAGATAAGCGATGACGCCGGCCATCGGCGGGCGCGAGGCCGCCTGCCAATCGATCTCTGACCTTGGATCGAGATCGATCGCCGCCTTGAAGCTGCCGTCCATGTAGAAGGGCACGGATTCGTGCTGATGGGCGATCTTCCACCCCTCCTCCGTGTGCCTCAAACCCAGCGTCTGGCGGAACCAGAGCGCCGGCTTTTCGCCGTCGAGCTTTTCGCCGGAGAGATGGGTGAGCGCCGTCGCGAAGGCGACGTCGCCGTCTGCGGCGATTTCCAGCTCCTGAAGCCTATAGCCCAGCGAGCCCTTCCAGGTCGAGAACCACTGCTCGAGGCCCTCAGCACCCGCCGCTGTCTCCTTGAGAGGCGGCGCCAGTGAATAGACGAGACAATTTTCCGTGCCGTGGGCAAGCACGCGAGGGGCATCCTTCTCGCGCATCGCCCCAACCCAATCGTCGATCACTGCGCGTATCTGCGCGATGGAGTCGGTTCTCTTCTCGATGTCGGACATGGTTCACCTCCTTGATCAATGTCGGGGCGGAAGGCGGCGGCATGTTTCCTTGAATCGGAGCCGATTCAAGGACAAAACATGCAGTAAATTCAAAGTTCTACAGCGACCTTTATGCGTCTGAAAGACGCACGGCGCTGTAGGCCACCGCCGCTTGTGTCAGAGCTTTGCGACAAGCGCGGCGAGTTGGTCGGCGCATTGGCCCCAGCCCTCATGAAAGCCCATCTTTTCGTGGGCCTCCCGGTCCGCCGTGCTCCAGTGGCGGGCGCGGGCCGTGTAGCGGGTCTTGCCGCCCTCGTCCTCGAAAGTCAGGATCGCGGTCATGAAGGGTTTCTCCGAAGGCTTCCAGGCTTCGGTATATGCATCGGTCAGAACCAGCTTCTCGTTCGGAACAACCTCCAGATAGACGCCCTGGTTGGGATAGAGCTCGCCCTCCGGGGAGCGCATGACGAAGCGGTTGGTACCGCCTGACCTCACATCGAGCTCCGCTTCCGTGATCGTCCACGGCAAGGGCGCAAACCATTGCTTCAGGAGTTCCGCCTCCGTGAAGGCGCGGTAAACCTTTGCGCGTGGCGCATCGATGAGACGGGTGAGTACCAGTTCGCGCTCGTCGGCGGGCTTGATGTCGGTCGCTGCAGTCATTTGCTATTCCTCCGTGGTGGTGTCAGTCCAAGGACGAACGGGAAAATCGCATTCCTACAGCGACAGCCGATAATTTTATTGTTTTTCGGCGACGAGGTCGGGGCGACCGGGTTCTGCCGCAAGATGATCGAGCTGCATGCGGATATAGGCGGCCTCCGCCGCGTTGGTCGCAAGTGCAATGGCGCGGTCGAACGCGATGCGCGCCTCGCCGACGCGTCCCGTCTGCTTGAGCAGGGCCCCGCGCAGGCCGTGATAGTAGAAATAGCCCGAGAGCCTTTCGCCAAGCGGCTCGACCAATGCCAAGGCCGCTTCCGGTCCCTCGCGCTTCGACACTGCGACGGCGCGATTGAGAGTGACGACGGGCGACGGTTGCAGGCGTTCGAGCGCCTGATAGAGCAGGTCGATTTCCTCCCAGTCCGTCAACTCGGGACGCTCGGCGCGGGCATGAAGCGCCGCAATGGCCGCCTGGACCTGATAGGGGCCGGGGCGGCGGTGGCGCATGGCCTTGTCGATCATCGCGAGCGCCTCGGTGATCATTCCCTTGTTCCATAGCCGCCGGTCCTGATCTTCGAGCAGAACGATGGCGCCGTGAGCATCGAAGCGCGCCCTGGCACGCGAATGCTGAAGCAACAGCAGCGCGGCCAGTCCCATGATTTCGGGTTCGGCCGGAAACAACCTGAGAAGCAGCCGGGAGAGCCGGATCGCTTCGTCGCAGAGATCTGCCGATACGCCCTCGGGGCCATTCATCGCCGAATAGCCTTCGTTGAAGACGAGGTAGATCATCGTCGCGACGGCCGCGAGCCGTTCGGCGCGATCGGCGGCATCGGGCGTTTCGAAGGGAATGCCCGCCGCCGCGACGCGCGCCTTGGCCCGGGTAATGCGCTGCTCCATCGCCGCTTCGCTGACAAGAAAGGCGCGCGCGATCTGCCTGACGGAGAGGCCGGAGACGATCCGGAGCGCCAATGCGATCTGCTGCGTCGCCGGCAGGGTCGGATTGCTGCAGACGAACAGCAGCCGCAGAATGTCGTCGCGGTAATGCGAGCCGTCGAGGCGGTCGGCGAGCTCGCTCTCCCGGTCTTCGAGGTCGGAAAGTATTTCCTCGGGCGGTAGCGCCGTCTCGCGCGCTTGGCGCCGCACCTTGTCGATGCCGCTGTTGCGGCCGACGAATATCAGCCAGGCCGCGGGATCCCGCGGCGGGCCGCTCTTCGGCCAGGTTTTCAGTGCCCGGAGGCAGGCCTCCTGGAAGGCTTCCTCGGCCAGGTCGAGATTGCGAAAATAGCGCAGAAGCGCGCCCATCGCCTGTGGCCGGGCGGAAACGAGAGCGAGGTCGATCCAGGCAGTGTCTGTCATGAGGGAAGCTCACCGGGCTTAAAGAGAGCGAGGGGGCGGATCTCGTAGGAGCCCGAGCTCGGATTGGCGGAACTCAGCTCGCGAGCGAAGTCGAGGACCTCGTCGAGCGATCCGCAATCGATCAGGTAGAAACCGAGCAGCTGCTCCTTGGTTTCGGCGAAGGGGCCGTCAATGACGATTGTCTCGCCCGTGGCGTGGCGCAGCGTGGTCGCCGCCGTCGTCGGCAAGAGGCGCGCGACCGGCCCGAGCTTGCCGGCTTCGACATACTTGCGCTGGACGGCGGTAAGATCGCGCATGACCTTGTCGTCCTCCTCCTTGCTCCAGGCACTCGTGACACTTTCATCATTGTAGCAAAGCACCGCATAAAGCATTGAAAACTCCTCGGCTGATCTGAAGACGGATGGAGTAAGTGATAGCCGACAAGCGAGGCGGAAAAAAAGTCCCGTCGTTTGCGAAATAGGCCCGCCGGCGAATGAGGAAATGCGCGTGGCCTTGCGCCCGCATCCGGCTTCAGCGCGACAAGAAAGCCTACGCTCCGCATGCGCGCAACAAAAAGGCCCGGCGAAACCGGGCCAATTCGTAAGCTACAGCCTATCCATCCATGGATGGCTATTCGTTGATCAGCCGCTTCAAGAGTTCGATCTCATGGCTGAGCTTCGTATCCGCCGCGATCATCTCCTCGATCTTGCGCACCGCGTGCAGGACAGTCGTGTGATCGCGACCGCCGAAGCGTCGGCCGATCTCCGGGAAGGAGCGCGGCGTCAGGGTCTTCGACAGATACATGGCGATCTGGCGCGGCTTGACGATGACGCGCGTGCGGCGGTTCGAAACCAGTTCCTGGCGCGAGACGTTGTAGTGCTTGGCGACGACGCGCTGGATGTCTTCGATGCGCACGCGCCGCGGTTCACCGGCGTTGACCAGGTGACCGAGCAGTTCGTCGACGCGCTCGATCGAGAGCTGAGGCTCGAAGGAGCGGCGGAAGAGCAGCTGGTTGAAGGCGCCCTCCAGTTCGCGGCCGCTGGCCGTGACGTTACGCGCGACATGACACAGGATATCGGTCGGAATATCGAGCGATGCGTCATCCTGGCGCGCGGCTTCGAGCCGCCGCTTCAGCATTTCCAGACGCATCTCGTAGTCCGGACCTTCCATCTCGATCGCGACGCCGCCCTGCAGCCGCGAGCGAACGCGGCTGTCGAGGGACTCCAGCTCCCACGGTGCGCGGTCAGCAGCGACGACGACTTGCTTGGCCGAGTCGAGCAGCATGTTCAGTAGATGGCAGAACTCGTGCTGGATCGACTTGCCCTGCAGGAACTGCATGTCATCGATCACCAGAAGGTCGATGTTGCGCAGCGATTCCTTGAGAGACAGGGCATCATTGTCGCGGATCGCTGTCGCGAAGCGCCACATGAAGTATTCGGCCGTCAGGTAGACGACGCGTGGCGCCCGCGCGCTCTGGAGCGCTGCAATCGCGATCGCCTGCAGGAGATGCGTCTTGCCGAGCCCGACGCTCGAATGGATGAAGAGCGGATTGAAACGCACCGCGCCGGCACCGGCCTCGGCGATCGTGCGGGCGGCGGCGAGCGCCACCCGGTTCGACGAACCTTCGACAAAACTGTCGAAGTTGTAGCGCTGGTCAAGCGGCGAACCGAAAAGCGGTGCCTGGGCCGGCTTCTGGACCGCTGCCACCGCCGACGCGGCGACCGAGGCAATCGGCTGGGCCGCGGCCGGACGGCGCGCCGGGGCCGCCGGAGCCGTTTCTGCCGCCACCGGCATCGCTTCTTCGTGGGCAACCGGTCGTGCACCGCGCGTCGCGGTGCGGACGAGGATTTCCACCTTCAGGATTTCGCCGTCTTCCTGCTGGAACAGGCTGGTGATGAGATCGAGATACCGGTTGTTGATCCAGGACTTCAGAAACGTCGTGGGCACCGAAAGACGTACAACGCTCTTGGAAATCGAATGGAGCTTGAGACGTCCAAACCAGCTTGCGAAGACATCCGGACCGACTTGAGCTTTCAAACGCGCACTTACCCGCTCAAAAAGTGCGTCATGCCGCATGTCCTGTTTTTCCCCCGCCGCCTGAGACTGATTGCTTCCGGCCTGACGCGCGTCAGGTGCCGTCGCCAAATTCATCTGCATGTTGCCGCCTTCCAAATTCATGCTCCGATGCCGTCATTGCTGCCGGCGTCATCTCTTATGCCCGTCTGCCACGGCCGCCTTCAAAGCCATGCCGCGTCCGACGGACGCTCCTGTCGCACCGAAACCGGGCTCCTCATATCCCGTTCCCGGTGCGCGCTGCGCTCATCCGCTCGCTTTCGCGAGCGAATGTCCCCTCGCGCCTCGCCTTTACCGACTCCACCCGGCTGCTTTCAAGCCACGTGAGGTCAAATTTCTCACCGGCTGCGCCGCACCCTCGTACGAAGCGGACAGCCGCCTTCCTCCTTCTTTCCCGGAGCGCCTCCCGGCGTCCTCCCATTGCCCAGCCACCCACTCACCCCGCGCAACCACAAGACGAAAGATCCTCGTTCCGGAACGAAGCTTCGGTCCGGTTTCTCTATCGCGACTTGTTTGATTGAACGACGTGGAATGACCCCGCCACAGGGAACAGAAAGCCCGAAGCCACTTCAGCGAAATGGCCCTGTTCTTCCCTTTACAGATATGATCCGTGTCCCCTGTGCGAGGCATTTAGGCAGGATCGTTCTGCAAGATCAATCGCGAATTTTACCGACCGTTAAACGCCGCCGGTTGACTCTCTCGGCGCCTTTTGCTTGCCGCATTCTGAGTCCATCAAGAATCGCTTTTGAATCAAGGGTTTTGATTTCCTGGCGCTTGCTTAGCTGGCGAAAAAGAAAAAAAATAAAAATTCGCTTGACTCGCTTCGGACCCCGCTCGTCCCCGACGCTCGATGACACTCGCGCAAAGACCTCGCGTAACCCGTTGAAATTACTTAGAAAAAATTGTCATCGCAGTGACACACGTCGAAGCCGGCTATTTGTCCGCCGCCATGACAGAAGTATGAATCCGAAAAGCCCGGCGCAAGGGCCGGGCCTTTCATCAACAAATTTTTTACTTAGCCGGATTAGGCCGAAAGGCCCTTCACGCGCTGTGCAAGGCGGGAAACCTTGCGCGATGCCGTATTGGCATGCAGCACGCCCTTGGTGGCGGCGCGCATCAGTTCCGGCTGCGCTGCCTTGAGGGCCGCGGCGGCGACTGCCTGATCGCCGGAAGCGATGGCTTCTTCGACCTTACGGATGAAGTTGCGGACGCGCGAACGACGGGCCTTGTTCACTGCGGTGCGGCGTGCGATCTTGCGGGTCGCCTTTTTCGCCGAAGTTGTATTGGCCATGGATGCCTCTCTTCGAAAACTGACATGAACTCCGCCTTCGCCGTGCCGGGTCACTGCGACCTGTCATCAAAGCAATTCGGGAGCATTATCGGAAAGCCTCAGAAAGCGGCGTTCCAAACTGAGGGCGGCGTATAGCTGGAAACCGCCCTCTCGTCAACGCGCAAATTTGAGAAAACTGCGCGCTTTGCGCGTCACTTATGCCTGAATTCAGCTTTGCGCTTTCCGACGAAGGCGGCCATCCCCTCCTTCTGATCCTCGGTCGCAAAGAGCGACTGGAAAAGCCGCCGCTCGAAGCGCAAACCTTCGGCCAGGGTAACCTCCAGCGAGCGGTTGACCGCCTCCTTGGCCATCATCACCGCCGGCAGCGAGAAGGAGGCGATCTTTTCGGCGGCAGCGAGCGCCTCGTCCATCAGCTTTTCAGGTGCCACCACACGCGAAACGAGTCCCGACCGCTCGGCTTCCGCCGCATCCATCATCCGGCCGGTCAGCACCAGATCCATGGCCTTCGCCTTGCCGACGGCGCGGGTGAGGCGCTGCGATCCGCCCATGCCCGGAATGACGCCGAGGGTAATCTCCGGCTGGCCGAACTTCGCCGTCTCCGACGCAATGATGATGTCGCACATCATCGCGAGCTCGCAGCCGCCGCCGAGCGCAAAGCCGGAAACGGCGGCAATCACCGGCTTGCGGGCGCCGGCCACCCGCTCCCAGCCGCCGAGAAAATCGCCAAGATAGGAATCGACAAAATCGAGCGCCTGCATCTCCTTGATGTCGGCGCCGGCCGCGAACGCGCGCTCCGAACCGGTCAGCACGATCGCGCCGATCTCCTTGTCGGCGTCGTATGCCTTAAACGCTGCATCGAGCTCCCGCATCACGGTCGAATTCAGCGCGTTCAGCGCCTGGGGGCGATTGAGCGTGATCAGGCCCACGCGTCCACGTGTCTCGACCAGCAACGTCTCGTAACTCATTCTTGATCTCCTCCATTCGGATGCGCCCGATCGAGCGCGCTATTTCTGGCAGCGCGGGCAGTAGAAGGTCGAACGCCCGGCATGAACGATGCGGGCGACGGTACCGCCGCAGCCCGGCTTGCGGCAAGCCTCGCCTTCACGATCGTAGACCGAGAAGGAATGCTGGAAGTAGCCGAGCGAGCCGTCCGCCTGGATGTAGTCCTTCAAGGACGACCCGCCGGCGGCGATCGCGTCCGCGATCACCGCGCGGATCGCATCCGTCAACGTCACCAGGCCTTGTTTCGCGTGCCCGCGCTTGTCCACCAGCGAGCCGGCCGGACGGGAGGGCGACAGGTCCGACCGCCACAGCGCTTCGCAAACGTAGATATTACCAAGGCCGGCAACGATCTTCTGATCCAGAAGCGCCGCCTTGAGCGGCTGCGCCTTGCCGGCAAAGCGCCGAGCAAGATAGGCGGCATCGAGCGCGTTGCCCGTCGGCTCCTGGCCCAGGTCGCGGAAGAACATGTGATCGCCGATCGCGTCGCGCCGGGCGAGATCCATGAAGCCGAAGCGGCGCGGGTCGTTGTAGATCACGCGCGCGGGTCCGGCCTGGCCGTTGAGGTGAAAGATCACGTGATCGTGCTTCTCGTCCTTGCCTCGCGGATGATGGAACTTGCCCGGTGCGGCGGGATCGCCAGCCTCGATCCGGAAAGAACCGGACATGCCGAGATGGGCGATGATCACATCGCCGCCTTCGAGATCGATCATCAGATATTTGGCACGGCGCGACAGGGAAACGATGCGACGCCCGGAGACGGACGCAGAAAAATTGTCGGGGAAGGGAAAACGCAGGTCCGGTCTGCGCAACTCGGCCCGCACGAGAAGCGCCCCCTCCATGGTCGGCGCCAGTCCCCGCCTCACCGTCTCGACCTCGGGCAATTCCGGCATTGTTCGTTTTCCTTCTTGCGCTCGCGCAGCGGTCGTGCGCGGCATTCCCTTCACGGCGTTGATGTCCTATAGGGATGCGGCGATTCCAAGGTGTTACAGCGACCCTCATGCGTCCGACAGACGCACGGCGCTGTAGGCCGCAACCCATCCTCACCGCTGAGATAGCGCGGACGGGGCGATTTCGCTATGGTGCCGGCAAAATTGGTTGAAGTGGAGTTTTCGTAATGACGGATGAGCGCGTATCGGCCAATGGCGGCATGGAGACCTCCTTCGGTTTCCGCGAGGTCGGCGCGGCCGAAAAGCAACCGCTCGTCAACGATGTCTTCCACAAGGTCGCCAAGCGCTACGACATCATGAACGACGTGATGTCGGCCGGGCTTCACCGTGTCTGGAAGGATGCGATGATCGCCGCGCTCAATCCGCCGCGGCGGGAGGATTATCGGGTGCTCGATGTGGCCGGAGGTACCGGCGACATCGCGTTTCGCATCGTCGAGGCCTCCGATCGCAAGGCACATGCGACGGTGCTCGATATCAACGGCTCGATGCTCGCCGTCGGAGCCGAACGGGCAAGCAAGAGGAAGCTTTCGGCCAATCTCGACTTCGTCGAGGCCAATGCCGAGGACCTGCCTTTCGCTCCGAATTCCTTCGATGCCTATACGATTGCCTTCGGCATCCGCAACGTGCCGCGCATCGACGTGGCACTCAAGGAAGCCTATCGCGTGTTGAAGCGCGGCGGACGGCTGCTGGTGCTCGAGTTTTCCGAGGTGGAGATGCCGCTGCTCGATCGTTTCTACGATGCCTGGTCGTTCAATGCGATTCCGAAGTTCGGCAAACTGATCACGGGTGACGATGCGCCCTACCAGTATCTGGTCGAATCGATCCGGAAGTTCCCGAACCAGCGGGATTTCGCCGCGATGATCAAGGATGCCGGCTTTTCACGCGTAAGCTTCACCAATTACACCGGCGGTATCGCGGCACTTCATTCCGGCTGGAAAATCTGACCACAATGAGCACGCCTGGAGCATACTTCCGCCTCGTGCGGATCGGCTGGGTCCTCGCGCGCGAGGACGCCTTTTCTGCCGTCCCGTCGGAGCACCTTCCTCCGCTTGCGCGTTTCGTGCAGAGGCTCGCCGGCTTGCTCGCCCGCCGCCGGGCCCGACTTGAAGCGCGCAGCGGCCGGCTTGCCCGCGCCGTCGAACGGCTTGGTCCCTCCTATGTCAAGATCGGCCAATTTCTGGCAACGCGCCCGGATGTCGTGGGAGCCGAACTCGCTGCCGATCTGTCGCTCTTGCAGGACCGGATGGCGACGTTCCCGGAAAGCGACGCCAGGGCCGCGATCGAAGGCTCGCTCGGACGGCCGGTCGACGCGCTTTTTGCCGAATTTTCCGAGCCGATGGCGGCCGCCTCGATCGCCCAGGTCCACCCCGCCATCGTCCTGCGCGACGGCAAGCGCGAAAGGGTGGCCGTCAAGGTCATCCGCCCGGGCGTGCGCCAGCGCTTTGCCGCCGACATCGAAGCCATGTACCTGGTTTCGCGCATGCAGGAGCGGTTTCTACCCTATACGCGGCGGTTGAGGCCGGTCGAGGTGACAAAGACGCTGGAGCAGACGACCAAGGTCGAAATGGACCTGAGGCTCGAAGCGGCAGCGCTTTCCGAACTCGGCGAGAACACCAAGGAAGATTCCGGTTTCCGCGTGCCCAAGGTCGACTGGGAGCGCACCGGCCGTGACGTCGTCACCATGGAATGGATCGACGGCGTGAAGATGTCGGACATCGAAGGACTGAAGCGGGCCGGCCACGATCTCAACCGGCTCGCAGAAACGCTGATCCAGTCCTTCCTGCGCCATACGCTGCGTGACGGTTTCTTCCACGCCGACATGCACCAGGGCAATCTGTTCGTCGATGACGCCGGCCACATCGTCGCCGTCGACATGGGCATCGTCGGGCGGCTCGGCAAGAAGGAACGCCGCTTCCTCGCCGAGATCCTTTTCGGCTTCATCACCCGCGACTACCAGCGCGTGGCGGACGTCCATTTCGAGGCTGGCTACGTGCCCTCGCATCACGATGCCGCGAGCTTTGCCCAGGCGATCCGGGCGATCGGCGAGCCGATCCATGGTCAGCCGGCCGAGACCATCTCGATGGCAAAACTGCTGACACTCTTGTTCGAGGTCACCGAGCTTTTCGACATGCAGACGCGGCCGGAACTCGTCATGCTGCAGAAGACCATGGTCGTCGTCGAAGGCGTTGCCCGTACTCTCAACCCGCGTTTCAACATGTGGAAAGCCTCGGAGCCGGTCGTCGGCAAGTGGATCCGCGACAATCTCGGACCGAAACGCATTGTCGCCGATCTGCGCGACGGCCTGCATGCAGCGCTGAGGGTTGCCGAGGCGGTCCCGGAGATCGCGGCCCGAACCGAGCGCTTCTCGGCGGAAATCATGGCGATGAGCGAAAACGGTCTGCGCTTCGATCCGGAGACGGCGCAGGCGATCGGAAAGGCCGAGGCGCGCCACACGCGCTCAGGCCGCGTTGCGCTTTGGATCATCGCCGCGACGCTCGTCTACATCGCCTGGCAGCTTAGCTGAGTGGCAGCCTGCGAGGCGGATGAGGGGCTACTATGACCTCCGCCAAAAGCCTCTTCCGATTCTGCGCATCCTGGAATAGCATCCGCGCATGGACAGCCGTTTTACGCTCGTGATGGTGATGACCACGCAGACCTCAGGGTGTGCGGGGGACCCGTTGCGCTAAGCGGACCGTCTTCCAGCAAACCCTGCCGAGGCGAGCAGGGTTCGGCTCTGTTTCCTCGGTTCCCCAACGAGAGAGGAAACGATGACCGCCGCTTCACCCGAACTCCAAATCCGCGCCGCGTCCGCCACCGACTGGGAGGCGCTCGCCGCCCTTAGAGACTTGCCCGGCGTTCGCGCCGGCACCTTGCGGCTGCCATTCGCACCGCCGGAACAGACGCGGAAGTGGCTCGAAAGCATCACCGAAACCGACATGGTCATCGTCGCCGAACTCGAAGGGCTGATCGTCGGGCTGGCCGGACTGCATCGTCACAAGGGTCGGCGGCAGCATGCGGCGGATCTCGGCATGAGCGTGCATGACGATTACCGGCGGCGCGGCATCGGCAGGGCGCTGCTGAACGCGCTGATCGATGCCGCCGACCGCTGGCTCGGCATCTCCCGAGTCGAACTGACAGTCTTCACCGACAACGAAGCGGCAATCGGTCTCTACCGCCAGGCCGGGTTCGTCACCGAAGGCGTGCTGAAGTCCTACGCGCTACGGGACGGCGCGCTTGCCGATGTGCTGGCCATGGCGCGCCTTCGCGCGTAGCGGCTGCGGTGGATGCGCCTGGGCTCTTGTTCTCGATTTAATGGTGGAAATGCCCGCCAAGCCGACGCAACATTCGCCCTATTGACCACATCGCTCAGGCGCGCTCCAACAGCACGAGCAATGGATAAGAGGACTGGATCATGGATCTCGGAATCGAAGGAAAACGGGCGCTCGTACTCGGCGGGAGCAAGGGACTTGGGCGCGGTATCGCGGAAGCGCTTGCCGCCGAAGGTGTTGCGGTTGCGCTGACCGGCCGGAACGCGCAGGCAGCCGGCAAGATCGCCGCCGAGATCGGTCCCGCCGCTATGGGACTTTCGCTCGACCTTGCGAAACCCGAAACGATCGACGCTTTTCTGGATCGACTGACCGCCGAATTCGGCTTGGTCGATATTCTGGTGCTGAATGGCGGCGGACCGCCGCCGACGCGTGCGGCCGACATCGATCCCGAGTTCTGGCGGACACAGTTCGAGGCGATGGTGCTGGCAGGCATGCGCATCACCCATCGCCTGCTGCCGGCCATGCGCGAGCGTCGCTTCGGCCGCATCATCGCGGTTGCCTCGACCAGCATCCGCGAGCCGATACCGGGCCTCAGCGCCTCCAACGCCTTGCGCAGCGCGCTTGCCGGCTGGATGAAGACGCTCGCGGGCGAGGTCGCGCCTGACGGCGTCACGGTCAACATGCTGCTGCCGGGGCGGCTGGCGACCGATCGCACGCTTTCCTTCGACCGCATGGATGCGGAAAGCGAAGGCGTCAGCATCGAAACCGTCGCGGCACGCAGCCAGTCCGAAATTCCGATCGGCCGCTACGGCACGCCCGCGGAATTCGGCGCGGCAGCCGCTTTCCTTGCGAGCCGCCAGGCGGCCTATGTCACGGGTATCGCGCTGCCGGTGGACGGCGGTCTCAGCCGGTCGATGCTGTGAGCGCTCTCGCGGCCGCGCAGTGAGCACTGTGGTAGGAGCAGCAATATGGATGAGGAACAACGCTTTCTGTGCGAGGCCGTGTCGCTCGCGCGCGGCAATATGGAAAACGGCGGTCGCCCCTTCGGCGCCGTCGTGGTCAAGGATGGCGTGGTGGTCGCGACTGGCGTCAACGAGATGGCCCGGACGGGGGATCCGACCTCGCATGCCGAACTCAACGCGCTGCGTGACGCGGCCAAGACTCTTCGGTCGCTGCGGCTCGAGGGCTGCGCCGTCTACGCCAGCGGTCAGCCATGCCCGATGTGCCTTGCCGCGATGCGCATGGCCGGCATCAACGAGATCGCCTATGCACATTCAAATGCGCAAGCGGAGCCTTACGGACTTTCGAGGTCGGCGATCTACGCGGAACTGGCCAAGCCGATCACGGAACAGGCCATGCGGTTTCGCCATGTGCCGCTACTGCACGATTCCTACAGCGACCTTGGCGCGTCCGATAGGACGCGCGGCGCTGTGGATGCGCAAGAGGAGGCGCCGCTTTACGCCGCGTGGGAGAAGCTGCAAAGGACAAGTTAGCCGCTGCACCGGCTCCAATTGCGTGCGGCAGGCCCGTCGGGTAGGGTCCCCGTCAAAGAACCAGGAGCGGCCAAGAGCCGAAGCGGAATGACACTCTCCGGCAAGCGCATACTTCTCATCATTTCGGGCGGAATCGCCGCCTACAAGAGCCTCGACCTCATTCGCCGCCTGCGCGAGCGCGGCGCCGAAGTCCGGCCGGTGATGACGGCGGCTGCGCAGGAATTCGTAACGCCGCTTGCCGTCGGCGCCCTTTCCGCCTCCCATGTCTTCACCGACCTTTTCTCGCGCGAGGACGAGCAGGATGTCGGCCATATCCGGCTGGCGCGCGAATGCGATCTCGTCGTCGTGGCGCCGGCAACCGCCGACCTGATGGCCAAGATGGCGAACGGCCATGCCAGCGACCTCGCCTCGACCATCCTGCTTGCGACCGACCGGCCCGTGTTGCTCGCTCCGGCGATGAACCCGAAAATGTGGGCGCATCCGTCGACACGCCGAAACCGCAAAACGCTAACCGGCGACGGCGTTCGTTTCGTCGGGCCGACCGCGGGCGAAATGGCCGAAAGCGGTGAAGCCGGCGAAGGCAGGATGGCCGAGCCGCTCGAGATCGTCGCCGCCGTCGAGGAACTCTTGAATGGTGGACAGAAACCCTTGGCGGGGCGAAAGGCGATCGTCACCTCGGGACCGACGCACGAGCCGATCGACCCGGTGCGCTATATCGCCAATCGTTCCTCCGGCAAGCAGGGCCACGCGATCGCCGCGGCGCTCGCGAAACTTGGCGCGAAGGTCACGCTTGTTTCCGGTCCGGTGACGATTCCCGATCCCGCGGGCGTTCGCATCGTCCATGTCGAGCGCGCCGAGGAAATGCGCGATGCGGTGCTTGCGGCGCTTCCGGCGGACGTGGCCGTCATGGTGGCCGCGGTCGCGGACTGGCGCGTCGCCTCCGCTGCCGGCAGCAAGATCAAGAAGAAACCGGGGGAGGCCCCTCCTCCGCTCCAGCTTGCGGAAAACCCCGATATTCTGAAGACGATCGGCCACCACCCCTCGCGGCCAAAGCTGGTGATCGGCTTTGCCGCCGAGACGGAAAACGTCGCCGAAAACGGCCGCGCCAAGCTGGAACGAAAAGGCGCCGATTACATTCTCGCGAACGACGTCTCGCCCGCGACCGGTATCATGGGCGGCGATCGCAACCGGGTGAAGCTGATCGGCCGCAACGGCGTCGAAGACTGGCCGGACATGGACAAGGAAGACGTGGCGGCAAAACTCGCCGCGCGCATTGCCGACGCACTTTCCCACTAAAGCGTATCGCGTTTAATCGGCCTCATATCCGGCAGCCTTGAAGTAGTTGCGGCATTCTGTGACGGAGAAGAGGTTGCAGATGTCGCCGAGCGCCTGTGCGATGGCGTCAAAGCTGCGGGCGGCGCGTTTTCGCAAGAGTGTCTTGAGTTTGGAGAAGGCCATCTCGATCGGGTTGAGATCGGGCGAATAGGGCGGCAGGAACAACAGCCAAGCGCCGCGCGCTTTGACCAGGTCCTCGGCCCGTTCGCTCCTATGGAAGCCGACATTGTCGAGAATGACGACGTCACCCGGTGACAGGGTCGGGGCGAGTTGCGTTTCGACCCAGGTGTCGAAGATGCGCCGGTTCATCGGCGCATTGACGATCCAGGGCGCAACCATTCCATGCGAGCGCAGGCCGGCGATGAAGGTCTGTGTTTTCCACGAACCGAATGGCGCGTGACTGCGGTAGCGCCGCCCTCTCGGTGACCATCCTGAGCGCTTGGTCAGCTTTGTGTTGGTCGATGTTTCATCGATAAAAATCAGCCGCGCCAGTGCCTTGTTGAAGAAACGCCGGCGCCGCCTGATCCACAACTCACGGGCTCGCGCGATCTCCGGGCGTCGATGCTCGCTTGCCCGCAGGCTTTTTTTTGTGGCTCAGCCCGAGCCGATGGAGAAAACGGCCGACATTGGAGCGGTGCACGAGGACGCCGCGGCCAGCCAGTTCCACGCACAGCTCGTCCAGCGTCAACTCGCCATTCTCCGCCAGGCGCTCGCGCATCCATGCATCATGGGCATTCAACTTGCCGCCACCCAGATGACCTTGCCGCCGGGGCGCAAGCGATCCGGTCGCGCGTTTCAGGATCATCAGATTGTTCACAAAACGCGGCGACACGCGGAAGTGCCGAGCCGCCTCTCGATGGCTATGGCCTTCCTCGACAAACGCAACAACACGCACACGCAACGCGATCGGATGTGATTTGCCCACGGCGCTCCTCCCTCTGTCAATCAAAGGGAATCACATCTCCACTGATTTGAGAATCCTGAATCTCAAAAGCCGCGACACGCTTTAGAACATTTCAGTGTTTCATTGAAACACTGAAATGTTCTAACTCTTTGAAACTACGCAATTCCGGACGGAAAACCGTTACACACTTTTCCTGGAATTGCTCTAGCCACTCGAGAGATCAAATGTCCTGCCGCGCTCACGCGCTCAGTTCGGCGCGTGGCGTGTCCGCCAACGGGCATTCCCGTGCCTCGACCTCGGCGGTACCGAAAAGGCGCACGTCGACGCCGTTCTCGCCGACGATGACCGCTGCACCGTCCGGGATCTCGACCCAGGCATTGTCGTCGTCGTTGAGCGGTTCGGAGACCAGACAGTAGCCGCCGCTCTGCCCCATCGGCGCCGCATAGAGCGTCGGCGCCTTCCAGTCGGTGGCATAACGTATCGCATAGAGATTGCGGCCATCGGACAAGGCGGCCGTGAAGCGGACGAGCGGCTGGCCACCGAGACGATCGGCAAGGCGCTCGACGAACGCAAGCGTCTCGGCAATCGCGCCGAGCGGATCGCGATCGAGGCCGAACTGCAGGGCCAGGAGAAAGAGCAACTCCGAGTCCGTCGTCCCGGTGCGCGCCGCGTAGAGATCATTGTCGAGCATGCTCTCCATTGGCCGGCGCAGATGCTCGAAATCACTGATCTGGCCGTTATGCATGAAGGACCAGCGCCCGAAGACGAAGGGGTGGCAATTGTCGCGGCGCGTACCGCCGCCGGTCGCTGCGCGGACGTGGGCAAGGAACAACGGTGAACGGATCTGCCGGGCGATGCTCCTGAGATTGCAATCGGACCAGGCGGGAAGGATGTCGCGGTAGCGGCCAGGCTCCGGACGATCGCCGTACCAGGCAATACCGAAGCCGTCGCCGTTCGTCGCGGTTTTCGCGCGCGTTGCACAATGGGACTGTTCGATCAGCGAGTGCGCCGGAGAAGTTACGAGTTCCTCGAGATAAAGCGGCTCTCCGCGATAGGCTGCCCAACGGCACATGCTTTCTTCACTCCGGCTTCTCGAGGCGATTCGTTAACCATCGTTACCGGCGATGTTCCATGAAACATGGTAAAAATGCGTTAACAAATTCACCCCCTGCCCGTCACTCCTAGCGGATTTGCCGTTCCGGCGCTGTTTCTCGCGGCACATTGCCGCCAGGGACATTTCGAACAAATATTCCATATTGACAACATTCGCACCTTTCATTTCACTTTCCCCGAAGCGTAAGGGGCTGTGCCCGGGAGGAATGACATGAGCGGCAAACGCAAACTGGGCGTCGGCCTGATCGGCACGGGTTTCATGGGCAAGGCCCACGCTCTTGGCTTTACGACTGCTGCGCGGGTATTCGATCTTCCCTTCGAGTTGGACCTGGTTTCCGTCGCTGACGTAAGCGAAGGAAGCGCCGAAGGCGCGCGCCAGCGTCTTGGGTTCCGCAAGGCAACGGCGGACTGGCGGGATCTCTTGACCGATCCCGACATCGAGATCATCGATATCACCACGCCGAACCTTCTGCACAAGGAGATGGCGCTTGCGGCCATCGCCCACGGCAAGCACGTCTATTGCGAGAAGCCCTTGGCGCCGACCGTCGCCGACTGCGCGGAAATGGTCGCCGCGGCCGAGAAGGCCGGCATCGTCACCCAGGTCGGCTTCAACTATCTCAAGAATCCGCTGATCTTCCTCGCCAAGGACATCATAGAAAGCGGCGAGATCGGCGAAATTCGCTCGATGCGCGGGATTCACGCCGAGGACTTCATGGCCGATGCCAACGTTCCCTGGGGCTGGCGGCTCGATCCGCGGAGCGGCGGCGGCGCGCTTGCCGACATCGGCAGCCACATCATCGCCTCCATGCGCCACCTCGTCGGTCCGATCAGGTCGGTACTCGCGGAAACGGTCATCCAAATCGCGGAGCGCCCGGTCTCGCGCGGCGCCGCCGAGACGCGGACCGTCGAAGTCGACGACATCACCCGTGCTTTTGTACGCTTCGAGAACGGCGCGACCGGCAGCTTTGAGGCAAGCTGGATCTCCACCGGCCGCAAGATGCAGCATGACTTCGAAATCTACGGGTCGAAGGGCAGCATTGTCTTCACCCAGGAACGGCTGAACGAAATCAGGATCTATTATGCCGGCGACGACGTCCGCAGTCGTGGCTTCCGCACGATCTGGGCCGGACCGGAGCACCCGCCCTACGGCGCCTTCTGCGTGGCGCCGGGCCACCAGATCGGCTTCAACGATCTGAAGGCGATCGAGGTCCACGAATTTCTCGACGCGATCGCCAAGGGCGGCAAGCCCTCAACCGATTTCCGCGAGGGCTACGAGGTCCAGAAGGTGCTGTCGGCGACCTACCAGTCGGCCCGGACGAACGAATGGGTCGAAATCGGCTGACCGCATTCGGCCGGGTATCCGGTCTGTACATTTTTTGCCCCTCACCCTAACCCTCTCCCGCAAGCCGGGAGAGGGGACTGAAGCGAGCGCCGCGGGTGTCCTTCTCCCCGCTTGCGGGGAGAAGGTGGCCGGCAGGCCGGATGAGGGGCGGACATGACGGAAAATGGAACATCCATTCTACCCTGACCGTCATCAATCGATTAGAATGAGGCAGTGAAACAAGAGGCCGGAGATTCTGAACGATGCCAACGCCGGAGACGACCATGGACGTCCCTCAGGATTTCGAGGCGCTGAAGGCCGTCATCCTCGAGCGCAAGGCGCAACTGCCGAAGCGGCTGAAACAGGTCGCGGCCTACTCGCTCGACAATCCGGACGAGATCGCCTTCGGTACGGCGGCGAGCATTGCGACATCCGCCGACGTCCAGCCGTCGACGCTCGTGCGCTTCGCGCAACATTTCGGTTTCGAGGGTTTTTCGAGCCTGCAGCAGATTTTTCGAGCGCGGCTCAGGGAACGCACGCCCGGATACGAAGAGCGGCTGAAAGCCCTGAGCCAGAACGAACACAGCAAACTCGAGAGCGGCTCGATCTTCAACGGCTTCGTCGCCGCAGCCCATCGATCGCTGGACAACGTCGCCACATCCGTCGAGCCGGAGGCCTTCGAGCGTGCCGTCGACATCCTCGCCAAGGCCGACACGATCTATCTCATCGCCAAGCGCCGCTCCTACCCTATTTCCAGTTACATGGCCTACGCCTTCGGCAAGCTGAAAGTGAAGTATCAGCATGTCGGGACGGCAGCAGGGATCGACGACGACATGCTGGCGATGGCGACGAAGCAGGATGCGGCCTTCGCCGTCAGCTTTTCGCCCTACGCCTCGGAAAGCGCCAGCCAGGCGCGCCTGCTCGCCAGCCGCAAGGTGCCGGTCGTGTCGCTTACCGATTCGGCTTTCTCGCCGCTAGCCGAGTCATCGAAGGTCTGGTTCGAACTGGTCGAGGCCGACCACGCCGGTTTTCGTTCCCTTTCCGCAAGCATGGCCTTTGCGATGGCGCTGACGGTGGCGATCGCCGAGAAGCGGCAGCGCCTGGCGGACGGACAATAGAATGAAAATTCCATATTGACGAAACGACGGAATTTATGTTTCATAACCTCATCGCCCATGACATAATCATGATTGTCGGCGCCGGCGCGGCGTCCGCGGGGAGGAAGCAGTGAGCCAGAGTCCATCGGCCCAAAGCACGTCGGCCCAAAGCCCGTCGGCAATGGGAGCCAAGCCCCTCGACCTCATCACGATCGGCCGGGCCTCGGTCGATCTCTACGGCCAGCAGATCGGCACACGGCTTGAAGACGTGGCAAGCTTTGCCAAATCCGTCGGCGGCTGCCCCTGCAACATCTCCGTCGGCACCGCGCGCCTCGGGCTGAAATCGGCACTGCTGACACGCGTCGGCGACGAGCAGATGGGCCGCTTCATCCGCGAACAGCTTCAACGCGAGGGTGTCGAAACCCGCGGCATCGCCACCGATCCGGAGCGGCTGACGGCGCTCGCGATCCTTTCCGTCGAAAACGACAAGTCCTTCCCGCTGCTCTTCTATCGCGACAATTGCGCCGACAACGCGCTTTGCGAGGACGATGTCGCGGAAGACTTCATCCGGTCCGCGCGCGCAGTCCTCGTTTCGGGGACGCATTTTTCCAAGCCGAATACCGATGCTGCACAGCGCAAGGCGATACGCATCGCCAAGGAAGCGGGCGCGAAGGTCGTCTTCGACATCGATTATCGCCCCAATCTCTGGGGCCTTGCCGGCCACGACGCCGGCGAAAGCCGCTACATCGCCTCCGACCGCGTATCCGCCCACCTGAAGACCGTTCTCGGCGACTGCGATCTCATCGTCGGCACGGAGGAAGAGGTTCTGATCGCGTCCGGCGAGAGCGATCTGCTGAAGGCACTGAAGACCATCCGCTCGCTGTCCAAAGCCACGATCGTCTTGAAGCGCGGGCCGATGGGCTGCATCGTTTATGACGGCACGATCTCCGAAAATCTCGAGGACGGCATCGTCGGCAAGGGTTTTCCGATCGAGGTCTACAACGTGCTCGGTGCGGGCGATGCCTTCATGTCCGGTTTCCTGCGCGGCTGGCTTACCGGCGAACCGCATGCGACGTCTGCCACCTGGGCCAATGCCTGCGGCGCCTTCGCGGTGTCGCGCCTGCTCTGCGCGCCGGAAATCCCCACCTGGACCGAACTCAATTTCTTCCTCGAAAACGGCAGCAAGGAAAAGGCGCTCCGCAAGGACGAGGCGATCAACCACGTTCACTGGGCGACGACCCGCCGCCGCGATATTCCGCTCCTGATGGCGCTTGCCATCGATCACCGCAGCCAGCTGGAAGATATTGCGGACGGCAAGGCGGAACTCCTGGCCCGCATCCCCGCTTTCAAGGTGCTTGCGGTCAAGGCGGCCGCCCAGGTCGCCGCCGGCAGACCGGGCTTCGGCATGCTGATCGACGACAAATATGGCCGCGACGCGCTTTATGCCGCCGGCGCCTATCGCGATTTCTGGATCGGCAAACCGATCGAACTTCCGGGCTCGCGTCCGTTGCAGCTCGAGTTCAGCCAGGACCTCGGCAGCCGCCTCATCGACTGGCCGGTCGATCACTGCATCAAGGTGCTTTCCTTCTTCCATCCCGACGATCCGGCCGAGCTCAAGGCCGCGCAGATCGCGAAGCTTCGCGCCGCCTTCGAAGCGGCGCGCAAGGTCGGCCGCGAGATCCTGATCGAGGTCATTGCCGGCAAACACGGCACGCTTGACGATCTGACCGTTCCGCGGGCGCTTACCGAACTTTACGATGCCGGTTTGAAGCCCGATTGGTGGAAACTGGAGCCACAGGCGAGCCGCGGTGCCTGGGCGGCGATCGACGCCGTGATCGCAACGCGCGACCCGCTCTGCCGCGGCGTCGTCCTGCTTGGCCTCGAGGCGCCCTACGAGGTGTTGAAGGAGGGCTTTGCCGCCGCCCGGACGTCGAAGACGGTCAAGGGTTTTGCCGTCGGCCGGACGATCTTCGCCGACGCCAGCAAGGCCTGGCTCGCCGGCACCATCACCGACGAGCAGGCGATCGCCGACATGGCGGCAAGGTTCAAGGCGCTGGTGGATCTCTGGCTGCAACTGGGTGAAACAAAGGCTGCATAAATCGCGCGGGCGAGGATGCAGCGGAAAGGGCGAAGCAAGGACTTCGCTCGCGAGGAGGAAACAGAAAATGAGCCAGAAGACCGTGCGCCTCACCATGGCCCAGGCCGTGGCGCGGTTCCTGACCAAGCAGATGACGATCATCGACGGCGAGCGCGTGCCGATCTTCGGCGGCGTCTTCGCCATTTTCGGTCACGGCAACGTCGCCGGCGTCGGCGAGGCGCTTTACGCCGTGCGGGAAACACTGCCGACCTACCGCGGGCAGAACGAACAGGGCATGGCGAATGCCGCGATCGCCTTCGCCAAGGCGAGCTTCCGCCGCCGCTTCATGGCCTGCACGACCTCGATCGGCCCCGGCGCACTCAACATGGTCACCTCGGCGGCGCTCGCCCATGTCAACCGCCTGCCGGTCCTGCTCTTGCCCGGCGACGTCTTCGCCAACCGCCGGCCCGATCCGGTGCTGCAGCAGGTGGAAGGTTTCGGCGACGGCACGATCTCGGCAAACGACTGCTTCCGCCCGGTCTCGCGCTACTTCGACCGCATCACCCGGCCGGAGCAGATCATCCCGGCGCTGCGTCGCGCCATGCAGGTTCTGACCGATCCGGCCGATTGCGGCCCGGTGACGCTCTCGCTTTGCCAGGACGTGCAGGCGGAAGCCTACGACTATCCGGAATGCTTCTTCGAAGAAAAGGTGTGGGTGCCGCGCCGCGTCGAACCCGATCTCGATGAATTGGCGACGGCGATCGCGTTGCTCAAGTCGGCGAAGAAGCCGATCATTATCGCCGGCGGCGGCGTGCTTTATTCGGAAGCAAGCGTGGAGCTCGCGGACTTTGCCGAAAAGCACGGCATTCCGGTCGTCGAGACGCAGGCCGGCAAGTCCGCGCTGCCGCATTCGCACCCGCTCAACATGGGCTCGGTCGGCGTGACGGGCACCTCCGCTTCCAACGCGCTTGCGGAGGAGGCCGATGTTGTCCTCGCCGTCGGCTCGCGGCTCCAGGATTTCACCACCGGCTCCTGGGCACTCTTCAAGAACGATGCGTTGAAGATCATCGGCCTCAACGTTCAGCCCTTCGATGCCGGCAAGCACGATGGCCTGCCGCTGATTTCCGATGCGCGGGCCGGTCTCAACCGGATCTCCGGCGGGCTCGGCGGCCACAAGGCCGACAGCGCCTGGACCGAGAAGGCGAAGGTGGGCAAGGCCGAGTGGCTGGCCGCGGCCGACAAGGCGACCGCCACGACCAATGCGGCGCTTCCCTCCGATGCCCAGGTGATCGGCGCGGTCCAGCGCGCCCGCGGCGGCAAGAAGACGACGCTCGTCTGCGCCGCCGGAGGTCTTCCGGGCGAATTGCACAAGCTGTGGCAGGCGGAAGAGCCCGGCGGCTACCACATGGAATATGGCTTCTCGACCATGGGCTATGAAGTGGCCGGCGGCCTCGGGGTCAAGCTCGCCAAGCCCGACTGCGACGTGGTCGTCATGGTCGGCGACGGCAGCTACATGATGCTGAATTCGGAGATCGCCTCTTCGATCATGCTCGGCGCCAAGATCACGGTCGTCCTTCTCGACAATGCCGGCTACGGCTGCATCAACCGGCTGCAGATGGGAACGGGCGGCGCCAACTTCAACAACCTCCTGAAGGACACGCATCACGTGACCTTGCCGGGCATCGATTTTGCCGCCCATGCCGGCGCCATGGGTGCGGTCACGCGCAAGGTCGCCTCGATCCCGGAGCTTGAGGCAGCGCTCGCCGAAACGGCGGAAGAACAGCGCACGACCGTCATCGTCATCGACACGGACCCGCTGATCACCACGGAAGCCGGCGGACACTGGTGGGATGTCGCAGTTCCGGAAGTATCGGAACGCGCGCAGGTGAAAACGGCCCGCGAAGGCTACGAGAAGGCGCTCCAGTCGCAGCGTTTGGGGTGAAGTCAACGACCACTGGCGCAGGTTCATCTAATGACCCCTCACCCTAGCCCTCTCTCCGCTGGCGGGGAGAGGGGACGAAGTCGGCGCCGCGAGTCCCTTCTCCCGTCCTCACGGGAGAAGGTGGCGGCAGCCGGATGAGGGGCGTGCGTGCCAAACCGATAACGAAGCATCCGCTTCAAGCAGACGACGAACAGAAAGTGAAAGACATGATCCGCTACGGAACCAACCCGATTGCCTGGAGCAATGACGACGATCATTCGATCGGCGCGCATCTGACGCTCGAGGACTGCCTTTCCGATTGCCAGAAGATCGGCTTCGACGGCATCGAGAAGGGCCACAAGATGCCGTCCGATCCGGAGGCGCTGAAGCAGAAGCTCGCGTCTTACGACCTCGTCTTCGTTTCCGGATGGCATTCCACCAATCTGCTGACGCATGACGTCGAAGCCGAGAAGAAGGCAATTCAGCCGCATCTCGACCTCCTGAAGCACAATGGCTGCAAGGTGGCGATCGTCTGCGAGACCTCGAATGCCATTCACGGCGACGATTCGAAATCCGTCGCCAACGACAAGCCGGTGCTGCCGGCAGATCGATGGAAGAAATTCGGCGCCGATCTCGAAGCGATCGCTCAGTATTGCGCCGACCAGGGCATCGATGTCGTCTATCATCATCACATGGGCACGATCGTCCAGACCGGTGAGGAGATCGATCTGCTGATGCAGAACACAGGCCCGGCGACGAAGCTCTTGCTCGACACCGGTCACGCCTGGTTCGGCGGCTCCGATCCGGCGGAGGTCGCGAAGAAATACATGCACCGCGTCCGCCATATCCATTGCAAGAACGTCCGTCCCACGATCCGCAAGGAAGTGGAAAGCCAGGGCCTCTCCTTCCTCGAGGGCGTGCGGCGCGGCGTCTTCACCGTTCCGGGCGACAAGGAAGGAGGCGTCGACTTCCTGCCCGTCCTGAAAATCGCCGCCCAACACGGGTATGATGGTTGGTTGGTGATCGAGGCGGAACAGGATTCAGCTGTACGCAATCCGTTCGAATACCAGTCGCTGGGGCTGAAGTCGCTGAAGGTTTTCGCGAAGGAAGCGGGGCTGGACCGGGTATAGCTCGCCCCTCATCCGGCTGCCGCCACCTTCTCCCCGTAAGGACGGGGAGAAGGGATATGCCGGCCCCAGATCCGCCTCCCTGAGCGAAGGCGAGAAGGTGCAACGGCAAGTTCCAGAATCCCCTCTCCCCGCGAGCGGGGAGAGGGTTAGGGTGAGGGGCAGCCTCTACTCATCGATTTCAGGAGACCGTCGAAATGTCCAAACTGCTCGTCAAACCGAAGGCACGATCCGGGCTGATGCAGGAGATCACGCCCGAGAGCGCCGGCTGGACCTATGTCGGTTTCGCGCTCAACCGATTGAAGCCCGGCGAAAGGACGGCGGGCGAAGCCGGTGACAAGGAGCTCTGCCTCGTTCTCGTCAGCGGGAAGGCGAAGATTTCCGTCGACGGCGAAGACCTCGGCGAGCTCGGCGAACGCATGACGCCCTTCGAGGGCCAGCCCTATGCCGTCTATGTGCCGAAGGGGAGCCAGTGGCAGGCTGAAGCGACGACCGATCTCGACCTTGCCGTCTGCTCGGCACCCGGTGGCGAAGGCTTCAAGGCCAAGGTCATCCGCCCCGGCACGCACCCGCAGATGACGCGCGGCAAGGGCACCAACACCCGTTACGTCACCAACATCATGCCGGAGGACGACGGATCGGCACAGTCGCTGCTCGTCGTCGAGGTGATCACCCCGGGCGGGCACACCTCGTCCTACCCGCCGCACAAGCACGATCAGGACGACCTGCCGGCCGAAAGCTATCTCGAGGAAACCTATTACCACCGCCTCAACCCGCCGCAGGGCTTTGCGATGCAGCGCGTTTACACGGATGATCGCTCGCTCGACGAAACCATGGCGGTGGAGGACGGCGATGTGACCCTCGTTCCGAAGGGCTACCACCCGGTTGCCGCCGTCCACGGCTACGACGTTTATTATTTGAACGTCATGGCGGGCCCCAAGCGGATCTGGAAGTTCCACAACGCCAAGGAACATGAGTGGCTGTTCACCGGCATCTGACGAGACTCTCTGGACGTTTGCCCCGGCTGGTCTATCGTAGCCGTCTACAGCGACGCTCGCCTTATCAGACGCAAAGGACGCTGTCGCGCTTTGAATGCTGCATGTTCTTTTTCAATCGACGACGGTCCAAGGAACCATGCAGTAGCGAAAAACGTGCGAGGAGCGGCCAATGCGGATCGATGGTCAATGCCACTGCGGCCATGTCACCTACGAGGCGGAGATCGATCCGGACGACGTGTCGATCTGCCATTGCACGGATTGCCAGCAACTGACCGGCTCTGCCTATCGGGTCACCGCGAGCACGCCGCGGGCGTCCTTCCGTCTGACGGGTGCGGAGCCAAAACTTTACGTCAAGATCGCCGAGAACGGGCGAAAGCGCCTGCAGTTCTTTTGTCCGGAATGCGGCTCGCCGATCTACACGACGGGTACGGACGAAGACGCCGAGGAGGTCGGCATCCGCCTCGGCACGATCAACCAGCGGCGCGCGCTTGCGCCACGGTCGCAGATCTGGTGCTCGTCCGCCCTGCCCTGGATCGGGGACGTTGGCAAGCTGCCTGGCAAGCCGCGGGACTAGAGGCATGGCGAAGCGCCAGTTCAGAATGCTGCCTCGCCGGATCGCCGGCGTCGATGCGGTCGAAGCGGCCACGCGTCACAGCTTTCCACGCCACACGCATGACCAGTTCGGAATCGGCCTTGTCCACCAAGGGGCGCAAAAGTCCCTGAGCGGGCGCGGGCTGGTGGAGGCAGAGCGCGGCGACGTGATCACCGTCAACCCCGGCGAGGTCCACGACGGCACGCCGATCGGCGATGCCGGTCGCTCCTGGCGTATGCTCTATCTCGATCCGGCTATCGTCCAAACCGCCATCAGCGATATCAGCGAGGGCGGACGACGAATCTGCGAGTTCGCCGACCCGGTCATCCGGAATGCCGCACTTGCTGCACGCTTCCGCGAACTTTTCGCAATCGCGACGACCTCGGAGGGCAGCGACGCGACCGTTCGCTGGGACGAACTCGTACTGATGCTTTTTGCCGAGGCAATGCAGGTCATCCCACGCGACGCACGCAAGGTGCCGAAATCGATCGCCACGGCGCGCGGCCTGATCGATGACGATCCGCTGGCTGCCATCACTCTGGCTGATCTGGCGCGCGAAAGCAGCCTCAGTCGATTCCAGCTGGTGCGGGGATTTGCGAAGGCAACCGGCCTCACGCCCCACGCTTATCTGGTTCAGCGGCGGATCGACATCGTCCGACGCCTGATTGCCGAAGGCACCCCACTCGCTGAAGCGGCGATCGCCGGTGGCTTCGCCGACCAGAGTCATATGACGCGCGTCTTCGTGCGCACTTTCGGCGTTTCACCGGGCGCCTATGTCGCAGCCTTGGGCTAGAGCATTCCGCTCTCGCGATCTGATACCTGCAATTCCGTTCAAGACCGCCAATCGTCGATCGGGTTTTCTGCAGCCCTCACAAGAGGATTGGCGGTCATGTCGAGGCAATTTCAGGGTTATATCTATCTGTCGCTCGCGATGGCACTGGTCGGCAGCACGGTTATCGCGAGCAAGGTCATCGCGTCCGGACTGCCGCCGTTCACTGCCACGGCCTTGCGCTTCGCGCTTGCCTTTCCGCTCTTCCTCGTGCTGATGCGCGCGACCCGGACGGCATGGCCGAAGCTGCAACGACGCGACTGGCTCATCCTGTTCATCCAGGCGGGCGCCGGCAGCGTCGGATATACGACGCTCCTGATTTCCGGTCTGCGGCTGACGTCAGCCGCCGACGCAGGGGTCATCATCGGCACCCTCCCCATCGTTTCGGCGGCGATTGCCATCGTCGTTCTCGGCGAACGGCCGGATCGTTCCATCCTGCTGGCGATCACCCTCGCCGCTGGGGGCGTCCTTTCGATCGTCTTCCGGGCAAGCGCCGGCGGCGCGCATTCGCTCCTCGGCAACACCCTGGTCTTCGGCGCCGTCATCTGCGAAGGTCTCTTCATCCTCATCAACAAGCGCCTGACAACCGCTACTTCGCCCCTCGCCCTGTCGACGCTGATGGCCGGCCTGGGCGTCGCTGTCTCGGCACCGATTGCCCTCCTCGAATTTCCGCAGGCAGCTGCGGTAACCACGCAATCGATCATCGCGGTCGCCTACTACGCTCTTGTCCCGACAGTCGGTGGCTTCCTGCTCTGGTACGCAGGACTGGCAAGAGTGAGCGGCACGGAGGCCTCGGTGTTCACGGCGATCGCCCCTGTCTCAGCCGTTCTCCTTGCCTTTGCCATGCTTGGAGAGCCGATTTCCGCCAATCAGCTGATCGGCATTGCTTGCGTGCTCGCCGCCCTCCTCAGCCTGGGTTTACGGTTGCCGAGCGCTCAGCGAAGGCGTTCGGAGGCCGGATGAGGCATCCTGTATTCCCGAGCGCAATTGCCACGGCAATCGCTGTTCACACCAGAGAGGCAGTAACAATGCATTTCCGCCATGCAAGCGACATCTGGAGGGATTTTCCCGCACTTTCCGCGGGTATTCTTCACGCCGAAGGCATTCACCGAGACGTGTCTGTCGATGCGCATGTCGCTGCTTTCGAGGCCGCGGCGAAGGCACGGCTCGCGGCAAGCTCGGAGGCCGAATTTCCGGAAATCCAGGCCTGGCGACGCGCCTTCTCGCGCCTGGGATTGAAGCCGACGCAATACCGTTCGGCCTCCGAAGCGCTGCTCCGGCGGTTCCGCAACGATGGATCTCTGCCACGGATCCATCCGGTGATCGACCTTTGCAATGCCGCATCGCTTGCCTTCGCCATTCCGATCGCCGTTTTCGATCTCTCCAAAGTGGCCGATCATCTCCAGGTTCGTTACGCCTCCGGCAGCGAGATCTACACGACGTTTTCCGGCGAAACCGAACATCCCGAGCAGCATGAAGTGATCTTCGCGGACGAAGAAGGGCGAGCGCATGCGCGGCGCTGGACCAACCGGCAAAGCGGCTATTCGGCGGTCGGCAGTGAGACGACGGCCGTGCTGATCGTCGCCGAAGCGCTGCATCCAGGCGGCGAGGTCGGTGTAAGGCGGCTGGTTGAACAACTCGAAACGGCTATCCGCGCGATCTGGTCCGTCGATCCCAGGAGCGCGATCCTGAACGGCTCGTTCCCACGCTTCGATTTTTGATCTCGCGGACGCCTCTTACCGGCTGTCGTGCAATAGCCCTCATCCGCCTGCCGGCACCTTCTCCCCGTTACGACAGGGAGAAGGACGCACGCCGCGCCCACCCGCCTGTCCCCTCTCCCCGCAAGCGGGGAGAGGGCTAGGGTGAGGGGCAAATTCGTCACGCCGCCTTGGCGACGTGATATTCCTTGATCGCCACCATCCTGATCGCCGGATAGCGTTCCGCCTCGTAGCGCAACGAGAAGCTGTCCTGCGCCATGAACACCGGATCGCCGTCGAGATCGCGCGCGATGTCGCCGCGGCGGGCCGTGATGAACTTGTCGAGCTCACCCGGATGATCGGCGGAAATCCAGCGGCAGACAGAGAAGCGCGACATCTCGAAGGAGACTGGCAGGCCATATTCCGCCTGCAGCCGCTCCTTCAGAACGTCGAGTTGCAGCGCGCCGACGACGCCGACGATTGCCGGCGAGCCGTCCTCCGGCGAAAAGAGCTGCACGACGCCCTCTTCCGCCATCTGCTGCAGCGCTTCCTTGAGCTTCTTTGCCTTCATCGCGTCCTCAAGCCGGACGCGGCGGAGAATTTCCGGGGCGAAGTTCGGAACGCCCTGGAAGACGAGCGGCTCACCTTCGGTGAGCGTATCGCCGATGCGGAGCGTGCCATGATTGGGGATGCCGACGACGTCGCCGGCAAAGGCGGTGTCGGCGAGCTGGCGCTGCGAGGCGAAGAAGAACTGCGGTGCCGACAGGCCCATCTGCTTGCCGGTGCGCGAGAGCCGCGCCTTCATGCCGCGCTCGAGCTTGCCGGAGCAGACACGGACGAAGGCGATGCGGTCACGATGGTTCGGATCCATATTCGCCTGAATCTTGAAGACGAATGCCGTCATCTTCTCGTCCGTCGCCTCGACGGTGCGAATATCGGCGACCTGCGCGCGCGGCGCCGGCGCGAACTCGCTCAACGCATTGATGAGGTCACGCACGCCAAAATTCCTGAGCGCCGAGCCGAAGAAGACCGGCGTCAGATGGCCTTCAAGGAAGGCCTTGTGATCGAACGGCTTGCAGGCCTCGATCGCCAGCGTCGTTTCCTCGATGAAGGCGTCACGCTCGTTTTCCGGCAGGCGGTGCGAAGCCATTTCCGGATCGTTGACCTTGGTCAGGCGTTCCTGCGTGTCGGCGCCGCGCACCTCGTTGGTGGCGAGGTGATAGGTGCCGCAGAAGGTCTTCGAGCGGCCGATCGGCCAGGTGACCGGCGCGCAGTCGAGCGCCAGCTTGTGTTCGACCTCATCGAGGATCTCGAAGGGATCGCGGCTCTCGCGGTCCATCTTGTTGACGAAGGTGATGATCGGAATGTCGCGCAGGCGGCAAACTTCAAAGAGCTTCAGCGTGCGCGGCTCGATGCCCTTGGCGGCGTCGATCACCATGACGGCCGCGTCCACCGCCGTCAGCGTGCGATAGGTATCGTCGGCGAAGTCCTCGTGGCCGGGCGTGTCGAGCAGGTTGAAGACGGTGTCGCTATATTCGAAGGTCATCACCGAGGTGACGACCGAAATGCCGCGCTCGCGCTCGATCTTCATCCAGTCCGAGCGGGTCTGGATGCGGTCCTTCTTGGCCTTGACCTCACCGGCGAGCTGGATCGCACCGCCGAAGAGGAGGAGCTTTTCGGTGAGCGTCGTTTTACCGGCGTCCGGGTGCGAAATGATCGCAAATGTGCGGCGGCGGGAAACCGCCTCGGCAATGCTTTCGGCCATAGTCTGAGTATCCTGTGAGTTGCGCGGTCTTTACAGGCTCGCAGACCAATATGCAATTGACTGCGACAAGACCGCTGGCGCTTATGACGGAATGACCATGCATCCGCTTGAAAACCGCCCTGCCCTCTCGCTCGTCCGCCTCCCGCATGGGCAGGATCTCGACCTGCCCGCATATGAGACGGCCGGGGCCGCAGGCATGGACTTGCGCGCAGCCGTTCCCGCTGGCGGGCCGATGGCGATCAAGCCGGGGGGACGCGCCTTGGTGCCGACCGGTTTCATCTTCGAGATTCCTCTCGGCTACGAAGGCCAGGTCAGGCCGCGCTCGGGCCTTGCCTTCAAGCACGGCATCACCTGCCTTAACACGCCGGGAACGATCGACAGCGACTATCGCGGCGAGGTTAAGGTGCTGCTCATCAATCTCGGCGAGGACGATTTCGTCATCGAGCGCGGCATGCGCATCGCCCAAATGGTGATCGCACCCGTGACGCAGGTGGCGATCCGCGAGGCCGACGGGGCGAGCACGACTGCACGCGGCGCCGGCGGCTTCGGTTCTACCGGATCCAAGTAATGAATGTGGTCCAAAAGCGTGAAGAGGTTTTGGGCTAACCGCAGCATAAAACGAGAATCTAAAGCGGCGGCAGCCGACGCTTGACCGGCGTCGACTTGACGATCGAAGTGTTGGTCTGTGCCCGTTCGGCGATCCGGTCGAGGATCGTGTCCAATTCCTCCATATCCCGCACCAGCATCTTGGCGATGAAGCAGTCGTCGCCGGTGATCTTGTCACATTCGACAATCTCCGGCGTTTCGTGAATGAGCTTTTCGACGATGTGCAGCATGCCGGGCATCGGCTTGACGCGCACGACCGCCTGCAACGGATAGCCGAGTCGCGCCGGATCGATGGAGACGGTGAAGCCGTTGATGACGCCGCGTTCCTCAAGCTTGCGCAGCCTTTCGGCCGCGCTCGGCGAGGAAAGGCCTGCCTCCTGCGCAAGCTCCTTCAGCGACACGCGGGCGTTGGCCGCGAGAATCTCGAGAATGCGGCAATCGACATCATCCAGCATCAAGTCACCCGCGATAAGATAAACCAGCCACTTCGCCTCTCATAATTAGGCATCATAATCCACCTGCCTTCCTGAATCCATGTAAAATCGCCCAACGGCCGATTATTGTTATGCAATCGGAAAAGGAGACCAGCGATGGATAGCGAACTGAAGCGCGGAAGTGTTGAGATGACGACGGCAATGCTGATTTCGGGGACCATCGGCTGGTTCGTGCTGATGTCCGGCCAGCCGGTCACAGGTGTGGTATTCTGGCGCTGCGTCTTCGGTGCGCTGACGCTGATCGCGCTCGCGGCAATGCTCGGGCTCATCGACTTCCGCCAGCTAAAGCCGCGCGTCGTCTTCCTTTCCACGCTTGGCGGCGTGGCCATCGTCGTCAACTGGCTCCTGCTTTTTGCCGCCTACTCGCGCGCATCGATCTCGATCGCCACGATGGTCTACAACACGCAGCCCTTCATGCTGCTCGGTCTCGGCGCCCTGTTTCTGGGCGAACGGATCACCGTTACCAAGCTTTTCTGGCTTTCGGTCTCATTCGCGGGAATGATGGCGATCGTCTCCGCCAAACCCGGCGGCGGCTTCGATCCCGACCATTATCTGTCCGGCATCGCGCTTGCGATCGGCGCGGCCTTCTTCTACGCCGTCGCCGCGCTCGTCACCAAGCTTCTCACCGGCACGCCGCCGCATCTGATCGCGCTCATCCAGGTCTTCACCGGGGCGATCATGCTGGCGCCCTTCACTCTCTCCGCGCCGCTGCCGGAGGGCGCGTGGCAATGGACCTTGCTCGTCGCTGTCGGCGTCGTCCATACCGGCATCATGTATATCCTGCTCTACGGAGCGATCCAGCGGCTGCCGACCCATATGACCGGCGCGCTCTCCTTCATCTATCCGATCGCCGCGATCCTCGTCGATCGGGTGGCTTTCGGTCACGAATTGCAGGCGGTACAGATCGCCGGCTCGGTGGCGATCCTCTTGGCCGCGGCCGGCATGAATCTCGGCTGGAGCCTTCGGTCGGTCCCGCTTTTCAAGCGCGCAATCAGACCGGGCGCCTGATCATCAGGCGCTCGGCGGTCTCGTTCGCATGCGCCGTTCCATTGTTGCGCTCGATGCACTCTGCGACGAGCGCTTGCAGGCGCCATAGATTGCGGTCCCGGATGCCCCTGGCCTCGAGATGCGCCACGGTGTTGAGCAGATACTCCGCCCCCGAGCCGACATGACCGCAGGCGCAAGCCAAGACCTCGGCAACGGCTTCGAGAGAGAGACGTCCGGCATAGAGCGGCGAAGCGCGGTTCATGACGAAGGCCAGGGCCGGCACCGGCCCGGAGGCCGTCTCGACCTTGATCCAGCGCGGCATGCTGTTGGGCGGCTTATAGGTGAATTCGCGCCGGAAGAGTTTTCCGAATTGCCCCTCGAGGTCATCGTCCGGCAATTCGTAGAGCACGCCTCGGCATTGTCCCCCGCGATCGAGCGCCATCATGAGGCCCGGCTGTTCGGGCGTTCCCCGGAAGCGGATCATGCGGAAACAGAAGGAGCGATGCCAGCCCCGGGCAACACCGACCGTTTCGCCGACATGTTCGATCTCCGGCCTCCAGATCAACGATCCATAGGCGAAGAGCATCGTTGGCGACCCCGGAGCCGGATGGCTCCTTATCATCCGCGCCACCCATTCGTCGTAGTCCGCATCGCTGTGGAGTACAGCGCCCGGCCCCGGGCCGCCGTCGGCAATCGCCCGGTCAACCTTTGCGACGTGGGCCGGGGTCAAGCTGAGCGGTCTTGGTTTGCCGGGTGTCGTCATCATCTCCGCCACGCACGCTTTCTCAAATCGTACCCCGATTGAAGGATAAAAACACGCAGCGATTCAAAGCGCTACAGCGATTTTGTGCCTCTGAAAGACGCGCGGCGCCGTGGAAGGATCGCGCACCAGCCACCCGGAAGCAGGTTGTTGGCCCCGCACGTCCCGCTTTATCTGCGCGCCTCCGCCGCCATGCTGACGGCAAGGCTCGCAAGCACGGTGCTCATCAACCACCGCTGCACCAGCATGAAGAGCGGGCGGCCGGCAAGGAAGGCGGCGATCGAGCCCGCCGTCACCGCGATCAAGGCGTTAACGGTGACGCTGATCATGATCTGCAGGCCGCCAAAGACGAGCGACTGGAGAAGGATGTCGCCCTGTTCGGGGCGGATAAATTGCGGCAGCAGCGAAAGGTAGAGGACTGCCACCTTCGGGTTGAGCAGGTTGGTGACAAGCCCCATCAGAAAGAGCTTGCGCGGCCCGTCCTTCGGCAGGTCGCGCACCTGGAAGGGCGAGCGGCCGCCGGGCCGGACTGCCTGCCAGGCGAGATAAAGCAGGTAAACCGCTCCGGCAAAACGCAAGGCGTCGTAGGCGAAAGGAACCGCCAGCAGCAATGCGGTGATGCCAAGCGCGGCAAAGACCATGTAGAAGACGAAACCGAACGCCACGCCTCCGAGTGAGATGAGGCCCGCCGCCGGTCCCTGGCAGATGGAACGCGAGATCAGGTAGATCATGTTCGGGCCGGGCGTCAGCACCATGCCGAGCGCAATCAGGGCAAAGCCGACAAGGTTCTGGATTTCGGGCATGAAGCATGACCCTCCGCAATTTTTCCGGAAGGTGAACGGCTCTTCGGAGCCGAGCAACGGCGTTCTTGTCACCCGATCAATTTTCTCACGAGAAGCGTCGCGATAGGGTCAACGCAGGTTCTCCTTCGCCACGCTTTGCGCTAAACAGATCATCGTCCAGGAGGAAACACATCGTGACACTCGCGGCCCTTCTCGCCTATAGCGGCGCCCTCTTCATCGCCGCAGCCATTCCCGGCCCCGGGATAACGGCGCTGGTTGCGCGGGCACTCGGCTCCGGCTTTCGTGAAACCTTTTTCATGGGCCTCGGACTGATTCTTGGCGACATGACCTATCTGACGGCCGTGGTGCTCGGACTCGCCTTCGTCGCCCAGACCTTCACCGCGGCCTTTCTGATCGTGAAGATCGCCGGTGCGCTCTATCTCGGTTACATCGCCTGGAAGCTTTGGACCGCCGGCCTGTTGTCGCAGGACATACAGGCGAAAAAATCGGCGAGCGCGGCGATGTCTTTCCTGTCGGGGCTCATGGTGACGCTCGGCAACCCCAAGACGATGCTGTTCTATGTTGCGCTCGTGCCGACGCTCATCGATCTCGCAGCGATCGGCCCCGAGGATTACAGCCTGCTATTGGCGGCAACCTTCCTCGTCCTTCTTACGGTGCTGGTGCCTTACATGCTGCTCGCGGCCCGCGCCCGTTCGCTCCTGAAGCAGCCGAAGGCGCTCAAGGCATTGAACCGCGCAGCCGCCGGCATTCTTGCCGGAACGGCGGCCTACATCGCCACTCGCGCGAGCTGAAAAAAGATTTCGCCGCGGGCTGTCGTGTAGACGCTTTTTTCCTCCGGCTGGCACGCTCCGAGGCCCGTCTCACCCTGGAACGGGCTTGTTATTCCCCGTATTCTCGCCGCAACGATTTCAATTAAGGGAGAAACACATGTCCGAAACGCGCAAGCCCGGCCGCGGCCGCGTCTTTTCCTCGATCACCGAGACGATCGGCGACACTCCCATCGTGCGGCTGGACAAGCTCGCAAAAGAGAAGGGCGTAAAGGCGAATCTCCTCGCCAAGCTTGAATTCTTCAATCCGATCGCCTCGGTGAAGGACCGCATCGGCGTCTCCATGATCGAGTCGCTCGAGGCTCAGGGCAAGATCGGGCCCGGCCGCACGACCCTCATCGAGCCGACATCGGGCAATACGGGCATCGCGCTCGCCTTCGTTGCAGCCGCCAAAGGCTATAAACTGATCCTCACCATGCCGGAGACAATGTCGGTCGAAAGGCGCAAGATGCTTTACCTGCTTGGCGCGGAGCTCGTTCTGACGGAAGGCGCCAAGGGCATGAAGGGCGCGATCGCCAAGGCGCAGGAGCTCACCGAGACGCTTCCCGACGCCATCATTCCGCAGCAGTTCGAAAATCCGGCCAATCCGGAAATCCACCGCAAGACGACGGCCGAGGAAATCTGGAACGACACCGAAGGCGGCGTCGATATTCTGGTCTCGGGCATAGGCACAGGCGGCACGATCACCGGCGCCGGCCAGGTCCTGAAGGCGCGCAAGCCTTCGGTCAAGGTCATTGCGGTGGAGCCTGAAGAGTCTCCCGTACTTTCCGGCGGCGAACCCGGTCCGCACAAGATCCAGGGGATCGGCGCCGGCTTCGCGCCGGCGATCCTCGATACGAGCATCTACGACGAGGTGATCACCGTGAATGCGGGCGAAGCGGTGGAAGCCGCCCGCCTCGTCGCGAGACTCGAGGGCGTGCCGGTCGGCATTTCAGCAGGCGCTGCGCTCCAGGCCGCAATCGAGGTGGGTCAGCGCGAAGAGAACGCAGGCAAGAACATTGTCGTGATCATTCCCTCGTTTGCGGAGCGCTATCTATCGACAGCACTGTTCGAGGGCCTGGGGGCGTAATCTCACGCTGGATTCAAAGGGCCGCTTCTTGCCCCCTCTTTTGGACGGCAATGGTCCGTGGCCCTTTGAATCCCTGCAAATATCAGTCGAAATGGACCGCTGTTGTATTTGCGCCGCATATAAGGACGCAGACTTTCTCGCCTGGCTCCGGCGTATATTTTCCGCTCAATAGGGCGGCAAAGGCCGCTGCACCGCCCGGTTCCGCGACGATCCGTATCGTGTCCCACAGTGCTGCCTGCGCCTGTTTGATTTCGTCGTCACCGACAAGGATCGAGCGCTCGACGTAAGCTTGGGCGATGGGGAACATCAGTGCGCCGACCCGCTTCGGCGCTAGGGAATCGGCGGCAATTCCCTCGGCGGGAGCATCAACCGGCCGGCCGGCGTCGAGCGCCATGTGCAGCGTCGGCGAGCCTTCGGGCTCCACCGCGATGACTCGCGTCCGTCCGGCAAACCAGGCTGCTATGCCGCCAATCAATCCGCCTCCGCCGACGGCAACCAGCAAAGTGTCAATGTCCGGCAGGTCCTGTTCTATCTCCAGGCCGATGGTTCCCTGGCCGATCAAAGTCTCAGTCTGGTCGTAGGCGTGGATAGCACGCACGCCTGCCTCTTTCACGAACATTTCGCTTGCCGAAAGGGCATCCGCATAGCGCTCGCCCCCGACAACCAGCTTTGCACCATAGCTTCGGATCCGGGCCGCTTTGGCGGGTGACGTCACATCTGGCACGAAAATTGTCGCGGGAACGCCCAAGCGGCTTGCCGCATAGGCGACCGCGGCACCATGATTGCCACCCGACGCGGCGACAACACCGGCCGGCGGCACGGCTCGTCCGACCAGATTGGTGAAGGCGCCCCGCGCCTTGAACGATCCGGAATGCTGTAAACATTCGAGCTTGAGTCCGACAGACAGGGGCGCTCGGCCGAAATCCGCCATGTCGACGCGGAGAATGGGCGTGCGCCGAATGTAGGGACGGATCAGAGCTTCCGCCTCCCGGATGCGTGTCTGTGAAACGGAGGTATCAATCATCATGGAAAGCTCCCAACGCGATATTTCTGTGTCAAACCGACCATGCGGGCGGAGCATCGCGCAAACTTTATCCAATCCCGCTTCACCATTGACTTTAATTCGTAACTTAGCAAACTAACGAAATGCAAGAGATTGATATCATGAAAGCGCTCGCCAACGAACGGCGGCTTCAGATTCTCGCCTGGCTCAAAGAGCCGCTGGCCCATTTCCCGCCGCAGGTGGACGGAGATCTCATCGAGGACGGCGTCTGCGCCGTGTTGATAGCGGACAAGCTCGCCATTTCCCCGGCGACGCTGAGCGAGCACATGCGTGTTCTGTCTCAGGCCGGGCTTGTGCGCGCGAAGCGGATCAAGCAATGGGTCTTCTACAAACGTGACGAGGCGCGAATCAGGGCGGCGAAAACGCTGATCCAGGAGAGCTTGTGACCGGTATAGGGCGAGTCGTCGAACGAATCGACGCTTGGGTGTGCGGTAAGCGGTCCCGGCTACGCGATCAGGCCTGCGCTTCGGTTTGCCCCGGCGCGCTCCGTTTTGTTTCGCACTTGATGACGCTACGCCGCCACCGGCAATCGCTCACCGGCAACACGGTAGGAAATCGCTTCGGCAAGATGGATGCGGCCAACGGTCGGCGCCTCGTCGAGGTCGGCAAGCGTGCGGGCCACCTTCAGCACCCGGTGGTAGCCGCGCGCCGAGAACTTCATCTTCTCCGCAGCGTCGCGTAGGAGCTGCAGGCCGGTGGCGTCTGGCTCGGCGATCTTCTCGATCATCGTCGTAGATGCGCGGGCATTGTTCGTGAGCTCCGGATGGCCGAGCGCGGCGAAGCGGTCCGCCTGCAGCGCGCGGGCGCGGGCGACGCGCTTGGCGACGGCTGCACTCGGTTCGGCCGCCATCGGGCGGAGGAGGTCCGCAGCACTGACGGCCGGGACGTCGATGCGGATATCGATGCGGTCCATCAGCGGTCCGGAAATCCGCGCCTGATAATCGGTCATGCAGCGCGGACCGCGGGCGCATGTGCGCCCGGGCTCACCCGCCATGCCGCAACGGCAGGGGTTCATCGCCGCGACGAGCTGGATCGCCGCCGGATAGCTGACACGGTGATTGGCACGCGCGATGATGCATTCGGCGGTTTCGAGCGGTTGGCGCAGCGCGTCGAGGACCTGCGGCGAAAACTCCGGAAACTCGTCGAGAAAGAGCACGCCGTGGTGGGCGAGCGATGCCTCACCGGGCTTCGCCCTGAGCCCGCCCCCGATCAGGGCGGCCATGGTGGCCGAATGGTGCGGCGCGCGAAACGGCCTCCGGTCGGAAAGCTTGCCGCCCGGCAACTGACCCGCGATCGAATGGACCATCGAGACTTCGAGCAATTCCGCCGGCGAAAGCGGTGGCAGGATCGACGGCAGGCGTGCGGCAAGCATCGACTTGCCGGAGCCGGGAGGACCGACCATCAATAGATTATGGTTGCCAGCAGCGGCCACCTCCAGCGCCCGCTTGGCACTCTCCTGGCCCTTGATGTCGGCGAGATCGGGCAGGTTGGCAGCGGCAGCCCGTATGGCGGGCTCGGGGCGGGAGAGCACCTGCGTGCCGCGAAAATGGTTGGCGATGGCGATCAGACTGCGCGGCGCGAGGATGTCGATTTCCGATCCGGCCCAGGCGGCTTCTGGGCCGCTTTCCGCCGGGCAGATCAGGCCCTTGCCGAGCGCGTTGGCGCCGATGGCAGCAGGCAACGCGCCAGCGACGGCGGCAATGGTGCCGTCCAGATTGAGTTCACCGATGACGACGTAGCCGGTGAGCGCATCCGCCGGAACGGCACCGAGCGCCGCCATCAGCCCGAGGGCGATGGCGAGGTCGAAATGGCTACCTTCCTTTGGCAGGTCGGCCGGCGCCAGATTGACTGTGACCCGCTTGGCCGGCAGCGCCAGTCCCGAGGCGTGCAGCGCCGCCTGGACGCGCTCGCGGCTTTCAGCGACCGCCTTGTCCGGCAGGCCGACGATCTGCATGCCGACCTTGCCGGGTGCAACCATCACCTGCACATCGACCGGAACACCTTCAATCCCCTGGAATGCAACCGTGCTGACACGCGCGACCATAACGCCCCCTAGTCACGGCGGCCGCATTTGCGCCGCCACAACCGCCGCCGGTTGCAGCATCAAATCTTGCACGGACTGCGCTCAAAAACAAGAACAATAATAGAACAAATGCGTGGCGGGGCCTCCAAGAAAGCGCGAGACACGCTCCACCTCGATGCGTCATCGTCACACGCGTTCTGGACGCTATTCGAAGCCCTCAACGACACAGGTGATGAGGTCGTGGTCGGACAGCGGCCGGCCCGAAGGATCGAGGGAATGAATGATCCGGCTCTCACCGATCCTCAAGCCGCGCGAGAGAAACCAGTCGTATTTCATGGCCCGCTTCGGCCGGCGGGTGATGAGGCTCGGGCGCGTCGTCATGCCACCGATCGGACCGCCGTGCCGCGTAAAGCCGCGCGCGGCGCTCATCGCAAACAGCCCCTCGGCCTCGAAGTCGCCGCCGGCGTGATTGCCGGTATTGAGATCGCCGCCGATCAGGATCGGGAGCCCCGGAAATGCCACATCCAGCGCCTCGATCAGTTCCTTGGCCTGCCGCTCGCGGTAGGCGGGCTTAGCGGCGCTTTCGAGATGGGTCGAAACCGCGACGAAAGGGCCCGCTGGGGTCTCGATCATGGCACCGATGGCAAGGCGCTCGCCAATACGCGGCTGGTCGCCGCCGTTCGTGAACCACGGCCTCTCGCCCCAGAGCCGTAGCATGAACGGGCGGGCAAGCAACGTCGCCGACAACAACGCATTGCCGTGGAAGCCCTTCTCGTTGAAGTCGTCCTTGCAGAATTCGCGCTCCTCGTCGGAGCCCAGTCCGAGTTCGATGAATTCGACCCCGTAAGCATATTGCATGGAGAGCGCGGCGGCGATCTCAGCGGTCGGATGCCGCTGGCCGGTGCGCGCCATGCCGTTGTCCATCTCCGAAAGCAGAACAAGCGAGGCGCCGGTGGCGCGAAGACGGGCGGCGCTCTCCCTGGCGAACAGACAGCGTTCAAGATTCCATGCCGCGACGCAGAGCGGAAAGGCAAGCGGCCCTCGCACGGGCGGCGCGCCGCCGATCTCGATCGTATTCATTGTCTCGAGCCTACCCATGATGGCGTCGTGGGCGGCAACTGTGCGCTCGGTCCGGGCAAAACCCGTCCGCGCCTCCTGCGAAGGTACGGCAAGCCTTGCCGCGGTCGATTCAATCACAGTACTGGTTCCAGGCTTATGGTTCGCGCCGTGGTCGACGCGTTGCCCGTTGCCGATTTCGGTTCGCCGAGCCTCCTGCCGTCGTCCGGCGCGAAGAAATGCAAGCGCTCGGGCGCGATGGTAATGGCGAGACTGGCCGAAAGTGGTGTCTCCGGCGCAAGCGCGACGGTGACAATATGATCGTCGATTGCGCCGTGAACGAGGCGTTGCGCTCCCAGTTCCTCGACGTAGTCGACCCGGAAGAGAAGAGCCTGCTCGCCGACGCTTGCGAGACGCAGGTCCTCCGCGCGCAAGCCAACGGTTACCGATCCGCTCGACGGCGCCCGATCACCGAGGTCGATCGACTGCGCGCCGATCTGGAGCCGGCCGCCGTCGAGAACGCCCTTGACGAGGTTCATCGCCGGCGAGCCGATGAAGCTCGCGACGAAGGTCGAGGCCGGTGTGTGATAGACATCGAGCGGGCGGCCGATCTGTTCGATCCGGCCACCGTTCAAGACGACGAGGCGATCGGCAAGCGTCATCGCCTCGAGCTGGTCGTGCGTAACATAGAGCGAGGTGGTCCCGAGGCGCTTCTGCAGCCGCTTGATCTCGCCGCGCATGGACACCCGGAGCTTTGCATCGAGGTTCGACAGCGGTTCGTCAAAGAGGAAGGCGGCGGGCTTGCGGACGATCGCCCGTCCCATGGCGACGCGCTGGCGTTGACCGCCGGAAAGCGCCCGCGGCTTGCGGTCGAGATAAGGCTCGATCTCAAGCATGCGCGCCGCCTCGGCGACACGCGCCTCGATCTCGGCCTTCGGCGTCTTGCGGTTCTTCAGGCCATAGGCGAGGTTTTCGTAGACCGTCATGTGCGGATAGAGCGCGTAGTTCTGGAAGACCATGGCGATATCGCGCTCGGCCGGCTCTATTGCATTCACGACGCGGCCGCCGATCGACACGGTGCCGGCGCTGATCGTCTCCAGTCCCGCGACCATGCGCAACAGCGTGGACTTGCCGCAGCCAGACGGGCCGACCAGCACGATGAACTCGCCGTCGGCGATATTGATCGAGACGGATTTCACCGCCTCGACGCCGCCAGCATAGATCTTGCGGACGTCGCTGATTTCGATAGCGGCCATGTCACTTCTCCGTTTCGGTGAGGCCCCGGATGAAGAGGCGCTGCATGAGGATGACGACGAGAACGGGCGGCAGCATCGCAAGGATGGCGCCGGCCATGACCAGGTGCCACTGGACCTCGCCGTCCTGGACGGCGACCATGCGCTTCAGCCCCATCATCAGCGTGTAGTAGCCGGGATCGGTGGTGACCAGCAGCGGCCAGAGATACTGGATCCAGCCGTAGATGAAGAGGATGACGCAGAGGGCGGCGATATTGGTCCGGCTCAGGGGCAGCAGGATATCGCGGAAGAACTTGAGCGGGCCCGACCCATCGACGCGCGCGGCCTCCATGAGTTCGTCCGGCACCGTCATGAAGAATTGCCGGAACAGGAAGGTGGCGGTCGCCGAAGCGATCAGCGGCACCGTGAGGCCGGGATAGGAATTCAGCATGCCGAGGTCTGCAACCACCTTGTAGGTCGGGATGATGCGTACCTCGACTGGAAGCATCAACGTGATGAAGATGATCCAGAAGGCGAGCAGCCGGAAACGGAAGCGGAAATAGACGATGGCAAAGGCCGAGAGGATTGAAATCGCGATCTTGCCACAGGTGATGATCAGCGCCATGCAAAGCGAATTCAGCGCCATCAGCGTGTAGGACGGCAGGCCGTTGGCGGCCGAGCTTGCGCTCAGCACTTCCGTGTAGTTTTCGATCAGGTGGCCACCCGGCAGGAGCGGAATCATGCCGCCTACCAGCACCTCGCGTGTGCGGGTGGACGCGATGAAGGCGACATAGACAGGAAAGGCAACGATCACGACGCCGGCGATCAGGACCAGATGCGTCAGGAAGGTGAGAAACGGGCGGTTTTCGACCATCGCCATCGCCTCAATATTGCACGCGCCGCTCGACATAGCGGAACTGGATGACGGTGAGCACCACGACGATCAACATCAGAAGCACCGACTGCGCCGAGGACGAGCCGAGATTGAGGCCGAGATATCCGTCGTTATAGACCTTGTAGACGAGGATATTGGTCGCCTGGGCCGGGCCGCCCGCCGTCGTGGCGTCGACGATGCCGAACGTATCGAACATCGTGTAGTTGACGTTGACGATGAAGAGAAAAAAGGTGGTCGGCGACAGGAGCGGCAGGACGATGGTGAAGAACCGCTTGACCGGGCCGGAGCCATCGATCGCGGCAGCCTCGATCAGCGAATGCGGCACGGATTGAAGACCGGCGAGGAAGAAGAGGAAATTGTAGGAAACCTGCTTCCAGGCGGCGGCGATGATGATCAGGATCATCGCATGCGTGCCGTTCAGATTGTGATCCCACCGGATGCCGAGCTGGCCGAGGAAATAGGCAAGCACGCCGGTCGTCGAATTGAACAGGAACCACCATAGCAGGCCGGCAATCACCGGCGCCACCGCATAGGGCCAGACGAGAAGCGTCGTATAGACGCGTCCACTTCTCACCAGGCGATTGACTGCCACCGCGAGGGCGAGACCGAAGGCCATCGAAAGCGCGGTCACGGCGACGGCGAAGACGGCCGTCCGCGCGAGCGAGTCGAGATAGAGTGGATCGTTGAGAAGCCGCACATAATGCTGAAAGCCGACGAAGCTCGCCGATAACCCGAAGGGATCCTCCCGCTCGAACGAGGATTTCACCGCCTGCCCCGCAGGCCAGATGAAGAACAAGAGCGTAATGACGAGCTGAGGCGCCAGAAGCAGATAGGGCAGCACCGGGTTTGGAAAGATCGTGCGTTTCGTGTCCATCGTAGTCTTTCGCTTCGTCCCGCCAAAAGGCGAAAAGCCGGCGGTATCGTCGGCTTTCCCTTGGCAAGCGCAACCTTAGTTGGCCGCTTCGAACTCGCGCAGAAGTTCGTTGCCGCGCTGGACGGCGGAATCGAGCGCCTGCTGGGCGGTCTTGGTGCCGGCGAGCAGCGCCTGGAACTCCTCGTCGAGGATGGCGCGTGCCTGCGTGAGGTTACCGAAGCGTACGCCCTTCGAGTTTACCGACGGCGTGCCGCGGGTGATCTGCTGGATCGCGATGTCCGACCCCGGGTTCTTCTCGTAGTAGCCCTGCTTCTCGCCGAGCTCGTAAGCTGCATTGGTGATCGGCAGATAGCCCGTGAACTGATGCCAATCGGCCTGGAGCTCCGGCTGCGACAGATAGGTGAAGAACTTCGCGACCCCCTTGTAGACGTCGTCGCTCTGACCGTTCAGAACCCAGAGCGTCGCGCCGCCGATGATTGAATTCTTCGGCTCCTTCGTCACGTCGTCGTAGTAGGGAAGCGGCGCGAAACCGGGCGTGAAGTCCTTGGCGTTCTTGATGACGCCGGCGCGGCCGGCCGAGGAATTCATCGTCATGGCGCATTCCTGCGCGTAGAACTTCGTGGCGGCATCATCACCGCCGCCCGGGCCGCCGTACTGGAAGAGGCCTTCGTCCGCCCATTTCTTCAGGTTGCCCCAATGCTTGACCTGGACCGGGCCGTTGAAGGTGAATTCCGTCCCGGTGCCGCCGAACCCGTTTTCCAGCGTGCCGAACGGCTGGTCGTGGATGGCGGAGAGGTTTTCTGTCTGGATCCAGGTGATCCAGGCGCTGGTGAAGCCGCATTTCGCCGCGCCGGAGGTGACGATCTTGCGGGAGAAATCCTCGACTTCGGCCCAGGTCTTCGGGGCGACTTCGGGGTCGAGACCGGCCTTCTTGAACACGTCCTTGTTGTAGTAAAGGATCGGCGTCGAGGAGTTGAACGGCATCGAAAGGATGTTGCCCTCGGTATCGGTATAATAACCGACGACCGGTGCGATGAAGGATTTGGGATCGAAGGTCTCGCCCTGATCGGCCATCAGCTTGTAGACCGGATAGACCGCACCATTGGCAGCCATCATCGTTCCCGTGCCGACTTCGAAGACCTGCACGATGGCCGGTTGCTGGCCGGCGCGGAAGGCGGCGATCGTCGCCGTCAGCGTCTCGGGATAAGTCCCTTTGTAGACCGGCTTCACAACATAGTCGGTCTGGCTTTCATTGAACTTCGTAGCGATCGACTCGAGCTTCTGCCCGAGCTCGGCGCCCATGGCATGCCACCAAGTGATTTCGGTCGCTGCGAGCGAGGAGGATGCCGAAAGCGCCAGCATGAAACCGGCAGTGATGAAGTTCCTGATCATGGTCGATTGCCCTCTCCACCTTCGTTAGGAATGGCAGTGGACTAGTGAGCTTCGATGACAGGCAGGTAACGCTTTTGTGTCGGAACGATTACAAATTTGCCCGTTTGGTCAAAATGCGCGGCAGTCAAAATGCATCCGGCAGATGTCGCGGCCAATGCCAAGGGGTAACGGCAACAATATCGTAGCGAACGGAGAGACGGTGGAAATCCGCCTGGCGCGCCAGCCAGATATCGCTCGCGGCCCTGATCCGCCGTTGCGCCGTATCGGAGACGGCGAAGACCGCCTCGTCAAAGCCGCGGCGAGCCTTCACCTCGACGCAGGCGACGAGATCACCTCGACGGGCGATGATGTCGATCTCGCCGAGCCTGGTGCGGTAACGCATTGCCACAATGCGATAGCCTTTGAGGATCAGGCAGAGCGCCGCGCGGTATTCGGCGACGTGACCGCGCTTCAACGCCTTCAGCCTGCGACGGTCCGGCGGCTCAACCTTCATCGCGTTCCTTGCGAGCGAGAAGCCGGTCATAGAGTGCCTTGCGGGGCAGGCCGGTGCGCCGGGCAGCTTCGGTCGCCGCCTTGCCCATCGGCATGTCCTGCGCAAGCGCGCTCAAGAGAGCGTCCACATCCGTCTCCTTTGGAACCGGCTTCGCATCCGGCGGACCGACGACAAGAACGATTTCGCCCTTGACGTTCGCGCCATCGGCGTAGAAGGCGCGGAGTTCGCCGAGGGTGCCGCGGCGGAACTCCTCGAAGGTCTTAGTCAGCTCGCGGCAGACGGCCGCTTTTCTTTCCGAGCCGAGCACGTCGGCAGCAGCGGCAACCGTTGCCGCGATCCGGTGCGGCGACTCGAAGAAGAGCAGCGTCGCGGGCACGGCGGCAAGCTCGCTGATGCGATCACGCTTCGCCTTGTCCTTCACCGGCAGGAAGCCGGCAAAAAGGAAAGCATCGCTCGGAAGCCCCGAGCCGACAAGGGCCGCAAGCGGCGCGGAAGGACCGGGGATCGGCACGACGCGGTGGCCGGCCTCAATCGCGTGCTGCGCCAGGCGATAGCCGGGATCGGAGACAAGCGGCGTGCCGGCATCGGAAACGAGCGCCACCGACTTGCCCTCGGCGAGCGCCGAAAGCAGCCGCGGGCCGGCCTCGTCGGCATTGTGTTCGTGATAGGCGAAGGGACGATTGACGATGCCGTAGCGATCGAGCAGCACGCGGGTGACACGCGTGTCCTCGCAGGCGAGAACGTCGGCGCCTGCGAGCGTCTCCAGGGCCCTGAGAGTGATATCGGCGAGATTGCCGATCGGCGTTGCGACGAGATAGAGCGCCGGCTCCAGCGGGCGGGCCGGTATGGTCGCATTGTGCAGCCGGTAGCCGCGCTGTTTCTCCCTATCCGCCGCTGCGGCCATTTCGTGCTTTTCCAATTGCTTATCTTCCCGCCGCCTATATCCGTCATGCCGGCTTCAGCCTTTATGAGCGAGCTGATGGCGTGAGGCAAGGACGGGTCGCGGCCGTCCCCTTGTGCAATTGGGGAAACTCCCGGCGAAACCCCTTGCTTTTGCGGCTCTCTTTCTGCCATTTTGCCCGTCCACATCCTTCCGGCCGATCGGCCGGGACACTCGCAGTTGACGCCGCGGCGGGTTCGCCCGCCGGGCAATGGTTGAAAGCGGTAGCATCCCATGCGCATTACTCTCGAGCGGTCCAATCTCCTGAAATCGCTGAACCATGTTCACCGCGTGGTCGAACGGCGAAACACGATCCCGATCCTCTCGAACGTGCTGCTGCGCTCCGATGGAGCGAGCCTCGAGATGAAGGCAACCGACCTCGATCTCGAGATCACCGAGGCGACGCCGGCGCAGGTGGAACAGGCGGGCGCCACCACCGTTCCGGCGCATCTCCTCTACGATATCGTCCGCAAGCTCCCGGACGGGGCGGAAGTGCTGCTTGCGACCAATGCCGAGGGCACGGCGATGACGGTTGCCTCCGGCCGCTCGAAGTTTTCGCTGCAGTGCCTGCCGCAATCGGATTTCCCGGATCTGACGGCCGGAAGCTTCTCGCATTCCTTCCGGCTGAAGGCGACGGACCTCAAGATGCTGATCGACCGGACGCAGTTCGCGATCTCGACGGAGGAGACCCGCTACTATCTCAACGGCATTTTCATGCACACGGTCGAGAACAAGGGACAGCTGAAGCTGCGCGCAGTTGCGACCGACGGCCATCGCCTTGCCCGCGCCGATGTCGAGGCTCCGGCGGGTTCCGAAGGCATGCCGGGCATCATCATTCCGCGCAAGACCGTCAGCGAGTTGCAGAAGCTGCTCGACAATCCCGACATCGTCGTCACGGTCGAGGTCTCGGACGCCAAGATCCGCTTGACGATCGGCTCGATCATCATGACCTCGAAACTGATCGATGGCACCTTCCCTGACTACCAGCGGGTGATCCCGGCCAATAACGAGAAGGAACTGCGCGTCGATTGCCAGTCCTTTGCCCAGGCCGTCGATCGCGTCTCGACCATTTCCTCCGAGCGCGGCCGCGCGGTGAAACTCGCGCTCACCGAAGGACAGATGACGCTGACCGTCAACAATCCGGATTCAGGCAGCGCTACGGAAGAGCTGCCGGTCGGCTATGAAAACGATCCTCTGGAAATCGGCTTCAATGCCAAATACCTGCTCGATATCACATCCCAGCTCACCGGGAACGATGCGGTCTTCATGCTTGCCGATCCCGGCTCGCCGACGCTGGTGCGTGACCTTGCCGCCGAGGACGCGCTCTATGTCCTCATGCCGATGCGCGTGTAAGGGTTCGCTTCGACAGTGGCATGAACAAGCTGACCCGCCGCCACTGGACGGCGGGTTTTTCATGAAACCTGCGGTCGCGTCTTGTTGATAAGCTGTCGCTTTTAGACGCGGACAGACTTGTTTTTGCCGCAGATGGGAGCACATTATGCTCCGTGTGTTTGCGCGGTCCGGCCGAATCAGAACGCGGCCGGGGCCGCGCGCAACCGAAATGAGAAAGATTTTTCGAGGGGGTTCGATGAGTTTGCGCTTGAAGGTGAAGGAAAGGTTCGGTCGGAAGTTCGACGAGGAGATCCGCTTCTTCAAGGGTTGGATGAACAACACCCGTGCCGTTGGAGCGATCCTGCCAACGTCCTCGATCACGGCGCGACGGATGGCGAGCGTGGTCAATCCGCACTCGGGCCTTCCGGTGCTCGAACTCGGCCCCGGGACCGGCGTGATCACCAAGGCGATCCTGGAGCGCGGCATCGCGCCGGCAAAACTGGTCTCCGTCGAATATTCGACCGATTTCTTCAACCAACTGAAGGCCCGGTTCGCCGGCGTGCAGTTCATCAACGGCGACGCGTTCGACCTCGAACACACCCTCGGATCGCTGAAGGACCGGCAGTTCGACAGTGTCGTGTCCGCGGTGCCGCTGTTGAATTTTCCAATGCACCGCCGGGTAGAACTCATCGAAGACCTGCTTTCGCGCATCCCGGTCGGACGGCCCGTCGTGCAGATTTCCTATGGGGCGCTCTCGCCGGTCGTCGCCATGCCCGATCGTTACAGCATCCAGCATCTCGACTTCGTCGTGCGCAACATTCCGCCCGCTCAGCTCTGGGTCTATCGCAAGGCGCACTGAGGCGTCGCGTGTTCGGCGTCTATCTGACCCATCCGCAGGTTACGATCGACCCGGCAATCGCCGTGCCGAAATGGGGATTGTCCGAGCTCGGCAGGGACCGCGCCCGCGCAGCGGCTTCGAACCCATGGGTCCGGTCCCTCGGCCGCATCATATCCAGCCATGAGACGAAAGCCCTGGAGACCGCGGCCATGCTGGCGCGTGCGGCAGGCATCCCGGTCGAGACCGACGAAGAGATGGGCGAGAACGACCGCTCCGCGACAGGGTTCCTGCCGCCACCGGCGTTCGAGGAGGCCGCCGACTGGTTTTTCGCCCATCCGAACGAAAGCTTCAAAGGCTGGGAGCGGGCGATCGACGCCCAGACGCGCATCTGGAACGCCGTTTCCTATATTCTCGATCGCCATGACCCCGCGGTTCCGATCGCCTTCATCGGTCATGGCGGCGTCGGGACGCTGCTCAAATGTCGCATGACCGGCGCGGCAATCGCGCGCGACGCGGACCAGCCGGCGGGGGGCGGCAACCTCTTTGCTTTTCGCCTTGCGGATCGCGCCGTCACGTGCGACTGGACGCCGATGGAATTCTGGCAGGGGTGATCTCGACATGACCATGAGCGCGCGCGACCGGCTGATCGTCGGTCTTGATCTTCCGACGGTCGCCGAGGCGGAAAAGATCGTCTCGACGCTTGGTGACAGCGTCGACTTCTACAAGATCGGCTACCAGCTGGCTTTCGCCGGCGGGCTCGAATTCGCACGCGACCTTGCCGCCAGCGGCAGGAAGGTGTTCCTCGACATGAAGCTGCTCGACATCGACAACACGGTGGCGAAGGGCGTCGAGAACATAGCGAAGATGGGCGTGTCGATGCTGACGCTGCACGCCTATCCCAAGGCGATGAAGGCGGCCGTCGAGGCGGCGCGCGGGTCCGGCCTCTGCCTGCTCGGCGTCACGGTCCTCACCTCGATGGACGAGCAGGACGTCATCGATGCCGGTTACGAATACGATCCGCACACGCTGGTGCTGCGCCGCGCGGAACAGGCGCGTGCTGCGGGAATGGGCGGCATCGTCTGCTCCGCCGAAGAGGCTGCTGCCGTGCGCAAGATCATCGGAACGGACATGGCGCTCGTCACGCCCGGCATCCGGCCTGCCGGCGCCGACAAGGGTGACCAGAAGCGTGTGATGACGCCGGCTGACGCGCTTCGCGCGGGATCGAGCCATCTCGTGGTCGCGCGGCCGGTCGTCCAGGCTGCAGAGCCGTTGACTGCTGCCCGTGCGATACTGGCCGAAATGGAGAGCGCGCTTTCCGGTTGACCCGCTGGCGCCGAAGGGCCCTCCGGCTATTTTGCAGGCTTCCCCCCGTTGGCAAGAAGCTACGCTTGACGTTGGCGCCAAATTGCCGGAAGTAACGATCCCGTCTGTGTATTCTACCGAAAGACGAGGAGCTTATCATGGCCAAGGGATATTGGATCGCTCGGGTCGATATACGGGACCCTGAACGCTACAAGGACTATGTGGCGGCGGCAAAGCCGGCCTTCGAGAAATACGGCGCCAATTTCCTCGCCCGCGGCGGCAATTTCCACCGGCTGGAAGGCGCGGTTCGCGCCCGCAACGTCGTCATCGAGTTTCCCTCCCTTCAGGCCGCGGTCGACTGTTACAACTCGCCCGAATACCAGATTGCCGCGGCGATCCGGCAGGAAGTGGCCGACGCCGAAATGGTGGTGGTGGAAGGCGTCTGAAGCCCGCAGAGAGCGGCGCGAAGTGCTCATGCGGCGATGGTGGATTGGCCTTCACCTCGCCCGCCGCTTGGGCTATGTAGCAAGCAATTCTTCCCAATGATATCAGGAGTGCGTTTCCCATGACCTTGTCCAACCTTCCGCCGCTGGTGACGATTTTCGGCGGATCCGGATTTGTCGGCCGTCATGTGGTGCGCGCGCTCGCCAAGCGCGGCTATCGCATTCGTGTCGCGGTCCGTCGTCCGGACCTCGCCGGCCATCTCCAGCCGCTCGGGAATGTCGGTCAGATTTCCTTCGTCCAGGCGAATCTGCGCTATCGCAAATCGATCGACCGCGCGGTCGAAGGCGCTGACCATGTGATCAACTGCGTCGGCATCCTGTTCCAGAGCGGCCGCAACACCTTCGACGCGGTTCAGGACTTCGGAGCGCGGGCAGTCGCCGAAGCGGCGCGCGCCGCCGGGGCGACACTGACCCATATCTCGGCGATCGGCGCCGACACCAAGTCCGAGTCGAGCTATGCACGCACCAAGGGCCGCGCCGAGGCAGCGATCCTCGAAACGCTTCCCGAAGCGATCATCCTGCGGCCTTCGATCATTTTCGGACCCGAGGACGGCTTCTTCAACAAGTTCGCCGAAATGTCCCGGTTTTCGCCATTCCTGCCGCTCGTAGGCGGCGGTCGCACGAAATTCCAGCCGGTCTATGTGACCGACGTTGCCGAAGCGGTCGCCCGCGCGGTCGACGGCAAGGTCGAGAAAGGCAAGATCTACGAGCTCGGCGGGCCACAGGTCCTGTCGTTCCGCGAATGTCTCGAGCTCATGCTGAAGACGATCGACCGCAAGCGCCGTCTCGTGCCGCTGCCGTTCGGCGTCGCTTCCCTCATCGGCGGCGTCGCTTCGATGGTGCCGTTCATCACGCCGCCGCTCACCGCGGACCAGGTAGTGTTGCTCAAATCCGACAATATCGTCTCCGCACAGGCCGAAACCGAGGGGCGGACGCTCGCCGGAATGGGCATCGAAGCGACGATGCTCGAATCGGTCCTGCCGAGCTACCTGGTGCGCTATCGCCCGCATGGGCAGTATCAGCGCGGCGGACGGGCGGCCTGACGCCTCATTCCGTTTGATCTTCGCATTGTGACCGCCGGTTCCGCCGGCGGTTCTTGTTTGTGGCAACGATGCAACACCGTTGCAGTTCTGCCGCAGCTGCCAAACACGAATAGCGTTTACCGCGGATTCAGCATGCCCTGATATTGATCATGACATGTCCAGCGAATAAACACCCCCTCGCGCCACATCGCTCGGCGAGCGCAGTCGGTGCCAACATCACACTCGAAAGGCATAACGTCCCATGGGCAAGTCGATCGCAATCTTTTTTGCGTCTGCGGCACTGATCATTCTGGCTGGCTCATTCATGGCTCCGAGCACCGTGGCAAGCAGCAGCAAGGGATGCGCGCCCGCCTATGGCGTCGATCCCTGCACGACGGCGTCGATCGAGTTTTCCGGCGAGTAAGCCGGCACCTGTCGCAGAAGTGCACCAGTCCTCTCGGACGGCACTGCGGCAGTGATATTTCAGTTTTGGCGGGGGCCAGGGAGCCGCATGCGTTTCGAAAGAGCGCATGCGGCTTTATTTTTTTGGCTTGATCGTTTCACCGTTTCATTGAATCGGTGAAACGATCAAGCTTCTTGATTTGGCACAATTCCTGACGGAAAGCCGTTACACACTTTTGCTGGAATTGCTCTAGCCAAGTAGCCACAGACCGATGAGTCCCGCGACCCCGATGAGGATCCGCCAGATCGCGAAGGGCGTGAAGCCGCGGTACGAGACGAAATCGAGCAGCGAGCGCACGACAAACACCGCGGCCACAAACGCGGCGATGAACCCGATCGCAATCAGCGTCATGTCATCGAAGGACAGCGCATCGCGGTTCTTGTAGAGGTCGAGGGCGAAGGCCCCGACCATGGTCGGCATGGCGAGAAAGAAGGAAAACTCCGCTGCAGAACGCTTGTCGGTTCCCATCAGCAAAGCACCGGCAATCGTGGCGCCCGAACGCGACGTGCCTGGTATCATCGCAAGGCACTGAAAGAGGCCGATCTTGAAGGCGAGCGACGGCGGATAGTCCATCACATCGGTGTAGCGGGGTTTAAGCGGCAGATGGTCGATCGCGTAGAGGATGACGCCGCCGACGATCAAGACGATACAGATCAGCATCGGGGTTTCAAAAAGCACCGACTTGATGAAGCCATGGGCCGCCGCACCAATGACGGCCGCCGGAAGAAAGGCGATGAGCACCGAGAGTACGAAGCGACGTGCGAGGGCGCTCGACGGCAAGGCGAGCGCGATCTTGAGCAGCCGCTGGAAATAGACCAGCAGGATCGCCAGGATCGCGCCGAGCTGTATGAGAACGGCGAAGGTATTTCCGGGTGACCTGAAGCCGAGGAAGTGGCCGGCAAGAAGGACATGCGCCGTCGACGACACAGGGATGAACTCGGTCAGTCCCTCGACAAGCCCGAGGACGAGCGCGCTGATGATCGATTGATCCGCCATAAATAAGATGTTCCTGACATGTTGGGGATTTGGGAGGAGAAGGTCGATTCGCTTGTGTTTGCCACCTGAACTACCTATAGCTCGTTATGACAAGCCGTGGCCACATGTGCCGCGATGCTGATGCATGTTTCCTGAAATCGTAGCCGATTTAAGGAAACATGCAGCCATTCAAAGTGCCACAGCGTCCTTTGCGCGTCTGATAGGACGCGCGGCGCCGTAGTGCTCCCGGAAAAACAGACCCACGAAGCCGACCCTCGATGCCGACACTCTATCATCACCCCATGTCCTCCGCTTCCCGGTTCGTACGCCTCATTCTTTCGGAATACGGCTACCAGACCGAGCTCAGCGAGGAGCAGCCGTGGGAGAACCGGCGGGACTTTCTGGCCCTCAATCCGGCGGGCACGCTGCCCGTCTATGTCGACGACAGCATGCGGGCGCTCTGCGGCGCGACGATCATTTCGGAATATCTGGACGAAACGAACGGCATTCTGAAGCGCGATCGCCGGTTGCTTGCCGAGGATCCGTTCCAGCGGGCGGAGATTCGCCGGCTCACCGAATGGTTCCTGCAGAAGATGGAAGCCGATGTGACGCGCCCGCTGGTGCGCGAGCGCATCTTCAAGCTGCAGATGACCCCCGACCAGGGCGGTGGCGCGCCGGATTCGAAAATCCTGCGTACGTCGCGCGCCAATATCCGCCAGCACATGAAATATCTCTCCTGGCTCGCCGGCTCGCGCCCGTGGCTTGCGGGCGACCGCATCTCCTACGCCGATCTCGCCGCGGCCGCCGCAATCTCAGTGCTCGACTATCTCGGCGAGATCGACTGGTCCGAAGCGCCGACGGCGAAAGAGTGGTACCAGCGATTGAAATCCCGTCCGTCTTTCCGGCCGCTGCTCGGCGAGCGCGTGCGCGGCGTCACACCGGTCTCGCACTATGCGGACCTCGACTTCTGAGGACAATGCAATGCCTGGCGACGCCGTAAGAGCGGAGAACCAGGGCAGGAAGCGCAGCACGCTGACCGCGTTTTTGAAGAGCGAGGCGGCGGACAAGGGCTTCGATATCTGTCGCATCACGCGACCGGACGCCATTCCCGAGGCGCCGGCGCGGCTGAGACAGTTTCTGGCCGAAGGCGCCCACGGCACGATGGAGTGGCTCGCCGAAACCGCGGAACGCCGGTCCGATCCGCGGGTACTCTGGAGCGACGTCCGCTCGATCGTCATGTTCGGCATGAACTACGGCCCCGAGAACGATCCGCGCGCGATCCTCACCAAGCGGGACCGCGGGGCGATTTCTGCTTACGCCCAGAACCGCGACTATCACGATGTCGTCAAGGGGCGGCTCAAGGAGGTCGCGACGCGCTTTGCCGCCCGCGCCGGCGAGGACGTGAAAGTCTTCGTGGACACGGCCCCGGTCATGGAAAAGCCGCTCTCCGAGAAGGCCGGTATCGGCTGGCAGGGCAAGCACACCAATCTCGTCAGCCGCGAATATGGTTCGTGGCTGTTTCTCGGCAGCCTGTTCACGACCGCCGACCTCGATCTCGACGAGCCCGAGCGCGACCATTGCGGCTCCTGCCGCGCCTGTCTCGACGCCTGTCCGACCGACGCCTTTCCGGCGCCCTATCAGATCGATGCGCGGCGCTGCATTTCCTACCTGACGATCGAGCACAAAGGCCCGATCGAGCCCGAGCTCCGCCCTCTGATCGGTAACCGGATCTATGGCTGCGACGACTGTCTTGCGGCCTGTCCGTGGAACAAGTTCGCGCGTTCGGCCTCCGAAATGAAGCTCCGGCCGCGCGACGACCTGAAAGAGCCGGAGCTGAATTTCCTGCTGACCTTGGACGATGCGGCGTTCCGCGCCTTCTTCTCCGGTTCTCCGGTCAAACGGATCGGTCGCGATCGTTTCGTCAGAAACGCCTTGATCGCGGCCGGCAATTCCGGTGAAAAGCACCTGATACCGCATTGCAAGGCCTTGGCGCTCGACGCTTCACCAACGGTGAGGGCGATGGCCGTCTGGGCACTCTCGCGGCTATTGCCGCGCGACGAACTTGCCGCCTTCGCCAGGCAGTGTGAGCCGGAAAGCGACAACGAGGTTCTTTCGGAATGGGAAATGGCAGGAGTAAGCCGATGCATGTCCTGATTCTTGGCGCCGGCTATTCCGGTACGGCGATTGCAAGGGCACTGGCGCCTGCGGCCCAGTCCGTGGCCGGCACCACCCGTTCGCCCGAAAGGCTCGCCGATCTCGCGCAGGCCGGGATTCGTCCGCTCCTTTTCGATGGAACGGCGATATCCGCCGAGCTCGCGGACGCGATGCACCAGGCGACCCATCTCGTCCAGTCGATTGCCCCGGGCCGAGACGGCGACCCGATGTTTCGCCCCGGCGTCGCGCCCTTGCCCGAGCTTTTGCCGAATCTTCGCTGGATCGGCTATCTTTCCACCGTCGGCGTCTATGGCGACCACAAGGGTGCCTGGGTGGCGGAGGACACGCCCTACAAGCCTGTTTCCCAGCGCTCTGTCGAAAGGGTCGAGGCTGAGAATGCCTGGCTTGCCCACGGAGCCCAGCGCGGCATTCCCGTCGCTATCCTGCGCCTGGCCGGCATCTATGGCCCGGGCCGCAATGCCTTTCGCAACCTCGCCGAAGGCACGGCACGCAGGCTGGTAAAGCCCAACCAGGTCTTCAACCGCATTCGCGTCGAAGATATCGGATCGGCTGCCGCCTTCCTTGCCGACCGCGGCATGGGTGGGATCTTCAACGTCACCGACGATGAACCGGCCCCGCCGCAAGATGTGGTAGCGGAAGCCGCCCGGCTGATGGGCGTCGAGCCGCCACCGGAAATTCCCTTCGAGACCGCCGAACTGTCGCCAATGGCGCGCTCGTTCTACGGCGAGAACAAGCGCGTCTCGAACGCCCGCCTTCGCGGGACCGGCTTCCAATTCGCCTTCCCGAACTATCGCGTGTCGCTTGCACAGTTGTGGGAAACAGGTACCTGGCGCGGGAAGTAGACTCCACCACAATTCGTGTAGCCAGAATACCTCCGTTCGGATGAAAGCATGTCCTCAGATCATCCGATAGTAACGGTGAGCTCGACTTTCGTTTGACTGCCTAACGCCTGCCCATATTTGGTCTATACTTCGCCCAATTGCACAACCCATGCGCTAGTTAGAGGATTTTCACGAACGGGATTCATGGAAATTCATGCGAATCGAAATTTTTAAATGATTTTTTTCGAGCACACGGAGTCCGCCCTCGGACCGAGGCCCCGTCCGACGTCTAACCCCTGATTCCAAAGAACTTCACGCGGCGATTCAAAATAATTCAAACAAAATTCTATTTTTAATTTCCGCCGCTTTTCAACAATACCTAATAGACAGTTAACGGTTGAAGCACGGTTTTGCCATTTTTCGCCTCAATTAGGTCAGTCAGCAGGGAAAATTAACTAAACTTTCAAACCGTGGGGGCCGTCGCTTGAAACCAGCGAACATTAAAACTGCTGCCGCAGCAGTGCTATTCACCGTCGGGATGGGGTTGGTCTCGGCATCCGATAGTCAGGCAGCAGGATCCGCTTGCGGCGGTGCATCCTGGTACGCACTGACCTCCAAGACCGCGTCCGGCGAACGAATGAACGCCGCACGCCTCACCGCTGCCCACCGCAACCTCAAATTCGGCACGAAGGTCGCGGTTACCAACAAGCGCAATGGCAAGACGGTCGTCGTCCGCATCAACGATCGCGGTCCGTTCATTCGTGGTCGCGTGCTCGATCTCTCGAAGGCGGCCGCCTCGCAAATCGGGATGATCCGCTCGGGAACCGCCAGCATCTGTTACCAGGTCATCAATTCCTGATCCGCCGATACTTCCGCCCGATTTTCGCACCGGGCGGATTTGCTTATGGAGACAGCGGCGCCGCACGTTTTACCAGAGGGCGCTGCAGTACTTTTAGTTGCTGCGTGTTTTTATCCTTGATCGGCTCCGATTTAAGGAAACGTGCAGTAGGCGGTCTCCGCCATTTCTACCGCTTCCGTCTTGCTCTTCGGTGTCTTCGCCGTTACCACGGCGAAAAAGGAGTTCATCGAAGATGCGATTGGGCGGAAGGCTCGCAGGGGCCATCGAGGTTCTTGACGACATAGAAAAACGGAAGCGGCCCGTCGCCGACGCGCTCAAGGACTGGGGCCTTTCCCACCGCTTCGCCGGATCGGGCGACCGCGCCGCCATCGGCAATATCGTCTACGACGCGCTGCGGATGAAGCTCTCTCACGCCTATCTGATGGACAGCGACAGCGCGACCGCGCTTGGCCACGCGGTCATGTATCGGCAATGGGGCTTCACCCCCGCGGCACTTGCAGCGGAGCTTGCCGACGACAAGTTCGCGCCCGAGGCTCCCTCGGCGGAAATGATGAAAGCCTTTGCCGAGCATCGGCTCGAAGGCGCGCCCAAGCATGTGCAGGCGGATATTCCGGAATGGACGCAGGCCTCTTTCGAGGAGAACTTCTCCGACCACTGGCTCGAGGAGGCTCAGGCGCTTGCCGGGCGGCCGACACTGGACCTGCGCGCCAACACGCTAAAGGCGAGCCGTGACAAGGTCTTGAAGGCGCTCGACCGAAGCGGCGCGGAACCCGCAACAATCGCGCGCCACGGCGTGCGCATCCCGGCCGGCGAAGGCGCCTCGCGCCTCCCGAACGTCACGGCGGAGATCTCGTTCCAGAAGGGCTGGTTCGAAGTTCAGGACGAAGGTTCGCAGATCGTCGCCGATCTCGTTTTCCCGCAGGAAGGCGAGCAGGTTCTCGACTACTGCGCCGGCGGCGGCGGCAAGACGCTCGCCATGTCGGCCGCGATGAACAACAAGGGCCAGGTCCACGCCTACGACACCGATCGCAAGCGGCTGGCGCCGATCATCGAGCGGCTGAAGCGAGCCGGCACCCGCAATGTGCAGGTGCATGAATCGGCGGAATCGCTCGCGCCGCTTACCGGGCGCTTCGACCGCGTGCTCGTGGATGCGCCCTGCACCGGGACCGGCACGTGGCGGCGCCGCCCGGACACGAAATGGCGGCTCACGCAGAAGAACCTGGAGGAAAGGCTGGCGCAGCAGGAAGAGGCACTTGCTAGCGCCGCCCAGTTCGTGCGGCCGGGCGGACATCTGATCTACGTGACCTGCTCGGTGCTTCCCGAGGAGAACGAGTCGCAGGTCTACGGTTTCTGCGAGGACAATCCGGAATTCGAGATTCTCTCGGCCGCCGACATATGGGCGACGCTCTTCGGCACCGACAAGCCGCAGCCGTGGTCCGCCGACATGAAGACGGTCACTCTGACGCCAGCTTCGACCGGAACCGACGGCTTCTTTTTCTGCCTTATGGGCCGAAAGAGCTAACGCATGTCGCCCAGAAGTGTGGACGGGTTTTGGGACAACGACATGCACGAAAACGAAGACCTAAACGCGCCGCATGAGGCCGTTTGAACGCGATGCGCCTTGGTTCCGGATCGCGGCCGACGTGTCCGCGTGCCGCCCCGGGAAAGTTTGAAAACATTCTAAACTATACACTTTGACACAAGTTTACTTTTGGTCCATGAGAAGTGGGCTTTAGCGGGCTCCGAGACGTTTGCTCGCCGCCCACTGCAGGTTTCCGAACGGACCCGATCGAAGGGCAGAAACATGCAGCAACGCAAAGTGCTGCAGCGACCTTTGTGCGTCACGTAAAGACGCACGGCGCTGGAGGAGAAGCAAAGGAGAGGGTCGTGACCAAGAATTTCATCCGCGCCGCCGCGCTGGCGCTCATGGCCGCAACGTCGGCGCTGGCCTTGCAACCGGCGAATGCCGCCACCGACGCCGCTCAGGTCGTCAAGCACTACGCTGCCGTTGCACACGCCAAATACGAAGACGCGCTGACGACGGCCGAAGCACTCGAGAAGGCGGTCGACGCGCTGATTGCAAGCCCGAGCGAAGAGACCTTGAAGGCCGCCCGCGAAGCTTGGCTCAAGGCGCGAAACCCCTATCAGGAGACCGAGGTCTATCGTTTCGGCAATACGATTGTCGACGAATGGGAAGGCAAGGTGAATGCCTGGCCGCTCGACGAGGGCCTGATCGACTATGTCGATACGAGCTACGGCACCGAAAGCGATGAGAACGCTCTTTTCGTTGCCAACGTGATCGCCAACAAGACGATCAAGATCGACGGCAAGGACGTCGACGCAACGAACATCACGCCGGAGTTCCTTTCCGGCACACTGCAGGAAGCCGGCGGCATCGAGGCGAACGTCGCGACCGGTTACCATGCGATCGAATTCCTGCTCTGGGGACAGGACCTGAACGGCACCGGCGCGGGCGCCGGCAACCGCTCCCATACCGACTTCGACACCAAGGCCTGCACCAACGGCAACTGCGACCGCCGCGCCGCCTATCTGAAGGCAGCCTCCAGCCTGCTCGTTTCCGATCTCAAAGAGATGGTCGCCAATTGGACGCCGGACGGCGCCGCCACCAAGTCCGTCGAAGCCGATCCCAAGGCGGGCCTCGCCACCATCCTCACCGGCATGGGCTCGCTCTCCTACGGCGAACTCGCCGGCGAGCGCATGAAGCTCGGACTGCTCCTGCATGACCCGGAAGAAGAGCACGATTGCTTCTCGGACAATACGCACAACTCGCATCTCCATGACGCACTCGGCATCCAGTCCGCCTATACCGGCGAATATACCCGCGTCGACGGCACGAAGCTCACCGGCCCCTCTCTTTCGGAACTCGTTGCCGCAAAGGACGCGGCGCTGGACAAGGAACTGAAGGGCAACCTCGCCTCCACCGTCGAAAAGATGCAGGCGATGGCGAAGCGCGCCGAAACGGTCGAGGCTTACGACCAGATGATCGGCGAAGGCAATGCCGAGGGTAACGCCACCGTTCAGGCCGCGATCGACGGCCTGGTCGCGCAGGCGAAGACCGTCGAACGCGCCATCGCGTCGCTCGAACTCGGCACGATCGAGCTTGAAGGTTCCGACAGCCTGGATAATCCTAGCGCCGTCTTCCAATAAGCCGAAAGGCGGGCCGCCCCGAAAGGGTGCGGCCCGGCCCAAGTCCAATGCATGTGATCCCTCGCCTCCTAGCGCTGCCACTCGCCGCGCTCATCAGCGTCACCGCAACAGCAGCGGCGACGGGCGGCGATTCCGACGGGAAAGCGACTGTTGATACCCCCCCAGTAAGCGCGCAGATGCAGGGGTCGAATTCAACGGCACACACGCAAAATGATGGGTTGAGCGGGGCATCGCCCCTTGCCGATCTCCCTCCGTGTGGGGGAGATGCCCGGCAGGGCAGAGGGGGGTGCCAATCCGAACGCGAAGACCTCTCCGAGCAGGACCGCAAGCGCGTGCTGACCGTCACTCGGCCGACGACGGATTTCTCCAAGGCGGAACAGTTCGAGGCGCTTTCCGCCGGCGCCGCAACGACGATTGCGCCGATCGACCGGCAAATCTTCTCGCAGTTTTCGGCGAACTTGCCCTTCGAGGCCGAGCAGAACTTCAAGCTCGGCAAGGCGCTCTTCGAGAAGCTCTGGGTCTCGTCGCCCTCCTCCACGCAAGCCTCCGACGGGCTCGGCCCGCTCTACAACGCCCGTTCCTGCGAGAGCTGTCATCCGCGCGACGGGCGGGGGCGTCCCCCGGAAGGGGCGTCGGACACAACATCGATGTTCTATCGCCTTGCGCGTACGCCGCATGACGGCACCGAACGGGAAATGCTCGCCTCCCATGCCGTTCTCAATTTTCCCGATCCCGTCTATGGTGTGCAGCTTCAGGACAGTGCCGTGCCGGGGCTTGCAGCCGAAGGGCGCGTAACGATTGCCTACAGGGAAGAGCCGGTGAGCCTTGCGGACGGCGAGACGGTTTCCCTGCGGAAGCCGCATTATACGGTCGCGGACCTCGGCTATGGCCCGCTCGATCCGAGAACGACGCTCTCGCCGCGCGTCGCTTCGCCGATGATCGGTCTCGGACTGATCGAGGCGATCCACGACGCCGACATTTTCGCGCGCGCAGATCCTGAGGACCGCGACGGGGACGGTATCAGCGGGCGGCCTGCACTGATCCACGATGCCAAAACCGGAGCCGTGATGCTCGGCCGTTTCGGCTGGAAGGCGCAAAGCCCGACGCTCGGCCGACAGGCCGCCGATGCTTTCGCCATCGACATCGGCCTATCCAGTCCGGGCAACGACCGCAGTCACGGTGATTGCACCGAGGCGCAGACGGAATGCCTGGCGCTTCCGACCGGCGTTCAGGAACGGCTCGGCCCTGTCGAAGCACCCGATCCGGTGCTTGGCCTCGTGACCTTCTACGCCTCCAACCTCGCCGTGCCGGCCCGCCGCAAGGCGAGCTTCCCCGAAACCTTGCGGGGCAAACAGCTCTTCTACGAATCCGGCTGCGCCGCGTGCCATGCGCCGAAATTCGTGACCCGGCGCGATGCGCCGCACAAGGAGCAGGCGTTCCAGTTGATCTGGCCCTATTCGGATTTCCTGCTGCACGATATGGGCGAGGGTCTTGCCGACAGCCAGCAAGTCGGCGTCGCCGATGGCCGCGAGTGGCGCACGCCACCGCTCTGGGGGATCGGACTGACACAAACCGTAAGCGGCCACACCTTCTTCCTTCACGACGGCCGCGCCCGTAATCTTACCGAGGCCATCCTTTGGCACGGCGGCGAAGCGGAAAAGGCGCGCAACGCCTTCGCCGGCTTGCCAAAGGACGACCGAAAAGCACTGATCACATTCCTGGAGTCACTCTGATGCGCCCGAGCCTTCCCCTTACCCTGGCCGCCATCCTCTTCGCCGCCATCGCCACCCCGATGGCCGCGCAAGAAGGTGGAGCACTCTCGCCGCGTGTCGTCGACGAGGCCGCCGTGCCGGGCGTCATGGCAAAAGCCGTGGACGGCTTCATTATTCCCGGCTATCGGGGCCTCGCGGAGGCGACGGTCGGCCTTGCGGAAACGAGCGCCGCGCTTTGCGAGGCGCCTTCGGCAGCGGCGCTCGAAGCCGCCCGCTCGGCCTTTTCCGGCGTCGTGCAGAGCTGGTCGGCGATCGAGATCATCCGTCTCGGCCCGGCCCTCGAACAGAACCGCTTCGAGCGCTTCCTCTTTTATCCCGACCGCAAGAGCACCGGTTTGAAGCAGGTGCAGGCGATTCTCGCCAAGGAAGACGAACGCGCGACACACGCGGAGAGCCTGAAGACGAAAAGCGTCGCTGTCCAGGGCCTCGGTGCGCTCGAATACGTACTCTACGGCACCGGGGCAGAAGCGCTTGCGGGGAAGGACGGTGCCTTTCGCTGCCGCTACGGCGTCGCGATATCGGAGAACCTGAAGGCGATCGCCGGCGAGATCCTCGCCGAATGGGAAAGGCCGGACGGAATCCAGGCCGCCTGGAGGAAGCCGGGTCCCGACAATCCGTTCTTCCGCGACAGCAAGGAGGCCGCAACCGAACTCCTCGGCATCCTCGTCCATAGCGTCGAGATGATTAAGGACCAGCGGCTGCGGCCGTTCTACGCCGGCACGGACGACGGAAAGTCCGACAAGGGACATCCACGGCTCGCCATCTACTGGCGCTCGGTCAATACGATGCCATCCGTTTCCGCGAATCTGCGGGCTCTGCAGAAGCTCTTCAATACGGCCGGCATGGAAAGCCTGCTGCCAGCCGACAGCCGCTCGATCGCCGGCTCGATCAATTTCCTTTTCAAGGCGCTGATCCGCGCGGCCGACCGCATCGAGGGACCGATCGATGCGGCGCTTGCGGACGAGAACCAGCGCGCCACACTCGACTTCATCACGCTCAACACTGCCGACCTCCTCGATCGGTTCAACCGCGAATTCGGCGGCGCCATCGGCCTTGGCGCCGGCTTTTCCTTTGCCGACGGCGATTGACATGGCACATTGACACGGCAACGTGAAGGGGCGCCGCCGCCCGGCGGTTGACAAGGCGCTCTTTTGGGCGCAAAGCGCAATTTGTGTCCCCCTTTCGCGGGCATGTTTCACCTACCAAGGATCAACCGGAATGAACCCCGACAGTCGAAGTCGAGCCTCCACGCTCACGGCCGTCCGGTCCTGATTGATCAGGGCTTCAGGCGGTCGGATGACTCGCCCCATGGAGCCCCAAATGCTGCGCATCTACAAAAGCCAGAACAACCATCTCGCGCTTTTCGATATTCTCAACAGCCTGGCTTCGCCCGAGCCGGTGATCTGGTTCGACCTCTTCAATCCTTCCGCCGAGGAAACGCGGCTGGTCGAAGACAAGTTGGCGATCGCCATCCCGACACGCGACGAGATGCAGGAAATCGAGCTTTCCGACCGCCTCTATCAGGAGGACGGCGCGGAGTTCATGACGATGACGGCCGCGGCCAAACTCGACAGTGACTATCCGGCAAAAGTGCCGGTGACGTTCATTCTCAAGGGAACATGTCTCGTCACGGTGCGTCATGCCGATCCGAAGCCGTTCCAGGTCTATGTCAACCGGATCCAGAAGCCGAACGGAGCTGCGTGCGACACCGGCGAACTGGTGATGCTCGGGTTGCTCGAGGCGATGATCGACCGCACGGCGGATGCTCTGGAACGCGCCGGCAACGAGGTCGACGCGATCTCGCGCGAGGTCTTCCGCAAGTCGAACGCCAGCGCCACCAAGAAAACGCGCGACCTGCAATCGCTGATCGAGCAGATCGGCCAAAAAGGCGACCTCTTGACGGTCATCCGTGAAAGTCTGGTCAGCGTCGGCAGGCTCGTCGCCTACCACGTTGCGACCGAGGGAAACACTCAGCGCAAGGCAGCCAAGGAGAGCCGGCAGCGGATCAAGCTGATCCAGCGCGACGCAGCCTCGCTCGGCGATCACGCGCTGTTCCTGTCGAACAAGATCAATTTCCTGCTCGACGCGACGCTCGGCCTCATCAATCTCGAACAGAACCAGATCATCAAGATCTTCTCGGTCGCAGCGGTCGTGTTCCTGCCGCCGACGCTGGTCGCCTCGGTCTACGGCATGAATTTCGACGTCATGCCGGAGTTGAAATGGCAGCTCGGCTACCCCTACGCGCTATCGATGATGGTGCTGTCGGCGCTGTTGCCCTTTCTCTACTTCAAGCGCCGTGGCTGGCTCTGAGACGATAATCTGCTAAACCAAATCGAGATCGGCGGCGGGCATCGCCTCCGTCATCGTTCTGTTTATGGCAAGACGCGCATGACCGCGAAAACACTGATCGATCGACGCAGCTTCGTCAAAATGGCGGGCGCTGGCTGGATGGCGACGCTTACTCCGCGTGGCGCTTTCGCGCTTGAAAGAGCGGATGCCGTCTTCGCCTCGGCCTTCATGGCGCCGGACGGTGGCTATGGCGTCGCGACCCTCACGGACGAGGGCGAAATCATCGACCGGACGCTGCTGCCGGCGCGGGCGCACGGCATGGCCTTCTCACCGAAAAGCCGCCGGGCCGTCGCGTTTGCCCGCCGGCCGGGCACCTACGCGATGATCCTTTCGGCCGATGGTGCCGCCGAACCCGTCGTGATTACAGCCGCCGAAGGCCGCCACTTCTTCGGCCACGGCTGCTTTTCCGCCGACGGGCGCCTGCTCTATGCGACCGAGAACGACTTTTCCGACAATCGCGGCATGATCGGCATTTACGACGGCACGAGGGGATTTGCCCGGATCGGCGAATTTCCGACCTACGGCATCGGCCCGCACGACATGACGCTTGCGGCCGACCGGCGGACGCTCGCGATCGCCAATGGCGGCATCGAGACCCATCCGGACTTCGGCCGCACCAAGCTCAATCTCGACCATATGGAGCCGAGTCTGACGCTGGTCGACACCGTCACGGGTGCGCTCATCGAAAAGCATGTGCTACCCAATGATCTTAGCCGGCTATCGATACGCCACGTGGACATCGGGAACGACGGGAAGATCTGGTTCGCCTGCCAATATGAAGGGCCGCGCAACGACCTGCCGCCGCTCGTCGGCCACTTCTCGCGCGGCGAGGACCTTGCCTTCGTCACTCTTCCCGAGCGAACGACCGAGGCGCTCGCCAACTATGTCGGCGCGATCGCCGTCAATCGTCGCGAAGGGCTCGTCGGACTGACATCGCCTAAGGGCAATGTCGCCGTCACGCTGGATGCCCGGACGGGCGCCGTCTTGAATGAAGAGTTCGTCGCGGAGGCCGCAGGCGTCGCTGCCGCCACGCGAGGCTTCACCGTCTCCTCCTACGACGGGCGCTTCGGGAAGCGCAAAAGCGCCGTTGCCTGGGACCAGCATATCGTCAGGTTAGGGTAAAGGAGCCACCACGTCACATCGCGGCATTTCCGGCGCCTGAAAGCATTGCGAGATCGTCCCAGCGGTAGGCGACCTGATCATAGCTTTCGCGACCGACGCTGACACGCCCTCGCCCGACGACACGCGCCCCGAGCCGTTCATAGAAAACCCGATTTGGATTGCCCGCCAGTACCCAGGCGAAAAGTGACGAAGCGCCGGCATCCTGGCAATGTCTTGCAACCGAGCGTACGAGCGCGGAGCCGATGCCGGCGCCTTGGAACTCTTCCAGCAGGTAGAGCGTATAGAGTTCGCGGTCGAAGGCCGGCGGCATCCCTCGTGCTCGCCCGTAGCTCGCCAGGCCGATCACCGTCTTCGTGGCCATATCGGCCGCGACCATATGGAAAACGCCCGCGGCGCGCATTCGGCGCGCGTGCCGGATCGCCTGATCCTCAACCGTCATCGCATCGAGATACGCGTCGGAGATGATGCCCCGAAACGTCGACCGCCAGGTTTCCACGAGCACAGATGCCATCATCAGGACATCGTCGGGGTCGGCCGGCCGGATTTCAATGCGTCTGATGTTCCTCATCGTAGACATATAAGGATCAGCCGGGTTTCGCGAAAGCAAGCGCGCACTGCAATTGGCGCATATTTCGCCCCGATGTGATTGGTATGCCGCCTGTCGGGCCGATGGCCTCCCAGCGCGTCGATTTTCCGCCCCGCCCGCGCTTGTCCTCATTCTGCGCGCATGCCACTGTCGGCCCGACGCGGGCGGACGGTCCCGCCTCGGAAAGGCTTTTTCCATTGATTGACGACAGCGAGCTGCAGGATTTTCGCACCCGTATCCGGGAGAGCTTCGACCGCCAGGCGGCGATGCACACGATCGGCGCGGAACTGACGCGCATCGAACAGGGAACGGTCGAGATCGAACTGCCCTTCGATCCCAAGCTGACGCAACAGCACGGCCTGCTGCATGCCGGCGTCATTTCCGCCGCGCTCGATGCCGCCGGCACCTATGCCGCCTATTCCGTCATCGACCCCGACGCGTCGTTGCTGACCATCGAGTTCAAGGTGAACCTGCTTTCACCCGGCCGCGGTGACCGCTTCCTGTTTCGCGGCGAGGTGACGAAGCCCGGCACGACCATCATCGTTTCGGACGGGCGTGCCTATGCTATCCGGCCAGACGGGCCGGCAAAGCTGATCGCCTCGATGACGGGGACGATGATGGTGGTGCGCGGACGCGAGGGGATCGAGGGATGAGCTTTGAGCTGAAGCCCGTGGCGGGCAAGACAATTCTCTACGTGATGGCCGTCGATGCGGAATACGGGCCGAGCCTGCGTGCCCGGATTGCGCCGCTGATGACCGGCGTCGGCCCGATCGAAGCCGCTGTTACACTGACGAGGGCGCTCGCCAGGCTCGACGCCAGCAGCACCCTGCCCAATCTCGTCGTTTCGCTCGGCTCGGCGGGATCCGCCACACTCGAACAGACCGAAGTCTACCAGGCGACGTCGGTCGGCTATCGCGACATGGACGCGTCGGCGCTCGGTTTCGAGAAGGGCGCGACACCGTTCCTCGATCTTCCCGCGGTGGTCAAACTGCCGCTGCGCATCCCGGGCGTGAAGGAAGCGCGGCTTTCGACCGGCGCCAACATCGTCTCCGGCAAGGCCTATGACGGCATCGACGCCGACATGGTCGAGATGGAAACCTTCGCGGACCTGCGCGCTTGCCAGTCCTTCGGCCTGCCGCTGATCGGCCTGCGCGGCATTTCGGACGGCAAGGCGGAGTTGAAGCACGTCGACGACTGGACGGAGTATCTGCACGTCATCGACGAGAAGCTGGCGACGACGGTCGACCTGCTCGAAGCAGCGATAGGAAACGGTGAAATCAGGCTCTGAAAGTCCTAAATTGTCGGGGTGCAATGTAATCGTTGCGCCAAAGGCGGGCTTTCATTAAAGGCTCGCCATGATCAAGCTTGAAGGCCCGCCATGACTGAGACAGCCCATCCCGACACCGTCCTCATCATCGACTTTGGCAGCCAGGTGACCCAGCTCATCGCCCGGCGCGTGCGCGAATCCGGCGTCTATTGCGAAATCGTGCCGTTCCAGTCGGCCGAGGAAGGCTTCAACCGCCTGAAGCCGAAGGCGGTGATCCTGTCCGGCAGCCCGGCCTCGACGCTTGAGATCGGTTCGCCCCGTGCGCCTTCGGTCATCTTCGACAGCGGTCTGCCGGTCTTCGGCATCTGCTATGGCCAGCAAACCATATGCGCCCAGCTCGGCGGCAAGGTGGAAGGCGGCCATCACCGCGAATTCGGCCGCGCTTTCCTGGAAGTCGAGAAGGAATGCGCGCTTTTCGATGGTCTCTGGTCGGTCGGCTCGCGCCATCAGGTCTGGATGTCGCACGGCGACCGCGTCACGGCGATCCCGGAAGGTTTCGAGGTGGTCGCGACCTCGTCGAACGCGCCCTTCGCCTTCATCGCCGACGAGAAGCGCAAATATTATGCGGTGCAGTTCCATCCGGAGGTGGTCCACACGCCGGACGGTGCCAAGCTGATCGCAAACTTCGTGCACAAGATCGCCGGCATCGAGAGCGACTGGACGATGTCCGCCTATCGCGCCAAGGCGGTCGAGGCGATCCGTGAACAGGTCGGCGACAAGAAGGTGATCTGTGCGCTTTCCGGAGGCGTCGATTCCTCCGTCGCGGCCCTTCTCATCCACGAAGCCGTCGGCGATCAACTCACCTGCATCCTTGTCGACCACGGCCTGATGCGCAAGGACGAGGCGGTGAACGTCGTCGCCATGTTCCAGGAGCACTACAACCTCCACCTTCTCCACGTCGATGCCTCCGACCGCTTCATCGGCGAACTGGAGGGCGTCAGCGATCCGGAGACCAAGCGCAAGATCATCGGCCGCCTCTTCATCGAGGTCTTCGAGGAAGAAGCAAAGAAGCTCGGCGGCGCCGATTTCCTCGCCCAGGGCACACTCTATCCGGACGTAATCGAAAGCGTTTCCTTCACTGGCGGCCCGTCGGTGACGATCAAGTCGCACCACAATGTCGGCGGCCTGCCGGAGCGCATGAACATGCAACTGGTCGAGCCGCTGCGCGAACTCTTCAAGGACGAGGTGCGCGTGCTCGGCCGCGAGCTCGGCCTACCCGACAGCTTCATCGGCCGCCATCCCTTCCCCGGACCCGGCCTTGCGATCCGCTGCCCCGGTGGCATCACCCGCGAGAAGCTTGAAATCCTGCGCGAGGCCGACGCAATCTATCTCGACGAGATCCGCAAGGCGGGTCTCTACGACGCCATCTGGCAGGCCTTCGCCGTGCTCCTGCCGGTACAGACGGTCGGCGTCATGGGCGACGGGCGCACCTACGAATTCGTCTGCGCGCTCCGCGCCGTCACCTCGGTCGACGGCATGACCGCCGACTTCTACCACTACGACATGGAATTCCTCGGCCGCGCCGCAACGCGGATCATCAACGAGGTCCGCGGCATCAACCGCGTCGTCTACGACGTGACCTCGAAGCCGCCGGGCACGATCGAGTGGGAGTGAGGGAAACGGCGATCAAGGCGGCTCTAGCGTAGTATTTCGCAGAAAATATAATGATTTGCGGGCAGGGCAGACTGCTAGCCAGGGCACATTATCAATGGAATTGACAAATCTATCAAGCCATTGAAATCGTTAAGTTTATCGGAGCGCCTGGCGCGGCTCGCAGCTTGTAGCAGATCACTCTGACGGTACTTTTGACGGTGTTTTTCGTATCCGACAGAGCATTCTAAAAAGTACCGTCATTCGTTTTTTGGGTTTGACGGTACTTTTCTGTGTTTCAACGCTTTGAAATATATAACGAAAACGCCGCGTAGCATGACATTTCCGCGCTGACGGTACTTTAGTTATCGACATACATAGTTTCAGCTTTGGCTGCGGTACCGATCGATGTTCCGGACCCGATCGCATATCGTCGGATGGCACCGTCGCATCACCGATCAAATGTTGTCCCGACTGCTGCCGGATCTGCGATGGAGAGAAGCGTCGACCGCATCCAGGCGGGAGCTTGGATCGCGGTAGATGCGAGCGTCTTTTTATCGTTGGGAGAAAGATGAGGTGCCGCGATCTGTGCAAGCTCGGCCGCGCGCGCCGGCCCAATATGACGAAGCGCCTGGACGACGGTCCCGGCCAAGCTGCCGGGAGCAATCAAATGCTTATCCGCCCGCGTGGTCGTTGCCACCGTGCGCGGCGATGAACATGGCGACGGCCGATCGGCAATAGGATTCGATTTCTTTGTCGTCCTCTGCTCTCGCCTGATCGAAGCGTGCGATAATCAGGAGATCGGATCCTTTGAAAAGCGCGGCAAACAAGCGGGCGGACCGGAGAGGATCGGGCACGTTCAGAACCGCCTTCGCGTGCAACTGACGCAACAGGGCCTCGATTTGGACGATGACATGGGCGGGGCCGGCTTCGTAATGGAGCTTGCTTAACGACTTTTGATTCGTCCTGTCGGCCATGACCATGGCTTCGACACTGCGGACGTCCGGGCTCAACAGCGTGCGAAGCAGTAATGATCCCACCGCCGTGAGCTGATCTTCGACCGAACCGTCGACGCCTTCAAGAAGGGTCTGTGGTGCAAACAACTGATGGCAGCCGGCCGCGATGGCCGCGCTGAACAGCGCCTCCTTGTTCTCGAAGTGCCGATAGATGCTGAGCTTGGATATCTTCGCTCGCTGGGCGACCTTGTCCAATGTCGTCGCTTGAAAACCCAATTCCACAAAGAGTTCGCGCGCGGCGTCGACGATCGTTTGGCCAAGCGCCTCGTTGGCGGGCCGGCCGCGCCGGCCCTGGCTATTTTCGCTCACGACAATTCCAGTCCTTGACAGTATCCTAATTCTTGAATTACGATACCACGTAGTATCTAAAATGTACAAGCCATTGGGTAGGTTTCAACCATGTCCTCCAAATCCGGGCCGCCCGGCGATATCGAATGCGGCATTGTCCGGCCGGCCAAAACAGTGATGGGCGACTTTCTCGTCGATGCCGAAGCCCTGCTCGCTGCCCGTCCCGAGTGCGTATCGCTGGACGATATTGCGTGCCAGGCCCAGCCCGACCCCCTCCATCCACAACACGGAGCTTATCACCATGGATGACGCCATAATCATCGGCGGCAGCTTTGCCGGTCTCGCCGGCGCCCTGCAACTCGGCCGTGCCCGCCGCAAGGTCACCGTTCTCGATACCGGCCTGCCGCGCAACCGCTTCGCTGGCCATTCGCATGGCCTGCTCGGCCACGACCACAAGCCGCCGCTGGAAATCCTGGCTGAGGCGCGGCAGCAGCTAGCGCGCTATCCCACGATCAGGCTGGTCAGTACGCGGGCCGACAGCATCTCCGGCGCCATCGACGATTTCTCCGTCCTCACTGCCGATGGCGAAAGCCTTGGGGCGCGCCGCCTGATCCTGAGCTATGGCGTAGCCGACCAGATGCCTGAGGTTCCGGGCTTTGCCGAAGGCTGGGGCACCTCCATCGTGCCCTGCCCCTATTGCGACGGCTTTGAAGTCGCCGGCCAGCATTGGGGCCTCGTCTGGTCCGGCCGGCAGTCGCACCAGTCTGTAAGGCTGTTCCACGATTGGACCGACACGTTGACGCTCTTCGCAGATGGTCACGACATTCCGCCCGATATCCGGGCCGATCTGGCGCGCCGCAACATACCTGTCGTCGATGGCCGGATCACCGAGATCGCCCATCACGGGGGCCATAGCGCCACCGTCAATCTCGATACCGGCCCCAACGTCGCGGTCGACATCCTGTTCGCGCATCCGCGCAACAAGCCATCCGCAAGCCTGCATGAATCACTGGGCCTCGCCACGGTCGATACGCCGCTCGGCATCGCCCTCAAGGTCGACGAGCGCCGCGAAACCAGCATGCCCGGCATCTATGCCGCCGGCGACCTCGCGAATCCCCTCATGCCCTCGGTCACCACGGCGTCATCGCAAGGTGCGATGGCGGGTATCTTCGCCCAGCAGTCGATGCTGGTTTGAGAGCACAGATTCCCTTCTCCGGCTGCCGCGGGCTATCATATTCTGAAGGTTGCGGGCCGGTGCCACGGAACGCGGGCCCCCCTCTCCCCTGAGGGGCGTCTTTGGCCGGTCAGTGGGTCCGGAAAGGCGATCGACTTCGATAGATGCCGAAACCGCACAAAAAATTTTCGTGCTGTTTTTCCCTTTGAAATCAAAACCGTACATTTTGACGGCCCATGGGTCGGCTTTTTGCGCGGCAACGCATAAAAAACCTAGCTATATCAATGGTCTAACTAGATTTAGAACAATCGAGTGGGAGTAAGAATTCGCACTGTCTTCCATGAAGCGAATATGTGAAGGGCACGTCTTGGCGCGCCCTTTTTGCGTTCCCATATATTTGGTTAGCGCCACTAGATCACGTCGTTGCTTCATTGGGACGGCAAAGCGATCTAACATTTTGAAACCACGCAATTCCGGACGGAAAACCGTTACACGCATTCTGAAATCGCTCTAGATATGCTGAACCCGGGAGCGTCGCATGACTTCGGACCAGCTTTCTCTGAACTTGGGCTCTTTCTCCCCGCCACGAGCTGGCGATGTCTTTTACTTCGCTGTTCTTCCGGAGAAGCAGGCAGCCGAACAGGCGTTGGAACTTGCGCACGGCGATCAGCAGGAACATGGACTTTCCGGAAAGATCTATGACCGTGACCGGCTGCATGTGTCGCTTGCCAAGGTTCGCGAAGGCCGCGGGTTATCGGAAGCAGTCGACGAGTTTGCCGCCAAACTCGGTTCACGCGCGAAAGCCGCCGGGTTTCACCTATGTTTCGATCGCATTGTCAGCGTCGGCCATGTTCGCCAGTATCCGCGAATATTGACCTGCGGTAGCTCGGTTCCGGGCTTCGACGCGTTAATCCGGGAAATCACGGGCCTGCGGGATATATCGGGTGAGGTCATTCCGCATATGACGCTTTTCTACAGCGACCGCAAAGCTCCGCATGTCGATCTCGCGAGGCCAATCGCATGGACAGTTCGGGGCTTCGCACTTGTCCACACGCGCAAAGGGCGGGGAGAATTCAGGATTGTCGATCGCTGGCCGCTTTCGCTCTGACGCGAGGAGCGTGGAGAGGCTGATGCCGGGTCACGAGCGCGCTGAGCGTCGCAGCCATTCTTACAGACTTGCAGAATGAGACAGGAGCACCGATAAGCGCTCATGAATAAATGACGGGGAGAGAAAGTGGAAATTTCGGACATCATCATCGCCGGCGACACGCAGGGCGTCGAATGGCGACTGCCGGTCTTCCGGTTCAAGGGGACGAAGCCGGAAGCACCCCGGACCTATATCCAGGCCGCGCTTCACGCGAACGAGCTGCCGGGCACGGCGCTCCTGCATTTCCTTTTGGAGAAGCTGCGCCGGGCGGATGCCGACGCCGCGATCCTCGGCGATATCACCGTCGTTCCGCAAGCGAACCCGATCGGTTCGGCGCAGTCGTACTTCGGCGAATTGCAAGGTCGCTTCGATCTCGGCTCGCGCACCAATTTCAACCGTGATTTCCCGCTGATTTCCCTTGGCGAGCGCGACGATTTGCTCGAAGACTTCGACCGATACTCGGCGGTCGACCGACTGAAGCGGCAGTTGCTCCATATGGCCCTTGGCGCTGAGCTGGTGCTCGACCTCCATTGCGATGACGAAGGGCTGCAATACGCCTATATCGACGAGGCTTTCTGGCCGGAAGCTGCCGATCTCGCCGCGGCGCTCTATATGAAGGCCGTGCTTCTCTCCGACGGCGCAAGCTCCGCTTTCGAGGAAGCGGTTGGCCACGCCTGGAAAAACGAGGCCGAGGACCGGAAGAGGACGACCCTGCCCGGCAGGCTCTCCGTGACCGTGGAACTGCGCGGCACGCGCAACGTCTACCCGGAAACCGCAAGGAGGGATGCCGACGGCGTCTGGCAGTTTCTGCTCGGCCGCGGCGTGGTGGCCGGGTCGCGCGCCGACCTTCCGGCCTTCGCCGGCAAAGCCGTGCCGCTCGACAACGTCGAGATGATCCGCGCGCCCGCAGCCGGCGCGGTCCTGTTCCATCGCGATATCGGCGAAAGCGTGAAAGCGGGAGACCTGCTCGCGACGATCCTCACCAAGCCCGGCATGCCGGACGGTTCGGTGGAGGTCCGGGCGCCGCAGGACGGGCTGATCGTCACGCGCGTCTCGACGCGTTTCGCACGCCGCCGGTCGGACCTGATGAAGATCGCCTGCGCGGAACCCTCGAGCGCGGCGCGCAAGCCGGGCACGCTGGAGGCGTAGCGGCAACGCGCCTCACCCTAACCCTCTCCCCGCAGGCGGGGAGAGGGGACTAAAGCGGGCGCCGCAAGTCCCTTCGCCCCGCTTGCGGGGAGAAGGTGCCGGCAGGCGGATGAGGGGCCGTTGAGCTACTTTTACCGCCTACAGCGCGACACCCCCCTGCATCTTCGGACTGTCGAGAAGGATGGTCGAGCGGAGCGTCTTGATTTCGGCGATCTGCTCGAACTCGCTCCAGAGCAGGCGCTTGTAGTCCGCAACATCGCGCACGGCGATCTTCAGCAGGAAATCGAAATCGCCGGCAACCGTATGGCATTCGATCACTTCCGGCATGCGCGAGACCAGCTCGATGAAACGCTGCCCAACCTTGCTGGCAGTGCGCTCCAGCGTCACCTCGACAAAGGCCTGGAAGCCGATGCAGGTAGCCCTCGGATCCACAACGACCGTCTGGCGGATGACGCCTGCCGAATAGAGTCGCGCCAGCCGCCGCGACAGTGGCGCTGGCGAGAGGCCGACCTTTTCCGCCAGTTCGTTGTTGCTTCTCGACGCGTCCTCGACGAGCAGGCGGATGATCCTGCGGTCGATCGCATCCAGTTCCGTTCTTCCGCGCTCCATCGCGAATTCGTCCCCGATCCAGAAAATGCGCAAATCTTGGATTGGATTTCACCAAGTCACGCAAAAATACGCAAGCCACATCTGCTCATCTCGCAAATGGAGCGTCGAATTTGCGTCCGGTTTATTTTACAAAAAGAACAAACAAGTCGCGGGATGCGGCTTGCCTTTCCGCCTGCCCAAAACGACTATTCCTCGATTGTTAGCACCAAAGGGAACCTGGCATGTTCGATGCTCTCGCCCGTCAACCCGACGACCCGTTGCTGGCCCTGATTGGCCTCTACCGAAAGGACGAGCGCCCCGGCAAGGTCGACCTTGGCGTCGGCGTCTATCGCGACGAAACCGGCCATACGCCGATCTTCCGGGCCGTGAAGGCGGCGGAGAAGCGGCTGCTCGAAACGCAGGACACCAAGGCCTATGTCGGACCTGAAGGGGACCATGTGTTCCTCGACCATCTCTGGACGCTCGTCGGCGGCGACACCGTCGAGCGGAGCCGTATCGCGAGCGTGCAGACGCCGGGCGGCTCGGGCGCGCTCAGGCTCGCAGCCGACCTTATCCACCGCGTCGGTGGCCGGCGGATCTGGCTCGGCCTGCCGAGCTGGCCGAACCATGCGGCCATCTTCAAGGCGGCGGGCCTCGAAACGGCAAGCTACGACTTCTTCGACATCCCATCGCAGGCGGTGCTCTTCGACAATGTCGTCAGCGCGCTTGAGGGTGCGGCCGCCGGTGACGCGGTGCTGCTGCACGCAAGCTGCCATAACCCGACGGGCGGCGCGCTGACAGAAGCGCAATGGCTGGAAATCGCCGCGCTCGTCGCGGAGCGGGGCCTCCTGCCGCTGGTCGATCTCGCCTATCAAGGCTTCGGCCGCGGCCTCAACGAGGACGTTGCAGGCCTGAGGCATCTCATCGGGGTCGTTCCCGAAGCACTCGTCGCCGTTTCCTGCTCGAAATCCTTCGGTCTCTACCGCGAGCGCACCGGCGCCATCTACGCGCTCACCGCGTCGCCGACCTCCGCCGACACCGTGCGGTCCAACCTCGCCGGGCTCGCCCGCACCAGCTATTCCATGCCGCCGGATCATGGCGCCGCCGTCGTGCGCACGATCCTCGCCGACAAGGAGCTCGCTCGCGACTGGGCGGAGGAGCTCGAGGCGATGCGCCTACGCATGACCGGCATCCGCCGGGCGCTTGCGGAAGGGCTCAGGACCCGCTGGCAGGCGCTCGGCGCGATCGCCGGCCAAGAGGGCATGTTCTCGATGCTGCCGTTCTCGGAAGCAGAGGTGCTGCGGCTCAGAAGCGAGCACGGCATCTACATGCCGACATCGGGCCGCATCAACATCGCCGGGCTGAAGACGGCGGAAGTCGCCGGCGTCGTCGGCAATTTCACGGGCCTCTGACGGAGACAGCTGGATGAAGGTCGACGGAGAGGCCCGCATTGCCGCGGCGCCCGCCGAGCGCCACAGGCTCTATGAGGATGCGCTTGCCGTCCTCACCGGCACGCTCGTCGTCTCGCTGGGCGTAGTGATCTATAGCAAGGCGATGCTTTTGACCGGCAGCACCGCCGGCCTCGCGTTGCTTCTGCAATACGCAACCGGCGCGGATTTCTGGCTGGTCTTCTCGCTCGTGAACCTGCCCTTTTACGTTCTTGGCGTCCGACGGCTCGGCTGGCCGTTCGCGTTGCGCACCTTCCTCGCCGTCAGCCTGGTCTCGCTGTTTTCCCGCCTGACGGCGCAATGGGTGGAGTTCACGCGGATTGATCCGGTCTACGCCGCAGTTGTCGGCGGCGGGCTGATGGGGATGGGCCTGCTCGTTCTCTTCCGGCACCGCACCGGCCTCGGCGGCATTAACATCCTGGCGATCCATCTGCAGGAGAAATGGGCAATCCGCGCCGGCTATTTCCAGCTCGCCGTCGATCTGGCGATCCTCGCCGCCGCCTCCTTCGTGCTGCCGCCGGCAAACCTCCTGCTCTCGATCGTTGGCGCTTGCGTCGTCAACATGATCCTCGCGATCAACCACAAGCCCGGGCGTTACGTCGGCATAACCTGAGGCGCCCGCTTCCGGGCTTTTCTCCGGGGCAGTGCGCCGCTATGTGTTGCACGCATTGGCGGAGACGGGAAGAGATTCGGCATGACGGTTACGATCTACGGCATCAGGAACTGCGACACGATGAAGAAGGCACGCAGCTGGCTCGAAGGCCGCGGCGTTGCCTACCAGTTCCATGACTACAAGGCAGAAGGAATTGACCGCGCGCATCTTCAGCGCTGGTGCGACGAATTCGGCTGGGAAACCGTGCTCAATCGCTCGGGCACGACCTTCCGCAATCTGCCGGAGGCGGACAAGCAGGACATGACGGCCGACAAGGCGATCGAACTCATGCTCAAGCAGCCGTCGATGATCAAGCGCCCGGTACTCGATGCGGACGGCAAGCTCATGATCGGCTTCAAGCCGGAGCTCTACGAAGCCCGGTTCGGCGCGTAAGAGGCGAGCCATGTCCAAGACGACCCGGGCCACGCAGACGCTCGCAAAGGCCGGCGTTTCCTTCACGGTGCACAGCTATGACTACGATCCCGGCGCCGAGCGCGTCGGCCTGCAGGCGGCCGAGGCGCTTGGAGAGGATCCTTCCCGCGTGCTGAAGACGCTGATGGCCGAGGTGGATGGCAAGCCGGTCTGCTGCATCGTGCCTTCCGACCGCGAAGTCAGCATGAAGAAACTGGCAGCAGCTTTCGGCGGCAAGTCGGCCAGCATGATGAAACCCGCCGACGCCGAGCGCCTGACCGGCTACCATGTCGGCGGCATCAGCCCCTTCGGCCAGAAGAAGATCGTTCCGGCCGCGATCGAGGAAGCAGCGCTTGCCGAAACACTCGTCTATATCAATGGCGGACAGCGCGGACTGCAGGTGCGGCTCGCGCCGAAGGATGCGCAGGCGGCGCTGAAGGCGATCGCCGCTCCGCTGATAGCCTGATCCGGCCGTCTCAGGTCAGCCGCGAAAGCAATTCGGCGAGCTTGCCTGCCTCAGCCTCGCCAAGCTTTGCACCGACATGCCTTTCGATCGAGCCCGCATAGGTTTGCCACATGCGGGCCCGCATCTGACGGCCCGCTTCGGTCACGACGACCCAGCAGCCTCGAGCGTCCTCGTCGAAGGCTTCCCGGCGCACCAGGCCTTCCTTTTCCAGCCGATCGATCAGGCGCGAAAGATTGTATTGGGCAAGCAGCGTGCGGGCCTCAATCTCGAACGGCCGAAGCCTGCCAGCTTCGGCGCGCACCAGTTCCCAAAGCACGTCGTACCAGCCAAGCGGAGGCAGGCCTGCCTCCTTGAAATCCTTCTCGATCGCCGCGAGCACGCGCCGTTGCGCTCGCATGAGCGCGACCCACGCTCGCGTGGTCGCCAATGTCGGCTCGCAGGCCACTGATTTTTCATTCTTCATAGATGCAATTACATCTATCTTGACGGATTTGGCAAGCCGATATATATGCATTTGCATCTACATTGCCCAAAGCAGGGAGAAATATCGATGACCGCGCCACTGACCCTGATCAGCCACCATCTCTGCCCATACGTCCAGCGCGCCGCGATCACGCTCGCCGAAAAAGGCGTGCCGTACGAACGCGTCTATATCGATCTCGCCAACAAACCGGACTGGTTCCTGAAAATCTCGCCGCTCGGCAAGGTGCCCCTACTCCGCATTCCTCAGGACGGCGACGAAGCGATCCTCTTCGAAAGCACGGTGATCTGCGAATATCTGGAAGAGACCCAGCCGGGAGCGAAACTGCACCCCTCCGACCCGCTGACGCGGGCGCGCCATCGTGGCTGGATGGAGTTCGGCTCGGCGATTCTTTCCGATCTCTGGGTCTATGAAACCACCCAGGATGCCGAAGTGCTCGAAGCCAAGCGCGGCGTGCTCAAGACGAAATTCGCGACCGTCGAAGCAGAGCTCGGCGATGGCCCCTATTTCGCGGGCGCGGATTTCAGCCTGGTCGATGCCGTCTTCGCGCCGATCTTCCGCTATTTCGACCTATTCGACACGATCTCGGACATGGGCATCTTCGACGGCCTGCCGCGCGTCAAAGTCTGGCGGAAGGCACTTGCGGCACGGGCGAGCGTGAAAGCCGCGGTGACCGCAGACTATCCTGAGCGGTTGATGGCGTTTCTCTCGAAACACGACGCGGCGCTTCTTCGCTCCCGGCGCGCCGCCGCATGACACGGGGGGCTACATCGCAAAAGCCTTCTGTTTTCGGCTGAACCGGGCTAAAACGGACGCGCCGCCAGACCGCGCGCGCCCAGACGGGCGAAGCGGCGACGGCACCGTAGGTCAGGCATGCGCTCGCTTCCACCGGCAACGGCTGTTGGCCTCAGGAAACGGCGCGAGAGGACAGCAGGAGCCGCTATGAACGCCCCCCTTCAATCCGCAAGGAACCCCGTCGATCCCGTAAAACTCGAAAAGCTCGCGGAGGTCGCAGTCAAGGTCGGCCTGCAGTTGCAGAGGGGTCAGGACCTGGTCGTGACCGCACCGATCGCAGCGCTGCCGCTCGTGCGCCTCATCACAAAGCATGCCTACATTGCCGGCGCGGGTCTGGTGACGACGTTCTACTCGGATGAGGAGACAACGCTCGCCCGCTACGCCCATGCGCCGGACGAGAGTTTCGACCGCGCAAGCGACTGGCTCTACGATGGCATGGCGAAAGCCTATGCGGGCGGCGCCGCGCGGCTCGCCATTGCCGGCGACAACCCGATGATGCTTTCGGCCCAGGACCCGGCGAAGGTCGCGCGCGCCAACAAGGCCAACTCAATCGCCTACAAGCCGGCGCTCGAAAAGATCTCCAATTTTGACATCAACTGGAACATCGTCTCCTATCCGAACCCATCCTGGGCGAAGCAGATGTTTCCGGACGATCCCGAGGCGGTCGCCGTCGAGAAGCTGGCGAATGCCATTTTCTCAGCCTCCCGCGTCGACGTCGACGACCCGATCGCCGCCTGGAAGGAGCACAACACCAATCTCGGCAGGCGCTCGGCATGGCTGAACGGCGAGCGCTTCGCCGCACTACATTTCACCGGCCCGGGCACCGACCTGACTGTCGGGCTTGCCGACGGCCACGAATGGCACGGCGGCGCCTCGACCGCCAAAAACGGCATTACCTGCAATCCGAATATCCCGACCGAAGAAGTGTTCACGACGCCGCATGCGCTGCGCGTCGAGGGACACGTCTCGAGTACGAAGCCGCTGTCGCATCAGGGCACGTTGATCGACGATATTCAGGTGCGCTTCGAGGGCGGCCGGATCGTCGAGGCCAAGGCCTCGCGCGGCGAGGAAGTGCTGAAGAAAGTTCTCGATACCGACGAGGGCGCGCGCCGGCTCGGCGAAGTGGCGCTGGTGCCGCATTCCTCGCCGATCTCGGCAAGCGGCATCCTCTTCTACAACACCCTCTTCGACGAAAACGCCTCCTGCCACATCGCGCTCGGCCAATGCTACTCGAAGTGCTTCCTCGACGGCGCCAACCTCAGCCAGGAGCAGATCCGGGCGCAGGGCGGCAATTCGAGCCTGATTCACATCGACTGGATGATCGGCTCGGACAAGGTCGATATCGTCGGCGTACGAGCCGACGGCAGCCGCGTGCCCGTCATGCGCAAGGGCGAATGGGCCTGATCGGTCCCGCGCGATAGCGGCCCCTCATCCGGTCTGCCGGCCACCTTCTCCCCGCAAGCGGGGCGAAGGTGACTCGCGGCGTCGCGCCAGTCTCCTCTCCCCGCCTGCTACGCTCGGATGGGAGCGGCACGGCGCGGCATTTGTGCCTGCTGACTCATCCAGACGCTCGCGAAGACGACGGCGATGCCGATCAGTTGCACCGGCGTGAGCTGCTGATCGAGCACGCCCCAGCCGAGCAGGATCGCTGTGACGGGGCTTAAGAAACCGAGCGGCGAGACCTGCGCCGGCTCCAGACGTGAGAGCCCGCGAAGCCAGAGAACGTAGGTGAAGGCGGCACCGATGAGACCGAGATAGGCGAAACCCGTGATATTCGCCATGGTGAGCGGCGGCAAGGAGGGCTCCAGCAGGAGCGCGACCGGCACCAGCAGCAGGCCGCCGGCGGTCAATTGCCAGGCGGTGAAGGTGAGCGGCGAGACCGGCGGCGCCCAGTGACGGCTGAGCACCGTGCCGAACGCCATGGAAACGGCCCCTGCCATACCGGCGAAAACGCCTACCGGATCGAGCGCTGCGTTTGGCGTCAGCACGAGCAGCGCCACGCCTGCGATGCCGGCCACGCCTGCCCCGACGCTGAGCGCCCGGATCGGCGAGCCGAGAACAATCCGCGACAGGACGATGACAATCAGCGGCTGAATGGCGCCGACGGTCGCGGCGACGCCGCCGGGGAGGCGATAGGCGGAGACGAAGAGCATCGCCCAGAAGAACGAGAAGTTAAGCGCACCCAAGAGAAAGCTGCGCAGCCACCAGATCCCCTTCGGCATCTGTCGGACGAGGAGCAGCAGAAGAAGCCCCGCCGGCAGGGCTCTCAACATGGCGACGGTGAGCGGATAGCCGGGGGGTAGGAATTCCGTCGTAACGAGATAGGTGCTGCCCCAGATCGCCGGTGCTACGGCCGTGAGGCCAATGTCGAAGTTGCGCGTGTTCATGTCTTCATCTCAAGTATCTTTACGTCAAGATATCTACATTCTAGCGGCAATTATCTTGACGTCAAGATATATGAGGATTAGAGCGGACTTGACGGCGCGGAACGGTTCGGCGCTGCCTTGCTGTTGCGGATCGACATGGAAGAGCCAGACAAGGATCATGTGGACAAGATCCTGGCGCAGTGGCGCCGGGAGCGACCGGAGCTCGACGTTGCGGCGATGGGCCTTCTCGGGCGCCTCGGACGGCTGAGGGCCCATATCGCCCGCGAACAGGAAACGGTCTTCGCCAAATATGAGCTCACATCGGCGAGCTTCGACGTGCTGGCGACGCTCCGGCGCTCCGGTTCCCCTTTTCAGCTTTCGCCCGGCGAATTACTTGCGGCGACCATGGTCACCTCCGGCACGATGACCAACCGTATCGACCAGCTCGAGAAGGCCGGTCTCGTCAAGCGTCTCGATAATCCCGAAGACCGGCGCGGGGTGATCATCGCCCTGACGCCGGAGGGGAGACAACGCATCGACGCGGCGGTGACGGCCCATGTCGCCAACCAGCAGCGCCTGGTTGCCGGCCTGGAATCCGAGGAGCGGAATGCGCTCAACGCGCTGCTCCGTAAATTCCTGGCGACGTTCGAGTGAAATCACCTCTGGAGCGGGCGGGCGGAAAGCCGCGCACGCTTTCCTCATCCGCTGTCGCATCACGCTTTGCTTAAAACAGGCTGCCCTGCTTGGGCGGCCCGGAGGCAGGCTCCGGCGATCGTGACGGACGCTTTTTCGGCTCTTGCGGCGACGGGGGCGCGCCGCCCTCGCCTGCGACCGCCGACACGCTGCCATCCGCAAACTCCAGCGAAAGCGCCATGCCGGGCGCGACCGTCGCCGCCTGTTTCACCGGCTGGCCCGCCGCATCGCGCACCAGCGCGAAGCCGCGCTTGAGCACATTGCGATAAGACAGCGATTGCAGCACCCGGTCCTGCGCGGTGAGCACACCCTTGAGCCTGCGCATTTCGCCGGCGATTGCAGCATCAGACCGGGCGCGAAGGCCCGCGACGCGATCGGAGGCGCGGTGGATCTGTCCGATGAGGCGCGACGGCAGGGCGCGAAGCGAGGCGTCGGCGGCGGAGACGCGCGACTGGCCGCGATGGACCTGGCGCTCGACGATCCACTCGGCACGGTTCATCGCCTCCGAGAGACGCCGCCGGCGATCGCTGATCCGCGTCGTCAGCAGATCCGAGCGGAGATGCGCACCTATCCGCTCGAAGGCACGGCGCTTATTGGCGGTGTTCATTTGCAAGCCGCGGCCAAGGCCGGCCGACGCCTCATCGAAACGGCGTCGGGGCAGAGCCAGCAGCTGATCGAGCGAAGGCAGAGCCCGCGAAAGCGAGCGCACCGCCTGCCGGCGGTTCTCCATCTGTCGCCCGGCGGCCGCCTTCAGCCGCGCCGACAGCGCCGACACCTCCGCCTCGAGGTCGGCCTTTACCGGTACGGCCATTTCGGCCGCACCAGTCGGCGTCGGCGCCCGCTGGTCGGCGGCATAGTCGATCAGGGTCCAGTCGGTCTCGTGGCCGACCGCCGAGATCAGCGGAATAGCGGATGCGGCGGCCGCGCGCACGACGGCCTCGTCGTTGAAGCTCCAGAGGTCTTCAAGGCTGCCGCCGCCGCGGGCGACGATCAGCACGTCCGGCCGCGGAATGGGCCCGCCGATTTCGAACGCATTGAAGCCTTGAATGGCGGCTGCCACTTCCTCGCCAGATCCGTCGCCCTGCACACGCACCGGCCAGACGACGACATGAACCGGGAAACGATCGGCAATCCGGTGGAGAATATCGCGGATGACGGCGCCGGTCGGCGAGGTCACCACGCCGATCACCTTGGGCATGAAGGGCAGCGGCCGCTTGCGCCCTGCCTCGAACAGGCCTTCGGCCGCGAGCTTGCGCTTGCGTTCCTCAAGCAGCGCCATCAACGCGCCGGCGCCGGCCGGCTCCAAGGATTCGATGACGATCTGGTATTTGGACGAGCCGGGGAAGGTCGTGACCTTGCCAGTCGCGATAACCTCCATCCCCTCTTCCGGGCGGAACTTCAGCCGCGAGAACGCGCTTTTCCAGATCACCGCGTCGATGCGGGCGCGATCATCCTTCAGCGAAAAATAGGCGTGGCCCGACGAGTGCGGACCACGATAACCGGAGATCTCGCCGCGCACGCGAACCTGGTCGAACGCCTGCTCGACCGTGCGCTTGATCGAGCCGGAAAGCTCCGAGACCGAATATTCGGCGAGATTGGACGGCGCAGGAGAATCGAAGAACGAGTTCATGCGCCCTTTGTAACCGACAGCGCCGCGAAGATCAGCAGCCGCACGCTGCCTTTCTACCGTTTTTCTGCCAATCGCGGCTCATTCCGCGACCTGCGGTAGAATATTTGCCTTGAGCCGAAAGAGTTTCACGCCCGTCCCCGCGGTAACCGGCAAGGGTTCGAGGAAATCCGGTATTTCTCCGGCGGCGAGACGGCCATAAAACCCCTTGGGCTCCCTCCTGGCGATCGTTCGTGTCTGCGGGTCGTCCGCACAGAAGGCCAACACCGGGTCGCCCAGAGCCTTCAGCATCGGCGCCGCCTTATCCGGTGCCGCCAATCCGATCCGCAGTTCAGCCAGCATGCCTTGCGGATTCCTGTGATAAGGGGCGCTCAAGGCGCGATGCGCTGTGAAGCGCAGGATCGAAGCGCCCATGTTCGACGGATCGACAACAAGGGTGGGCTCGATCTTCTGCAGATCCGCCATTGCCGCCGCCGTATAGCAGCGATCCGCGCTCTGCTGCCCGTTGACCGCCCCGCCTGCCACTTCCTTGACGCCGTTAACCGCCAGTTCCCCCGCCAGCGCCCAGACAGCCGGGACGGAAACGAGCACGGCCAAGACGTAGGTGACGGATGCGAACGGACCGCCGTTCTCCTGCATCGTCTTTGATCTCAGCTCGACGAGCAGAAGTGCGATCGGCAGTACGGACAAGAGATTGGAGAACACAGCCGCGCGAACCTGCATCAGTGCAATGGCCCAATTGACGAGAATCATGGCCAGCAGGATGAGGAACAAGCCCGTGCGCTCGCCCCGCCAGATACGCCAAAGGCAAAGCCCGACGGCAAAGAGGCCTGCGGCATAGAAGCCGCCGAGGCTGCCCGGATCCTGCCCCGCGATGACCAGGAAAGATCGCGCCTCGATAACCCGGTCCAGCCACAGCTCGCGCAGGAGCGGATCAAGATCTGAGAGCGGATTTCGCAGGCACTCCGGGGCGGTGGCGAGAAGCACGCCGGCGATCACGACGCCGTTGACGGCGAGAACCGCAAACCGCGCGAGGCGGCCAAGGCGGCTTGCGACGACCGCCGCACCGGCAAGCAAGACGCCGCCCGTCGCCGACAAGGCATAGAATGCGATCGAGAGACTATCGCAGGTAACTGCGCGATAGAGATGCGGGGATACAGTCAGGAAAAAAGCGGCGCTCACGGCGGTCGCCAGGGCCGCGCCGAAGGCGACGGCGGCAGGGGCGAACACCTGCCCCTCCCAGGCCCAGATGACAGCGACGACGAGGCATATCGCCGCCACGAAGGGTGTCGTCTCGACGCCGATGGCGATCGCCAGGGCCGCGGCGGCACCGGCGATCGCGAAGTTGATCGCCCGATATCGCGGGTCGACCACCATCGCCGCCATTGTCGCCACCAGGACGAGCTGGACATTGTGGTGATCGATCGCGCCCGCGAGAAAGCGGTTGCTGGTCGCGGCGAAGATCGCAGTCAATCCGAGGCAGAAATGCATGCATTGCGGACCGCCGATCCGCCTGCCCGCCAGCCCCATGACCGAAAGCAGCGGCAAGACCAGCAGAAACGGCCAGGTCGCCAAGGCGATCATTTCGGCTCGCTCGGCACCGGCGATCGGCTCGAAGAGGGAGATGAGTGCGGCAAGCGGCAGGTCGATGAGACGCGACCAGTGCATCAACGTGCCGCCGTCAAGGCCGAGCCGCATCTGGGTCAGGTCGAACCAGCTTTGCCCGGCCAACAGGTCGCGGACCTGAACGAGTCGCATCGTATCGTCGTTGTCGCGGCCGACATAGTCCTCGGCGCGCAGCATCCGGACGGCGAAAAAGGCAATGACCGGCAGACCGTAGGCGAACACCATCCACCACAATCGCGACCACAGCGGAAGGTGCCTTGCCCCCGCGTGCTCATCCGGCGCCATCAATGTTCCAACCGTCTCTGCCATCGGACTGTCCACCGCCGCCGGAACCATTGCCGCGCTTGGATTGACGCAATCCAAGCGCTGCGTGATCAATCAACCTGATGCGAAGAACGGTACGGCTTCGCTTGAAGTGTGCCGCAATCCTAGCGAGCGCCAATCAAGAAAGCGTAAAGCCGTGGCTGAGGCGTTTTCTCGATCGCGCGCTCGATGCCCCAGACAGCCATAGCGTGTTGTTAACCGCCTCGCGTGTAGGATCGCACCGGTTCCCGCCACCGGAGCAGCATCCATGTCCGAGCAGCTAGACATCGCCGTTCTCCTGCCTTGCTACAACGAGGCATCGACGATCGGTCAGCTCGTGCGCGACTTCAGGGCGGCGCTGCCATCCGCGCGCATCTATGTCTACGACAACAATTCGATCGACGGCACGCCGCTGCAGGCGATGCTCGCCGGCGCCGCGGTCGTACGCGAGCGCCGCCAGGGCAAGGGCCACGTCGTCCGGCGCATGTTCGCCGACATCGACGCGGACATCTATGTCATGGCGGACGGGGACGGCACATACTCTCCTGCGGACGCCGAAGACCTCATTCGCACACTTCTGACCGAGCAGGCGGACATGGTCGTCGGAACCCGCAGGCATATCCGGTTTGAAGCGGGGCGCCAGGGTCACGCCTTCGGCAACCGCATCTTCAATCTCCTTTATCGTTCGATCTTCGGTACCGATTTCAGTGATATCTTCTCCGGCTACCGGGCGTTTTCGCGCCGCTTCGTGAAGAGCTTTCCCGCCGTCTCCAACGGATTCGAAATCGAAACGGAAATGTCCGTGCATGCATCCCGGCTCAAGTTGCCCGTCACCGAACTTGAGCTCGACTATGGCCGGCGACCCGAGGGTTCCCATTCTAAGCTCTCGACCTTCAGGGATGGGACCAAGATCCTCTGGATGTTTGCCATGCTGATGAAGGAGACGCGGCCATTCGCGTTTTTTAGCCTGATCGGCGCCGCCTTCCTCACCACAAGCCTCGCCTTCATGGTGCCGGTTCTCACCGAATATTTCGCAACGGGACTCGTACCGCGCCTGCCGACCTGGGTCTTTTCGATGGCGCTCATGCTGGTGGCGATCATGCTTTTCACCGCCGGCCTCATTCTCGATTCTGTCTCGCGCGCCCGAACGGAGCAGTTGCGGATCCACTACATGACGATCGCCCGGCAAAGACCGCACGACGCTGAAAAATCGTCGGCAATTCCTGTCTCCCTGCCGAAGCGGCAGGGCAGGAAGGCTACCACCTGAGACCTAACTCTTTGAACTTACGCAATTCCGGACGGATTGCTCGAGGGACATTGCCGATGAATCGGGAAACGACAAACCGCATACGCTTCGTCATCGAGGACGTTGTCCCACCCATCCTGCGCGACTCGCGCCTCTTTAAGCGGGTGGCGAGTCTTGCCTGGGGCGATCATATCTCGCATCTTGCTCGCTTTCGCGAGCGGGCGCCGTTCCTCTCGGCCGCGGAGTATGAACAGCTTTACCGGCAGCATCCGCGCGTGCACGAGGGAACCGACAATTCCGAGGCCTGCATCCGCAAGATCACGGCCGAGATTCGCGGCAGCAGCGTCTGCGACGTCGGCTGCGGCACCGGCGCGCTTTTGAAGCGGATCAGAAGCGCCAATCCGGCCCTTGAGCGGCTCGCCGGCGTCGATTTCGCCATTGACGATGCCGCTGCGATCGACGGCGTCGAGTATGTCGCCGCCAAGATCGAGGAACTGCCGTTTTCTGATGGGGAGTTCGATACGGTCGTCTGCACCCATGTGATCGAACATATTCTCGACTATCGCCGGGCGATCTCGGAGCTCCGGCGTATCGCGCGCCAGCGGGTGATCATCGTCGTGCCGCGCGAACGGGAATACCGCTACACCTTCAACCCGCATTTCAATTTCTTCCCCTACACGCATTCTTTCCTGCGGGCGATGCATCCGGTGCCGGAGCGCCATGAGTGCATCGATATCGGGCGCGATATTTTCTATCGTGAAGACAAGTCGTGAGGCCGCGCGGATGATGGCTTTCAACCTCGCGCCCGCCGTCTGGTTCGGACTGATTTTCACGCCGATCCTGATTTCGACCGGGCAGATCCTGTTCAAGCTGACCAGCGCCAGAACGGGCGGATTCGATTTCCAGGGCCTGACCGCGCTGGTCGCAAATCCAACGCTTCTTGCCGCGCTCGCGCTCTATGGCCTCGGTACGATCATCTGGATCTTCACCTTGAGATCCGTGCCGCTGACGCTTGCCTATTCCTTCATGGCGCTGACGTTCTGCTTCGTCCCGCTGTTCGCGGCCCTTTTTCTCGGCGAAGCGCTCACCATTCGCTATGCCGCCGGCGCAGCGCTTATCATCGGCGGTATGATCGTCATAAATTCCTGAATCCCGTCGCGCTCGACAAATCCGTCCTCGCTTCGGCCAAACATCAATCCGGATGTTCGAAGAAGCGGCGCGTCGCGTCGTCCGCCGGAAAGAAGGATTCGATCAGCACGCCTTCGACGAGCGCGTCCTGAGTCGAGCCGAAGGTCGAAAGCGTGGTGATGAAGCGCAGTTCAGCCGCGCCGACGCGCAGTTCGATGGGCAGCACCGGCAGCCGGTCGGTGTCGGGACAGTTGTCGATTGCCCGGGCGACCGCCGGATCGAGGACCAGACGTTCCAACCGCCTTTGCAGCGGGCTGCGTGGCCCCTGCAGCCATGCCTCCATGCGCACGCGTTGGACCAGGTCCGCGGCGGCCGCCTCCCAGTTGATGACGAGCGCGCGGATGTTCTCCGATCCGAGGAAGGCGTCGAGGAAGTTCTGGCCGGGGTTGACGGGAACCTTCGTGGCTTCCGCAAGGGCGGCAAAGGCGGGAGTCGTAAGCAGCACGGTGTATTCATGGTCAAAGACGAGACCGGGATAGGGAGCATGGCGGTCGAGCATCAGCCGGATCGCGCTTGCGACGGCTGGAGGCATGGCATCGAGCCCACGAGCGGGACGCGTCGTCATCCGCGGCCGGTAGCCTGCGGCGGTAAACAGCGAGCCCTGATCCCGGGCCGGAATATCGAGCACCGACGCCAGCCGCAGGATCATCCCTTCGGACGGTTTCGAGCGACCGGTTTCCAGGAACGAAAGATGGCGCGCGGAAATTCCTGCGGCAACGGCGAGATCGAGCTGGCTCATGCGGCGATGCCCGCGCCATTCCTTCAGGTGACGGCCGAACTCCATTAGCCTTTCCTCCGTTGCGCCGGCAGCTTGGTCCGATCGAAGCGCAAAATCCATTACCTCGGAGGTAGCTGGCCTGATGTTCACCCGCTGCAGGAGACGCTTCCAACAAATGGCCCGCGCGAGGCGGGCCATCATTCGCCGGCTAACGCTATGGATTCAGACCGTCTCCCAGCCGTCCTTTTCGCTCGCCCGGTAGATGGCATCGATGAGCTTCTGATTGAGGCGTGAGTTCTCGAGTGTCACCACTTCCTCCGGCTGCCCGGTTGCCGCACGCGAGAATGCCTCCGCTTCGAGCTTGTACTGGCGCGCATCCTGGAAGCGGAAGAGCTGCGACTGACCGTGGTTCTGGTTGGTGAGTTCCACTTCCTCGCGGCCGTAGCGGTCCGCGTTGAAGGGCGACTTCACCTCGATGTAGCCCTTGTCGCCGTGGAAGACCATGACCTGGCGGGCGGCAAGCTGGGTCGAGATGTAGAAGCTCAGCTCGAAATCACCGAAGTCGGCCCGCACGCTCGAATAGATGTCCGTGCCGAATTCCGGGTCGCGATCGGTATTGGCCTGAACGCGAACCGGCTCCTTGCCGGTCACGAAACGGGTCGTGATCGTCGGATAGACGCCGATATCGGGCAGGCCCCCGCCGCCGAGTTGGGGGACGTTGCGCATGTTACCGGGATCCCGATTGTAATACGTAAACGCCCCTTGCACATGCCTGAGCTTGCCGATCGCTCCTTCTGCAAGCAGCGAGCGCACCTTCCGCCACACCGGGCTGTAGGTCACCATGAAGGCTTCCGAAACCAGTACCTTGTTGCGGTCGCGCGCCGCAATCAGCGCGTCGATCTCCTCCGCCTTGAGCGCGATCGGCTTCTCGCAGAGCACGTGCTTGCCGGCATCGGCGGCCTTGATCGTCCAATCCACGTGCTGCGAGGTCGGCAGCGGAATGTAGACGGCATCGATCGCGTCGGATGCCAGCATTTCCTCGTAGGATCCAAACGCATGCGGCACGGAGAAACGATCGGCCATCTCTCTCGCCTTGGCGAAATCGCGGCTGGCGATCGCCGAGACCACGCAGTTTTCCGCATCCTGAATGGCAGGCACGACGAGTTCGCGGCCGATCTTGGCCGTCGACAGAATTCCGAAACGCAGCATGGCTAGTCTCCTTCTTGGCTGCGCCGACACTAGAGCATCCTGCTGTCGAGTGGAATTACCGAAAGCAGAAGAGGGGCTCTAGACTCAAAGTTCTAGAGCCTCCTTTGCGCGTTCACTTGAACGCGCGGCGCTCTAGCTCCGAGGTACGTACCTAGCAACTTGCGACGCGCAGAAAAACGTCTGTCGGCAGGTGTCATTCTGCGCAATGGTGGCCTATCTTCAGCCCGCAATCCTCCCGATCGCAGACTTGTTTTCATCCAACCTTGTGGAGCGAAACCATGGAAAAGCGCAGACTTGGCCGCAGCGGCCTCTCGATTGCGCCGCTCGTTTTTGGCGGCAACGTCTTCGGCTGGACAGCGGACGATAAGACATCCTTCGCCTTGCTCGACGCCTTCTTCGACGCCGGCTTCAACGCCGTCGATACAGCAGACGTCTACTCGTCATGGGTGCCCGGAAACAAGGGTGGAGAATCCGAAACGATCATCGGCAAGTGGCTGAAGCAGTCAGGCCGTGCGAGAGACGAGGCGGTCATCGTCACCAAGGTCGGGTCGGAGCTGGGGCCGGACCGAAAGGGCCTTTCGCGGCGCTGGATCATGCAGGCGGTCGAGGATTCGCTGCGCCGTCTGCAGACCGACCATATCGACCTCTACCTGTCGCATTGGCCGGACCCAGAGACGCCTTATGAGGAAACGCTTGCCGCCTATGATGCGCTTCTCGCTCAAGGCAAGATCCGCGCCATCGGCGCATCGAACCTCGATGCGACACAGCTGCGCAACGCCCTCGACGTCTCGGCGACGGAGGGACTGCCACGCTACACCGTGCTGCAGCCGGAATACAATCTCTACGACCGGGCGTCCTATGACGGCCCCCTGCGCGACCTCTGCATCGCCGAGGGAATCGGCGTCATCACCTATTTCAGCCTGGCGAGGGGGTTCCTCTCCGGCAAATACCGCTCGCACATGGACCTCGAAGGCTCGGCGCGCGGCGGCGGCGTCGAAAAATACCTCGACGGGCGCGGCATGCGCATACTCGGCGTCCTGGATGAAATTACCGAGGAAACCGGGGCGAAACAGGCGGAAATCGCACTTGCCTGGATCATCGCCCGCAAAGGCGTGATCGCGCCGATCGCCAGCGCGACCAATCTCGATCAACTGGCGAGTCTGGTGAAGTCTGCCGAACTGAAGCTTTCCGACGAAGCAATCGGCAGACTGAACGACGTGAGCGAATAGCGGGAAGCGGGCGACGCGCGACGCAAGCCCTCCCCACCGGCTCTCACTGAACAGGATTCGGGAGGGGCGAGTTACAAATCCGCTGTCTTCGCAGGCGGCGGAAAGCCGGCATAGTGCTGTGCGTGGCTGCCCTCGTGGTTGGCCATGCCCGGCTTCGTCAAAAGCCCGCGCGGCTCGGCATAGCTTCGGATGGCGCGGCGCGGCCTCTCGTGCCACTGGATGTTGAAGGCCCACAGTTTTGGAAAGAAGCAGAGGGAGGCATAAGGAAGGTGGTCGTGGATCCACCAGGCAAGGCTCTGCCAGCCGCCGCCCTCACGCTCCCGATCCCAGACCCAGGGAATGACGATGCAGGTGGTTGCGCCCATGCATCCGTCGGCGTCGCGCATGTCCCATATGTGGTCCGCCGCTGTCGCCGCATTGGTGGAGCAATTGAGCTTGTTGGCATTGCCGAAGGCGTTGACCGCCCGGTTCCGATAGGCGGAGCGGATGTGGAGGCGGCCGAAGGTCGCCTGCAACGGTTCAAGCAGTTCCTCGCACAGCTTCCTCCCCGCCTCGATGGCGAGATCCGGATCGTCCGGAATGTTCGGAATGCGATAGAAATCGGCAATCTCGGAGTGCAGGAAGTCCCGCAGGAAGAAGTTTTGCGAGAGTCTGACGCGACCGAGGTCCTCGAGCGATTTCATCGATCCGGGTTTCTTCATGCTGTGACCTCCCTGCAGCGCCGCGCGTCTTTTGAGATGCGCAAAGGACGCTGTAACCATTTGAATTCTTTGTGTTTTTATCCTCAAATCGAATTCGATTTAAGGAAACATGCAGTACGCTCGATCATTGCAAGATCAGGTTCGGTTGATCGAGACGCCGCCATCGACGAGCAGCGCCGCTGCGGTGACAAAGCTCGCGGAATCGGACGCGAGATAGAGCGCCGCTTCTGCGATCTCCTCTGGCCGGCCCATCCGTTTCAGCGCATGCAGGCCCTCGATGAAACCCCGCGTTTCCGGCGCCGCGCCCGGCAGGTTCGCGTGGTTGGACGGCGTATCGGTCCCGCCCGGCAGCAGCGCGTTGACGCGCACGCCCCGCACCCCGAATTCGACCGCCAGCGACTGCGTTAGACCGACAAGACCGGCCTTGCTCGCCGCATAGGCGGTGGTGCCGGGAAAGCCAGCCGTATGTCCGACGAAACTCGACGTGAAGACGAGCGAGCCGCCGCCACGGGCCACCATCGCAGGTATCTGATGCTTGGCTGCAAGGAAAGCGCTCGTAAGGTTCGTGTCGAGCGTTTTCCGCCAGTCCTCGATGGAGAGCGATGGGAGTTCGCCCATCGCGCCCACCGTCCCCGCATTGTTGAAGGCGATATCCAGTCCGCCGAAGCGGCGCACCGCCAGATCGACAAGCGCCTCGTTCAGGGCTTCGTCACGGATGTCCCCGGCGAGCATCGCGGCCTCACCGCCCTCGTCTTCGATTTCCTGCGCAAGCTGGATGAGTTCGCGCTCGCGCCGCGCAGTGATCACAAGCTTTGCACCCTCGCGGGCAAAAAGCACGGCGGCCGCGCGACCGATACCCGAACTTGCCCCGGTTATGATCGCGATTTTTCCTTCAAGTCTTGGCATCACTGGTTCCTTTCTCGATAGCGGCAAAGGAATCCCAGATGCGGCGCGGGACGGCCACCCGATTCCCGAGGCCGCGAGAAGGCCGGTCTTTCCGGATTTCGACGCGGAAAACGCATCTACACCACGAATTCGCCGGTTCAGGAACAAATGCGGTTCCGCTGTGTTTCGTTGAGCGCTACCGCAAACCACCCACCCGAAAGGAAGCCGAATATGGCCAAGGAAAAGACAATGAACGACCTCTTCCATGATACCCTGAAAGACATCTACTACGCCGAGCGAAAGATCCTCAGGGCCTTGCCGAAGATGGCACGCGGCGCACAAGCACCGGAACTCAAGGCCGCTTTCGAGAAACACAGGGAGCAGACGGAAGCCCATGTCGAGCGGCTGCAGCAGGTCTTCGACATGATCGGAAAACGCGCACAGGGCAAGACCTGCGAGGCGATCGAGGGTATCATTGCCGAGGGCGAAGAGATCATGGATGAGTTCAAGGGCACACCGGCGCTTGACGCCGGCCTCATCTCCGCAGCGCAAGCTGTCGAGCATTATGAGATATCGCGCTACGGCACCCTGAAGTCCTGGGCCAAGACGATGGGGTTGAAGGATGCGGTCTCGCTTTTCGATGCCACGCTCAAGGAAGAGATCGTCACCGACGAGGACCTGACCAAACTCGCCTTGGCACAAGCGAACAAGAAGGCCGCATGACCGTTGGCGGCGGCCGGCGCCACTGCATGTTTCCTAAATCTAGCCGATTTAGGATAAAAACATGCCGCAATTCACAGTGTACAGCGTCCTTTGATAAGACGCGCGGCTCTGTAGGCGTCGGTCGCCGTCACGCCACATGCCGGAAGAAATCGATGAAGGCCCTGAGCGCCGGGCGCATCTGGCGACGGCTGGGATAATAGAGATAGGGGCCGGCATAGGGCGCGCACCAATCTTCGAGCACACGCTCCAGTCTGCCCGCCGCGACGTATTCGGCCACCCGCGTTTCGAAGAGGTAGGCGAGGCCCGCCCCGCCAAGCGCCGCCTTGATGATCGGCCGGTCCTCGCCGAGTATCAAAGGACCGGCCACCGAGACCGTTATCTCCTCCCCCTCCTTCTCGAATTCCCAACGATAGAGCGTGCCGTTCGAAAAGCGCCGGCGGATGCAGCGGTGCCCGGCGAGATCGCGCGGGTGGGAGGGCCTTCCGTGGCGTTCGAAATAGGCTGGTGCCGCGACCACGGCGCTTGTCAGGTCCGGACCGACTTTCACCGCGATCATGTCGGCTTCCAGGCTTTCGCCAAGCCTGATCCCGGCGTCGTAACCCTGTTCGACAATGTCGGTGAAGCCGTCTTCGTTGGCGAGCTCCAGAACGATATCGGGAAAGCGATCCAGAAAGGCGCCGAGACGAGGCGCGAGGATGAGGTCGGCGGCAAAGCGGGGGGCGGTGATGCGCAGGTTCCCGGCGGGTCGCTCGCGCGCCTCGGCCGCGGCCTCCAGCGCATGGGCGATTTCGTCGAGTGCCGGGCGCAACCGCTCCAGGAGCCGCCGCCCCTCTTCCGTCGGCGCGACGCTGCGCGTGGTACGCGCGAGCAGCCGCACGCCGAGGCTTGCCTCGAGGCTGCCAACGGCATGGCTGACGGCGGATGGCGCGACACCGAGTTCCTTTGCAGCGCCGCGAAAGCTGCCGTGCGCAGCGACGGCGGACAGGACGGCGAGTTGGGAAAGCTGGGTGCGATTCATTGATCGAAATAATAGAACAACCCGTGAGAATTGACAGAGATTTTCAGCTTTGAACGACCGCCCTATCTTCCCCTCGGCATCGGGCGTCGGCATCGACAAAGAGATTACCCGGCGAACCCATTCTTGGGCGCGCGTCGCCCGCGCCGCCGGGTGCCCCAAGTTCCAGCCTGAAAGGACCTCCCATGAAAACCCGCAAGCTCGGAAATCAACTGACCGTCTCGACCATCGGCCTCGGCTGCATGGGCATGAGCTTCGCCTATGGCGAGGCGGACGAGCAAGAATCGATCCGCACGCTCCATCGCGCCGTCGAACTCGGCGTAACCTTCTTCGATACGGCCGAAGTTTATGGCCCCTATGAAAACGAAAAACTGCTCGGCAAGGCATTCAAGGACCGGCGCGACCGGGTGACGATCGCGACGAAGTTCGGCTTCCGCATCGAGCCCGGCAAACCGGCGGCCGAGGCGATCAAGGGTGTCGACGGGCGGCCGGAAAACGCTAGAGCCGTCGCCGAAGCCTCGTTGAAGCGGCTTGGGACCGATGTCATCGACCTCTATTACCAGCACCGCGTCGACCCGAGTGTGCCGATCGAGGAGACGGTCGGCGCCATGGCGGAGCTCGTGAAGGAGGGCAAGGTACGCGCGCTTGGCCTTTCGGAGGCGAGTGCCGCCACCATTCGCCGCGCCCATGCGGTCCACCCGATCGCGGCGGTCCAGAGCGAATATTCGCTGTGGTCGCGCGACCCGGAAGAGGAGGTGCTCTCCACCTGCCGCGAACTCGGCATCGGCTTCGTTCCCTACAGTCCGCTGGGGCGCGGCATGCTGACCGGCACGATCGCCAAGATGGATGATCTCGCCGCCGACGATTTCCGCCGATCGCTGCCGCGCTTCCAGGCAGAAAACCTGAGCGCCAACGCGGCCCTGGTCTCGACGCTCGAAACGCTGGCGGCGCAAAAAGGCATCACCACCGCCCAACTCGCGCTCGCCTGGGTCATCAACCAGGGCGATTTCATCGTGCCGATTCCGGGCGCTCGCAGGATCCGGCACCTGGAAGAGAATGTTGCCGCCGCGGACATCGTGCTTTCCGACGCCGAACTCGGCAAACTCGCCGAGATCCTGTCGCCGGCGCTTGTTGCCGGCAAGCGCTACGCCGAGGCGTCGCTGGCGCTGACGAACCGGTAAGACGCATTCGTCTCCGGACATTCCGGCATGCGGGAGGGCATCGCAATTCGGCTGCGATGCCCTAGTTATAGAGCGGGATGAGGAGAAGTGTGTGCGGTTTTCCGCCCGCATTCCGCTCTAACTTATTAGAATCGATCACGTTCATGATTTTAGCTCGAATCGACCTAAAATCATCGTGATCCAGCGCAGTCGGCCCCGAAGAGGAGGAATGAGGAATGTCCGAAGAGCAGGCGATCAGCGCAGTGGTCCACCTCTACGTCGACGGCATGGCCTTCGCCAACGAGGCGGCGCTACGCAAGGCCTTCCACCCGAACGCCTCGATCGTCGGCAATTATGACGACGCCGTCGAATGGCTGACCCGCGACGCCTTCATCGCGACGATCCTGAAGGAAGGCTCGGCACCGCCGGAAACACAGCCTCTCATGGACGTGGAGATGATCCACATCACCGGCGACGCGGCGAGCGTGAAGGTCGTCGATGAATTCGCGGGCTCACGCTATACGGATTACCTGTCGCTGCTGAAAGTCGACGGACGGTGGCTGATCGTCAACAAGGTCTGGCACGTGCACTCGTAGACCTATTCACAAACAAGCGGTCCATTCGGTACGGAGAAGGCCGCTGCCCAGCAGCGGCCCTCACTTTTCATCAGGCGCGAAGCACGCCGCCGGTGCTCTTCGCCACATTGGCGATGATCTTCGACGTCAGCGCCTCGAAATCCTCGTCGGTCAGCGTGCGTTCCACCGGCTGGATCGTCACCTCGATCGCCACCGACTTCTTGCCTTCGCCGAGCGATGCCCCCTCGAACACGTCGAAGACGTTGACACCGGTGACCAGCTTGCGGTCCGCGCCGGATGCGGCCCGCAGAATCGCTGCCGCCTCGACCGTCTTGTCGACGACGAAGGCGAAGTCGCGCTTGACCGCCTGGAAGGGCGAAAGCTCCAGCGCCGGCTTGGTGCGCGTCGCCTTCTTCTTCGGCTCGGGCATGGCGTCGATATAGATCTCGAAACCGCAAAGCGCGCCCGACACGTCGAGTGCATCGAGCGTCTTCGGGTGGAACTCGCCGAAGCTGCCGAGAACGATCTTCGGACCGAGCTTGATCGTGCCGGACCGGCCGGGGTGATACCAGCCCGGGCCGCCGGCCTCGAACTGGACATTGCCCATCGGCACACCGCAAGCCTCGAGTACGGCGATGGCATCGGCCTTGGCGTCGAAGACATCGACCGGCTTGCCGCCGCCTTTCGCCGCATTCGACCAGAGCCGGCCGGCGCCGTTCAGCGATGCCGTACCGCGGCGGACGCCACCGGCGACACGGCGCTGGTTTTCCGGTGCATCCCCCTCATAGGTCCCGGAGACCTCGAAGATCGCGACGTCGCCATAGCCCTTGTCGGCATTGCGCTGCGCGGCGGTGAGTAGTCCCGGCAGCAGCGAAGGGCGCATGTCCGACATGTCGGCGGCGATCGGGTTAGCGAGTTTCAGCGCCGGTTGGCCGCCACCGAAGAGCTTCGCCTGCTCCTCCGAGATGAAGGACCAGGTGACGGCCTCGAGCATGCCGCGACTTGCGAGCGCGCGCTTGGCCTGGCGCGTGCGGATCTGCAGCGTCGTCAGGATCTTGCCGTTGACGACATTGTGGCTTTCGAGCGGAGCCGCAACGATGTTGTCGACGCCGTGAATGCGCATGACTTCCTCGACGAGATCCGCCTTGCCATCCACGTCCGGGCGCCAGGAGGGCACGGTGACGCGGAAGCGCTCGCCGGAGCCTTCGACGCCGAAGCCGAGCTTGGTCAGGATCGAGACGCTTTCTTCGGTCGAGACCTCGAGCCCCGTCAGCCGCTTCACCTCCGAGACCGGGAAGTCGACCACCTTGGGCGTATGCCCCTCATAGCCGACGACATCCAGCTTGGCAGGCGTACCGCCGCACAGTTCCAGCACCAGTTCGGTCGCGCGCTCCAGGCCCGGTACCATGTATTCCGGATCGACGCCGCGCTCAAAACGATAACGCGCATCGGTGATGATGCCGAGGGTGCGGCCTGTCTTGGCGATGTTCATCGGATCCCAGAGCGCCGATTCGATCAGCACGTCGGTGGTCGCCTCGTCGCAGCCGGAGTGCTCGCCGCCCATAACGCCGCCGATCGACTCGATGCCTTCCTCGTCCGCAATCACCACATTGGCGGGCGACAGAGCGTATTCGCGCGTATCGAGCGCGAGCACCCTCTCGCCCTCCTTCGCCCGGCGAACCGTGAGGTTGCCGGTGACCTTGGCTGCGTCGAAGACGTGCAGTGGACGGCCCTGGTCGAAGGTCAGGTAGTTGGTGATGTCGACCAGCGCGTTGATCGGCTGCAGACCGATCGCGTTCAGCCGCTGGCGCATCCAGGCCGGGCTCGGGCCATTCTTGACGCCGCACACGAGGCGGAGCGCGAAGCCGGGGCAGAGGTGCTTGTCCTCACCGAGGTCGAGTCTCACCTTGACCGGTGTTTCCCCTTCGACCGCGAACGACGGCGCCGCTCGCGTCTTCAGCGTGCCGAGGCCGGAGGCGGCGAGGTCGCGGGCGATGCCGTGAACGCTCGTGCAATCCGGCCGGTTCGGCGTCAGGTTGATCTCGATGACCGGATCGTCGAGACCGGCGTAGGCCGCGTAGCTCGTGCCGAGCGGCGCATCCTCCGGCAGATCGATGATGCCGGTGTGGTCGTCGGAGATTTCCAATTCCTTTTCCGAGCACATCATGCCGCGGCTTTCGACACCGCGGATATTGCCGACCGAGAGCGTGACATCGATGCCGGGCACATAGGTCCCGGGAGCCGCGAAGGCGCCGACAAGACCCTTGCGTGCGTTCGGCGCACCGCAGACGACCTGCACCGGCTGGCCGTTGCCGGTGTCGACCATCAGCACCTTCAGCTTGTCGGCATTCGGGTGCTGCTCGGCCGAGACGACCTTGGCGATGACGAAGGGCTTGAACGCCGCCTTGTCGTCGACATCCTCCACTTCCAGCCCGATCATCGTCAGGCGGGCGCAGATTTCCTCGAGCGCGGCGTCGGTTTCCAGATGGTCCTTCAGCCAGGAAAGCGTGAATTTCATGTTTTCACCTGTGTCCCAAAAATATCAGCGCGTAATCAAGCGGAAAGACCGCCGAAGAGCGTCGGCATGTCGAGCGGGCGGAAGCCGTAATGCGTCATCCAGCGGACGTCGGCGTTGAAGAAGTCGCGCAGGTCCGGCATGCCGTATTTCAGCATGGCGATTCGGTCGAGGCCCATGCCCCAGGCAAAGCCCTGGTACTCGTCCGGATCGAGACCGCCGGCGCGCAGCACGTTCGGATGGACCATGCCGCAACCGAGGATTTCCATCCAGTCCGTGCCTTCGCCGAACTTGACGATCGGCCCGGAACGGTCGCACTGAATATCGACCTCGAAGGACGGCTCGGTGAAGGGGAAGAAGGACGGGCGGAAACGCATCGTCACCTGATCCACCTCGAAGAACGTCTTGCAGAATTCTTCGAGCACCCAGCGCATGTTGGCGACATTCGCCGTCCTGTCGATCACCAGGCCCTCGACCTGGTGGAACATCGGCGAGTGGGTGGCATCCGAGTCCTGCCGGTAGGTCTTGCCCGGGATGATGATGCGGATCGGCGGCTTCTGCGCTTCCATCGTGCGAATTTGCACCGGCGAGGTGTGCGTGCGCAGCACCTTGCGCTCGCCCTTCTCGTCCGGCTGGAAGAAGAAGGTGTCGTGCATCTCGCGGGCCGGATGACCTTCGGGGAAGTTGAGCGCCGTGAAGTTGTAGTAGTCCGTCTCGATATCCGGCCCTTCGGCAATCGAGAAGCCCATGTCGCCGAAGATCGCGGTGATCTCGTCGACGATCTGGCTGATCGGATGGATACGGCCGCGCTCGGCCGGCGAGGAGCGGACCGGCAGGCTGATGTCCACCGTTTCGCGCGCCAGCCGCTCGGCGATTGCGGCATCCTTGAGCGCCAGCTTCCGGGCGGAGATCGCATCCGTCACTGTGTTCTTCAGCGCATTGATCTGGGCGCCGCGCGTCTGACGCTCCTCCGGCGACATCGTGCCGAGCGTCTTCAAGAGTTCGGAAATGGAGCCCTTCTTGCCGAGTGCACCGACGCGCACCGCCTCGATCGCCCCCTCGTCGCCGGCGGCATCGATATCCGCCAGCAATGTTCGTTCCAATGTTTCCAGTTCACTCATCCGTGCAGCCTCGATGCGGGAATGTCGGTTCTTACCGATTCAAATCTTCAAGAATGTGATCGCGTCGCGCCCGAGAGGTGGACGAGATCTGTCACTGCCGTCGGCGCGCTTCTACAGCGCCGCGCGTCCGATCGGACGCGCAAAGGTCGCTGTAGCACTTTGAGTTTCTGCATGATTTTGTCCTTAAATCGATTCCGATTTGAGGAACCATGCAGTGACGCACCGAATAGAAAAACCCGCGCCAGCCCTGCCAGCGCGGGTTTCCCAACAAATTTCAAGAACGGCTTTGGGAAAACGCTGGCTTAACGGACAGCGCTTTCAAACTCGTTTGCCGTGCCGGCTTCCTTGAGATAGGCGAGCGCCTTCTTGGAAGCTTCGACGAGAGCGCCGAATGCTGCCGGCTCATGGATCGCCATGTCGGACAGAACCTTGCGGTCGACTTCGATACCAGCTTTGTTCAGGCCATCGATGAAGCGGCCGTAGGTCAGGCCGAATTCACGGACAGCAGCGTTGATGCGCTGAATCCAGAGAGCGCGGAAGTTGCGCTTGTTAACCTTGCGGTCGCGGTAGGCGTACTGCTTGGAACGGTCCACCGCTGCCTTGGCGGCGCGAATGGTGTTCTTGCGGCGGCCGTAGAAACCCTTGGCGGCCTTGAGCGTCTTCTTGTGCTTGGCGTGGGCGGTCACACCGCGTTTTACACGTGCCATGTCATGATCTCCTTAACGTGTCCAATATGCCTGAAAGTCTTAGAGACCGTTCGGCAGGTAGTTCTTGACGACCTTCTTGCCATCGGGCTCGGCGAGAACCATGGTTCCACGCGCGTCGCGAATGAACTTATTGGTACGTTTGATCATGCCGTGACGCTTGCCAGCGGCGGCAGCACGAACCTTGCCGGTGGCGGTGACTTTGAACCGCTTCTTGGCAGACGATTTCGTCTTCATCTTGGGCATTTTGCTACTCCATTGTTCTTAATAGTGCGAAACAGGCAGACGAGGCCCATTTCCAGCGTTAAGAACGGCCACGGCATGCCCTGCCGGACCGTTCGGACGGGGGCTTATACCCACACGTCCCGAAAAACGCAAGCCGGCAGGCGCGAAATACGCAGGCCCATTGGCGCAGCGGACAGCGATCTCGGACGACGCGACTTTTGAGGAAACGTCAGTGCGGCCCGCAATCCCCCCAGTGGAGACTGGCTGAGACTGAGCGTCGCGCCGTAAGCATCGGCAATGTCCGCACTGATCGCAAGACCCAGTCCTGTTCCCGACCGGTCGTCGACGCCGGAACCGTGGAGGCTGGCTCCGCGCCTCAGCACCCGTTCACGGTCTTTTCCGGCGATGCCGGGGCCGTCGTCGTCGACGGTGATCGACACACAGTCCTTTGCCTGCCGAGCCCCAAGACGGACGCGCGAGCGGGCCCACTTGCTCGCATTGTCGAGCAGGTTTCCGATGCACTCGGCAAAATCAGCGGGATCGATATCGAGCGACAACGTCGGCTCGATATCGATCTCCCAGGCAATGCCTCTTTCGGCCGTGACCGGTCGGAGTACACCGACGACTTTCGCGCCGAGATCGGCCACCGTTGTCGCTGCCATGCGTTCGACACCCATGCGGGCGGCCTGCAATTGCCGGTCGGCGCGCTGCCGCACGGCGTCCACCTGCTGCAGCGCGACAGCGCGCTCTTCCGGCGGAAGACTCTCCGCGAGTTGCGCCAGCAACGTCAACGGCGTCTTCAGGCCGTGGGCGAGGTCGCTCGCCCGCGCCCGGGCGCGGGCGAGCGCAGTCTCACGCTCGGCAAGCAACATGTTGATCTCACTGACCAGCGGCTGCACTTCGCTCGGGCCGGCGGTGCCAAAATCACGTTCCCTGCCTGCACGCACAGCAGCTGCCCGTTCCCGCAGGCGCCGCAATGGCATCAATCCAATCGCACCCTGCAGGAAGGCGGCGCCGGTCAGCACGGCAGCCATGGCCAGAAGCATCAAGCGCATGCGGCCATGAAAGGCGCCGAGCGCATCATCGAGCTCCCTTCGGGAAAAGCCGGCATGGACGGTAAAGCGCACGGCACCCGGACCGTCACCGAGCGAGAGACTTTGGCTATGGACGAGCATCGGCGAGCCATCAGGCGCCTCGATGTCATGGAATCCCTGGTAAAGTTGCGCCGACGGGGACTGTGTGTCGATCACGACGTCCCAAAGCGAACGAGACCGCTGCGGTTCGCCCGATGTTGGAGAGATCTGCCAGTAGCGCCCGCCTGCCGGAAGTTGAAACCGCGGATCCGCCGGGTCGCGCTCCAGAACCAGCCGGTCGCCCGACACGACCACCTCTGCAGCAATCGTGTCGATGATCGCGGCCATTTCCGCCCGATACTGCTTAACCACGTAGTCGGTGAAGAGCCGGCTCAAAGAAAGCCATGCCATCAGCAGTACGAACGCGATCGCGATCATCGCCCCGATCGCCAGTCGCAGCCGCAACGACCGCATCATGGAAGGTCATCCGGCAAGATGTAGCCGAAACCGCGACGCGTCTCGATCGCGCCGCTCTCCGTCTTCTTGCGAAGCCGGGCGATCATCGCCTCGACCGCGTTCTTGGCGGCGTCGTCTTCGCGTCCTTGAACATGGCTCGCGAGTTCGAGTTGCGTCACAACCTGGCCTTTCCGCTCGATGAAGAGCGCAATCATGCGATATTCGAACGGACTGAGTTCAAGCACTCGTCCGTCGAAGGTTACGCGTCGCTTTTCTTCGTCAAGCGTAAAGCGCCCAGCGGACTTGATACCGCTGAGACGCGGTCCTGCACGCCTCAAAAGTGCTTTCAGCCTCGCGAGCAACTCCTCAGCCCGGAACGGTTTCGGCAAATAGTCGTCGGCGCCGGCATCAAAACCGTCTACACGCTCCATCCACGAGCCACGCGCGGTCAGGATCAGAACGGGTGTCTCCACGCCTGCCTCGCGCCAGCGCTTGAGGATCGACAGACCGTCCATTCCCGGGAGGCCAAGGTCGAGAACAATGGCAGCATAGGCCTCCTGTTCACCCCGCTCCCAGACTTCGGGACCAGAGTCGAGTGTCTCGACGTCATAGCCGTGAGCGCTGAGCCTGGCAGACACATGCGCAGCTATGTTGTGGTCGTCCTCGGCCAGAAGAATGCGCATGCGTCCCTCAAAATCCCAGAAAATTCATCAATTTACCAGTACGGGCGTTGATCCTGAGATCACGGATAACTCCCTTTCCGTTGCGGGTCGTCAGGCGGTAGACATCGTTCGTGCCGTACCGCCGCAAATCGATGCCGATAACCGTGCCGTACTTGTCCTCGTCGACCAGGCGCAGCACCTCCTTGAGCGGCAGGATCCGCCCGCGGGCCACTGCATCGCGCACGCGCTCCTGATCACTGCGGCGGCCGTCGGAATCATCATCGTCATCGTCGTCGTTATGGCCGCCGTGACCACTACTGCCTGAACCGCTATTGCTGGATCCGCTGCCACTGTTACTGGACCCGCTGCTGCCCGAGCCGCTGTTACTGCCACTGCCGCCTGAGCCGCTGTTGCTGCCGCTGCTGCCCGAGCCACCGCTACCACTGCCGCTCGCAGCATGGGCGGCAAAATCCGCCGGGTGCGGCGCCAGCCGGAGGAAAACGCAGCAGCAAAGAGACGCAACGAGGAGGTGACGGATCACCCGCATGACATCGACCACTCGACAAGGTTGCCGCTACGCGGATCGCAGAGCGGAAGCTCAATACTTCGCAGTGATCGCGCGTCGTCAAGCCCCGCCCGCTGGCCTGGCCTGTGCGGCCAGCGGCGGAGAACGTGGTGACGGTCGGCGCCATGCCGTCCGTCTCCTGTCGCGTTCACAGAAACTCGCCTCATCGCTCCTACCTGGACCTTTGTGCGCCGGAATGGCGACGGCACCGGGATCACGGCGTACGCGCGGCTCTGATCGAAATGGAACTGATGGCCCCCGGATTGCGCCGAGCATCGGATCCATGCGGCTTGACGGTCACGAAACGAGCGCCGTGCTCGAATTCCACCTCGACCTCCAGCACCCGTCCTAGATTATCGACGGCGACCAGCGAGCCGTTGAGGAGACCGCGAAGCCTGTCCTCCGAGACGTTCAAGGCGACTTCCGGGCGATCCGGTCTGTTCCTTCTGCGATCATCATCGTCATCATTGCCGGCGCGGCGGTCGTTGTTGCCGTCGTCCTGGCCATGGCCACGCGCATCGTCCCCTCCCCCGCGCCCACGGCTGTCATCACCGCTGTTGCTGGATCCGCTTCTGCCGGACCCGCTATTGCCGGATCCACTGCCACCGCCGCCCGAATGGCCTGAACCGCTGCCACTCGCAACCGCATCAGTTGAAAAACGATGAGCGGGATCTGCACCAATCAACGACGCGACCACGGGTCCCACTGCGGCACCTACGATACCGACCGTAGCCGCCATCAACAATTTCCTGAACGTAAGCTGCATCTCTCATCCTCCTTGCGTCACCGACGCAGGAAGAATGCCATGCCACTGCTGACGGCTTGCTGAGCCGTCCTGTCAGCATCCTGTCAGGCGAGCGGGCCACAAAAAAAGCCGCCCAAAGGCGGCTTTCTCAGATAGTACTTCGCAAGCACCTGGGTTCCAGGCGCTCGTCCCGGTCACTTCGGCGCCAGCACCATCATCATCTGGCGGCCTTCGAGCTTCGGCTCGGCTTCCACCTTGGCGATCGCCTGGGTGTCGTCCTTCACCTGCAAGAGAAGCTTCATGCCGAGTTCCTGGTGAGCCATTTCGCGACCGCGGAACTTCAGCGTCACCTTGACCTTGTCACCTTCCTCGAAGAAGCGGTTCATGGCCTTCATCTTCACCTCGTAATCGTGGGTGTCGATGTTCGGACGCATCTTGATTTCTTTGATCTCGACGATCTTCTGCTTCTTGCGCGCTTCGGCGGCCTTCTTCTGGTTGGCGTATTTCAGCTTGCCCAGATCGAGAATCTTGCACACCGGCGGTTCTGAGTTCGGTGCGATCTCTACCAGATCAAGACCGGCCTCGTCCGCCATGCGGAGCGCCTGGTCGATCGGAACGACGCCGATATTCTGGCCTTCGGCATCGATAAGCTGAACCCGGGGGACCCGGATCTCCTTGTTTGAGCGCGGCCCCTCTTTAACCGGGGCGTCCGCTTTGAACGGTCTGCGAATGGTCGTACTCTCCTCGAGCTATTTGCGTATATTTGGTCTGCTTGAACGGTCAGCGCGATCTCAAACGAAGCGCTTGAAACTGTCACTGACGGCAATGTGTGAATTGCGGCGCCAGAGTCAATAGCATGGCTCGCAAGGAAAATCACCCTCTGTCGAAGCATAGGCGAATCTGTTTTAGAAGGACCTTGCCGCGTGCCGTCGTCTTTCAAGAGGATATCCGATGTCAACAGCATCAGCCGAAACTGAAATCACGCGGATCGAGGTGGGCAGCGGTGCGGCCGCGCGCTCGATCGCCATGCGGATCTTTCGCACGGAATCGGGCCCGGGGCGCCCCACGCTCGTGTGGCTCGGCGGCTATCGCTCCGACATGACCGGCACCAAGGCCGTCGAGGTCGAGCACTATGCCCGCGCGGCCGGAACCGACTGCATCCGTTTCGACTATTCCGGCCACGGCGCCTCCGGCGGCGACTTCCGGGACGGCACGATCTCACGCTGGATCGAGGAAAGCCTTGCCGTCGTCGATCACGCCGCTCCGGCCTCGCGCCTGATCCTCATCGGCTCCTCGATGGGCGGCTGGGTCGCCCTGCGGCTTATTCAGGAACTCAGACGGCGCGGCGAGACACACCGTGTCGCAGGACTCGTGCTGATTGCCCCCGCTCCGGACTTCACGGCGGAACTGATCGAACCCAATCTCACGAGAGCCGAGAAAACCTCGCTCGCCGAACGCGGCTATTTCGAGGAGCCGTCGCAATACAGTCCCGAGCCCAACATCTTCACCCGCGCCCTGATCGATGACGGTCGCGCCAATCGCGTGCTTTCGGGCCCGGTCGAAACGGGCTGCCCGGTCCACATCCTCCAGGGCATGCGCGATCCCGATGTGCCCTATACCCATGCACTGAAGCTGATGGAGCATATGCCGGCGGACGATGTCGTGATGACCCTCATTCGCGACGGCGACCATCGGCTCTCGCGCGACGAGGATATTGCCAAATTGAAACAGGCGATCGGCGCGATGCTGACGCAAGCCTGACGGTCGCACAGCCAACCCTCTTTTCGACTGACCCCGCGCAACGTCGTTGCGGCGCAAGGATTATTGGCGCCGTTTCTTGGCGTTTTTAACCATAAAGTCCGATCCGCGAATCAGAAGATTGACTCCAACGATCTAACAATATTAACTCTTTGTTAACGATTTAGAACAGCATTCGGGGAAATCCTAAAAAAGCTGTCGTCAACTCAGGATTGCGCGGACAGGTCCGGACAGGAAGAGCCGGTACGCCGCGTTGCAGGGGATCTGTATGGCGTCTTGGACAGGGGTTAAGGCTAGCATTGCGGCTTTCTGTGCAGTTTTCATTTCAGCAAACACGGCAATTCCCGCCCAGGCGGGACCTTCTCCATGGATGCAGACCGGCTCGGTAACGTCCCAGCCGATCGGACATTACGAGTTTTGCCAGAAGCATCGCGGTGAATGCGGTGCGCGGTCCAAGACCACCGTCGCGCCACGTGTCACCGACAGAGGCTGGGCCGTCATCCGGCAGGTCAATGCGCAGGTCAACCGCGAGATCACGCCCGTGACCGACCAGCAGGTTTTCGGCAGGGACGAAGTCTGGTCTTACCCGACCACTACCGGAGATTGTGAAGACTTCGCGCTCGAAAAGCGCCGCCGGCTGATGCAGAGAGGCTTTTCCGCCAGCCAGTTGCTGATGACCGTCGTGCGCAAGCCCGATGGCGAGGGCCATGCGGTCCTGACCGTCCGCACCGCCCAGGGCGACTTTATCCTCGACAACCTCGAAAACAGGGTGAGGCTCTGGACCCAAACGCCCTATCGCTATCTCAAGCGCCAGGCGTCCTATAACAGCGGACGCTGGGTGACCATCGATAACGGCGGGGAGATCGTCGTCGGTTCAGTCGGCAACTGACCAAGCCAGAAAAAATCCAATCAAAAAGGGCCGGCTTGCACGGCCCTTTTTTTTCCATGTCGTTGTCCCAGAACCGCTGCGCACTTTTGGGCGACATGCGTCAGGCGTTGCCGATCAGGACTCCCGCGGCGAGCACCAGACTGCCACCGAGCACGACCTGGAAGGCTGCCCTGAGGAATGGCGTTTCCATATAGCGGTTCTGGATGAAGGCGATCGCCCAAAGTTCGAAGAAGACGATTGCGGCCGCCGTCACCGTCGCTGTCCAGAAGTGCGGGATCAGATAGGGCAGCGCGTGGCCGAGCCCCCCGAGCGCTGTCATGATGCCGGAGGCAAGTCCACGCTTGATCGGCGAGCCGCGCCCGGAAAGCTTGCCGTCATCATGCGCGGCCTCGGTGAAACCCATCGAAATGCCGGCGCCGACCGAGGCCGAAAGGCCGACGAGAAAGGTCTGCCACGTGTCCTGGGTTGCGAAGGCGGCGGCAAAGATCGGCGCCAGCGTCGAGACCGATCCGTCCATCAGGCCGGCAAGACCCGGCTGCACGTAAGTGAGGATGAACTGCCGGCGCGACGTCTGCTCTTCCTCGGCGCGCACATCTTCGGGCGTGTGTTTCTCGCCTAGCCGGCGAGCGAGCGATTCATGCGACTTTTCGGCAATCGCGAGGTCGCCGAGCAACTTGCGCGTCGCCGCATCCTGCGTTCGCGCGGCCGCTTCAACATAGAAGCGGTGGGCCGCCTCCTCCATCGCTTCCGCTTCTTCGCGCGCTTTTTCGATCGGCATCTCGGCGATCAGCCAATCGGGTTTGCGCTCCGGAAAGTCGCGCACGTGCTCGCGCCGGATAAGCGGGATGCGATTGCCGAAACGCGCGACATGCAGGTCGATCAGCGCCTGGCGATGATGGCTTTCCTCTTCCGCCATATCCTCGAAGACCCTGGCGGAATGCGGATATTTTTCACGCAGCGCATCCGCATAGGCGAGATAGATGCGGCCGTCGTCCTCCTCCGAGGAGATCGCCAGCGCGAGGATTTCCTGCTCGCTTAAAGAAAGAAACGGGCGCTTGAAACGGGAGAAAAGGCGAAAAAACATCGGCAGGAACCTTCTTTAGAATGATTCTAAAAGTAAGGAGTGTCGCGACGGGCGTCAAGACTGCGCGTTTGCGGCAATAGCCAGCGCGCCGCCCCTCAACCCTCTGCCGCGACTTTCTCCCCGCACGCGGGGAGAAGGAAACGGGCGGCGCACACTCAAATCCCTCTCCCCGCAAGCGGGGGAGAGGGCTAGGGTAAAGCGGAAGTTGAGGGGAAAGCGATGGCTCAGATCGAGAGGCTGAGCGCCTTTTCCTGCTCGATATAAACGCGCTGCTGGTCGGTGATGTAGTCGCGCACGATCGGGGCGGCGTCGCGCGAGCGCGACAACTGCATGTGGAAGACGAGCTGGCTGCCGGTGCGGAACATCATCTCCGCGCTGATCAGGTAGAACTCCCACATCCTGGCGAAACGCTCGTCATACATCGCGATCACCTTGTCGCGGTTCTCCTCGAAGCGCTTGCCCCAGTGCGCCAGCGTCGTGGCATAGTGCACCCGCAGGAATTCGAGATCGGTCACCCACAGGCTGTTCTGCTCGACGACCGAGAAGACTTCCGACAGTGCCGGCGAATAGGCGCCGGGGAAGATGTACTTGCGTAGCCACGAGCTCGCCATTCCGGGCGGGCTCATGTGCCCGATCGAGTGCAGCACGGCGAGCCCGTCATCCGGCATTAGAGCATTCAGCTTCTTGAAGAACTCGTCGTAGTGGTGAACGCCGACATGCTCGAACATCCCGACCGAGACGATGCGGTCGAAGGGGCCCTGGACATCGCGGTAATCCTTCAGTTCGAAACGCACGCGATCGGCCATGCCTGCCTTGCGGGCCCGCTCGGAAGCGAGCGCCTGCTGCTCCTTCGAAAGCGTCACTCCCAGAACCTCGACATTCTCGAGCGCCGCCAGGTAGAGCGCCAGGTCGCCCCAGCCGCAGCCGATATCGAGCACCCGCATCCCCGGCTTCAGGCAGAGCTTCGCGGCGAGCAGCCTCAACTTGTTGCGCTGCGCCACCTCCAGCGTCTCGTCGGGCGCGCGGAAATAGGCGCAGGAATAGAGCATGTTCTGGTCGAGGAAGAGCTTGTAGAAATCGTTGCCTAGGTCGTAGTGATGCGCGACGTTCTGCTGCGCCTTCCCCTTCGGGTTTGCCTGCTGGCGCTTGCGGAAGCGCATCTTGATCGCGCGCAACACCTTCTGGATCGGATAGGAACCGAGCGAGAGCCGGTTGATCGAGAACAGCGTAAGGAAGTCTCGAAGCGTCGAGCCTTCCTCGAAGCGCATGGTGCCATCCATATAGGCCTCGCCGGCGGCAAGCTCGGCGTTGAAGACGAGGCTGCGATAAAGCCGCTTGTCCGTCAGCCGCATCGTCACGTGTGGCCCGGGCTCGCCGGAGAAGACGTGGCGCTTGCCATCGGCATCGATCACCGTCAGGCGACCCTTGCGAATGAAGGACTTCATCATATGCGACAGTGGGAACATGCAATGCCTCTCTCTCGAAAACGGCGGCATCCTAGCACCCGGCTCGGAAATTGCTCCCCTGATTTTCGTATGTGGTTCCGGTCGGCAATAAAAAGGGCAGCAGGTGCTCACCTGCCACCCCAGCGATCGCACGAATTGCTGCTCGCGGCCCCCTCATCCGGCCTGCCGGCCACCTCCGCACGCGGGGCGAAGGAGACTCGCGGCACCGTCTCAAGTCGCCTCTCCCCGTCTTTACGGGGAGACGGATAGTCCTCGGGTTAAACCCGAGGAGAGGGGCAAAGCACGGACGGGCTGCATGCCCCTGAGCGCAACTCAGTCCTTGGCGCGCTCGACGTAGGAGCCGTCTTCCGTCGCGATGACGACGCGGGTGCCGGCCTGGATGTGCGGCGGCACCGACGTGCGAACGCCGTTCGAAAGCAGGGCCGGCTTGTAGGAGGAGGAAGCCGTCTGGCCCTTGACCACCGGTTCGGTCTCGGTGATCTCGAGGATGACGTGGCGCGGCAGGTCGATGGCGATCGCAACGCCTTCGTGGATCGACAGCATCACGGCCATGCCTTCCTGGAGATAGGACTTCAGGTCGCCGATGTCTTCGGCCGACATGACGAGCTGATCGTAGGATTCCGGATTCATGAAGTGGAACCCTTCGCCGTCTTCATAGAGGAACGTGTGTTCGCGGTCTTCGACGAAAGCGCGCTCGACCTGCTCGGTCGTGCGGTAGCGCTCCGAAACCTTCACACCGTCGGAAATGCGGCGCATGTCGACCTGCGTGACCGGCGTGCCCTTGCCCGGGTGGAAGTTCTGTGCGGTAAGCACGACATAGAGCTTGCCGTCGACGTCGAGAACGTTGCCCTTGCGGACAGAAGAAGCGATGACCTTGACCATTAGTCTTCCTTGTAACAGAGGTATGCGCGACACGGCGAGCCGGGAAACCCGGCCCTGCAGGACGCGAAAACTAGGATTTCGCGCCGCAACTACCCTAATTTCGCGCAAATAGCCAGCCTGCGCCGGCATTCACGCGAAGAAACTGCACGCGAAGAAACTTGGCAGGCGAAGAAAGTTTGGACCGACCGATCATGCCGCATGCTTCTCCCTGGTGGACACCGGATGTCCATGCCGACCGGCGCCCGTTTCTGATCGGGCGTAACCGGATCCAATCGGCGTTGCGGCGTTATTTCGACGAGCGCGATTTCGTCGAGGTCGATACGGCGAGCCTGCAGGTGTCGCCGGGCAACGAGGCTCACCTGCATGCCTTTGCAACGCAGGCGCTCGGCCACGACGGCTCCGCCCAGCCGCTTTATCTCCACACCTCGCCGGAATTCGCCTGCAAGAAACTGCTGGCGGCAGGAGAGAAGCGCATCGCCTGTTTTGCCCATGTCTACCGCAACCGGGAGCGCGGGCCGCTGCACCATCCCGAATTCATCATGCTCGAATGGTATCGCGCCGGCGAGAGCTATGAGGCGCTGATGCGCGACTGCGGCGAAATCCTCGCGCTCGCCGCCGAGACGACAGGCACACGATCCCTCACCTATCAAGGCAGAACGACGGACCCGTTTATCGAACCCGAGCGGCTTTCGCTGGCCGAAGCCTTCGATCGCTTTGCGGGCATCGACCTGCTCGCCTCGATCGCCGGGGACGGCGAGACGGATCGCGACCAGTTGGCGGCGGCGATGAGGGTTTCAGGCCTGCGCGTCGCCGACGATGACACCTGGGCTGACCTCTTCAGCCGCGTGCTCGTGGAAAAGGTCGAACCCAATCTCGGCTTCGGCCGGCCGACGATCCTCGACGAATATCCGGTCGCCGAGGCGGCGCTCGCCAGGCCGACGGCACAGGACCGTCGCGTCGCCGAACGGTTCGAGCTTTACGCCTGCGGTGTCGAGCTTGCCAATGCCTTCGGCGAACTGACTGATGCCGCGGAGCAGCGCCGCCGCTTCGAACTCGAAATGGCGGAGAAGGCGCGCGTCTACGGAGAAACCTATCCTCTCGACGAAGACTTCCTGTCGGCTCTCGCGATCATGCCCGAGGCGAGCGGCATCGCTCTCGGCTTCGATCGCCTGGTGATGCTGGCGACGGGCGCCTCGCGCATCGATCAGGTGCTTTGGGCGCCGGTCGCGGAGGCCAGCGCATGACGATGCAGCGCTCCATCAGAACAGCGCGTGAGCTCGTGGATGCCGGTCTTATCGCGCCGGCGGACGAAGAGGCGATATCGCATGTCGCGTCGCGCTACGCCGTTTCGATCAGCCCGGCAATTGCGGATCTCATCGACCACCAGGACAAGGACGACCCCATCGCCCGGCAGTTCGTGCCGGACGCAGCCGAGCTGACGCTCACGCCGGAAGAGCGCGCCGATCCGATCGGCGACGGATCGCACAGCCCGGTTGCCGGGATCGTTCACCGTTATCCCGACCGCGTGCTGCTCAAGGCGGTACATGTGTGTCCGGTCTATTGCCGCTTCTGTTTCCGTCGCGAAATGGTCGGGCCGCAGGGGCTGGGCACGTTGACGCCTGGCGAGCTCGACGCCGCGATCGCCTACATTGCGGACCATGCCGAAATCTGGGAGGTGATCCTCACCGGCGGCGATCCGCTGGTGCTTTCGCCTCGTCGGCTGGGCGAAATCATGGAGCGGCTCGGCGCGATCGACCATGTCAAGATCGTCCGCTTCCACACGCGCGTACCCGTCGTCGAACCGGAGCGCGTCGACGCCGATCTCGCCGCGGCATTGAAGGCGAGCGGCAAGGCGACTTATGTGGCGCTGCATGCCAACCACCCGCGCGAGCTGACGCCCGAGGCGCGCGCCGCTTCGGCCCGCCTCATCGACGCCGGCATCGTGATGGTCAGCCAGTCGGTGCTGCTCAAGGGCGTCAACGACGATGCGGCCGTGCTTGCGGAGCTGATGCGCGCCTTCGTCGAAACGCGGATCAAGCCCTATTATCTGCATCACCCCGATCTCGCCCCTGGCACCGGCCATTTCCGGCTGTCGATCGAGGAGGGCCAAACCCTCGTCACCGCGCTTCGCGGTCGCGTGTCCGGCCTCTGCCAGCCGACCTATATCCTCGATATCCCCGGCGGCCACGGCAAGGCCGTCGTTAGCGCAAGCACGATCGCGGCGGAAGGGGGCGGCTGCTACACTGTTACCGATTTCCGCGGAAACGAGCACGCCTATCCGCCCAAGGGATGACTTCCCGAAAAAGATTTCGAACCCGCGTCACAGGCGCCCATGGTCAATCGTCAACTGATCGAATGCATCAATTGACACCCAGTGATGGAGACAGACCATGACCGATATCAAAGCCGTGCGCTATGAACAGGAAATCCCGGATGTGCTCGACGCGCTTGCCGACGTGCACACGAAAATGGACGGCCACGGCCTCGACCGCACGATCCATCACCTCATCCAGCTTCGTGCCTCGCAGATCAACCGTTGCGGCTTCTGCGTGAAGATGCATACGAAAGAAGCCCGTGCCGACGGCGAGACGAGCGAACGGCTCGACCGCATCATCGTCTGGGATCAGGTCGGCGATTTCTCCGAGCGCGAAAAGGCCGCCCTCGCCTGGACCGAGGCTCTGACAGAACTCGAGCCCCGGACGGATTTCGCAAGCCTGCGTGCTCGGCTTCGCGCGCACTTCAGCGACAACGAGATCAGCGTCATCACTTCGACCGTGGCGATGATCAACCTTTGGAACCGCATCCAGATTTCGAGGCACTGACATGGTTCGCAGCGACAAGAGCGGCATGTTCGAGGAGGCGCGACCCCGCCTCCTCGGCCTCGCCTATCGTATCCTGGGTTCGCGTGCCGATGCCGAGGATGCCGTGCAGGACACGTTCCTGAAATGGCAGGCGGCCGACCATTCCGCGATCGAAAGTGCGGCCGCCTGGCTCACCACGGCCTGCACCCGCCGCTGCCTCGACCTGCTCAAGTCCGCGCACCGCAAACGCGTCGACTATGTCGGTGCGTGGCTGCCGGAACCGATCCACACCGCAAGCGACGACAACGTGGAGGAGAAGCTCGCGCTCACCTCCTCGCTCACGACCGCATTCCTGCTGATGCTCGAACGGCTGACGCCCAAGGAGCGGGCTGCCTACCTGTTGCATGAGATTTTCGGCCAACCCTATGACGAGATTGCCGAAACGCTCGACATGCAGGAGGCCGCCACGCGCAAGCTGGTATCACGCGCGAAATCCAATATCGGCGTGGTCCGGACCCGGCATACCACGCCGCGCGAACGCCAGGAGGAACTCCTTGCAGCCTTCCACGGCGCCATACGAGGCGGCGACATCGCCGGCCTTTCGGCGCTGCTGTCGGCTGACGTGAAGCTCACTGCAGATGGCGGCGGCAAGGCCGCGACCGTGCTCGGCATCCTTTCCGGCAAGGAGACCGTCTTGGCCTTCATCACCGAGCGGCTCACCGAATACTGGTCGCATTACCGGTGGGAAACCGCCGAGCTCAACGGCGGACGCGGCATCCTCCTGCGCAGCGAAGGCGGCGATATCGCCGCAACGGTTTCGTTCGGCTACGACAACGACGGCGGCGTCGCCGATATTTTCATCGTCCGCAATCCGGACAAGCTCGCTCATCTTGACGACGCGACCGTCCATTGAAACGGTTGCCGATCAACGAGGCCCACATGCTCGACAAGACCAAGAACGCTTCGGCCGCATCCGATGCCGGCTGGTTCACCCTTTTTTCCGGCGGAAACGCCATCCACTCGCTTGTGCTCAGCGGCGGCGTCGCGCTTCACGCGCTCAACATCTACATCGTCACGACCGTCATGCCATCCATCGTGCGGGACATCGGCGGGCTCGACTACTATGCCTGGAGCACGACGCTTTTCGTGGCCGCGTCCATCCTCGGTGCAGCGCTCTCGGTGCGCCTCCTCAATCGGGCTGGCGCCGGGGGAGCCTACGCCGTCGCTGCACTGGTCTTCGGACTTGGCTCGCTCACCTGCGCCGTGGCGCCAAGCATGGCATTGCTGCTCGCCGGCCGCTCCATTCAGGGCTTCGGCGGGGGGCTTCTTTACGCGCTGGCCTATGGCGTCATCCGGATGGTTTTCCCGGCCGCACTCTGGGCCCGCGCTATTGGGCTCATATCCGCCACCTGGGGCACGGCGACGCTCGTTGGCCCGGCCGTCGGCGGCGTGTTTGCCGAATTTGGCGCGTGGCGGTCTGCCTTCTGGTCGCTGCTGCCGCTGACTGCAGTGCTCGCGACCCTCGCCCTCTCGACCCTGCCGCGGACGACCTCGGGCGCGCGCGGTCCGCTGCCGCTGATGCAGCTCACGCTTCTTGTCAGCATCGTCCTGGTACTGTCGGTGAGCGGAACCCTTACGGCGACCGCCGAACAGATCGCCGGGGTCGGTGCCGCGCTCGTTCTCTTTGCAGTGCTCATCGCCAGCGAACGACGCGCGGCTGCCCAACTGTTGCCGCGGGGCGCGCTCAGCCCTCGCTCGCCGCTGGCGGCGCTCTATGCCACCATTGCATTGGCGATGATCGGCATGCAGCCGGAGATTTACGTTGCCTATCTGTTGCAGGAACTGCACGAACAGTCTCCCCTCGTTGCCGGTTATATCGCCGCCCTGATGGCGCTCGGCTGGACAGCCGGCTCGATGACCAGCGCCCACTGGGAGGGCCACCGGGCGCGCAAGACGATTACCGCCGGCCCGTTCTTCGGCCTCGTCGGTCTCCTGACCATCGCCGCTTTCATGCCGATCATCTCGGCTGGCATCGCCGCGATCGCGGTGCCGCTGTGCCTCGGGATCGCTGCGGTCGGCTTCGGCATCGGGCTCGCATGGCCGCACATCGTCACGGCCGTCTACGCTGCCGCACCGGCTGGCGAAGAGGAAAAGGCGGCAGCGTCGATCACGACGATCCAGCTCTTCGCCGCATCCCTCGGCGCCGCACTTGCCGGCATGACAGCCAACCTTGCCGGTATAGGCGAGGGCACGACGGAGGGCACCGCCTCGGCCGCGATCTGGCTCTTCGGGCTCTTCGCACTCGCCCCGGCCTTGGGCATTGTCTCTGCCCGGAGGGCGGTTGGCGGAAGCGCGAACCGACATATGCAGAACCAAGAAATGCATTAGAGTCGCGAACTCGAACCGCGGCATGCAGCAGAAAAAAAGGGCCGCGCGGCGTGCCGGCGGCCCTTTGTTTTATCCGTTGTTGCGCGGATCAGCCCTGCTTGATCGGCGCGATCGAGATTTCGACACGGCGGTTTTGCGCACGGCCGGCCTCGGTGGCGTTCGATGCAATCGGCCGCTCCATGCCATAACCCATGGTCGAGATGCGGCGCTGGTCGATGCCGCGGCCGCCGAGGAAGTTGGCAACCGAAGCTGCGCGGCGCTCGGAGAGAGCCTGGTTGTGGGCGGCGCTGCCGGTCGAATCGGTGTGGCCGTCGACGTCGATCAGCGTCCGGTTGAACTTGCGCAACACGATCGCAACCGAGTCGAGCGTCGAATAAAAGTCCGGTACCACCTGGTCGCGGTCGGTCGCAAAGGTGATGTTCGACGGCATGTTGAGGATGATGCGGTCGCCCGCACGCGTCACCGACACGCCCGTGCCCTGCAACTGGGCGCGCAGTTCCGATTCCTGCTGGTCCATGTAGTTGCCGACAAGGCCGCCGCCGAGCGCGCCAATACCGGCGCCGACAAGCGCGGCATCACGTCGTCCCGCGGCGCTGCCGCCGACCAGAAGGCCGGTTGCCGCACCAAGGCCCGCGCCGAGCAGTGCACCGCCGGCCGTATTCGACATCTTCTGCTCGCCTGTGTAGGGATCGGTAGTGGTGCATCCGGAAAGGTAAACGGCCGCAATGGCCAGGATGGCGCATTTCTTGATCATCGAATCGATTGTCCCCATTGGTGCTCGAAATTGCTTCATACTATCGATTAAGGCAGGAAGATGAAGAGGCATTCCATTCACGCTGCAACCAGCAATGTGCAGCTTAGTGTTGTACGCCGGCAACGGCCCCGGCAGCCTGACAAAATGGCCGGCCTCCGCCACATTGCTGTCCAGAGCACCCGCTAACCGATCCTTCACATGCCTGTGGTACATGGGCCACTGCATGGTTCCTTGATCGGAACCGATTTAAGAACAAACCCATGCAGCAGATTAGAGCCTTGCAGCGACCTTTGTGCGTCTTCAGACGCACGGCGCTGGAAGGGGTCAGACAAGCGGGGGCGACAGCATGGCGATCGAGTTCGGCGACACGGAACGCAATCTCAGCGACACGCTGAACGACATGATCGCCTCGATCAGAGGCAGTACGATCACGCTGCGCGAGCTTATGATCGGAATCGGCGAGCAAGGCTTTCTGCTGCTTTGCGCATTGCTGACGCTGCCGTTTTTGATTCCGGTTTCGATTCCGGGCGTCAGCACCGTGTTCGGTGCGGCAATCATCCTTATCTCGCTGGCGATCACGCTCAATCGCCTGCCTTGGCTCCCGCAACGCATCCTTGATCGGCAGATCGAGACCGAGAAGCTGGTGCCGACTCTCAAAAAGGGTGCGGCACTCGTCTCCAAGCTCGATCGCTTCGTGCGACCGAGACTGCGCTTCCTGACGCAGGGCGCCTTCATGAACCGCTTCAACGGCCTGATGATCATGGCCGGCGGCGTGCTCCTGATGTTTCCGCTCGGACTGATCCCGCTGTCGAACACACTGCCCGGCATCGCGATCCTGCTCTTATCGCTCGGAATTATCCAGCGCGACGGCCTGATGGTGGCCGCTGGTTATCTGTTTCTCGTCGCGACAACGGTCTATTTCGCTGTTCTCGCCTATCTGGCCCTTGCCGCCGGCGAAGGACTCTCTAGCTTCTTCGTTTCATGAGCGGCGGAAAGCCGCCAAAATAACTGGCGGGCCATAATCGGCGCTGCGAGAAACCAGGGAAGGCTCATGGGAAGCGTATTGGTCGTTGGCGGCGGCGGCTTCATCGGGTCGCATGTGGTCGAACGTTGTCTTCAAGCTGGGCACGACGTCCACGTGCTGGCTCGTCCTCAGACGAGCTTGCACCGTCTTCAGTCGGTGCAGGACAGGATCCAACTTCACCTACTGCACCTCGACGATCGTGAAGCGCTTCAGCGCTGCTTTGCGGAGGCAAGGCCCGATTGCGTCTTTCATCTCGCCGTATCGACCAGGCGTAAGGAGGAGCCGGGGCTCGGCGATGCCTTCGGGAGTGTCAAGGAGGATTTGCTCGGTCTTTTGTCGATGATCGCGGCAGCGGCCGAAGCGCGTGCGGCACCGCGGATCTTCATTCGTACCGGGTCCCTGGCAGCCTACGGCAGAGCGCCCACTCCGCATGCGGAGTGGCAACGAGAAAGGCCGAGTACGACCTATGCCGCCGGACTGGTATCCGGTGCACATTACGTCGAGGCCCTGCAACCGCGGCTTCCTTTCCCCGTCGTCACGGCGCGGCTTTCACTCATCTACGGGCCTTCCCAATCGGAGGAGTTCCTCATTCCGTCACTGATTCGACGTTGTCTCGCCGGTGAACGCTTCACTGTGCGCCGCCCGAGCGAGCGTCGCGATTTGCTTTTTGTCGACGACGCGGTCGATGCCCTGCACCGTCTTTCAGAAACGCCGGCGCGTGGTGGATCGATTGTCAACATCGCCTCGGGCCATGCACCGACGATGCGTGAGACAGCCTTGGCGATCCTTGCTGCAACCGGCGCCGACCCGGCACTTGTCGACTTCCATCCCTCCGACAGATCGAGAGACGTCGACCTGTGCCCGTCGCCCGCCTTGGCGGAGGAACTCATCGACTGGAAGGCCCGTGTCTCATTGCGGCAGGGTATCGAACAGACCGTCGCCTGGTGGAAACAGACGCTTGCGGCCATCCCCGGTTAGAAACGGCGCAATTTCAGGCGGATAACCGTTGCACGCCTGGAACTACTCTATAGCGCGAGATGCTTGTAGAAGAAGGTCGTACCGCAATAGCGGCCGTCCGGCATCAGCGCGTAATCGGGGACGACGCCGGCGCGCATCCAGCCCAGGCGCTCATAAATCGCCTCCGCCGGCTCACCGGTCGCGGTGTCGAGCACGAGCACGCGCCGGCTGCGCTTCACGGCCTCGGTTTCCGCTTTCTCCATCAACCGGCGCGCGAGACCGAGACCGCGCGCATCCCGGCGGACAAGCAGCTTCTTGATGTCGGCGCGGTGCGGCTGGTTGGGCATCGTGCCGATGCCGAGTTGAACGGTACCAACCAAGCGGCCATCCACATCGGCAACGATCAGCACCGTTTCGTCTCGCGCGACGGAAGCGCAAACCGCCTCCCAAAAAGGCAAGGCATCCTTCGGCGCGAAGGGCTGCATGAACCCGACCGACGCGCCGCCCTCGACGCAATCGGAAAGGATCTCGGCAAGCGCGGGCAGAGCGGCACAGGTTTCTTCTTCGCAGAGCACACGGATGTTTATCTCAGGCATGGCTAGGGCCTTTCATGGTGAACTGGAAACATTCTGCCGGAGCAGGTTTGCGTTAGGACAGAGGCGATTGGCGAGCGTCGTACCCGCACGTACGGCCGAGGCGATCGCCTCTGATCCTGGCGCAAAGATGCCCGGCCCTTCGGGTTGGCTGAAGCGGGCGACCTGCTTGCTCGGCCGGCTTGGCCGTATGCGTTGGCTACGACGCGCGCCAGCCGAGCAAACATTCCGCTCCGCTTGAGCCAACAGAATTGTTTCCAGTTCACCATGAAAGGCTCTACACCTTGGTGCGACAGAGAATGACGGCGTAGTGGGCCGGCTCGTCATAGGGATTGTGAAAGACATGCGCCTCCTCAAGCCCCATGAAGAGGCAGTCGCCCGCGTCGAGCAGATGGGGTCCGTCCTCCGTCGTCAGTTCGAGCCGGCCCGACAAGAGCCAGAGGTGCTGCGTGATGCCGCGGTCCGCCGGCCGGCGCTCGAAGACGACCCGGGCCCGAGGTGGAAACTCGACCTCCACGATATCGACCGGCGAGCCGACGCCTTCCGGCGAAACCGACCGGCGCAGGTAACCGCTTTCCGGATCGCGCCAGAGCCGCTGATCCGCCCGCCGCGCGACCGGTGAGGCATCCTTCACCTCGAAGGTGAAAAGCGCCGAAAGCGTTGTGCCCAGCGCGCTGCAAAGCTTCGCCAGGAGCTGCGCCGTCGGGCTCGTTTCACCGCGTTCGATGCGCGATATCATGGCCCGGCTGACGCCGGAGCGCGTCGCGAGATCGTCGAGGGTCAGCGCTTGCTCGCTTCGCAGTTGCCGTACCCGCTCGCCGATGGCCCGTTCAAGGGGGTCGTTTACGTATTCCATTATCTGAGATTGCATTTCTCATATAGTGGAGTCAAGACTCCACCGAACCGCCAAAATAAATTTCGTCCATGCCGCTTTGACGACAACATGGCGGCGCGTCAGGCGCTATGGTCGCGAAACTGCGCTAGTTCGCAAAAGCATTCTTCTTCAATAGTTTAGAAATCGCTTGTCGAGGGGGACGGCATGGACGTCGCGGAAGCCAGGTACAGGTCCCCTTCCTCGCTCACGTCGATCGCCAGCATCGTCGTCTCGATGACGGCAGTCGCGATCGGCAACGGCATGATGCTCGCCTATGTTCCCTTCGTGCTGACGCGGTCCGAGGCGCCAGACTGGGTTCCTGGCGCAGCGGTCACCGCCATCGCCTTCGGCGGCCTCGTCGGCTGCGTGATCGCCGGACCGCTCATCCGCCGCGTCGGCCATGCGCGCGCCTTCTCCTGTTCGATGGCCCTCGTCATCCTCGCTGCGCTGATGATCAGCCTCGGCGTCCATCCGCTTCTATGGGTGTTCGCACGCTGCCTTTACGGCGCCGCCGGCAATACCAATTTCATCATCAGCCAGAGCTGGCTGAACCACGCTAGCGAAAACCATTGGCGCGGCAAGGCGATGGCGCTTTTCTACATGGCCTATGTCATCGGCCTCGGCGCCGGCGCCTGGCTCTTCGGCCAGATCCCCGCGGAAGGCAACCTCGCGCCGATCATCACGATCTTCTTCACCACAATCGCGATCCTGCCGATCGGCCTCACCCGCCTGCCGACGCCGCCAGCGCCCGCCAAGGTCAGCATCGACATTCCGATGGCGTGGCGGAATTCTCCCGTCGCCTTCGTCGGTATCCTTGCGGCCGGCGGCCTTTCCATGGTCGTGCAGGGCTTCACGCCGATCTATGCCGCCGCCAACGATGTCGGCCAGAAAGATGTAGCGGCGCTGATGTTCGTCATGCAGTTCGGGCTGATGTTCATCCAGTATCCGATGGGCGCGCTCTCCGACCGTATCGATCGCCGCATTGTCTTGATTGCCACTTGCGCGCTGATCGTCGCCGCCGGACTTGCGGCGCTCAGCGTTTCCTTCGCCAATCTCATCCTGCTGATGCTGGTCTTCGCGCTCTTCGCCGGCGCGGTCGAGACGGTCTACTCGATCGCCAATGCGCATGCGAACGACCGCGCCGATCCGTCTGATTTCGTGCCGCTCGCCAGCACCATGCTCGTTGCCTGGTCGACGTCGGCAACCATCGTTCCGATGCTTGTCACCATCCTGACGCCGGCATTGGGGCAGCGCACCTTCATTTACGCCGCCATGGCGGTGGCGCTCCTCTATGCCGCCTTCGTGCTGTTGCGCCTGCGCAGCCGCGAAAGAGTACCGCCGCAACTCTGCGAAGGTTTCGAACTCAAGAGCGCGCAGGTGCCGAATGCCGGCGCACTGATAGAGGCGGAAGCCCGCTCCGAATAGGCGGCGGGAGCGGCCAAAACATAGTGAACAAAGCCTTCATTTCCCGCTTTGCGCCGCCTGATCGCGCTGCTATATGCGGCCCATGAGCACAACATCTTCCAAGACGCCCCTGTCGCATATCCGCAACTTCTCGATCGTGGCCCATATCGACCATGGCAAATCGACGCTTGCCGACCGGCTGATCCAGTCGACCGGTGGTCTTGCCGAGCGCGAAATGTCCGAGCAAGTGCTGGACAGCATGGATATCGAACGCGAGCGCGGCATCACCATCAAGGCCCAGACCGTGCGCCTGCACTACAAGGCCAATGACGGCGAGACCTATGTGCTGAACCTCATCGACACGCCCGGCCACGTCGACTTCGCCTATGAAGTCTCGCGCTCGCTTTCGGCTTGCGAGGGCTCGCTGCTCGTCGTCGACGCCAGCCAGGGGGTCGAAGCCCAGACGCTCGCCAACGTCTATCAGGCGATCGACAACAACCACGAACTCGTCACCGTGCTCAACAAGATCGACCTGCCTGCGGCCGAGCCGGAGCGGATCAAGGAACAGATCGAGGAAGTGATCGGCATCGACGCTTCCGACGCCGTGCTGATCTCGGCCAAGACCGGCCTCGGCATTCCGGACGTGCTCGAAGCAATCGTCCAGAAGCTGCCGGCGCCGAAGAGTTCGGGCGGCGAAAAGGCGCCGCTGAAGGCGCTGCTCGTCGACAGCTGGTACGACACCTATCTCGGCGTCATGGTTCTCGTGCGCATCATCGACGGCGTGCTGACCAAGGGCCAGACGATCCGCATGATGGGCACCGGCGCGAAATACACGATCGAGCGCGTCGGCGTGCTGACGCCGAAGATGGTGGCGATGGATTCGCTCGGCCCGGGCGAGATCGGCTTCATAACCGCCTCGATCAAGGAAGTGGCCGATACCCGTGTCGGCGATACGATCACCGAAGACAAGCGCCCGACGTCGGAGGCGCTGCCAGGCTTCAAGCCGGCGCAGCCGGTCGTCTTCTGCGGTCTCTTCCCGGTCGATGCCGCCGATTTCGAGGAACTGCGCGGCGCCATGGGCAAGCTCAGGCTCAATGACGCCTCGTTCTCTTTCGAAATGGAATCCTCCGCCGCCCTCGGTTTCGGCTTCCGCTGCGGCTTCCTCGGGCTCCTGCATCTCGAAATTATCCAGGAACGGCTGTCGCGCGAGTTCGACCTCGACCTGATCGCGACCGCGCCCTCGGTCGTCTATCAGCTGACCATGACCGACGGCACCGAGAAGGAACTGCACAATCCGGCCGACATGCCGGATGTCGTCAAGATCTCCGAGTTCCGCGAACCCTGGATCCGGGCCACGATCCTGACGCCGGACGAATATCTCGGCGGCATCCTGAAGCTATGCCAGGACCGACGCGGCATCCAGACGGAACTGACCTATGTCGGCAACCGGGCGATGCTGACCTACGACCTGCCGCTCAACGAAGTGGTCTTCGACTTCTACGATCGCCTCAAGTCGATCTCCAAGGGCTATGCCTCGTTCGACTACAACCTCTCGGACTATCGCGAGAGCGACCTCGTCAAGATGTCGATCCTCGTCAACGGCGAGCCGGTCGATGCGCTGTCGATGCTCGTCCACCGCTCGGCCGCGGAAAAGCGCGGCCGCGTCATGTGCGAAAAGCTGAAAGATCTGATCCCGCAGCACATGTTCCAGATCCCGATCCAGGCCGCAATCGGCGGCCGCATCATCGCCCGCGAAACCGTGCGGGCGCTCCGGAAGGACGTGACGGCGAAATGCTACGGCGGCGACGCCACCCGCAAGCGCAAGCTTCTGGAAAAGCAGAAGGAAGGCAAGAAGCGCATGCGCCAGTTCGGCAAGGTGGAGATCCCGCAGGAAGCGTTTATCGCGGCGTTGAAGATGGGCGATGAGTGACTGTTTTCTTCCCATGAAGATGCGCATATAATGTGCGCATCTTCATGGGAACGAATATGACACGATCAACCGCACGGCGCCCAACCAATCTCTCCCTCGACGGCGATTTGCTTTCAACCGCACGCGATCTGAAGATCAACGTTTCGCGCGCGGCGGAAGAAGGCATCGCGCAAGCGATCAAGACCGAACGGGAAAAGCTATGGCGTATCGAGAACGCGAAAGCGATCGCCGATGCCAACGCCCTGGTCGAAAAGCGTGGACTGCCACTGGCGAAACACCGGCAGTTCTGATGTCCCGCTTTCATGTCTATCGTTTGAAGCATGCCGAAACATTGGTGGTCGATCTCCAGGCCGACCTTTTCGATGCACTGAAGACCCGAATCGTCGCGCCGCTTCTTCCGGTGTCCGACATCGGTCACGTGATGTCGCGTCTCAATCCACGCGTGACCATCGGCGGGGACGCCTACGTCATCGCTATCCATCTCCTGGCTGCGATTTCAGTGGGTGACCTCGATGAGATGGTCACGGATCTGTCGAGCCTGCGCGACGACATTGTCGCCGCCACGGATTTCGCATTCCAAGGCTTCTGAGGCGCTCTATCACACCGCAAGCAGATACCGCTTCGATATGCGGTCGACCGGCTGGCCATCCTTCAGCGGCACCGCTTTCTCGACCTTGTAATCGATGAAGCCCATTTTTGCGTAGTAGGCCAGCCCTCCGGCATTGTCGGCGCGGATCGTGGCATTAATCGCCTCAAGGCCAGCCTCGCGAGCGTGTGCCTTCGCGGCGGCAAAGAGCGCGGTACCGGCGCCACAAGACGTTGGCATCTTCGACCAGTTCCCACCGTCATCCTCGGGCTTGACCCGAGGATCCATGCGCAAGCATCCTCCGCACACGACCGGATACGTCTACATCGTCACGAATCACAAGCGAGGAACGCTTTACATCGGCGTTACGTCAAACGTCGAGCGCCGTGTCTTCGAGCATCACGAGGGGCTGACGTCCGGTTTTGCATCGAAATATGGCTGCAACCGGCTCGTCTGGTACGAGGAACACTTGCAGATCGGCACCGCCATTCAGCGCGAGAAATCGCTCAAACGCTGGTACCGGCAGTGGAAGATCGAACTCATTGAGAAGATGAATCCGGACTGGCGTGATCTGTATTTTGAGCTTTGGTGAACGCTTGTGCTTGGATCCTCGGGTCAAGCCCGAGAATGACGAGCGGAAGGGTTGACGTGCCGGACAACGGGACGGCGCTGCGCGTTGTGGCAGGAAGAGCGGTAAGCGCCCCCCGAAGTCATCTGCCCATTATGTGCCGCCAACCACCCGCGCCGGATTCCCCACCACCGTCGCGCCCGGGGCCACGTCCCGCGTCACCACCGCACCAGCGCCCACGATCGCCCCGTCGCCGATCGTCACGCCGGCGAGAATGATCGCGCCGCCGCCGATCCAGACGTTTTCGCCGATCGTCACGGGGCGGGCGATTTCCAGCCCCTCACGGCGAAGCGCCGGGTCCTTGTGGTGTTCGGCGCAATAGATCTGTACGCCCGGTCCGAGCATCGTATCGCTCCCGATGACGACCGGCGCGCTGTCGAGGATGGTGCAGCCGGCGTTTAGGTAGACGCGGTCGCCGAGCCTTATGTTCAGGCCGTAGGAACAATGAAACGGCGCCTCGACGAAGACGTCGGCGGCCACATCGGCAAAGAGCGCCCGCAAGGCCGGGGCCAGGCCGCCACGCTCGTCCGGCGGCAGGATGTTGTGCTGGTGAATCGCCCTGCGGGCGCGGGCGCGCAATTCATCCAATTCCGGATCGAGGCAGCGATACCACGCGCCTGCCCCCATCTTTTCACGCTCGCTTCCGGTCATGGCCGCGTCTACCCATTCGCCTTGGCGTGTGCACGAGCGCGCCGCTCCAGGCTCTCCTTCGGCCACAGCGCCTGCATGTCGTAATATTCCTCGAAAGCCTTGGCGCCCGCCGGCAGCACCACCCAGTCGAGTTTCGAGCGCGTATAGATGTGCACGTGCGGCGGAAAATCCGACGGCCGGTCGAGCGTTGCGACGCGCACGAAAGAAAGCCATTTGCGCCGGCCGTAGTCGCTCCAGAGCGCCGACTGGCAGTCGGGACAGCGATAGACGTCGTGCGGGCGGCCGCTGTCGGTCGGCAAGGTGACCATCACGGGCTCGCCCTTGAGCAGCTCGACGTTTTCCGCCTCGACGAGGCCGTTGATCGCGAAAGCGCTTCCCACCTGCCGCTGGCAATCGCTGCAGTGGCAACAATGGACGAACATCGGGCGCGCCTTCAACCGGTAGCGGATGCGCCCGCAAAAGCAGCCGCCCTCGATCGCTTCGTTCATGACCAAACCTCCTCGATCACGAGATCGCATGGCGGCGGGAGCTCGAAAGCCCACCGGCGTGCCGCCGGGCTAGGTTGACCACGGCCGCCGCTACCGTTCAAGAGACGATCGCCGGCCTTGACTTCGTCGGCGAACTTTCCGACCTTTGGGCCATGTCGACGCTTGCGATCCATTTCTGTTGTTCTTTCAGGGTCTGCCCTATCGCAGGAACTTGACCCCGGCCCGGACGCGTGCGCTCTCCGGGGAAGGGGAGCCTTTCGCATCGAGACCGTCTGCGGCCATCCACAGACTTAAAGTGCGGCGAGCGCAAAAAACATTTCACAGGAACAATCGCGATCATGGCGCCTCTGCAGCGCCGCGCGCCGTGTTAGGCGCGCAAGCACGCTGCGGCACTCTGAATTGCTGCATGTTTCCTCAAATTCGGATTCGAGGAAACACGCGCGTAGGCAGCCATGCGCACAAGCACGGATATCATCATGGCGGACACAGCAAACCGCAACAAACTTCCACCGATCGTCATCAATGCCGAAGACCATGCGCGCCTTACAGCACTCGCCACGTCGGCACTCGACCGCCTACCCGACGTCGCCGAAGCGCTGCTTTCGGAACTCGAACGGGCGCGCGTCGCCGCACATGATTTGCCGAAGGACAGCGTGCAGATGGGCTCGACCGTCGCCTTCGATGCCGACAATGGTTTTGCGAAGGAAGTGACCCTGGTCTATCCCGGCGAAGCCGACATCGAAGCGGGCAGGATTTCGGTGTTGACGCCGATCGGCGCGGCGCTGATCGGCCTTTCCGTCGGACAGTCGATCGACTGGCTCGACCGGGCGGGAAAGGCGCATCGCATGACGATCCGCAGCGTCGCCCGATAATATTGATCGTGAGAAGGCGAGACGCGGCCGACGAGCGGCCGCGTCAAAAGGCAAGAGATCAGAACTGCTTGCCGAGCTTGGCGTCGACCGACTGGCTGTTGGCGCCACGAACGGCAAAGAAGAAGGTGATTGCAGCCCAAAGGATCGATTTCTCGGCGCCGCCGAGCCCCTGGCCCTGCACGATGCCATGGAAATAGACGGTGACCAGCAGCACGATGGTGGCCGCGAACGCGGCAGGGCGGGTCAGGAAGCCGACGGCGATGAAGATGCCGCCGAAGAATTCGGTGGCAGAGAGGAGCGGCGACCAGAAGACGCCCGGATAAAAGCCCAGGCCTTCCACCATGCCGACGGCACCAAAGGGATTGATGATCTTGCCGTAACCGTGGGTGACGAGCAGCGCACCCGCGAGGACGCGCAGCAGCGTCTCGGCGAAGGTGTCGAGCGGCAGGTAGATCTTTTCGAGTGCCGGCAGGATCGCACGCGGGCGGTCGGTCGTAGCGGTGGTGTCGGTCATGATTTCCTCTGGAATCGGTTGCACTGCAGCAATTCTCTCGCCGGGCGCCGTTCGCAATTCAAGGCTCCCTCCGATAAAAACATGACTCTAAAAGTTGACATGTATGTGATCTGTCCGTGAAAGCCCCGTTGTTGTGACCCCGACGCGCCGATATGTTTGAATCTAATGCAAAACAGGAAGCATGAGATGAGTGAAAAGCCTCGCGTCACGATCCTTTACTGCACCCAATGCAACTGGCTGCTTCGCGCCGGCTGGATGGCGCAGGAGCTGCTGTCGACCTTTGGCGATTCGCTCGGCGAAGTCGCGCTGATCCCCGGGACCGGCGGCAATTTCGAGATCCGCGTCGATGGCGGGCTCGTCTGGGAACGCAAGCGCGACGGCGGCTTCCCCGGGCCGAAGGAGTTGAAGCAGCGGATCCGCGACGTGATCGAGCCGGAGCGCGATCTCGGCCACGTCGACAGGAGCTGAGCCAGTTGCTCCAGCGCTATCACGGCGACGTTCGGAGTGGCATTCGAGGCGCCTGAGGAGCGTAGTCGCCGGGAGCCTAAGAAAGCCGTTTGCGAAAAAGTGCGATCGCGTTCGAGCCTCGGATTGCTAGCCGAAGCTGGAGCCTTCCGCCATGTCGTCCAGTGCCTTGAGCGCATCATCCGAGAGAGCGATGTCGGCCGCGGCGATGTTCTCATGCAGATGCGCGACGGACGAGGTGCCGGGGATCAGAAGAATGTTGGGCCCGCGATGAAGCAGCCATGCGAGTGCGACCTGCATCGGCGTCGCGTCCAGGCGCTTTGCGACATCGGACAAGGTGGACGACTGCAATGGAGTGAACCCGCCAAGCGGGAAGAAAGGGACGTAGGCGATGCCGTCGCGAGCGAGATCGTCGATCAGGGCATCATCTGCGCGATGCGCCAGATTATAGTGGTTCTGCACGCAGACGATGTCGCAGATCCGGCGTCCTTCCGTAACCTGCGCAGCCGTAACGTTGCTCAGCCCAATATGGCGCACCAGACCCTGTTGCTGAAGCTCGGCCAAGGCGGCAAGCGGTGCCTCGATCGACCCCTCAGCAGGGCCGTGCGCATCGAACATGATGCGGAGGTTCACCACCTCCAGTACGTCGATCCCGAGATTGCGCAGGTTATCATGCACCGCCTGCTTCAATTCCTCCCTTGAAAAGGCCGGGAGCCACGCTCCATCCTCACCGCGTCGGGCGCCGATCTTCGTGACGATAACGAGGTCGTCGGGATAGGGCGCGAGTGCCTCGCGGATCAATCGATTGGTGACATGCGGGCCATAGAAGTCGCTGGTGTCGATGTGGTCCACCCCGGCATCCACGGCCGCGCGCAGCACGGCCACTGCCGCGTCGTGGTCCCTGGGCGGGCCGAACACGCCGGGCCCGGCGAGCTGCATTGCGCCATAGCCAACACGTTTCAGGGTGCGGTTGCCCAGCTTGAAGGTTCCAGTTTGGTCTTTGATGGTCATGATCTTTCCCCCTATCTGACGAAATGCAGATAGGCGTTGTTCGACTGTGCGACTACCTGATACAACCCGCACAGGCTGTGCGGATTTTCGAATAATGAGGGTGGGCATCAGCGATCTGAACGCTTTGGTGGCGGTGGTGTGTGCAGCGGATTTGCTGACGCCGCGCGCCGTGGAAGCATGGGTGCATCGGGCCGGAGCGCGATCTCGGCCATGTCGACGGGAGCTGAGCCTGGACTTCGGTATGCTTTCCGGCATTTTTGCCGCGGCCTTCCTGTCGGCGACCTTGCTCTTCGGCCTTTCGGAGGCAGCGATCGTCGCGGCGGCGCTTGCGGGCGAGACGAGCCGCACAGCGCTCTTCCTGGCGGCTACCGCGGGTAACGTGCTTGGCGCCGTTGTCAATTTCGCGCTCGGCCGCTTTCTCATCCGTTTCGAGCACCGCCGCTGGTTTCCGGTTTCGCCGCCCGCGCGGCGAAAGGCCGAGGCGCTCTTTCAGCGCTATGGCAGACCCGTGCTGCTTTTTTCCTGGCTGCCGGTCGTCGGCGATCCGCTCACGCTCGTCGCCGGGCTGCTGAGGACCCCGCTCACGCTGTTTCTCGTCTTCGTGACGCTCGGCAAGGCCGCACGCTACGCCGCCGTCCTGTGGCTGACGCCGTGAAGGTCAGCTATGCGCGAAGATATCCGTTTCCTCCCAGCCGAGCAGGTCGAGCTTTGCACGTGTCGGCAGGAAGGCGAAGCAGGCTTCGGCATGCTCCATGCGGCCATCGCGCAGGAGGCGCGCCGTCAGCTTGTCACGCAGCGCATGCAGGTACAGCACGTCGGAAGCGGCGTATTCGAGCTGTGCCGGCGAAAGGATGTCGGCGGCCCAGTCCGATGACTGCTGCTGCTTGGAAATATCGACGTCGAGCAGTTCCTTGAGATTATCCTTGAGCCCGTGCCGGTCGGTGTAGGTGCGCGTCAGCCGCGAGGCGATCTTGGTGCAGAAAACCGGTGTCGCAGTGACGCCGAAGGTGTGGAAGAGCACGGCGATATCGAATCGGCCGAAGTGGAAGATCTTCTGGCGCGTCGGATCGGCGAGCATTGCAACGAGGTTCGGCGCTTCCCTCTGCCCGGCAGCAATGCGGATCACGTCGGCGGTGCCGTCACCCGGTGAAAGCTGCACCACGCACAACCGGTCGCGGCGGGGAACGAGGCCGAGCGTTTCCGTATCGATGGCGATAGCGCCCGTGTAGCGGGCCGCATCGGCCGCGGAAATATCGCCTTCGTGGAATCGTATTGCATTCGCCATCGAAAATCCCCAGATCAACTAGCCAAGTGAATTGGAACACAGTTGGCCTATAGCGCAAGTTTGCTGGAGGCAATACCGTACGTTCTCCCCTCCGGTCTTACCGATCCCCTTCTTGAGAAAGTCCGAGAGCATGATTTCGCTTCGATCCGTCCGGGTGCCTGCCTGCACCGCCTTCCTGCTGGGACTCTCGACAGGCGCCGCGCTCGCGGCACAAAGCGCGCAACAGTTCGCCCAGGCCTACTATGACCTTCCGGGCGTCCGCGCCGAGGATCCATTGCGGGATCCGCCGAGGGTGGCTTGCGAGCAGGTCTTCGTAGACCGCTGGGCGCCCTTCGAGTCGTCACGCGGACCGGGCTACGACACGGTCTACAAATGCCGCGAGGGCGACGGTGGCCCGGTCTTTCGCGGAAGTCGATTGCCGCCGTCGCTCGAGCGGCAGAAGCGTGGTTTGAACTATTAAGTCCGATCTTGTTCCGAGTGGGGCAACCGATCATCGCCGGTTCACCGGATGACGCAGGAGCTCACATAATGTCTGGTAAGCAATTGCTTACCTATTACGGGGCGATCCAAGGCAATATTTAGTCTGCTCAACTGCTACGACTGGCCAATTAACAAGTTCTATGCAAAGGCCGTGCAATGCTGCAAAGATCGACGGCAAACGTACTGACGGGGACACAGACGCATGCGCGGCTCTGACGAGAACAGGCATCCCGCGATCTGGACGCATTCTCTCCGGTCGCTGTTTGCCCTCGTAATGGTTGCCATGCTCATCGTCGTGTCGGCGACGCTGGTTGGCCTCGACTACCGCCGTTCGCGCAGTGCGGCGATCGAAGACGCCGAGGCTAACATGCACGCCTTCGTCGGTCGTCTCGTCGACCGGCTCGGGGTCCTTTCCGGCGACACGTCGGCACTGGTCGGCCTGGTATCATCGGTCGCCAATTCCTTCCTCGTGCCCCCGCCGGAGCGCGTGAACGACAAGATCGCGATCCTGCGTGAAGGCATCATGCGATCTCCGCATATCGATGGCGTCTATGTCGGCTATCCGGACGGTGCGTTCTTCCAGCTCGTCGATCTGGCAATGCCGGCGTGGCGCATGGCGCTCGACGCGCCGCGCGGCGCAGCGATTGCCGTACGCTCGATGGAAAAGGATGCCGAAGGAAAGTCAGTCAACCGCGTCCTTTTCCTCGATGCAGCCGGCATGCAGTTCGCCGAGCGCCGGCTGACGTCAACCGGCTTCGATCCGCAAACTCGCCCCTGGTATCAGGCCGCCGTCGACGGGAAGGCTCCGGTCTCGACCGGGCCTTACGAAATGGCCACGACCGGCAAGCTCGGAATGACGATATCGCAAGCCCATCACGGAAACGGAAAGATCGTCATCGGCGCAGACGTCGTTCTCGACACGATTACAGACTTCCTGTCGCGCGAGCGGCTCACCGACGGTTCCGTTTCATTCATTCTCGACGCGGTCGGACGGCCAATCATCCACTCCGACCCCGCCATGATGCGCCGCATCATGGCGGCAAAACAGAAGTACGACCCGGTCGCTGCGCCGCAAAACGATCCGCTCATCGAAAGCATCCGCCTCAACCCGCCCGCCCCGGGCAAGCCAAGCTTTGTCGATGTCGGCGATCGCACCTATCTCGTCGTGGTGACGCCACTAGCCTCGGCCTTGCTGCTTTCGGGGCATCGGGTGGTCGTCGCCGCTCCTCTCGACGAACTGATGGCGACCGCCAACGCCGCCCTGCTCGAGGGCCTCGCGGTTTCAGGCGCCGTCGTGGTGCTCGCCGTCCTCAGCGCTCTTGTTCTCGCGCACCTGATTACCAAGTCCCTGCACCAGCTGACCGCCAGCGCCAACCGGCTGCAGGATCTGGACTTCACCACGCCGATCGACGTGCCGTCGCATGTAACCGAAATCTCGACGCTCAACGGCGCGATGAACAAGGCCCGCGACGCCATCTTTACCTTCGCACTCTACGTGCCCAAGGAACTGGTGCGCCGAGGCATCGAATCCGGGCAGTTCGGCGGCCGGGCCGCCTGGCGTCAGGAAGTGACGGCGCTTTTCACGGATATCTACGATTTCACCACCATCAGCGAGCGTCACGCGCCGGAGGAGGTGGTGGCGATGCTTTCGGAGTATTTCGATATTTTCAGCGAAACGGTCCACGCCCACGACGGCACGATCATCCAGTTCCTCGGCGACTCGGTCTTTGCCATGTGGAACGCGCCGGTCGCCGATGAACGACACGCCGAACACGCCTGTCGCTGCGCGCTCGCCGTCAAGGAGAGGCTGCACGCGTTCAACGAGAAACAGAAGGCAAAGGGTCTTCCGGAATTCCGCACGCGCTTCGGCATTCATACCGGCACGGCCGTCGTCGGCAGCGTCGGCGCCAAGGAGCGGCTGCAATATACGGCGATGGGCGACACGGTGAATGTCGCCTCGCGGCTTGAAGGCATGAACAAGAACTACGACACGACGATCATGGCGAGCGGCGCAGTCGTTGCCCAATGCAAGGACGTGATCACATTCCGTCCGCTCGGCTCGGCGCAGGCCAAGGGGCGGGCAACAGCCCTCGACATCTACGAGGTCCTGGCAGCGAGCCCTGTCGCCGGAGTGAAAATGGACGAAGCGCAAACCGGAACGGCGGCGTAGGCGTCGATCTGCTTGCGTTTGCCCATGGCTCGCTGCGTCGACTCGGGATGGTGGATTCCAGCTGCCTGCGTGAGCATGGATAGTTGTTTGGCAGTGCAGACGCTCGCGCGTGAGAGATCGGGCACTACCGGCGCAAAATCGACGTTGCTACCGTGACCGCGTCAGATCAAAGGGCGGTGTTGACAACGCTGTTCACGTGGCTCTGTCGGCCTGAAAATGTACTACCATTGGGTCGCGACTTCAGTACTTTGTCATTGGTAGCAGATGTTACGTGCAACGACCTGACCAAACGCTGTCATCGCCGGTGATGCCTGCCCAAAAACGGTCGCGTTGTGGATTAGAGGTCGAGGATGTCTTTCAAAGGTGCGACCGGCACACCACGCCCTGCGCGCTGGGGCCTGGCCGCAAAACTGTTCGCGACACTCGTCCTACTCGGTGCGGCCGCCGTTCTGCTGACTGCGGTGCTCGGTTACTTCCGGGCCCGCGATGCCCTCGAACAGGCAATCTTCGATCAGCTCACGACCGCCCGCCAAACCAAGGCGCGCCAGATCGAAACCTACTTCCGCACTATCCAGGCCGAGTTGCGCCTCCTTGCCACCTCGAAGATGGTGGTCGAATCTACACGCGAGTTCCGAACCGCGGTCGAACAACTCGACCGGGGAGGCATATCAGCCGAATTGAGCCGGAAGGTCAGCGACTGGTATGCCGAGAACTTCATCCCGCAAATGACCAGTGTCTTGGGCAGGGAACCGGCCCTGTCGGACTACTTGCCGGTCGGCGGAGCCCCCTACTATCTGCAGTATCACTACATCGTGGCCAATCCGAACCCGGCGGAGCGGCGCGGGCTTCTCGACGACGCCGGCGACGGCAGCGAATACAGCCGACTGCACGCTATCTACCATCCGCTGATGCGGGCGGCTGCCACAACGGTCGGATTCTTCGACTTCATGGTGGCCGACCCGAAATCGGGCCGGCTGATCTACACCGTGCAGAAGGAGACGGACTTCACCACATCCCTCCAGTTCGGTCCGTATCGCCGCTCCAACGTCGCAGCCGCGGTCGCCCGCTGCTCGCTGGCCCCCGACCAGTCGGCTGTCTGCCTTGCGGATTTCGCACCTTATGATCCATCGGGCGGCGCACCGATCGCCTTCATGGGCGCGCCGATTATCGACAAGGGCGTCGTCATCGGCGTGCTGATCGCGCAACTGTCGAATGACGAGATCGACAACGTCGTCACCAGCGGTCGCCGTTGGCGGCAGGACGGATTTGGCAACACCGGCGAGGCATACCTGGTCGGGCCGGACTATCTGGTGCGCTCGGCCCCGCGTGCGTTCTACGAGAATCGTGACGGCTATTTCGCCGAACTCCGCACCGTAGGCACCCCGGAGAGCGAGCTGTCAGCAATCCGGCGCTACGGGACACCGGTATTGCATCAGCGCATCGAGACACAGGCCACCAGGGCTGCGCTGGCCGGTGTCGAGGGTACTGGCGAGATCATCGGCTACCGTGGCGTTCCGACGCTCGCTTCATGGGGGCCACTCGCAATTCACGATGTCAAGTGGGGCCTTGTCGCCAAGCTCGACAGCGCCGAAGCCTTCGCGCCGATCGATCGGCTGCGCCGGGACCTGATGGTGGTCGGAGGACTGGCGGCGCTGGTGGTGGCAGCCGCGGCCGCGTGGCTTTCGCACGCGCTGCTTCAGCCACTGCGCGAACTCACCGCCGGGGTGAAACGCTTCGCCGCCGGCGACTACGACGCCAGCGTCCCTGTCCGCACGGGCGATGAGATCGGCCAGCTCTGCTCGGCCTTCAATGGCATGGTCGAGGATATTCGAGAGCAGAGCGCCGCGATCGAGGAAAAGAATCGCGAGAACGAGCAGCTGCTGCTGAATGTGCTGCCGGCGCCAATCGCCAACCGGCTCCGCAGCGGCGAGGTGGCGATCGCGGATGGCTTTGCTGAAGTCACTGTCGCTTTCGCCGATATCGTCGGCTTCACGGAACTGACGTCTGACATGCCGCCGCAGGACGTCGTGACCCTGCTTAACGGGCTCTTCACCCGCTTCGACGCTGCTGCTCAAGATCTCGGCGTCGAGAAGATCAAGACAGTGGGCGATGCCTATATGGCGGTGTGCGGCCTACCCGTGCCGACGGCCGACCACGCCGAGCGCATGGTTCGCATGGCCATCCGCATGGTTCACATTACCCGCGAGCACGCCCTGGAACACAAAGCCTCGCTCAGCATAAGGGTGGGCATCAACACCGGCCCTGTCGTGGCCGGCGTGATCGGCAAGAGCAAATACATCTACGACCTTTGGGGCGACACCGTGAACCTCGCGAGCCGGATGGAAACAGGGGGCATTCCCAATTCGATCCAGGTTACCCGCGCGGTCTACGAAAAGCTCAAAGGCGAGTTCGTCTTCGAGCCGCGCGGCACAATCGAAGTCAAGGGCAAAGGAAAGGTAGAGGCGTGGCTCCTAAGATTGTAGTGCCGTGGGTATCTAACATGCCCGTCAGCATCTTCCCCGGTTAGTACAAACAGTTTGTACGGACCAACAGTGTGAAGGGATCAAGCCCGAACTCCGCCTCGAGATCGCTACCGAAGAGACCCAGCCATCGTTTCTGCGCTTCGAAGGCTGTTTTCTCGCGTTCCTCCGGGCATGCAAACTTCAATCCTGCCACATTCTGAATGTGGTGGACCATTTCGTGCACAAGCACGGAGACCTCCCCCGGCGTCTTCCCCGTCCATCCGTCCGGCAGATAGACAGTTCTTGCCTCATCATCGTAAACAGCAACGACGGCGGGCCGTTCGCCAGGCGCGTCCAGATGGGCAGCGCCTCCGCTCCACCGGTCCAACGGCACGTCCCGATAGCGCAGACCGATCATTCGCTTGGCGGATGCGAATTCGATGGCAGGCGGTTCGTCGATCAGCGGAAGACCGAGTTCCGACGAAAGCCATGCAGCGATCGCCTTCAGCGCAGCCTGCCGCGAATGGTTAGGCCCTGACCCGAAAACGAAGGCATCGGGCTCGACAATGAGTCCTCTGCCCGGCAGGACCACTTGCCTCGACGCGTCGCCAGAATTGACGTCGGGATGCGCCGGCTCTCCTGCCGATGCGGCCAGGGTGGTCGATGCAATTGCGCTGAAGATCCAGGGCACCATTTGCTTCGTGAGCGTGTGCATAGCCGCAAATCTCCCTCGACACGCCGTAACAAAATGGCTGGTCGGTCACAGCAAGGCTTCAGTTCCGCGTCAGAGTCAGCGAGCCCGTGAGGCGTAATGGGCAGTCCATTCCCATGGCAGGCCCACACTACGCGCCGACCGGGTCGAGCGCATCGGTACGGATCCCCCAATTTCTCCATATCGTTTTTCGCAGGACTACCTAGATTTCGTGGGCTTGCCGTGCATCGGCGACTGGCAGTAGCCAGGGCTCGCCGCGCATGCGCAGGAGGACTTCGGCGAAGGCGCGCAAGGACGCACTGAACACGCAATCCGACTGCACGAGGAGCCTTGCTCGCCCCGAGGCTTCTCCCAACAACGACGGCGATCCTTGCATCCCGTCATGGAACGCTGTGCGTCCGCGGAAGCTCCCGACAAAGCTCCGACACGATGATCGGAAATGGCGTAAGATTGAATGAGGAGGTCAGACAGAGATTAAGGAGGAAACAGTCATGAAAGAAAGAATTCTGTTCGTCATGTTAATTTTTGCTGTCGCAACCACCCCTATTTCTTCTGCATCTGCAGGAGAATGCGACGGAGACTACTACGTGGGCCTTGGCGCCAACCAAAACCACATTGGTGGCAAGCGCCAGCCAATCAATTCCTATCTCCTCAAGCGCATGGCAAGGCAGAAACCGCCGCAAGGCGCTGCAGGAAACCGCGCGCCAAACTGACCGCAAGGCCGCGATCCGACACCTTTCGGTCCATCCGTCCCGGTCGGCCAACGGTCACCGGCACGCTTATGGTGCGGTCGCCGCTTTCGGAAGCGAACTCCAGCACAAGCAGCTTGTCATACGCTTTGCTCGTGAGGCCGGTGGGAATTCTCTTTTGGTAGGAAGATACACCCAACCGGTTGGTGGGCGAAGTCATGCGAAGCCTCGTGTATACCACCCGGGTACGATCGGTGGTCCGGTTTACCTAGAAACCAAGGGCCTCAATAACTTAAAGGGAAATGGTGCCCAGAAGAGGACTCGAACCTCCACGCCTCGCGGCACAGGTACCTGAAACCTGCGCGTCTACCAATTCCGCCATCTGGGCGACGGACCGGCATGTAAAAGGCCGAGGCCGAAGTGTCAACAGGCATTTTGAAGTTTTCGTGTCGGACCACGAAAAAGCTGCGGCGAGTGGCGCCGCTTCGTCGCGCCGCGCCTTCCCCCGGTGCGGCCGGAGTGTTCCAAACTCGCAAGGATAGGGCAAGAATTTCAGTGACATGCGCGCGGGAGAGGCGCATGCTTTCTTCGACGGCTGATCGGCGCGGAAGTCCGGCGGATGAGCACGCGTGCGCGCGACCCGGCGTCATGGAATAAACCAACCAACACAAATGTTTATGGAGCAGGGACAAAACCGGAAAGCACGTCTTTCGGAAAGTGAGGAAAAAATGACGGGATTTCGGAATTTCGTTATGAGCTGCGCACTGGCGGCTGCCTCCATGATTACCCCTGTCGCGCCTGTCCAGGCCATGCCGCGTCCGGCGCTCGATATAGAGATCAAGGCCCCCGCAGATGTCCTGAACGTGACACACCGCGGATATTATGGTCGGGGTTATTATCCGCGCTGGCGCGGCGGCTATTACGGTGGCTGGCCGGGTTACTCTCCCGGCTATCGCCGGGCAGGCATCGCCTTCTATTTCGGGCCTGGCGTCGGCTACTATCCAGGTCGCTACTACTATGGGAACCGGTATTATTACGGGACCCGCTATTACGGCCCCGGCTACTACCCCGGTTACTATCCATACCGGTATTACGGCGCTCCGTACGGCTATTATCGCCCCGGCTACTACGGACATCGGTATTACCGACCCGGATGGGGTTGGTAGAGGCCCGCTCGAACGAGGCGCGGCGGGGGCTTCCGCCGGGCCTCCTTGATTCTTGAAGCGACGACTGGGCAGACTGCCGCGTCGGGCGTCGCGGAAGCGCGGACCTATCGCTTTCGGACGATCCCGATGCGGGCCGTAGGCTCCCTCGGAACGCGTTAGCTGCGCACCGCGTCGCGGCCGTCGTGCAGGCCGCATATCTCGCGCTGAATCGGGGAAGCCCAGACAGGCGCCGCCTAAGCGAGAAGCCTATCGAGGCCGGCCCGGGCCTCGACCGGCATCATTAAGGCGCAGTTAACCTCGGCCACCTATCGTTCCAGACCGGTACAATCAGATGGCGGACTGAAACGATGCTGCTTCCGACCCAGCAGGCAAGCGCGACCGTCTCGACCACCCTCGTGGGCTCGATCATCGAGGACATCGAAAAGCGTCGCGCGGAGGAAGAGGAAAAGGCGAAAGCGACCAAGGAGGACAAGATCCTCAAGGCGCGGATCAAGTCGGACGAGGCACAGAAAGCCGCCAACGACAAGATCAACAACCACTTCTTCAATCACGCCGTGGTCGACGTTACCGAGCTGAAGCTCGAACTGATCGGCAAGGTGGGTGAACTCGTCGGCCTGGAGCGCGCCGATGGCCAATCGGCCTACGCCTACGGGCGCCAGCTCGAAGAGGCGCTCTCCAGTCTTGAGCCCGAGCAGATCCGTGTGATCGAGAAGACGCTCGGCCTCGACGCACTCGACCTTTCGCTCTCGGAAGTCCTGGCCGCGATCAAGAACCCCTACGGCACGGAAGACGACAAGCTCGAGGCGGCGCTGCAAACCAAGGCGCAAGATGGCGGGCTGAACGCCATCGAAACGGCCAAAGTGCTGCAACGGCTGGAGGATGCCGCCAAGCCGAAATCGCTCGAGGAACTGAAAGTCGAACGGACTGAGAGCGATCCGACGCGCGTCGAGGATACGGAGACCCGTGCCGAGCGCGAGAAGACGATCCGTGCGCTCGAGGCGAATGACAAGCTCGACGACGTCAAGGATCTGCATGAGGCCGTCAGGAAACGGAACGAAGTGGCCGCTGATATTGACACCGGGAAAATACCGCCCGACGGAGAAGGCGTCGACGCCGCCGAGATGCTGACTGTGCTCGCCGCCGGTGCCGAGGTCGCGGAAACGCAGGCGCAGAACGATCACGGCGACGACAAGCAGGCCACATCGGAAAGCCAGGCCAGTGCGCGCGACAATGCCGGAATCACAAAGGAAGAGGCAAGCCTCATGGCTGCGCTCCATGAGGACGGCGAAAAACAGACCGACCAGCAGGCTGCCGAGGCACGCGATCTGTTCGTTCTTCACGTTGACGAAGACGGCATCTACGACTTTATCAGGCGCAAGCTGGCTGGATCACAAGGATCCTTGCCCTCGGGCGGCTTTTGATTGCTGACTATCGCTTTCTGACGATTCCGAGGCGGGCCATGACCTCCTTCGGGATGCCGTAACGGCGCACCGCGTCGCGGCTGTCGCGCAGGCCGCATATCTCGCGCTGAATGAGGAATGCCCAGACAGCATCGGCCGCCTCGTCGAGAAGCCGCTCACGGGCTGCCGGCTGCTCCTTGCTGCTGTCGAATTGGTCCAGCGCCGCAATCGCCCTCTCCACCTTCAAGCCGTGGCGGCCAAGCGCGTCGGCACGCTCCGCCATCAGCTCATATTCGAGCACATTCACGCCGCTGCTTGTATCCGAGCGGCCCAGCGATTGCGGAAGGCGGAATGTCATCGGCAGCTCCGTGAAGGCCACTGCATGCTTCCTTCAATCGTCGCGATCTAAGGATAAAACATGCAGCCATTCGAAGTGCTACAGCGTCGCGCATCTGACAAGGCGCGCGACACTGTAGGGGGCAGGATGGATCGGGAAAGGCCATCATGCAAGTGGCCGGCAAGGTTCCGGCGCAGCAGGCGACATGGTTAAGATTTCATAAACTTCTTTGGCCTACCCTTAACAATCATGCCCTGCTGCATGTTTGCTTCAATCTTCGACGATTTGAGGACAAAACACGCAGAGACCCTTTGCGCGTCTGATACGACGCGCGGGCCTGTAAAATCCGCGGCCAGGCCGTGGCTGGCTCGGCCCACGGCCGTTGCGCGCATGAAGCGCTCTCCGACAGCAATCATGGCGATCTAAGGCCGTTCGACGCTTTTACGTGCGGTGCTGCGAGAACGGCAGAACGTTGCTGCAAGCGAAGTGGAAACCGGAATGCTGCCCATTCTCATGACCAGGAGCGCGCTCGGCCCAGGCGACGAGGCCACGTCACAGATCCGCCATGCAGCGCTTCCATCAGGTCAGCGCGCCGAGGCCATCCAGAAAATACTCGACGCGCTTGGTCGCCATCTCTCCGGCAAGGAGGTTCTTTCCAGGGACGCGCTCGTGCGGTTGATGGAGGATCTTGCGCGCATCCTCAAGTTTCCGCCCTTGCCGCAGGAAAGCGGCCGTGATTTCGTCAAGCGCCTGATCGGTTTCCTGCAATCCATGCCGATGCCGGAGCGTCTACTGCTGGAGCGGCAACTCGGCGGACGCAGCCTCGCGCACCGCATCGCCGTGCTGACCGCCATGCCGTCCGGCCTCGGCGAAAGAACCTCACCAACTGGGGTAGTGGGGGCCAATGCAGGATTTCCTCAATCTCAGCCCAAGGAAGCGATCCGCAATCTGCCGGTGCAGACAGCCGCACCGCCCCAGTTCGCCGCGATAAAGGCTTCGGCGTCAAGCGAGGTCGCGCTGCTGCAATCGGTTCTGAAGAAAACCTTCGGCGCAGACGAAGAGGGCCATCCGACCGAGACGATGTTCGAGGAAGCGCCGGACGAGGCGCCAAATGACTCCAGGAGGCCGGATGCCGCAAGGACCTCGGACGCGCGCACGCAGCGGATACCGGTTTCGGCCCGTCCGAACATGGAGACAGCGGCGTCGGTTGTAGGCGGCGGCATGCCGGGTGAAATAGCTGAGACCGATGCGGCGCTCCCACAAATGCAGCCGGAAGATGAAGTGGGCGCCACCGGCGAAGATCCCGCCGGCACCGGCAGCTTCCCCGGCGAAGCGGAGCGCCTCGACGCCTCGCCGTCCGAATCGACCCTCCTCGTTCCCGAAGACGCAGAACAGACCGGAAGCGATGCGGAGGCCTTGCTCGAAGGTCCCGAAGCGGCCGATGACGATGGGCTCGATGCGGATGGTACCTATGGCCGCCCCGCGCCCGATAGCGAAGGGCACGCCACGCGACCTGCTGGTCCGCGCGCAGAGCCAGGCGGTCAGGCGGCGCGTTTTTCTGCCGACGCCGTGAAAGCACTTGTCCGTGAAGGCCTCGCCTTTCCGGAAGTTTTGGACGAAGGCAGAAAGCTGGCTGAACCGAAGGACGGTGAGACTGGCGATCCGATGCCAGCGGCACCGCAGGAGAGCGATGCGGCGGAACACTCGCCGTTGATACGCTCCAGAAACGAGGCGACCGGGGCCGCTCCGCTAAGCGATCTCAGATCCGCCGACGAACCGGAGAGGACGGCGGCGCTGCGCTCAGCCAATCAGGCAAAGGCGTCGAACGCCGGCGGCGATCCGACGATGCAGCAGATGATCACCCGCCTCGTCGAAAACGGGCTTCCCCGCGAGGCGATACCATTCGCCCTCGTTCCCTACCCTCCGGCCAAGACGGACGCCGAAGACGTTACAGGCAAGCCCGACCAGCAGCAGTGGACTGGCGACGGGGAGAGCGATGCTGGAGCAGACGCAGAGAGCGACGAAGGCGATCGCGAAACGCCCGCTAAGGAATCTTCCGGTGGTGGAGCCGAAGAGACGAGCGATGAGCCGGGCGCCATCGATGCCTATGATCTTTACAGAAAGCTCGGCGGTCTCGGCTAAACGCCGTTTTCTTTTGCCGCTCAACGAAAAAGCCCGCGGAGATCACTCTCCGCGGGCTCGTCATTTCAAATTCCGCAACGATTACTCGTTGGTCTGGCGGTTCTTCAGAGCGGCGCCAAGAATGTCGCCGAGCGAAGCGCCGGAGTCGGACGAACCGAACTGAGCGACGGCTTCCTTCTCTTCCGCGATTTCCAGAGCCTTGATCGACAGCTGGATCTTGCGGTCCTTCTTGGAGAAGTTGGTGACGCGGGCGTCAACAACCTGACCAACCGAGAAGCGCTCCGGACGCTGTTCGTCACGGTCACGCGACAGGTCCGCACGACGGATGAACGAGGTGATGTCTTCGTGGTTCACGAGCTTCACTTCGATGCCACCATCGTTGATCGCGATGACTTCGGCCGAAACAACGGCGTTCTTGCGCAGTTCGCCGGAAGCGGCAGCTTCACCGACAGAATCCTTGCCGAGCTGCTTGATGCCGAGCGAGATGCGCTCCTTCTCGACGTCCACATCGAGAACGACAGCACGGACGACATCGCCCTTGTTGTATTCTTCGATGACCTGCTCGCCCGGACGGTTCCAGTCGAGGTCGGAGAGGTGGACCATGCCGTCGACATCGCCGTCGAGGCCGATGAACAGGCCGAATTCGGTCTTGTTCTTGACTTCGCCTTCGACTTCGGTGCCGGCCGGGTGGCTATGCGCGAATGCCTGCCACGGGTTCTCGAGCGTCTGCTTGAGACCGAGCGAGATACGACGCTTGGTCGGATCGACTTCGAGAACGACCACGTCGACTTCCTGGCTGGTGGACAGGATCTTGCCGGGGTGAACGTTCTTCTTGGTCCAGGACATTTCGGAGATGTGGATCAGGCCTTCGATGCCCGGCTCCAGCTCGACGAACGCACCGTAGTCGGTGATGTTCGTGACGGTACCGGAGATCTTCTTGCCGACCGGGTACTTGGCGCCAATGCCATCCCACGGATCGGACTCGAGCTGCTTCATACCGAGCGAGATGCGGTGGGTTTCCTGATTGATGCGGATGATCTGAACCTTGACCTGCTGGCCGATGTTCAGGATTTCCGACGGATGGTTGACGCGACGCCATGCCATGTCGGTCACGTGCAGCAGGCCGTCGATGCCGCCGAGGTCGACGAACGCACCGTAATCGGTGATGTTCTTGACGACACCCTCGACAACCTGGCCTTCCTCGAGGTTCTGAACGATTTCAGAACGCTGCTCGGCGCGGGACTCTTCGAGAACCGTACGGCGCGAAACGACGATGTTGCCGCGGCGCTTGTCCATCTTGAGGATTTCGAAGGGCTGCGGGTTGTGCATCAGCGGGGTGACGTCGCGGATCGGACGGATGTCGACCTGCGAACGCGGCAGGAAGGCTACGGCGCCGTCGAGATCGACGGTGAAGCCGCCCTTGACCTGGTTGAAGATGATGCCTTCGACGCGTTCGCCGGCTTCGAACTTCACTTCCAGGCGCTGCCAGCTTTCCTCGCGGCGAGCCTTTTCGCGCGACAGAACGGCTTCGCCGAGCGCATTTTCGATGCGCTCGACATAGACTTCGACTTCGTCGCCGACCTTGAGAGAGCCGTCCTTGGCCTTGGCGCCGAATTCCTTCAGCGGCACGCGGCCTTCGACCTTCAGACCGACGTCGACGATCGCGACGTCCTTTTCGATCGCGGTGATGACGCCCTTGGCGACATAGCCTTCGGCGAGGTCCGTCTTGGCGAAGGACTCTTCGAGAAGCGCCGCGAAATCATCACGGGTGGGGTTGGTTGCAGACATAAAATCTCCTGATGCATCTCGCGAAGAGACACACATGCGCCGGGGGTTAGCGTTAAATGGGCCTGAACCCAGTCCGCCCCATCTGAAGGAGCAATCCGGCGCGTGGACGGAATTTCAGGCTTTAAAAGAAGGCGATCCGGCACGAGCCGACGATGGCTTTCTTCAAATCTTCTTTTGCAAGGCCGCGTCGATCAGCATCTTCGCCGCCTGGAATGCCGCCTCTATACTCATTTCGGAAGTGTCAAGCAAGTGCGCATCCGCCGCCGGGCGAAGCGGGCTGTCGGCCCGGCCCATGTCGCGCTCGTCGCGCTTTTTCACATCCTCGAAGATGGCGGCGTAATCGGCCGAGCCACCGCCTGCGATGATCTCGTCGTAGCGCCTTTTCGCCCTGACTTCCGGGGAGGCCGTCACATAGAGCTTCACGGCGGCGTCGGGGCAGACAATGGTGCCGATGTCGCGCCCGTCGAGCACGGTGCCCGGCTCCTTCCGCGAGAAGCCGCGCTGTGCCTCCACCAGCGCCCGACGCACGGCCGGCATGACTGCGATCTTCGACGCCGCCTCGCCGATCTGATGGGCCGAGAGCACCGAGCGATCAAGCCCCGCAAGCTCGACCTCGCGCGCCATCTTCTCTGCGACCGCCTCGTCGTCGAGCGGCAGCCCGGCATCGAGAAGCGCCTTGGCGGTGGCACGATAGGTGAGCCCGGTGTCGAGATGGTGGAAGCCGTATTCCTCGGCAATCCGCCGCGAGAGCGTCCCCTTGCCGGCGGCAGCGGGTCCGTCGATGGCGATGATGAGTGTCATTAAGCGACCTTGGCTTCCGTCTGCTCGATCTTCGCGCCCAACCCCGTCATCAAATCCATGAACTCCGGGAAGCTCGTTGCGATCATCGTAGCATCGTCAACCGTCACCGGATGCTCGGAGGCGAGCCCCATGACGAGGAAGCTCATGGCGATGCGGTGGTCGAGATGGGTCTTGACCTCGCCGCCAGAGGCATTGCCGAGGCCCTTGCCGCCGGGGCGGCCGCGGACGACCAGCGAGGCTTCGCCTTCGTCACAGTCGACGCCGTTGAGCTTCAGGCCGTCGGCGACGGCGGAGAGGCGGTCGGATTCCTTGACGCGCAGTTCGTCGAGGCCGTTCATGACGGTCGTGCCCTCCGCAAAAGCGGCAGCGACGGCGAGCACCGGATATTCGTCGATCATCGAGGGGGCGCGCTCGTCCGGCACCATGACACCCTGAAGCTCCGAAAAACGCACGCGGAGATCGGCGACATCCTCGCCGCCGGCAAGCCGCGCATTCATGACTTCGATGTTGGCGCCCATTTCCTGCAGGGTCAGGATGAGGCCGGTGCGTGTCGGATTCATCAAGACGTTGAGGATGGTGACGTCAGAGCCCGGCACGAGAAGGGCAGCCACCAGCGGGAAGGCTGTCGAGGACGGATCGCCGGGGACGTCGATCACCTGGCCCGTCAGCTTGCCGCGCCCTTCGAGGCGGATGGTGCGTACGCCGTCCGCATCGGTTTCGACCGTCAGACTGGCGCCGAAACCCTGCAGCATCTTTTCGGTGTGGTCGCGCGTCATCACCGGCTCGATGACGGTGGTGATGCCGGGCGTGTTGAGGCCGGCGAGCAGCACGGCCGATTTCACCTGGGCGGAGGCCATCGGCACGCGATAGGTGATCGGGTTCGGCGTCTTCGGACCACGCAGCGTCACCGGCAGCCGGTCGCCTTCGGCCGAGTTCACCTGGACGCCCATTTCCCTCAGCGGGTTCAGCACGCGACCCATCGGCCGCTTGGTGAGCGACGCATCGCCGATGAACGTCGAGTCGAAATCATAGACGCCGACAAGGCCCATGGTCAGCCGGCAGCCAGTGCCGGCATTGCCGAAATCGAGCGGCGCTTCCGGCGCGAGCAGCGCGCCGTTGCCGACGCCGTCGATGATCCAGGCGTCGCCCTCCTTGCGGATCCTGGCGCCCATGGCCTGCATCGCCTTGCCGGTGTTGATCACGTCCTCGCCCTCGAGCAGGCCGGTGATGCGCGTCTCACCCGAGGCAAGACCGCCGAACATGAAGGAGCGATGCGAGATCGACTTGTCGCCGGGAATGCGGACCGTACCCTTGAGATCGGAAGACTTCTTTGCGGTGGCAGGCCGCGGGCTTGAGCCATGGGACATGATGTTTTTCCTCTGACAATCCGGCTGCCGGCGGCCACGGAACATCACGCCCTTCTCGCGCGTTAGGCAGCTGACCGCCGGTCTCGCCGGCTCCCTAACATAAAGCACAAATAGGGTCATCCTCCCGGACGAAGAAAATGCGAGCGAGGCCGGGCCGAAGTTTGTCTTTGACAGAAGTCGTCAAGACGATTATGGGGACCGGCTAATCATCATAAGCTTGATAACTTTCCACCCGCCGGCTTTCCGGCAAGAGCCGGTTCGTCCGGCCATTCAAGAGGCTTTGACTGTGGCAAAACCGGAACTTGGAACAAAGCGCATCGACCCGGAAACGGGGCGCAAATTCTACGATCTGAACCGTGATCCGATCGTCTCCCCCTACACGGGCAAGTCCTATCCGCTGTCCTTCTTCGAGGAGAGCTCCGTCGCCAAGGTGCTCGAGAAGGAAGAAGAGGAAGACGTAACGGAAGTCGATGCAGAGAACACCGAGGTCGAACTCGTTTCGCTCGAAGATGCCGACGACGAGGCATCGGGCGGCGACGACCTGCCGGATCTCGGCGACGACGATGTCGAGATCGACGGCGACGACGACGACACCTTCCTCGAGACCGACGACGAGGACGAAGACGACGATATGAGCGACCTCATCGGCGTCTCCGACGAGGACGAAGACGTCTAATCATCGGCAAGATGTGGGCGGGAAACCCGTCGCACACATTTCTTCATCACGCTAAGCGTTTCAAATCACGCATGAAAGACGCCCCGCCCGCTGCAACACCTCGCGGTCGGGACGTTTTCCCGGAACGAGCAACAAAATCGCACCGGCTTTAAATTTTCGGCTTGCCATCTGCCAAAAGCAGAAGTAATAAGCCGCCACTCGCCGGGCAAAACGCCTGACGATCTTCCCGGAACCGGCACTGCCGGACCCTGATGGGGCTATAGCTCAGCTGGGAGAGCGCTTGCATGGCATGCAAGAGGTCAGCGGTTCGATCCCGCTTAGCTCCACCAAAATTTTCCAATGACTTGCGATACGAAGGCCTCTGACCGCGCAGATTCTTGCGCGTACGCGTTGCATTCTCGGCAACGTCGTCAGAATGTCGTCTGGGTTACGACAGGTTCAGCCGGTGACGAACGCGACGGCCTCGCTGCCCGCATGATGACGCCGGAATTTGCAGAAAATTAACCAATCAGGCGCCACAACGATTACCTCATGTTTCTTGCCTCCAAGATCTTCTGGCTCCTTGCCCAGCCGCTTTCGCTCGCCTTCTTCAGCATCCTTATCGGCTTTGTGCTGGCGCTGCGCGGCCGCGCGCGCATCGGCGGTGTCTTCGGCTCACTCGGCCTCGTGGCGCTGTTCGTGACGCTGTTCACGACAACAGGCTCCTATTTTCTGCAGATCCTCGAGGATCGGTTCCCCCGCCCCTCCCCGCCGGCGGAGCTCTCCTGCATCATCGTGCTTGGCGGCGCCTTCGAGAACGTGGTGATTGCCGGGCGCGGCGGCATCGAACTCAACCAGGCGGCGGAGCGCTTCGTCGAGACCGTCCGGCTCGCCAAGACCTATCCTGCTGCCCGCATCCTCGTGTCGGGCGGCGATGGCTCCTTGAGTGGCGGCTATGCCGGCGACGCGGAAGCCTCGCGGGCGTTCTTCGATGCGTTCGGCATCGCCCCCGAACGCCTCGTCCGCGAGGAAGACTCGCGCACCACCTTCGAGAACGCACGCAATACCAGGGATCTGTTGAGCGCAAACCGAATGGAGCACTGCGCGCTCGTCACCTCAGCCTACCACATGCCGCGCTCGGTCGGCCTCTTTCGTTCGTTCGGTATCGACGTGATGCCGTGGCCGACGGATTATCGCACGAGCGGCAAGGTGCGGCTCGGCTTTGACTTCACCCAGCCTGCGCTCAACGCGCAGCTGACGACGACCGCCGCCAAGGAATGGACCGGGCTGCTTGCGTATTACCTGCTCGGCCGGACGCAGACGCTTTTGCCGCGTTAGATCTGTCGCGACACGGCGTGCCGGTGACGCCCCTCATCCGGCCTGCCGGCCACCTTCTCCCCGCATGCGGGGCGAAGGGACGAGCCGGGGCCTCCCTGGCCCTCTCCGCGTCCTGACAGGGAGAGGGCCAGAGTGACGAGCGAGTGCCTTCGACCTCGAGAGGGGCGCATATCCTGATGATAGAGCCGCCCGCTGACTTATTTCCAGCGTTGCGCTAATGATCGCGGATAGCGTCGATCCCGGATCAACGCAGTCCAAAGCGGAGCATCCATGCCGATCCTTGAAATCCTCGATTATGCCGGTGTGGCCGTCTTCGCCGCGACAGGCGCGCTTTCGGCGTCCCGCAAGCAGCTCGATATCATCGGCTATCTCTTCCTGGCGTCGGTCACCGGCATCGGCGGCGGCACGATGCGCGACGTGATCCTGGGGGCAACACCCGTGTTCTGGGTATTGAACCCGGCCTATCTGATTGTCTGCGCCTCGGTCGGGCTCCTGGTGTTCCTAACTTCCCACCGCTTCGAATCCCGCTACCGCATGCTCGTTTGGCTCGATGCGGTCGGCCTTTCGGCCTATTGCGTCATGGGTGCAGCGAAAGGCCTGGCGGCGACAGGCTCGCCGGTCGTCGCGATCGTGACCGGCATGCTGACGGCAACCTTTGGCGGCATCCTGCGCGACCTGCTGGCCGGAGAGCCCTCCGTGCTGCTGCGGCCGGAGATCTACGTCACCGCGGCTCTTGTCGGCGCCGGCGCTTTCGTATCCGCGACGATGATCGGCATGCCGTTGGCCGTGACATCGGCACTCGGCGTGCTGGCGGCCTTTGCCGTGCGCGGCGGTGCGTTGCGGTATGGCTGGACGTTGCCGATCGACAAGGCCGGTCCGGGCCGTCACCCGAACGACGTGATGTAGAAGTCCTGGAAACTATCAGGCGCCTTCAGCGTCCGGCGGGCGCGGCGCCGGTCCTGTGGTCAGCGGTCGGACTTGCGACGCAGGCGGACCACGACATCGACATGGGAGATTTCCATGCCTTCCGGAGGCTCCGGAAGATTGTCGATCTGGATATTGCTCACCGGAATGTCGAGCACCTCATTCTGACCTTCGACGAAGAAGTGATGGTGGTCGGACACGTTGGTGTCGAAATAGGTTTTGGCGCTCTCGACCGCCAGCACGCGGATCATGCCCGCTTCGGTGAACTGGTGCAGCGTGTTGTAGACGGTGGCAAGCGAAACCGGGACGCCGGCCTCGACCGCCTCTTCGTGCAGTTCCTCGACGGTCAAGTGACGGTCGCCCTTGGCGAAAATGAGATCCGCAAGCGCGACACGCTGGCGTGTCGGGCGCAACCCCGAATTGCGCAGCCTCTCCTGCGAACACATTTGTGGTGCTTTCGTCATACGCAGCCGTTTCGGTATCCTGACCAAAATTCACAGATTATCCGTTTGCGATATAACTTCTGCCGCCGCCGCTTTCAATAGATTCCGAGCTTCCAGGGGGTGCAAACGCCTGAAAATCGGCCCAAAGCAGGGGAAGGCTGGCATTTAACTCTGGTCGTGCCCACATTCATACTGTAAGCGACGGCGGAACGATGTCGCAAATAAGAGCCGCATGAGAGAAAAAGTGAAGCGGGTTTTCGCCGCCATCCGCACTACCTTATAGGATATCGTCGAAGCGGAAACTGCGGCTGGCGGGATTGCCATCGGCGCAGGGCCACGCTTCAATTCAGCCCGAACTTGCTCTAAAGCTGGTCGGGGAACACTCAGTCACTCGGGGAAACGACCATTCATGACAACCAGACAATCCAGCTTCAGCTATGAGGAAATCCTGACCTGCGGCCGAGGTGAAATGTTTGGCCCTGGCAATGCCCAACTGCCGCTGCCGCCGATGCTGATGTTCAACCGCATCACCGACATCTCGGAAACCGGAGGCCCACACAACAAGGGCTACATCCGCGCCGAGTTCGACATCACGCCGGACCTCTGGTTTTTCCCGTGCCATTTCATGGGCGACCCCGTCATGCCGGGCTGCCTTGGCCTCGATGCCATGTGGCAATTGACCGGATTCTTCCTCGGTTGGCTCGGCGAGCCCGGCAAGGGCCGCGCGATCTCCACCGGCGAGGTGAAATTCACAGGGATGGTGACGCCGAAGACCAAGCTGGTCGAATACGGCATCGACTTCAAGCGCGTGATGCGCGGCCGCCTGGTGCTCGGCATTGCCGACGGCTGGATGAAGGCCGACGGCGAAGTGATCTACAAGGCCAGCGACCTCAGGGTCGGTCTTTTCCAGGAAAAGGCCGACTGAGCCGCAAAACGGCCAGGACGGGTTCAAGTTAAGAAAAGGTCAGTACCATGAGACGGGTAGTTGTCACGGGCCTCGGCATCGTTTCCTCGATCGGCAACAATGCCGAGGAAGTCACGGCGTCGCTGCGCGATGCGAAATCGGGCATCACGTTTTCCCCGGATTTCGCCGAGAACGGCTTCAAGTGCCAGGTCTGGGGCGCGCCTTCGCTCGACCCGACGGACCTTGTCGACCGCCGCGCCATGCGCTTCCTGTCGCAGGGCGGCGCCTGGAATCACGTGGCGATGAAGCAGGCAATCGCGGATTCGGGGCTCGAAGCCGGCGACATCACCAATGAACGCACCGGTATCATCATGGGCTCGGGCGGTCCTTCGACCCGCACCATCGTCGAGGCTGCCGACGTCACCCGCAAGAACGTGAGCCCCAAGCGCATCGGCCCCTTCGCAGTCCCGAAGGCGATGTCCTCGACGGCCTCGGCCACGCTTGCGACCTGGTTCCAGATCCATGGCGTCAACTACTCGATCTCGTCCGCCTGCTCAACCTCGGCGCACTGCATCGGCAATGCTGCCGAGATGATCCAGTGGGGCAAGCAGGACGTGATGTTCGCCGGCGGCCACGAGGATCTCGACTGGACCATGTCCAATCTTTTCGACGCCATGGGCGCGATGTCCTCGAAGTTCAACGACACGCCGTCCGCGGCCTCGCGCGCCTATGACGTCAACCGCGACGGCTTCGTGATTGCTGGCGGCGCCGGCGTTCTGGTGCTCGAGGAGCTGGAGCATGCGAAGGCCCGCGGCGCCAAGATCTATGCCGAGATCGTCGGTTATGGCGCAACCTCCGACGGCTACGACATGGTTGCCCCGTCCGGTGAAGGCGCCGTGCGGTGCATGCGTCAGGCGCTCGCGACCGTGAAGGGCGATATCGACTACATCAACACCCACGGAACCTCGACGCCAGTCGGCGACTCCAAGGAAATCGGCGCCATCCGCGAGGTTTTCGGCGAGAAGATGCCACATATCCAGTCGACCAAATCTCTCACAGGCCATTCGCTGGGTGCTGCCGGCGTGCAGGAATCGATCTACGGCCTGCTGATGATGCAGGCCGGCTTCATCGGCGAAAGCGCGCATATCAGCGAGCTCGATCCCGAGTTCGAAGGCGTACCGATCGTTCGCAAGCGGATCGACAACGCCAAGATCGACACCGTTCTTTCGAACTCGTTCGGCTTCGGCGGCACCAACGCCACGCTCGTCTTCCAGCGCTATAACGGATAACACAATGAACGGACTGATGAACGGAAAGCGCGGCCTCATCATGGGTGTGGCCAACAACCATTCTATTGCCTGGGGAATCTCGAAGGCGCTCGCCGCCCAGGGTGCCGAACTCGCCTTCACCTATCAGGGCGAAGCGCTCGGCAAGCGGGTGAAGCCGCTCGCCGCGGAAGTCAATTCCGACTTCCTGCTGCCCTGCGACGTCGAGGACATCGCCTCAGTCGACGCCGTGATCTCTGCGATCAAGGAGCGCTGGGGAAAGCTTGATTTCATCGTTCACGCCATCGGCTTCTCCGACAAGAACGAGTTGAAGGGACTTTACGCGGATACCACGCGCGACAACTTCAGCCGCACCATGGTCATCTCCTGCTTCTCCTTCACCGAGATCGCCAGGCGCGCCGCCGAACTGATGAACGAAGGCGGCACGATGCTGACGCTGACCTATGGCGGCTCGACGCGGGTGATGCCGAACTACAATGTGATGGGTGTTGCCAAGGCGGCGCTCGAGGCTTCGGTGCGCTATCTCGCCGCCGACTACGGCACCCGCGGCATCCGCGTCAACGCGATCTCCGCCGGGCCGATCCGCACGCTCGCCGGCGCCGGCATCTCGGACGCCCGTGCGATGCTTTCCTGGCAGCAGAAGAATTCGCCGCTGCGCCGGACGGTGACGATCGACGATGTCGGCAATTCGGCGCTGTACCTTCTTTCCGATCTTTCGCGCGGCGTCACAGGCGAAATCCACTATGTGGATTCCGGCTACAACATCACCTCCATGCCGACGCTCGAGGCACTGCGCACCGCCGACGTGGAGTAAGACAGCCGATCCGGCTTATTCACGAAAGCGCCCCCGCGTCTTATCAGACGCGCAAAGGAGGCTTTAGCACTTTGAATTGCTGCATGTTTTGGTCCTTAAATCGGTTACGATTTAAGGAAACATGCAGCAGATCGACGCAAATCCGCCGGGAAAACCATTACACACCTTTCCTGGCATTGCTCGCACTCGGATCAGCCCGCCGTCCAGGCCCAGATCAATCCGAACAGAATGGCCAAAAGCCCGAGGCCGACAACGGCGCGACGCATATGCTGCAGCTTTCCCGACACAAGCGGCACGCGATAGAGGTTGCGCAGGAACGGCAGGGGAACTTCCGACGTCTCGCCGTGCCCTTCGGCACTCTTGATGTCGCGCGCAATCACCTCTTCGACATCTTCCATCATAGGTGGTCGAGCGGGTCCGAATCCCATAGCCTGCTCCTCTCCTGCAAAGACGCTCGTGCTGTATGCCGTCATGCCCGGCACGACATGGTGTGCCTGATCGTCCCTGCTGGCAACTGGAAACGACGACGCGTCACAGCTGAGCTGCGGCGCCGTCCGGAGCGTCCTAGCGTTTCGCCCAGAGCACCTTGAAGCGCGCATTGCGGCAGGTCTCGCCGCTCTCCTTGAAGTTTTCCGCAAGAACCTGCTCGTAGGCCAGGCCGCGATTGGCAACCAGCATCAGCTTGCCGCCGTGCTTCAAGGCCTTGGCGGCGGATTTGATGATCGCGGCACCGAGCGACGGCTCTGCGGCGTGCCCCTCGTGAAAGGGCGGATTCATGACGATCAAATCGTATTTGTCGCGGGTCTCCTCGGTGGTCAGGTCGTGCCAATAGAAGCGGGCCGGGATCGAGGGGGCGTTCGCCATCATGTTGACGCGTGCGGCCTCCAAGGCTTCATAGTCCGCCTCGAAAAGATCGATGCCCTTCAGGCCCCGCGAGGCGTGGGCGAGCATCACCGAGAGATAACCCCAGCCGGCACCGAAATCGGCCGCGTGGCCGGTAAGATCCTTGGGCAGGCGCGAGGCAAGAAGCTCCGAACCGGCATCGACCCGGTCATGAGAGAACATTCCTGGCGTCGCCTCGAACAGCCCGTCGACACGCACCGGCACCTTGGCAAGCTGAGACATGGCGTCCGACACATCTTCGGGGCGGGTGAACCAGAAGGCGACACCATGGTATTTCGGCAGCGAGTCCCCGTCCCAACCGAATTTGCCGATCCTCTTGCGCAGCGACTGGATCCCGTCCTCCTTACCACCTGCTATAACGATCAGTGCGCCGGCGCGGGTGCGCTTGAGCGCCTCGGCGATCCGGTCCTCGTTTTCGCCCTTGTGCTTGCCGCAAAGCACCAGCGCGGCGTCATATTCGTCGCCCTCGGCGAGCGGAGTTACGTCGGCACGTGCCGCTTCCAGTGCGCGATAGAGCGGCCTCAGGGGCTGCACGGCGGCAATCGAGGCGGAAAAGCCCTGCGGCAGCCTGTAGCCCGCCTCCGCCCCGAGAAAGAGCACGCGTTCATCCTCTCCCGGAGGATCGATGACACCGGTCTCGAAAGGGTGGAACAAGGTCTTCAGTGCGTCGCGGCTCATGAGATCGAATCCGTTCGTTGCTTACAGAAAGGGGGCGCAGAGCGATCCGCTCCACGCCCCCTAGATCACGATGATTTTGGGTCGAACCGACCCAAAATCATAAGCGTGATCGACTCTAGAAAGTTAGCGCGGGATGCGGGCGGAAAACCGCGCACACTTTCCTCATCCCGCGCTGATATCTCGGAGGGGCAGGCTTATTCGGCCGCTTCGCCGCCGTCCTTCTTCTCGGCCTTCTCAGCGACGACCTCCTTGCCGGTCGCCTGATCGACGACCTTCATGGAGAGGCGAACCTTGCCGCGCTCGTCGAAGCCCATCAGCTTGACCCAAACCTTATCGCCTTCCTTGACGACGTCGGTTGTCTTGGCGACCCGTTCGGACGCGAGCTGCGAGATGTGGACCAGGCCGTCGCGGGCGCCGAAGAAGTTGACGAAGGCGCCGAAATCGGCGGTCTTGACGACCGTGCCTTCGTAGATCTGGCCGACTTCCGGCTCGGCGACGATCGAGTGGATCCATTTGCGGGCCGCTTCGATCTCCTTGGCGGACGAGGATGCGATCTTGACCGTACCGTCGTCCTCGATGTTGATCTTGGCGCCGGTCTTCTCGACGATCTCGCGGATGACCTTGCCGCCGGAACCGATGACTTCACGGATCTTGTCGACCGGGATGTTCATCACTTCGATGCGCGGTGCGAATTCGCCGAGCTGGCCGCGGCTCTCGGAGATCGCCTTGGCCATTTCGCCGAGAATGTGCATGCGGCCGCCCTTGGCCTGGTTGAGTGCAACGCCCATGATCTCTTCGGTGATGCCCTCGATCTTGATGTCCATCTGCAGCGAGGTGATGCCGGCTTCCGTGCCCGCAACCTTGAAGTCCATGTCGCCGAGATGATCTTCGTCACCGAGAATGTCGGAGAGAACGGCGAAACGATCGCCTTCCTTGATGAGGCCCATGGCGATACCGGCGACGGGCTTTGCAAGCGGGACGCCTGCATCCATCAGCGCCAGCGATGTGCCGCAGACGGTGGCCATCGAGGAGGAGCCATTGGACTCGGTGATTTCGGAAACGACGCGCAGCGTATAGGGGAACTGTTCCGCCGTCGGCAGCATCGGGTGGATGGCGCGCCAGGCGAGCTTGCCGTGACCGATTTCACGACGGCCCGGAGAACCCATGCGGCCCGTTTCACCGACCGAGAAGGGCGGGAAGTTGTAGTGCAGCATGAAGTTTTCCTTGTACATGCCGGTCAAGGAATCGACATACTGCTCGTCTTCGCCGGTGCCGAGCGTGGCAACCACGATCGCCTGCGTTTCGCCGCGGGTGAAGAGCGAGGAACCGTGCGTGCGCGGCAGGAGGCCTACTTCGGCGACGATCGGGCGAACCGTGACGAGGTCGCGGCCGTCGATGCGGCTCTGGGTGTCGAGGATGTTCCAGCGGACGATCTTGGCCTGCAGGTGCTTGAAGACGGCAGCGATTTCTTCCGCCGTGTGAGCAGGGTTCTCGATGCCTTCCGGCAGGAAGTGTTCCTTCACCTTGGCCTTGACGGCGTCGACGGCAGAGTAGCGGGCAGCCTTTTCGGTGATCTTGTAGGCATTGCGCAGTTCGTCTTCGGCAATCGAAAGCATGGCGTTTTCGAGGGCGGAATGATCTTCCGGCTCGAACTCGCGCGGCTCCTTGGCGGCAACTTCGGCGAGCTTGATGATCGCGTCGATCACCGGCTGGAAGCCTTTCTGGCCGAAGACGACAGCGCCGAGCATGATGTCTTCCGGCAGTTCCTTGGCTTCCGACTCGACCATCAGCACGGCTTCCTGGGTGCCGGCGACGACGAGATCGAGAGAGGATTCATCCATTTCGTCGAGGTGCGGGTTCAGCACATATTGGCCGTTGATGTAGCCGACGCGGGCGCCGCCGATCGGCCCCATGAACGGGATGCCCGAAAGGGTCAGTGCGGCCGACGCGGCAACCATCGAGAGAACATCCGGATTGTTTTCGAGGTCATGCTGCATGACCGTGACGATCACCTGGGTGTCGTTCTTGTAGCCTTCCGGGAAGAGCGGACGGATCGGACGGTCGATCAGCCGGGAAACGAGCGTTTCGTTTTCGCTCGGGCGGCCTTCGCGCTTGAAATAACCGCCCGGGATCTTGCCGGCAGCGTAGGTCTTTTCCTGGTAGTTGACGGTGAGCGGGAAGAAGTCCTGGCCGGGCTTCGGCGCCTTGGCCGAAACGACGGTGGCGAGCACCACCGTTTCGCCGTAGGTGGCGAGAACGGCACCGTCAGCCTGACGCGCGATCTTGCCTGTCTCGAGCTTGAGCGGACGCCCTGCCCATTCGATTTCTACCTTGTGGGTCTCGAACATGTTCTGTCCTTCGTGTGCGGGAGACCTTCCGCGGCTGTTGCAGCGCGGATGATCGGAAAGCCGCTTGGTGGTGGCGCATCACGGGCAAGACAACGGGAGGCTTCAAAACAAACCAGCTCGGTTCCGTCTCGCCGTGCTGCCCGCGTGGCAGCTCACGGCATGCGGGCGCCGAAGCATCCTGCAATCCTGCCCCATGACGGGCCATCGGTTGATCCGCGATACCGGCCCATCCGGTTCGCTGGACATTCTCTCCAATTCTGCGCCTCAGGCGACAGTGGAGAGACGATTTCCTGCAGCGCCGCGCGTCTTTTCAGACATACAAAGGTCGCAGCAGCACTTTGAATTTCTGCATGATTTTATCCGTCAATCGGTCCCGATTTAAGGAAGCATGCAGCAGGCGATCTAGCGCCCGATAAAAAACCGGCGGACCGCAAGCGATCCGCCGGTCAAGTCGTTTAGCGACGGATGCCCAGGGCACCGATCAGCTTGGTGTAACGCGCTTCGTCTTTCTTCTTCAGATAGTCGAGGAGCGAACGACGGCTGGAAACCATCGCGAGAAGACCACGGCGGGAATGGTTGTCCTTCTTGTGGCCCTTGAAGTGTTCGGTCAGGTTGTTGATCCGCTCCGTCAGGAGCGCAACCTGGACTTCCGGAGAACCGGTATCGCCTTCAGCGGTCGCGAATTCCTTGATGAGCTGAGCCTTGCGCTCTACAGTAATCGACATCGGACGATCCTTTCGTTTCGAGGATTTCGGGGTCGCCGGCAGCCGGGATGTCGTCCAGCCGCGGCCGTTCATACGAAGAGGCAGTGCCTTTCGCTGGCGTGCCTATAAACGAAATGGATCGAAAAGGAAAGGGTCATGGAACCGGGCGTCCGGAAGCCACGCGCCGCGCCTCAATTGCCGGTTGGATGAGGGCGCGCTCCCCGTTTTCCAGGAACTGGGAGTGCTATCCAGCAAGCCTTTGAAAAGCGTCGGCGTCCGCGTGTTGCGCCGTCAACTTCCGGTTTCGGCCGGCGCGTCGCCTCTGCCGCCGCGCGGAATTCGGATGGTCCATTCGATGCCGTCCGGGTGCATCGTCCTTTCGAGCTCGGCCCCGAGCGCCATGCCGAGCATGCGCTCGAGCACGACCGTTCCGAAGCCCGTTCGCCCCGAAGCTTGTTCGGGCGGCGCAGCGATATCCGCTCCCTCTTCGCGCCACCGAATGGCGATCATTCCATCGTATACCGACCAGTCGAGCCTGATGACACCGGTCGCGTTGGCGAGTGCGCCGTGCTTGGTCGCGTTGGTCGCGAGCTCATGCAGCGCCATGCCGAGCATCTGCGCCACCTGTGTTTCCAGCCGTACGGCCGGACCGCTAAGGACGACGCGCTGCGGGTCATCGGGAGCAAAGGGTTGCAACTGGCCCTGCGCGAGTTCACGAAAATCGACGCCGAGTGCGGCATTGGCGACCATCAGGTCGGTCGACCGGGCAAGCCCGGCGATCCGCTTTCGAAAGGCTTCAGCGAATTCCGAAGCGCTCCCGGTGGAAGACGCGGATTGGTTCAACATCGACTGAATGACCGTGAGCTGGTTCTTTGAGCGGTGCGCGACCTCTCTCATCAGAAAGTGGATTTCCCCTTCGGCCTTGGTGCGAGCGGCAGCCGCCCGGGCAAACGCGCTCGATACGTCCTCGACCTCGGTGATCATGTAGCGACGCGGCTTGATCGGCTCGCCGGCACCGAGACGGCGCGCGTCCATGGCAAGTAGCTTCACCCCCTGCGAGAGCAGGCGGGCGATGGTGAGTGAACCCGCGACGGCGAGACTTGCGAAGATGATGCCGCCAAGCGACAGCCAGAGGAACGACCACAATATCGGCGCATCGACGACCGCGCGCGGCGCCCAGGCGACGATGCGCCAGCCGGTCACCACGGAAAACTCCGTCGCGACGCGATAGTCCGCGCCGTTTTCGCTGATGTTGGCGACGCCGATGCTGATCGCCGGCAGCTTATCGAGGAAGAAGGCAGCACCCGGCTTGACCGCCGCATCGGAAGACACGATCACCTTGCCGCTGCCATCCACAAGTGCCGCATTCCAGCCCGGCGACAGCGTGTCGCGATTGACGGCCTTCGCCATCCCATCGGCGTTCTGCGTCAGGGCCAACAGATAGCTCTCCCCGGTCGGCAGCCTGACCGGAAGATAGACATTGAAGGCCCATCTTCCGTCGGTGTTGTCGAAAAACACGCCCGAGACGAGCGGGCCCTTGTTCTTGAAGGCGAGCTCGATCGATTCCGGATCGGATGCCCGTCCAAGCGGCGCACCGAAGGGGAGACGGGTGTTCAGTCTCTGGTTTTGGCTCCTGTCTATGACGATCAGATTGGAATCGGTGTCCGCCAGGGCGACCGAAGCGCGATTGTAAAACGCGCGCATGTCGCGCAGTTCGATCGCGTTCGAAGTCGAAAGAACCTTGAGCGTCGTCAGCATGCCTTCGACCTCGCGCTCGACAATGCGCGTCACGGAACCGGTCGAAGCCTTCAGGAGCGAAGTCACGACCTGCTCCTGCGCATCCACGCTGCGTTTCAGGATGACAAATGAGAAGATGAAGGAAGGAATGATCGCCACCAGCAGCAGCGAGATCAGGTAGAAGCTGAACGGTCGGCGGAGACGGTCCCGAACGAAGGCTGCTGCAGCCTGCAAGCCGCCGCGCGAAGCTTCTCCGTGGTCCTTCTCTGGCACTCCAGTCACCCGGGCCCGCCTTTCCCCGTCTGTCGCCGCGCCGCCGGTGGCCAACGCTGACACGAGGTCCCGTGCGCTCCTTGCGCGTCGGCCCGCACAACCGCCACGGGTTGGCGTGCATGGCGAAATCGCGATCTCGGATTGGCCTCGATTGCCGCGAATGGCCGTATCCGAACAGATCGAATCGCCACCCGAGATCATGCGTCAGGGTTTCGCCAAACGCAAACCGCCCTGCAGTGCGGTCCGTCCTTTCAGACGTGCGGAGGACGCTGCAGCACTTGATTTGCTGCATGTTTTTATACCTAAATCGGGTAGGATTTAGGAAAATAGACATTGCTGCGGGTGGATCAAGACGTGGCGAACACGCGCTTCGGCCGGAATTCGCCTTCGGCGATCTCGCCGATCGCCACGAGCTTGCCGCGCGCCGTCGCATAGGCTTCGGGAGCGGGCAATGGTGCCTCGCGGCCACGCAGGATGATCGGATTGCCCATCTTGAGGCGATGCGCCTGATCATCGTTGACTGCGATGTGCGGCAGGCCGGAAAGAGCCTCGCCCGTCTCGATCAGGAAGTCATCCAAAGCGGCGAGCCGCTCGGCATCGTCCTCGATCTTCTCCAGCGCGACGAGGTCGGAAAGCGGCACCATGTCATCCTCGCCGAAGGGCGCCACAAAAGTGCGGCGCAGCGAGGCGATATGCCCGAAACAGCCGAGATCGCGGCCCATGTCGCGGGCAAGCGAGCGAACATAGGTTCCCTTGCCGCATTCGATCTCGAAATGCGCGAGATGCGGCGTGCATCCGATCAGGGAGAGCCGGAAGACCTCCACCTCGCGGGCCGGAATCTCCACCGCCTCCCCGTCACGGGCGAGATCGTATGCGCGTTCGCCGTCGATCTTGATCGCCGAGAATTGCGGCGGCACCTGGCTGATAACACCGGTATATTTCGGCAGCAGGGTGCGGATAGCCTCTTCCGTCGGCCGTTCCGCGGACGCGCGGACGACTTCGCCCTCGAGATCGTCCGTCGCCCGCTCCTCGCCCCAGGCGACGGTGAACTCGTAGATCTTGCGCCCATCCATGACGTAGGGGACGGTTTTCGTCGCGTCGCCAAGAGCGATCGGCAGCATGCCGGAGGCGAGCGGATCGAGCGTGCCGGCGTGGCCCGCCTTCTGCGCCTTGAACAGCCACTTGATCTTGGAAACAGCCTCGGTGGAACCGAAATCGAGCGGCTTGTCGAGAATAAGCCAGCCCGAGATCGGGCGACCCTTGGGTTTGCGCGGTTTGGACATGGGTCTTTCTTATTCTTCGTCGTCGGTATCGGAATCGAGGTCGCGGCTAACCTCCGGCGAGCGCAACAGGGCGTCGATCTTCTGATAGTTGTCGAAGCTCGTATCGTCCCTGAAACGGACGTCGGGCATGTATTTCATCTGCCGGAGCTGCGGCCCGAGCCGCCCGCGGATGAATTTTGCATGCCTGTTCAGTGCCTCGATGACCGAGGCGTGATCCTTGAGACCAAGCGGCGTCACATAGGCGGTAGCGATCTTGAGATCAGGCGACATGCGCACTTCCGAAATGGAGATCACCGTGTTCTCGATCAGCGGATCGCGCACGTCGCCACGCTGCAGGACCTGCGTGATCGCGGCGCGCACCTGTTCACCGACGCGCAGCATGCGCTGGGACGGAGCGGAGGATGTGGATTTGGTCATCGTGCTTACCTCGGATCACGTCGTGATCTTGGATTGAATCCGCTCAAAATCACCGACGGGATCGATTTCAAATGAAACGCGGGACACGGGCGGCCGACCGCTCACGCTTTTCTCATCCCGCTTCAAAAAGTGCGAGCGCCGAACAGGAGCCGGCGCTCGCACAATCTCCAACCGGACAGATATCAGAGTGTGCGCGTGATGTGTTCGACGCGGAAGCACTCGATCGTGTCGCCGGCGCGGATGTCCTCGTAGTTCTCGAAGGCCATACCGCATTCCTGGCCGGCCTGGACTTCCGAAACTTCGTCCTTGAAGCGCTTGAGCGTCTTGAGCTTGCCCTCGTGGATGACGACGTTGTCGCGCACGAGACGGACACCGACGCCACGCTCCACCTTGCCCTCGGTGACGCGGCAACCCGCGACCTTGCCGACCTTGGTGATGTTGAACACCTCCAGGATCTCGGCATTGCCGAGGAAGGTCTCGCGCCGTTCGGGCGACAGCAGACCGGACATCGCCGCTTTCACGTCATCCACCAGGTCGTAGATGATGTTGTAGTAGCGGATTTCGATACCGGCACGCTCGGCCGCATCGCGCGCCTGCTTGTTGGCACGGACGTTGAAGCCGATGATCGCGGCGTTCGAGGCTTCGGCGAGCGAGATATCCGACTCGGTGATACCACCCGCACCCGAATGCACGACGCGCGCCCGAACCTCGTCGGTTCCGAGCTTTTCGAGAGCGCCGGCAATCGCTTCGATCGAGCCCTGCACGTCGCCCTTGATGACCAGCGGGAACTCCTTCATGCCGGAAGCATGGAGCTGGCTCATCATCTGCTCGAGCGAACCGCGCGAGCCGGACTGGCGCGCAACCATCTTTTCACGAGCAAGCCGCTGGCGATATTCGGAAATCTCGCGCGCACGGCCTTCGTTCTCGACGACCGCGAACTTGTCGCCGGCCGCCGGCGTGCCGGACAGGCCGAGGACTTCGACAGGGGTCGACGGGCCTGCGGACTTCACATGCTCGCCCTTGTCGTTGACGAGTGCGCGCACGCGACCCCACTGGTCGCCGGCGACGATGATCTGGCCGGGCGTGAGCGTACCCTTCTGGACGAGAATGGTCGCAACCGCACCGCGGCCGCGATCGAGCTCGGCTTCCACCACCGTACCTTCGGCCGTCCGGTTCGAATTGGCCTTCAGGTCGAGGATTTCGGCCTGCAGCAGGATCGCCTCGAGCAGCTTGTCGAGGTTGGTATGGTTCTTCGCCGAGACTTCGACGTCGAGAACTTCACCGCCCATCGATTCGACGAAGACTTCGTGCTGCAGCAGCTCGGTGCGGACCTTCTGCGGGTTCGCCGTCGGCTTGTCGATCTTGTTGATCGCCACGATGATCGGCACGTTGGCCGCCTTGGCGTGGTTGATCGACTCGATCGTCTGCGGCATCACGCTGTCATCGGCGGCCACGACGAGGACGGCGATATCCGTCGCCTGGGCACCACGGGCACGCATCGCCGTGAAGGCGGCGTGGCCGGGGGTGTCGATGAAGGTGATCTTCTGGCCGTTCTGCTCGACCTGATAGGCACCGATGTGCTGGGTGATGCCACCGGCTTCGCCGGCAACCACGTTGGCGTGGCGGATCGCATCGAGCAGCGACGTCTTGCCGTGGTCGACGTGACCCATGATCGTGACGATCGGCGGACGCGGCTCCATGGTCTCTTCGGTGTCGGCGATGTTGAAGATGCCCTCTTCGACATCCGACTCCGAGACGCGCTTGACCGTGTGGCCGAATTCGCCAGCGATGAGTTCGGCGAGATCGGCATCGATCAGGTCGCCCGGCTTCATCATCTGACCTTCCTTCATCAGGAACTTGATGACGTCGACCGCGCGTTCGGACATGCGCTGCGACAGTTCCTGGATCGTGATGGTCTCCGGCAGAACGACTTCGCGCGAAATCTTCTCGCGGGTCTCCTGCATCTGGCTGCGCTTGAACTTTTCCTGCCGGCGACGCATGGCCGAGAGCGAGCGTCCGCGCTGACCGCCGTCCTCGTCGACGGCGGCAGTCAGGGTGAGCTTGCCCTGGCGACGGCCGTCATCGCCCTTCGGACGGGTGACAGGCTTCGCCGGTTCCGGGCGCGTGACCTTGCCGCGGGCGGGGCCGGCGCCGCGCGCACCGCGATCGTCCTCTTCGTCCTCACCGGCGCGGCGGCCGCGCAAGGCGGCGGCGCCCGGCGCCTGCGGGGCGGCCGGAGCGGGAGCCGGGCGCGGCGGTTGCGGGCGTGTGTCGGGGCGGCGTTCCGCGGTGACGGCGGGCGCAGCCGCGGCCGGCCGCTCTTCCTCGACCTTTTCGCCGACGACCACCGGACGTGCTGCCTCTTCGGCGGCACGGCGCGCGGCCTCTTCCCGTTCGCGTGCGGCACGCTCTTCTTCTTCGCGCCGACGGCGAGCTTCCTCTTCGACGCGGCGCTTGGCTTCCTCGGCCTCGCGGATCTGAGCTTCCGCCAGGGCGCGACGGCGGGCTTCCATCTCACCAGCGGACAGATCGTTGAGAACCACGCCGCCGCGCGGACGGTTCTGCTCCTGGCGCGGCTGATGCGGTTGCGGCTGCGGCGCGGGGCGGCCGGACGGCTGCGGTGGCATGGGGCGCTGCTCCGGCGCACGCGCTGCCGGCGACGTGTTCATGGGCGTGACTGGCCGCTCGTCTTCAGGACGGGAATGGCGCCGCTTCTTGGTTTCAACCACAACCGCCTTGGTGCGGCCGCGGCCCATGTCCTGACGCACTGTCCCCTGCTGAACCCCGGAGGGTTTCAGGGTCAGCGTCTTCTTGCCCGCTACGCTGAGTGTCTTGTCGTCTTTGTTGTCGGTCATTCCGTTCCGTTCCTAGCGATCAGGGCCGGATGCGAAACACCTGACCCTGTCTTCCAAATTGTCTCAAACAATGCTCGCGATGCCGGCCCTTGCCGGTGATGCGTATCATTGCTGTGGCTTGCCAGCGCCGCCTTCGGCCCGGACCGGGACGGATCCTCGGTACTTTTCGAGCATGATTGCGCGCTTCACTACACCCTCACCCGCCTGCCCTGCAAGCGCTGCGGCATGGATAAAAGCATTACTTCCCAAAAGCCCATCCATTTCCGCCGCCGTGAAGGGGCGGAAGGCGGCTATTTCCTTTTCATCATCGGCGACGAAACTCATCGCCTTGCGAGCCTGGTCGATCTTGCGGACACCGTCGGCGGCCGCATCGATGGCGTGGAAGACGGCGAGCGCCGCAAGGCCACGCACCGCCTGTTCCGTCTTCGTCGCCCCGGTAATGAACTGGCCGGCCTTGCGCGCCATGTTCATCATTCCGGCAAGCTGCTCGGCAAGCAGCCTGTCGACGTCGTCCGCCAGTGCCGCGTCGGCCGTGACGTCGGCCTTGAGGGCACGGGCAAAAAGCTTCTTCGCCGCCGCCTTCTCGACAAGCACCCGCTCCGCCTTGATCCAGCATCCGCGCCCGGGAAGCTGTCGCTTCAGGTCCGGCACGACGCGTCCGTCAGGAGCAGCAACGAAGCGGACCAACTCGTCCGGCGAACCGCTCTCGCGACTGACGATGCAGGTCCGGGTGCTGCCGCTCCGGTCCTTCGGACCCTTGTCCGAAGGCAGGGTATTAGCATCGGTTTCCGCTATCATCGTGATCAGGCGTCCTGCTCGGCGCCTTCGGCGACCTCGATCGGTTCTTCCGTCTCGGTTGCCAGATCTTCTTCGGTGATCCAGCCGGCAGCCAGACGCGCCTGGACGATCATCGCCTCGGCCTCTTCACGGGTCACCTCGAACTTCGAGAAGATGCCCTCGAAGCGCTTGGTCTCGCCGTCCTTGCGCTCGGTCCAGCCGACGAGATCGTCGGCGGCGCAACCGGCGAAGTCCTCGACGGTCTTGATACCCTCTTCGCCGAGCGCAACCAGCATCTGGCTGGTCAGCCCGTTGATCGTGCGCAGTTCATCGGCAACGCCGAGTTCCTTGCGCTTGGCGTCCATCTCGGCCTCGATCTTGTCGAGGTACTCGCGGGCGCGGGTCTGGATCTCGGTCGCGGTCTCTTCGTCAAAGCCGTCGATCGACGAGATTTCGTCGAGATCGACATAGGCGAGTTCCTCGACCTGGGCAAAGCCTTCGGAGGCGAGCACCTGGCCGACCATCTCGTCGACGTCGAGCGCCTCCATGAAAAGCTGGGTCCGCTCGTTGAATTCCTTCTGACGGCGCTCGCTTTCCTCCTGCTCGGTGAGGATATCGATATCCCAGCCGGTCAGTTGCGAGGCGAGGCGGACGTTCTGGCCGCGGCGGCCGATGGCGAGCGAAAGCTGCTCATCCGGAACCACCACTTCGATACGCTCGGCATCCTCGTCGAGAACGACCTTGGCGACTTCCGCCGGCTGCAGGGCGTTCACGATGAAGGAGGCCGGATCCTGCGACCACGGAATGATGTCGATCTTCTCGCCCTGAAGCTCGCCGACGACGGCCTGAACGCGGGAGCCGCGCATACCGACGCAGGCGCCGACCGGATCGATCGACGAGTCGTTGGAGACGACGGCGATCTTGGCGCGCGAGCCCGGGTCGCGGGCCACCGACTTGATCTGAATGATGCCGTCGTAGATTTCCGGCACTTCCATGGTGAAGAGCTTGACCATGAACTGCGGATGCGTGCGCGACAGGAAGATCTGCGGCCCGCGCTGTTCACGGCGGACATCGTAGACAAAGGCGCGAACGCGATCGCCGTAGCGCATGTTTTCACGCGGGATCATCTCGTCGCGGCGGATGATGCCTTCACCACGGCCGAGGTCGACGATGACATTGCCGTATTCGACGCGCTTCACGGTGCCGTTGACGATCTCGCCGACGCGATCCTTGAACTCCTCGTACTGGCGGTCACGCTCGGCCTCGCGGACCTTCTGCACGATTACCTGCTTGGCCGACTGCGCTGCGATACGGCCGAAATCCATCGGCGGCAGCGGATCCGCGATGAAATCGCCGATCTTGGCGTCGGGATTGCGATCGCGCGCAAGCTCCAGCGGGATCTGCGTCGAATAATCGTCAGCCTTGTCGACCACTTCCAGAAGGCGCTGCAGACGGATTTCGCCGGTCTTCGAATTGATGTCCGCGCGAATGTTCGATTCCGAGCCATAACGCGAGCGAGCCGCCTTCTGGATCGCATCCGCCATAGCGGCCAGAACGATCTCGCGGTCGATCACCTTTTCGCGTGCCACAGCATCTGCGATCTGCAGAAGTTCGAGCCGGTTAGCACTGACTGCCATATCTTGTCTCCGTCTGGTTGCAGGGGCCTTTGAAGCACGCCCTGCCTTATTCGATAGGTGAATCTTCGTCTTCGAAATTCTCGTTGGCGGCGCGCGCGGCCTTCGCCTTCTTGTCGGCCGTCAACGCATCGCGGATCAGGTCGTCGGTCAGGATCAGCCTGGCATCCGAAAGCGCCGTGAACGGGATCGCGACAACCGCTTCCTCACCGTAGGCGGGCTGGTCCCGCTCGAGCCGGAAGCCGTCTTCGTCCACCGACACGATCTTGCCGCGAAACCGCTTGCGGCCGTCGACCATCACCGAAGTCTCGCATTTCATCAGATGGCCCTGCCAGCGGAAGAAATCGGACTTGCGCACCATCGGGCGGTCGATACCCGGCGACGACACTTCGAGATGATACGCCTTGTCGATCGGATCTTCCACATCGAGGACGGGCGAAATGGCCTTGGAAACCTCTTCGCAATCCTCGACGGTCATGGTGCCGTCGTTGCGCTCCGTCATGATCTGCAGCGTCAAGCCGTTCTGGCCGGACATGCGCACGCGCACGAGGCGGAAGCCCATCTGCACGAGCACTGGCTCGATGATGTCGGCAATGCGCTGATCGAGACCGGTTTCGGTGATCAGCCGCGGTTCATTTGTGTCTTCAGCCGTTGTCTTATCGGACAAACGATCGTCTCCTCATCGGACCGGCTAATAAAAAAGAGCGGGTCCTGACGGGCCCACTCTTCATCTACCGATCAAGAATTTGAGGCTCATATACGCTTCATCGCCGCAAATTGCAAGGCTCGCAGCCGCGGCCCGAGAAGTGGCGACGCAGAGCGGACCGCTTTCATGTCGAATCGTCAATTTCAGTAGATGGCGTGCCACAATTCGAAGTCTATAAGGAAGCGTCCGCTTCGCATTGATCAACGAAAGAGAAGGTGACGAGCCGCATGTCGCCCCTGTCCCCCTTCAAACACGAGACGTTCCGGATCATCTGGATCGCCAGCCTTGCGTCCAATTTCGGGGGACTGATCCAGGCAGTGGGCGCCGCCTGGCTGATGACCTCCATCTCGCAGTCGGTGAACATGGTGGCACTGGTGCAGGCCTCCACCGCGCTGCCGATCATGCTTTTCTCGCTGGTGTCGGGTGCGCTTGCCGACAATTTCGACCGGCGACGGATCATGCTCGTCGCACAGAGTTTCATGCTGAGCGTCTCGGCCATCTTGACGGTCTGCGCCTATTTCGGCCTGATCACGCCGTGGCTGCTTCTGCTCTTTACCTTCCTGATCGGCTGCGGAACGGCACTCAACAACCCGTCATGGCAGGCTTCGGTCGGCGACATGGTGCCGCGCGACGACCTGCCGGCGGCGGTGGCGCTGAACAGCATGGGGTTCAACATGACGCGCAGCGTCGGCCCGGCAATCGGCGGTGCGATCGTCGCGGCCGCGGGCGCCGCCGCGGCCTTCGCAGTCAATACACTCAGCTATTTCGCGATCCTCTTCGCCCTTTTCCGCTGGAGACGGGAAATTCCGGAAAGCCCCTTGCCGCGCGAAACCCTCGGGCGCGCGGTTTCGGCCGGCCTTCGCTATGTCGTGATGTCGCCGAACATCGGCAAGGTGCTCCTGCGCGGTTTCGTCTTCGGCCTGTCGGCCAGCGCCATCCTTGCGCTGCTGCCGCTTGTCGCCCGCGATCTCGTCCGCGGCGGCCCGCTCACCTACGGCATCATGCTCGGCGCCTTCGGCCTCGGCGCGATCGGCGGCGCGCTGCTGAGCGCCCGGCTCCGGGAACGCCTCTCGAGCGAGTCGGTCGTGCGCTGCGCTTTCGCCGGCTTTGCCACGAGTGCGGCTGTTACGGCGATCAGCACCGAGGCCTGGCTGACCTCGCTTGCCCTCACCGTATCCGGCGCCTGCTGGGTGCTGGCGCTGGCGCTGTTCAACACCACGGTTCAGCTCTCCACTCCGCGCTGGGTGGTCGGCCGGGCACTGTCCCTCTACCAGACCATGACCTTCGGCGGCATCGCCGGCGGCAGCTGGCTATGGGGCGCTGCCGCCGAACAATACGGAGCCGCCAACGCCCTCATCGGCTCCTGTCTTCTCATGCTCGCCGGAGCGGCCGTCGGCTTGCGTTTCGCGCTGCCGGAATTCGAGTCGCTGAACCTCGACCCGCTCAACCGTTTCGCCGAGCCGCCGCTCGAGCTCGATCTCAAGCCGCGCAGCGGCCCGATCGTCATCATGATCGACTACGAGATCCACGAACCCGACATCCCCGAATTCCTGGCGACGATGGCGGAACGGCGCCGCATCCGCATCCGCGACGGCGCGGGACATTGGGCACTGATGCGCGACCTCGAAAACCCGACGACCTGGACCGAGAGCTACCATGTGCCGACCTGGGTGGAATATGTCCGTCACAACCAGCGGCGCACCCAGGCCGATGCGGCGGTCGGCGACAAGCTGACGGCGCTCCACCGCGGCGAGCAACCGCCGCGCGTCCACCGGATGATCGAGCGGCAGACCATCGTTCCGGAGCACTACGAACGCTACAAGCAGCCCGCCGAGATGCATTGAGAGGTGGCCCGACCCGGTCGCGCCTCATCCCCGCGCAGGACGCGTGTTTGCCCTCACCCTAACCCTCTCCCCGCATGCGGGGAGAGGGGACTGGAGGAAGCTGTGCCCTCTCTGTATCGGATCGGTCGAGGGGGCACGAGGCGTCGCCGCGTGTCCCTTCGCCCCGCTTGCGGGGAGAAGGTGCCGGCAGGCGGATGAGGGGCGGATGCAAAACCCACTCAGTCGAGGATCACCGCAGCTTCGCCTTCAGCGAGGCGGCCGGGAAGCAGGTGGCGGACAGGCCGTTCTTCGCCTGCCAGTCGCCGAGCGACCGGCGCGTCTTGTAGCCCGGCAGGCCATCGACCTTGCCGACATCGTAGCCCTTGGAGACGAGCGCCTTCTGCATCGCCAGCACGTCGGAACGCAGCATGTTTCCGACATCGCCCCACTCGCCCCGGAAGGCGCCGCCGCCCGACGCGATGCGATCGGCGAGGTTGCCGATGAAAAGCGCGTAGAGATCCGAATTGTTGTATTCCTTGATCACGTAGAAGTTCGGCGTGACGATGAACTGCGGTCCATGCACTCCGGCCGGCACCAGCATCATGCCGGATGCCGAGCGTTCCACCGACGGGAAACCCTTGCCGGAGATGCGCCCGATCCCCATGCCGGCCCAGTCGGCAATCGGTCTGGCAAGATCCGGGCCTTCCTGTGCGCAGGAAACACCCTCGGGGATCAAGACTTCAAAACCCCAGTCGCGGCCAGCGTGCCAGCCCTTCTGCGAGAGATAATTGGCGATCGAAGCCAGACTGTCCGGCACCGAATTCCAGATGTCGCGGCGGCCGTCGCCGTCGAAATCCACGGCATACTTCAGGAAGCTCGACGGCAGGAACTGCGGCTGGCCCATGGCGCCGGCCCAGGAGCCGCGCATCTCCGCCTCGCGCACGTCGCCGCTATCGAGAATGTGGAGCGCGGCGATCAGTTCGCGCCGGAAAAGCTCGGGCCGCGTCGACATGAAGGCCTTGGTCGCCAGGACGTCCATGATCGGGTGCGGGATCTTCGCCCGGCCGAACCCGGATTCCCGGCCCCAGATGGCGAGCACGATCGGCCCGGGAACGCCGTACGTTCTTTCGATGCGCTTCAAGGTCGAGGCGTGGGCAGAGGCGAGGCTCCGGCCGGTCGCCGCCAATCCCTGCAGCCGCTTCTCGGAAAAATAGGAACCGGGCGATGAAAACTCCGCCTGGCTCTGCTTGCGCTCCTTCGCCTTGGGAAAGCCGGGAGGCGCAAGGTCGGGCAGATCCCAATTGAGCTTCACATCGGCAAAGGCCGCCTTGAAGGACGCGGCCGAGATGCCGGATTTCTGCGCCTCGGGCCAGAGATCGCTCTGCAGCCACTGGCGGAACTGGCTTTCGACATCGGCCTTGGTGGCGGCGAGGGAAAGACCGGTAAAGGCGGTCAGAAAGAGGATCAAGGCAGAAAGGAGTTTCAGCATCTGGCTTCCTAGCGTCAGATCGTCGTGCGTGCCCTCAGCGCGGCCGTCAACGTGCCTTCGTCAAGGTAATCGAGTTCGCCTCCGACCGGAACGCCGTGGGCGAGGCGAGTGATTTTCACCGCCATGCCTTCGAGCTGGTCGGTGATGTAATGCGCCGTCGTCTGCCCCTCGACCGTCGCATTGACCGCGATGATCAGCTCGCGCACGCCGCCCTTGGCGACGCGATCGACCAGGCCCTTGATGTTGAGGTCGTCAGGCCCAACACCGTCGAGCGGTGACAGCGTGCCGCCGAGCACGTGATAGGCGGCGTTCATCGCGCCGGCGCGCTCCAACGCCCAGAGGTCGGCTACATCTTCGACGACGATGATCACGGACTGGTCGCGCCGTTCGTCCGTGCACACCGTGCAGGGGTCGATCGTGTCGACATTGCCGCAGCAAGAGCAGATGCGGACCTTGCGATGCGCCTCGCCCATCGCGTCCGCAAGCGGACCGAGCAGTTGCTCCTTCTTCTTGACGAGGTGCAGCGCGGCGCGCCGGGCGGAACGGGGGCCGAGGCCCGGCACCTTCGCCAGGAGCTGGATGAGTTTTTCGATTTCGGGGCCGGTGACTCGCTTTGCCATGCCGGGCTTTTAGCTCAATTCATCGGCAAACGGAATCGCTTTGACGCCGATCAGCGCACGGTGATCGCAGCGACCGCAGGAGAAACTGGCGCCGATGGCTCGGTGGAGCCCGCTTAATCAGAACGGCAGCTTCATGCCGGGCGGGATCGGCAGGCCTGCCGTCAGTTCGCGGGTCTTTTCCGCCTGCACGGCTTCCGCCTTGTCCTTGGCGTCCTTGTGCGCGGCAACGATCAGGTCTTCGAGGATTTCGACATCGTCTTCCTTGAAGAGCGAGGGATCGATCTTCAGGCTCTTCATGTGGCCCTTGCCGTCGAGACGGACGGTGACGAGGCCGCCGCCGGAGGTGCCGTCGACTTCGAGCGCGGCGATCTCCGCCTGCATCTTCTCCATCTTGGCCTGCATTTCCTTGACCTTGCCCATCATGCCCATGATGTCGCGCATCGTCGTCTCCTGTCTTTCGCAATCTCTTCCAAGAAGCCTGTCAGCGGGCTATTCGATGTCGTCGCCGGGGACGATATCGCCGTCTTCCGATTCGGCCGCTGCCGGAGCCACGGCTTCGGTTTCCTGCTCCGTCGCGCGGATGCGCACGTCGGTGATCCTGGCGCCCGGAAAGCGCGCGAGGATTGCCGCCACGTCCGGATCCTGGCGGGCGTCGTTGACCCGCTGCTCCTGCGCGCGCTGCTCGGCCTCGACAAGTGTCGGCTCGCCCGGTTCTCGGCTGTAGCTGACAACCCAGTGAATGCCGGTCCATTCCTTGAGCTTGACGGCGAGTTCGCCAAGAAGCGTCTTCGGCGCATCGTCGGACACGTTGACGTCCAGGCGGCCAGACTCGATATGCACGAGCCTCAGGAAGCCGCGCACGAGCGTCTTCAGCTTGATGTCCCTGTTCTTTCCGCAGAGATCGGCGATATCGCTGATCGAGTTGACCGGAACCTTTGGCTCCGGCTTCGCAGCAGGGGCCGGTGCAGGCCGTTCCTCGATGCGGCCGACGGTCATCGGCTGAGGCGCGGCATCCGGCACGGCACGCAGCATGGTTGCGCCGTTGTTCGAGGACCTCTGAACGGGGGGCGCTGCTTCGACGGAACGCGCCTGCGTGAACTGTCCGGCCTGGGCCTGATATCCGCCACCATTGCTGCGCGGCGCCAGGCGACCGGCACCCCCCTCGCCGTCGGCAAGCTCCAACAGCCGCCTTGCAGCGTCTTCCGGCGACGGCAGATGGGCGGCATGAGCGAGCCTGATCAGGACCATTTCTGCTGCACCCGCAGGGCGGGAAGAGCTTTCCGCCTCCGGGATGCCCTTCAAGAGCATCTGCCAGATGCGCGAAAGAGCGGTCACCGCGACATTGCCGGCGAATTCAGCGCCGCGCACACGCTCGATCTCGCTCAGCGACTGGTCGTTCGCCGCGTCCGGAACATATTTCATCCGCGTGACGAGATGGGTGAAGTCGGCAAGGTCGGTCAGCACCACCGTCGGATTGGCGCCTGCCTCGTATTGCGCGGCGAACTCCTGAAGCGCCGCCGTCACGTCGCCTTTGACTACATGCTCGAACAGATCGACGATGCGGGCGCGGTCGGCCAGCCCGAGCATCGAGCGCACGGTTTCAAGCTCGACCGAGCCGCCGCCGTGGGCGATCGCCTGGTCGAGCAGCGACAGGCCATCACGTGCCGAACCTTCTGCGGCGCGCGCGACCATCGCCAGCGCCTCCGGATCGAAAGGCACGCCTTCCTTGGCGAGAATGGTGGAGAAGAGACCGACGAGGTCCGACGCGCCGATGCGGCGCAGGTCGAAGCGCTGGCAGCGCGACAGGACGGTAATCGGAACCTTACGGATTTCGGTCGTCGCGAAGATGAACTTCACATGCTCCGGTGGCTCCTCGAGCGTCTTCAGCAGCCCGTTGAAGGCCTGCGTCGAGAGCATGTGCACTTCGTCGATGATATAGACCTTGTAGCGGGCGGAAACCGGGCGATAGCGCACCTGCTCGATGATCTCGCGGATGTCGTCGATGCCGGTGTGCGATGCGGCGTCCATCTCGATCACGTCGACATGGCGGCCGTCCATGATCGCCTGGCAGTGCTCGCCCGGCACACGCAGGTCGATCGTCGGCTTGTCAATCTCGGCAGTTTTGTAATTGAGCGCGCGCGCCAGGATACGGGCCGTCGTCGTCTTGCCGACGCCGCGGACGCCCGTCAGCATGTAGGCCTGCGCGATGCGGCCGGTCTCGAAGGCATTGGTGAGCGTGCGCACCATAGGCTCCTGCCCGACCATGAGGTCGGAGAAGTCCTTGGGCCTATATTTACGCGCCAGAACACGGTAGGCGGCTGGCTTCTGTTCGAATGAAATGGACGTTTCGTCGCTCATCGACCCTGCCGCTGCTCGAACTCTTGTCCCGACAGGACGGAGATACGAAGATAAGGTGGGAGGCTGGCACGATGACCCGTGCCGGGGCTCGTTAGGGCTGCTTCCTTCCGGACCTGACCCGGTTGGCGAGTGGCTCGTCCACCACCAACCTCCCGGCCTCCATATCGGCAATATCGCAAGCAAATGCAAGCCAAGGCGTCAAAAAACTGGTATCGATATGCAAAACAAGGCGAATCCGCGCGTTGGATCACGATGATTCTTGAGACGAATCGATCCAAGAATCGTAAATGTGATCGATTCTAAAGAGTTAGAGCGGGATGCGGGCGGAAAACCGAACACACTTTTCCTCATCCCGCTCCTGAAGAGGAGACTTTGTTGACGACCTTCCCTCTCGACGAGCGGCTTCAGCGCGACGGCATCCCGATCGCCTCGATCGGGCTGTGCCAGTTGCGGCTGATGAACGACCGCCGTTGGCCTTGGCTGATCCTCATTCCCCAGCGCCCGGACATTTCCGAGATTTTCGAGCTGACGCCGCTCGACCAGACGATGCTAACCTTCGAGACCAACATGGTGGCGGCCGCACTCAAGAAGGTCACCGCCGCCGACAAGATCAATATCGGCGCGCTCGGCAATATCGTCCGCCAGCTTCATGTGCATATCATAGCCCGCCGGGAAGGTGATCCAAACTGGCCGGGACCGGTGTGGGGCTTCGGCAAGGCCGAGCCGTGGCCGGAGGGCGAGCAGCAGGCATTCGCAGCACGTATTCTGGAAAATCTCTGAAGATGACGAAATCGATCTTTGACCTTCGAAGCCCGCATCCGGAGCCGAGCACCCTCGTTGCCTTTGCGGAAAATCACCTGGACCGCCAATCCGAGCACCGTCCCGACGATTGCGTCGAGGTGGCGTCGAGGCATCCGGGCGCACACTTCCTCGCCTTTTCCGGCGCGAAGCTGATCGTCAAGCACGACGAGAAGATCATCGACCCGCTGTTCGCACCCTATGAGCTCGAAGGCCTCGAACCCACGCTCGACGAGGCGATCCTGCTCGGTTACCTGCCGAACGGCGAGCCGCGCCTTGCCGTGCCGTCGGGGCTCACGGAAGAGAACCTGCCCGAGCCGTTCAAGATCGCCGACGCGCGAACGCTCTACCGCCAACAGATGCTGCCGGAAGATTTGCTCGGCCAGTTTGCGCAAGGCTCCAGCCTGATCGTCTGGAACGCCAACAACCGCTTCTGCGGCCGCTGTGGCGGGCCGATGGACGGTGCGGCGGGCGGTTACCGGCGCGTGTGCACAGCATGCAACCACATGGTCTTTCCCCGCACCGACCCCGTCGTCATCATGCTGACGATCGATCTTGAGCGCGATCTCTGCCTGCTCGGCCGCAGCCACCATTTCGCGCCGGGCATGTATTCCTGCCTCGCGGGCTTCGTCGAACCGGGAGAGACGATCGAAAACGCCGTGCGCCGGGAAACGCAGGAAGAATCGGCCATCCGCATTGGTCGGGTCCGCTATCATGCCTCGCAACCCTGGCCGCTGCCGCATACCCTGATGATCGGCTGCTACGCGGAAGCCAAGTCGACCGTCATCAAGCGCGACGAACAGGAGCTTGAAGACGTGCGCTGGTTCACGCGCGCGGAGACCGAAGCGATGCTGGAACGCACGACCGGCATCGCCGACACCGGAGACGAGCACATTCCGCCACCGAAAGGGGCGATTGCCCACCAGTTGATGCGCGACTGGCTGGCCTGGCCCGAGCGCAGCTGATCCCGCGCGGAGAGAAAGTAGCCATGTCCCGGTCAGAGCGCTTGCTCGATCTCTTGCAGGTGCTGAGACGCCACCGGCAGCCGGTGAGCGGTCGACGCCTGGCCGAAGAGACCGGCGTCAGCCTCAGAACGCTCTACCGGGACATCGCCAGCCTGCAGGCCCAGGGCGCCCATATCGAAGGGGAGCCGGGCCTCGGCTATGTTCTGAGGCCTGGTTTCATGCTGCCGCCGATGATGTTCTCGGAGGAAGAGGTCGAAGCGCTGGTGCTCGGCTCGCGCTGGGTGGCGAAACGTGGCGACAACCGCCTCGCAATGGCGGCCGCCGACGCGCTCGCCAAGATCGCTTCCGTGCTGCCGCCGGATCTGCGCGCAACTCTCGACGCTTCGCCCCTTCTCGTCGGATCGCGCCAACCGATCGCCGAAGGCATCGATCTCGGCCTGCTGCGCAAGGCTATCCGCGGCGAGCGAAAGCTCGATATGCGCTATAGGGACAACGACGGGCGCGACAGCCGCCGCACCGTCTGGCCCTTTGCGCTCGGCTTCTTCGAACAGGTGCGCGTGCTGGTCGCCTGGTGCGAGCTCAGGCAGGACTTTCGCCACTTCCGCACGGATCGCATCGCCGAAGCGGCCATGCAGGACGCGCGCTATCCGCGCCGTCGCCAGGCCCTGCTCAAGGACTGGCGCTCAGCGCAGGAGAGAGCTGCCTGTGTGGAGGGTGCGGAAGCGGCTGATATCACGAGCGCGAAAGTTGCTGCTGACAAAAATTGACAGCAACTCGCCCTAGCCTGACGGCCTCGCAAAAAGGAGACCGTTCATGCCAAAACCCAATCTTATCGTCCTCTATGTCGCCGATCCGCTGGCAAGTGTCGAATTCTATCGCAAGCTGTTGGGCAAGGAGCCCATGGTCGCCTTTCCGAGCTTCTCCTCGTTCGAGCTGTCCGGCGGCTTTACACTCGGGCTCTGGGCGCAGAATTCGGTCGCACCTGCCCCATCGGTCGAGGGCAACCGCTCGGAGCTGGCTTTCATGGTTGAAGGTGAAGAGGCAGTACGCACCCACTACGATGAATGGCAGGCAATGGGCCTGCCGATCGCGCAGGAACTGACGAAAATGGATTTCGGACCGACATTCGTCGCGCTCGATCCGGATGGGCACCGCCTGAGGGTCTGTCTGTACGACGAATGATGAATCGCACGGCGATCCTTGGGGTATAAAAACACTCACACCCCGCGCGAGAAGTCGGCGGGGTGTGGAAGACTCTACAGCGCCGCGCATTCTTATGCGCAAAGGGTCGCTGTAGCATTTTTGAATCGCTGCATGATTTTGACCTGAAATCGGTTCCGATTTGAGGAATCATGCAGTGGCGCCGCCCGATGTTTGGGCGCGACCTTTGTATTAGCGGCCGAAAACGGCGGCCTGGATCTGAGAACGGGAAATACCGATGTCGCTCAGCACGTGATCGTCGAGAGCGTTCAGCTCGCGGACAGCGCGGCGCAACTTTGCGTATTCCATGATCTTCTGGCGGATCTTCATCTTTGACACTCCATATCTTTCACGGGTGTCAGATAGGCATTTGCCTAAGATTTAAGTAGTTCCATGATTGCAGATTAGGCATGCGCTAAACGAATAGCCAGTTAACGAAATCTGGCCATCTTCTTCGTTGCGGCACAGCGTCCTTTGCGCGTCTAGTCAAGACGCGCGCCTCGCTCAGAGGACGCCGCGCATGGGATGGGCCCGGTAGGTACCCAGGATGCGCACCTTCTCCGAGAAAAAGCGCAGTTCGTCCATCGCGTGGCGGACCGACGTATCGTCCGGGTGACCTTCGATATCGGCATAAAACTGGGTTGCGACGAACTTGCCGCCGAGCTGATAGCTCTCGAGCTTCGTCATGTTGATGCCATTGGTGGCGAAGCCGCCCATGGCCTTGTAGAGCGCGGCCGGAATGTTGCGCACGTTGAAGACGAAGGTGGTGATGATCAGTTCGTCGTCGGAGGACCGGGTAATCCGCTGCTCTTCGCGCGAAAGCACGACGAAGCGCGTGACGTTGCTATCCGTGTCCTCGACATTTTCGGCGATGATGTCGAGTCCGTAGAGGTCGGCTGCAAGGCGCGGGGCGAGCGCCGCCATGGAGCGGTCGCCCGTTTCCTGGACGAGCTTGGCCGCACCAGCCGTGTCGCCCGCCACCACCGGCTTCCAGCCATTGGCGCGAACGATCTTGCGGCATTGGCCCAGCGCATGGATATGGCTGTGCACGGTGCGGATCTCGTCATGCGAGACGCCGGGCAGCACCATCAACTGAAAGCGTATCGGCATGAAATATTCGCCGACAATGTGCAGGCGCGACTCCGGCAGCAGGTGATGGATATCGGCGACGCGCCCGGCGATCGTGTTTTCGATCGGGATCATGGCGAGATCGGCATCGCCGTTCTCCACCGCCACAAAGGCATCCTCGAAGGTCTGGCATGGCAGCGGCTCCATCGACGGGAACATGTCGCGGCAGGCCATGTCGGAATTGGCGCCGAAGTCGCCCTGGAAGGAGATCCTGTTGGTCTTGACGGTCACTTTCGACTTCCTTCTCAGGCTTTCACGGAGAGAATGCGACGGGCCTTTTCAAGATCCTCGGGCGTATCGACGCCGAGGGGCACCGAGTTGACGATCTCGACGTCGATGCGCATCCCGGCTTCGAGCGCCCGCAACTGCTCAAGCGACTCGCGCTTTTCAAGCACCGATGGCTTCAGCGAGACGAAGGTTTCAAGCGCCTTGCGCCGATAGGCATAGAGACCGATGTGGTGATAGAGCGCCCCGGCGCCGTGCGGTGCGGTGGCGCGGGTGAAATAAAGTGCGCGCAGGCGGGTCTCGGAAAGCGGAGAGCCCACGACCTTCACGACATTGGGGTTGGTCTTCTCGTGTTCGTCGGTGATTTCGACAGTCAGCGTCGCGATATCGGTCGCGACGTTCTCGAGCGGCCTCAGCGCCGCGCGGATCGGTCCGGGCTCGATCGTCGGCAGGTCGCCCTGGACGTTGATCACGATCTCGGCTTCGCCGTGAGGATCCGCCTTCAGCAGGGCTTCATGGATGCGATCCGAACCCGACTGATGGTCGACCCGCGTCATGATCGCCTCGAAACCGGCATCGCTGACCGCTTCGAAGACGTCGCGATCGTCGACGGCGACGACGATTCGGCCGACATCCGCCTCGGCCGCCCGTCTGGCCACCTGCACGATCATCGGCAGGCCGCAAATGTCGGCGAGCGGCTTGCCGGGCAGGCGTGTTGACGCCATCCGCGCCGGTATGAGCACGAGAGCTTTGCCAGAATTTCCGTGATTCATCATCTAGCCCTAAAAAACCCTGCTGAAAGTGTCAAAAAGTCTCACTTCAGCGTCGATAATCTCTGTTGCAACGCAGAGCCAAAAGACATAGGTTCCGCGCGATTTCAAGATGGGCCGGGTTTTTGTTGACGCCGGTGGCAAAGGGAGCGTTTGCAGATGAATTCATATGTGAACATGGGCGTGGGTGCCTTGCTGGGTACGGTCTTCGTTCTGATGTCTGTATCCATTGCATCGGAAGGCATTTTCCATTCCGAAGCTCCCGAGAAGCCGGGCTTCACCATTGTCGCCGAGGAAACCGCGGGCGAAGGCGGCGAGGCCGGTGGCGGCGAACAGGCGACGTCCGAGCCGATCGCCCCGCTGCTCGCCAAGGCCGATCCGGCCGCCGGCGAGGCTGTCTTCAAGAAATGCGCAAGCTGTCACACCGTCGAGAAAGGCGGACCGAACAAGGTCGGCCCGAATCTCTGGGGCGTCGTCAATCGCCCGGTCGCCTCGCATGAGGGCTTCAGCTACTCCGCCGGGATGCAGACCTTCTCGGAAGGCGGCAAGGTCGTATGGGACTTTGACCACCTGAGCTTCTTCCTCGAAGCACCGAAGAAGCATGTCCCGGGCACGGCGATGGGCTTCGCGGGCCTCAAGAAGGCGGAAGAACGCGCCAACCTGCTCGCCTGGCTGCGCGAACAGTCCGATAATCCGGCACCGCTTCCGGCAGAGGGCGGTTCCAGCGAAGCCAAGCCGACAGAAGGGCAGGCTGCCCAGGACGGCCAGGCCCCGGCGCCGGCACCGGCGAACTAAAGCAGTTCCCGGAAAATCGTGAGACGGTTTTCCGTGCGGAATTGCGGCCACGCCGCCAAGCGAGATTTTGATTTGGAAGCCCGGCCTCTGGCCGGGTTTTTCGTTTCTACAGCGCCGCGCGTCTTATCAGACGCGCAAAGGACGCTGTAACACGTCGCGTTGCTGCAAACATAAAGTCGTCACATCAGCAGGTAGGCCCAGGCCGAAACGCTGAGCACGCCCAGCGCCGTCGTTAGCGTGATCGTCGAGGAAGCGAGCGCATGGCCGACATTGAAGTGATTGGCGATCAGCCAGGCATTGACGCCGGTCGGCACCGAGGAGGTCAGCACCAGCGCGGCCGTCCAGCTGTCGTTGAGCCCCAGCAGATGACAGGCACCAAAGACGACGCCGGGGAGCACAAGCAGCTTCAATGCGCTGGTGACGGCCGCAAGCCCGGTGTTTCCGGCCAGACCGTATTTGTCGAGCGCCATGCCGATCGACACGAGCGCGGCCGGCGCCGCCGTGCCTGCTATCTGATCGACGACAGCCTTCGCCGGGCCACCAAGCGGCTGGTCGAGAAGATGAAAGAGCGCACCGACGGCGAGACCGATCACCAGCGGATTGCGAACGAGGTTGCGCGCGACGCCGGCAAGCAGCTTCAACGGGCTTTGCCCTGGTCTACCGCTCGTTTTTCGATCCGCACGCTCCATCAGCACGGTGCCGGCGATCATCATGATGGGCAGATGGACGGAGAGCAGGATCGACAGCGCCACCAGCCCGTCCTCGCCGACCACACGCGAAACCAGCGGCAGCCCTATGAACACGGTGTTGGCGAAGGCCGAGGACACGCCTGCGAGCACCCCGACGCGCGCGTCGCGCCCGAAGGCAAAGGTCGCCGCCAGATGGCCGGCCGTCCAGGTAACGGCAACACCGGAAAAATAGGCGACCCAGAGTGGCCAGGGCGAGCCCTCCTTGAAATCGGCTTCGGCAATCGTGCGGAACAAGAGGACCGGCACAGCGATACGAAAGACAAAATCGCCGAGCGCATCGCCGACAGCCGGTTTCAAATAGCCGAGCCTCACGACCAGCCAGCCGGTCAGGATCAGGACGAAGATCGGGAGAACATTCAGGAAAATATCGGACATGGTAAGCCTTGGATGGTGCCAGAGGCATAGACCCGTTCGATCGGCAGTGGCAAGGGCACATCGCAGGAAGCGTGGCGGCGAGGACGCTTGCCGTCGCCGCGGAACCTTCAGTCAGCAGCAGCGTTTTCGAAAGACGATCAGGAAACGCTGATGCCGACAGACAAATCGATCTACTCGCATCGGGATGACGATCCGCATCTGACGGATGACGATCTGGCCGAGAAGGTGCTGCGCTTCATTCGCTACGCCACTTTCGTGGACACGAGCGGAATTTCCGTCATGGCGCTTGGTGGAATGGTCGTGCTTTCCGGCAATGTCGCCGAGGAGCCAGATATTGCCTGCGCCGGCGAGGCCGCTGCCTCGGTGATTGGCGTTTCGGGCGTCGAAAACCGACTGACGGTACGGCCGGACGAATCAACCGACTGAGCGCAATCGTCTCCCGGAGACACCAATATACAAAAGGCAACCTTTTGGTTGCTTTTTTCGTTTCGACCTGTAAGAATATTGGCAACCAGGAGGTTGCATCATGACGGATCGCATCACGAAGAGTATCGAACTCAACGCTCCGATCGAAAAGGTTTGGCATGCGCTGACGGACCACACAGCGTTCGGCGAATGGTTCCGGGTGCGGCTCGACGGACCGTTCGCCGTCGGCGGGGAAACAACCGGGGAAATGACGTACCCCGGTCATGAGGGCACCAAATGGACGTCGGTGACGGAGCGGATGGAGGCCCCGACACTCTTTTCCTTCCGGTGGCCGCACGGCGAGGATACCGATCTTTCGACATCCCCATCCACGCTCGTGGAATTCCGCCTCGAACCGACAGCGAACGGCACGCGTCTGACCATCATCGAATCCGGCTTCGAAACGCTGCCGGAGGATCGCCGGATGGAGGCCTTGCGTGGCAACGAAGGTGGATGGGAGATCCAGGCGGGAAACATCAAGGCCTATGTCGAAGCCTGAGCTTGCCGATCCCGGCCCGGTCGAGATCTTCGCCGCCCTCGGCGACCCAACCCGGCTTTCGCTTCTGACGAAGCTCAGCGATGGCCAGACACGATCGATCGCCACTCTATCCGCCGACACGAACCTGACACGGCAGGCCGTGACCAAGCATCTGCACGTGCTGGAACGCGCCGGCCTTGTCAAAAGCGTCCGCGTCGGCCGCGAAAGCCAGTTCGGCTACCGGCCTGAACCGATCACCGAGGCAAGGTCGTATCTCGACAGAGTTTCCGCGCAATGGGACGACGCACTGGAGCGGCTCAAGGCGCTGGTGGAACGATGAGTGCGGCAAGGAGCCCCGGCCAGCCCAAGGGCTTCCCGAATCCTTGTCGTCGGACGCGCGCTGCCGCCCCCTTTCGGAGCAGGTTCGGCAACGTTCCCGCTTAGCGATTGAGAATCCAGAGAATGGCCGAAAGCGCAACGCTGAGAAGCAGCCCGGTGGTAAACGGAATATAGATGGTGAAATTCTCGCGCTCGATCAGAATATCACCCGGCAGCCTGCCCAGGCCAAGGCGCGTGAGCCACGGCCAGAGAATGCCCACCGCGACGATAACAAGTCCGACAATGATCAAAACTCGGGACATGGCACAGGCATGCGCTGTTTTTGCGGATTCAGCCTTCGGGCATGATGTTTGAATTCGCATCCTATAACAATGCGCGGTGCTCGACCGGCAACGCGGATCCAATGCTGCCAAGCAGGGTCCATGTGCCGATCCTAGCCTCGCCCGACCTTGCGGCTCGAGAGATTCCCTCTAGGAATTCCCAGAATTACACGCTAACATTGCGATCAGGGAACCCAAGCATTTATAGAAGTGGTGCCAGAAGCGGATAGCCGCTTCAGATCGCAGTTTCGACTGGCAAGATCCGCGAGTTCACCTGGCACCAAGAGCGATTTCCAGAATTGTTCGGCGTCCGCACCGGCGCGGGCGGCCTGTCGGCGAGCCCGGGAGTGGTGCGATGGCGACCAAAACTGAGCAGAAGCTGTCCCTGTTCGCTCTAACCGCGATGGTTGTTGGTTCCATGGTCGGCGCGGGCATCTTCTCGCTCCCGCGAACATTCGGCGTCGCGACAGGGCCGTTTGGTGCAATCATCGCCTGGTGCATTGCCGGCGGCGGCATGTACATGCTGGCGCGCGTCTTCCAGTCGCTGGCCGAACGCAAGCCCGAGCTCGACGCCGGGGTTTTCGCCTATGCCAAGGAAGGCTTCGGCGACTATCCGGGCTTCCTCTCCGCCTTCGGCTACTGGATCGGCAGTTGTATCGGCAACGTGTCATACTGGGTGCTGATCAAGTCCACGCTCGGCAATTTTATTCCTGCCTTCGGCGACGGCAACACCGTGACCGCCATCCTCGTCGCCTCGATCGGAATATGGCTCTTCCACTTCATGATCCTCAGAGGCATTCAGCAGGCGACCTTTATCAACGCCGTCGTGACCGTCGCGAAGGTCGTTCCGATCATCGCCTTCATCATCATCCTCTTCGTCTTCTTCAAGCTCGACCTGTTCCGGCTCAACTTCTGGGGCGGCGAGGGGATGCCGGAGGCAAACCTCCTCCAACAGATCCAGGCCACGATGCTGGCGACGGTCTTCGTCTTCATCGGCATCGAAGGCGCTAGCAACTATTCGCGCTATGCGCAGACGCGCTCCGATATCGGCACGGCAACGATCATGGGCTTCGTCGGCGTCAGCACGCTGATGGTGCTGGTCACGCTGCTGCCCTATGCCGTGCTGACACGCCCCGAAATCGCCGCCATGAGCCAGCCTTCGATGGCCGGCGTGCTTGCAGCCGTCGTCGGCCCCTGGGGTGCCGTATTCATCAGCATCGGCGTGATCGTCTCGGTGCTTGGCGCCTATCTCGCCTGGTCGCTGGTGTGCGCGGAAGTGCTCTACGTGGCGGCCCGCACGGACGACATGCCCCGGCTTTTCGCCACCGAGAACCGGAACAAGGTCCCTGCAGCCGCGCTATGGCTCACCAACATCGTCGTCCAGCTGTTCGTCGTCAGCACCTACTGGTCGCGGGACGCGTTCACGCTGATGCTGAATCTGACAAGCGCGATGTCGCTGATCCCCTACCTGTTCGTGGCGGCTTTCGGGTTCCTGCTGGCGCGACGCGCCGAGACCTACGACGTCAGGCCGCATGAACGCAGCCGCGACCTGATCATCGCCAGCATCGCCGCCGTCTACACATTTTTCATGATTGTGGCGGGCGGCATGAAGTTCGTCCTGCTGTCGGCACTTCTGTATGCCCCTGGCACGATCCTCTATTTCTGGGCCAGGCGCGAGCAGGGCAAGCAGGTCTTCAACACATCGGTCGACTGGCTGATTTTCGCGGCTGCCGTCATCGGCTGCATCGCCGCGATCATCGGATTGTCCACCGGCTACCTGACGATCTGAAAAAGGAGATGTGCCATGTCTTCCGAACGCTCGACCCAGTACAGTTTCGGCGTGCACTCCGAAGTCGGCCAGTTGCGCAAGGTCATGGTCTGCGCGCCGGGGCGCGCGCATCAACGGCTCACGCCGACCAATTGCGACGCCCTCCTGTTTGACGACGTCCTATGGGTCGACAACGCCAGGCGCGACCATTTCGACTTCATAACCAAGATGCGCGACCGTGGCATCGACGTTGTCGAGATGCACAACCTGCTGACCCAGACCGTGGCAATTCCCGAAGCCAGGAAGTGGATTCTCGACAATCAGGTCGTGCCGAACCAGGTCGGGCTTGAGCTCGTGGACGAGATCCGCAGCTACCTCGAAGGGCTGCCCGACCGTGAGCTTGCGGAGACCCTGATAGGCGGGTTGTCGACCTATGAATTTCCCGAGACGCTTGGCGGCGAAATGCTGGAGCTGATCCGGGACGCTGCTGGCGTTGCGGAATATCTCCTGCCGCCATTGCCCAACACGCTCTACACACGCGATACCACCTGCTGGATTTACGGCGGGGTGACGCTCAACCCGCTCTATTGGCCGGCACGCCACGAGGAGACCATCCTCGCCACGGCCATCTACAAGTTCCACCCTGACTTCGCCGGCAAGGTCAATGTCTGGTGGGGCGACCCGACCAAGGACTGGGGTCTCGCTACACTCGAGGGCGGCGACGTCATGCCGATCGGCAAAGGCAACGTGTTGATCGGCATGAGCGAGCGTACCTCGCGGCAGGCAATCAGCCAGCTCGCTGCAACCCTGTTCGAAAAGGGCACGGCGCAGCGCGTGATCGTCGCCGCAATGCCCAAGCTGCGTGCGGCCATGCACCTCGACACGGTGTTCACCTTCGCCGACCGCGACTGCGTGCTGATCTATCCCGACATCGTCAATGCTATCGAGGCCTTCTCCTACAGGCCGGGCGACAAGCCGGGCTCCATCGAGCTGCACAAGGACGGGGGCTCGTTCGTCGAAACGGTCCGCGACGCCCTCGGTCTCAAGGAGATGCGCGTGGTCGAGACCGGCGGCAATGCGTATGTGCGCGAACGCACGCAATGGGACAGCGGTGCCAATCTCGTCTGCCTATCGCCCGGCGTGGTGCTAGCTTACGACCGCAACACCTACACCAATACGCTGCTGCGCAAAGCGGGTATTGAAGTCATCACCATCACCGGGGCCGAGCTCGGTCGTGGACGCGGTGGCGGCCACTGCATGACCTGTCCAATCGCCCGCGATGCGGTCGACTACTAAGATCCGAGTGCACTGCGACGACCTGTGAAAGGCGCCAGCCATGGCAGGAACTCCAATTGGACAACCGCCGATGAGCGGTTCCGGGGAAGGAGTCGATTATGAACGCCGGGCAAAGTCCCTGCATTCGAGATGGGGGTGGTTTCTCGCACTGGGTATTGCTCTGGCGCTGGGCGGAGCCTTGGCTGTCGCGCTTCCTGCCGCCTCCGAGTTCGCGGCGAGCGTCGTTCTGGGAGCGGTCCTTGTGCTCGCGGGCGTTGCAAAGATGGTCCAGTCCTTGCAGGTCAAGGACTGGAACGGCTTCATCTGGCAGGAATTGACGGGCGCAGTCGAGGTGGTCGGCGGCATCTTGATATATTTCAACCCGCTGAAGGGAGCCCTCGCGATCACTCTCCTGATTGCCCTGGTGCTTCTCGTACAGGGCATTCTGCAAATCGCGCTCGCGGCAGTCGCGCGCAAGCAGGATGGCTGGTACTGGTTCGCGATTTCGGGCGTGGTTGCGTTGGCAGCCAGCGCGGCGCTCGCCCTGAAGCTGCCCCATACCCGCCTCTTCCCTTCAGGTACCATCGCCGGCATTTCCCTGCTTGTCGCCGGCGGTGCGTACATCGCCATTGCTCTCACGATACGCAGAGCACGGCCATGAGCACGTCGCATGAAAGCCCTCAGCAATATCGAGTAATCGGAACGGCACGATGATCGGACCTGCTTCTTGCGTTCGCCTGATGCTTGCCTACCTGGCAGGGAGCGCGGCCCTATGCGTCAATTCGACTTCATTTGCCCAGCAGGCATCGCCTCAGGCAATGCCGCCGCCGGCCGTCGTCGTCGAGAAGGTGGAGGTTCAGCAGGTAAGCAACCCGTCGCGGTTTACCGCCCGTGTAGAGGCGATCGATGCAGTGGACGTCCGGGCGCGCGTCACCGGCTTCTTGCGTGCCGTCGCGTTCAGGGACGGCCAGGCGGTCAAGACCGGGGACATACTATTTGAGATCGAGCCGGATCAGCTCGAGGCCTCGGTCGCTTCGGCGCGGGCGCAGGTAGCCCGCGCCGAAGCGACGCGGAAATCGGCCGAGAGGACCCTTGCGCGCAATCAAGACCTGTTCGCTCGCAACACCGTGTCGCGGGCCGTGCTGGATGATGCCCAGGCCGCCTTCGATGTCGCCGCCGCGGACGCGCTGGCGGCCGAAGCGGCGCTGAACGCTGCTGAGCTCAACCTGTCCTATACCCGCATCACCGCACCGATCTCCGGCAGGATCGGCCGGGCGATGTTCACGGTTGGCAACCTGGTCGGACCCGATTCCGGCTCGCTTGCGCGAGTCGTAAGCCTCGATCCGATTCGCGTGGCCTTCGCCATGACCGAGGGCCTGCTCGTGACCGCCCGGCAGCAGGAGGCAGGCGGGAGCCAGCTGGACCCCGGTGCATTCAAACTTTCGCTGCGTCTCGCAAACGGGACGGAATACGACGAGCCTGGCCGAATCGAGTTCGTCGAAAACGAGGTCGACCCGCAGACCGGAACGGTCACCGCTCGCGCGGTCTTTCCCAATCCTCATCACGTGCTGATCCCGGGACAGTTCGTCACCCTCTCCATTGAGGAAAAGGAAGTACCCAAGCTGCCGGTCGTGCCGCAGATGGCGGTGCTGCAGGATCGCGAGGGGCGCTTCGTCTATCTGCTCGGCCAGAACAACACCGTCTCGCAACGGCGTATCGATACGGGTGCGCGTATAAGCAACGGCTGGGCGGTTACCACAGGTCTCGACGGCGGCGAGCAGGTCGTCGTCCAGGGAATCCAGCGTCTCGCCGATGGCATGACGGTCCAGCCGAGCGAGGGCCAGCCCTTGGACGGTGGCCCATGATCTCCGATCTTTTCATCACCCGAAGCCGGCTGGCGATCGTCATCTCGATCATCATTTCACTCGCCGGCGCGATCAGCATCTTCGCGCTGCCGGTACAGCAGTACCCCCAGATCACGCCGCCGACCGTGACCGTCTCGGCAACCTATCCCGGCGCCAGCGCCGATGTGATTGCCGATGTCGTCGGCGGCCCGTTGGAAACGGCCATAAATGGCGTAGCGGATATGATGTACCTGTCATCGACAAGCTCGAACGCCGGACAGTATTCGCTATCCGTAACCTTCGAAGTGGGCACGGATCCGGACATTGCGCAGGTGAACGTGCAGAACCGGGCGCAACTGGCGATTTCGCAGCTCCCGTCGGCTGTAACCCAGCAAGGCGTATCGGTGCGGTCACGCTCGCCGGATTTCGTGCTCGGCATCGCCTTCTATTCGCCGGACGGCAGGCTCGGCGCGCTCGAGATCACCAATTTCGCCGCGACAACGCTCATCGACGCGCTCTCGCGCGTGTCGGGTGTCGGCGAGGCCGCCGTCGTCGGCGCGTCCGAATATTCGATGCGCGTGTGGCTCAATCCGACGCGCATGGACGCGCTCGGCATTACCGCCGGCGACGTGGCAACTGCGATCCAGAGCCAGAATATCCAGGCTTCCCTGGGGCAGGCCGGCGCTCCCCCGGCGCAAGAGGGCACAGAGCTGCAATATACTCTGGTCGCCCAAGGGCGGCTCATGAGCCCGGAGGCGTTCGGCGACATCGTCGTGCGTACGGGTGCGGCGGGCGCCGTCGTGCGGCTCAGCGACATCGCCCGCATCGAACTCGGTGCGCGGAGCTATTCATCGAGGGCATATTTCGGCGGGCATGAAGCGGCGATGCTGCAGATCAGCCAGGCACCTGGCGCCAACGCGATCCAGACGGCCAGTGCCGTGCTCGCCGAGATCGAGCGCCTTTCACCGAGGTTCCCGGCCGGCCTCGAATATGACGTCGTCTATGACGCGACGCGGTTCGTCCGGGCCAGCCTGTCGCTGATCGTCGAGATCCTCATCGAGGCGTTCCTGATCGTGCTCTTCATCACATTCCTGTTCCTGCAGGACTGGCGCGCCACCCTGGTTTCGGCCGTGGCCATCCCTGTTTCGATGCTTGGCGCCATGGCCGTTCTGCTCGCCTTCGGATACTCGATAAATACGATCTCGCTGCTCGCCCTGGTATTGGCGATCGGGCTGGTCGTCGACGACGCGATCCTCGTCGTGGAAAACGTCAAACACGTCATGGAAGATGATCCCGGCATTGATACGGCGAGTGCGACCCGCAAGGCAATGCGGCAGATCACGGGGCCGATCATCTCGACGACGCTGGTGCTGCTCGCCGTCGTCACACCGACCGGGTTCCTCTCGGGCATAAACGGCCAGCTCTATCGTCAGTTTGCGGTTACGTTGTCGGCCGCGCTGGTCATCTCGTCCATAGTGGCGCTGACGCTCAGTCCGGCACTCAGCTCAATCCTGCTGAGACGCGGACAGCGCGGTTACCGGCGCGGTCCGCTCGGCTGGTTCACACGCGCCCTGAATGCGACACGCGACGGTTACGGCCGTGCAGTCGCTTTCCTGGTGCGCGTTTGGATCATCCCCCTCGCCGCCCTTGCCGCCTGCTTCGTCGGCGCATTCCTCATATTTACCCACCTGCCCTCCACCTTTCTCCCGGACGAGGATCAGGGCGCCCTGTTCCTGGATATCCAGCTTCCGGACGCCGCCTCGCTCGACCGTACACGCGCGGTCGTCAATCGGGTCGAGCGCGTCCTGTCCGGGGCGGCCGGGGTCGAAAACGTGATCTCTGTCGCCGGCGTCAGTATCCTGCAAGGCGCCGCCTCCCCCAATGGAGCGATGGTAATCGCTGCCCTAGACCCCTGGGACCAGCGCACGGCACCGGAACTGCAGCTCTCCGCCATCCTTGCTAAGTTGCGGGCGCAGTTCTCGACCATGCCGGGTGCCAATATCGCGGTCTTTGCGCCGCCGGCGATCGCCGGAATCGGCGCCGTCGGCGGCCTCGACCTGCGCCTGCAGGCGCTGCAGGGGCAGCGGCCGGAAGAGATCGCCCAGGTGGTGCGCGCATTCGTCTCGGAGATAAATCAGCAGCCTGAAGTCGGCGGCGCGGCGACCACCTTCAGCGCCGACGTGCCGCAGATATACGTCGACGTCGACCGCATCCGCGCCGAGGCCCTGGGGGTGAGCGTAGCCGACATCTATTCGACGATTGGCGCAAGCTTCGGTTCTCGCTACGTGAACGATTTCACACTTGAGGGGCGGGTCTTCCAGGTCAATCTCCAGGCTGACGCCGAGCATCGCGCAGATGCGCAGGACATCCTCAATCTCCATGTACGCAACCGCACCGGCGCGATGGTGCCGCTGAGAACAGTGGTGTCGACAACGACCGTTCTCGCGCCCTTCGTCCTCTCCCGTTACAATCTTTCGGTCGCAGCCCAGATCAATGGGCAAGCCGCGCCCGGCGGCAGTTCGGGCGCAGCCATGGACGCGATCGAACGCGTGGCAGCACAGGAGCTGCCGGCCGGTTACGGGTTCGAGTGGTCCGGCCTGTCGTTTCAGGAACGGCGCAGCAGCGGACAGGAGCCGATCATCTTCGGATTGGCCTTTCTCTTCGCTTACCTACTCCTGGTCGCGCAATACGAAAGCTGGACGCTGCCCATCGCGGTCATCCTGTCGCTCGGCGCCGCCCTGTTCGGCGCGACCGGAGCACTCATGCTTTTCGGGCTGCAGAACAGCCTCTACGCGCAGATCGCCATCGTGCTCCTGATCGGGCTCGCGTCGAAGAACGCCATCCTGATCGTCGAATTCGCCAAGGAACGCCTCGAGGAAGGGCAACCTGTCGCCGAGGCCGCGCAGCTCGGCGCCGAGCAGCGCTTCCGCGCGGTAATGATGACCGCGGTCTCCTTCATCTTCGGCATCGTGCCGCTCGCGATTTCGACGGGCGCGGGAGCAGGCGCCGGTCGGGCGGTGGGCGTCACCATCCTCGGCGGTATGGTGGGGGCGACGACGATCGGCCTCTTCATCATCCCGACCTTGTTTGCCGTGATCGAGCGTGTTGCGAAATGGGTTTCCACGCGAACGCCTCTGACGGAGCCGCCGGTAACCTAGCCGCGATCCCGGAGGAAAATTTGAACCCAACAGAGGAGGAAGACATGACCACCTACGATTCTGGAACGTCCACGCCCCTCTACGCGCCGCCCACCTGGCTTCGTGTCCTGCTCGGGATCGTCCTGCTCCTGGGCGGCATATTCGTGCTGGGCGACGTGGCATTGGCCACGCTCGTCAGTACGCTCATCATCGGCTTTACGGCGATTGCCGTCGGCGCATTCGAGATTATTCACGCCTTCTGGACGAAGGGCTGGGGCGGTTTCCTGTGGCAGATCCTGCTCGGGGTTCTCTATGTCGTCTTCGGCTGGATGGTGGTGAGCCAACCCGTTTCGGGTGCCCTGATCCTCACCTTCGTCCTCGGGCTGGTGTTCCTGGCTTCGGGCGTCGTGCGGGTCATTGTCGCTTTCAGACATTGGAGCGGTGGGGGCTGGCTGATGCTCATCTCAGGGTTATTCGGCATCCTGGCTGGGCTAGCCATCATCTCGGGCTGGCCGGCGACCAGCATTTGGGTGCTCGGGCTTCTGCTGGGGATCGACCTCATTTTCCACGGGCTCGCATGGCTGATGCACGCGTGGTCACCAGCGACGCAATCGGCGTAACGGGCTTCGGCTCCGACGAATCGGCGCTGCCATCGACCCGAACAACAGCGCCTGCGGAGAGGAGCGCTGCCCGAGGCGGGACGGCTCCTGCGCAGAGTAGACGCCCGGACGGCTTATCTCACCATGGAGAATGCCGAGAAATCGTCGCGAAAACAATCGGTTAGGGAATGGCGGACAGAGAGGGATTCGAACCCTCGATACGCTTTCACGTATACACGCGTTCCAGGCGTGCGCCTTCAACCACTCGGCCACCTGTCCATCCTTGAAACAGCCGCTGGTCAGTCCGGCTGGATGGGGAAGAGCTAACTCTTCGCCGTGCGCCGGACGAACCGGCGGACGGGCGCGATATATACCGATGATCCGCGCGGGATCAACTGGTTTCTGACAGTTTATTGACATCTTGTGAGATGGCCCCGTCTAGTCGACCATTGCGCTCGCAACTCGCGGCGCCTATTTCTTGGCGCACGAGCGTCAATGATCGGAGAAGCGCGCCTCGGGCGCGCATCGGGCCCCGGCGGCCGGAAGGACGAAGATGCGGTTGCTGCTAAGGCTTGCAAGCTTTCTCGCGCTGGCGATGGCCGTGCTCGCCGGAACCGTCGACTCGATCCAGTCGGTTGCCGCGTCGGAACCGGCGATGACCTCGCTTGCCGACGCCATATCCGCCCTTGGCCCGGAGGCACTCAACTGGGTGCACGGCCTGCAGCGCACCGATGCGGGGCCCGCCATCTGGCTGACGGCGTTGCAATGGCTCCTTGCCCGGCCCGCTTTCGCGGTGTTGCTGGCGCTCGCCCTCGTCCTCTGGATGGCGGGCTACAAGAAACGCCCGGCAGCCGGGCGGTTTGCCGCCTGATCGCCGCTACCCGCATGTTTCCTTAAATCGCAGCCGATTCAAGGACAAAAACATGCGGCAATTCGAAATGTCTGCGCGTCCTTTGCGCATTCATTGAACGCACAGCGCTCTAGCGCCGGTCGTCGCCGCTTTCCGCGCGCACGAAAGGAGCCGCCGGGCCGCTTTACCTTGCCGAGGACTATCACCAGCAATATCTGGCCAAAAACCCCGACGGTTGCCGCAGTCTTCGCGGCACCGGTGTCAGTTGCCCGACCGGTCGTTACGGCTTGTCGCCCTGGCGGAAACGGCGGGCCGATTTACGTCTTGGAACCAACGTCCAGCGCCTCTGCGCCGGGCGCCGCATCTTTTTTACCATCCGAAAAATTTTGAGTGTTTTTTTGCGGAAGCCGTGCAAGGATGCGCCCACCCAAGCCTTAACAAGAGAGGGGCGGGCTGCGCGTACGGGCCCCCGTTGGACTGCCGCCAGACCCGATAAGATCAATAGCGACAACAGGGCTGCACGATGAAAAAAACCATTCTCGGTCTCTTTGCCTTCTCCATGATGTCCGCGACGGCCTTGGCCGCTGACATCAAGCCGGCGATCATCTACGATCTCGGCGGCAAGTTCGACAAATCCTTTAACGAAGCGGCCTTCAACGGCGCCGAAAAGTTCAAGACCGAATCAGGTATCGAATATCGCGAATTCGAAATCGCGAACGATGCACAGCGCGAACAGGCGCTGCGCCGCTTTGCCAGCGACGGCAACAGCCCGATCGTGATGGCCGGCTTCAACTGGGCGGCATCGCTCGAGAAGATTGCCGCGGAATATCCGGACACGAAGTTCGCGATCATCGACATGGTGGTCGAAAAACCGAACGTCAAATCGATCGTCTTCAAGGAGCAGGAAGGCTCCTACCTCGTCGGCGTGCTCGCCGGCCTCGCCTCCAAGTCGAAGACCGTCAGCTTCGTCGGCGGCATGGACATCCCGCTGATCCACAAGTTCGCCTGCGGCTATGTCGGCGGCGCCAAGTCGGTCGGCGCGGACGTCAAGGTGCTCGAGGCCTACACCGGCACGACGCCGGACGCCTGGAACGATCCGGTCAAGGGCGGTGAAATCGCAAAGTCCCAGATCGACCAGGGCGCGGACGTCGTCTATCACGCCGCCGGCGGTACCGGCGTCGGTGTGCTGCAGGCGGCGGCGGATGCCGGCAAGCTCGGCATCGGGGTCGATTCCAATCAGAACATGCTGCAGCCGGGCAAGGTCTTGACCTCGATGCTGAAGCGCGTCGACGTCGCCGTCTACGAATCCTTCATGGCGGCCAAGGACGACAAGTTCCAGTTCGGCATTTCCAACCTCGGCCTCAAGGAAGACGGCGTCGGTTACGCGCTCGACGATAACAACAAGGCCTTGATCACGCCGGAAATGCACGACGCGGTCGAAAAGGTGAAGGCCGACATCATTGCCGGCAAGGTGCAGGTGCACGACTACATGAGCACCGAATCCTGCCCCTACTAATTGCGGTGACCTGACATCAAGAGGCCGCCTGCTTCAAGTGAAGCGGGCGGCCTTTTCGTTTCTACTGCATGCTGACTGCTCAGTAATGCGGCGGGCGGGTTACCGGTATCGCGTCGCGCGTCTGTTCCTCGAGGCTCAGGAAGCGCTCAGTCAGGCGGTCGAGCTTCGCCCGGGTCTGTTCGACCACCTTCCACTGCTCGGCCAGCTGGTCAGAAAGCTCCTCGATGGTCTTCGCCTGGTGCGCCAGCGTTTCTTCGAGACGCGTGATCCGATTGTCTGCGTCGCTCATGTGATTACTCCCGCGTCCAGATCATAGACGTGATCGATTCTAATGCGTTAGCGCGGGATCCGGGCGGAAAACCGCGTGCACTTCTCCTCATCCCGCAGCCCTTCAAGGTGCTACAGCGTCCTTTGCGCATCCGATAAGACGCGCGGCGCTGTAGCATTTGGTTGTCCTCGTCCAAGACGACCGCGCTGTCAAGCGATCGACGTTACGCGCCGGCAGCAGCCTTTTGAGCCGCCGAAAAGCCTGGATCGCGTGCGGAAAGCATCTTGTGGAGATGCACCATCATGGCGGCAGCAAAGAGCGGCGTCAGCAGGTTGAGCAGCGGCACGGCCAGGAAGGCCGCCAGCACGAGCCCCGCGAGAAACACGGTCGAGCGGTGTTTGGCGCGAAAGAGCCGCGCCTCCGAACGCGCACGGTAGCGCATGGCGGCGAACTCGAAGAATTCCCGCCCGAGCAGATAACCGTTGACCAGGAAAAAGGCGATGAGATTGACGCCCGGCACCAGAAGCAGCAGCAGGGCAATGATGTTGCCGAGGATAACGACGCCGAGGAATTTCACCGATGCGGTCATCGCCTCAACAAGCGGCAGCGGCTTGCCGGGGGCGCCATCGGGATAGTCGCGTGTCTCGATCACCTCGGCAACGTCGTCGAGGAAGAAGCCGGCAATCAGTGCGGTGACCGGCGCAAGCAGAAGGGCGAGCGCCAGGGCCAGGCCCAGGCTCGCGAAGATCCCGACTATGAATGTGAGCCAGCCGGCCCATTCGGGCGTGCCCGGCATCAGCGTGTCGATCCACGGGAAAGCAAGCCAGACGAACAGTTCACGCAGCGCGAACCAAAGAGCGATGAGTGCAAGCAGCGTCAGCCCGAGCACTTTCCAGAAGACCGAACGAGTCTCCGTCGCGAAAAGGTTGGCGAAGGCAAGTCGCGCTGCATCCATGATCATGACTGCTCTCCATCGAGAACAGCGCCGCGCGCCTGATCAGATGCGCAAAGGACGCTGTGGCACTTTGAATTGCTGCATGTTTTCATCCTTAAATCGGCTGCGATTCAAGGAAACATGCAGAAGGTGGCTCAAGCCCATGTAGGCAGGTCGATCGCGAACGACAAGACAGGCAGCAATTGCCGAGGCAACCGGTCTGCGGTGTGCTGGAAGCCGCGCCGCGCCGCCGTCTCGCCGCCGGCAAAAATCGCGGATCATTGCCCCAGCCGCTGGCAAACGGGACGCAGGGCGATATGCTATGCCTAAATCGATGCAGGGCTGCGTTGCGCCGGAAATGCCCCGCGGCCAGCCAGGGAGACCAAATGACCAATCAGAAAACCCTCGCGAGCCTCGCCGTCCTCGTCCAGTCGGGCAAGTTCGATCCTGTCAAGCTCGCCGAAGAGACGTTTCATCGCATCGAGGCCCATCCGGACCAGTCGATCTTCGTCGGCCTCACCCGCGAACGCGCGCTCAAGGAAGCGCAGGGGGCAGCAAACAGGCTCAAGGCTGGGCGCTCGCTCGGTCTGCTCGACGGGCTTCCCGTCGCCTGGAAGGATCTTTTCGACCTGGCCGGCAGCGTGACGACGGCGGGTTCCATCGTCTTCAAGGACAATGCGCCCGCAGCCGCGGACGCGCCCGTCGTCGGCGCACTTGCTGCCGCCGGCATGATCAGCATCGGCCGGACGAACATGAGCGAATTTGCCTTTTCCGGCTTAGGCATCAACCCGCACCATGGAACGCCGCGCAATCCGGCGTCGCCGGATATCGATCGCATTCCCGGCGGCTCGTCCTCCGGCTCCGCCGCAGCCGTCGCCGCGGGCCTTGTGCCGCTTGCGATCGGCACGGACACGGGCGGTTCGGTGCGCATCCCCGCGGCGATGACCGGCATTGTCGGCTACAAGGCGACGCGCGGCCGCTATGCGATGAAGGGTGTGTTTCCGCTCGCCGAGAGCCTCGATTCGCTCGGCCCCCTTTGCCATACGGTGCAGGATGCTGTGTGGGCGGATGCCGCCATGCACAGCCTGACGGCGCCGGTCATCCGCCGCTCCGAGCTCGCCGATCTCGCGCTTGTCATTCCGGAAACGATCGTCTTCGACGAGGCCGAACCGGAGGTGGTCGCGGCTTTCGAGGCGGCGATCAAGAGGCTGCAGGCCGCGGGCGTCCGCGTGCGGCGCGCGCCCTTCCCGAGCTTTGCCGCCGTATTCGATCTGATGGCGCGCCATGGCGCCCTGGTGACGGCGGAGGCCTATGCCCTCCACCGCGAGCGCCTCGCCGGTCCCGAAGCGACAAGGATCGATCCGCGCGTCGTCACCCGCACCAGGCTCGGCGAGAAGATCACCCTCAGTGATTACATCGCCCTTCTCGATGCGCGTGATCAGCTGATCCACGAAACGGTGGAGAGCCTTGGACCCGGCGAACTCATCGCGCATCCGACATTGCCGCATGTCGCCCCGCCGATCGCACCGCTTCTTTCCGACGACGAGCTTTTCTTCAAGGTGAATGCCAAGACGCTGCGGAACACGCTGATCGGCAATTTCCTCGATTTCTGCGGCATCTCCATCCCCTGCGGAACGGGCGCTGCCGGCATGCCAGTCGGCTTGCTGCTCTCCGCACCCCACCACCAGGACGACCGGTTACTGGCCGCGGCCCTTGCTGCCGAAGCGACCATCCGGGGTGAGGCATGATCGTCTGCTTCGATATCGGCGGATCCGCGATCAAGGGTGCCATTACGCATTCGCCGGAACGGATATTTCCCCTGCCGCGGCGCGCCACGCCGCTCAACGACTTTCGCCGCTTCGTCGCAACGCTCGAGTCGGTGCTCGACGAGGCGGGCGGCCTGCCGGAAAGGGTGGCGATTTCGATCACCGGCGTTATCGATCCGCAAACCCGTCGGATCAAATGCGCCAATATCCCCTGTATCGACGGCCGGGAGCTCGCTGCCGAGCTCGAGGCGGCCTTGCACCTGCCCGTGGTGATCGCCAATGACGCCGATTGCTTCGCGCTCGCCGAGGCTGGCATCGGCGCAGGGCGCGATCACCGGATCGTCTTCGGCGCGATCCTCGGCACCGGGGTCGGCGGCGGCCTGGTGGTCGACGGCAAGCTGATCAACGCCGATGGCGGCTTTGCCGGCGAATGGGGGCATGCGCCCGCCGTTGCCTCCGAGGCGGGACATCCGCCGATTGCCATACCGATCTTCGACTGCGGTTGCGGCCAACGCGGCTGCGTCGACACCGTGGGCGGGGCGCGCGGACTCGAAAGGCTGCACACGACGGTACACCATAAATCCCTCTCCAGCCACGAGATCATCGAGGCTTGGCAGAACGGCGACGAGGAAGCAGCGCGCACGATCGACATTTTTGTCGATCTCGTCAGTTCGCCGCTGGCGCTCGTCGTCAACATAACCGGTGCGACAATCATTCCGGTCGGCGGTGGTCTCTCCAACTCCGAAGCCCTGCTTGCCGAAATCGACGGTGCCGCGCGCGGCCGCATCCTCCGGCGGTTCGACCGGCCGCTGGTCGTGCGTGGCGAATGCCGGCTGGAGCCGGGCCTGATCGGCGCGGCCCTGCTCGGCTTTGGAGGAAAGGTCGCATGAGCGGCATCCTGCTCGAAGTCTGCGTCGACGACCCGGACGGCTTGAGGGCGGCGATCGACGGCGGCGCGGATCGGATCGAGCTCTGCTCGGCCCTTGCCCTCGGCGGCTTGACGCCAAGTCCGGGATTGATGGCGCTCGCCGGCCCGCCGCCGGTGCCGGTCTATGCAATGATCCGCCCCCGTGCCGGCGACTTCGTCTATCGCCCGACCGATCTCGATGCCATGCGCCGGGACATCGATGCGGCCCGCCACGCCGGGCTTGCCGGCGTCGTCCTCGGCGCATCGCTCGCCGACGGGCGGCTCGACGCGCAGATGCTCCGAAAGCTTACCGGCCACGCGGCGGGATTGGGGCTGACGCTTCACCGCGCGTTCGATCTCGTTCCGGATTTCGCCGAGGCGATGGCAATCGCGGAGGATCTTGGCTTTGAGAGGATTTTGACCTCAGGCGGCGCGAAAAGCGCACCGGAGGCGGTCGACGGCCTAGCACGCCTCATTGAGCTGGCCGCACGCAGAATTTCCGTGATGCCGGGCTCCGGGATCACCGTCGACACGATCGATGCGCTGCTTCCCGGGCTCGCCGTAACGGAGATCCACTCCTCCTGTTCCGTTCGTGAGCCGGCTCAAGACCCGCGGCTGGTGGAGATGGGCTTCGTCGCGGGAGAGCGGCGCCGGACGGATGCGGCGACGGTCAGGGCGATGAAGGCACGGCTCGGTGCCTTTCCGACAACGCTGTGAAGCGCATCGCATTGAAAAGGTGGGAGACGTTCGCTGGCGTCCGCCCCTCATACGGCCTGCCGGCCACCTTCTCCCCGAGAGCGGGGCGAAGGGAACTCGCCGCAACGCTCTGCCCCAATGTCCCCTCGCCCGCTTGCGGGGAGGGTCAGTCCTCGGGTTAAACCCGAGGAGAGGGGCGTTTAGCCGCGTTCCTGTCATCGCAAATCGCTTGGACGAATGCCTTAAGCTGAGAAAACCACCTCGCCGCCGATCCAGGTCGACTTCATGCCAAGTTCGGGCGTCAGCAGCACGAAATCGGCGTCCGTTCCGGGCAACAACCGGCCTTTATGGGAGGCCATGCCCATGACGTCGGCCGGATAGGCGGAGGCCATGCGGACCGCCTCCTCGATCGGCAGGCCGAGTTTTTCATGCACGAAGCGGACCGAGGAGAGCATGTCGATGTCTGCTCCCGCGAGCGTCCCGTCGGCAAGTGTCAGGCGGCCGCCGTGGCGCAGGATTTCGCGGCCATTCAGGTGGAAGCTGGTCATTTCGGTGCCGATCGGCGACATCGCGTCGGTCACCAGGAAAATCTGTCCCGGACCCTTCTTGCCCCGCAGCGCGATGCCCATCGACGCCGGATCGACATGGAAGCCATCGGCGATCATGCCGGCATGCAGCGTTCCGGTGGCAAGCGCCGCGCCGACGACGCCGGGTTCGCGGTGGCCGAGACCGCTCATCGCGTTGAAGAGATGGGTAACCGTCCGGGCGCCGGCCCTGGCGTAGCTGCAAGCCGTCTCATAGCCGACGTCCGTGTGTCCCAGGCTGACGACGACACCGGCATCACAAAGCGCCCGCACCTGCTCTCGCGTGGCATTTTCCGGAGCGACCGTGACCATCAGGACGCCCAGATCGTGAGCGCAGGCGACCATCTCGGCCAGATCGGAATCGTCCATTGGGCGAATGAGCGACGGGTCATGCGCCCCCTTCCGAGCGACCGACAGATGCGGGCCTTCCAGATGCAGGCCGAGAAAGCCGGCCACCGCCGCCTTTTTTGCCTCGAGGCCGGCCCTTATGGCTGCGGTCCGCACCTCACGCGTGTCCGTTATCAGCGTCGGCAGGAGCGCCGTGGTGCCGAACTTCGCGTGTGCCGTGCAAATCTGCCGAATGCCGTCGAGGGTCGGCTGCTCGTTGAGCAGCGCGCCGCCGCCGCCATTGACCTGCAGGTCGATGAAACCCGGAACGAGAAGCAGGCCATGTGCGTCGACCGCGTCGGCATCGGCGGGTGCGGCGGACGCCGGAACGATCGCCTTGACCCGACCCGCCTCCACGACCAGGACGGCGCCGTCATGCCAGTCGATGCCGTCGAAGATCCGCGCGCCGGTGATTTTCTTCTTCGCAGTCATCGTGTCTCCGTTACCTTCTTGAGGCTTGCCGGTGCATCCGGATTGAGGCCGCGCGAACGCGACCAGGCTTCGACGAAGCCGTAGAACGGCAGGATCAGCGTCAGCGCATCGGTGATCGGATGTCCCGTTTCGACGAAGGGCAGGCGTTTTGCTTTTTGAGCACGCGCCGAGGTGACATGCACGACCGCGCCCTTGGTGCTCATGCCATCGGCGCTGTCGACCACCGAGGCCTCGGCCGCATCGCGGGCGGCAAGCGCCAGCACCGGAAATTTGGCCCCGACCAGCGCGACCGGACCGTGCAGCACTTCCGCGGAGGAATAGGCTTCGGCATGCATGCCGGACGTTTCCTTGAATTTCAGCGCCGCTTCGCTGGCGATCGCCAGCGCCGGGCCGCGGCCGAGCACGTAAAGCGATTCGGCTTCGCCGAGATCGGCGGCGAAATCCTGCCAATCGAGCTTCACAGCCTTGGCGAATTGGTTCGGCAGATCGGCGACGGCACGCTTGAGGGCCGCATCTCCTGTCCATTCGCCGAGAACCGCAAGGCCAGCGACAATCGAATTAACATAGGACTTTGTCGCGGCGACGGCGAGTTCCGGACCGGCAAGAATATCGAGAGGATGGGTACAGGCCTCAGCGATCGGCGAGGGCACCGTGTTCGTGAGCGCGATCGACACCGCACCGGCGCGTGTCGCCGATTGCGCCATCGCCACGATATCCGGGCTCTTGCCGGACTGGGAGATCGCGATTGCCGCCGCGCCGCCGAGCTTCAGATCGGCGCCATAGATCGAGGCGAGCGACGGTCCGAGCGAAGCGACCGGCCGGCCGGCCTGCAGCTCGATCGCGTACTTCAGGAACAGCGCCGCATGATCGGAAGAGCCGCGGGCGATCGTCACCAGGAATGCCGGATCCTTGGCCCTGAGCGCCGCACCCGCCGCCTTCAGGGTGTCGGCCGAACCGTCCAGCAACCGCGCAGCGGCTTCCGGGATCTCGTCGATTTCTCGCCGCATGTTGGTTTGCATCATCCATTCCTTTTGCTGTGAGGCGCGGATCAGGACTCCGAAAGCGTCAGTTCCGCGACAAAATCATAAGCATCGCCCCGATAGAGCGAGCGGGTGAATTCAACGACGCGCCCGGATGCAAGATAGGAGACACGCTCGATGGAAAGGCCGGCGGCGCCGACCGCAACACCCAGCATCGACGCATCAGGATCCTTGATATTGCAGGCCGAAATGCGCTGCACCGCCCGGACGGGCCGTGAGCGGGTCTTGTCGAGGGCGGCATAAAGCGACGAAGTCACCGCCAGCGGGTCCGGCAGGAATTCGGTCGAGATGCTGGCGCGCTCGATCGCCAGCGGCATGCCGTCGGCGATGCGCAGGCGGCCCAACCGCGCGACCAGGGCATCGGCCGGAAGACCGAGGGTCATCATCTCGTCGGGCGACGGATGGAACAGCCCGCGCTCCAGCCATTCCGCCCGTGCATGCAGGCCCCGCCGGGCCATGTCCTCGGTAAAGGACGTCAGCCTCGACAGCGACTGCTCGACGCGCGAGACAGGCCTGACGACGAAGGTGCCGGAGCCATGGCGGCGCACGAGCAGCCCGTCGCGCACAAGGTCATCGACCGCTTTGCGCACGGTCACCCGGCTGATATTGGCATAGTCCGCGAGATCCCGCTCCGGCGGCAGCGCATCGCCGTGGTTGAGCTTGCCCGAGAGGATGGCCTCCTCGAGCGACTGCCTGAGCTTCAGATAGAGCGGGCCGGCCCCGCCCGACTGCAAACCTTCCAACGGCAGGATAGCGGCAAGTTGCTGGGTCATGCGCCGACCTCCGGCCTGGAACCGAAGCGTTGGGCTGCGAGCGCCACCGCTCCGGTCAAGGCATCCGCTTCCGCTTCGACAAAATGCTTCTGGTGGCGCTCGGCGAGCCACGGGCGATAAAGCGGCGCCAACCCGCCGAGCAGGCACAGCCGCTCGCTTCCTCGCGACACGACCACGTCGAGCGCCTCGTCGACGGTCGTCGCAGCGGCCTTCAGCAAGCCCAGCGCCACGGCATCGCCGCGCCCGGCATGCTCGAAGACACGCGGGGCGTAGCGGCCGAATTCGCCGGGCTTGGCCAGCCGCGCAAAGTCGACGACATCCCTCGGATCGTTGTTGAATTCAGCCATGACGGAATCGGTGACCGGCGAGCCCTGGTGAATGCCGTCGAAGGCAAGCAGGCTTTCCTGCAGCAGCGCATGGCCGATGCGCGCACCGCTGCCGTGGTCGCCGATCGTGAAGCCCCAGCCGCCGATATAGGTTACGGCTTCGCCGTGGCGCGCGATGTAAATGGTGCCTGTTCCGAGAATGGCGACCGCGCCATCTTTTTCGCCAAGCGCGCCCTGAAGCGCGATCAGGCCATCCGACTCGATCTCCGCCGCTGCGAAGGGAAGGCGCCGTTTCACATAGTGGACGGCATCGCCGACATTGTGACCCGCAACGCCGACGATCGCACTGGCCGCCGTGATGCCAGCCGGATCGAGGCCGGCATCCCCGAAGGCGGCCCGCGAGGCCTCCGTTATGTTCGCGAGCGCCGTCTCCGGATCGGTGAGGATGTTTGCGGCGCCAGCCTTTCCACGGCCGAGAATCCGACCGTCCGGCGCGGCCACGGCCGCCCGGCAACTCGTTCCGCCGCCATCGATTCCGATCAGGTAAGACGTCATGGGCACCTCCGTCGGATAAGATACCAAAAAAATACCAATAACCAAGCGCGATTTCTTCGAGCAACTAATATTTGAAATAAATCTTTGTTTTTCCGTGCAGATTTTCAATATTTGCCGCCTCAAGCCACAAAAATTAAAATTCTCCTAGACAATTGGTATTTTTTTGGCATTAATTCACCGAGAGGAGACACAGCGAATGCCGTCAGCAAAGACCGAAGAGCGCCACAATAACGCGAAGGGCCTGGATGTGATGCATCCGGCGCTCGCGCTTCGCCTGCTTGCCTCCGGTCAACAGGCGGCCGCGAAATCGGTCGACGCGGCGGTCGAGCAGATCTCGGCGGCAGCAGCGCTTGCAGCCGGCGTTCTTTCCGCCGGCGGGCGGCTTGCCTATGCGGGCGCGGGCAGTTCCGGTCTGATGGCCATGGCGGACGCGCTCGAACTGCCGGGCACCTACGGGATCCCCCATGAACAGATCATCGTTCTTCTCGCCGGTGGCGCGGCAAGCCTCACCGATCTCGCCGGCGGCTACGAGGACGACATGGACCTAGCGCGCGCCGATGTGCGCAACGCCGAAATCGCGGCCGGCGACTGCCTCATCTCGGTCTCTGCCAGCGGCTCGACCCCCTATGCGCTCGCCGCCGCCGACGAGGCGAAGAAACGCGGCGCAAAGGTCATCGCCATTGCCAACAATGCCGGCGCGCCCCTTTTCAAGGATGCCGACGTCGCGATCCTCCTGCAGACGCCGCCGGAAGTCGTATCCGGCTCGACCCGCATGGGTGCCGGCACGGCGCAGAAAATCGCCTTCAACATGTTTTCGACGCTAGTCGGCATCCATCTCGGCCATGTGCTCGACGGGCACATGGTCAATCTGCGTGCCGACAACATCAAGCTGCAGGGGCGCGCGATGCGCATCGTCTGCGACCTCACCGGTGTCAGCGCTGCCGAGGCTGGCAGGCTGATCAAGGCGGCCTCCGGTTCGGTCAAGATCGCGATCCTGCTCGCGTCCGGGGCTGGCGATGTTGCCGCCGCCGAAACCGCACTCAAAGACGCCAATCAGAATTTGCGCCGGGCGATCGAAACCGCCTCGCGCCGATAAACTGGGATCCAAACCGCGCCGTGGCGGCGCTTATAAAAGGGAGAACATGAATGACCCGCACAACAGTGAAAGGCTTGCTGCTCGCGTCGAGCATTCTCGGCTCGGCCGGGCTTGCGCACGCGGACACGACGCTCACCATCGAGAGCTGGCGTAACGATGACCTCGCCATCTGGCAGGAAAAGCTGATCCCCGCCTTCGAGGCGAAGAATCCGGGCATCAAGGTCGTCTTCTCGCCGTCCGCGCCGACCGAATACAACGCCGCCCTCAACGCCAAGCTCGACGCCGGATCCGCCGGCGACCTCATCACCTGCCGCCCCTTCGACCCTTCGCTCGAAGTCTACAACCGGAAGCACCTCGCCGACCTGACAAACCTGCCGGGGATGGAAAACTTCTCCGATGTCGCCAAGTCCGCCTGGACCACGGACGACGGCAAGACGACCTTCTGCGTGCCGATGGCTTCGGTCATCCACGGCTTCATCTACAACAAGGACGCTTTCGAGCAACTCGGCCTTTCGGTGCCGACGACCGAGGAAGAGTTCTTCGCCGTTCTTGATAAGATCAAGGCCGACGGCAACTACATCCCGATGGCGATGGGCACCAAGGACCTCTGGGAAGCCGCGACCATGGGCTATCAGAACATCGGTCCGACCTATTGGAAGGGCGAAGAAGGCCGTCTGGCGCTGATCAAGGGCGAACAGAAGTTGACGGACGAGCCATGGGTCGAACCTTTCCGGGTGCTCGCCAAGTGGAAGGACTATCTGGGTGACGGCTTCGAAGCCCAGACCTATCCGGACAGCCAGAACCTCTTCACGCTCGGCCGCGCCGCGATCTACCCGGCCGGCTCGTGGGAAATCTCCGGCTTCAACACTCAGGCGCAGTTCAAGATGGGCGCCTTCCCGCCGCCGGTGAAGAAGGCCGGAGACACCTGCTACATCTCCGACCACAACGACATCGGTATCGGCCTCAATGCCAAGAGCCCGAACGCCGAGGCCGCAAAAACCTTCCTCACCTGGGTCGCTTCGCCGGAATTCGCTGATCTCTACGCGAACGCCTTGCCGGGATTCTTCAGCCTGAACTCGACGCCGGTGAAGATGGCCGACCCACTCGCCCAGGAATTCGTCTCGTGGCGCGAAAAGTGCAAGCCGACGATCCGTTCGACCTATCAGATTCTCTCGCGCGGAACCCCGAACCTCGAGAACGAAGCCTGGGTTGAATCGGCCAACGTCGTCAACGGCACTGACACGCCGGAAGTGGCCGCCAAGAAGCTCCAGGACGGCCTCGACAGCTGGTACAAGCCGGCCAAATAAGCTTGGAAGGGGCGCGTGTTGCCCGCGCGGCTCGCGCGCCCTTCCTCTCGCACGAAATTTCCGTCGTGCGCTGTGAACGACGCCGTATTTGTGTTTGGATGTCCGGTGCGAAACCGGACATGAGGGGACCTGGGAGCGCGGCTCAGCCGGCATTTTTCCATGGTCGAAGCGGTGCCTTCGCCTGCACCACACCCCTCATACTCGGCTCAGCCGGGTACCCGCGTCATGCTCCCGTGGAGAGGCGCAAGGGGCGAACCGATCCACGACCGGGGCATCCCGCGTTCAGGCAATTGCCGAACGCGAAGGGGTGGTCTGAATCAAAGGACCGGAACGCTCTGCGCGTCAGGCGGCGCGCTGCATTTCGGACGAAATCGGAGCTGTGCCAATAACGGCCAGCCAGTTTTTAGAGCGGGCCAGAGGCCGATGAACCCAAGCGACACCAAAACGACGGACATCAGCGAGATCAAGCGTCCCCGGCGCTGGCACATCCTCGTGTTCCTGCTGCCGGCCTTGATTGTCTACACCGCGGTGATGATCCTGCCGCTGATCGAGACGCTCAGGCAGTCCTTCTTCAACACGGTCGAAGGCCAGTACACCTTCGTGGGCCTCGGCAATTTCAAGGTGCTTTTCGGCGATCCGCGCTGGGCCGCGGACTTCTGGAACGCGCTCAAGAACAATTTCATCTTCTTCCTGATCCACATGGCAGTGCAGAATCCGATCGGTATTGCGCTCGCAGCCATGCTGTCGATCCCGAAGCTGCGCTTCAGCGCCTTCTATCGCACCGCCATCTTCCTGCCGACGCTCTTGTCCTTCGTCATCGTCGGCTTCATCTGGAAGCTGATCCTGTCGCCCATCTGGGGGGTCGCCCCGTTTCTCCTCGATAGCGTGGGCCTGAAATGGCTGTTCGCGCCCTGGCTCGGCAAGCCGGACACGGCGCTGATCGCGGTCTCGCTGATCTCCGTCTGGCAATATATCGGCATCCCGATGATGCTGATCTACGCCGCCCTGCTCAACATTCCCGACGAGGTGATCGAGGCGGCGGAATGTGACGGCGTCACCGGCTGGAGCCAGTTCTGGAAGATCAAGCTGCCCTTGATCCTGCCGGCGATCGGCATCGTCTCGATCCTCACCTTCGTCGGCAACTTCAACGCCTTCGACCTGATTTACACTGTTCAGGGAGCGCTCGCCGGCCCCGACATGTCGACGGACATTCTCGGCACCCTGCTCTATCGCACCTTTTTCGGTTTCCAGCTCCAGCTCGGCGACCGGTCGATGGGCGCGACCATTGCGGCGATCATGTTCCTGATCATTCTCGCCGGCGTCTCGCTCTACCTCTTCGTCGTCCAGCGCCGCATGCGCCGCTACCAGTTCTGAGGGAGGACCCAGTATGTCTAAAGCACGCGCCTCCCTTGGTCGGACTGCCGGCGTCCATATCGCGCTGATCGCCTACACGCTCGTCGCGCTGTTTCCGGTGTTCCTGACGATCGTCAACTCGTTCAAGAGCCGCAACGCGATCTTCCGCGAGCCCTTGGCGCTCCCGACGCCGGAAACCTTCAGCCTCATCGGTTACCAGACGGTGCTGAAACAGGGCGACTTCCTCGGTTATTTCCAGAACAGCACGATCGTCACGGTCGTCTCGATCGCGCTCGTGCTGCTCTTCGGCGCCATGGCCGCCTTCGCGCTCTCCGAATACCGCTTCCGCGGCAACGCGTTGATGGGTCTCTACCTGGCGCTCGGCATCATGATCCCGATCCGCCTCGGCACGGTCGCCATCCTGCAGGGCATGGTCGCGACCGGCCTCGTCAACACGCTGACGGCACTGATCCTGGTCTATACGGCGCAGGGACTGCCGCTTGCCGTCTTCATTCTTTCCGAATTCATGCGCACGGTATCGGATGACCTCAAGAATGCCGGCCGCATCGACGGGCTTTCGGAATACGCGATCTTCTTCCGGCTGGTGCTGCCGCTGGTGCGCCCGGCGATGGCGACGGTCGCCGTCTTCACCATGATCCCGATATGGAACGATCTCTGGTTCCCGCTGATCCTGGCGCCGGCGGAAACGACGAAGACGGTGACGCTCGGCTCGCAGATCTTCATCGGGCAGTTCGTCACCAACTGGAACGCGGTGCTCTCGGCCCTGTCGCTCGCGATCTTCCCGGTCCTCGTCCTCTACGTCATCTTCTCGCGGCAGCTGATCCGCGGCATCACGGCAGGAGCAGTCAAGTGAGTTCTTCCGCGAACCCAATCCGCGTGCTCGTCGCAGGCCTCGGCAATATGGGCCGCAGCCATGCGCTCGCCTACCACCATAACGGCGGCTTCGAGATCGCCGGTCTGGTCAACCGCTCGAAGGTCGCGCTGCCTGAGGCGCTGGCCGGGTACGAGATCCTGCCGTCCTTCCGCGAGGCGCTCGCCGAACTCAGGCCGGAGCTCTGCTCGATCAACACCTATTCCGACAGCCATGCGGACTATGCCGTCATGGCGATGGAAGCCGGCTGCCATGTCTTCGTCGAAAAGCCGCTCGCAACCACGGTCGCCGACGCCGAACGCGTCGTCGCCTGCGCGCGGGCCAACGGTCGCAAGCTGGTGATCGGCTACATCCTGCGCCACCATCCTTCCTGGATGCGGCTCATCGCCGAGGCGAGGAAACTGGGCGGCCCTTACGTCTTCCGCATGAACCTGAACCAGCAGTCCAGCGGGCCGACCTGGGCGACGCACAAGTCGCTGATGCAGACGACACCGCCGATCGTCGACTGCGGCGTGCATTATGTCGACGTGATGTGCCAGATCACCGACGCCAAGCCGGTCGAGGTCCGCGGCATGGGCCTGCGCCTCTCCGACGAGGTGGCGCCGGACATGTACAATTACGGCCATCTGCAGGTGATTTTCGACGACAAGTCGGTCGGCTGGTACGAGGCCGGCTGGGGACCGATGATCTCGGAGACCGCCTTCTTCGTGAAGGACGTGATCTCGCCGAACGGATCGGTTTCGATCGTCATGGACCAGAACGCCAAATCCGACGATATCGACGTCCACACCAAGACGGCCGTCATTCGCGTGCACAGCGCCGCCACCGGCCAGGACGGCGGCTTTCTCAAGTCCGACGAGGACCTGACGATGGAAGGCGAGCCGGGGCACCAGGAACTCTGCGACCGCGAGCAGGCATTCGTGCTCAAGGCCATTCGCGAAAACATCAATCTCGACCGCCACATGGACGACGCCGTGCAGTCGCTCAGGATCTGCCTGGCAGCGGACGAAAGCGTGCGCACAGGCATGCCGGTCAAGCTTTAACCAAGAGGGGCAACACGTGGGATCACTGCAGCTCAAATCCATCCGCAAGGCCTTCGGTGGTCATGAAGTGCTGAAAGGCATCGACCTCGAGGTCAAGGACGGCGAGTTCGTCATTTTCGTCGGCCCGTCCGGCTGCGGAAAATCGACGCTGTTGCGCACGATTGCCGGTCTTGAGGACGTCACCTCGGGAAGCGTGCAGATCGACGGTGCGGAGGTCGGCCACGTGGCTCCGGCCAAGCGTGGCATCGCCATGGTGTTCCAGTCCTACGCGCTCTATCCGCACCTGACGGTCAAGGACAACATGGGGCTTGGCCTCAAGCAGGCGGGCGCGCCGAAGAAAGAGATCGACGAGAAGGTCGCCAAGGCGGCCGGCATGCTGTCGCTGGAGCCCTACCTTGCACGACGCCCCGCGGAGCTTTCGGGCGGGCAGAGGCAGCGCGTGGCCATCGGCCGCGCGATCGTTCGCGAGCCAAAGCTGTTCCTCTTCGACGAGCCGCTGTCGAACCTCGATGCGGCGCTGCGCGTCAATACACGCCTGGAGATCGCCAGGCTGCACCGCAGCCTCAAGGCGACGATGATCTATGTCACCCATGACCAGGTCGAGGCGATGACGCTCGCCGACAAGATCGTCGTCCTGAATGCCGGGCGCGTCGAGCAGGTCGGTTCGCCGATGGAACTCTATAATCGCCCGGCCAACGTCTTCGTCGCCGGCTTCATCGGGTCACCGCAGATGAATTTCATCGAGGGCGAGCGGCTCGGCGATACGCAAGCCAAGACGATCGGGATCCGCCCCGAGCATATCGGGCTTTCCCGCGAGAGCGGCGACTGGAAGGGCAAGGTCATCCACGTCGAACACCTCGGCGCCGACACGATCGTTTATCTCGATACGGAAGAGGTCGGCACGATCACCGTACGACTGTTCGGCGAACATCGCTATGCCGAGGACGATGTCGTTTACGCGACGCCGATCATCGGCGGCATGCACCGTTTCGACGCCGATGATCGGGTAATCAATTCCGGCCAGTGACCTCCGGAAGGGTTTTTTTCACCTGCGCAGAGCCAGATGGCCCCCTAACCCTAACCCTCTCCCGCAAGCGGGGAGAGGGTACCGAGACGTGGCGGCAAGTCCCCTTCGCCCCGCTTGCGGGGAGAAGGTGGCCGGCAGGCGGATGAGGGGCCGAGCCACTCCCAAACGCCGTTCGATGAGGATCACACCTGCGTGATCGCCGGCGACCGCATCGCCGGAACACGTTGCGGCTGCTGGTTTTTTTCTTTCCTGAGCTATACCTCCGAATCTGTGTTGCACTGCGGCAGAATTTAACATACATTTGTGTCTGTATATTAGCCTCCCGGTATGTTCCCACACCGATACCGGATCCGCTTCATCTCACTTTCGGACCGCGCAACATTGCAGGGTGCAACGGCTGCGGGCGGTCCTTTGATTATGGACATTGCGATGCGCATGAAACGACCAACACTGGCCGCGACCCTGGCAACCGTGATTTTTCTCGCCGGCTGCCAGAAGAATGAGGAACAACAGGCAGCCGCTGCTTTCCCGCCGGCGGCCGTGGCCGTCTACACGACAGCCGCGGAAGCCCTGCCGATCACCAATGAACTGCCGGGCCGCATTACCGCGACGCGCATTGCCGAAGTTCGGCCGCGAGTATCCGGGATCGTCGTCGAGCGGGTGTTCCAGCAAGGCACGATCGTCAAGGAAGGCGATGTGCTCTATCGGATCGACCCGGCCCCCTTCCAGGTGAAGGTCGACAGTGCCGAGGCGACGCTGAAGCGAGCGCAGGCGGTGGTCGAGCAGGCCAAGCGCACCGCCGATCGGCAGTCGAAACTGAAGGACGCGCAGTTCGCGGCAATTCAACAGTTCGACGACGCGATTGCGGCGCTCGCCCAGGCGGAGGCCGATGTCGGCATCGCCCAGGCGGGCCTCGCCGAAGCGAAACTCAACCTGCAATATGCGAACGTCACGGCGCCGATCGGCGGCCGGATCGGCCGGGCGCTCATCACAGAGGGCGCCCTGATCAGTGCGACCGATACGCAGAACCTCGCCACGATCCAGCAGCTCGACCCTATCTACGCCGACTTCACCCAGTCCGCGACCGACCTCATCCGCCTGCGCAAGGCGCTCAAGGACGGCCAGATGATGAGCTCGGACAACGAAGCCGAAGTCCAGCTCATCCTCGATGACGGAACGCCTTATGCGCTGAAGGGCAAGCTGCTCTTCTCCGAAGCGGCCGTGGACGCGACCACCGGCCAGGTGACGCTACGCGGCGAATTCCCGAACCCCAACAACGATCTGCTGCCGGGCATGTATGTGCGCGTGCAGATCCAGCAGGGATTGGAGAGGGATGCGATCACCGTTCCGCAGCAGGCTGTCCAGCGCAACAATGCCGGCCAGTCCCAGGTCTATGTGGTGAGCGCCGACAACAAGGTCGAGTTCCGCAACGTCACGCTCGGACGCACGGTCGGCGAGCGCTGGCAGGTGACCTCCGGTCTCAAGGCCGGCGAAAAGGTGATCGTCGAGGGCTTCCAGAAGGTCGGTCCGGGCGCGCCTGTTGTGCCGTCGGTCTGGGACCCGAATGCAAAGCCTGCGGCCGAACAGGCCAGCGCTTCGGCTGCCGACGGCGAAAAGCCCGCCACTGAAGTGAAGTGAGAGCTTGAACATGCCCAGTTTCTTTATCGACAGGCCAATCTTTGCCTGGGTGGTGGCGATCTTCATCATGCTCGCCGGCATCATTGCGATTCCGCTGCTGCCGGTTTCGCAATATCCGGACGTGGCGCCGCCGCAGATCTCGATCAATACAAGCTATCCCGGCGCCTCGTCGCAGGACACCTATCAGAGCGTGACGCGCCTGATCGAGGATGAACTGAACGGCGTCGAGGGCTTGCTCTATTTCGAGTCGACCACGAGCTCTTCCGGCTCGGCCGAAATCAGCGCAACTTTCGCACCGGGCACCGACCCCAGCCAGGCCTCCGTCGACATCCAGAACCGCGTACAGCGCGTCGAGCCGCGCCTGCCCGATTCGGTCAGGCAACAGGGCGTGCAGGTGGACGAAGCCGGTTCCGGCTTCCTGCTGATCATCTCGCTGACCTCGACCGACGGGTCGCTGGACGCGACGGGCCTCGGTGACTATCTGAGCCGCAACGTGCTGAGCGAGATCCAGCGCGTGCCAGGCGTCGGCCGTGCACAGCTCTTTGCGACCGAACGCTCGATGCGCGTCTGGCTCGATCCGGACAAGATGCTCGGCCTCAATCTGACCGCGGCCGATGTGACGGCGGCGATCCAGGCACAGAACGCCCAGATCGCTTCGGGCTCGATCGGCGCCCAGCCGAACCCGATCACTCAGCAGATCGCCGCTCCGGTCGTTATCAAGGGTCAGCTTTCGACGCCTGAGGAATTCGGGGCCATCGTGCTTCGCGCCAATGCCGACGGCTCTGCCGTGCGGCTGCGCGACGTCGCGCGCCTCGAGATCGGCGGCGAGAGCTACTCCTTCTCGACGCGCCTCAATGGCAAGCCTTCGGCGGCCATCGCCGTGCAGCTCTCGCCGAGCGGCAACGCGATGTCGACCTCGGCTGCGATCAAGGCGCGCATGGACGAACTCGCGGAATTCTTTCCGCCGGGGCTGGAATACTCCATCCCCTACGACACCTCGCCCTTCGTCGCGGTGTCGATCGAGAAGGTGCTGCACACCCTTGTCGAGGCCGTCGGCCTCGTCTTCCTGGTGATGTTCCTGTTCCTCCAGAACGTCCGCTACACCATCATCCCGACGATCGTCGTGCCGGTCGCCCTTCTCGGCACCTGTGCGGTGATGCTGGCGATGGGCTTCTCGATCAACGTCTTGACGATGTTCGGCATGGTGCTGGCGATCGGCATCCTCGTCGACGACGCGATCATTGTCGTCGAGAACGTCGAGCGCATCATGTCGGAAGAGGGGCTGACGCCGAAGGAAGCGACCCGCAAGGCGATGAAGCAGATCACCGGAGCGGTGATCGGCATCACGCTGGTGCTGGCTTCCGTGTTCATCCCGATGGCCTTCTTCCCGGGCGCCGTCGGCGTGATCTATCGCCAGTTCAGCCTGACCATGGTCGTCTCGATCCTGTTCTCGGCGCTGCTCGCGCTGTCGCTGACGCCGGCGCTCTGCGCGAGCTTCCTGAAGCAGGTTCCGAAGGGACATCATCACGCCAAGCGCGGCTTCTTCGGGTGGTTCAACCGGAGCTTCGACCGCACGTCCCATGGCTATACCCACGTCGTCAGAGGCGTGGTCCATCGCACTGGCCGCTTCATGGTCATTTACCTGGCGCTGCTCGCGGGACTTGGCTGGGCCTTCCTGCAGCTTCCCTCGTCCTTTCTCCCGGACGAAGACCAGGGCTTTGTCATCGTCATGATGCAATTGCCTTCGGAAGCGACCGGGAACCGTACGACCGAGGCCATCGAGCAGGCGGAGAAAATCTTCGGCCAGGAGCAGTCCGTCGACACGATCGTCGCGATCAACGGCTTCTCCTTCTTCGGCACCGGGCAGAATGCGGGCCTCGCCTTCGTGACGCTGAAGGACTGGAGCGAGCGTGACGCGAACAATGCGGCGCAGTCGATCGCCGGGCGCGCGACGATGGCGATGAGCCAGATCAAGGACGCGATCAGCTTCGCCCTGTCGCCGCCGGCGATCCAGGGCCTCGGCACCACCGGCGGCTTCTCCTTCCGCCTGCAGGATCGCGGCGGGCTCGGCGAAACAGCACTTGCCGAGGCACGCGACCAGCTGCTCGGGCTTGCCTCCCAGAGCAAGGTGCTGACCGGCGTCCGTTTCGAGGGCATGCCCGATGCGGCGCAGGTCACCGTCAACATCGATCGCGAGAAGGCCAACACCTTCGGCGTGACCTTTGCCGACATCAACTCGACGATTTCGACCAATCTCGGCTCGTCTTATGTCAACGACTTCCCGAATGCCGGCCGCATGCAGCGTGTGACGGTACAGGCGGACGAGGCGAAGCGCATGCAGACCGCGGACCTCCTGAACCTCAATGTTCGCAACTCGAACGGCGGAATGGTTCCGCTCTCCGCCTTTGCGAGCGTCGAGTGGATCAAGGCTCCGACCCAGACGGTGGGCTACAACGGCTACCCGGCGGTCCGCATCAGCGGCGAAGCCGCTCCCGGCTATTCCTCGGGCGATGCGATTGCCGAAATGGAACGCTTGGCAGCCCAGCTTCCGGCAGGCTTCGGTTACGAGTGGACCGGTCAGTCGCTGCAGGAAATCCAGTCAGGATCGCAGGCGCCGCTCTTGATCGCGCTTTCGTGCCTGCTCGTCTTCCTGTGCCTGGCGGCGCTCTATGAGAGCTGGTCCATTCCTGTCTCGGTGATCATGGTCGTGCCGCTCGGCGTCATCGGCGCAGTGCTCGCCGTCATGATGCGCGACATGCCGAACGATGTGTACTTCAAGGTCGGCCTGATCGCGATCATCGGCCTCTCCGCGAAGAATGCCATCCTGATCATTGAGTTCGCCAAGGAACTGCGTGACCAGGGCAAGTCGTTGATCGATGCAACGCTCGAAGCGGCGCATCTCCGCTTCCGGCCGATCCTGATGACCTCGCTCGCCTTCACCCTCGGCGTTCTGCCGCTGGCGATCGCGACGGGCGCAAGCTCCGGCAGCCAACGCGCCATCGGCACCGGCGTCATGGGCGGCATGATCTCGGCAACGGTGCTGGCGATCTTCTTCGTCCCGATCTTCTTCGTGTTCATCATGAAGATCTTCGGGCGGAAGGGCGCGTCAACGACCGGGCCGCAAACGGCCCGGTCCGAAGATACAGCACCCGAAATCGCTGACGCTGCCGAGTGATCAACCATCGACGGCCCGCCTCATTCGGCGGGCCGTCGCGCAAGAGCAAGAGCGTGAGCGGTTTTCCGCCCGCATCATGCTCTCACTTCTTAGAATCGATCACGTTCAAGATTTTGGATCGATCCGACCCAAAATCACGTGATCCGGGAGAATTGCATGCGCCGAACCAAGGCCGACGCCGAGGCAACACGACAGAAGATCCTGAACGCCGCCGAGCGGGTGTTTTACGCCAAGGGTGTCTCCAATACGACGCTTGAGGAGGTGGCCAAGGCTGCCGGGGTTACGCGCGGCGCCATCTATTGGCACTTCGCCAACAAGACCAATCTCTTCCTGGCGCTCTACGATGCGGTGCCGCTGCCGCAGGAAGACATGATCGCGCGCGACATCGAGACCGAAGCTTCCGACACGCTCGCGATCGTCGAAAGCGCGACCGTCGATTGGCTGGATACGCTTGCCAAGGACGAGCAGCGGCAGCGTATTCTCGCGATCATGCTCCGATGCGACTACGACAGCGACATGTCCGCGGTGCTGGTGCGGCAGAAGGAAATCGACGAGCGGCACGACGCGGTGCTCGAACTCGCCTTCGCGCGTGCGCTCGACCGAGGGCAACTGCAAGTCAACTGGACGCCGGCTTCCGCCGCGCGCGCCTTGCGCTGGCTGATGATGGGATTGTGCACCGAATGGCTGCTGTTCGGACGCCGGTTCGATCTGGCGGCCGAGGGACGCGACGCACTCAAACGCCTCTTCGCCAGCTTCCGGACCACACGTCCCGCGGAGTCCGCGGCCTGAGTGGGATGAGGAAAAGTGTGCGCGGTTTTCCGCCCGCATCCCGCTCTAACGCAACGAATTGGAATTTTATGATTTTAGGCCGATTCGACCTAGGCGGCCAGCACCTTGGCGGCAGCGCCAACAAGGTCCTGCTGGGTGGCCGGTTTGTCGACGACGAGCGCGCCGTTACATTTCCGTTGCATCTCGGCAGGCAACGATTGTCCGCTGTAGAAGAGGAAGGGGACGCCTTGTTCGGCGAGCAGGTCGCTGACCCCTTCGGTCGTGGCCTGACCGAGGCGGATGTCGAGTACGGCGAGCGAAAGCGCTTCGTTCCTGACCGCATCCAGCGCCGCCGCGAGTGTCGTGCACGGGCCGACGACATCGGCGCCGGCGTCCCGAAACGCCGCCTCCATGTCGAGTGCGATCAAGATCTCGTCCTCAGCGATCAGAATTCTGACGCCGCAAAGCGGTTGGTTCTCGTCAGCGGTCCGCACCATTTTGCGGGATCTCCGGAAGCTCGATGTCGATCGTGCAGACGACCCCATCCGGCTGGAAATCACGATGAACCGTAGCTCCGGGCAAACTCTTTTCGATCAACACGCCGCCGAAACCCTGCTCGCTTGGCGGCTCGACCGGCGGACCACCGTGCTCTTTCCACGTAACGGTCAGGTGGCGGTTATTGTTCCGACGCTTCCAACTGAGATTGACCTGTCCGCTTCCGGTGGCGAAGGCTCCGTACTTCGCGGCATTGGTGGCAAGTTCATGGAGAACGAGGCCGAAAGGCGTCGCGGTATCCGGCGGAAGCGTCACAGGCTCGCCCTCTAGCTGCAGTCTCCGCCCGTCGCTGCCCGAATAGGCCTCGAGTTGGCTGAGCGCCAGTGCGCCGAGCTCGGCGCCGCTCCATTCCGATTCGACAAGCAACTTGTGCGCGCTTGCGAGCGCTGCGAGACGCCCTTCGAAACGCTCGACGAAATCCTCATGCGAAGCCGAGGTGCGCATTGTCTGGCGCGCGAGCGATTGCACGACAGCCAGCGTATTCTTGACGCGATGGCTGAGTTCGTTCACCAGGAGCTGCCGGCGCCGCTCCCATCGCTTGCGGTCGGTCACGTCACGGGTGCTTTCGAGAACGAGGCGCCGCTCTCCCATCGGCAGGAGCTCGATGTGGCTCTCAACCGTCAACACATTCCCTTCCTTGGTCGTGTGGTACAGCTCGCCGCTCCAGTGACCGTCTTCCAGAAGGGCCCGCAGCAGATTCTCGAACGAGGAGCCGGGGACCTTGGTCTTGAGCAGCTTTTCCTTGACTTTTCCGATGGCTTCATCCCGCGAGTAGCCGTAGAGCTCCTCGCTGCCCCGGTTCCACTGCTTGATGCCGTCGTCGTAATCCCAGACGAATATCGGCGACCGTGAAAGCTCCACAAGTCGCGCTTCCTGCTCGAGACGCTGTTTGCTCTCCCGCGCGTTTTCTTCGGCCTGGCGCCGTTCGGTGATGTCGACGAAGGTTGCCACAACACCGTCGATCTTGTCGTCAATCGTGCGATAGGGGCGCATCCGCACCAGATACCAACGGTCGTTGCGGCCCCTCACCTCATGTTCTATGGACGCGAGGTGGTCCAGCACGGAGCGCGCGTCATCGGCCAAGGCGTCATATTCGAGCTGATGGGTGAAGTCGGTGATCGGCCGTCCTTCGTCGTTGGCAGTGACGTTGAAAATCTCCATCAGACGCGGAGTGAAACGCTTGATGCGGAGCGACGGATTGACAAAAAGCGTCGCGACGTCGGTAGCGGCCATGAGATTCTGCAGATCGCTATGGGCACGCGAGACGCTTTCAAGCTTCAGCTTCAGCTCGTTGTTAACCGTCTGCAGCTCTTCGTTGATGGACTGAAGCTCCTCCTTGCTCGTCTCGAGTTCCTCCGCCGTCGAACGGTATTCCTCGTTCATCGACTGGAGCTCTTCATTGGCGGCGCGCAGCTCCTCATTGGCCGCCTCGGATTCTTCCCGCGTCACCCGCAGCCGGTTCTGTGCGAGTTGCAGTTCTTCCTGCAACTGCCGGATCGTCTGGTTGGCAGCCGGATGCCCGTCGCCTGCCTCGGCAACGGCGTTTTCGCCCTTCTCGATCGCCTCACCTTCGATGAAGAGCACCAGGGCATGCCGCGTCGGATCGCTTCCCTGCAGAACCGGCTTCACTTGGAGGTAGACGCGATGCGGCTGCCCGTCGACCTGGGCGAGGATCGGCATGCTCAAGGTGGCTTCGTTTCGCTCGAAGGCACGATGCAGCGCCGCCCTGAGGTCGAAGCGAAACTCCTCGCGCACTAGATCCGTAGCATCCGTGCTGACCGGCCCGCCCGACGGTTGCAGGAAGCGGCCGGCGTTTTCGGAAAGATGGACCGCTCGATGGCTCTCATCCACTAGCATGCTCGGCGGAGCAATCTTTTCGAGCATCTGGCGGTGCAAGGCGGCATCACCGAAACTGCCGGAGGGCGACGGAGGACGGGCGACAGCCGGAGGTCTTTCCGCCGCTTGGTGTGGACCGAGCAGCACGGGCAGCGCCGGGCGCCGCTCTCCGGCGCCCGCAACAGAGCGGTAAATCCGCGCCTCACGGTCGACTGTGCGAAAGAGTCCAGGCGGATAATCGGCGCTTTCCGACGATCCGAGGAAAAGGAACCCACCCGGATTGAGCGCGTAGTGAAATGTGCTGCATACCTGCTGCTGAAGCTGCCGATCGAGATAGATCAGGAGGTTCCGGCAAGAAATCATGTCCAGGTGGGAGAAGGGCGGATCGCGCAGCAAGCTATGGCTGGCGAAGAGAACGACATCGCGCAGCTCCCGGCGCACGCGATAATGGTCGCCCTCGCGGTAGAAGAACCGGCGCAGTCTCTCCTCCGAAAGATCCCCTTCGATCGTCGCCGGAAACCGTCCCTCACGCGCGATCGCAAGGGCGCCGGTATCGAGATCGGAGCCGAACACCTGGATTTCCTGCGTGAGGTCGCGACGCGCGGCTTCCTCAAGCAACAGGATGCCGATCGTGTAGGTCTCCTCTCCAGTGGCGCAGCCGGGAACCCAGACCCTGATGCTGTCACCGGCTTCCTTTCCGTCGAACAGTTGTGGAATGATGTTGTCGGCCAGCGATTTGAAGGGGGCGGGATCGCGAAAGAACGTGGTCACGGAAATCAGGAAGTCGCTGAAAAGAGCCTGCGCCTCCTCCACGTTCCCGCGCAGATAGGTATAATAATCGGCGAGCGACTCCCTCCTGGTTACCTGCGCCCGCCGACCGATGCGGCGCAGAATCGTCGCCCGTTTGTACTGCGAGAAATCGTGCCCGGTTCTGACGCGCACGTGCGCGAGAATTCGCGCGAGCACATCCTCATCGCTGGACCGTCCCTCGGCAGGCGGAAGCGAGTTGCGGTTGGCCAGAAGCTCCGCCAGCCGTTCCGGAAGCTCTTGCACCGGCAACACGAAGTCCGCGACCTCGGTGGCAATGGCATTGCGGGGCATCGAGGCATATTCAGCCTCGTTCGGATCCTGGACGAGCACGATGCCGCCCGCCTCCTTTATGGCCTTGACGCCGATCGCACCATCCGCCCCCGCGCCGGTCAAAATGACGGCGAAACCGGGTCCATGCTCCTCGGCAAGCGATCGAAAGAACAGATCGATTGGTGCCCGGTGCGCCCGCGCCTCCTCGAACGGGAGCGCTGAAATGGTGTCGTCGCCGATCTTCAGCCTGCGGTTCGGCGGGATGACATACACGTGGTTGCTTTCAAGTCGAGCCCGATCCTCGACCTGCGTCACCGGCATCTTGGTGCGCGACGCCAGGATGCTGGCAAGCTCGCTCCTGGCGTCCGGATCGAGGTGGACAATGACCACGAAGGCCGCATCGGTATCGGTCGGCATGTGATCGAAGAAGGTCTGGAGTGCCTGGACACCTCCTGCCGAAGCTCCGATGCCCACGATCGGCGGATCCGATTCCTGCCCCATGCTTCACTCCTCTTTCGCTTAACGAACCACGGTTACGTGCACGACCGTGGCCTCGTCCGCCGGATCTTCGGCACCCTTCAAAGCGGGAGTAGAGTACCATTTTACACCGAATGGCGCGCCCCGGCGTGACATTGTTATATCCGCGTTATATCCGCGCAAGGGCGGTCACCTAGCAGCGACGGGGAAATCTTTCGCTCTTCCAACGGGTGGGCTATCCGACATCGGGTCGAACCTATCAGCGCGTAAAACGTTGTAGGTGAATGGAGCATGCCATGGCCCACCGCGACGTGATCGCGATAGGAGGGTCGATGGGAGCAATCGGTGCATTGAAACATCTGCTTCGCGAGCTTCCTTCCGACTTCGCCGCCACTGTATTCGTCGTCATTCATGTGGGCGCGCGCGGCAAAGATCTGCTCGCCGATATTTTCAACCAGCATGCGGAGATTGCCGTCAAGACAGCGGTCGATGGCGAGCACGTCGAGCGCGGATGCGTTTACGTTGCGCCGGCCGACCATCATCTCCTCGTCCTCGACGACAGGATTCGGCTCGGCCGCGGGCCGCGGGAGAACCTCTCTCGACCGGCAGTCGACCCGCTCTTCCGATCCGTTGGCCTGAGCTACGGGCCAAGGGCGGTGGGGGTCGTGCTGACCGGCATGTTGAATGACGGAGCGGCCGGCCTTGCCGACCTCAAGCGATGCGGCGGTGTCACCGTTGTCCAAAATCCGTCGGACGCGGTTGAACCCGGCATGCCCATGGGAGCGCTCCAAACCAGCGATGTGGACTATCGGGCTCCGCTCGCGGACCTCCCCTCCCTGCTGCTCAAGCTCACCGACGAAGAGCCAGGTCCCGCTGTTTCCATACCGCCCGATATCAGGCTGGAGGTCGATATAGCGCTCGGCCGCCCGGTCACTCCTGCGGCGATCGACACGATCGCAGACGCCGTACCCCTCTCCTGTCCAGCCTGCGGCGGTGTACTTTCCGAAATCAGGAGCTGGCCGCCTCTCAGATTCCGCTGTCAGGTCGGCCACGCCTACACATCCGAGACACTGGCCACCGAGAAGGAGGGGGCCGTGGACGAGGCGATGCGGGTTGCGCTCAGGATCGTCGAGGAAAGGGTGACGCTCTGCGAGAAGATGGCGGACGACGCCTGGCGCAGCGGACTGGACGCGGCCGCCAGAGCAAACGAGCGGCGGGCGGAAGAAATCAGAGCGCACGCCGAAACCTTGCGCGGCGCGATTCTTGCCAAAGCCGACATGCCCACCGACAAGGTCGACGATGCAGAGTAGACGCCGACAAGCCCCCTCCCAACCACTTCCCCGGGGAGTAAGGATTGGGGAGGACGAATTCCGCTCTACCGCATGATGATGCTCAATGCGCCTCTTCCCAGTTGTGCGCGGCGCGGGCGTCGACCTTCAGCGGCACCTTCATGTTGAGCGCCGGCATGGCAGCGTTTTCCATCACCGAGACGATCACCGGAATGGTGCGTTCGGTTTCGCCGTCCTCGACCTCGAAGATCAATTCATCGTGGACCTGAAGCAGCATGCGCGCGGACAGCTTCGCCTCGCCCAGCGCCGGCTCCATCTTCACCATGGCGCGGCGGATGATGTCGGCGGCAGAGCCCTGGATCGGCGCATTGATCGACGCGCGTTCGTTGAAGGCGCGATGCGACGGGTTGGAGGAGCGGATATCGGGATAGTGGGCACGGCGGCCAAAGATCGTTTCGACATAGCCGTGCTCGCGAGCGAAGGCCTTGGTGTTCTCCATATAGTCGCGGATGCCAGGGAAGCGCTCGAAATACTTCTTGATGTATTCACTGGCCTCCGAACGCTCGATCGAAAGCTGATTGGCAAGCCCGAAGGCGGAGATGCCGTAGATGATGCCGAAATTGATCGCCTTGGCGCGACGGCGGATTTCGCCTGGCATGCCGTCGACGGGAACCCCGAACATCTCGGAAGCAGTCATCGCGTGGATGTCGACGCCGTCGGCGAAGGCCTGGCGGAGTTGCGGAATATCCGCCACATGCGCCAGCACCCGAAGCTCGATCTGGCTGTAGTCCGCCGAAACCAGCTTGTGTCCCGGCGTCGCGATGAAGGCCGTGCGGATCTTGCGGCCCTCGGCGGTCCTGACCGGAATGTTCTGCAGGTTGGGGTCGGCCGAGGAGAGGCGGCCCGTGGTCGTCGCCGCCAAAGCATAGGACGTATGCACGCGCCGTGTTTGCGGGTGTACGAAGCCCGGCAGGGCGTCGGTGTAGGTGGATTTCAGCTTGGTGAGCTGGCGCCAATCGACGATCTTGCGCGGCAGGTCATGACCCTCGGCGGCAAGCTCCTCGAGAACCTGCGCCGAAGTCGACCATTGGCCGGTCTTGGTTTTCGATCCCCCTGGCAATCCCATCTTGCCGAAGAGAATGTCGCCGAGTTGCTTCGGCGAGCCGATCGTGAAGGTTTCCCCGGCCAGGCGATAGATTTCGTCTTCGAGCGCCGCCGCGCCCTGCGCAAGCTCTCCCGAGAGGCGCGAGAGAATTTGGCGATCGACGGTGATGCCGCGCTCCTCCATATGGGCAAGGACACCGACCAGCGGTCTCTCAAGTCGCTCGTAGACGCGAGTGAGGCCCTTGGAGGCAAGTTGCGGTTTCAGGACGTGCCAGAGACGCAGCGTCACGTCGGCCTCTTCCGCCACATAGGCAGTCGCCCGGTCGACATCGACGAAGTCGAATGTAAGCGAAGACCGGCCGCTGCCGGTGATGTCCTTGTAGGCCGTGGGCTTGTGGTTGAGCCATCGCTCGGACAGGGAATCCATGCCATGAGCACCGTTGCCGGCATCGATGACATAGGACATCAACATGGTGTCGTCGAAGCTTTGCATGGTGATGCCATGCCGCTTCATCAGGAGATAGTCGAATTTCAGGTTCTGGGCGACCTTCAATACCGACGGATCCTCGAGCAATGTCTTTAGCCGGCTCAGCGCCTCGCGGACGGGGACCTGATTTTCGAGGAGACCGCCGCCAAGCAGATCGCCAGCGCCATTCTTGTGGATCAGCGGCACGTAGGCCGCCCGGATCTTCGTGCCGGAGGGGTTGTCACCGTAATCGGCGATCGCCAGCGAGAAGCCGACCAGATCCGCCTGCATGGCGTCGAGCGATGTCGCTGCAGCGTCGAAGCCAACGACGCCGGCATCGCGCGCATCGGCGATCCACCGGTCAAGCGTCGCAAGATCGCGGATCGCGACATAACCGGAGCGATCGAAAGAAGCCTTGGCAAAGATTTCTGCACGCGCCCGCGCCAGACCCTGCGGTGTCGCGCCTGTGGTGTCTGCATCCTGGCCGTTCGAGAGGAAGGAAACGGCCGCCTTGGCCGCCGTTCCGCGCGGCGGTGCAGCGCTCGACGATTGCGTGGAAGGCGGCGGGCCGGCCGCCTCGCCGGTATCGAGATCCGGTCCGTGCGCTTCTATGCCCCATTCGATCGGCACATGCGCCGCTTCGACAGCCTCAGCGTCCGTATCCGTCGCCGCTGCGACACGGCGCGTCAGCGTGTTGAATTCCATGGTCTTCAAGAAAGCGATGAGCTTCGGGCCGTTTTGCGGCTCGAGTCTCAGCTCTTCGAGCGGAACGTCGAGAGGCGTATCCTTCTTCAGGGTCACGAGTTCGCGGGAAAGGCGCGCAAGCTCGGCATTGGCGATAATGTTCTCGCGCCGCTTCTGCTGCTTGATTTCGCCGGCGCGCGCAAGCAACGTCTCGAGGTCGCCGTATTCTTCGAGCAATTGCGCTGCGGTTTTCGGTCCGATGCCGGGAATCCCCGGCACGTTATCGGTCGAATCGCCGGTCATCGCCTGGAGATCGATCATCTTCTCCGGCGGCACGCCCCATTTTTCGATCACGTCGGGGATCGTGATCTGCTTGTCCTTCATGCTGTCGTACATCGACACCCTGGACGTTACCAGCTGCATCAGGTCCTTGTCCGAGGAAACGATCGTGACACCGGCGCCCGCCTCTTCGGCAAGGCGGGCGTAGGTCGCAATCAGGTCGTCCGCCTCATAGCCTTCCTTCTCGATGCAAGGCAGGTTGAAGGCGCGGGTGGCATGCCGGATCAGCCCGAACTGCGGGATCAGATCTTCGGGCGGCGCAGTGCGATTCGCCTTGTACTGGTCGTAAAGCACGTTGCGGAAGGTCTTCGAGGAATAGTCGAAGATCACCGCGAAATGCGTCGGTGCCACGCCGACCGACGTATCGCGCGCGTCAGTCAGCAGCTTCCAGAGCATGTTGCAGAAGCCGGCAACCGCATTGACCGGAAGACCGTCGGACTTGCGGTTGAGCGGCGGGATGGCATGGAAGGCCCGGAAGATGAAGCCGGAACCGTCGACGAGGAAGAGGTGATCACCGTTTTTCATGCGGCCATGGATAGCGCGGGGTGAGGCAAACGTCCATTGCGGTTTTCGCCGCCCGTGCCTATCTGGAGCTACCAGAGGCCGACGCCGACTGCGTCCGAAGGCTCACGGAAACGTTACGCATTTGTAATGTGCGATTCAGTCGGACAATCCTTGAAAAGCCACATTTGGCTCCTCAAATTATCATCGAACGGCACTGAAAATGATGCCGTCGTCTGGTGATTGGCCTGTCCCCCGCCCGCACCAGATGTGGACAAAGGCCTTATCCCCCTCTCCGGGCCTTTGTCCTGCTTTCAAAGAGCCGTCACGGCGCTGCCTCCGCGCCGCGACGGTTTTTTGTTGCGCGGCCTTACCGCACTATCCCATGCCTCATTACAGCGCCGTGCGTCCTTCAGGACGCACAAAGGACGCTGTAAGTCTTTGAATCTACGCATCGTGCTTTCCGAAAATCGATTCCGATCTTCGGGCCGAGCTACTGCATGTCGCCTTTAATCGTAGCCGATTAAAGGACAAAGACATGCAGCAATTCAAAGTGCTACAGCGTCCTTTGCGCGTCTGAAAAGACGCGCGGCGCTGTAGGTCGCTCAAATCCTTGTGAATTCAGAATAGTTCAGTTCCATCGTAAGCTTTGGAACTTGTCTTCAAACCAGTTCACACGTACCCATTAGGCATGGCCTTCAATCGTATGGAATCTGCGACTTACCTGGCCAGCCTGCTGGCAAAAGGTTTCTCGCGCGCCCTGCAGGAGCGGGGCCAGAAGCTCGGCTTCGCGCCCGGCCAGTTTCCGGTTCTGCTTGAGCTCTGGTCCGAGGAAGGGTTGACGCAAAGGCAGCTCCTCGATCGGCTGGACATCGAGCAGGCGACCATGGCCAACACGCTCGCCCGCATGGAGCGCGACGGGCTCATTACCCGCCGCCAGCACCCGTACGACCGGCGCTCGCAACAGATCTTCCTGACGGAACGGGCGAGAGAGATCGAGGCGGCGGCGAAGGAAGCAGCGCTCGCGGCGGAGCAATCCCTGCTGTCCGGCTTTCGCCGCTTCGAAAGGGAACTGATGCTCGAATACATGCGCATGGCGCTCGCCAATACCGCCCGCAACGGCGACGTTTCCTGATTCCTCGCTCCGGCAATTTACCGTTGCACCAGCAATTTTCATTCGAAGCCGCTGGCAGTCGAAGCCATAGGGATGCGGTAATACCTAGAGATGTACAAAATCCCTCTCCGAAACCGATTTCGATTTTCGGGGTTATGGGCTAGGTTCCGCGCGAAACGCACATAAGGATTCGCATGATGGCAGACATTACCCCTGTTCTGGAGCGCGCCGACGCCAATCTTCCGAAGAGCCTGGATCGGCTTTTCGATCTCGTCCGCATCAAGTCCATTTCCACGGACCCGACCTTCAAGGCGGAGTGCCGCAAGGCGGCCGAGTGGCTCGTCGCGGAACTGAACACGCTCGGCTTCACTGCCTCCGTACGCGAAACACCCGGCCATCCGATGGTCGTCGCCCACCACGTCGGCGCAAAGGCGAATGCTCCGCACGTGCTGTTCTACGGCCACTACGACGTGCAGCCGGTCGACCCGCTGAATCTCTGGGACGCTCCTCCGTTCGAACCGGCGATCAAGGAGATCGAGCCCGGGCGCAAGGTTATTACCGGCCGCGGCACGTCCGACGACAAAGGCCAGTTGATGACCTTCCTCGAAGCCGTGCGCGCCTACAAGGAGATCCATGACGCCCTTCCCTGCCGGATCACCATTCTCTTCGAGGGTGAGGAAGAATCGGGCTCGCCGTCGCTGAAGCCCTTCCTCCAGGCCAATGCCGCCGAACTCAAGGCAGACTATGCGCTCGTCTGCGACACGAGCATGTGGGACGGCGAGACGCCGGCGATTTCCGCAGGCCTGCGCGGCCTCGTCGGCGAGGAGATCCTCATCAAGGCTGCCGATCGCGATCTGCATTCGGGCTATTTCGGCGGCGCGGCAGCGAACCCGATCCACATCCTGACCGACATCCTTGCCGGGCTGCACGACGAGACGGGGCGCATCACGCTCGAAAATTTCTACGATGGCGTCGAGGAGACGCCCGGCCAGATCAAGGCGGCCTGGGACACGCTCGGTCAGACGGCCGAGAAGTTCCTCGGCCAGATCGGTCTGTCGATCCCTTCCGGCGAGAAGGGACGCTCCGTGCTCGAATTGACCTGGGCGCGCCCGACGGCCGAGGTCAACGGCATCACCGGCGGCTATACGGGCGAAGGCTTCAAGACCGTGATCGCGGCTGAGGCATCGGCGAAAGTGTCGTTCCGCCTCGTCGGCCATCAGGATCCGGCCAAGATCCGCGAGGCCTTCCGCGCCTATGCACGGTCGAAGGTGCCGGCGGACTGCTCGGTGGAATTCCATGCCCATGGCGGCTCGCCGGCGATCCACCTGCCCTATGATTCGTCCCTGCTGAACACGGCGAAGATGGCGCTTTCCGATGAATGGCCGAAACCCGCGGTCGTGATCGGCATGGGCGGCTCGATCCCGATCGTCGGCGATTTCCAGAAGATGCTCGGCATCGAATCGCTGCTCGTCGGCTTCGGTCTTTCCGACGACCGCATTCATTCACCGAACGAGAAATACGAGCTTACGTCCTTCCACAAAGGTATCCGCTCGTGGATCCGGATCCTCGACGCGTTGGCCGCCTGATTACCTCTGTAGCGCCGCGCGTCTGATCGGACGCGCGGCGCTATGCCGTCCAAGTCCGAGAAAGCCTCGGCCGCGGCGCCTCCGCGTTTGCGCATCCCGTCGACCGCTTTTCGCATCATCGCGGATGAGTGTCCGCATATCCGGTCATCGCTGCTTGACCTCGTGGCTGTGGGATGCTTCCCTTTTTATAAAACGATCAGAATGGGGAAATGGGCTGTTGGCTAGGTCGAGGACCGAGACATCGCGTTCCGGACGCGGTCCTTTTGGAATGCGAAACCGGGATGGCATGCTTCGCCATCCTCCAAGTTCCTCTGCCAATCTCGCCCCCAGGAACACCCTGGCGCCGGCATGAAAAGGTTGAAAGCCTATCTTTGGCCCGCTGTCGGGCTGGCGGCGATCCTGTTCTCGGTAAATGCGCTCTACCACGAACTGCGAGGCCTCTCGGTCGATGACTTCATCGCCAGTTTCCAGGCGACCTCGCTCGGGAGCTGGCTGCTTGCCATCGGAGCGACCCTCCTCGCCTATGCGGCGCTTGCCGCCTATGACAAGCTCGCACTCGACCATCTCGGCCACCGCCACATTTCCATCTGGTTCATCGCGGTCTGCTCGTTCACGACCTATGCGCTCTCGCACAATCTCGGCGCGTCGGTGTTTTCAGGCGCCGTGGTGCGCTACCGCGCCTACCGGTCGAAGGGGCTGACGGCCGGCGAGGTCGGCATCCTCGTCGCCTTCTGCTCCTTCACCTTCACGCTCGGCACGCTGACGTTGTCGGCAATCGTTCTGTTGGTGAAGCCTGACATTATCGAGCGCTTTGCGGAATTCGTGCCGATCGAGATGTCATTGACGACCGGCGTCATCATCCTCGTGCTCATAGGCCTTTACGTGCTCGGCAGCCTGATCGGCCTTCGGCCGATTCGCACGCGCTGGTTCCAACTGCACTATCCCAGGCCTTCGATCGTCGTCAGGCAGATGGTGATTGGTCCCGTCGAACTTCTCGGCGCGGCCGGCATCATCTATTTCGCGCTGCCGCAGGCCGGTAATCCCGGCTACGTCGTCATTCTCGGCATCTTCCTCGCGTCCTTCTCGGCAGCGCTGCTGTCGCACGCGCCCGGCGGCCTCGGCGTGCTCGAGCTCGTTTTCATCGCGGCGCTGCCGGAGATGGATCCAGCCGATGTGCTGGCCGCACTCGCGATCTTCCGGCTGCTCTACCTCGTCGTGCCGTTCGTCATGGCACTGGTGGTGATCCTGATCTACGAGCGCTCGCGCTTCCTGGCGCAGCGAAACGGCGGCATGCCGTAGCCGGCTGGCAGATTCCCTGAAGGAAGCGTAGGCAGCGAGCCGATCAGGGCGCGTCGCAAACGGAGGGTACCGCCTGCTCGATCGGCCCCTCTACCTCCTTGAGCCGCGCCGCCTCGATCTGATAGGGCGTGAAGGGTGGGGCCTGCAGCGCCGGACTGATGATGCGGGCGACGTAGCAGCCGGCAAACAAGCGAATTTTTTGACGCTGCTCGACGGATTTGACCGCAACGGGAATGGCGGCATAGACGCTGCCGGCGGCGCCCTCGGTCGTCACCTTTCCAATCCTGACCTCGACCGAGACGGTGTTCGCATAGCCGCGCGAGAAGTCTCCGAAACCGCCGACCGGCTGCGTGTCGGCGAAATAACCGTAGGCGCGGGCATATTCCTTGCGGTTGATGGCATTGTAGAGCGAACGCACGAGCGCGGCGCCGTCGGAGCGATCGTCGACGTAGGGGACCGCCTCCTCGGCCGAGGCTTCGGCCTTCACCGCCGCCAATGCCGCGAATGCGACGGCTACCGTAAAACAAACCTTCATCGCTTTCTCCTTTGCCGGATGCCTATTCAAGGCCCGGCAAGTGGCAGCCAGAAGGCAAGACAGATTTCGCCGCTCGCGATGGCCGAGCGCGAAAGCCGATGCGGGATCACTTCGGCGGCAGGCCGGCCTTGCGCCTCGCGACCACATGCTCGCGCCAGACCGTGAAGATGCCGGCCGCGACCACCAGGATGGAGCCTAGAACCATGTTTGCTGTCAACGTCTCGCCGAAGATGGTGACGCCCATGATCGAAGCGAAGACCAATTGCAGATAGGTGAGCGGCTGAACTGCGACCGCATCGAGCATGTCATAGGCGCGAATCAGGAAATAGTGGCTCGAGGTCCCGGTGATGCAGAGCAGCAGCATCCAGCCCCAATCGGTTGGCGACAGCGCCGTCCAGAAGAATGGTCCGACCAGGCTGATCGCAACTGCGCCGACGCTGCCGGTGTAGAAGAAGCTGGTCATCGCCGAATCGCCGCCGCGGCTGACAAGTCGCGTCGTGATGATGTAGATCGCAAACATGAACGCCGCCGAGAGCGGCAGCAGGAAGCTCGTGTCGAAGGTCCCCTGCTGCGGCTTCAGAATCAGCAGCACGCCGACGAGGCCAGCCGAAATCGCCACCCACCGCCGCCAGCCGACCCGCTCGCCAAGAAGCGGCATGGACAGAAGCGCCACGAAGAGCGGCGTAGCGGCCAGGATCGCCTGCGAATGCGCGAGGCCGACGATCGTGAAGGCGGTGATGACGATGACGATCTGCGCCGGCAGCAAGACGCCGCGCAGCAACTGCAGTGCCGGCTTCTTCGTCACGATCGTCGCCTTGAGCCCGCCCGGCGCCCGCGCCGCCAGCCCAGTGGCGAAGGCGGCAAAGGCCCAATAGCGGATCATCGAGACGAAGACCGGCGGATAGATGGCGCCAAGATGTTTGGAGATGCCGTCCTGGATCGCGAAGATGACGATCGCAAGAAGCGCGAAGACGTAGCCGTTTGCCCTGGATTTCATGAGGAGCCCGATATCCCTACAGCGCCACGCGTCTTATCAGACGCGCAAAGGACGCTGTAGCACTTTGAATTGCTGCATGTTTTTATCCTTAAATCGGCTGCGATTTAAGGAAACATGCAGTAGCGCCGCGCGTCTTATCAGACGCGCAAAGGACGCTGTAGCACTTTGAATTGCTGCATGTTTTTATCCTTAAATCGGCTGCGATTTAAGGAAACATGCAGTAGCTCCGGGCCTGGAGCCATGGTTTTTTCGGCATGCAGTCAGCTGGTACAAAAAAACCCCGAGCCGGGAGGAGGTGGCTCGGGGTCTCTGAACTAGATCGGTCCTGGGAGGAGGAGTGGACCGATCGGCGTCTGGCGCTGTGGGAGGAGGTACAGCGCTTCGACAAGAGTGAGAATAAGTCATTCCCCCTGATTTAATAGGGACAATGTTGCATTGCAGCATTGCGCTGAGTGCAATGCGGCTCGCTGCTTGTAGCGCGTTCTATGTTTCCGGCATCCGGCGAAATAGCCAACGCCTTCCCTGGGTGTTGGCCCCCGACGAAAAGAAGGCGTCGGCCAGCCGGTCCGACGCAAGTTTTTGAACACTCTATCTTTTTCACGAGAGAACTCTTAACTCCCCCTTAAATTGCCGCATTTAGAGTCCACCGCATCGCCACGTGCGCCTGGGTGAACTCGAACGCACGACGGGAATTGCGCCGCCGGGAATCGCTTTCGAGTGATCAAGGTCGGACCTCAAAGGGAGAGTTCCTTCCGGCATGGCAGCACGCGGCAAATCAGGACAGCGGATCGAACCTTCTTTCGGCGCCAGCGACAGCGACGACGATGATTGGCGCGTCGAGGCGAGTGATCGCGTGAGCGGAGGTGCCCGCCGGCCCGCCCGCGGCAAGTCCGGGGCCGGCAAGCGAAAGACAGGCGGCAAGCGCGGCGGCCGGCGCGGCTCCAGCAGCGGCGGCGGCTTTTTCGGCCTCGTGCGCCGGTTCGCCTACTGGTGCGTCGTACTCGGCATATGGGGTGCGATCGGTGTCGGCGGCCTGGTGCTCTATTACGGCGCGCGGATGCCGAGCGCGACCAGCTGGTCGATTCCCGACCGGCCGCCGAACGTGAAAATCCTTTCGGTCAGCGGCGACATCATCGCCAATCGCGGCGCGACTGGCGGGGAGGCGCTGTCGCTCGAAAACATGTCGCCCTATATCCCGCAGGCGGTGATCGCGATCGAGGACCGCCGCTTCTACTCGCATTTCGGCGTCGATCCGCTGGGCTTGGCGCGCGCCATGCTGACCAATCTGACGACCGGCCGCATGGTCCAGGGCGGCTCGACATTGACGCAGCAGCTCGCCAAGAACCTGTTCCTCTCGCCCGAGCGCACGCTGGAGCGCAAGGTGCAGGAGGTGCTGCTCGCCTTCTGGCTGGAGCAGAAATACTCCAAGGACCAGATCCTCGCGATGTACCTCAATCGCGTGTTCTTCGGTTCCAACGCCTATGGCGTCGAGGCGGCATCTCGACGCTACTTCAACAAGTCGGCGCGCGACGTCAATCTCGGCGAGGCGGCCGTGCTCGCCGGACTGCTCAAGGCGCCTTCCCGCCTCTCTCCGGCGCGCGACCCGGAAGCGGCCGAGGAGCGCGCGCAGGTGGTGCTCGGCGCCATGCGCGAGGAAGGCTTCGTCACCGACGCCGAGATCAAGACGGCGATGTCGCAGGCCCCGACCAAGGCCAAGAGCTTCTGGTCGGGCGCCGAACACTATGTCGCCGACATGGTCATGGACCAGCTTCCCGGCATGATCGGTGAAATCAACCAGGACCTTGTGATCGACACGACGATCGACCTGACGCTCGAGAGGAAGGCCGAGGAAGCCATTTCAGCGACGCTCGATGCGGAGGGCCGGAAGCTCAACGCCTCGCAAGCCGCCCTCGTGTCGATCGACGGAACCGGCGCCATCCGGGCATTGGTCGGCGGCCGCGACTATGCCGAAAGCCAGTTCGATCGCGCGTCGAAGGCAAAGCGCCAGCCGGGATCTGCCTTCAAGCCCTTCGTCTATGCGGCAGCTCTCGAAATCGGCCGCACGCCCATGTCGGTCAGAAACGACGCGCCGGTCAGGATCGGCAACTGGACCCCGGAAAACTACGACCAGAAATACCGCGGCGAGGTCACGCTCGCCGACGCGCTTGCCAATTCGCTGAATACGATCGCGGCCGAACTCGTCATGGAGGTGGGGCCGCAGAACGTCGTCAAGCTCGCGCATCGGCTCGGGATCGATTCGGAGATGCAGGCGAACGCCTCGATTGCGCTCGGAACATCGGAAGTGAGCCTCGTGGAACTCACCTCATCCTACGCGCCCTTCATGAATGGCGGCTTCAAGGCGACGCCACACGTCATCCGCCGCATCTCCACGGCCGACGGCACCGTGCTCTACGAGAACACCTACGACAATCCGCCGCGCGTGCTCGACCCGGCGATCGTCAGCGAGATGAACCAGATGATGGTGCGCGTGCTGACCGACGGCACCGGCAAGAAGGCGCGCATCAAGGGCTGGGAGGCAGCCGGCAAAACCGGCACGACGCAATCCTTCCGCGATGCGCTCTTCGTCGGCTACACGTCGAACCTGACGACCGGCGTCTGGTTCGGCAATGACGACGGCAAGTCGATGAAGAAGGTCACCGGCGGCGGGCTTCCGGCCAAGGCCTGGCATGAGTACATGGCCGCCGCCCACGAGGGCCTGTCGCCCTCGCCGCTCTTCGGGACGACCGGCGTGCAGCCTGTCTTCGACCAAGGCGGCGCTGTCGCCGGCTCCGGCACCCTTCCGGACGGTTTTGCAACCGCCAATCCCGATGCGTTTCCCGAACCGCCGGCAAGCGTGGACGGCACCGCCGCGATCGAGCAGGTTCGACCCGCAAACGAAGAGAGCGCCGGGCCGATCCCGCCCGCAGGTGTCGGCGAGACGACTGGCGCCACCCGCCGGACGACGCTTTTCGACCTGTTGACGGGCGGTTGAGCCGCGAGCCGACCGCGCCTTTCGACCGGATTCGCGGGCGCGGCCGAGGCGCCGTGCCGATATCGCTTCATCCCGCCATCAACAGCGCTTGCTTTTGCCCCTGATCCCCCCGCAGAATGCCTTGCAGTCCGAAACGCCGGTCCTTATATACGCCGCATCGACGCAGCCGCGGCTGCGGTGAAATTCAAAGACCATCCCGTTAGGGGCTGTCCCACGAATGCCTGACCGGGTTCCGACAGTCCGCTGCAAGGAGAGAACGACATGGCTAAAGTTATTGGTATTGACCTGGGAACGACCAACTCCTGCGTCGCCGTCATGGACGGCAAGGACGCGAAGGTGATCGAAAACGCCGAGGGCGCGCGCACGACCCCCTCGATGGTGGCATTCACCGACGACGGCGAACGTCTCGTCGGCCAGCCGGCCAAGCGCCAGGCCGTCACCAATCCGGAAAACACTCTTTTTGCGATCAAGCGTCTGATCGGCCGTACCTTCCAGGATCCTACCACCCAGAAGGACAAGGGGATGGTCCCCTACAAGATCACGAAGGCCGACAACGGCGACGCCTGGGTCGAAGCGCACGGCAAGGGTTACTCGCCGTCGCAGATCTCGGCCATGATCCTTCAGAAGATGAAGGAAACTGCCGAATCCTACCTCGGTGAGAAGGTCGAGAAGGCCGTCATCACCGTTCCGGCCTACTTCAACGACGCCCAGCGCCAGGCTACCAAGGATGCCGGCAAGATCGCCGGCCTCGAAGTGCTGCGCATCATCAACGAGCCGACCGCTGCCGCGCTTGCCTATGGCCTCGACAAGAAGGACGGCAAGACCATCGCCGTCTACGACCTTGGCGGCGGCACCTTCGATATCTCGGTTCTCGAAATCGGCGATGGCGTGTTCGAGGTGAAGTCGACCAACGGCGATACCTTCCTCGGCGGTGAAGACTTCGACATGCGTCTCGTCGAATACCTCGCCGGCGAGTTCAAGAAGGAACAGGGCATCGACCTCAAGAACGACAAGCTCGCCCTGCAGCGCCTCAAGGAAGCTGCCGAAAAGGCGAAGATCGAGCTGTCGTCCTCGCAGCAGACCGAAATCAACCTGCCGTTCATCACGGCCGATGCATCCGGTCCGAAGCACCTGACGATGAAGCTGTCGCGCGCCAAGTTCGAGAGCCTGGTCGATGATCTCGTCCAGAAGACGATCGCGCCTTGCAAGGCCGCGCTGAAGGATGCCGGTGTTTCGGCGGCCGAGATCGACGAAGTCGTTCTCGTCGGCGGCATGACCCGCATGCCCAAGGTTCAGGAAACCGTCAAGCAGCTGTTCGGCAAGGAGCCGCACAAGGGCGTCAACCCAGATGAAGTGGTCGCCATGGGTGCCGCCATCCAGGCCGGCGTTCTGCAGGGCGACGTCAAGGACGTGCTGCTCCTCGACGTGACCCCGCTGTCGCTCGGCATCGAAACGCTCGGCGGCGTCTTCACCCGCCTGATCGAGCGCAACACGACGATCCCGACGAAGAAATCGCAGACCTTCTCGACGGCTGAAGACAACCAGTCCGCCGTGACGATCCGCGTTTCGCAGGGCGAGCGTGAAATGGCCGCCGACAACAAGCTGCTCGGCCAGTTCGACCTCGTCGGCATCCCGCCGGCACCGCGCGGCGTACCGCAGATCGAAGTCACCTTCGACATCGACGCCAACGGCATCGTGCAGGTTTCCGCCAAGGACAAGGGCACCGGCAAGGAGCACCAGATCCGTATCCAGGCATCCGGTGGTCTCTCCGACGCCGACATCGAGAAGATGGTCAAGGACGCCGAAGCCAATGCCGAGGCCGACAAGAAGCGCCGCGAAACGGTCGAGGCCCGGAACCAGGCTGAGAGCCTGGTCCATTCTTCGGAGAAGTCGCTGAAGGAATATGGCGACAAGGTTTCGGAAACCGATCGCAAGGCGATCAGCGACGCAATCGCAGCCTTGAAGGCCGCGACCGAAGCTTCCGAGCCGGACGCCGAAGACATCAAGGCCAAGACCAACACGCTCATGGAAGTTTCCATGAAGCTCGGTCAGGCGATCTATGAGGCACAGCAGGCCGAAGCCGCCCACGCGGATGCCGCAGCGGACGCAGCCCGTGACGACGACGTCGTCGACGCCGACTTCGAAGAAGTCAAGGACGAAGACGGCCGCAAGCGGTCGGCATAAAGCCTCTTTCGATCGTTGCATCAAGGAGCCCGGGAGCGATCCCGGGCTTTTTCATGGCCGCACGGCGACCGTGGCGCGGACGATCGGATGCCTGCGACGGCGCAACAGGCCGAAACAGCGCCATTTTTCGACAAAAAACCACGCGTACCCCGAGTTGGCTATGGTATCGCGCTTCAAGGTTTACTAAATCCTGTGGCAAGATAATCAGGCAGCAGCCGCCGGATCCCCGCGCTGGCACGCATTTGTCAATGGGACAATCTTTGAAGCATGAAACGTGATCTTTACGAAACGCTCGGCGTTGCAAGAGGTGCGGACGAGAAGGAGCTGAAAAGCGCCTTCCGCAAACTGGCGATGAAATATCATCCGGACAAGAACCCGGGCGACGCGGAAGCGGAAAAGTCTTTCAAAGAGATCAACGAAGCCTATGAGACGCTGAAGGACCCGCAGAAGCGCGCGGCCTACGACCGCTACGGTCACGCCGCATTCGAGCAGGGCGGCATGGGCGGCGGCTTTGGCAACGGCTTTGCGGGCGGCGGCGCCGGCGGCTTCTCCGACATCTTCGAGGACATCTTCGGCGAGATGATGGGCGGCGGGCGCCAGCGGCGCTCCTCCGGCGGGCGCGAGCGCGGCGCCGATCTTCGCTACAACATGGAAATCACGCTCGAAGAGGCCTATTCCGGCAAGACGGCGCAGATCCGCGTGCCGACATCGATCACCTGCGACGTCTGCAGCGGCAGCGGCGCCAAGCCCGGCACGAGCCCGAAAACCTGCGCGACCTGTCAGGGCTCCGGCCGCGTGCGCGCGGCGCAGGGCTTCTTCTCGATCGAGCGCACCTGCCCGACCTGCGGCGGCCGCGGCCAGACGATCACCGATCCCTGCATCAAATGCCACGGTCAGGGCCGGGTCATGGAGGAGCGTACGCTTTCGGTCAACATTCCGGCAGGTATCGAGGACGGGACGCGCATTCGCCTCTCCGGCGAAGGCGAGGCTGGCCTTCGCGGCGGCCCGGCGGGCGATCTCTACATTTTCCTTTCGGTCAAACCGCACGAATTCTACCAGCGCGACGGTGCCGACCTCTATTGCAGCGTGCCGATCTCGATGACGACGGCGGCGCTCGGCGGCAAATTCGACGTGGCGACGCTCGACGGCACCAAGTCCCGCGTCACGGTGCCGGAAGGCACCCAGGCCGGCAAGCAGTTCCGCCTCAAGGGCAAGGGCATGCCGGTGCTGCGCTCCACCCAGAGCGGCGACCTCTACATCCAGATCCAGATCGAAACGCCGCAGAAACTGACCAAGCGTCAGCGCGAGCTCCTGCAGGAGTTCGAGCAGATCTCGTCCAAGGAGAACAATCCGGAGTCGACGGGCTTCTTCGCCCGGATGAAGGATTTCTTCGACACGCTCAGCGACTGATACCGATTCGAACAGGGCGGAATTTCAAAACTCCGTCGTCCACGACCGAAGACTTTTGGGGCATTTCACTGTTTCAACGAAACGGGGAAATGCCCCAACGCTTTCGAGCCGATGCTATTCCGGATGGAACCGCTACGCGCTTTCCTGAAACGCTTCAGCCGAACAGGCCGGCGACGAAGTAGGAAACGGCGGCAATTATGGCAGCCGCGGGCATGGTGATCACCCAGGCGATGACGATGTTGCCGGCAAGGCCCCAGCGCACGGCCGAGACGCGCCGTGCCGATCCTACGCCGATGATGGCGCCGGTGATCGTGTGGGTGGTCGAGACCGGAATACCGAGCCAGGTGGCGCCGAACAGGGTGATGGCACCGCCCGTTTCGGCGCAGAATCCCTGCATCGGATTGAGCTTGGTGATCTTCGACCCCATCGTATGCACGATCCTCCAGCCGCCGAACAACGTGCCAAGCGCAATCGCTGCCTGGCAGGTGATGACCACCCAGAAGGGTACGTAGAATTCCGGCCCGAGATAGCCTTGGGAAAAGAGCAGCACGGCGATGATGCCCATGGTCTTCTGCGCGTCGTTGCCGCCGTGCCCAAGAGAATAGAACGAAGCGGAAGCGAACTGCAGAACCCGGAACGTGCTGTCGACGGCGAACGGCGTCTGGCGCACGAAGAGCCACGCCACGATCAGCACAAGAAGTAGCGCCAGGAAGAAACCGAGGGCAGGCGACATGACGATCGCCCCGGCCGTTTTCAGGAGCCCTTGCCAGACGATTGCGCTGAAGCCGGTGCTGGCAAGGCCCGCGCCGACCAGTCCGCCGACGAGCGCGTGGGAGGAACTCGAAGGGATCCCGAAGAGCCAGGTGGCGATGTTCCAGACGATCGCGCCCATCAACGCCGCAAAGATGACCTGCGGCGTGACGATGTGCGGATCGATGATGCCGGTCCCGAGCGTTTCGGCCACGTGCAGCCCGAAGAACAGGAAGGCGATGAAGTTGAAGAAGGCCGCCCAGAGGACCGCATATTGCGGCCTCAAGACGCGAGTCGAGACGATGGTTGCGATCGAGTTGGCCGCGTCGTGCAGTCCGTTGAGGAAGTCGAAGAGCAGGGCGACGGCGATGAGCCCGACGAGCAGCGGGAAGGCGAGCGTCGCAACCATCAGACGTTCTCGATCACGATGCCGCTGATTTCGTTCGCCACATCCTCGAAGCGATCGACGACTTTCTCCAGTTCGCCGTAGATTTCGCTGCCGATGATATAGGCCATGGGATCGGTGGCGCCGTGGCGGCGGAACAGGTCCTTGAGTCCTTGGTCGTGCAACTCGTCGGAACGACCCTCGACGCGAGTCACCTCCTCGGCAATGGTGGTGAGGCGTTGGGCATTCACACCGATCCGGTTGAGCAGGGGTATGGCCTCGGCAACGAGATGGGCCGCCTGCACCACTGCGGCACCCATTTCCTGCATGCCCGGATCGAAGCTTTTCTGCTCGTAGAGCCGGATCGTTTTTACCGTCTTGTGCATCATGTCGATCGCGTCATCCATCGACTGGATGAGATCCTTGATGTCGCCACGGTCGAAGGGCGTGATGAAGCTCCGGCGCACCGCGAGCAGGACTTCGCGGGTGATCTCGTCGGCCTCATGCTCGAGCGCGACGATGCGATCGCAATGGCGATCGATGTCCGGTCCGCCGGCAAGCAAGGCATTCAGCGCTTCCGCCGCCCCCATGACCGTGCGCGAGTGCTGCGCAAAAAGATCAAAGAATCGATCTTCACGGGGGAGAAGCTTGCGAAACAGGCCGAGCATTGCAGATCCATCCAACTGTCGATTGTCACAAAACTGTCATATTGCACCGACTTGCCTAGGGAAAGCTCTGAAGCGGACGAAAACCGAGACTTCCCCGGGGATTTGGCGGACAAGGAACTGCGACGCGAGGCGGACGCCGCCTTTTTGCCCCCGTACTCCCTTCCCGCCGCGGAGCGTCGCAGGCGGATGAGCGGCCAATGCCCTTTCGCCTTGCCTTGGCCTCGCTTTCGGCCTACCTGACAGAAACGTCGAATCCGGACCCGAGATGCCGCACAAGGTCTTCCTCAACCGCCTGAAACTGACCGACTTTCGCAATTATGCGACGCTGGCGCTCGACCTCGACGCGCGCCATGTCGTGCTGACCGGCGACAACGGCGCGGGCAAGACGAACCTCATGGAAGCGGTGTCGTTTCTCTCGCCCGGCCGCGGCCTGCGCCGTGCCGCCTATGGCGATGTCGCGCGCGTTGGAGCGGCCGACGGATTTTCGGTCTTTGCGGCGGTCGAAGGCATGGAGGGATCCGTGGAAATCGGCACGGGCACGGCGGGCGCCGAGGACGGCCAGGCGCGCCGCCTGCGGCTCAACGGCACGCCGGCCAGGACGGTCGACGAGTTGACCGACCATCTGCGCGTGCTCTGGCTGACGCCGGCGATGGACGGCCTCTTCACCGGCCCGTCTGCCGATCGCAGGCGGTTTCTCGACCGGCTGGTACTCTCGCTCGACCCGGGGCACGGGCGGCGCGCCGGCGAGTTCGAGCGTGCGATGCGCAGTCGCAACCGGCTGCTCACGGAGTTTCGGCCAGACCCCGCCTGGCTTTCGGCGATCGAGCGTGAAATGGCCGGGCTGGGGGTATCCATGCAGCTGGCGCGCCTCGAAATGCTAGGCCTGCTGACAGCGCTTGTCGAAAGAAGCCAAAGCGAGGGCACATTTCCTTCCGCGACGCTGGCGCTCGCGGGCTTCCTCGACGATCTCCACGGCCTGCCGGCCTACGATCTCGAAGAACGATACTTGGCGATGCTGCTCGAAGGCCGTGGTCGCGATGCCGCAGCCGGCCGCACGCTCGATGGTCCCCATCGCAGCGACCTTTTGATTCGCCACCGTGAAAAGAACATGGAAGCCGAGCGGTGCTCGACCGGCGAGCAGAAGGCGCTGCTGGTCGGCCTGGTGCTCGCCCATGCCCGGCTTGTCGGCGACATTACCGGCCATGCGCCCGTGCTGCTGCTCGACGAAATCGCCGCCCATCTCGACGAGGGGCGGCGGGCAGCGCTCTTCGACCTCGTCGACGGCCTCGGCGGCCAAGCCTTCATGACCGGTACCGACCGCACCATGTTTGCAGCACTTGGCGAACGCGGGCGCTTCCTGACCGTTGCCAACGGGCAGGTTTCCGGGTGAGACTTGTTTCTTGGAAAGATGCATCGACGGCCCTGCGCTTGCATCCTGCACTCAATGTCTTGGGACAGATCACGCTCATGATTTCGAATTGCAGCAGTTCAAAATCATCACCGCCTGCGGAAAGAGGCTCTGAATGACGATCGACGCAAAGCTCGACACCGCGGAAATCGCCCGCTACGCGCGCCACATCGTCCTGCCGGAAGTGGGTGGTGCGGGGCAGCAGAAGCTGAAGGCGGCGCGGGTGCTTGTCATCGGCGCGGGCGGCCTCGGCGCGCCTGTGCTGCAGTACCTTGCCGCCGCCGGTGTCGGAACACTCGGCGTCATCGACGACGACGTCGTGTCGCTGTCGAACCTGCAGCGGCAGGTCATTCACGCAACCGCGGATATCGGCCGGCCCAAGGTCGAAAGCGCCGTGCTGGCAGTCAATGCGCTGAACCCGCACGTGACGGCCACGATGCATCACACGCGGCTCGAGGCCGGAAATGCCGAGGAGATCTTCCGCCACTACCATCTCGTCATCGATGGTTCGGACAATTTCGATACGCGTTATCTCGCGGCGGACACGGCCGAAGTGGTGCAGGTACCGCTGGTCACCGGCGCCGTCGGCCGCTTCGACGGATCGGTTACCGTGCTGAAACCCTACGAAACCGATACCGACGGCCATCCGAACCCGTCCTATCGCGACCTCTTTCCCGCCCCTCCCCCGCCGGGCGTGGTTCCCTCCTGTGCCGAGGCCGGCGTGCTGGGCGCCTTGACCGGGGTCATCGGCACGCTGCAGGCGATGGAGGCGATCAAACTCATTACCGGGATCGGCGAGCCGCTCGTCGGCCGGCTGCTGCTCTACGATGCGCTCGCCGCGCAGTTCAGTACGATCCGGTATCGTCGCGGCGCGGCTTGAGGGTGCCATGGAGGTGATTCGCATCGACGGCCGCTTCGATCGCTTTGAAGAATTGCTGGCGCTGATCCTCTCATCCTTCGCCTATATGGCCGGACGGATCGATCCGCCTTCTTCCGCGCATGCGCTGACGCCGGAAGCGCTCCGTCGAAAGGCGGAAGACGAGATTGCCTTCGCCATCGTCACTGCCGGAGATATCCTCGGTTGCGTCTTCTGCAAGCCTGAGCCCGATTCCCTCTATATCGGCAAGCTCGCCGTCGCTCCCAATGCTCAGGGAAAGGGCGTGGGGCGCATGCTGCTCGGCGCTGCCGAGGAAACGGCACGCGAACTGAAACTTTCCGCCCTGCGGCTGCAGACGCGCATCGAGCTTTCCGAGAACCATGCGACCTTCGCGGCCTGGGGTTTCCTCGAAACCGGCCGTTCGTCCCATCCCGGCTTCACGCATCCGACGTCGATCGAAATGCGGAAAGTCGTTCAGAACTGCCAAGCAATGTCCAGCCGCCGCCACCTTTGCCCCTAAGCTGGGAGAGGGAACTTGGGCGGCGCGCCATAGTCCGTTCGCCCCGCTTGCGGGGAGGTGCCGTCAGGCGGAAGAGGGGCAGAACCGCTGCGCTTTGCTAATCCCGCCCCGGCAGCACGCGATCCGGCGGGCGGTGACCGTCGAAGAAGGTGCGGATGTTGATCACCACCTTTTCACCCATGTCGATACGGCCTTCGAGGGTCGCGGAGCTCATATGCGGCAGGAGCACAACCTTGCCTTCGCCGGCGAGCTTGACGAGCTTGGGGCTCACCGCCGGTTCGTTCTCGAAAACATCGAGCCCGGCGCCTGCAATCTTGCCTTCCCTGATGCACTTGATCAGCGCCGTCTCGTCGATGATGCCCCCGCGCGCGGTGTTGACGATGTAGCTGTCCGGTCGCATCAGCGCCAGCCGGCGCGCCGACAGCAAATGGAAGGTCGCGGGCGTCGAGGGGCAGTTCACCGAGACTATATCGACGCGCGCAAGCATCTGGTCGAGGCTGTCCCAATAGGTCGCCTCGAGCATTTCCTCGGTCTCGGGCTTGACCCGGTGACGGTTGTGGTAGTGGATCGAAAGTCCGAAGGCCTTGGCGCGGCGGGCGACGGCGGTGCCGATCCGGCCCATGCCGACGATGCCGATGCGTTTGCCGGCGATACGGCGGCCGAGCATCCACGTCGGCGACCAGCCCGCCCATTCCCCCTTGCGATCGGTCAGGATCTGCGCACCCTCGGCGAGCCGCCGCGGCACCGCGAGGATGAGCGCCATGGTCATGTCGGCCGTGTCTTCGGTAAGCACGTTCGGGGTGTTGGTGACGGTGATGCCCCTTCGAGCGGCCGCGTCGACATCGATGTTGTCGACACCGTTCGAGAAGGCCGCAATCAGCCGCAACTGCGGCCCCGCCTGCTCGATCAGAGCGGCGTCGATTCGGTCCGTCACCGTCGGCACGAGCACATCGACCCGCTTGACCGCGGCAACCAGCTCCGGCTGGCTGCGCGGCGTGTCGTCGACATTCAGCTCTGCGTCGAAGAGTTCGCGCATGCGGGTTTCGACGACATCCGGCAATTTCCGGGTGATGTAGACCGTTGGCTTCTTCTTGCTTGTCATCGCTATGCGCGGCCCTCGTTCACGGGTCCTTAACCAAGTTGGGTGATAGTTTCTCCCTGTAGTCGCAATTTCTACCAGACCCGGTGGCGAAGACAATTGAAAGTCACTGCCTGACACCGGATTTGCCCCCCAAGCCGACGGGCCAGATCAAAGTGCGCCTTCAAGGCTTCGCTGCCATCGGAATATGAGCTTCGTCATGCGTGATGTCGTTTCCAGCTTCTCGACCGTGTTGGTAGCCGCCTGCATCGGGATTGCCGTGATGACCTCCGGCGCCTTTGCCCAGGCGGCGAAAGGCGCGAGCGGCCTGCCGCTGCCGCGCTTCGTCAGCCTGAAGTCGAAGAGCGTCAACCTGCGGATCGGTCCGAGCCTCGACTACGCGGTGGCGTTCCGCTACCTCAAGTCCGGCGTGCCGGTGGAAATCATCCAGGAATATGACAACTGGCGCCGCATCCGCGACGCGGACGGGACGGAGGGGTGGGTGAACCAGGCGCTGCTTTCCGGCGACCGGACTGCGCTTGCCGCCCCGTGGATGCGCGGCAAGGGCGAAGGCATCTTCGTCAACCTCCGGCGCGACCCTCAAAGCACAGCGCCGATCATCGCGCGGATGGAACCAGGCGTCGTGCTGCAGATCGGGGAATGCAATGGCGACTGGTGCCACGCCGAAACCCAAGGCGTCGAAGGCTGGATCGCTCAGGGCGAACTCTGGGGTGCCTATCCGGGCGAAGCGTTCAAGTAAGCAGCGGCAAGCGAAAGCCCCTCATCCGCCTGCCCGCACTCGCAGGGGGCGAAGGGGACTCGCGGCGCCCACTCAGCCCCCTTTAAAATCATCGTGATCTAGACGAGAGCGGCTTGCCTGGCGACGCTGGCAAGCGAGACCATCGGGCGCGGACCGATCTGGCCGATCACGATGCCCGCGGCCAGATTCCCGAGCCTGCTGCAATCTTCGAGCGAGCGACCTGCTGTATAGCCAAAGAGGAAACCGGCTGCATAGAGATCGCCAGCACCCGTGGTGTCGACCACCTCCTCGATGGCACTCGCGCCGACGCGCACGCGCTCGGCGCCGCGCACGATGACGGAGCCTTCCTCGCTCAATGTGACGGCAGCCAACTTGCAGTCCCTTGCCAGCCTGTCGAGCGCGAGATCGAAATCCTCCGTCTCGTAAAGCGCCAGCGCTTCCTGTTTGTTGGCAAAAACGATGTCCACCGTGCCGGAACGCATCAGGTCGAGGAACTCTTCGCGATAGCGATGGACGCAGAAACTGTCCGAGAGCGTCATGGCCGTTTCGCGGCCGTTTGCATGAGCGATTCGAGCCGCCTCGCGGATCGCATCCTTCGCGCGCGGCGGGTCCCACAGGTAACCTTCGAAATAGGTGACCTTGGATTGTGCGACTACATCCTCCTCGACGTCTTCGGGGCCGAGTTCGACGCAGGCGCCGAGATAGGTGTTCATCGACCGCTCGCCGTCCCCGGTCACGAAGATCATCGAGCGCGCGGTCGGCGGCAGACTTTCCAGCGGCTTGGTCTGGAAGTAGACGCCCTGCGCCCGGATGTCGTGCGTGAAGATGTCGCCGAGCTGGTCGCTGGCGATCTTGCCGAAATAGGCCGCCCGCCCGCCAAAGCTCGCGACACCGGCCGCCGTGTTGCCGGCGCTGCCGCCGGACGCTTCAACCGCCGGGCCCATCCGCGAATACAGCAACTCGGCCCGATTCGCGTCGATGAGGTTCATCGCGCCCTTGATGATACCGTTCTCCACAAGAAAGCTGTCATCGCAGCGCGCAATGATATCGACGATCGCGTTGCCGATCGTCAGCACATCGTATTTTGTCATGAACTCCGTCCGGTTTCCTGAATGGCCGGTCTCCGTTAATACCGGTTTTCCGGCCATTTGGAAGTCACTAAGGCACCGCGCGTCTTTTCAGACGCACAAAGTTCGCTGCAGAACTTCGGACGCGATATGTTCCGCCCTTAAAATCGGCTCCAATTTCAGGGCACAGGGGCGAAAATGCATGCGATCAGACAGGCAGCGCCCCGGCGTCGTAGGCGGCGGCAAATTCCGCGCTCGGCGGAATGGGCTTGATGACATCGATCATGACGCCGTTTGGGTCGGCGGTGATGAAATGACGTTGGCCGAAGTCCTCGTCGCAAATCTGCTTGAGTATGGGAAGTCCTGCGGCCTGCGCCTCCGCATAGACCTGGTCGGGATCGTCGACCTCGAAGTTCAGGAGCAAGCCACGAACCGGCGCTCGCGACGCTTCCGGTATGGTTTCATGGCGATAGTCCAGAACGGCGAGGGTCACATGCTCGTCCTCTGTCGATTGGAGATGCATGTACCAGTCGCTCGTGAAAAGCGCCTCGAAGCGGAAGTGCCTCGTATAGAAATCCGACGTCGCCTGAACGTCGTTCGTCATGATGACCGGGTAATAGCTCGTCGTCTTCATGCTTTCCCTCCTGCACTTTTTTTCATACAATCTGTATGTATCTAATTAACATACAGGCTGCATGTATGCAACAGACTCGACGCTCGAACCGAGATCGATCCGACGCCACGCGAACCGCAATCCTCGACGCCGCCCGCGAGCTCTTTGTCGTCCGGGGATACGCGGACACCGCAACACCTGACGTCGTTGCCGCAGCGGGGCTGACGCGCGGCGCGCTCTATCACCACTTCGAGGACAAGAAGGCGTTGTTTCGGGCTGTCGTCGAACGGGAGGCACGGGAGGTCGCCGCGGCGATCGAACAATCCGCCGACACCCATCTCTCGACGCGCGATGCGCTCGTCTCCGGGGCCGGCGGTTATTTCGACGCGATGGCGATACCCGGCAGGGTGCGCCTGCTGCTGCTCGACGGCCCTGCCGTTCTCGGAACGAAAGAGGCGGCGGCGATCGACGCGGCCCACGCGCAGCGCACGCTGGAGGAAGGCCTGAAGGCCGCGATTGCGCCGCGCCGCATCGACAGCACAGTCCTGGCCGCGACGGCCATCCTGCTTTCCGCCGCCTTCGATCGGGCCGCAATCGAGATCGAAGAAGGCGCCGCTCGTGCGGTCTATATGAATGCAATCACCGATCTGGTCGACCGTCTGATCGCGCCCTGACATCGCCGCCTCGCCGCCGTGACATATCAGCCGGCGACGGGCACGACCTGCGGCGGCAGCTCGACCAATGGGGCCGGGATATCGCACGTTTTTTCCGGAGACTTACAGAGGTCGGCGATGACACAGCGCTCGCATTCCGGCCGGCGTGCCTTGCAAACGTACCGGCCATGCAGGATCAGCCAATGGTGCGCGTGGTAAAGATAGGCCTCCGGGATGACGCGCGAGAGATGCGCCTCCACCTCGTCCGGCGTCCTGCCCGGCGCCAGGCGAATGCGATTGGCGATGCGGAAGATGTGCGTGTCGACGGCGATCGTCGGCTGGCCGAAAGCCATCGACAGGACAACATTGGCGGTCTTGCGCCCGACGCCCGGCAGGGTCACCAGTTCTTCCCGCGTGCGAGGTACCTCACCGCCGAAATCGGCGATCAGTTTCTCCGACAGAGCGATGACGTTTTTCGCTTTGTTGCGGTAAAGCCCGATCGTCTTGATATAGTCGCGAACCTTTTCCTCACCCAACGCCAGCATCTTTTGCGGCGTATCGGCGACGGCAAAGAGCGCGCGCGTCGCCTTGTTGACGCCAGCGTCGGTCGCCTGGGCCGAAAGCGCGACCGCCACCACCAGCGTGAATGGATTGACGTGCTCGAGTTCGCCCCTAGGCTCGGGGCGCTGCACGGAGAAGCGGCGGAAGATCTCCTCGACCTCGGCCACGTTGTAGACACTGCGTTGCCGCCGGGCCAGGCGGACTGCATTCGATTTTGACGGTTGCTTCGGTGATTTCGGCTTCACGTTCTTCATGCTGCATCTATAGTCATTGGTCATGACCGAAGGCAACGCCGAGACCTCCATCAACGACCAGCCGATCTTCGCTGCCGAGCTCACGCCATACCGTTCACTCGGCCTCAAGGGGTTCAAGGTCCTTCTAATGATCGCAGGCGCGATGAGCCTCGTGCACATATTCGTGTTCCTGGTCATCGGTGCATGGCCGATCGTCTTCTTCTTCGGTCTGGACTTCGTCCTGCTCTTCGGCGCCTTCTGGCTAAACTATCGCTCCGCACGCGCCCGGGAGGAGGTCAGCATCTCGCGGACCGACGTGTCCGTGAAGAAATTCGCGCCATCGGGGAGAATGACCGAGCATCGCTTCAATCCGTTCTGGGCACGATTCAGCATCAAGCGGCACCAGGAGATCGGCATCGTTTCGATGTGGATCATCGGTGGCGGCCGCCAGACCGATGTCGGCTCCTTCCTCAATCGCGACGACCGCGAAACCTTCGCCCTCGCCTTTGCCCGCGCGCTCGCGACCGCCCGCCGACGCTGATTTTGCAGGGGCGCAATTGGGCGGCAAAACGCACGCAGTTTTCATTGCCTACAGCGCCGCGCGTCTTATCGGACGCGCAAAGGACGCTGTAGCACTTTGAATTGCTGCATGTTTCCTTAAATCGCGTACGGTTTAGGGAAACATGCAGTAGCGCCGATGCTCACAAGAATCGGGTGGTTATCCGCCCGCCAGAGGATTACCTGTAGGCTGACAGGAGGCGATCATGAACGTTGTTACATCCATTCCGACCGACATCACTCCCGAAGGCACCGATTACGATACGGTGAGCCGCGTGATCGAGATGCTGACGGAGGATTACCGCGACCAGCCATCGCTTGAAACGGTCGCCAGCCGCCTCGGCCAGTCGCCGACGCAATTGCAGAAGACCTTCACCCGCTGGGCGGGGCTTTCGCCCAAGGCCTTCCTCCAGGCAGTGACGCTCGATCACGCCAAACGGTTGCTGCGGCAGGAGGAGATGCCGTTGCTGGAGACCAGCATCGAAGTGGGTCTTTCCGGTCCCAGCCGCCTGCACGACCTGTTCGTCACGCATGAGGCAATGTCGCCTGGCGAATGGAAGGCGCGCGGCTTCGGGCTCACCATTCGCTACGGCTTCCATCCCTCGCCTTTTGGGACAGCGCTCGTCATGGTCACCGAGCGCGGCCTTGCCGGACTTGCCTTTGCCGATTCCGGCGAGGAACGGTCGAGCTTCGACGATATGGCCAGCCGGTGGCCCAAGGCGAACTATGTCGAGGACAGTGCGGCAACGGCGCGCTATGCCGCCCGCATCTTCGATCCCGAGCGCTGGTGTGCGGAGGAGCCACTGCAAATCTTCCTGATCGGCTCGGATTTCCAGATCCGGGTGTGGCAGGCACTCTTGAACATCCCGCTCGGAAAGGCGACCACCTATTCGAAGATTGCCGACGAGATCGGCCAACCGACCGCGTCGCGCGCCGTCGGCGCAGCCGTCGGACGCAACCCGATCTCCTTCGTCGTGCCCTGCCATCGTGCGCTCGGCAAGAGCGGCGATCTCACCGGCTACCACTGGGGCCTGACGCGCAAGCGCGCGATCCTCGGCTGGGAAGCGGGCAAGGGTTGATAAAAAGGGACGCCGCGTCCCTTTTTGCTGATATGAAGGCCCCTCAATGCGCGCCGGACATGTCGCCCAGCACTTCCTTCGATGCGACGGTGGAATCCGCATTCAGCTTGTAGACCATCGGCACGCCCGTCGCGAGGTTGAGCTTGAGGATCTGCTCCTTGGTCAACTTGTCGAGCACCATGACGAGCGAACGCAGCGAGTTGCCGTGGGCGGCGATGAGCACCGTCTGGCCCGAAAGCACGCGCGGCAGGATGTCGGTGAGATAATAGGGCCAGACGCGCGCGCCGGTGTCGCGCAGGCTCTCGCCGCCGGGCGGCGGGACATCGTAGGAGCGGCGCCAGACATGCACCTGCTCCTCGCCCCATTTGGCGCGTGCGTCGTCCTTGTTGAGGCCGGAAAGATCGCCGTAGTCGCGCTCGTTCAGCGCCTGGTCACGGATGGTTTCAAGCGAGGACTGGCCGACAGCATCAAGCACGAACTGGCAGGTGCGCTGGGCGCGGACAAGGGAAGAGGTGAAGGCGATGTCGAACTTGATGCCGTACTCGGCGAGCGCCTTGCCGCCGGCTTTTGCTTCCTCGACGCCGAGCTCGGTCAGGTCCGGGTCACGCCAGCCGGTGAACAGGTTCTTCAGGTTCCAATCGCTCTGGCCATGCCGAACGAGAACGAGGGTGCCGCTCATTTCATTTCCTCTTGAAAGATTTGAGTGTCAGTTGAGCCCGAGAACATCGAGCATGGAATAGAAGCCGGGCTTCTGGCTGCGCCCCCAAAGGGCGGCCGTGACCGCGCCGCGCGCGAAGATCGAGCGATCGGTGGCGCTGTGGGAAAGAGTGACCTGCTCGCCCTCGCCCGCGAGAATGACCGAATGTTCACCGACGACCGAGCCGCCGCGCAGCGTCGCAAAACCGATCGCCCCTTCCGGGCGTGCTCCGGTGTGGCCGTCCCTGACCCGCACTGAATGATCCGCAAGCTCGATACCGCGGCCCTTGGCCGCCGCCTCTCCAAGCAGCAGCGCCGTGCCTGACGGCGCATCAACCTTGTGCTTGTGGTGCATTTCCAGGATTTCGATGTCCCAATCCGCCGCCTTCAGGGCGCGCGCCGCCTGCTCAGTCAAAACGCCGAGAAGATTGACGCCGAGGCTCATATTGCCCGACTTGATGACGCGCGCGTGCCGCGCCGCTGCGCGGATCTTCGCGTCGTCGTCGGCCGAGCAGCCGGTGGTGCCGATGACGTGGACGATGCGCGCCTGCGCTGCCAGGCCGGCGAATTCGACCGTGGCTGCGGGCGACGTGAAATCGAGAACGCCTTCTGCCTCGACGAAGGCTTCCAGCGGCTTGTCGGCAATGGCGACATCGATTGGCCCCAGCCCGGCGAGTTCGCCGGCATCACGGCCGATGAACGGCGAGCCCGGCCGCTCCACCGCGGCATGAAGGCACACGCCGGCCATGCCATGAACGATCCGGATCAGTGTCTGGCCCATACGGCCGGCCGCGCCGACCACCACGAGCTTCATATCCGTTTCGCTCATCGTCGAATTCCCTTGGTTTCTATAGGATTGCGTCTTCCGCCGTCATATCCGAGGCGCTGCCGTGCAGGTTGTGCAGCCGAGCGTAGAGGCCGTCCGGACGCTGCGCAAGCTCGTCATGGGTGCCTTCCTCAACGACCGTGCCGTCCTTCATGACGATGATCTTGTCGGCGTTGACGACTGTCGAAAGCCGGTGAGCGATGACGATCACCGTGCGGCCGCTCATCGCCCGATCGAGCGCCTTCTGCACCGCAGCCTCGGACTCGGTGTCGAGGGCGGAAGTCGCTTCGTCGAGAAGGAGGATCGGCGCATTGCGCACAAGTGCGCGGGCAATCGACAGCCGCTGGCGCTGGCCGCCCGATAGCGTCACGCCGTTCTCGCCGACCGGCGTATCGTAGCCCTGCGGTTGCGCCAGGATGAAATCGTGGGCGTAGGCGAGCCGTGCCGCCTCCTCGATTTCCGCGTCCGTGGCTTCCGGCCGGCCATAGCGAATGTTGTCGCGGATCGAGCCTTCGAAGAGGTACGGCTGCTGCGAGACATAGGCGAGGCCGTTGCGGAGCGACTGCTTTGTGACGCCGGCGATATCCTGTCCGTCGATGAGAATCTGCCCGGACTTCGGATCGTAGAACCGCGGGATGAGGCTGATGATGGTCGACTTTCCGGCACCCGAAGGGCCGACCAGCGCCGTGGTCTTGCCGCCCTCGGCACGGAAGCTGACCCCCTTCAGGATCTCGTCGCCGCTGCCGTAGGCAAAGCGCACGTCGCACAGTTCGATGGTCGCTTCGCCGAGCCTGATTTCGGTTGCGTCGGGACGATCGCGCTGATGCGGAACCGTGTCGAGAATCTCGTAGATCATGCGTGCGTTGACGGCCGCGCGCTCCAGCGACACCTGCAGGCGCGCGAGACGCCGGGCCGGGTCATAGGCCATCAAGAGGGCCGTGACGAAGGCGAAGAACGCGCCCGGCGGGACGTTGCCGTAGATCGTGCGGAAAGCCGAATAGGCAAGCACCGACGAAATCGCCAAGCCGGCGAAGGTTTCCGTCATCGGCGCCGTGCGTTCGCTGAGCCGCGCGATCCGGTTTGCCCGGTTCTCCGCCCGGTCTATGATCGTCTCGACCTTGCGGCGCAGCTCGTTTTCCATCGTGAAGGCCTTGACGATGGAAATGCCCTGGATGGTTTCCTGCATGGCGCCGAGCACGCGGCTGTTGACCTCGACGGCCTCGCGCGTCGCCAGGCGCAGGCGCTTCGAGATGTAACGCAGGCCGAGAAGCAGCGGCGGCGCGACGAAGAAGACGATGAGCGAGAGCAGCCAGTCCTTGCTGAACATGACTCCGACGAGCCCGATCAGGGTAAGGAAGTCGCGGGCGATCGACGTCACCGTCATGTTGAGCACGTCGCGGATGCCGCTGACATTCTGGCTGATCTTGGCGGCAAGCTGCGCGGAGCGCATGTCATGGAAATAGCCGACGCTGAGCGCCATCAGATGGGCGTAAAGCCGGCGCTGGTAGCGCGCGACGATATTGTTGCCGATCTTCGAGAGCGCGACCGCCTGCCCGTAGGTCGCCAGACCGCGCAGGACGAAGGCCGCGAAGATCGCGAGGCAGATCCACAGCACGATATCGGCGCGCCTGTTGGCGAAGGCCTCGTTGATCACGGTTTCCATGATCCAGGCCGTGAAGCCGGTCGTCGCCGCCACAACCACCAGGCAGGCGATGGCAAAGGCATAGCCCCGGATGTGGTCGCGGCCGTTTTCGGCAATGACGCGCCTCAGGATTCCGGTAATCGTATCGGAATCGACCGCGCGCTGCTTTTTATTCTTGGCGTCCAATAAGCCCGTCTTCCCTGAGGTCGCTCTAGATCACGATGATTTCAGGTCCAATCGACCTAAAATCATGAACGTGATCGATTCCAATAAGTTAGAGCAGGATGCGGGCGGAAGACCGCGCACACTTTTCCTCATCCCGCTCCAGCGTTCCGTGTACCGGCATCGCCCGTCCGGGGCTCTATAGTGCTTTGATGCCGTTTTGGCGAGTCTTTGCGAACAATCGGTCGGTCAGCTTCTCCAGCGCCGTCCCTCAGTTGCAACACCAAAGTCTCTCGGGGTGCGCGCGAAGGCAGAGAGACCGGAAAGTGCGGCCATCGGATGGACGACGGCGAAAGTCGGGATCGTTCGCATCAATGCAGAATGCGGTGCCTTGTCCTCGAAGGCGGCGCGGAATTCCGGCCGCATCAAAGCCGGCAGTATCTTCTGCGAGATGCCGCCCGCCAGGAACACGCCGCCGCGTGCCATGAATATCATCGCCATATCGCCGGCGACGCGGCCGAGATAGGTGCTGAAGAGCGATACCGTCTCGACAGCCGTCGGATCCGACCCGGAAAGTGCGCTGGTCGTCACCGCCGCCTGGTCGGCCAGTACCGGCTCCTCACCATCCGCGGCGCAGACAGCGCGGTAAAGGTTCATGATGCCGCGCCCGCACAGGATCTGCTCGCCGGCCATGCGGCCTTCGATCGGCTCCAGGAAGGGCCATATCCGGAAATCGCGTTCTGTGCGCGGACCGATGTCGACATGGCCACCCTCGCCGGGGACGGGAATCCAGGTGTGCTGCGCGAATACCAGGCCTGCAACGCCAAGCCCCGTTCCGGGACCGAGCACGACCCGCGACGACGATGGGCGGATGCTGCCTCCGCCGATCTGGACGAGATCCTCGTCGGCGGGTGTCGCGACCGCCAGCGCCTGCGCCTCGAAGTCGTTGATGATCAGCACGTCAGCGAGACCGAGGCTTGCCAGCATGTCCTTAGGCCGAATCACCCAACCGGCATTCGTCAGGGGAATCTCGTCGCCCTTGATCGGGCCCGCGACCGCCAGGATCGCCGAGCGAGGCTGAACGGACGTCTTGTCGAGGATGCTCTTCTGCATCGCCTCCTCGATCGTCGGGAAATCGCCCGTCTTGATCGGCGGCAGTTGCTTCGGTTCTGCATAGGTGTCAACCAGCAGGGCGAAGCGGGCGTTCGTTCCACCGATGTCGCCGATCAGTATCGGAAAGGGAAAGCCGTGGTCACCCGCACTAAGCATTGCAAAATCCGTCCTGATCGCGATGTGGAATGTTCGTGATTGTGTATCAGTTGCGCCGGAAGGCGATCAACTCTTCCGCCGTTGCGCGGTTCAGCGCCATCGGGATGTCGTAGACGATCGCCAGGCGCATCAACGCCTTGACGTCGACATCATGCGGCATGGCCGTCAGCGGATCGACAAAAAAGATGAGGAAATCCACGTCGCCGGTGGCGATCATCGCGCCGATCTGCTGGTCGCCGCCAAGCGGTCCGCTCTTCAGGCGCGTGATATCGAGTCCGGGACAGGCCTCGAGAACCCGGCCGCCGGTCGTGCCGGTGGCGACGATCTTCCATTTGGACAACACCGCCTCGTTTTCCTTTGCGAAGGCGGCGAGATCATCCTTCTTTTGATCGTGGGCAATCAGCGCAAGACATTTCCGATCGGCCATATAGCCTCTCCAGCGTCAATTTTAAATCGATTTGAAAGCCCTATACATGAGCATCGCGTGATTGGAAAGGCAGCGGGACCGGCGGACCATCGTGCCGGCCCCTCGTGAGGCGCGTCCGTTCGGTCGTCTATTGCAGCGCCGGACGCGGCAGGGGGACCGGAACGTTTTCCAAAGGCGCCGCGGTCGCAGCACCGATGACGGCTTCGATGCTCGTCGCGGCGGCGGGAACCGCGGTTGCGGGAGCGGAAGCGGTGGTTGCGGACCGGTAGGCCGTGCCGTAAGTCACCTCTTGCTCGGAGGCCGGAGGCGGGCCGTCGAGCACCAGGGCGCAAGCCTTCGGCAGATCCGAAAGCTTTGCAAATGTCGGCTTCACGGGCTTTTCCGGCTTCTTCTTCGGCTTCGCCCACGGCTCGTCGGTGAACCACCAGGCGAGCGACTTGTCGCAGCCGTCACCCGCCGGCACGCGCGCCTGGCCCTTGCAGCCGACGGAACCCTCGGGGCACTTGATGCGAATGTGGAAATGATAGTCATGACCATAGATCGGCCGGACCTTGCCGAGCGCCGAACGATCCCCCTTCCACGTGTCGCAGAGCTTCTTCTTGATCGCCGGGTTGACGAAGACGCGCTCGACGTGGGGATAGCTGGCCGCCATCATGATCAGCCGCGCGTGCGTGGGGGTCCATATGGACGGATCGACCGTCAGGAACTTGTTCTTCTGCAGCATCGAGGTCGCGGAAATCGATTCGCGCTCCTGATAGCTCAGCGTCCTTTGCGGCATCGGCGTCAGCCAGATGTCGGCGTCGAGGCCGATCTGATGTGATGCGTGACCAGACGTCATCGGGCCGCCGCGTGGCTGCGATATGTCACCAAGCAAGAGACCCGGCCAGCCGATTTTCTCGGCTGCGTCGTGCGAGAACCGCTCGATCAGTGCGATCATTTGCGGGTGGCCCCAGCGTCGATTGCGCGACAGGCGCATTGCCTGCCAGGTCGGCCCGTCCGTCGGGATCGCGACCCCGCCTGCCAGACAACCCTTCGCATAAAAGCCGAAGGAGGAAGGCGCCATCGCCGCCGGCAACGCCTTGGCGCCAAAGAGTTCCTTCGCAGGCGTTCCGTCGGCCGAGGCGGCCTCGGTGGCCAGAAGGCTCGCCCCCACGATCAAACCCAACATTGCCGAACCGCAGCGTCGAAAGGCAGCCGCTATTTCAAGTCCCATTCCAATCCCCCGATCGGCGTAGCACCGGTGTCCCACGCCATCTGCGCTCGCCCCTATCCCGAATCACCGCACTTGCCCGAGCCTACAGCGCCGCGCGTCCGACGCGCAAAGGTCGCTGTAGCACCCTGAATTGCTGCATGATTTTGTCCTTAAGTCGATCCCGATTTAAGGAATCATGCAGTAGCGGATCACCCGGATGTGACTCAAAAATTTCGCCTGATTTTGGGCAAGTCCTGTCAATTGCCCTGATTTCGCCTATTCTGGTCCGAAGGATCATCGCCAACACAAGGAGAAGCGACTGGATGCTGGATTTTGGCGGTATTGTAAGAACGAAACTCGCAGCCGCATTTCTGGCAATGTCCGTCCTTCTGCCGCTCCCGGCAAACGCGCAGGAGGACACATGGCGCCACGGCCTGTCGCTTGTCGGTGAGCTCAAGTATCCTCCCGGCTTCAAGCAGTTCAACTATGTGAACCCCGACGCTCCCAAGGGTGGCGATCTCAGGCTTTCGCAGACGGGGACTTTCGACTCCTTCAATCCCCTGCTCGTCAAGGGAGAAGTTGCCGTCGGCCTGGCGCTCGTCTTCGACACGCTTCTGAAGCCGTCCGACGACGAGATTTCGACTGCTTACGGCCTCATCGCGGAAGGCGTTTCCTTCCCCGATGACATCTCCTCGGCTACCTTCCGCCTGCGCGCGGAAGCAAAATGGGCAGACGGGAAACCGGTGACGCCCGAGGACGTCGTCTTCGGCTTCGAGAAAGCCAAGGAGTTGAACCCGCTCTATCAGAGCTACTACCGGCATGTGGTGAAGGCGGAGAAGACCGGGGACCGGGACGTTACGTTTCACTTCGACGAGAAGAACAATCACGAGCTGCCGCACATTCTCGGCCAGATCTTGATCGTACCGAAGCACTGGTGGGAGGGCACGGGAGCGGACGGGAAGCCGCGTGACATCACCCGGACAACGCTCGAACCCCCTGTGGGCTCCGGCCCCTACCGCATCGCATCCTTTTCGCCGGGCGGCGCGATCCGCTACGAACGACGCCCTGACTATTGGGGGGCTTCGCTCAATGTCAATGTCGGCCAGAACAACTTCAATTCGATCACCTATTCCTTCTTCGGCGATCGCGATGTCGAGTTCGAGGCCTTCCGGTCTGGCAACGTCGATTACTGGCAGGAAAACCAGGCCATGCGCTGGGCGACGGGGTTCGATTTTCCGGCAGTGAAGGAAGGAAGGGTGAAGCGCGAGGAAATTCCGAACCCCTTCCGGGCGACCGGCGTAATGCAGGCGATGGTTCCGAACATGCGCCGCAAGCCCTTCGACGATGAAAGGGTCCGCCAGGCACTGAACTATGCGCTCGACTTCGAGGAACTGAACCGGACAATCTTTTTCAATCAGTACCAGCGCGTAAACAGCTTCTTCTTCGGCACCGAGCTCGCCTCCTCGGGCTTACCGCAGGGTGAGGAGCTGAAGATCCTCAACGAGATCAAGGATCTGGTGCCGCCGGAAGTGTTCACGACCGCTTATACCAATCCGGTCGGTGGCACCCCGGAAAAGGCGCGCGACAATCTGCGCAAGGCACTCGCGCTCCTTAAGGAAGCCGGCTTCGAACTCAAAGGCAACCGCATGGTGAACAAGGCGACTGGCAAGCCCTTCGCCTTCGAGATTTTGGTAAACAGCCCAGCGCTCGAGCGCGTCGCACTTCCCTATGCGCAGAATCTCAAACGGATCGGCATCGAAGCGAGCGTGCGCATCGTCGATCCGTCGCAGTACACCAATCGGGAGCGTAGGTTCGACTACGACATGACCTGGCAGGTCTGGGGCGAGACCCTCAGTCCCGGAAACGAGCAGGCGGACTATTGGGGTTCGAAGGCCGCCACCCGCGAGGGGTCAAGGAACTATGCAGGCATCGCCGACCCTGGCGTCGACGCGCTGATCGATCAAGTAATCTTCGCGAAGGACAGGGACACACTCGTGGCGGCCACAAAGGCGCTCGACCGTGTCCTGCTCGCCCACAATTACGTCATTCCGCTTTACTACAAGCTGGCAGCGAACGTCGCCTATTGGGACAAGTTCGGGCGACCCGCGGAACTGCCGAAATATTCGATCGGCTTTCCGGACGTGTGGTGGTTCAAAAGTGCTGCCGGAAAATGATCACTTGCGTTCGAGACGCCCGTCGATTCCAAATGCAAGAAACGAATCACTGAAATACGGGACTGAACCGGCGGGGTTCGACGCGGCAGGGAGTGAGCCATTGAGACGACATAGACGGCAAGCCACAGCCCTGCGGGTCGCTACGATCCGCAGTGCCACTCTGCCGAGGTTCGCCTGATGGGTGCCTACATCCTGCGCCGGCTGCTCCTAATGATCCCGACGATCATCGGGATCATGGCCATCTCCTTCGCCGTCGTACAATTCGCGCCGGGCGGCCCGGTGGAGCAGGTGATTTCAGACCTGACGAATGCCGGCGCTTCCGACCGGCTTTCCGGCACGGGCGGCGACCTCCTGCAGGGAGGCGGCGATGAAGGCGGTCGTTATCGCGGCGCCCAGGGCCTCGATCCCGAATTCATCGCCAAGCTCGAGAAGCAGTTCGGCTTCGACAAGCCGCCTGCCGAGCGCTTTCTCACGATGATGTGGAATTATGCCCGCTTCGACTTCGGCGAGAGCTTCTTCCGCAACACGTCCGTCGTCGACCTCATCGTTGAGAAGATGCCGGTCTCCATTTCGCTCGGCGTCTGGATCCTCATCTTCTCATACGCGATCTCGATTCCGCTCGGCATCAGGAAGGCGATCTCCGACGGCTCGACCTTCGACGTCTGGACCTCCGGCGTGGTTGTCGTCGGTTATGCGGTACCGAGCTTTCTCTTTGCCATCCTGTTGATCGTGATTTTCGCGGGCGGATCCTTCTTCGACTGGTTCCCTCTGCGCGGTCTCGTCTCGGACAATTTCTATGAACTGCCCTGGTGGCAGAAGATCCTCGACTACTTCTGGCACATGACGCTGCCGCTGATCACGCTCCTGCTCTCGGCCTTCGCGACGACGACGCTGCTCACCAAGAATTCCTTCATCGACGAGATCAAGAAGCAATATGTGACGACGGCGCGTGCCAAGGGGCTCAGCGAGCGGAAGGTGCTCTACGGCCATGTCTTCCGCAATGCGATGCTGATCATCATCGCCGGCTTCCCGGGCGCCTTCATTTCCGCCTTCTTCACCGGCTCGCTCCTGATCGAATACATCTTCTCGCTCGACGGCCTTGGTCGCCTCGGCTATGACGCGGTCGTCAAGCGCGACTATCCGATCGTCTTCGCGACCCTCTACATCTTCTCGCTGATGGGTCTTTTCGTCAGCCTCATCTCCGATCTCATCTATACCTGGGTCGACCCGCGCATCGACTTCGAGCGGAGGGACGTCTGATGAGCACCGTCACGGCATATGCCGGCGCGCCGGAAAAGGGTTGGCTGACGCCGATCGGGCGGCGGCGCTGGCAGAACTTCAAGGCGAACCGCCGCGGCTATTGGTCACTCTGGATCTTCCTCGTCCTCTTCGGCCTCAGCCTGTTCGCAGAGTTCATCGCCAACGACAGGCCGCTCGTGGCCTCTTACAAGGGCGAGATTCTTTTCCCGGTGCTCGTCAACTATCCCGAGGAGAAATTCGGCGGCTTCCTTGCCGAGACGGACTACCGCTCCGATTTCATCCGTGACGAGATAGAGGCCAATGGCTGGACGATCTGGCCGCCGATCCGCTACTCCTACCAGACGGTCAATTCGAACATTCCCCATTCGGCGCCGACCCCGCCTTTCTGGCTGATGAGCACGGAAGAGCGCTGCTCCGGTTACCCGCAGGGTGTCGCCGATCCGGGCTGCACGCTCGGCAACCTCAACTGGCTTGGAACCGACGACCAGGCGCGCGACGTGATGGCGCGGATGATCTACGGCTTCCGCATCTCCGTTCTCTTCGGCCTCGCGCTGACGATCGCCTCCGCCGTGATCGGCGTCTCTGCCGGGGCGGTGCAGGGCTATTTCGGTGGCTGGACCGACCTGCTCCTCCAGCGTTTCATCGAGATCTGGTCGTCGATGCCGGTGCTCTACATCCTGCTCATCATCGCGGCCATCCTGCCGCCCGGATTCTTCATCCTGCTCGGTATCATGCTGCTCTTCTCCTGGGTCGGCTTTGTCGCCGTGGTTCGCGCCGAATTCCTGCGCGCCCGCAATTTCGAGTATGTGAATGCGGCGCGCGCGCTCGGCGTCGGCAACGGCACGATCATGTACCGGCACCTTCTGCCGAATGCGATGGTCGCCACCCTCACTTTCCTGCCCTTCATCCTCTCGGGCTCGATCACTACGCTCACCTCGCTCGACTTCCTCGGCTTCGGCATGCCGCCGGGCTCGCCCTCGCTCGGCGAGATGATCGCCCAGGGCAAATCCAACCTGCAGGCGCCGTGGCTGGGGCTCACCGCCTTCTTTGCCATGTCGGTCATGCTGTCCCTGCTGATCTTCGTCGGCGAAGCGACGCGCGACGCCTTCGATCCGCGAAAGACCTTCCGGTGAGCGCGACGATGACAGACACCCTCCTCTCCGTGCGCGATCTTTCCGTCGCCTTCCACCAGGGCGGCGAAACCTCCGTTGCCGTCGACCACATCTCCTTCGACATCAAGCGCGGCGAGACCGTCGCGCTTGTCGGCGAATCCGGCTCCGGCAAGTCGGTCTCGGCGAACTCGATCCTGAAGCTCCTGCCCTACCCGTCGGCAAGCCATCCGAGCGGCGAAGTCATCTTCAACGGCAAGGACCTCTTGAAGGCCAGTGACGAAGAACTGCGCCACGTGCGCGGCAACGACATCACGATGATCTTCCAGGAGCCGATGACCTCGCTCAATCCGCTGCACACGATCGAGCAGCAGATCGGCGAAATCCTGGAGCTACATCAGGACCTGAAGGGGGCGGCCGCGCGAGCGCGAACGCTGGAGCTCCTCAACCAGGTCGGCATCCGCGAAGCGGAAAAACGGCTCGGCGCCTATCCGCACCAGCTTTCCGGCGGGCAGCGCCAGCGCGTCATGATCGCGATGGCGCTCGCCAACCGACCGGAGCTCCTCATCGCCGACGAGCCGACGACGGCGCTTGACGTCACCGTGCAGGCGCAGATCCTCGAGCTGCTGAAGTCGCTCAAGGACGAGCACGGGATGTCCATGCTCTTCATCACCCATGACCTCGGCATCGTCCGCAAGATCGCCGACCGGGTCTGCGTCATGACCAAGGGCAAGATCGTCGAAACCGGCCCGACGGCCGATATCTTCGCCAACCCGCAGCATGCCTATACCCGGCATCTGCTCGCTGCCGAACCCAAGGGCGAGCCGCCACCTTCCGACGCCACGAAGCCGATCGTCATCGAGGCCAGGGACGTGAAGGTTTGGTTTCCGATCAAAGCGGGCTTCATGCGCCGCGTCGTCGATCACGTCAAAGCGGTGGACGGCGTCGACCTGACGCTTCGTGCCGGCCAGACGCTCGGCGTCGTCGGCGAGTCTGGCTCGGGCAAGACGACGCTGGGTCTGGCACTGACGCGCCTGATCTCGTCCAAGGGGCGCATCGCTTTTGTCGGCAAGGACATCCACGCCTACAGCTTCCGCGAAATGCGGCCGCTCAGAAACCGGATGCAGGTGGTCTTCCAGGATCCTTATGGCTCGCTCAGTCCGCGCATGTCGATTGCAGACATCATCGGCGAAGGACTGAAGATCCACGAAAGCGCCCTCTCCGGCGAAGAACGTGACGCGCGCGTCGCCTCCGCTCTCCAGGAGGTCGGGCTCGATCCGGCAACCCGCTGGCGCTATCCGCACGAATTCTCCGGTGGACAGCGACAGCGCATCGCAATTGCCCGCGCCATGGTGCTGAAGCCGCAATTCGTCATGCTCGACGAGCCGACCTCGGCGCTCGACATGAGCGTGCAGGCGCAAGTCGTCGACCTGCTCCGCGATCTCCAGCGCAAGCACAATCTCGCCTATCTGTTCATCAGCCATGATCTCAAGGTGGTGCGCGCACTCGCCAACGAGATGATCGTCATGCGGCTCGGCAAGGTGGTCGAACAGGGGCCGGCCGAGCGCATCTTCGAGGCGCCGGGCGAAGACTACACCAAGGCCTTGATGGCTGCCGCGTTCAATCTCGAGGCCGTCAATCTCTCCGCTATCCGTCAATAGAGTTCTGAGAATGCTCGCCAAGAGTCCTGTCATCGTCGACCTGAAATTCATTCCCGAGGAGGTTGAGGCCGCCCTCAATGGCGCGTTTCCCGATCGCGAGGTGATCAATCGCGCGGATCCGGCGCAAAGGGATCGAGATCTCTCCGGCATAGACTACGCGGTAGTCTGGAAATCGGCGCCGGACCTCTTCTCGCGCGCGCCCGACCTCAAGGTGGTCTTCTCTGGCGGTGCCGGCGTCGACCATGTGCTGACGCTGCCGGGCCTGCCGGACGTGCCGCTGGTGCGCTTCGTCGATCGGACGCTGACGACACGCATGAGCGAATGGGTGATCATGCAGTGCCTCCTTCATCTGCGCCAGCACAGCGCCTACGAGGCCTTGGCTCAAAGGCGGGAATGGCGAGACCTCATCCAGCCGGAGGCCGCCGACATTACCGTCGGGATCATGGGCATGGGCGTGCTCGGCCAGGATACCGCCCGCAAGCTCGCAGTCATGGGCTTCAAAGTGATCGGCTGGTCGCGCACCAAGCGGACGATCGAGGGCATGGACACCTATGGCGCCGCCGATCTCGACGCCTTTCTGGCCCGGACTGACTTTCTCGTCGGCCTGCTGCCGCTAACGGCGGAAACCAAGGGCATCTTCAACGCCAACCTGTTCGTAAAGCTCAGCCGCAAAGGGCCGTTCGGCGCGCCCGTGTTCATCAATGCCGGACGCGGCGGCAGCCAGGTGGAAGCCGACATCCTGAAAAGCCTCGACTCCGGCGTCCTGGGTGCGGCTTCACTCGACGTCTTCGAGGAGGAGCCCCTCTCCCCGGACAGCCGCTTCTGGACCATGCCCAACGTCTACGTGACGCCGCATGTCGCCGCTTCCTCGGACGTCAAGGCGCTCTTCGCCCATGTCGAGCAGCAGATCGCCCGCTTCGAGAGCGGCTTGCCGCTTGAGCATGTCGTCGATAGATTAGCCGGCTACTGATTTATAGATCGCCTTCCTCCTTTCGCCGTCATCCTCTGGTCAAGCCCGAGGATGACGGAACGGGGACGACGGTCCAAAAGACACCGTTGCCGGCGCGTTTCACGGCCGGCGATAACCGGTCGGCTGATCGTAGAGCCAGCCGATGCGGCGGATCGCGTCTTCCAGTCCCTCGCGAGCGACGGTCATCGTGTGGCCATTCGCGTGAACCAGCGTCCTCGCGTCTTCCATGATCGCGACGTGGCCCTTCCAGAAGACGAGGTCGCCGCGGACGAGCTCCTCGCGGCTGATAGCACGGCCAAGCCCACTCGCCTGCATGTCGGAGTCGCGTGGCGCATCGCTCCCCACCATCTGCATCGCAAGCTGCACGAGGCCGGAGCAGTCGATGCCGAAGCCGGACCGGCCGCCCCAGAGATAGGGGGTTTCGAGAAAACGCGTAGCAACGCTGACATAGTCGCCGGCGAGTGCCTCACCGGCGGGAACACAATGATTGGCGATGACAGCCAACCCGCCGTCCAACAGGAAGTACCGCGTACCTCGGGCTTCACTTTCGCCGACAACGTGCACGCGGCTCCCCATGGAAAGGGCAAAGACCTGGGGGAAGCGCAGATCGGCACCGCGATAGATGAATGTCCGCGGCACCGCGACGACGTGGGTTGCCGAAGCATTCGAAGAACGCAGCGCTGCCTCGGGCACATAGCCGACATAGCCGTCGAGATCGGCCTTCACCCATGCCCACCCGCCCGCAATGTCCAGCACACGCGCGGCCTCCCCGTAAAGCAATTCGGTGTCGGTCCCGCATTCGAGATCGGGCCTTGCCCGCAGCGGGGCCACGGGAACGGAAACGGTCGCAGGCGTGCCTTCGACATAGCGCTGCGCTTGGACAACGCCGCGCAGGCGTTCCTCGGCGAGATCATCGCGATAGGCATTGAGGCGGCGGTCAGGCAATTGCGACATGGGCAGACTCACAAGGACAGTTTTCGACCCTGATTGATGATCAGATCGCCGAATTTTTCAAGATAAAGTGCACCTTCGACGGTGCGTTTGATGACGACGTTGCGCCGATCCCTCTCGTCGCGCGCTCTGTCGACGAGGCCAAGGGCACCCATGGTGTCGAGTGCGCGGGTGATGACCGGCTTCGTCACACCCAGCGTCGCGGCAAGGCCTCTGACCGTGTGGGGTGGCGGAACGAGGTAAATCTGCAAGAGGATCGCCATCTGGCGCAGGGTCAGGTCGCGGCTATCCACCCGGACCTGTTCAAGCGTCACCGAATGCCAAAGGCCCAAAGCTTGGGAAGGCGTAAGCTCGACCGGCAATGAAAACTCCTGCGTAACGTATGCCTGTACGGATAACAGGCGATCGTTACGCAAGCGTTTCTTTTGTGGGATCCGCCCCGTACGCTCTATTTCGCGAGCTTTCCAATGTGGTGATAGAGCGCCCGGATCGCCTGTGCTTCGCCACCGACGGGGGAATGCGGGCGTTCGGCCTGTGCCCAGCCGAAAATGTCGAAATGCACCCAGCTCTTTGCATTGGTGACGAAGCGTTTGAGGAAAAGCGCCGCCGTGATCGCGCCGGCCATGCCGCCCGCGGGTGCGTTGGTGAGATCGGCAATCCGCGCGGAAACATCCTTGTCGTAGCCCATATGGAGCGGCATCCGCCACATCGGATCGTCGACGCTGAGGCTCGCCTCGGCAAGTTCATGGGCAAGCGCGCCGTCGTCGGTGAAGAACGGCGGCAGATCGGGGCCTAGCGCCACGCGCGCAGCGCCCGTCAACGTCGCCATGTCGATGATGAGGTCGGCCTGCTCCTCGTCGGCATGGGCGAGCGCGTCGGCGAGAATCAGCCGGCCCTCGGCGTCGGTATTGTCGATCTGCACCGTCAGGCCTTTGCGGCTGCGGTAGATGTCACCCGGACGGAAGGCGTTCGACGAAATCGAGTTCTCGACCACCGGAACGATGACCCGCAGATCGATCTTCAGCTTGGCATCCATGATCATCAGCGCGAGACCCATGACGTTGGCGGCCCCGCCCATGTCTTTCTTCATGAGCAGCATCGAAGAGGCCGGCTTGATGTCCAGGCCGCCGGTGTCGAAGCAGACGCCCTTGCCGACCAGCGTCACCCGTCTGTGACCCTTCTTGCCCCAACGCATCTCCAGAAGCCGCGGCGCCTCGGCGCTGGCCCGGCCGACCGTGTGGACCAGCGGGAAATTCTGCGCCAGCAGCGCCTCTCCCGATATTACCGAGACATCGGCCTTATAATGGCCGGCAAGCGCCCGGAAGGCCGCTTCCAATGCCTCCGGCCCCATGTCATTGGTCGGTGTGTTGATGAGGTCGCGCGCCAGAAACACCCCGGCAAGCTGCCTCTTGATGTCGGTCGCATCCGCGTCGGCGGGTATGAGCAGTGTCGGCGCCTCTACCTTGGAGGACTTGTAGCGCTCGAAACGATAGGAACCGAGGCCGTAGCCGAGCGCCAGCCGGTTGGCGCTCAACGGGGCCGTTTCGATGTGCCACTTGCCGGCAGGCAGTGCGCGGGCGAGTTTCCCGGTCAGGAACGGCGCTTCCGACGGATTGGCACCGAGGCCGAACAGCGCGCCGCCGAGATGGCCGTCGGATGACGGAATGAGAAGAACGGCACCGGACTCCGCCTTGAACCCCGCCTTCTTCGCCCAGTCGAGCGCGATCGGATCGATGCTCCCCGTTTCGATATGCGCCGGCGTCACCGCGAAGATCGGCAGCGTCTTGCCGGTGCTGGTGTTGAACGGCGATGGCCGTTCGATGAACTGATAGGGAGCCATGGAAGTCCTCGACTGACAGAAACAGATTGCGCGATTAACGCTCCGTTAGGGTTAACAGATTATTGCTGGAGTGAAAGTTGCGCCGCTGATGTTGGGAGTTCCGGTGCGAACGCATGCTGGGGGCACCACTCATGACCGCTGAAGCCACTTGTTCGTCCTTACTCCCTCGTTTCCTTCAGGGTACGGCCGTCGCGCTTATCGCTCTGTCGCTCGCCGGCTGCGCCGGACAACAGAAGAAGGAACTCACCACCGGCTCGATCCCGACGCTCTCGAAACCCGTACAATCGATGAACGCAACCGAGTTGTCGCAGGCGGCGGAAAGCATAGGACAGGCCTATGAGCGCAACCCAAAGGATCGCGAGGCGGGTCTCAACTACGCTAACCTCTTGCGCATGACCGGCCGCAACGAACAGGCACTTGCCGTCATGCAGCAGGTGGCGATCAACCATCCTTCGGATCGCGAAGTGCTGGGCGCCTATGGCAAGGCGCAGGCGGCAGCCGGCCAGCTCGAACAGGCGTTGGCGACGATCAGCCGGGCACAAACGCCGGACCGTCCGGATTGGAAGCTGAAATCCGCGGAGGGCGCCGTTCTCGATCAGCTTGGCCGGTCGTCGGAAGCGCGTCTCAGATACCGCGAGGCCCTGGACCTTCGCCCGAACGAGCCCTCCGTGCTCTCCAACCTCGGCATGTCCTATCTGCTGACGAAGGATCTCAGGACCGCCGAAACCTATCTCAAATCGGCCGCCGATCAGCCCGGCGCCGACAGCAGCGTGCGGCAGAACCTCGCCCTCGCCGTCGGCCTGCAGGGGCGTTTCCAGGAAGCCGAAACGATCGCCCGGCAGGAATTGACCGCAGAACAGGCCGAAGCGAACGTCGCCTATCTCAGGTCCATGCTGTCACAGCAAGGCGCCTGGAAGCAGCTCGCGAAGGCCGATGACGGAAATACGAATTAGCACGGGTTTTTCACGCCTCGCGGCCACCCCTCCGCCGTCATCCTCGGGCTTGACCCGAGGATGCATGCGCAAGCCTTCCCATAGCTCGAAGACATGCACCAGCGTGGACCTACACCATGCAGAACGGCTTGTATTTGGATCCTCGGGTCAAGCCCGAGGATGACTCCTCTGAGAGGCTGCGCGAATAACGGATTCGGATGGCAGTTCAGGCGCTGCGCCGATCTTTGTACGAGATGAAGCGCCTCACACGAAACCGGCGCTCTAAAACTTATCCGCCACCTGTATCCCCGCCGGGCCCAAAATGACGGCGACGAGAACCGGCAGGAAGAAAAGGATCATCGGGACGGTGAGCTTCGGCGGCAATGCCGCCGCCTTTTTTTCCGCCGCATTCATGCGCTGGTCACGGCTTTCCTGCGCCAGCACCCGCAGGGCCTGCGCCACGGGGGTGCCGTAACGGTCGGCCTGGATCAGCGCCTGGGTCACCGACTTCACATCCTCGATGCCGGTGCGTAAGCCCAGATTTTCGAGTGCGACGCGCCGATCCGGCAGGAACGAAAGCTCGGCCGTCGTCAGCACCAGTTCCTCGGCGAGCGGCGGCGATTGCGCCGCGATCTCGTCGGCAACGCGACGCATGGCGAGCTCCATGGAGACGCCTGATTCGACACAGATCAGCAAAAGGTCCAGCGCGTCGGGCCAGGCACGGCGGATCGAATGCTGGCGCTTGGTGACAGCATTGGCGATGAAGATATTCGGCGCATAGAAACCGAGATAGGCAAAGCCCACGGCGAAGAGCAGCCTGAGCATAAGCGGTTTGTCGGCAAAATTCTCCAGGACGAAGATGTAGACGACCGCAACGATCAGGAACAGGAACGGCAGGCAGAAGCGGGCAAAGAGAAAGGTATTGAGCGCGTTCTGCGAACGATAGCCAGCGGTCTTCAGGCGGTTGACCGTGTTGTCATCCACCAGCGCCTGCTTCAGGTTCAGCCGTTCGACGACCTGCCGCACGGACGTGTTGTTCTGTGCCCGAAGGCTCCCTTTGCTGCTGGCGGCCTCGGCGTTCATACGCGCGCGTTCGCGGGCGCGGATCTGCTCGCGTTCGGTCGCCACCGATTTCATCCGCTTCGTCAGGTCGCCTTGCTCGAAGAAGGGAACCACAAGCGAATAGAACGTCGCCAGCACCGCCATCGAGACCAAGACGGCAATGACGATGTTCGGATCGGTCAGCGTTTTTACCCAAGCATCCACCGCAGCACCTCAAATGTCGAAATTGATCATGTTGCGCATCATCCAGATGCCGATGCTCATCCAGACGGCGGAGGCCCCCATGATGAGGTGGCCGCGCGGGTCGGTGAAGAGGATCATCATGTAATCGGGGGAGGTCAGATAAACGAGCGTCGCAACGATGACGGGCAGCGCGCCGATGATGCAGGCGGATGCCTTGGCCTCCATGGACAGGGCGTTGACCTTCGCCTTCATCTTCTTGCGCTCGCGCAGGACTTTCGAGAGATTGCCGAGCGCTTCCGAGAGGTTGCCGCCTGCCTGCGCCTGAATGCCGATCACGATCGCGAAGAAGTTCACTTCTGGCAGGGGAACACTCTGGATCATGCGGGCACAGGCTTCCGGCACGGTGAGGCCGACCTGCTGGGACTCTACGACGCGACGGAATTCCGTCTTGACCGGATCCTGCCCATCGCTGGCGATCAGCCGGAGCGCGTCGTTCAGCGGCAGACCGGACTTGATCGAGCGAACCATGACATCGAGTGCGTTCGGGAATTCTTCCAGGAACTTTTTGCAGCGCCGCTTGATCATGAAGCCGACGATCCAGCGCGGCAAGCCGGCAGCGGCGATCAGCGCGACGCCGGCGCCAATCAAGAGCTTACCGCTGGCAACGAATGTCAACAGAAGAGCAAACAGGCCAAAGATGGCACTGAACAAATAAAATTGCATCACCGACATCGAGAGGTTGGCCTGCGCCAACCGCATCTTCATCGACGGAGCGGTCTTTGCCGACTTCTCCTGCTGCTTCTTTTCGAGCTCCTTCAGCGAATCCTGGACGGATTTACGCCGTTTCGACATCTCGTTGACGCGATCGCGCGCCGCCTTGATCTTGGTCCGATCCGTCTCGGCGGCACTGACGCGGCGGAAGCGGCCCTCGGCCTTCTTCTCGCTCTCGATGCGCGAGAAGAGCACACCGTAGGCGAGCGCCGCCGCCGCAACCGCGACGAGGCCAGCCAATGCCAGAACGGTGATGTCTATGCCGAACATCGTCGAACCTGTTTCCTTATGTCAGCGCACGTAGTCGCGAAGTCGCTCTTCGCTCTCCCGTGCTACTTCTTTTCCATTGCGTCGAGCGTCGCGGCGAGCCGCTTGTCCTCGTTGAAATAACGTGCGCGGTCCCAGAAATGCGGCCGGCCGATGCCGGTCGAAACGTGGCGGCCGATAATCCGGCCATTGGCGTCCTCGCCGTCGATTTCGTAGCGCATCAGGTCCTGCGTGATGACCACATCGCCTTCCATGCCGACCACTTCGGTGATGTGGGTGATCCGGCGGGATCCGTCGCGCAAGCGCGAAGCCTGGATGATGACGTCGATCGAGCCCGCGATGATTTCGCGAACCGTCTTGGCGGGCAGCGTATAGCCGCCCATGGCAATCATCGATTCCATGCGGCTCAGGCATTCCCGCGGCGTGTTGGCATGAATCGTGCCCATCGATCCGTCGTGACCGGTGTTCATCGCCTGAAGCAAGTCGAAGACTTCCGGGCCGCGCACTTCGCCGACGATGATGCGTTCGGGGCGCATGCGCAGGCAGTTCTTGATCAGGTCGCGCATGGTGATCTCGCCCTCGCCCTCAATGTTCGGCGGACGGGTTTCGAGGCGCACGACATGCGGCTGCTGCAGCTGCAGTTCGGCCGAATCCTCGCAGGTGATGACCCTTTCGTCGGTATCGATATAGCGCGTGAGACAATTGAGCAGCGTCGTCTTGCCCGAGCCGGTGCCGCCGGAAATGACGATATTGCAGCGGACACGGCCAATGATCTGCAGGAGAACGGCGCCCTCCGGCGTGATCGATCCGAAGCGCACCAATTGTTCCAGCGTCAGCTTGTCTTTCTTGAACTTGCGGATCGTGAGCGCCGTGCCATCGATCGCCAGGGGCGGGGCGATGACGTTGACGCGCGATCCATCGGGCAGGCGCGCGTCGCAGATCGGGCTCGATTCGTCGACGCGCCGGCCCACTTGGCTGACGATACGCTGGCAGATCGACAGCAATTGCGCGTTGTCGCGAAAGCGCACTTCCGATTCCTGCACCTTGCCGCCGACTTCGATGAAGGTCTGGCCGGCGCCATTGACCATGATGTCGGCGATATCGTCGCGCGCAAGCAGCGGCTCGAGCGGGCCGTATCCGAGCACGTCGTTGCAGATGTCGTCGAGGAGTTCCTCCTGCTCGGCGATCGACATCGCGAAATTCTTGATGGTGATGATATCGTTGACGATATCGCGAATTTCTTCGCGCGCGCTCTCGGTGTCGAGCTTTGACAGCTGCGAGAGGTCGATCGTGTCGATCAGCGCAGAAAAGACCTGCGATTTGGTGTCGTAGTAGTCCTCGTTCCTGGCCGCGCGCCGGCGCGCCGGCGGGGCCGCTGGTTGCGGGCGGGGCGGGGCGACAACGGGCTCGGCGAGAACGGCTGCCACCGGTCGCTCCGCCGCAATCGGCTGCGCGGCCGGCATTGGCGGCGGGACCACAGAGGTCGTCGCGCCGGCCTTGCCAAAACCTTCATTTCCGCGTTTGCCAAACATCACTTCAATCCGGTTGCTTCATTGCCTACCGCCCGCGGAGCCGGGCAAGCACCTTGCCGAGTCCCCCCTTGCGCGCCTTCTTGATCGTCGCGCGCCCAGTCAGGAGATGCGCCACCTGCGAGAAGGTCTCTGCAACGGGGGACTTCTTGTCGATTTCCGCGATCATGCGTCCGCTGTTGGAGGCGTTGCCGAAGAGGACCGCATCGAAGGGGATGATGGCGGCCGCCTCCAGCTCGAGCGACTCGCAGAATTCGTTCGGTGCGATTTCCGGCCGCTTCGGCATGCCCACCTGGTTCAAGACGAGATGCGGCGCCTTGTCGTTCGGACGAATTTTCTTCAGCGCGTCGAAGAGGTTCTTGGTGTTTCTGAGGCTGGCGAGATCCGGAACGGCCGTGACGACCACTTCGTCGGCCTCGGCGAGAACCGAGCGTGTCCAATCGGACCAGATATGCGGCACATCAAGGACGGAGACGGGCGCGCTGCGCTGCAGGATTTCGAGGATCGGATGGAAGGCGCCCGCCTCGAAGTCGTAAGCGCGATCGAGCATCGAAGGTGCGGCAAGCAACGACAAATGCTCGGAACATTTCGTCAGTAGACGGTCGAGGAAGACCTCGTCGAGCCTGTCGGGCGCAAAGACGGCTTCCGAAATGCCCTGCGGCGGGTCCTGGTCGAAATCGATATTCGCCGTTCCGTAAGGCAGGTCGAGATCGGCGAGGATGGTCTCCGTCGAAAACAGGTTGGAAATGCCCCAGGCGCAATTGTGCGCGATGATTGACGAGCCGCAGCCGCCCTTCGCGCCGATGAAAGCAAGGCTGCGACCCAAGGGCTCGGCCTCGGGGTCGACAAAGATCGCCGAAACAGCCATCAGGACATCCGCCATCGACACCGGGGCAACCATGTATTCGGAAATGCCGTGCCGGATCAGATCGCGGTAGAGCGCTATGTCGTTGTGGCGGCCAATGATGATCACCTTGGTGCTCGGGTCGCAGACTTCCGCCAAGGGCACGAGTTCGGCGAGCAACGAGTGCGGTTCCGTGCCGGTTTCCAGGATGATCAGGTTTGGGGTCGATACGCTGGCGAACATATTGGCGGCGGCGGCGATGCTGCCGCCGGTGATCCGAAGACTGACCTTCGCCATGCGACGATCCTGACCGCAGCGCTCCATAAGTCGCTGCACGGCGTCACTCTCGCAGAATGCATGGATCGAAATGCGCGGCAGCGGTCTCAACTGGTCGAGGTCGCCCGGGCGCGCTGCGTCGACGGAAAAGTCCGCTGCTCCGCCGCTGTCGATGTTGTATTCAATGGCGCTCATCGCTTTTCCTCAGGCCTCATCAATTGAAGATGATTGTCGTACCGCCGTCGCCGGTGTCCGTGCCGCGCCAACTCTTGATCACTTCGCCACGCTGCTCGGCATCGATCGGCGACATCTGGCGCGGGCCAATGAGATCCGTCGGATTGGCGATCTGGGCGGCGAGATTGGACTGGGTGGCGCAACCGAAGTTGTAGTAATTGCGGTTTTGGAGGGTATTGAGCGTCAGATCCTCCGGCCACTCGCCGCAGGGCGCAGTTTGCGCGGCAATCGCAACATAACTCAGGCGAATGGGCGCCGCGTCGCCCGTTGCACCCGCTTCGTAGCCGGTTTCGATCACCCTCTTTCCTGGCACGCCGACCGCCGCCAACTGACGACGGATATCTCTTCGTACGGTCTGGGCGGCATGGCTGTTGACCGATCCACGCGGCAGCATGATCTGGATGACGCCGGTCGACGCGTTGCGGTATTCCGCTGCAAACCCGCGGATAACGTCGCGCGTGCCCTGGGAAAGTCGCGTGTCGCCGGACGCGACGGGAATGTCGATCGTTCGCTCGGCCTCGGCAATGACGATCGGGTGCCGTGTGCGATAGTCGTCGGGAATCGCGCCGGTCGCCAGATTGTCCTTGGTGCCGCAGCTTGCAAGCAGACCGGCAATGACGGCGAACGCGAGCATGCGACCCGTCGAGCGGGCGGGAAGACGGCTTCGATCGAGGAACATCCGGGTCTGCCTTTCAGGACTGTTCTGCGTTGTGCTTCGCTTGTTCATGAGCCGACCTATTTGTAGATGAAGCCGACATTGCCGTGATAGCGACCGACCGGCGCCGGCGCCTCCGGGCGTCCATAAATCCGGTTGACGCGGCCGAGGAAGAAGCTGTCGAGATCGTTGGCCGGATTGAAGTTGTCGTCGGGACGCGAGATAGCGCTGCGGGCGACCGGCCGCACCAGGTAGGGCGTCGCGATGATGACGAGCTCCGTCTCGTTGCGCTGGAAATCCTTGCTGCGGAACAGGGTACCGAGGATCGGAATCTTCGCTGCGCCCGGCAGGCCCGACATCGCCTGACGAATATTGTCCTGTACCAGACCGGCGATCACGATCGAGCCGCCCGAGGGCAGTTCCACGCTGGTCGAGGCCTCGCGCCGGCGGATGCCGAGGAAGGTCTGGCCGGGTATGGCGTTTGCGCTGTTGCCTGTGACGACCGAGCCCTCATAAGTCGGCTCGGACACATCTGTTTCGATCTCCAGACTTATGCGGCCAGGGCCAAGAACGACAGGTTTGAAGTTCAACCGGATTCCGTATTCAACATCATTCACTTCGCGTGTGACGGTCGGATCCCCCGTTTGCTCGTCCTTCCCGACTTCCTGCACGCCCGCGAGCCGGAATTCCCCGCCAACATAGAACTTGGCTTCCTGGCCGGATATTGCGGTCAAACTCGGTTCGGCAAGCGTGCGCATGACGCCAGCCTGTTCCATCGCGTTGATGTAGCTCGCAATAGTCGTCGGACCAATCGATCCCTTGATGAGAGCATTCGCGCCCACACTGATCGCGTCACCGAGATTGGCCGGATTGCGGAAACCAATGCCGCTCTCGCCGTCCCCAACGCTGCCGTTGAAGCCAAGCTGCTTCAACACCTGCCTGCTCACCTCGGCAACCGTCACCTTCAATGTCACTTGGTCGTCGCCTTCGATCGTCAGCAAGTTGACGATCTGCGAGGTCTGCCGGTCTTCGGCGAAGATATCCGCGTCGCCGTTGTTGCCTTGCGCGGTGATGTTGCGGGTCGTCGCCTCGCCGCCTTTCAGAAAGGCCTGTGCTAGGTCGACGGCTTTAGTGGAGTCGAGTGGCGTGCGGACGGTACCGGTCAGAACGACGTTGTCCGAAACGATTTCGACGTTGATATCCGCATCCGGAATGAAGCGCCGCAAGTTCGCTTCGAGGCCGGCGACATCGCGCTCAACAGCGATTTCGAGACTGACGATTTCCTCGCCGTTCGGACCGAAGACGAAAATATTCGTCTGGCCGACGGCCTTGCCGAACAAATAGATGCGCCGGGAAGTGCGGGTGACCGCGTCGGCGAGCGACGGATCGGCCACCAGGATATCGTGGGCATCCGTCGGGAGATCGACCACGACGGCCTTGTTGAGGCCGAGATTGATCGTTTTCCTGATGCCCGGGCCGCTGTCCGCGATTCTGACGACCGACGACGCGGCCGCCTCAGCCGCGGGTACCACCGGCAGCCCCATGCCCGAGAACATTAGGCAGAACGACAGGCCCGCTGCGACCGACGCCCGAAATATGTTTCCGTTCCGCTTCACCTTGCGCCCCGTTCGATCATCATTTCTGGTTCTGGACGGCGGCAGCATCGTTCTTGACGATGGAGCCCGACTTAATGACTTGAATGCTCGGCTGGCCGTCACCGCTCAAAAGGTAGTCGGCAGCATTCGTATCGGCCTCCTGCGCATCGGCAACGCTACGAAGCGCCAGCGAAATGCGCTCGGCCATCTGCTGCGCAACCGTCATGACCTTGGATTGATCCGGCGTCAGTTCTAGCGTCGCGGTCGTACCGACGACTGATTTCGACCCGTCGTCCTTCTCTTCGACCTGCTGATCGATCGCCAGCACCCGGACGTTGCTCAGCACCGTCTCGGTCAGGTAGATGCCGTCGTTCTCGGACTTGCGCACCATGATGACGTCGACCCGGTCGTTCGGGAGGATGAAGCCGCCCGCTCCCGTGGCGACGGTGATTTCCGTTGCAACGGCCCGCTTTCCGGCGGGCAACAGCGAGGACATGATGCGGCTTGAAGAATCGGCGATTTTTTCCTGGCGGACCGGCTCACCGGCAAAGATCGGCAGGCGCACAACGGCGCCCGATAGGTCGTCGACAGCACCCGGCCGATTTTCCTCGGTAATCAGTCCGTCGACGATGCCATCTTTCGGCCAGGCCATCCAATGAATCGCGTCGGCGCCGAGCCGTGAACCGACTGGCAGGCTCTTGCTGGCGACCAGCACGTTGACCGTCGGCGCTTGCTCGATGACCGGTTCGGCAGTTTGCTGCGCGGGACCACGCGTCAGCTTCATCGCGAGCAGTCCCGCCGCAGCAGCCGAAATCACGGCCACCGCCAGAATGATGATGCGCACCGGTTTCATGATCGTCCCCAAGCCCCAAGAAATGCCCCTTGGCCAGATTGATCAGGAATTGGTGTAATTAGGGTTAACGAGTCGGATACGTACGTGGTTAAGGAATGGTTCCGCCAATCGACCTCGCGGGCGGCAGACGAGGTTTATGAGAGCTGCGCGAACGCGGCCTGCATCAACGGCGACGAGGGATAGGCTGCAAAGCCGCCAAGCGCGATGGCTACGCCGTACGGGATCTTCTTGGCGGTCATAAGCAGGGGGGGCACCGGGATGCCGCTGGCGAGGATCGTACTCTCTTGCTTACGCAGGAACAGAATGGCGAGCGTCAACATGCCACCAAAAACGGACACGTATATCAGGAACTCGACGAGCGAGACGTTGAGGCCGAACCAGATCGCGCTCGCCGTTAACAGCTTGGCGTCACCTCCGCCCATCACATTTGTCGCGAAAAGGCAGAAGCAGACGAGGAACACCGTTGCAGCTGCGATGACGTGCAGGCCGAACTGCACAAGGTCAAGTCCCGCAAACGGCGCGACAATAGTGAAGGCGCCCAATAGGATCCCGGACACCCGGTTCGGAATCGTCATGGTAAAAAGATCCGAAAACGCTGCAAAAGCGAGACAAAGCGGAAAGACCACAAAAATTACTGCCTCAGCCACGGTTTCGCATCCCCTACCAAGTGTTGAACACGCTTTGTCTTGAGCAATAAAAAGTCGACCAAAAGATTAAAGCCGCCCCTAAGCGGGACGGCTCCTTGTCGATGTTGGCAACAATGACCTCAGCACCTTACGGTGCTGTCTTGTTGTTGGCGTCTGTCAGCTTGGTGCCGAGGCCGCCGAATGTCGTGTTGAGCGAAGTACCGAGCGTGGTGGCACCAGCGATCAGCGCGACTGAGATCAGGGCTGCGATCAGGCCGTATTCAATGGCCGTTGCACCGGATTCGTCCTTCAGCAGGCGTGCGAAAATCGTCCTCATGGTAATCCCCTAGTTCACGTGTTGTTCAACACGTCCTCGAACTGTTGCGACAATTTCCAGGTTACGGTGCGGTCTTGTTGACTGCGGTCGTGAGCTTGGTACCAAGTCCCGTGAATGTCGTGTTGAGCGAGGTACCGAGCGAGGTCGCACCAGCGATCAGCGCGACCGAGATCAGAGCTGCGATCAAGCCGTATTCAATGGCCGTCGCGCCCGACTCGTCCTTCATCAGGCGAGCGAAAATGGTCTTCATGGTGATTCTCCTACTTCACGTGTTTGTTGTTCAGCACTTCCGCCAACTGTTTGCCGTTGATCGGATGAAAGGACGCTACAGGGAGCGAATTTCCATCGGCTTAAGGAAACCGGTTACCGTGAAGTTAAGCGGCTATCCCGGTTTCTTGGGTAAATGTTCAAGAAAGGGATGCCTTAGATTGCCGCACACCGGCGTAACGTTTCATTCACCAAAAGAGGCGAAGATGCGCCAGATATCTCGTCAGGAAGCACCATGGACACGTTCCTCCCCCGTAACTGGATCGCCACGCTCACATTCGCCGGCGCTGCGGTCCTTGCCGTGTTCGCGCCGGTCGCCACGCACGCACAGGAAGAGATGATGCGTGTCTATATGGATCACGCGCGCGTACTGAAGCTCGACCGGCCGGTGAGCAAGGTGATCATCGGCAACTCGGAAGTCGCCGATGCGACGGTTGCGGACTCCAAGACCATCGTGTTGACCGGGCGCAACTTCGGCACGACCAATCTCGTGATCCTTGACCAGGATGGGAACGCCATTGTCGACGAACGCATTCTGGTGTCGATCGACGAAGGCAATACCGTGCGCGTTTATAAACAAACGTCGCGGACGGTCCTTTCCTGCACGCCCAACTGCGAGCGGCACGCCGAGCGTCAGCTATCGGCGGCAAGCACCAACTAAAGATCGCCAGAATTCAAGATCGCTAAAATTCTTCCTGTCGTCGCAAATGAAAATTCAACGATCGCGCTTTATTTTCCGCCGATCGGACGTTGCATGACGGAACGGCGCAATGACGACTGAGCGAAAAACATCATCTTTGCGGCGCTCCGCGCCGCGCAGCCTGCTTCGCCGCCTTCTTGGTGACAGGAGGGGCGCGACGGCGATCGAGTTCGCGCTTCTGTTTCTCCCCTTCTCCGTGATTGTTTTCGCGTCGATCGAAACTTTCGTCGCCTTTGCCGGCGAGCAACTGCTCGCCAACGCGACGGATACGTTGGCGCGAAAAATTCGGACCGGGGAGATTACCTTCGAGGACAGCAGCAAGCCCGGCTACATGACAAAAGAGCAATTCCGCCAGGCTTTTTGCGACGAAATCGCCATCCTCATGCCCTGTTCGGCGACCGAAGCGGCCGCGCCCAGCAAGCTCTATCTGGACGTCCGAAACATCACGGATCTCACGCAGTTTCCGACCGCGGTTCCAAGGGTTGGTTCTTCCTCGTCCTCCGACCTCGACACCAGCGGTTTCATGTTCACGCCGGGAGGCGCCGGAACTTTTACGATGGTGCGCGCCTACTATCGTTGGGAAGTAATAACCGACCTTGTCCGGCCCTATGTCACGGACTTACGCCCTGCCGGCAGCAGCATGCCCCGCGATTTCCTCATGGTCGCAACAGCCACGTTCCGCAACGAAAATTACTGAGGACGCCATGAAACGCTTGCCTGGATTTTCGTTTGCTCGGAGCATCTTGGGATCGCTGTCGGCGCTGGTTCGGGACCGGCGTGGTGTCGGCGGCGTGGAGTTTGCCATCGTCGCGCCATTGTTGCTTATGCTCTACCTCGGGGCCTTCGAGATTTCTCTTGGTTTCACGGTAGCCCGCAAGGTCGCGCGCGCATCGAGCGCCGTTGCCGACATCATCTCCCAGCAGACTGACGTCGACAAAGCCCTGCTGGACAACATGCGGAATGTCGCGCTGAGCATCGTGGCGCCCTACGACAGCACGGGCTATACGCTGAGGATCACGGGCATACAGGTCACCGGCACGACCAGCGGAAAAGTCGTGTGGTCACGGGACCAGAACGGCGCGGCCCCCTATACAGTCAACTCCACCGCGACCGTCCCTGCCGAACTCGACGCCGTGAACGCCTTCGTCGTACGTACGGAACTCATCGTGCCACACGACCTCCTGCTCTTTGCCCCGGGGCTCGAGAGCAGCACGTTGAAGACGATCGATCTTTCCAAGACGTCCTATTATCGCCAACGCTTCGGCGACACGATCAAATGCACGGACTGCTGACGGCCCCCTGACGCCGTCAATTGCAATGCGCGCCTCGCCGCGCTATTCCTCCCGGATTGCGCGGATCGCTTCCGCGCGGCAAGCAACACCGGATCGCGGTTCTTCGTGACGTGCTCCGGATAACCGGGTGTCTCATGGCGCGAGCATTCCTTTTCGTACTCGATTCCTTCGGCATCGGCGGCGCGCCGGATGCCGACGCCTTCGGCGACCTTGGAGCTGATACGCTCGGCCATATCGCCGAGTTTTGCGCCGCCGGCGCCGGCGATCGCGCGGGCCTGCGCGAAGGGCCGCTGCAACTGCCCAATATGTCCGCGCTCGGACTGATGCACGCAGCGAAGCTCGCAACCGGGCGCCTGCCCGCCGGCATGCCGCTGCCGGAGCGGGTCTACGGCGTCTATGGCGCCGCCAGCGAAACCTCGCGTGGCAAGGACACGCCATCCGGCCATTGGGAAATCGCCGGCACGCCGGTGATGTTCGACTGGGGCTATTTCCCCTCGGAAGGAGACGCCTTTCCCGCCGAGCTCGTCGAGGCGATCTGCCGCGAGGGCGATGTCCCCGGCATCCTCGGCAACCGCCATGCCTCCGGCACCGAAATCATCGCCCGGTTCGGCGAGGAGCATAGGCGGAGCGGAAAGCCGATCTGTTACACCTCGTCGGATTCCGTCATTCAGATCGCCGCGCATGAGCAGAGTTTCGGGCTCGATCGGTTGCTGGAGCTATGCCAGGTGGTCCGTCGTCTGGTCGACGACTACAATATCGGCCGCGTCATCGCCCGCCCGTTCGTCGGCGACAATGCGCATAATTTCACGCGCACCGGCAATCGCCGCGACTATTCCGTGCTGCCGCCGGAGCCGACGGTTCTCGACCGGCTGAAAGAGGCCGGACGCAAGGTGCATGCCGTCGGCAAGATCGGCGATATCTTCGCGCATCAGGGCGTGACGAAGCTGACCAAGGCCAACGGCAACATGGCGCTTTTCGACGCCAGCCTCGCGGCGATCGAAGAGGCCGAAGACGGCGATCTCGTCTTCACCAACTTCGTCGATTTCGACATGCTCTACGGCCATCGCCGCGACGTGCCGGGCTATGCGGCGGCGCTTGAAGCCTTCGATGCGCGCCTGCCGGATCTCGACCGCCGCCTCAAGCCGGGCGATATCGTCATCCTGACCGCCGATCATGGTTGCGATCCGACATGGCGGGGAACCGACCACACGCGCGAGCGTGTGCCGGTGCTGATGTTCGGTCCTTCGTTGCGCAGCCGCTCCTTCGGCGTCGCAAACACGTTCGCGCATATCGGCGAGACGGTCGCCAGGCATCTTGGCATCGCACCAGGCCCGCATGGGAGAAGCCTCATTTGACCCTTCATCTGAAGAAAGCCGAACTGCATTGCCACATCGAGGGCGCGACGCCGCCGGAACTCGCACTGAGGCAAGCCAGGAAATACGGGATCGACACCGGCGCGATCATCCGCGACAAGGCCTATGTCTGGGACGATTTCACCAGTTTCGTCAGGTGCTACGACGCCGTCGCGTCGCTGTTTCGGACTGAAGGCGACTACGCGCTTCTCGCCGAGGCCTACCTGACCGAGCTCGCCGAAGCGGGCACGATCTACAGCGAGATCATCGTTTCGCCGGACCATGGCAATACGGTCGGCCTCGGTGCCGACGCCTACATCGAAGGTCTTGCCGCCGGCATGGACGCGGCGAAGGCAAAGACGGGCATCGAATCGCGCATGCTGATCACCGGCATCCGCCACCTCGGGCCGGAGGCGGTGATCGCCACCGCGGAATATGCGGCCAGGCTGCGGCATCCGCTCGTCACCGGCTTCAATCTCGCGGGCGAGGAACGGATGCACAGCGTTGCGGAATTTGCGCGTGCCTTCGACATCGTCCGCGACGCGGACCTGGGGCTCACGATTCACGCCGGCGAACTTTCCGGCGCTTTCAGCGTGCGCGACGCGCTGGATCACGTGCGGCCAGCTCGGATCAGCCACGGGGTGCGGGCGATCGAGGACGCAGACCTTGTGAAGCGGCTGGCGGACGAAGGCGTCGTTCTTGAAGTCTGTCCCGGCTCCAACATTTCGCTCAAGGTCTTCCCGGACTTTGCATCGCATCCTCTCAAGGCGCTGCACGCGGCCGGTGTGCGGGTCACGCTCAACTCCGACGATCCGCCGTTCTTCCACACGTCGCTGGCGCAGGAATACGACATCGCGTCGGCGGTCATGGGCTTCGAGGACAGCGAGATAAACGGAATGACGAGAACCGCGATCGAGGCCGCCTTCGTCGACGAGGCGACAAGGCAAAGCCTGTTGGCGTCCTTGCACGCATAGACGAGAGCGCTGCGCGTCCTACCACACGCGCAAGGGGCGAATGCGGCCAAGCTTGACGATCGCCCCTCACCTGGCCCTCTCCCCGCATGTGCTGGCAGGCGGATGAGCGGCCAATCCGCAAGCAAGTACGCCAGCACCCTTGCGGCCCTCCCTCATTCCATGGAAAAGAGGGCGGATATTCTAATTTTTGCGGAAGGTGAGCCATGGACGGCGTAACAGTGATCGATCATCCGCTTGTGCAACACAAGCTGACCATCATGCGCAAGAAGGAAACGTCGACGGCAGGCTTTCGCCGGCTGCTCAGGGAAATCTCGACGCTGCTTTGCTACGAGGTGACGCGCGACCTCGAACTCACCATGGAGCGCATCGAGACGCCGTTGATGGAGATCGACGCGCCCATTCTCGAAGGCAAAAAGCTCGTCTTCGCCTCGATCCTGCGCGCCGGCAACGGCCTGCTCGAAGGCATGCTCGAACTCGTGCCTTCGGCGCGCGTCTCGCATATCGGCGTCTATCGCGACCACGAGACGCTGCAGCCGGTCGAATATTATTTCAAGGCGCCGGAAAGCCTGGCCGAGCGTCTCGTCATCGTCGTCGACCCGATGCTCGCCACCGGCAACTCCTCGATCGCGGCAATCGACAAACTGAAGGAGCGCGGCGCGAGAAACATCCGCTTCCTCTGCCTGCTCGCCGCGCCGGAAGGCATCCGCAACTTTCAATCTGCCCATCCGGATGTGGCGATCTTCACGGCCTCGATCGACAGCCACCTCAATGAAAAGGGCTATATCATGCCCGGCTTGGGCGATGCGGGCGACCGTATGTACGGAACCAAATAGTTTTTCGTTTTTTAACCACATTATAAGACATGTGTGCGGCCGCCGGTTTTCCCGGCGGCTTTTTTGCGTCCCGTTAGCGATCGTCTGGTCAGATGGGCGGAGCGCGTGCGGTCGCTTGCGGCCCCGACCGCACAATCAACAGCCGGAGGGCGGAGTAATGATTATGCGTCTACTTGCCTTTACCGGCGGCCTCGCCCTTGTTGCATTGGTCGTTCCTGACCTCGCGTCAACATATCTCGAGCGACGGGGCCAAGCGACAGCGCAAGACGCTCAGCGCGCCGCACCCGTTGCCGCCGCCTATGCGAGCGGCAAAAGCATCGTTCTTGAAACCGATCCCGCCGGCCATTTCTTCGGCACGTTTCGTATCAACGGGCGCGCCGAAAGGGGGCTCGTCGACACCGGGGCAAGCACGATAGCAATCAACACTTCGGCCGCCCGTCGCTTCGGTATTTCCGTCGGCAGCCTCGCTTTCGCTGCGCGGGCGCAGACGGCCAATGGCATTGTCGAGGCCGCCTATGTCCGCCTGGATCGCGTCGAGATCGGCAGCATCACCCTCAAGGATGTCGATGCGATGGTCCTTCCCGACAAGGCGCTTTCCGGTACGCTCGTCGGCATGAGTTTCCTGAGCCGGCTATCGTCCTATCGCGTCGAGAATGGAGCGCTGCATCTCATCAGGTGATGCGGGCGACAATGATCGGGCGCGGATCCGGCTTCTGGTCCGCGATCGTGTAGAGCGTCGCAACCCGCTGGCGTATATCTTCGGCGGTCTTCCGATCAGCCGCATGAACGAATGCGATCGGCTCGCCCTTCCCAACTTTCGTACCAAGCGGCTGCAGGCCCGAGAGGCCGACGCTGTGGTCGATGCTGTCTTCGGGACGGGTCCGTCCGCCGCCGAGCGCAATGACCGTCATGCCCAGCTCGCGCGTCTCGCAGGTCGCAAGATAGCCGTCCCGGCTCGCTTCCACGGCCACCACGGTGGGTGCTTTTCTCAGATAGGCCTGCGGCCGGTCGACAAAGTCGGGCGGTCCTCCGAGCAGATGGACCATGCGGCCGAAGCGCTCCATTGCGGCACCGCTTTCAAGCGCGTGGCGCGCCATCGCTTCCCCCTGCCCTGGTCCGGGCGCCAGACCGGCGGCGACGAGCATCTCCGCCGCAAACGCCATGACGACGGCCTCAAGGCGCGTACCCTTCTTCTCACCGCGCAGATAAGTAACGCAGTTGTCGACTTCGAGCGCATTTCCGGCCGCGTCCGCGAGCGGCTCGTTCATGTCGGTGATCAACGCGGATGTGCGCACGCCGGCACCGTTCGCGACGTCGACGAGCGAGCGCGCGAGGATCTCCGTCTCGTCCGCATCGGTCAGGAACGAGCCGTTGCCGAATTTCACGTCGAGCACGAGCGACTGGAGCCCCGCGGCGAGCTTCTTCGAGAGAATGGAAGCCGTGATCAGCGGCACCGAATCGACGGTCGCCGTCACGTCACGGATGGCGTAGAGGCGCTTGTCAGCCGGCGCGAGATTCGCCGTCTGGCCGATGACCGCACAACCGACGTCGTCGACGACCTTTCGAAACAGGGCCGCGGAGGGCTGGATGTTGTAACCCGGAATCGATTCGAGCTTGTCCAGCGTGCCGCCGGTGTGACCGAGGCCTCTGCCGGATATCATCGGCACCGCGGCACCGCAGGCGGCAACGATCGGTGCCAGCATCAGCGAAACATTGTCGCCGACGCCGCCGGTCGAATGCTTGTCGACAATCGAGCGACCGAGAGCACTCCAATCGAGCGTGTCGCCGGAATCGCGCATGGCGAGCGTCAGGGCCACGCATTCGTCGCGGCTCATGCCGGAAAACCACACGGCCATGGCAAAGGCGGCAACCTGGCCTTCCGAGATGGAGCCATCGGCAATGCCTCTGACGAAGCCGGCGATCTCGGCCGCTTCAAGCCGGTCGCCGTTCCTTTTCTGTCGGATCACTTCCTGTGGGAGCATGGTCAGGCCGTCTTCAGGCTTCGCTCGCAATCATCTCTTTGAGGATCGCGGCCAGCCGCTTGCCGCCGACAGGCGCCATATCTTTCGTCTCATCGTGGCTGAGTTCCGCGCCGGTCATGCCAGCACCGAAATTGGTAACAACGGAGGCGGCGGCAACCCGCAATCCAAAAAAGCGCGCCAGGATGACTTCGGGAACGGTGGACATGCCGACGGCATCCGCCCCGAGAATGCGCGCCATCCTGATTTCGGCCGGCGTCTCGAAACTGGGGCCGGAGAACCACATGTAGACGCCGCTCTGGAGCGGAATGCCAAGCCGCGCCGCCGCCTTTTGCATGCGTTCGGCAAGCTCCGCGTCATAGGCGTTCGTCATGCCGACGAAGCGGTCGTCACTCTCGACGCCGATCAGTGGGTTGGAGCCGGAAAAGCCGATATGGTCACCGATGCGCATCACCGAGCCCGGCGGCATATCCTCCCGCAGCGACCCTGCCGAGTTGGTCAGGATGAGACTTTCGATGCCGAGTCGCTTCAGCGCCTCGATCGGTACGCGCATCGCATTGGCGTCGCCGCGCTCATAATAATGCGACCGGCCGGAGAGCATCGCGACGGGAACACCACCAAGCTTGCCCGCCACCAACTCGCCGGAATGGCCGGAGACGCTGCTCACGGGAAAGCCGGGGATCTCAGTGTAGGAGACGCGGAGCGGTTCCTCCACGGCCTCGACCAGCGAGCCGAGTCCGGAGCCAAGCACGATCCCGTAACGCGGCGCAAACCCGCCGAGCTTCGTCTTCAGGAATTCCGCCGCGTCGTTCATCCGAGGATCTCTGTTTCGAAGCTGTGCGGAAGGAGATCCGAGAGCGCCAGCGTTTTCTTCACACCCGTCTCGTCGCAGAGATAGATGCGCGTGCTTGCGCCCGAGAATTCCGCCAACCGCTGCCGGCAGCCGCCGCAGGGCGGACAGAGGGCAAGCTTTTCGGCGACGACCGCAACCTCCATGATCTTGCGCTGACCGGCCATGACCATGTGGCTGATCGCCGTCGTCTCCGCGCACCAGCCCTCCGGGAACGAAAGGTTTTCGATATTCGCACCGGTGTAGATCTTGCCGTCCTCCGCGCGGATGGCAGCACCCACCGGAAACTTCGAATAGGGCGCATGCGCCTTTGACATGGCTTCACGCGCCGCAACGAACAGATCATTCTCCATCTTAGCGCTCCTTTACGTAAGGTACGCCGCCCGCCTTGGGCGGTATTGCCTTGCCGATAAAGCCGGCAAGCAGAATGACCGTCAGAATGTAAGGCAGCGCCTGCATCAACTGCACCGGAACCTGGCCGACGAGCGGCAGCGGCGTGCCCTGCAAACGGATGGCAAGGGCATCGAGGAAACCGAAGAGCAGACAGGCGAACATGACGTTCTTGGGCCGCCACTTGGCGAAGATGAGGGCGGCGAGCGCGATATAGCCCTTGCCCGCCGTCATGCCCTTGACGAAACCGGCCGTCATCGCCAGCGACAGGTAGGCGCCGGCAAAGCCGCAGAGAATGCCGCAGCAGATGACCGCGCGATAGCGCAGCCAGATCACCGATATGCCGGCCGTATCGACCGCTCCCGGATTCTCGCCCACGGCGCGCAGCCTCAGGCCGAAACGCGTGCGATAGAGGATCCACCAGCTTATCGGCACCATGGCGAAGGCAAGGTAAGTGAGCAGGAAATGCCCGGAAAGCAGGTCCGCATAGATCGGCCCGAGGATCGGCACCTCGCGGACCGCGTCCGCCCCTGGGAAATTGATGATCTGGAACCTTGCGCCTTCAGCAAGAGCGGGCGTGCGGCCGCCCTGACGGAACCAGGCCTGGCCGAGGATGACGGTGGAACCGGCGACGATGAAGTTGATCGCAACGCCCGAGACGATCTGGTTGCCGCGCTGGGTGATCGAGGCATAACCGTGGACGAGCGACAGGAGCACCGAGATGAGGATCGCGGCCATGAGGCCGACCCAGACCGATTGGCTCACGGCGGCAGCGGCGCCGGCGGCGAAGGCTGCACCGAGCATCTTGCCTTCGAGACCGATATCGAACACGCCGGCCCGCTCGGTGAAGAGCCCGGCAAGCGCCGCAAAGACCAGCGGCACGGAGACCCGGATCGTCGATTCGAGGAGCACGACGAGGACGTGGAAGAAATCCATGACTTCAGGCTCCCTTGGTCTGCACGACGGCGGCCGCGCGCTGACCCCGCATCGCAAAGAGGCGGGTGATGGCCGGGCGGAACATGTTTTCGAGCGCACCGGCAAAGAGGATGACGAGGCCCTGGATGATGACGATCATGTCGCGTGAGATCGACGGCATTTCGAAGGCGATTTCCGCTCCGCCCTGATAGAGCACGCCGAAGAGGATGGCGGCCGGAATGATGCCGCCCGGATGGGAGCGGCCCATCAGCGCGACAGCGATACCGACGAAGCCTGCGCCCTGAACGAAATCGAGCTGCATGCGGAACTGTTCACCCATGATCGGGTTCAGCGCCATCATGCCGGCAAGCCCGCCCGAGATCATCATGGCGATGACGGTGATGCGGCTTTCACGGATGCCGGCATAACGCGCCGCGGACGGGCTGTGGCCCATGGTCCGCATCTCGTAGCCGAGCTTCGTGCGCCAGATCAGCACCCAGACGGCAAAAGCTGCGGCCAGCGCCAGCAGGAAGGAAATGTTGAACGGCGCCGTACCGATGTTCAGTCCGAAGATCGACAGCAGCCAGTCGAGTTTTGGCAGTTGCCCGCCCTCGGCGAAGGTACGCGTCTGCGGCGCCATCGATCCGAGCGGCTTCAACACGCGCGTCAACAGGTAGACCATCAGGCTCGAGGCGATGAAATTGAACATGATGGTGGTGATGACGATATGGCTGCCGCGCTTTGCCTGCAGCCAGCCGGGGAGGAACGCCCAGAGCGCGCCGAAGAAGGCCGAACCGATGATCGCGATAGGGAAGACCACGTACCAGGGCATGGTCTGGTCCAGCCAGAGGCAGGCGAGCGCCACGCCAATGCCACCGACATAGGCTTGCCCTTCGCCGCCGATATTAAATAGCCCGCAATGGAACGCCACGGCGACGGCAAGACCGGTAAAGATGAAGGTCGTCGCATAGTAGAGCGTGAAGCCGATATATTCGCCGCGACCGAAGGCGCCGTTGATCAGGTGATAGGCTGCCTCGAACGGATTTTCGCCGACAAGCAGGACGACAAGTCCAGCGACGATGAAGGCGACGGCAAGATTGACCAGCGGGACCAGACCGTATTCGACCCAGCCCGGAAGCTTTGCATAGGGGGTGCTCATTCTGCGGCCTCCTTGCGGCCTTCGACGCCGGCCATCAGGAGGCCGAGTTCGCCCTCGGTCGCATCGGGGCTGCGTTCGCCGACGACACGTCCGGCAAACATCACGAGAATGCGGTCGGAAAGCGCGCGGATCTCATCGAGTTCGACGGAGACGAGCAGGACGGCCTTGCCCTGGTCGCGCATCTCGATGATCCGCTTGTGGATGAATTCGATGGCGCCGACGTCGACGCCGCGGGTCGGCTGGCCGATGATCAGCACGTCCGGTCCGCGCTCCATTTCGCGCGCAAGCACGATCTTCTGCTGATTGCCGCCGGAAAAATTGGCGGTCTTCAGCCGCGCGTTCGGCGGACGGATGTCATATTTGGCGATCTTCTCCTCGGCATCCTTGCGGATCGCGTCGATGTTCAGGAAGACGCCGTTCAGGTAGCGCGGGTCGTTGTGGTAGCCGAGGATGGCGTTCTCGCTCTCCTCGAACTTCAGCACGAGTCCCACATGATGGCGATCCTCCGGCACATGCGCCAACCCTCGCGCCCTGAGCGCGGCAGGGTCCCTATGGCCCGTCACATCGACGGACTGGCCGTTGAGCAGCACGGTCCCGGAGGTCGCCTTGCGGATGCCGGCGATGGCTTCGAGCAGTTCCGACTGGCCATTGCCGGCAACACCGGCAATGCCGACGATCTCGCCGGCCCGCACCTCGAGGGAGACGTCGTCGACCATGGTGACGCCGCGGCTGTCCTTGACCGTCAGGCCCTGAACCGAAAGCTTCACGTCGCCGGGCGTGCCCTCGCCCTTCTCAACGCGGAGCAGCACGCGACGGCCAACCATGAGTTCCGCGAGTTCCTCGACCGATGTCTCACCCGTCGTGCGGGTTGCGACCATTTCGCCGCGGCGCATCACCGAGACCTCGTCGGTGATCGCCATGATCTCGCGGAGCTTGTGCGTGATCAGGATGATCGTCTTTCCCTGGGCCTTGAGCTGCCCGAGGATGCGGAAGAGATGGTCGGCCTCTGCGGGCGTCAACACGCCGGTCGGCTCGTCGAGGATCAGGATATCGGCCTTGCGGTAGAGCGCCTTCAGGATCTCCACGCGCTGTTGGAGGCCAACCGGAAGCTCCTCGATCAGCGCATCCGGATTGACCTCGAGCGCATATTCCTTCTCCAGCCGCTTCAGCTCTTGCCGCGCCTTGGCAATGCCCTTGTTGAGGATCTGGCTGTCTTCGGCACCAAGCATGACGTTTTCGAGCACGGTGAAGTTCTCGACCAGCATGAAATGCTGGTGCACCATGCCGATGCCGGCGGAGATCGCCGCATTCGGGTCGCGGATCATAATCGACCGCCCATCCACGACGATCTCGCCGCTGTCGGCCTGATAGAAGCCATAGAGGATCGACATCAAGGTCGACTTGCCGGCGCCGTTCTCTCCGATAATGCCGTGGATCGTGCCTTTGCGAACCTTGAGATTGATATTCTTATTGGCGTGGACGGGGCCGAAACTCTTATCGATCCCACGCAATTCGATGGCAATATTATCCATATTGGCCCTGCGATCCCCAATCTTGCCCTGCTTCGGTTTTCTTCCCAAACCGTGCCGGCAATTTTTTTACCATTTGGTATAAGTTTATCATCGATTTTCGGGCGCGAAAGCCCTCAATCGCGATCTCCTTATACTCTCACCGGATCGCTGGTGAGAGTCCAGCGTGAATATACACAGCCGTATCAGGCAATTGTCGCCGCAAAGCGGCGACAAACCCATTCTCAGGTCGAGGCCGGCGGCCGCAACAGCCGCAAGGCGTTCATGGTCACCAGAACGGTGGCGCCGGTATCCGCCAGGATCGCCGGCCAGAGGCCAGTGATGCCGGCGATGGTCGTGACGAGAAAGACGGCTTTGAGGCCCAGCGCCATGCCGATGTTCTGGTAAATATTGCGCATCGTCGCCCGCGAAAGCCTGACCATGGCGGCGATGTCGGAAACGCGCGCATGCAGTGAGGCGGCGTCGGCGGTTTCAAGGGCAACATCCGTTCCACCGCCCATGGCGATGCCGACGTCGGCGGCCGCCAGCGCCGGCGCGTCATTGATACCGTCACCGATCTTGGCAACCTGGAATCCCTCAGCTTGGAGCTGGCGAACGATTTTCTGTTTATCCTCCGGCAGCAGGCCAGCATGGATCTCAATCCCGAAGGGGCGCCCGATCGCCTCCGCCGTGCGGCGGTTATCGCCCGTCAGCATCACCACGCGGATGCCGGCGTCGCTCAGCGCTTTCACGCCCTTCGCTGCATCGGCGCGCGGCTCGTCGCGCATCGCCAGCGCTCCCGCTGCCCGGCCATCGACGACCAGCACGGAAACGCTTTTTCCCTCATCGTGGAGGGTCCCGATCCGCTGCTTCTCAGCCACGGACAATGCCACGCGCTCGTCAACAGCCTGCGGCGAGCCGAGGAAAAGCTCGACGCCGTCAACCGAGCCCTCGATCCCCTTGCCGCCGATCGCCTTGGCGCTTGCGACCGGGGGAAGCTGCAGCCCGTCCGCATCGGCGCGGGTGCGAATAGCCAGTGCAAGCGGATGGCTGGACCCCTGTTCGAGCGCTGCCGCATATCGAAGGACATCCGCTTTCCCCGCATCGAAGCCGACGATATCGGTAACCTTCGGCTTGCCTTCGGTAAGCGTGCCGGTCTTGTCGAAGGCAGCAGCGGTGATCCGGCCGAGGCTTTCGAGAACGGCGCCGCCCTTCATCAACAGACCGCGTCGCGCACCCGCCGAGAGGCTCGCGGCGATCGCCGCCGGTGTGGAGATCACCAGCGCGCAGGGGCAACCAATCAGCAGGATCGCAAGCCCCTTGTAGATCCATTCGCCCCACTCCGCTCCCCAGAGAAACGGCGGCATCGACGCGACCAAGGCTGCGACGACGACGACGGCCGGCGTGTAGTAGCGGGAGAAGCGGTCGATGAACCGCTCGGTCGGTGCCTTCATCTCCTGCGCTTCCTCGACCAGCCGGATAACGCGTGCAATGGTGTTGTCGGCAGAAGCGGCGGTGACGCGCACCCGCAACGCACCGTCGCCATTGACGGTGCCTGCGAACACGCTGTCGCCAGCTTCCTTGCGAACGGGCGTGCTTTCCCCGGTCACCGGCGCTTCGTCGACCATGCTTTCGCCGGAGACGATCGCGCCGTCGGCGGGGATTCGGTCGCCCGGCCGCACCAGGATCGTCGCCCCCACCGGCAGGCTCTCGGCCGGAACCTCGCTTGTTCTGCCGTCCATCTCGACAAGCGCCGATTTCGGCACAAGTGCCGTCAGCGACTGGATGCTCGCCCGCGCCTTGCTTGCCGCAACGCCCTCCAGAAGCTCGCCGATCAGGAAGAGGAAGACGACCATCGCCGCTTCTTCCGTGGCGCCGATGAAAACCGCGCCGGCGGCGGCAACGGTCATCAGCGTCTCGATCGAGAAGGGCGTGCCGGCAAGTGCCGCCATCAGCGCGCGCCTTGCGATCGGCACAAGGCCGACAAGCATGGCGAGCGTGAAGATCCAAGGCTCGGTCGCGGGCAGAAACTTGCCGGCGCCATGGGCGACCGCGAGCGCGAGGCCGGCCGCAACGACAAGCCGTCCCTTGGCGGTTCTCCACCAGGGACCAGTAGCGGCAGATCCATGATCATGGCCATGGCTTTCGGAGGGCTCAGGTCGCGCCTTGCCGGAATGCAGATAAGGCTGTTCGCCTGCCGACGGATGGTGGTCGTGGCCATGCGCATGATCGCAACAGCCATGGTCGCCAGCGCCGGATGCTCCGGCCGTCGTGCCGGCCAGCGGCAAGAGCCGGTAGCCGAGACCGCCGACCTTGCGCACGATCGCCGGGCCGATTTCATGCCCATGCGCATGACGAACGGTCATCGTGCCTGCGCTCACCGAGACGCTAACGTCTTGCACACCGTCCACGCGCCGAACGGCGGTATCGATCTTTGCGGCGCAGGACGCACAATCCATGCCGTCGACGCGATATCTGCTTTCCCGAACGTTGCCCGCCATTCCTTGCTCCTTGCGAAATCAAAAGCAGGCTACGACCTCTAGCGGCTAGAGGTACAAGAGCAAAAATGCACGTTCGCGTCTGCGGGTTGCGGAACGTGAGCAGTCCCCGAGTCTAACAGGGGACGGAAAACTGCTCAGCTTTTTCCTAATCCTGCTTTTAGGCTGATTCCGCGGATCAGTCTTCGAGCTCCAGAAGAAAATAGGTCGTCGGTCCGTCGGGCGTATCGTTCGAAAGACGGAACGAGATGGGGCCTTTCCCGATTTCGATCGCCGGGCGAAGGGTGCCGTCGAGAGCGACGGGCGAGAGCTTCCATTTCCCCGCGGTTCTCGCGAGCGTGAGATCGACTTCACCCTTTCGGATCAGGACCGGCAATCTGCCGAAACTCTCGATGACCTTTTCTTCGCTGTCACGAAAGACCATGCCGGTGTTCTGGGCGTCGGTCGCAAAGATCAGCAGAAAACGCCGGCTATCGGCAAGGGATGCGGGCGTATCGAGGGCCGACAGCGCGACGAGCGCGTTGCCGTCTGCCCGTTCTATCCGCAGGATACCGAGGTCGATCGGCTCGCGAAGGGAGGAAAATGCAGCCGCTTCGGTCGAAGGGGTCGAGACGCGGAGCTGCCCGGCGGCGCGCTGCAGCACGATCTCTCCCGTGTCGCTTTCATAGCGCCCGCTTTCGACATCTGTGGCATTGCCGGTGGGAAGGATGCCGATGTCGCGGAACTCGGCGAGAATATCCGCACTCGCCTGGGTTCGCGGTTGCGCGACGCCGATGTCGAGCCGCGACGGGTCCGAGCGCTTCAACCCTATGCGGCCGACCAGAGCAAGGTCGGTCAATTGCTCCGGCTCGCGCGCCTGCATGTCCTCGCCAAGATCTTCCTCGCCGCGAACCGCGAAGGGAATGGTGATCCGCGAGGTCGCCACGTCTCCGCGCCTGTAGACGAGCGCAGCAAGCGTTTCACCCGCCCGGGCGACCGGATCGAGCGCGATCGCATAAGGAAGCATCGCTTTCTTGTGAGGAAAGGGTTCACCATAGGCGAGCGCGATCGGCCCATGGCCATGTCTGCAGAGCACATCCCAGCCTTGCAGGGCCGCATAGGCCGGCATCACGAGGCCTGCTTCGTAACGATAACGGTTCCAGAAAAGGTGATCGTATTCGCTGACGATGAAGGGCTTTCCGAGCCAGCGCGCGGCGCCGACCATCCGCATGTAGTTGGCGCTGTCGGCGAGCGAACTTGCCTGCAGGAGTGCGCTGCCTGGAGAATAGCCGCCGACCCAGTCGTGATAGGTGTTCATCGTCACGGCGTCGAGGTCGCGCCTGCTCAAGCCCGTCTGCACCGTCGGCCAGTTGTTGTAGGTGCTGATCAGCCCCCTGTATCCGAGGTCGCGCAGGACCTTGCTCATCCGCGCCGCCGATGGTCGCTCGACGTCCACGATGAAGGCCTGAAGGTCGCGCATGCGGGGACTATCGGCGTAACGATCGGCGGGCAATTTCACGGAGGCTGCCTCGAGCCGCTCGTCGTCCTCAAGATCGCCCCAGGCCTTCGCGAGCGCCTCGGTCGACGTGTAGCGTTTCGCAAGCCAGTGGTTGAAGGGTGCAGCCAGCACCGGATCATAGGGCGGCTTGCCTGGGCGATCATGCACGATGCCGTCGAACTCGATGCCGTTCTCGTTGGCGAGGATCACCAGCGCCAGAGCGTCGTCACGGATCGGCGCGATACCGGTGTAGGGATTGACCCGCGCCAGGAATTTCTCTTGCAGCGTCTTCCAGTGGGCAAAAGCCACCTGATCGAGATGGATCAGGAGCTTCAGATTTCCATTGGCGTCCCAACGATCCTCGTATCCGCCGTAGGCGCCGCGCGGCGACGACAGGCCGTCCATGATCCAGTGGATGCCGTTGCGTTTGAGCGCGGCAAGCAGATAGTGGATGCGGTCGAGCGTCTCCGGATCGAAGTCGAAATCCTTCTGCCGGCCGAACATCAGGCTCGCATCGGTGAAATGCAGCCGCGCTATGTTATAGCCATGCAGCGCCAGCTGCCGGGCATAGCGATCGGCGCCGTCATGATCCGGAAAGCCGCCGGAGGCCGGGCTCCAGGCGAGCGATGCGCAGAGCATCCGGACCGGCTTTTCCGGCGCTTCGGCGAAGGCCAGTTGCCCCTTTGGGCCGGCAATCAGCCGGTGGCCCGCATTGATGGTCTCGTTTGGCAAGAAGGACGAGAAATCGAGTGGACTGCCCGCTCGCACCTCCAGCGAGATTTCCCGGACCGGCAGCCATTGGTCGGAGGCGCGGGCGGAAAGGCAGCCGAAAAATAGCGCCGCCGCGGCAAGCAGTGAGCGGCTGTTCATGCGGGCTTGCCGAGAATTCTGCTCTCGATCGGGGCGGCCGGCTTCAACCGCGACCGGAGCAATCCGACGGGCAGGGCGGCAGCATGGAAGAACCAGGCAACGACGGTATAAAGGCCCATGCCGAGGCCGCGCTTCTTGAGGCTGACCACGAGGACAACGGCTGCAAACATGGCTGAGACCGCGGCCATCGCCATGCCCTTGTCTGACAGGAACAGGACCAGGCCGAGCGACAGCGCCCACCAGAGATAGACGAAGGCCCACAGCTTCAGTTCCGGCAGTTCCCGCAGCACCTGAAGGAAATAGGGCTTGCCGAGGGAGGCGCGCAGCAATTCGCCGATGCCGTAAAGATATTTGCTCTTCCAGCGGCGGACGAGCAGCCGGTAGGAATTGACGGTGTGACCGAAATGCTGGACGAAGCGACGATCGAGACGATGGAGCCCCCATCCGGCGCTTCGAAGCCGCACACCGAGCTCGAACTCCTCGTAACCGTGAAGATTCCGGTCCGAGAGATAGCCGACATCCTCAATCGCGGCGCGCCGATAGATGCCGCCGCCATTCATGCGATCGATCGGGCCGATACGGTTCTCGGGCGCGTTGCGTTTCACGCGCCGTGCGAATTCCAGGTTGGAAACGAGCATCTCCTCCACGTGGCCGGTGACACCGGCAACCGAGAGATTTTCCGCGAGGAAGGCGATCGCCTCGTCGAGAAATCCAGCATCCAGCAGCATGTCGCCATCCATCAGGCAGACGAAGGCGTGTCGGGAATATTGGAAACCGAGTTGCGGCCCGATGCCACAGCTCGGAAGCGCCGGCGGGACGATCTGCGCGATCGTGACCGGATATTGCGAGGCGATCTCCACGGTTCGATCAGTCGATCCGCTGTCGGCAACGATGATTTCACCTTCTTTGCCCGCCAGCGCCGCAACGACGCTTTCGATCGTCGCGGCGATCCGCTTCTCTTCATTCAAGGTCTTGATGATGACGGATATTGTCAAAAGAGCCCCCAGATGTCGGCAGGGTGTCGCAACCGCAAGAGCGTCCAGCAACCGTTTCTAGCCGGGATAATTTGAGTTTTGGTTTATTCACGGCGCCCGGTTCAGCAAGCGCGGCCACTGCCGGGCCAGGAACCACCCTGCCGCAATGCCACAACCGCCGCCCGCGACCTTGACCGCAAGATCTTCAAAGCGAGCGTGACGATCCATGGACAGGATCTGCAGCAGTTCGAACCCGACTGCCGTGGCAAGCACGATCGCAATGACAACCGGTAAACGTCCCGGATAGCCGATCATGAACAGGAGGCCGAGGAAGCCGAAAGCGCCGAACCTTTCGACATGCACCCACGTGCCGATATGGGGGCGCATGCCGATCGGAGACAGCGTCGAATAGGCGATCACTCCTAACAGCAACCATGCGAGCAACGATGCGATGCGTCTGAGGTTCATGCGTCAATCCAAATCGTCGTGACCAGTCTTCTGCCTCGCGGTACCGAGGATGAGGTGCACCGTGGCGAACGTTGCAGCAAACCGGGGGAGGACCCGGCCTATTTCGACAGCAGTGCACCGTATACCGCAAGCGTCTTTGCGGCGACGCCCGTCCAGCTATAGGTCAGCTCCGCATGCCTGATCTTCGAAAGGACCTGCTCCTCGCTCGGAGGGTTGGCAATCTTGCTGCCGATCGCGGTCGCAAGCGCGTCGATATCGCCCAACGGAAAATAGTCGTCGGAAGGAAGGTCCAGCTCGCGATTGGCGACGATGTCGCTCGCCAGCACTGGCAGGCCATGGGCCATCGCCTCGAGGAGCGCAATCGGCATGCCTTCGTGGCTGGAAGGCAGCACGAAGAGGGCGGCGTTGGCGAAGAGTTCAGCCAGCCGGTCGCCGGTCTGAAAGCCGGCCAGAACGACGCCCCCGACATTTGCGGCCATCGCCCTCACCTGCTGAACGTAAGGCGTCTCGAATTCCCCGTCGCCGGCGAGCACGAGCTTGAATTCGCCGTTGCCCACCTTTGCGAACGCCTGGATCAGGTCGGTCTGGCGTTTTTCCGGAACAAGCCGGGCGGCCAGAAGAATGTATCGGCGCGGCTCCAGCGCGAACTCATCGAGGATGCCGGTGTCGCCGCGGAAGGGCGAAACGGCGACCCCGTTCGGGACAAAGGTCACGGCTGCCCTGTGGCGCTCGCCCATGGCGTGAACGATCTCCTTCGAAACCGCGATGCGGCCGTGAGAGAGGCGCATGCCCATGAACTCCCCGAGACGCAACATGCGCTTGGCGAAGCCACCCCATTTCTGTCGGTCGTAGTCGTAGCCATGGTGGGTGACCACCACCTTCATGCCGAGAAGTCTCGCCACGGGCACAAGGAGCGCCGGTCCGATAGCGTGGATATGCAGGATGTCGGGTCGGCGCAGAGCCGCGAAACAGACGCCCACGAACGTGTGCACGAAGGCTTCCAACGCCATCAGGCGCGGTGCCCAGAGCGGAAAGACGCGAATTCCGTTCCAGGAGAACGACGACGGCTTCTGAAGGTAGTGGCGGCGTCCGATGACGTCGGCGTCCCAACCATGCTCCACGAGCTTGCCCGCGAGCATCTCGACATGCTTCTCGACGCCGCCCTGGACGTTCGGGATGCCGCGCAAGCCGAGCATTACCACGCGCCGCCGGTCACGCCGGCCGGCCGCGGGCCGGGGAATGCTCGCGACTTCCTCCGGAAGACCGGCGGGCATGCTGTGCGCGCGCGGCAAGGCGCTCGACTGCACCAGCCGGTTTCTCGAGACTTCGGACTTTCTGCTCATGGTTGTCGGCCCCAGGGATTTCCCTTGCCGGCTTATGCACCGCAAGCACCTACGCCCTCCGTAAGAAATTCCTTAAACTTCGAAGGAAATGCGCGAAAATCAAACGCTTGCGCAGCATGGGGCGGACGCTGTTGCAGCCAACATCACCCGTCGCGCTTGTGGAACCTGTTTCGGCTTTTTAGGCGACTCCAAGCGCTGCGTAGAGGTCGAGCGTCCTGGCGCGATAGGCCGCCGCGGAGAACTCGCTGGCGATCCAGGCCCGACCCGCCGCACCCATTTGCGCGCGAACGGCAGGGGCAAGAGCGGCCATGGCGTTCAAGGCGCTGGCGAGATCTTCGACATCGCCGGATGTCGCCAGCAGGCCGGTCTCGCCTTCCTTCACCATCTCCGGAATACCGCCGATCGCCGCGCCGATAACCGGGCGTCCGAGGGCATAGGTCTCGAGAATGCTGACCGGAGCGTTCTCGTACCATTCGGAGGGAAGCACGAGCGCCAGGGACTGGCCGATCAGGCGATGCAGATCCTGCCCCGAAAGATAGCCGGCGAAGCTCACGTCCGCGCCGAGTTCCGCCGCAAGCTGCCGAAGGGCTGCTTCCTCAGGTCCGGTACCGGCGATGACCAGCCGCTGTCTTGAAAGGGCAACGGCTCGGATCAGCGTCGCAAGGCCTTTTTCCGGAGCAATCCGGCCGGCAAAGACGAAATAGTTCCCCTCCTGCCAGTCGTCGCGATACTGTTCGACATCGACGAAGTTCGGGATGTGGACCATCTTTTCACGCGGCCAGTTCCATTCGACGAGCTTTTCCAGGTAGAACCGGCTGGGCACCACGAGCCGATCCACCTTGTCGCGGTATAGACCGAGCAGGCGATGCAGCATGGTTTCGGCGAGTACAACGGCGCTGAGCGATACGGAGTCCTTGACGCAACGATGGCGCAGCACGTTGTAGATTCGCCCGCCGCTGCAGTCCTCGCAGACCTTTCCATCACGGAGCATCTTGTAGGACGGACAGGCGAGCTTCAGATCGTGAACGGTCATCACCACCGGAATGTCGGCGGATTTCAGCGTCGAGAAGATTGCCGGCGACAGATGGTGATAGACATTGTGGGCGTGGGCGACCGACGGCCGCACCCGCTCGATGAGCCGGCCGATGTTGCGTTGCGCCTCCAGGGAATAAATGACGCTCGCGGCCTGAGAGACCTTTCGCAGCAAGCCCGTCTGCCGGCCGTATTCGATCTCCGATACGAAATAGTCCGACCAGGGCGAGGCTTCGTTGCGATCGTGCCGCATGGCGAACGGCACCACATCCCAGCCGATCTCTGCGAACATGGCCATGTGGTCGAAAAAGACCGTCTCCGCGCCACCGCGGCGGTAGAAGTAGTTGTTGATCGCCAGCAACTTTTTGCCGGCATCTGCAAAGCCCGCCACGCGCGCACCTCACCAGTTGATCCGGTCGAGCACACGATCGACCGGAAGCACCTCACATCCCTTGCCGACCGCATAGCAGACCAGATGGTCGAAGGTTTCGGGGGTGCAGCCATAGGGCGTCGGCGACGGCGCAATGTCGTGGGTGAAGAAGACGAGCCAGCCGGGACGCTCGACGACGTCGTCTATCCAGTGCGTCAGCGCGCGCGAATGCTGCTCGGGCTGGCGGATCTCCACGGCCTTGAGCATCAACGGGTCCACCAGTCCGCGATTGATGGCCTCGCCGCCCGCACGGCAGGTACGATAGCGCCTGCGAAGCTCCGAACGCGCGAGTGGCCAGGCTGCATTGTACGGAAAAGCGAAATTTGCCGGGGCGGTGACCGCGCCGACGCCTTCGAGATAGGCCGCATTGCGGTCGAGATCCCGGCCAAGGGCGGCACCGGACATGTCCCGCATCCGGCTGTGCGCGAAAGTGTGGCAGCCGATTTCGTGCCCGCGAGCCAATAGCTCGCCACAGCCGGCCGGGGAAATCAGCGTTCGATCCGGCTCCACCTGAGAAGCAAGCCCGCCGGCGATGTAGAAGGTACCACGGACGCCGTGCCGCTCCAGAATGGCTGCCCCGTGCTCGAGCGCACTGTCGGGAACGTCGTCGAAGGTGAAGGAGACGAGCGGCACTGCCGTTCCCAGCCTGCGCCGTTGCCGGCCAAAGCGCCAGATCAGCCGGTTTGCCAATCGGTCGACCAGCCCGTCGATCTTCCGTGCGATCTCAGGCATGCGCCATCGTGCTCCTTTTCACCGGTTGCCGATCGACCTTCAACACCGCGGAGGACTGGAGATGCAGACCATAGAGCGCGAACATGAATGTGAACCAGATGAGGTTTCCGCCCTCGAAGAACAGCGTCTCGAGGCCGGCATGGAAAATCGTGTAAAGCCAGATGCGAATGAAGAGCCGCGTGAGGTGTGCATGCTCGCAGTCCGGAGCGATCCGGGAGATGTCGCGGAGCGGCAGCAGAATGACCCAGATCAAGGTCAGGATCAGCCCGGGAAATCCGCTCATCAACGCGACATCGAGGTAGGAATTATGCCCGTTGGCCGCGGCGACGGCCCACGTCTCAACCGACCCGCCGCTGTAGACCAGTTCTTCCGTCTGCCAGAACGCCCTGAAGCCGTAGCCAAGCAACGGATGCTCCGCCAGCGCCGAGAAGGCGAAGCGCCAGATATCGGCGCGGTTTGTAAACGTCGCGTCAATGCCAAGCCGGCTAATGAATTCGCCGAGCGGAATGAAGACGGCCGAACCCACGGCGAAGAGATTGAAGAGCCCGACACCGCCAACGGCGATCGGGATGCGCATAAAACGGGCATGCTCGAAAAGCCACGCGAGGATCAATATCCCGGGAAGCATCGCCGTCGAGGTCTTGCCACCGGTGTGGACGAGAAAGACGCAGGACAGCGCAATGATCACGATGCCGGCGAGGCGCGACCAGGTATTCATGACGAAGAAACCGAAGAAGGCGCCAAGCACCATCGCGGCGGCGGCGCTGTTCTTGTGCGGAAAGTGGCCTCGCCACAATCCGGCGTTCATCGGTTCACGCAGTTCCGAGGCCTGGTGGATGGCAAGCGACGGCTTGAAAAGGATGCCGTAATAGGCAACAGCCAGCATGACGAGCGTGCCTATCCCGAGCATCTTGGCGAAATGCCGTTCCGAGTCCGGCATCAACAGATAGATACTGGCATTCACCGCCATCATCACGCTCAGAACGACGCCCTTGATGCCGAGGACCGGATGCGCGGAAATGACCGAGGTGAGAAGAAACCACGTAAACAGGACGGCCAAAAGGAGGCGCGGCTGCAAGATGACATTCCGCATCGGATGAAGCACGCCGTAACAAAGCGTCCCGGCGAAGAGAGCCAGCGATACAATCTGATTCAACCGGCTGGAATTGCCGGCAGAGGGATCCAGGATCGCCTCGCCCGTGAGGTCGACAAAGGGGTCGATCGAGATCCACAGGAACAGGAACATCGCCATGAACAGAAAGGTCCCGGCGGCCGCCATCCGGGCCTGCGTGGACCGGTCCTCGCTGTGGGCGGCACTGCTCATGCCTGCGGCTCCCTTTATCCGGCCGCCGGCCGCGGGCCGCGAACATACTTCCACAGGCCGAGGGCCAGCGCGGCGGCCACGCCGATGAAGAGTCCCGCTACGCCACCGGCAATCAGGAGGATGAGCGTCCGGGGCGGCCAGGTTCGGGAATTCGGCGGCATCGCGCGCGAGATGACGCGGACGTTGGTCGCGTCGATCTGCTGGCGCTCGGTGATCTGTTGGGCGCGAGCGAGGTGCGTTTCATAGATCGCCGCCTTTGCCCGCGCGTCGCGCTCCAGGTCGCGCAGCTGCACCTGGGCCTCGTTGTCGGTGAAGACATTCGATTTCTCGGCGCGTGCCTTGTCGCGCAGCGTGTCGAGCGCGGATTTCTCCCTGTCGAAATCGGCCTTCGCGCGCTCCAGGATGCGCCGGGCTTCCTCGTCCATGGCCGCTTCCAGCGTCGTCCGTTCGGAGCGCGTCGAAACGAGGCGCGGGTGCCTTTCGCCGTAGATCAGCCGCATCGAGCCGATCTGCTGCTGCAGCGCATTATACTGCTGCCGCAGGTTCGTCATGTTGGCGGATTCGAAGACCGAAGCGCTCGCCGTCTGCTTCTCGGCGATGGCTGCGCTCATCTGCTTGTAGCGGGTTTCCGCCTGGATGAAGCCCTGCTGCGCGGCCAGGACCTGGGTGTTGAGCTCGCTGGAAAGCTGGTTGCTGACGAGCTCGCCGTTGCTCGACTGCAGCCCACTCGCGCGGCGGAAGTCCTCGACCTTCTTCTCGGCCTCGGTCACGTTGCGGCGCAGTTCGTCGAGACGGGCGTTCAGGTTCTGGGCGACACGGCCGGCGCTTTCCGCGGCCGATTGGAAAAGTTCTGTTTCAAAGGCTTCGACGATCGCATCCGACAGGACGACGGCCTTTTCCGGTTCTTCGCTCCAGACCTTCATGACGACAACGAAGGAGCGCTCCTCCCGCCGTGCCTCGACCCGCTCCGTGAGAGCACGCAGCGCCGCAAGGTGCTTGTCGGCCGCTTCCTCCTGATCCGACAAGAGCAGGTTCTTCATAAAATCCAGCGGGGACGGTTTGACGAACTCGACATCCTTCGTCAGCTGCAGCTTGTCTATGACGCGCGCCAAAACGTTGCGCGACGTGAGAATCCTGAGCTTGCTTTCGACCTCCAGCAGTTGCGCGTCGCGCTGGGGGTTGCTGGTGAAGACGTCATCGCTGACAACGTTGAGATTGGACGGATCGACGACGATGTCGGTATAGACGGTATATCGCGGCGACGCCATCAGCGCATAGGCAAGAGCGGCGGCAACGCAAAGGACGACGGCAATGGCGATCCAGCGCATCCCGTCGCGTAGCCACAGGATCACGTCCTCGATGCCGATCTCGCCGATGAGCTGAAGACGAGGGAGCCATTCGCCAACGGTCGGCTGTACCGGTTCCCGGGCGGTCGGGGCCGGTGGAGGCGGCGGAAAATTCACGGCCCGGAGCGAAGACTTGCGGTCTTCGGGCCCGCTGTCTTCGGGAAGGATCGCGTCCTCCTCCTCCGGAGTGGGCACGAGATCAAGCAGCGAGCCTTCGCCGGAGCGAAGCCGCCGATATCGTGTCTGCAGGCGTAATCCTTGTTCCTCGGGCTCGCTCCGCCGATACATCCGTTCTTTCCCCACGCATGCCCTTGAAGCCAGCAAAAAGCGTCCTGCGTACCCCGCATCCATTGCTAAGAACTAGGCTGGCAGGGTGAATATTCCGTTAAGTACAGCTTGCAGGCGGTAACCTTCCGCGGTGTTATAGGCGCCGAACCGCAAACCCTTCGCCATCCGCTCTAGAAATCCGTAAGCAGCCTGCTCCAACTCTCCGAGGCGAGGCCGCCGATATAGATGTCATTGCGCAATGCCGCTTCCATGAGGTCGGCGTGGCGCGTGACCATGCAGAAATACCCCCGGTGGCGGAAGGACAGCCATCGCTGGCGCGAGATGGCATTCATCAGGAACGGCTGTGCCATGCCGATGGCGGCGGCATAACCTTCGCGATCGAGTGAGGCGAACATTTCGGCAGTGACGTCGAATTCGCTTCCCGCGTCGCAAATCACGTTCAGCACATTGGCGATCCCGTTCTCTTTGCCGAAAAATAGGAATGCGCCAACGGTCCGTCCGCCTTCACACGTCACCGTCCTGCATTGCAGCGCCCCGAGGCTCCTGTTCAACGAGGCAACGCCGGCGAGCCAATCGAATTCGGATTTCGACCAGGTGGGACGAACCGAAAAGCGCTCAAGCATCGGTCCCACGCAACGGTGGAACTCCTCGAGACTAGCCGGCCTCGTCTCAAATCCCGGCACCGGAGTGGGTTTCGTCGACGGCCTCCGCCAACGCAGCGCGTTATCCGCCAATGAAAGCACGCCGATGACGCCACGCGACCGCAGCAGGGGAGCGCGTCGGCTCGCAAGGACGGCACCCGCGACGAAAGGCCGAAACGAGCGTCGCCATTCGAGGCTCTGGATAGGCAGGACGACGCCCCCGCCGGCAACCCAGTGATCGGCGCTCACCGGGGACGAACTGTCCGAAAAACACATGTCCTGGCGCGCCGCGCGCATCATGCGGGCAAGACGCGCCGCACCCGCTGCTCCGGCTTTGCCGTCCGCCATGAAGGCGCAGAGAAGCCGGGCGATAGTCGGGCGGCCGTGAACCATGAATTCGATGGGAACCGCAAGGATCGCGCTGTCGATGTCACCTGCGCCATTCTCGTGGAGGACGCTGCCGCACGCCGGCGTATAATGGGGGCTGCCGAAGAAGACGGTTTCCAGGTACCGTCCGAGTTCGTCTCCGGGCTCACAGTCGATGTTGCGGAAAACCTTGTTGAACAGCTTGCCGATCGTGGGGACGTCGCCGCGCTCCATGGCTCTTATCCCAGCCGGTCGGCATAGGTCGGTTTCGCCGGCCGGCGCCAATTGAGCGTCCCGCAATTCAGCCTTCATGCACCATCCCTGCGGCAAGTTCCGGCCGACCGGCCTGCGCCCTGTCGCGGCGAACGAAATGCAGGAACACGCTCCATGTGGCGACAACCATCGCAATCTCGATCGCATAGAACGAAACGAATGTACCGACAGGCGGCGCATACCAGCTCGCCCACGCGGCGAGCGCCGCCCCCGCGACGCTGCCAAGTCCCATCACCGTTGCGCGGCCGGCGTGGTACCCCGAGGCGCCGAGCGCTTCCACCGCCACGGACCAGATGGCCATGGGTACGATGACCCAGCAAAGGTTCCTGACAAATGCGACGAGAGAAACGTAATCCTTGCCGAACAGATAGGGCAGGATCGGCGCCAGCACGAAAACCACCACAGCCGCCGCAACGCTGATCCCGGTGGAGGCGATCAGCACCTTTCGCACCCGCTCCAGCGCGTGATGCAGCCCAGCCGCCGAAATTCTTGCCGAACCGGGATAGATGAGGCGATGCAGCGCCTCGACGGACAGATAGCTGCTCTCCAGCATCCGGCGCGCAACGCTGTAGCTCGAAACGATCTCGGCGGTCGCGACGAGACTGAGAACCAGCAGGTCGGCGTTCTGGCGCACGGCGCGCAGGATGAACGGAATGCTGAAATAGAGGCCTTGCGGCAATTCCTCACGGACGATGCAATAGCGTGGCCTGCCCAGCGCCCTGATCGCCCACATGCAGGCCAAGGCCACCAGGACGTGGCATAGGAACTGCCAGATGGCCCAGGATGCGACCGTGGCAACGCCGAAAGCAATGCAGGCGAGCGCTGCGGCAGCTGTCCGTGCGAGGGCAAAGCCGACCACGACGATGTTCGCCGAAGCAAAGTCGGAATGGGCGAGAAAGATCTGCTCCACCAGCACGATGATGCGAACCAGCACGACATTGGTGACGAGCATCAGCGTGATCACCGCGAAGTTCGTCAGCGGATCGGCGGAAATCGTGAGAAAGAATGGCAGGACGGCTGATCCGATCAGGACCAGCGCCATGCCGCTTGCCGCCGTCAGAATGATGTTATGGCCAAGCATCCGCGGATAGATGGCACGATCGCGCGCGACCCGGCGCACGAGGCATTCCATGGCGCCGAGCCCGCACAAGTGAACGGCAATGTTGGCGACCGCGGTCACCGCAACGAAGACGCTGAATTCATCGACGCCGAGCCAGCGGGCGAGAATCGCGAAGGTCAGAAGCTGCGCCGCGGACCCAATGACGAGACTGCCGCCAGAGGCAATGTAGGACAGGAGCATCGGCAGAAATGGCTTGTACCTGCCCGGTTCCGTTGCACATTCCGAAGCCATTGCGATCTGCCTTTGACGACTGCCTGACGTTGTGCGCGGCATTCGGGCAGACGCGTGGCCCGCCCGGTCACCGGCATTGATCGCCGCGGACACTACCACGCAGAAATGATTGTGCGGTTAACGTACTCGCATCAATTGCATTTCAGCTTCCGTTTACCTGGATGGGATAGGGTCCGCGGCGATCTGATTTCCCATCCCCAAAACCGAAGGAGCGTTCGTGCAGCAGGGCCACGATCATTTACGCGGCAATCGGGCAGGCGGCCCCTCGGTTCGCCTCGTTCGGTTCATGGACGTCGAGCTCGAGCTGGCGCCGGACGTCCTGGTGCCAAGGGAGGAAACCGAGCTCCTCGGGCGCCGCGCCGCGGCCATCCTTCGCGACTACGCCGGGCAGGCGACGGTCGTCGACATGTGCTGCGGCTCGGGCAATCTTGCTCTCGGCATCGCGGCGGACATTCCGTCCGCGCGGGTCTGGGGTGCGGATCTGACGGACAGCACGGTGGCGCTTGCGCGCCGCAACGTCGAGCGTCTCGCCCTTGAGGAGCGCGTAACCATCCGGCAAGGCGATCTTTTCGCGGCGCTCGAGGGCGCGGGTCTGGAAGGTGCTGTCGACTTGATCGTCTGCAATCCGCCCTACATCTCGACATCCCGTCTCGAAACCGACAGCGCCCACCTTCTGGCAACCGAACCGCGCGAAGCCTTCGACGGCGGCCCTTACGGCATATCGATCCATCAACGCCTGGTGCGCGACGCCATTGCCTTTCTGAAGCCGGGCGGCTGGCTGTTGTTCGAGTTCGGAGAAGGGCAGGAACGGCAGGCGGCAGCACTTCTCGCCCGAGCCAAGGCCTACGACGTCGTGACATTTGCCACGGATGCAACCGGCAAACCACGTGTGGCCTTGGTGCAGAAACGCGCGAACGAAAGCCCAGCCGGCGAAGGACGCGCAAGATGAGCGATATCCGTCCTCTGCAAGCGGCGGACATGCCGGCCGTTGCCGGGCTGTTTCAGAGAGTGTTTCGCAACGGGAAAACCACGCCGCCCACCTTCATCGACTATCTCCGCCAGCTCTATCTGGAAGCGCCCGGATGCGATCCGGAGATTTTACCGCTCGTCTACGTCAACGGCGGCGGGCGCATTTCCGGATTTGTCGGCGTGAATGCGCTGCCGATGACCTTCAATGGCAGGCGTTTGCGCGCCGCGATCTGCGGATCGCTGATGGTCGAGGGGCACGAGAGCGATCCGCTTGCCGGCGCACGACTTCTCAAGGCTTTTCTCGCCGGGCCGCAGGATCTTTCCTTCAGCGAGACCGCGAGCGAAGTTTCCACGCAGATGTGGACGAAGCTGCGCGGCATCGCGCTTCCCCAATACAGTCTCGAATGGATCCGGGTCATCCGGCCTTCGGCTTTTGCGCTCGATCTCGTTGCCGGCCGCATCCGCCCGGCCCGCCTGCTGAGTCCGCTGGCGCGCTCGGTCGATCACCTTTATCGCAGCAGGATGGACCGCGGCAAATTGCGCTGGTCGGGACTGGCGGAAAGCCCGCCCGCCCGCGGGGCATTGCAGGTCTCGGACATCGATCGGCACACCTTTGCCGCTGTCTTCGAACGGCTGACGGGGCAGTTCGCCTTACGCCCTGACTGGGCGCCGGGGCAACTCGATCACGTGCTCGCGGATGCTGTCGATAAACCGGAATTCGGCGAGCCGGTCTTCGCTGCCGTCACCGCTCGCAGCGGCACGCCCGTTGGTGCGTTTTTCTACCATGTGCGGGCCGGCGGGATCGCCCGGGTGCTTCAGGTTCTTGCCGCGCCGGGGCAAGCCGGCCCTGTCATCGACTGCCTCATCGACCATGCGGCCGCGCGCGGCGTTGCGGGCCTGCGCGGGCGGACACAGCCCGCCCTGCTGGAGGCGATGCTCGGCCGCCGCATTGCGTTCGTTCACGCAGCCTCGACCGTCGTCCACTCCCGCGACGAAGAGCTCGTTGAAGCCTTCCGCAAGGCGCAAGGCTTCATGAACGGGCTCGCAGGTGAACAATGGAACCGCGTGTTCGGTGGTCGCTTTGACTGAGGTGCGCTGAACGGAACCGCTGAACACTGGCCCCATTCCGGTCAGTGACCGATCTCCTCGACCGGCTCGACGAGCTGCGGCCCCAGGTGCAGGTAGCGTGTCGCCTTGCGCTTGGCCGCAACATCCGCCCAGACACGCTCCACCTGGATCGTCGTCAGTTGCGCCGCGTAGGCGACCTCCTCGGCACTGATGCCGTTGTTGAGGCCATAGAGGCAAAGGTCCATGCGGTCGTAGGGCAGCGAGAAGTAGAACTCCTCCTGGGTCTGCGCGAGCGAATAGGTGTCCGTGGTCGGCGGCCTGCGGCGGATTTCCTCGGGCACCTCGAGATGCGCGGCAAGCGCATAGACCTGCGATTTATAGAGATGCGCGATCGGCTTGACGTCGGCTGCGCCGTCGCCGTTCTTGACGAAGAAGCCCTGGTCGTATTCGAGCCGGTTCGGGGTTCCGAGAACGGCGAAGTTCAACCGGTCGGCGTGGTAATATTCGATCTGCTTGCGGGTGCGCTGCTTCATGTTCGTCGCCGCAACGATGCCGAGATAGGCCGAGGGCGGCATGCGCAACCTTGTCTGTTTTCCCTCCGGATCCTGCACGACCAGCGAGGAGATGTTGTACCCATCGCCTTCGAGCGCATTGGCGATGACGATCTTCGATGCCCAGCCCGCCCCATAGCCGGGGACAAGCTCTCGAATGAAAGCGTCGCGACGTTCGTAGCAGCCCATCGCCGCGAGCGTCGGTCCGATGTCCTCGACGACCGCCTTGACGCCGAAGGTTTCCGCCACCAGCCGGCCGAGGCGGAGGCTCTCCGGATCGGAGTCGTTTTCCGGCATGAACATGCAGAAGACGTTCTTCGCGCCGACGGCGCGGACGGCGAGCGCCACCGAGACACTGGAATCGATGCCGCCGGAAAGACCGAGCACGAGGCCGCGTTTGCGCATGCAGCGCAGCTGCGCGCGCAGGCCTTCGACGATGCGATCCGTCTCCGCGGCCGCATCGATCTTCAAGCAATCGGCCGAGAAGATAAATTTATCCTGATCCGGACGGATGTTCATTCTGCGGGCTCCAGTGTTTCGGCCGCCAGCCTGCGGCTGACCTTGCCTGTATCGGTCTTCGGGAGTTCGGTGCGGAATTCGACGATCTTCGGCACCATGAAATCCTCGAGATGGCGAGCGCAATGCCGAATGACGTCCTTCTCGGTGAGGGCTGGATCCGAAAGAACCACAAGCGCGCCGATTGCAGCCCCCAGCACCGGATCAGGAACACCGATCACGACCGCTTCCGCAATTCCCGGATGGGCGTGCAGCACGGTCTCGACTTCCTTCGGCGCCACCTTCTCGCCGCGCGTCTTGATGATGTCGTCCTTGCGGCCGACGAAATAGAGGAAGCCTTCCTCGTCGGTGCGGAAGAGATCTCCCGTATAAAGCACTCTCTCCCACGGGTTCGGGCCGGGTCGCAGCATGCGCTCGGTCGCCGCATCGTTGCGCCAGTATCCCTGCATCACATGCGGACCCCGGATCACCAGCTCGCCGGGAACGCCAGGCGGCACCCGATTTCCCTCATCGTCGACGACGAAGGCTTCCGTGTTGGGAATGGCGATGCCGACCGATCCGGGCCGACGGTCCAGTTGCTCCGGCGGCAGATAGGTGCAGCGCTTGCATTCCGTCAGGCCGTACATGGAATAGAGCCGGGCAGAGGGGAAGAGTTCTCGCAAACGCGAGATATGGGCCGGCGGGAGCGCCGCGGCGGTGTTGGAAATATAGCGAAGGCTCGGCAGGAAGCCGGGCTCGAGATCGCGCATCTGCAGGATCATCGCCGCCATCGTCGGCACCAGCGGAAAGCCCGTCACACCTTCGGTGCGAATCCGCTCGAAGATCGCCTGCGGGAACGCGAAGGATTTTTCGAGGACGAGCGTGGCCCCAAGCCGGACAGCCATCAACAGCTGGTAGAGGCCGTAGTCGAAGGCCAGCGGCAGGACGTTGAGGATGACGTCGTCCGGCGTGTTGCGGAGATAGGTGGTGATCGATTCCGAAGCCGCATCGATGTTTCGATGCGTCATCATCACCCCTTTCGGCCGGCCGGTCGACCCGGAGGTGTAGATCAGCATGGCGAGATCGACATCGATGCCGCCGTGGGGAACAGGCAGGGGGTCCGCCGCCAGGCAATCCTCGAACGAGACGGCACCATCCGGCGTCCGGCCTCCCGGCGCCGCCGTCGAAGCGACGAAGGGCGGCGCGCCGGGCAGAAGGTCGCGTGCCTCCGCGACGATCGGCATCAGCTTGGCCTGGGTGAGGATCGCCGCCGCGTCGCAATCGCCGATGATATAGGCAAGCTTGTCGGCCTTGGTCGACGCGTTGATCGGGCTGAAGGTCGCACCGGCCTTTAGGATCCCGAAGATCGAAACCGCCGCCTCCCAGCAATTGTCCATGAAGACCAGAACCCGGTCGTTCCGCTTCACGCCATTTGCAGTAAGCGCTGCCGCGAGGCGGGTCGAGAGATCATCGAACTCCTGATAGCTGAGCCGTTTGCGCTCGGTGACAAGCGCCGTCTTGCTGCCGTTCGCTCCGGCGTTCCTGATGAGAAATTGCTCGAACCGCATGCGCGTGACGCCCCCGCCCCTGTCGCTGTCTATGCCGAGACCGGCACGGCGGACTTTGCCGCGATGAATGCGGAAATGCGTGCAAGCGAATCGAGGTTTGCCGGCACGATATCGGCGTCGGCCATGGCGATGCCGAAACGGTCCTCGATGAAAGCGACGAGCTCCAGCACGCCGGTCGAATCGATGATGTCGTTCTCGATCAGCGATGCCGTGTCGGCGAGTTCATAGGACGTATCACCGAAGAGAAAATTCTCGATGATGAACGCCTTGACGCTGTCCTTGATCGTTTCTGTCATGTCTCATCCTTTCCATTCTTGCTTCAGGCAGCCTCCGCCGTGCGGATGCTCGTGCCGGTGAATGTCTGTAGCCACAGTTGCGTCGACAGGATGCCGACGAAGGCTGCGTTGTCGCGGAAGCCGGAGGCCGGGCGTGCCCGGCACTTCTCGTAAAGTTTCGTCACCGCCTTTGCGTTGAAGAGGCCGCCGGCGGCAATCGCCTCTTCGCCCATGGCGGTGCGCACGTAGTCGAGCTCGCCCCGGCCGCTGAAGGAATGGCTGTCCGGCGCGCGATAGGGCTGCTTGGTCCGCTTTCCGATTGAAGGCGGCAGGAGACACTTTGTCGCCTCGCGCAGAATGTGTTTTTCCACCAGGCCCTTGAGCTTCATTTCCGGCGGCAGTCCCGCGGCGAACTCCACGAGACGATGGTCGAGGAAAGGGAAGCGGCCTTCGACCCCATGGGCCATTGCCATGCGGTCTCCCTGGCTTGAAAGGATGTAGCCCGGCAGAAGGAAGCGGCTTTCGAGATATTGCGCCTGGTGCAGCGGATGCCAGCGGCCAAAGGTTTCCGGCAGGCGGCTGATGAGCTCACCGGCCGCATCATAATCCGCCAGCCTGGCACGCAAGTCGCCCGAGAAAAACATCTTCGTCGCTGCCGTCCCCTTGAGCCGCGGGCGATGCGAGAAGAGCGGGTCGTCAAGCGGGTCGTTCCCGGCGCCGAAAAATGCCGCTAGATATTCGGCCGACTGCTGCTTGAGCCCCGGGAGATACGGGTAGAGCTTGCGGAACAGGTGCGGCCTCATGCGCGAGCCGGGTTGCCGGCCGCAGAAGCGGCGCACGCGCGCCTCCTTGAAGATGTCGTAGCCTGCGAAAACTTCGTCCGCCCCCTCGCCTGTCAGCACAACCTTCAGGCCGTAATCGCGCACCAGCCCGGAGAGTTGGTACAAGGGGGCCGGCGCAGTTCGAAGCACCGGCCGTTCGGCATAGCGGACCACCTCCGGGAAAACCTTCGCGATATCGCCGGCTTGGCAGGCGACAGCCCTGTGATCGGCGCCGAGAGCGGCGGCCATTTCGGTCTGGAAGGCGCTCTCGTCATGTTCGGCGCTGTCGAAGGTCACGGAAAAGGTTCGAAGCCCTTGCGGCGCCATGCCGGCGGCGAGCGCCGAAACGATGGATGAATCGAGGCCGCCCGACAGATAGGAGCCGACCGGCACGTCGGCCCGCATGCGGATGCGCGTCGCGTCGGTCAGAAGCGCGCGCAGTTCCTCGGCAGCCTGGCCTTCGTTCGCATGCCGGGACGGCGCGTCGCGGTCCGGAAACTCCAGATTCCAATAGGTCCGTGCCGTCGCGCCCCGCTCATCGGCAATCATCAGGTTTGCCGGTTCGAGTTCGAAGATGTCCTTGAACGGCGTGCGCGGCGCGATCGGAGCCCAGAGCGTAAAGATCTGATCGAGCGCGATCGGATCGATCTCCGCGGAAATGCCGGGAACCTGAAGGAGCGCCTTGATCTCTGAGGCGAAATAGAGCGTCCCTGCCCGCATCGTATAAAACAGAGGCCGTACGCCCATGCGGTCGCGCGCCAGCAGCATCCGCCGGCGCCGATTGTCCCATAGCGCAAAGGCAAAGTCGCCGTTGAGGCGGGATACGCAATCCTCACCCATCTCATCGTAAAGATGGAGGATGACCTCCGTGTCGCTGGAAGTGCGGAAACGGCGGCCCTTGGCGCGAAGCTCGTCGCGCAGTTCGACATAATTGAAGATCTCGCCGTTGAAGGCGATCGTCAGCTCGCCGGTGGCATCGGACATCGGCTGCTGGCCATCCCCCAGTCCGACGATCGACAGCCTGACATGGCCAAGGCCGGCTTGCGGTGCGCTGAAAACGCCCTGCTCGTCCGGTCCGCGATGGGCAATCGCGGCCGTCATCTTCTGAAGAAGAGTCTTTCCATCCGGAACAGAACCGAAATAGCCACCAAAACCGCACATGACGAGATACTCTGACGTCCGCAGACAACGCGGAAAATATAGATGGGATATCGACAGCAAGAGTTAACTGCCGAGTGTTTTCATTGAGATGGTAAATCGAATCATGACAAGCGCAATGAAGCAACAAACCATACAATCGCAGGTAAATACTCCTTTATTAAAATTTTACACAACTCCACAGCCCGGAATATTGTAACTTCTTCAGGGGCCTGTGTCGTATTTCATCTATTTCCCAAGAACTTATAGTGTCGTTAATGATCCTTTAACAAGGGTACCGAGGCCAGCACCTGGATTACATGGATTTGTGGTTAACGCTGATCCGCGTGATTCATGCCGAGATCGATGTGTTACGGCCAAACGGTTGCCTGCGCGTCTGATAAGATGCGCGGCGCTGTAGTCGAGTCGATTACGTTTATGATTTTAGGTAGACCGACGCCGACGCAAACTCATTGTAGCTACAGTAGTCATGCGTGGGGCCGTTTGAATGCGACGCGCTTCAGAAGCCGAAGGATTGTTGCACCGCCGGCGGCGCGCCGACATGAACGCCTTCCAGTTCGAGCATGCGCGTCTTTGCCGATGCACCGCCCGGCGCGGAGAAACCGCCGATCTTGCCGCCGGCGGCCAGCACGCGGTGGCAGGGAATAATCAGCGGGATCGGATTCTTCGCCATGGCTTGGCCGACGTCCCGCGCCGCTTCCGGTCCTGCGCCGAGCTGCTTCGCCAACGCTCCGTAGGTGGTCGTCTGCCCCCAGCAGACCCGCCGCGCAGCGGCATAAACTTGCCTGAAAAACGCTTCTTGCCCGGCGAGATCAAGCTTGAAGCCGGAGAAATCAATTTCCTCGCCCTCGAAGTAACGCTTCGCGGCCGCGACCGCTTCGAGCACCTCGGGCGTGGGCGTGCCGGATTCGGCATCGGGAAGACGGCGCAGCAGCATTCGCTCGGTCGCGCCGGCATCTTTTGTCGGCAGATGGAAGCGCGTTATGCCGTTGTCGTTCCAGGCGATGCCGCAGAAACCGCCAGCCGTTTCGAAGATGAAGTAATGATGCACTGTCCGTCCCATCACGTGGACCTCCACGTTTCCGATGACATAAGAATCGTGCGTCCGGTCTCCGACTTCAACCCGTTTTCAGCACAAAGAAGAGGATGTGAAGTGCAAAAGAGGCCATCAGCACACGCCACTGCGGGGCGACATGAGAATGGAGTTTTGGGCTCGCAATACAACAAACTACACGGCACGGCATCCTGTCAGCGTCTTGGTCAGGACACTGACAGGTCCGCATCAAATCTGCCTGCGCGATCAGCTCGGAAGCGCGCCCGATTTCTTCGCGACCCAGGTGGCAACATAGTCCATCAGGGCTGGCGACAGGCAGTCATAGGGCTCCAGCCCCAGCTCCCTCAGGCGAGCGCGAATGCCATCCATGCGGCTCGGATCGACACCTGATTCGATGATCGAGGAGACGAAAGCCGCGAAGCCCGGAGGCGCCCAGCCCGACTCCTGGAAGCGCTCGGGGTGGATGAAGTCCAGCCCCTGGAAGGCATGTTCCCGCTCCACCGGTCCATACATATGAACGCCGCATTGCTTGCAGGCGTGCCGCTGGATCAGCGCGGACGGGTCGACCACCTGCAGCTTGTCGCCGTTCTCGAGCACGGTGACCTTATCATGTGGAACAACGGCGACGATGGAGAAATTGCTGCCGCTGGGCTTCCAGCACTTGGTGCAGCCGCAAGCGTGATTGTGGGCGATCTGGCCCTCGATCCTGACCTTAACCGGCCTGTCCGTGCAGCCACAAACAAGCGTACCTCCGGCAAAATCCGGGCTGGCGGGTCTGATGCCGCCATCCACCGCCGGATGAATGCTGATTGAACTTGCCATTGCTTGTCCTCCCTGTTGTGTCGAAGCCCGATCCGTCTCGCATGCGGCGGCGCTCCGGCCTGCTGCGTGTTCCCTTAAATCGTACCGATGCGCTCAGTAGATCACGACGCTCCTGATGCTCTCGCCGGAATGCATCAGTTCGAAGCCCTTGTTGATGTCGTCGAGCGGCAGCGTGTGGGTGATCATCGGGTCGATTGCGATTTTGCCCTCCATGTACCAGTCGACGATCTTCGGCACGTCGGTGCGCCCGCGCACGCCGCCAAAGGCGGTACCCATCCAGGTGCGGCCGGTGACCAGCTGGAACGGCCGGGTGGCTATCTCCTGGCCGGCGCCGGCCACCCCGATGATCACCGACTTGCCCCAGCCGCGATGCGAGGCCTCGAGCGCCTGGCGCATCACCTTGACATTGCCGGTGCAGTCGAAGGTGTAGTCGGCGCCGCCGATCTGGTCGGCGCCGCGCTTCGTCATGTTGACGAGATAGGGCACGATGTCGTCGCCGACCTCCTTCGGGTTGACGAAGTGGGTCATGCCGAATTTTTCGCCCCAGGGCTTCTTGTCGTTGTTCAGATCGACGCCGATGATCATGTCGGCACCGGCAAGCCGAAGCCCCTGGATGACGTTCAGACCGATGCCGCCGAGACCGAAGACGATCGCGGTCGATCCCATTTCCACCTTGGCGGTGTTGATCACCGCGCCGATGCCGGTGGTCACCCCGCAGCCGATGTAGCAGATCTTGTCGAACGGCGCGTCGGGATTGACCTTGGCGACGGCGATCTCCGGCAGCACGGTGAAGTTGGCAAAGGTCGAGCAGCCCATATAGTGGTGGATCTTGTCCTTGCCGATCGAAAACCGCGAGGTGCCGTCCGGCATCAGCCCTTGCCCTTGCGTGGCGCGGATGGCGGTGCAGAGATTGGTCTTGCGGCTGAGGCACGACGGGCAGGCGCGGCATTCCGGGGTATAGAGCGGAATGACATGGTCGCCCTTCTTCACCGAGGTGACGCCGGGGCCGACGTCGACGACGATGCCAGCGCCCTCGTGGCCGAGGATCGCCGGGAACAGCCCTTCCGGATCGGCGCCGGAGAGGGTGAAATCATCGGTGTGGCAGATGCCGGTCGCCTTGACCTCGACCAGCACCTCGCCGGCCTTCGGCCCTTCGAGCTGAACCGTCATGATTTGCAGTGGTTTGCCGGCCTCAGTGGCGACGGCGGCGCGTACGTCCATGTCGTTATCCTCCCTTGATTCTCACCTCCGCCATGGACCGGGTCGCCAGGATGAGCCAAACAAGATCTAGCCCCTCCAACCATCGGCGGTCACCGGATGCAGATGACACCGCGGTATCTCCGGCATCCCGCATTTCCAGTGTCGCAAGGGACTCGAACATCACTGCGTGATCCTCTCGTCGTGTTCATTGAGCAGCGGGACGCCATATGAGAGCAGGAGCTTGTTGATTTCCGCCTGGTTGTCCCTGATGAAGGCGTTGAGTGTGCGTTTCCATTGCTGGTCGGAGGGCCGCACCCCCATCGTGATCCGATAGATCATGCGCTGGCCGCCCTTCTCCCTGGTCAGGGGCACGAGCGCCAGATCGGCACCGGACTTGCGCGCGTAATAGCCTGCCATCGGGCCCCAGACCACGGCGGCGTCGATCACGTCGGCCAGCACGTCCCTGATCATGACCTCCGCCATCGATGGCGCTACCCGCGTGTCGACCATGAGAGGGTAGACCTTCGCTTTGCGCATCAGTTTTGCGATTGCCATGTTCGCGGAGGGTGGCGTTCCCTGGACCACGCCGATTTTCTTGTCTGCAAGTTTCGGATCGGTCAGCGTCTCGACGCCGGCAAGGTCGCCGTCCCTCTTGTAAAGCAGCACGTAGGAGGAGCGATAATAGGCGTTGGTATTCTGGACGAGTTCGTCCCCCTGGGCATAGCCCATGATGATGTCGCAGCGATTGGCGCCGAGGGTATTGCGCACAAAACCAGTGACCGAGGGGAACCACGTATGGGTGACGGAACTTCGTCCTGTCGCGGTTGCGACCATCTCTGCCAGCTTGTCCTCGAATCCCTCGCCGCTCTGGTCGGAGAAGGGCATATTGGACGGGTCGGCGCAGACCCGCAGCCTGTCCGGGTCGACCAGTTCGCCAGCGGCCCCGAGCCCGGCGCCCTGGGATTGTGTCTGCAACGGCGTCAGGACGGCCATCGCTGTGGAGATGAGGGCTATCTTGCAGATCCGACGGACGCGGTATGCCATGGTCATTCACCCATGCAGGACGACTCGTAGGCCTTTGCCGCTTCGGGCTTATCGGCCTTCTTGGGCGGACGACCTCGGGGCGCGGCGCCGACGGCGCGGGCGCGCAGGTAGACGTAGATGTCGTCGAGGTAGCAATAGACGTTCTTGTTGTCGCCGAATGCCGGCATGACGTTTTCCTTGCCGCCGCCGACGTTCTTGCGTCCCTCCGCAACGATCGAGAGGAAAGTGGAATAATCCATGTTCTTCAAGCTTGTGGCCAGGGCGGGTGCATAGCTCGAGCCCATCCCATCAGGACCGTGACAGACATGACAGTCGGAGTGATAGCGCCGGTAGCCACTGAAGGTGTACCAATCGACCGTTCCGTCGCTCTGAAACTTGAATGTCGGGTTTCCCTCGGCATCGAAGTATTTGCCGTCTTCTTCTTTGACTGCTGCGGCTTTTTCCTTGTCGTCAGCCGCTGTAACATTTCCGGGGATCAAGAGCGGGAACACGGCGCCGAGCGCCAGAACTGCATTACGGGAAACCATCAACAACTCCACGCTTTGGGAAAACCGGAACGAACGGGGATCCGGACCGCCCGGCGGTCGTTGCCTCGGGCGGCCGGCATCTGATGGGGCGGCGCCACAGGCACCGCCCCACCACTGCAAAACAGGTCATTGGTCCGGAAGACCGAAGACGGTCAGCTGCCCGCCGAGCGTCGTGTAGTTCGCCAGGCCAGCATAGCCGCCGACTGCACCCAGACCTGCCGTGGAGATGCTTTGGCTTTCGTCGGTCGGAGCTTTCTCGCCGGCCACCGCCTGTTGCCACTCTGCTGCACCTTCGGCCCCGAGAAGGCCGCCGGCGAGTCCGATGCCGGCCCAGCCGCCAACACCCGACAGAACTGCAATGTACTGCTTGCCGTCATGTTCGAAGGTGTTGATGTTGCCGATGATGCCGGAGGGTGTCTTGAACTTGTAGAGTTCATTTCCCGCCGTATCCACCGCCTTGATGTAGCCTTCGAGCGTGCCATAAAAGATGACGTCGCCTTCAGTCGCGAGCGCACCTGACCACACCGAGAACTGCTCCGGCTTCGACCAGACGATCTCACCCTTGGCCGCGTCCCAGGCAATGAAATTACCCATGCCGCCGTGGCTCTTGGGTGTGGGGTACATGGTCACGGTCGCGCCCACATAGGGCTGACCGGCCGTGTAACCCACCTTGTACGGCTCGTAGTCCATGCAGACATGGTTGGTCGGCACGTAGAACAGTTTCGTCTTTGGCGAATAGCTTGCCGGTTGCTGGTCCTTGGTTCCAAGTGCTGCCGGGCAAACACCCTTGGTGTTAACGTCCTCGCCGTTGTATTCGGTAGAGAACTCTTTCACAACTTGCGGACGCCCGTACTGTTCGCTCTTGGGATCCATCACGACCTCGGTCGCCCAGTTCACCGTCGGATCGTACTTCTTGGCAACCAGAAGCTCACCCGTTGCACGGTCCAGGGTATAGGCGAAGCCGTTGCGGTCAAAATGCACAACGACGTCGCGCGGTTGACCGTTGATCTGCATGCCGTCGACGAGAATGTTCTCGTTGACGCCGTCAAAGTCCCATTCGTCGTGCGGGGTCATCTGGTAAAGCCACTTGGCTTCCCCCGTATCGACGTCACGCGCCATGAGCGTCATCGACCAGCGGTTGTCGCCGGGTCTCTGGTTGGGGTTCCAGGTCGAGGGGTTCCCCGTACCGTAGTAGATCAGGTTGAGCTTTGGATCATAGGCGTACCACCCCCATGTCGTACCGCCGCCGGTCTTCCACTGCTCGCCTTCCCAGGTGTTCATCCCGGAGTCCTTGCCTACAGGCTTGCCGAGATGGGTGGTCTTCTCCGGATCAATCAGCGTTTCCGAATCAGGACCCGTGGAATAGGCCCGCCACACGCGCTTGCCATCGCTGAGATTGTAGGCGGTGATATGGCCGCGGACGCCGAATTCGGCACCCGATATGCCAACGATTACTTTGTCCTTGACGATCATGGGAGCGGAGGTGCCGGACTCGGCCAGGCTCCCGTCGATTTTCTCGCCATTCTGGGCTTGCCAGGCGACCTTGCCGGTCTTGGCGTCGAGCGCCGTGACCATCGTGTCGGCCTGGTACAGGATGATCTTGCCGTCACCGTAGGCCGGACCGCGGTTGACCGTGTCGCAGCACATGATCGGAATGACGCTCGAATCCTGCTTTGGCTCGTATTTCCAGAGGATCTTCCCGTCGTTCTTGAGATCAAGCGCATAGACGGTATTCGGGAACGGCGCATGGACGTACATCACATCGCCAATCACGAGCGGGCCGCCTTCATGGCCGCGCAATACGCCAGTGGAGAACGTCCATTTGACCTGAAGGTTTTTGACGTTGTCCTTGTTGATCTGGTTCAGTTTCGAATAGCGGGTGTTTGCATAGTCGCCGGTGGGCATCGCCCAGTTCTTCGCGTCGGACGCCAGTTTCGCCAGTTCGTCATTGGCGAACGCATTTCCGGCAAGGGCCGCCGTCAAAATTCCAGCGGCGGTCATCGGCAGACATAGTTTTCGGAGTATGCGCATGCGGATTCCTCCCGATGTCGATGTGGACCCGAGGCGCGTCATCACAATCCTCGGGCGACCACAAGGCCAGCCCAAGCTCTGTCGTGCTTGTCGTGGGATATCTGCTGTCTTCAGCGTTTCACGGTTCAGTTGGATGGGCAGAGGGCACCGTTATTGCCCGTCCTCTTGACCTACGCGACTTTACGCTCCCAAGAGACAAGGCTTGAAGCCGGAAACATCAATCAGAATAGGCGATTAGACCGGTTAACGCAAGATTAAATATACGCTGTGCATGTGGCGCGACAGCAAAAAAATGCTGCTGTGCAAAACATATATTACTAATATCTACAAGATTTAGATCTGTTCCGCCGCGGTAATTACTATAATAATACAGCACGCAGATCGGCCTGACCTAGTCCTGTGTACGCTTCAATACCTGGAGATTTCATCGTGACCACCGGTAACTTGGATGTGATCGCCTTTCTCGCGGCGTTCACGGGTGCTGCGACGGCATCGGCAGCCGGAAACTATCCGACCGTTGCAATCGTCGACTATGTGTATGGCTGCATGAAAGCGAATGGCGAAACACGGGGCGCGCTCGAAAGTTGTTCCTGTTCCATCGACGTCATCGCCTCGATCGTGCCCTACGAACGCTACGAGGCGGCCGAGACCTTCCGGAGCCTGGGACTTATGACAGGCGAAGGTGGGGCTCTGTTCAGGCAGAGTGCACCGGCGAAATCCGCCATCGCCGAACTGAGACGCGCGCAGGCCGAAGCGGACGTCCGCTGCTTCTGAGCCGTCGCCAATCAGCGGATGGCCGTTTTGCCGCGCGATCAACCGACGTCCGGAAACCGCTTGTGAAAATCCGAAACGAGGTTGTTGAGCGCCGGCGCGTCGCGCAAATGGCGCGAGAGGTCTAACTCGAAGATACCGAGCACCTGCGCCGGGCGCGGTGAGAGAACGATGATGCGATCGGCAAGCAGGAGGGCCTCGCGCAGATTATGGGTCACCATCAGCGCGGTGGTTGGCCGCGCCGCCCACACCGTCATCAGGAGCCGGCGCAATCTGTCGGCGGTGCGTTCATCGAGCGAGGTGAAAGGCTCGTCCAGAAGAAGAATGGCAGGCTCGGTCGCGAAGGCCCGTGCCAGGGCGGCGCGGCGCGCAAGGCCGAGCGAAAGCTCCGAAGGGTAGAGCGACCGCATTGCCGAAAGACCCAGTATATCGAACAGCCAGTCCAGCTCCTTGTCCCGGAGGTGCGGAGACAGCGCAAGGCGGACATTCTGCTCCACCGTCCGCCAGGGGAGCAGTACCGGCTCCTGGAAGACCGCAGCAATGCGGTTGGAGCCGCCTTCGGGCAACTGATAGTTGCCCGAAAATTGCCGATCGAGACCCAGCAGGATCCGCAGGGTTGTGGTCTTGCCGCAGCCGGACGGCCCCAGCAGACAGGCGAATTCGCCCTGCCTTACCTCGAAGGAAAGTCCGCGCAACGCGACAATCGTAACGCCCTCCGCCGACCGGAACGTCTTCTCGGTAATGTCGACCTTAAGCGGGGCGGCGACGCCAGCGGGTTGCATGTCGTTCAAGTGGCTGCACCAGAAGGAGTTCGATCAACAGCATGATGGCCACGAAAGCTAGCGTGTAGGCCAGGATGGCGGCAACATCGAATATCTGAAAATACAGGTAGATCTGGAAGCCGACGCCGCTGGAGCGGCCGAGCAGCTCGACGACGAGCACGATCTTCCAGATCAGCGCAATGCCGGAGCGCGAGGCGGCGGCGAAATAGGGCTGTAACTGCGGCATCAGCACGTGGCGGATACGGTCGAGCCGCCCCAGCCGGTAGACGGTGGCCATTTCCGCAAACCGGGGATCGAGCGCGCGCGCACCCTCACGCATCGTGACGACGACATTGGGTATCTTGTTAATCGCGACCGCGCCGATCGCGGCAGCCTCCGTCAGGCCGAACCAGATGTAGGCGAGCACGATAACGACCAGGGCCGGGAGGTTGAGAAAAAGGACAAGCCATGGATTGAAGAAGGAATCCGCCCGCCGGTGCGTGCCGAGCAGGACACCGATGACTGACCCGACAACCATGGCGACGACGTAGGCGGCTGCGACCCGCCAAAGCGTCATCGCCAGGTGATAGCCAAGCTCGCCGCTCGCCGCCTCCTTGAGAAGCACCCGCCAGACCTCGAGCGGCGGCGGAAACGCCCGGCTCGGCCAGATCTCGGCCGCGAGGCTCCAGAGCAGGCACAATCCGAGGAGCGATGCCACGGCCGTCACCGCAGGCAGGATGCTGCCGATCCCGCGAGGGACCGTGCGCCTGCGCCGGCTTGCGGGTGCACCTTTTTCCGATCCGAAGGCTGCCATCATGTCTTCAATGCAGCCCAGAAGGTCCCTGGAGCCATGTGGCGCGCCTCGCCGACGAGCTTTTCGCCACCCAGTTCTGCAAGGAGGTCATATAGCTTGGCGGCATCGCTTTCCTCTTCGGCGAGAGGCCGGTTCGGAATGCCTTCACGATAGCGATCACGCAGCACCTCGAGTTCCCTGCCCTCGGCTCGCACGACAGGCGCCAGACGCTGCCATTCGGCGTCGGATTGAGCCAGAAGTTTCTTGGCCTGCGCGCTTGCCTTGATAAAGTTCATCGCCACATCCGGGTTTTCGTTCGCCCATTTGTCGTGGAATACATATCCCAAGGCCGAGACCGGGCCCGACGCCCCAAGCGCCCTCGCCGCATCGTCGGCGCCAATCAGGCGGCGGAAGCCGTTTGCTTCAAGCCGCGCGCAGAAATGCCAAAAATTCAAGACCGCATCGAGCTCGCCGGAGACGGCCTTTTCCGACAGCAATGGCGGGGCGCCGAAAACAATCTCGCTCTCCTTGGTCAGATCTATCTTGTGGTCACGCCGCGCAAGCCCCTGGATTAGAAGCCAGCTCTTGTCGAGCGAACCACCGGTCACACCGATTTTCTTCCCAACGAGGTCGGGGATGGCGCGAATTAGCGCGTCCTCCTTGACCATGATGGCGCCAACGGCGGTCGAGTAGGGTGCGAGCGTGAGGTCCTCGCCCTGCGAACGCTGGCGCGACACCCACAACCAGTCGGAAACGATGACGTCCAGGTCGCCCGCAAGCATCGCCACGTTGGTGGCGTCCTCCCCGGCGAAATAGACGACCTCCAGGTCGATGCCGTTGGCCGCATCGAATTTGTTGTACTTGATGGTGTCGAGTTCCCAGTTCACCGTGCCGAACTTCAGGACACCCACCCGTATCTTCGGAACGGCGGGGTTTGCCAGGGCAGGGAAGCCCAGCGGGCTTGCAACTGCCAGCAATGCCGCCGCGCAAAGCGTGCGCCGCGATATGTTCATGATACGACCTCCCAACGCGATACTACCTCCCAACGCAACGTCACGTTTCCCGGCCCTTGTCGGGGAACGCACATTTCCAGCGCACAATCTTCAGTGTCGGATGGCTCTCGGACCACTTCGCGATCTCGGCCGGAGCCAACATCATGCACTGGAAAAGCGTTCCCCGCGCCTCGAAATACAGGTGCTCGGTGCGGCAATTGGTAGGGTTGGCCAACATGCAGACGGTCAGGATGAGATCGACGAGGTTCAATAGAGCACCCTTCCCTGCGCGGCGCGCACAGCAATCACGTTCGCTCGCGTGCTTTGCATGCCGATCGACAACAGGCCTTCACGAGGTGCCCGATGGAAAGCCTGGCAGGAGGATACGCGTGCGATAAACGAGCGTCAATTCGTCCGCGAACCTCCGCCTGCTGCATGGCCCATCATGCAGCGATTGAAAGTGCTGCAGCGACCTTTGCCCGCCCCAAAAAACGCACGGCGCCGCAGGTCTCCGGCAGCCGCGGACCTCCAAGGCTCACTGGTCTTTCAGCGCTTGCGCAATCGTCTTGGCCAGAGCGTACAAGCGCTGCTCGATCAGCGTCGGCACCTCGCAGACAAAGCCCAGCGACTCCGTCCGCTCCCGAAAAACGCGTGTCTGGAACACCAGCCGATCGCTCCGTGCGGTCAGCTCGTTCGGGTCGGCGTCGGGCTTCGCCCGCAAGGCGTCCACGGCAGACGCCTCCTGCCGCAGGAATGCCGCCATGTCCCTCTGCCTGTGGGCGTAGCGCCCAATACCGGCGATAACGTCCGAGCGCTCCCGGTTCATATGGTCGAACAGACCCTGCACGAGCATGGTCATGCGCTTCTCTCTCTCACCCGCGGGCAGGCCTTCCGCATAGGTCTTGATCTTCTGCTGCGCCTCCGGAAGCGGAACGCGACGGGCCGACAGTTCCGGCACCAAGGCAGAAATGGCCGCATCCTTGGACCAGTCGGCCGCCGTTGGCGGCAGTTCGCCACTGGTCCAGATCTGGCCGAGCGAAAGTTCCGGGACCTTGCGCTGGATGCACGGCCAATCCGGGTCGTCTCCCTGCGCCGCAAAGACCGGCCATGCGGCTATCGCAGCGACCGCCGCGGCGGGCACGAGGCGTTTCAGGGAGAGCCACCCCATCAGGCATTTCCTCCGGTGTCCTGCTTGCGGCCGAGCAAGCCCGTCGATGGATCATAGGCGAGGATCGCACCGCCCAGAAACAGGGTGGTGAACGCAACCACGAACATGAGCGATCCCCAGTCGACCTGCCCATAAAGGGCGAAGCGGATCAGCTCGACGGCATAAGTGAACGGGTTTGCAAGGCAGATCTTGTAGAGAAGCGGGCTCGATTCCTGAATGCGCCATAGGGGATAGAGCGCGGGAGAGGCAAAATACATCGGGAAGATCACAAAGTTCATGATCCCCGCGAAATTCTCCAGTTGCTTGATCATCGACGACAAAAGCATTCCGAGCGAGCACAGCATCATCCCTGAGAGGAACAGCGCCGGCAGCACCAGCAGGTAGCCGGTCCACGGCGGCTTGACGCCCCAGAACCAGGCGATGGCGAGAAAGGCATAGACCTGCAGGATCGATACGGTGACGCCGGCGAGCAGCTTCGACACCAGCAGGAACCAGCGCGGAAACGGGCTGACCAGCAGGGTCCGCATGTTGCCCATCTCCCGGTCGTAGACCATCGACAGCGACGACTGCATGCCGCTGAACAGCAGGATCATGCCGCAAAGGCCCGGCGTGATATAGACCTCGTACAACACGTAGGTCTTGTAGGGCGGGATGATGGAGACACCAAGCACTTGGCGGAAGCCTGCGGCAAACACGAAGAGCCACAGGAGCGGACGAACCAGCGACGAGATGAAGCGCTCTCGCTGATTGAGAAAGCGCAGTCCTTCCCGGATCAGGATGCCCTTGAGGCACACGAGGTATTGGCGGGCGCCGAAGCCGCGCTCCATGGCGCGGCCTGCCGAAATGGGGCCTGCGGCAGATTGCAAAGTCATCGACGTTCTCCATTGGCCGGAACCGAAGCGACCCCGGTCAGGATCGCGAAGGCCTCTCGAATGCTGTCTGCGCCACAGGAACGGACGACGTCATCGACCCTGCCGTCCGCGAGCACCCGGCCCTTGTCGAGTATGATGACATGATCGGTTTCCTCGACCTCATCGATGAGGTGGGTGGCCCAGAAGACGCTGATGCCATCGGTAACCACTAACTTACGGATGGTGGAAAGGATCTCGGCACGCGACTGGATGTCGAGCCCCACGGTCGCCTCGTCGAGCAAGAGAAGCGGCGGACGATGCAACAAAGCGCGCACGATCTCGATGCGACGCATCTGCCCGCCGGAGAGGCTGCGTGCCTTGTCGTGCAACCGATCGCTCATGTCGATCTGGTCGAGCAGCGCCGTAATCCGCGTCAGGGCCTCTCTTCGCCCGATGCCGTGCAGTGAGGCGTGGTAGGAGAGATTCTGGTAGATGCTCAGATCGAGATCGAGCGTGCGCGCCTGAAACACGATGCCGAGGCGGCGCAGTGCCTCGCCCGGTTCCCGGCCGACGTCGTGACCGAAGATGCGGATCGTGCCGTGGCGGGTGCTGTAGAGATGGGTGATCAAGGAGAACAACGTCGTCTTGCCGGCACCGTTGAGGCCGAGCAAGACGGTGAAGCGTTGTGGTGCGATCGAAAAGGAAACGTCGGACAGAACCTGCTTGTGGCCGTAGGAATGTTTGACCCCCGCCACGTCAAGTGCGGCAGGCAAGCTCACTCCATCATTGGCCTTAACATGCTGCATGGTGTCGTGTTCCTCCGCGAACGGCAAAGTTAACCCGAATCCCAGCCTATTTGATGGTGGTCGTTCCTTGCAAACCTTTCTCCGGCAGATCGGGAACAGACCACGTGTCGTCTCTTGCTTTCTGACTGGACGGCTTTTGCCGTGCATCAGTTCGGGCTGACGACCACCCCCCATGGCAGCGCCCCGACGGTCACCGACTGAACCGCTTCATCAGTCGCGACGTCGATGAAGGTGATGTCGTTCGAAACGCCGTTGGTGCTGATGATCGTCTTCTGGTCCGGCGTGAAAGCGAGCTGCCAGACCCGTTGCCCGACCAGGATGTATTTTTCAACTTCATAAGTCTCCGCATTGACCACGGCGACGCGATTGGCCGGGCCGAGCGCCACATAGGCTTTCTTGCCGTCGGCAGTGATGCGCACGCCGACAGGCTGGATCGATTCCGAGCGCAAACCGGGAATCTCGAAGTTGATCCTGTGCTTCACCTCACGGCTCGCATTGTCGATGACCGAGACGGTGCCGCCGATTTCGGCGCTGACCCAGACCTCGGAATTGTCGGGCTTGAACTCGGCGAAGCGCGGCCGGGCATCGACGAGCACATTATCGGTGATCTCGTGGGTCTCGGTGTCGATGAAGTGGGCCATGTTGGTCGTTTCCGAGGTGTTGACCAACGATTTCCCGTCCGGGCTGATACCCATTCCCTCGGGTTCCACGCCAACCGGCACTTCCATCGCCACACTCTTGCTCTCGAGGTCGATGACGGTGACCAGATTGTCGTCCTCATTGGCGACGTAGAGTGTCTTGCCGTCGGGAGAGAGGACGAACAGCTCGGGGTCCGGTCCGGACGGCAGCGCTCCGACGATCTCGTAGGTTGTCGTATCGATGATCTCTATCGTGTCGTCGTCGCTCGCGCAGAGATAGATGAACTTGCCGTCGTGCGAAATCGTGATGCCGCGCGGTCGCTGGCCGACATCGATGGTGCGGACCACCTCCATCGTGGTCGAGTCGACGACGGTTACCGTGTTGTCCTTCTCGTTGGAGACATAGACCATATAGGCGAACGCCGGCGACCCGAAGCTTGCCGCCACAACAAGTCCGGCCGAAAGAAAGGTCAGTCCTCGCAGCATCTGGCTCTCTCCCTGTTTGCTGCATTTCAAAGCGCTACAGCAACTTTAGCGCGTCCGCTTGGACGCGGGCCGCTGTCGCCTATTTCAGCTTGCATTGGGTCTCCGGCTGATCGATCCCGAGCGTGTCGAGTTCGGAAACCTGATGCAGGAATCCCTCCTGCGGCGACGTCGACACGACGGAACGGCCATCTCCCAGGAAGATCGGCTGGCGCAACTGCCAGTTCCATTTCCTGAAGGTCAGCCTCTGCCCCTTGAAGGCGGCGATCGAAAAATCATCGGCGCGAATGAAGGCCGCGAGCTTTTCGGGATCGGCACTTTGCGTGCGCGTGGCAGCATCGCCGATAATTCTCGCTGCCGTCCACGCGGCCATGTCCTTCGACAACATGCGTCTGCCATTCGCCTTGGCGAAGCGGTTCTGTATCTGCGTGCCGCCCCATTGCTCGCTGGCCGGATGCCAGGCGGAGGGGACCAGGCCGGCGGTTCCGGCTACCGGGCGCGGAATCCAGGTCCGGAACGGCACATAGGTTCCGAAAACCTCGCTTTCGTCCGCCACGAGCAGCACATCGTGCTCGGGGAAATCCTGAGTGAAGACCGGCATCTGCCGTTGGATCTGGACCACTCCGGTGTCCGTCCGCCGCGCGGTGCCGGTGTCGGTGAACTCCTTTTCCGCGACGATCTCGCCGCCGAAGCGGGTCGCGGCACGGCGGAGCGCATCGGCAAACAGCATGTCCGGCTCATGCGAGCCATAGATCAGTACCCATCGCCGCCACTGCTTCCAGACCAGATACTGCGCCAGGCCGTCGGCGAGCATGGTGCGGGTCGGCGCCGTGTGGAAGACGTTCGCTCGGCAGTCCTCCTCGCGCAGACGGTCGTCCGTGGCGCCAACGTTGAAGATCAGGACGCCCTTGTCGCGAGCAAGGTCGGCAATCGACAGGAGTTGCGTGGCGGAGAGATCGGCCAGAATGTAGCGAACGCCCCTCGACATCATGTCAATGAAAGCCGGCACGACATCGGCATCCGGCTTCACCTCGGACACATCGAGCGTAAACTTCTGCTTAAGGAAGGTACCGGTCGTGTTGTTGTCGCCGATTGCGACCTTCGCCCCCGCAACGCCTTCATCGCTCGGCGGCACGTCCAGCACCGAAAGTGCCAGTTGCGGTGCATAGGCACGAAGATAGCCCAGCTTGATCTGCGAAACCTTTTCGGCCGGAGCGGACTTGGCGGCCGGCGCGGGTGAAGACTCCTGCGCAACGGCGCTGGAGAGGCTAGGAACCGCAAGAAGAACAGAGACAAATACTATAAGGACACGGAGCACCGCACATCCCATTTGGCCACCAGAATACACCATCTCCGACGCCAGCCGGATCTGTGCAATGTCTTGGTGCCGCTAACAGATTAACCGAGATGTCCCTTTATTCAACCGCAAATTGGCAAGAGCTGCGCCCTTGGTGACGGTTTGGAGACGTTGCAGCCGGCCTACGTGTTTAATCTCGCCAGCCCCTTCTCGCCAGGCGCTTGCCGTTCGCGGGCTGCGGAATCGCGGATTTCCGCAGGCGTCCGGCCGTAGGTGCGCCGAAACTCCTTGGTAAAATGCGAAGTGTTCACAAACCCCACATCTAGGGCAACCTCGATTATGGGTTTCCTGCTCGTCAGCAAAATCTGCTTCGCCCGGTCCAAGCGAAGGCGCCGAAAGGCCAGAGCGGGAGACATTCTCGTCTTTTCAGTAAACAGCCGCTCGAGTTGGCGCCTCGAAAGCCCCACCGAAGCCGCAAGCCCTTCAATGGTGATTCCACCTTCGAGATGCTGTTCCATGGTTATCAGAACGGCCGCAACACGCGAGTCTTCGACATGATCGCGGAGCGGCTGGCGCGTCTGGTTGTCGAACTGCGATCGGGCCTTTTCAATCTGCAGCACTTCAAGCGCGTTACGCTCGGCATCCGAACTGATGTGCCGCCTCACCAGGGCGGCCGCGAGATCGGCGGCGCTGCTTCCCCCTGCGCAGGAGCCGCGCTTGCGGTCCAGGTTGAACAGCCGGTCAGGCCGGGCTTCGTGATCAGGAAAGCGTTCGCGGAACTGCTGATAATGAAGCCAGCTCACACAGGTCGCGTGTTCTTTCATCAGGCCCGCTTCCGCGAGAATGAAGGAACCGGTACACAGGCCGATTAACGGAACCCTTTTCGAAGCGGCGTGTTTGAGAAACCGGATGGTGTCATGGTCGACCGGTTGTTCGACAGTCAGAAGGCCGCCCACGACGGCAATGTAGTCGAATTGGCAGGGATCGACGAAGTCGGAGGTGGGAGCGACCTGAACACCGCAACTCGAGGTGATCAGGTGCCGCGTGCTGCCGAGGACCTGCCAATCGGCGAGGACCCGGCCCGACCGGTCGAGCTGGTCGCTCGCCAGCCGAAGGGTGTCGACGAACAGCGCGAAGGCCGACAGCGTGAAGGATCGCGCGAGGATGAAGCCGATTTTCAGCCGCCGCACCTGCGCGGATCTCCCCGCCGACGATGATTGAATGGAGTGTCCCATTACGCTTGGCTCTCCTGGTCACACCCGGCAGTGAACGCGCGTGTGGGCCGGTATTCTCGCGGTGCCTCGATCACGCCCGTTCATCTGATCTGAAATCCATGGGCCAATGGATCGCGGTCGTCGACGAAGATCGTATTGTGCCCGGTGATCCGCGCCCATGCGCCGATGCTCGGCATGATGCCCTCGTGCGTCCCGACCTTGGTGGCCGCCTCGACCCGTCCTTCGAAAACCGTGCCGATCAGGCTTTCGCTTCGATAGGTCTCGCCAACCTTGAGCCGACCTTTGCCGTAGAGCTGCGCCATGCGGGCGGACGTTCCGGTCCCGCCCGGCGAACGATCGATCGCCTTCTCGCCATAGAAGACCGCGCCGCGGCCGTCGGCGGTTTCGTCCCTTGCGCGATCGCACCAGATGGCGTGGTGGACGCCGCGAATGCGTTCATCCTCGGGATGCACGGGATCGCAAACGTCTGCAAGCGCATCGCGGAGCTTCTGGCTGAGGCTGACGAGTTCGGACGCTGTCGTGCCGTCAAGGCCCGGCCAGTTCCGCTGAGGCTCGACGACCGCGTAGAAGTTGCCGCCATAGGCGATGTCGACGACGAGGCGTCCGACACCGGGAACATCGACCTCCACGTCCGCTTCGTGCAGGTAGCTCGCGACATTGAACAGGCGGACGCTTCTGACGAAAGCGCCGTCCATCTCGTACTTGACGTCCACTTTTCCGGCCGGCGTCTCGATCGACAGGGTGCCCGGCGTTCTGGGTCGGACAAGACCTTCCTCGATGACGACCGTCGAAAGGCCGATGGTGCCGGCGCCGCACATTGGCAGGCAACCGCTGACTTCGATGAAGAGCGCCGCGAAGTCACAGTCGTCCCGGAAGGCGGGATAGACGATGGCGCCGGACATCACGTCGTGGCCGCGCGGCTCGAACATCAGCGCCCGGCGGATCCAGTCATAGTCGCGGACGAAGATCTCGCGGCGCTCGAAAATCGGCAGATGCGGAAGCAAAGGACCGCCCCCGGCGACGACCCGGACCGGATTGCCGCAGGTGTGTGAATCGATGCAGAAGAAGCTGTGCCGCATGGTGAGATCCAATCAGCCCGTTGCCCGGGTTCGGTCACGCTGAAGCGCGCCACGCGAGAGCCTGTCGAGAAGAAGTGCGACCGCAACGATCGCAAGCCCGGCACGCAGGCCAAGGCCCATCTCCATTCGCGTCAAGCCCCGCGTCACCTCGGCGCCGAGCCCGCCCGCTCCGACCAGGCCAGCCAGGACGACCATCGCAAGCGACAGCAGGATGCATTGATTGAGGCCGACGAGCAGGGTCGGCTTTGCCGCGGGAATTTCGATCTTGAAGAGGATGGAGCGGGGCGAGGCGCCGATCGCCTGGCCGAGTTCGAGCATGTCCTTCGGAACCTGGTTGAAGGCGAGCGTCGTCAGGCGCAGCATCGGCGGTATGCCGTAGACGATCGTCGCGATGATCGCGGGCACCCGCCCCAGGCTGAAGATCATGACCGCTGGAATGAGATAGACCCATGGAGGAACGGTCTGCATGATATCGAGAACCGGGCGGATCGCCGCCTCGACGGCCTTGATGCGAGAGGCGAGGATGCCAAGCGGAAATGCGACCAGGACGGAAATCGCCACGGCCACGGTGACGAGAGCAATCGTCTGCATCGAAGCGTCCCAGAGACCCATCAGAAGGCAGAAGCCGAGTGCCAGCCCCGCGAGGATGGCCGCCCGTATAGTCACGAGGAAGAAAGCGAGAGGCATCACGACTGCGATCAGCATGTAGGATGGCAGCGAGAGCAGTGTCGCCTCGATCCCCGAAAGCACTGCCTCGACGACACTGGTGATCAACGCGAACAGCGGATGCAGGTTGGCGTTGAGCCAGTCGACGGCCGGCGCCAGGTATGTGCCCGGCGAAAACTGAAAGCTATCCAGATTCATGGTGTTCCTCCCTTGCCGAAGCGGGCGGCGCTCTGGGTGATGCGATCAAGCACCATGGTCAGCACGACGATCGCGATGGCGGCGTCGATCGACTTGGCGATATCGAGTGTGCGGATTGCCCCGTAGATCGTCTCGCCAAGACCGCCTGACCCGACAATGCCGGCGATGACGACCATTCCAAACGCCATCATCAGGCTCTGGTTGATGCCCGCCATGATGCTCGGCATTGCGAAGGGCAGACGGATCTTGAAGAACATCTGCCATTTCGTGGTACCGATCGCGTGACCCAGTTCGACGAATTCGTGCGGTGTCATGCGGATGCCGAGCGATGTCAGTCGGACGGCCGGAGGCATGGCGACGACGAAGGTCGCGATGAGGGCGGTCGCTGGTCCGTAACCCAGAAGCGCAATGGCCGGCAGAAGGTAGATGTAAGGCGGCAGGGTCTGAATGAGATCCAGGGCCGGCTCCAGCAATCGGTCGAGCGCCGGCAGAAAACCGGCTGCCACGCCGATCGGCAATCCAACCAACAGCGCAAGTGAGGTCGCGGTCATCACCAGGGCCAGGGTGCTCATGGTTTCCGGCCACAGCCCCATGAGCGCGCAAATGACGAGGGCTGTTCCGCTCAGGACGCCAAACCACGCACCGACCAGCCGCCATCCGGCAACGGCGAGAACAATTGCCACCACATAGAAAGGCGGCAGCGCGAGCAGCCACAGGATGCCCTCGTAGAATCCTTCAAGCAGAGTTCGCACGAGGTCGAAGAGGAATTCACCGTTGTCGCTCAGCCACTCCAGAGCCGAGTCCGTCCACGCGTCGAACGTATCCGCGAAAGCCGCAGTCTCCATGGCGAACGCTCCTCTAGGCTGCCGCAGCCTGCTCGCCGATCGGCGTCCCCTTGACACCGGCAAGCAGGCTCCGCGCGGTCACGATTCCGACGACGGTTCCGCTGTCCAGAACGGCGACCGCGTCACGGTCCGATTGCATGGCGAGGCCGATCAGCTCATCGATATCGGCCTCGGGCGACGTTCTGGCGAGGGTGCCGATATCGCTACCCGGGTGCTGTCGCTGATAGTCGGCGACCGGGACCATGACCGAATGGGCCTTGATCAGATGGAGGCGGGAAATGCCGGCGACGAAGTCGGCGACATATTGATCGGCCGGGTTCAAGACGATGTCCTCAGCAGTCCCCACCTGGATGATGACGCCGTCCTTCATGATCGCGATGCGATCGCCGATGCGGATGGCCTCGTCGAGGTCATGGGTGATGAACACCGCCGATTTACCGAGTTCTTTCGTGAGCTGCCGGAATTCGTCCTGCAACTGACGGCGAATAAGCGGGTCAAGCGCGCTGAACGGCTCGTCCATGAGAATGATTTCCGGATCCGAGGCGATGGCGCGCGCCAGTCCGACGCGCTGTTGCATGCCGCCGGACAGTTCTGCGGGATAGCGATTGAGCCAGTCGCCAAGTCCGACTTTCTCAAGCGCTGCTTGCGCGGTCCGGTTTCTCTCCGCTTTGGCAATGCCCTGCACCTCGAGACCGAAGGCCGCATTCTCGAGCACCGTTCGATGCGGAAGCAGGGCCACGCTCTGGAAGACCATGCCGATATTCTGGGCTCGCATCTGGCGGAGTTCGGTCGCGTCGAGGGCCGACAGATCCCTGCCCTTCACCAGAACCTTCCCGAAGCTTGGAGCGATCAACCGGTTGAGAAGCCTGATCAAGGTAGACTTGCCGCTGCCCGACAATCCCATGATGCAGAAGATTTCGCCACGATGGACCTGCAGGCTGGCGTCGGAAACGCCGACCACGCAATTGTATTGCTGCAGGATCTGCTTTTTCGACAAACCGCGCTTCGCAACTGCTTCCATCGCGGCGGGTGCCTTGTCACCAAAGATCTTCCACACCGATTGGCAGTCGATCAGCACTTCATTCGTATGGATGCTTGCCATTTTTTTGTTCCCGTTGGAGCCAATCTTGTGCTGGCAGGTCTCAAGTCTTCACAAGCCTTGGCGGCGGCCGCCCGGACGGGTGTCCAGGCGGCCAATTGCGGTTTGAAACCTCAATACTTCTTGATGTTTTCCCAGCGCTGCAGGAGGTCGGCGTGGTTATCCGTCCACTCCTTGACAACCTCTTCCATCTTCTTGCCGTCTCCGACTGCGCCATTGATCGCGGTGATGTCAGCCAGCGGAACATAAACGCTCGCCAGGATCTCGCGCGCCTGCGGGTTCTCTTCGGAGAAGCCCTTGTGGCCGATCCAGTAATAGGTCTGCGGCGGCGGGAAGACGCCCTTCGGGTCCTTGAGGTACTTCACGTCGTACTTCTGCATCATCCACGACGGCTCCCACAGAGTGACAGCGATCCACTCCTGCCTGTCGATTGCCGATTTAAGCGCCGCGGTCATCGCCGCGGTGCTGCCTTCGACGAGCTGGAGCTTGAGGCCGTAGTCCTTGACTGCGTTCGCGGTGTCGCGCATCAGCCCCGCGCCCGGCTCGATCCCAATGATCTTTCCGCTGAATTTGTCCGCGTTGTCGTTTAGCTGGTCGACGGAGTCGATGTTGACGTATTTGGGCACCGCCACGCCCTGATAGAGACCGTGGGATACGGGGGAGATCTTCTCCAGACGGTTCTTGTTCTTGTCCCAGTAGTCCTGGGCGACATAGTCGGTCTGCGACGCCAGGATCTGGATGTCGCCCTTGCTCAGCGCCGCATAGGCGATGCCCCACTCGGAAAATTCGGTCACGTTCACGGTATAGCCGGCGTCTTCCAGAACCTTCTTGGTGATGCCTGCGATCGGCGTCAGGTCCTCCCACGCCATGGTTCCCATCTCGATGGTCTTCTCTTCGGCGCGGGCCGGCATCATGGTCAGGCCGACCATTGCAGCGGCGCACAATGCTTTCCACAGTAACTTCACGGTTCACTCCTCCTGTTCCCGTTGCTTTTTCCAAGACTGTTCATTCAGTCTTCGTCATTGCGTGGTCGTCGGCTTAGCCCTCCCGACCAGCTCGCAATTCCTGCCAGCGGATGACCGCGTTGATGCCGAGCCAGGCCAAGGGCTCCGGCGGCAACCTGCTCGGTTTCGGCTGTGCCTTGTATTTCTCGAGATTCACGCTCTCGGTGTTGGTGGCGAGTTCCGCCGCCATAATGCCTGCGAGGGTGCTTTTGACGGTGCCGAGACCGTTCTCGCAGCAGGCGGAATAGACTCCCTCCTCGAGCTCACCGAAGGCCGGGACATGATTCCTGCTGAGGCAAAGCGCACCGGCCCAGCTGAACTCGAACGGCAGGCGTTCAAGTCCCGGAAAACGGACATCAAACGAGCGTCGCTGCTCTGCCGCAATTCCGGCAACGCGCTTCGCTGAGACCTCAAGGCTCGGGTCATAGGTGAAGCGGGTCCTGATCACGATGCGCGAACGTCCGCCGCTGCTGATCTTTCTCACCGTGGCGCCCATCGGGTCCGCCGGCAGCAGCGCCCACCGGTCGACGCCGGTCATCCCCTTTCGGATCTGGTCCTGCGAGAAGGCGGCCGTCATGGATGCGTAGGTGAAGACATGCGTCAGCCGACGGCGGAAATAGCCGAAGCTCTCGACATGGCCATTCACACCAAGGATCACCTTCGGGGCCGTTACCGTGCCGCGGCTGGACCGTGCCTTCCAGTGCTTGCCCTGCCGGGTCAGTTCGAGGACGGGCGATCGCTCGTAAAGTTCGATCTTCGGGCCCAGGCCGCGTGCCAGACCGCGGATGTAGTCGGCCGGCTGGATCATCACGGCGCCTGGCGTGTAGAGCCCGCCGAGGTAATGATCCGAGCCGGTAATCTCCCGCATCTGCTTCGCGTCGAAGAGATCGGATTTTTCGCCGATGCGCGTGAGCGAGCGGCTATAGTTGTCGTTGAGTTTCAGACCGCGTTCGCTTGCCGCGGCATTGATCTTGCCGGATGGATCGAATGTCTCCCTCGACATGCCGTATTCGGCGGCAGCCTCCGCGGCAAAGGCGATTGCGAGACGATTCTGCTCGATTTCGAGGAGCGTCGACTTCTCGTCGGCGACCGAATACTCGCCGGACGAAAGATTGTGCGGCACATCGATCATGTAACCCGAGTTGCGTCCCGCCGTGCTCCTTGCAACTTCTGTTGCATCGAGCACGACGACCTTCTCGCCCGGCCGCAGTTGCGACAATCTCCGCGCGGCCGAAAGGCCCGCGAAACCCGCACCGATGACAAGCCAATCGGCGCGGACGTCGCTCTCAAGCGTCTGCATCGGGAATCCGCGGGTGCTGATCGCCTCCCAGCCGGATGTTCCGGTATCGACGGGCAGTCGCTTGACCGCGTGCTGGCTCATCGCACGGTCTCGTCAACAGAGCGATCCGAAACATCGATCCAGATCGTCTTCAGCTCGGTGTACTGATCGTGGGCCCAGATGGACTTGTCGCGGCCGCCGAAACCGGATTCCTTGTAGCCGCCGAACGGCGTCGTCGCGTCACCCTCGCCGAAGCAGTTCACGGTGACGACGCCGGCGCGGATTTCGCGTGACAGCTTGATCGCGTTCCGGAGACTGCCGGTATAGACCGATGCCGTCAGGCCGTAGACGGTGTCATTGGCAAGGGTGATCGCCTCCGACAGGCTGTTGAACGTCGTGACGGAAAGGACCGGACCAAAGATCTCCTCCTGGAAGAGACGGCTATCGCGGCCGACACCGTCGACGACGGTCGGCTCGACAAAGTTGCCTTCACGCGTATCTCCGCCAAAGAGCAGCGAAAGCTTCTCGGCCTCGACCGTTTCGAGGTAGGATTTCACCTTCTCGAAATGTGCCTTGCTGACCAGCGATCCGATGCGGTTTTTCGGGTTGAGCGGATCGCCCATCCTCCATTCCCGCATATAGGCGCCTATGCGCTTCAGAAGCTCGTCCTTGACCTCGGCGTGGACGATGAGGCGCGACGTGGCCGAGCAGTTTTCGCCCATGTTCCAGAAGGCGCCGTTGACGACCTGCTCGGCGACCAGATCGAGATCCTCCACGTCGTTCATGACCACGGCCGGATTCTTGCCGCCGCACTCGAGAACAACCCGCTTCAGGTTCGAATCCGCTGCGTAGCGGAGGAAGCGTCGGCCGGTGGCGGTCGAGCCGGTGAAACTGACCATGGAGACGTCCATGTGCATGCCGAGCGGCTCGCCGACGTCCTTGCCGCTGCCGGTCACCACGTTGAAGACGCCCGCCGGAACGCCGGCTTCATGGGCGAGTTCCGCCACCTTCAGCGCGGTGAGCGTCGTCTCCTGCGCCGGCTTCACCACGACGGAGCAGCCGGCCGCAAGCGCCGGCCCGATTTTCCAGGCGAGCATCAGCAGCGGAAAGTTCCATGGCAGCACCAGACCGACGACGCCGATCGGTTCGCGTACGACCAGTGTCAGCGCATTCGATCCGACCGGCGCGGTGTTGTCGTAAATCTTGTCGATCAGTTCCGCGTGCCAGCGGATCGTGTGGATCGTATCCGGCACATCGATCGTCTGGACCTCGCGGATCGGTTTGCCGCTGTCGAGACTTTCCAGGACCGCAAGTTCGTGTCGGTTGCGCTCGAGCAGCCTCGCGAATTTGAGAAGGACTTCCTTCCTTTCACCGGGGGAGCGCAGATGCCAGCGGCCGTCTTCGAATGCTCCCTTAGCCTTCGCGACAGCAAAGTCGACATCGGCAGAATCGCAGGCGGCGATTTCCGTCAGGACTTCCCCGGTGGCCGGATTGGTCGTCTTGAAGGTCTTTCCCGATTGAGCCGGACGGAAGGCTCCGTCGATGAAGGCGCTCGACGGATAGGACATCGACTTCGCGATCGCCGTATATTCCGCTGCGGTCAGAAGATCATGCATAGTTGGCTCCCGAGGTGATGTGCGCGACGGACCGCTTCAGGTTGCTGACGACGGTCTGGAGGGTTCGCTTTTCTTCCGAATTCAGGGGACGCAGCGGTGCGCGCACCTCGCCGACATTCAGCCCGTTCAACTCGCAGCCGAACTTGATCGACTGGACGAACTTGCCGCATTCGAGGAAATCCATCAGCGGCAGCATCGCCGTCATGATGGCGCGGCCCTTGTCAAAGTTCTTCTCCAGCACGCAGGCTTCGTAAAGAGCGACATGTTCGCGCGGCAGGAAGTTGGAGCCGGCGCAGACCCAGCTTTTCGCTCCCCAGGCGAAGAATTCGAGCGCCTGGTCGTCCCAGCCGCATGAGAGCGAAATGTGCGGAAACTTCCGCGCCAGGAGGTGGAGGTTGCCCATGTCGCCGGAGCTTTCCTTGATCGCCACGACGTTCTTGGATTTGCCGACGCGGGAGAAATATTCGTCGCCCATCATCACGCCCATCCGGGCCGGATAGTTGTAGAGCATGATCGGCAGGTTGGCCGCACGGTCGATGGTGAGCGCATGGACGGCGTTCTCGCGCTCCGTCGGCAGGGCATAGGGCGGCGACGACACCAGGATCGCATCGGCGCCGATATCCTTGGCCGCCTTGGCGTATTCGACCGAATCTTCCGTCCGCGTCGCACCGGTGCCGACGATCAGCGGTAGCCGCGTGCCAATGACGTCCTTGGCGTGGGCGGCGAGATCGAAGCGCTCCTGCGCCGTCTGCGCGTAGTATTCCCCGGTGGATCCGCCGACGATGATCCCGTGGACCTTGGCCTCGATCAGAGATTCGAGAACCTCGGCGAACGCCTTCTTGTCGATCGTGCCGTTGGTGTAAGGCGTCACCGCAGGCGTGTAGATACCTTCGAAGTTCAAGACAGTTTCTCCATCGACAATGTGACCGGGCCATCGACCAAGGCGTCCGCCTTGAGGCCTTGCGGCGCGATGAACATCTCCATGTTCTCTCGCGAGAGTTCCCAGTGTTCGAAGACGAGGTCGACGACCGCGTCCTCGTCATGCGCGGCAATCGCCGCAATGAACGCGTCGTGATGCGCGACGGCGACACGCAGGCGCTTCTCCATGTCTTCGTTCCGCGGGCGGAAGAAGGTGTGGCCGATGCGGGCGTGATCGATCAGAAGGCGGCTGAGGCTGGGCTGCAGGTAGACGTTGCCCGACATCTCGCCCATGATCTCGTGGAAACGGTTGTTCTCCAGCACCATCGAAGGGGCGTCCTTGGAACTGGCCGCGGTGCGAAACCGCTCCTGCGTGTCCTTGAGGTCTACGAGCTGCCTAGGCTTGAAGTTCTGTACCGAGAGCCGACCGATCGCCGCGTAGACCATCGGCGCGACCAGAAAGAAGTTCCTGAGCGTCGAGTGGTTCATCGGCGCCACCCGCGCGCCCCGGTTCTCGCGAATCTCGACGTAGCCCTCGCCCTCAAGTCGGCGGATGATTTCGCGCACGGGAGTCCGCGACACGCCGTACCGCTCGCTAAGCGCCAGCTCGTCCAGGTCTTCGTCGGGATCGAGCTCCATCGTCAGGATCTGCCGTTTCAAATCTTCGTAGAGACCGTTTTTGCCGCTCTTCACAGGGACCTCCTCGAACGTCGGAAGTTGGCTCGATACGCACAAGGTCGCACTCGATGGGCGGTGAGTCAAGGAAATTGTATTACAGCGGTATACACTCATTATACGCATGGAATACACGCAACGAGCTTTAGTGAGGAAACGTCACAGAAAATCGGACGGTTAGCCGTCATCGCGGTGGGCCGAAGCCGTACTCCAAGCCGGCCCATGTCGTCGCACCAGGACCAACGAGCGTCCTGTCGGCATGAGCCTGATCGGCGAAAGGACGATGAGGCCAGCGTCGGTTGGAACTATTTGATCAGACCTGCGACGTCCGCCACGATCCGCATGTGCCTGGCGAGGAGAGTTCCGGACCAGATGTGCGCAAGCACGCCAGCTTCGCGATGGAGCTGCGAGGAACTCGAGCAATTCCAGGAAAAGTGTGTAACGGTTTTCCGTCCGGAATTGCGTAGTTTCAAAGAGTTAGATCATTTCACTGTTTCAATGAAACAATGAAATGATCTAAGACGCCCCGGACGAAGTTCTTAGCCACCGAACAAGCAGCTCGGCGTGTTCCTTTTTCTTCTGCCTTCGTGGAAGCACGACGAAGTAGCCGTTCCTCGTGCTGATCGCCGCATCGGTGAGGCGAACCAGGCGATTCTGGTTAAGCAAGTCCTCGACCAGGCGCTTCCAGCCCAGTGCTATGCCCTGCCCGTTCAGGGCCGCATAAATCGCCTCGGTGTAGAAGCTGCAGCGCAGCCCCGTGGATCTTTTCGGGCCCTGAACAGAAAATGCTGCCAGCCATTCATTCCAGCCGGTCCACGTCGGATCGCCGGTATCGTTGGCGATAAGGGGATATTGGACGAGTTCGGCCAACGTCGAAATCTCTCCGATCTCCCGGAGATATTCGGGACTGCAGACAGGAAATATCTCGTCGTCAAACAGGAATTCGGCCTGGCCGTCGGGCCACATTCCGTTTCCGTACCTAATGGCAAGATCGATGTCGTCGCTTTCAATGTCGGTGGATTTGTCCTGAGTGATAATCCGCAGTTTCACCTGCGGGTAGGTCCGCGAGAACGCGGAAATCTTGGGAAGCAGCCAGAAATGAGAGAACGCCACCGTCGCGGAGATGGCCAGTTCGTCGCTGGCTTCGTCCTTCGTGATATCAGAAACCGTGTCCGCAATGAGGTTGAAGGCGCTGGTCGTGGCAGACGACAGCAGCCTTCCCTTCTCCGTCAACTCTATTCTTCGATGCAGCCGCCGAAACAGGGGAAAGCCGAACGCTTCCTCGAGCAGGTGGATCTGTCGACTGACGGCTGCCTGTGTCACGCCGAGCTCAGCGGCCGCCCTGGTGAAGCTTCCAAGACGGGCAGCCGCTTCGAAGACGGTCATTCCCGTAAGTGGCGGCAACTTTCTCCTCAAACCGGCCACAAGCAACCCCGTGAACTGTTCCTGCAAAAGAGCGGTGGCGAAAGGGCGCGCTCCATTCATCCGGACACCGAATCTCGCATTACTTTTCATTATGTCAAGCAGGCCCATTTCTGCCGTTGAGAAAGCGGCATTTTCACCCGATGATTCAGCAATCCAACGATAAGGGTGCCTTATGCTTCAGACCTTCTCTTCCTCCATATCGCCACTGCTCGACGCACGCGCAGATGGTCATTCGTTGCCAGCGGGTCTTTACACCCGCAGCGACGTCTTCGAAGCGGACCTCGAGGTCTTTTTCCGCAGACACTGGATCTGCATAGGCCTCGAATGCGATGTTCCGGAACCCGGCGACGCTACTGTCGTCGACATCGGAAACTCCAGTCTCATCCTGCTTCGCGATGACGATGGTGAGATCCGCGTCGTGCACAATGTCTGTCGCCATCGTGGTGCACGGCTGCTGGATGCCGGAACGACCGTCGTGTCGAAGCTCGTCTGTCCCTACCATCAATGGACCTACGAGCTTTCCGGCGAGCTGAGTCATGCCCCGCACATGGGGGCCGATTTCGACAAGAGCTGCAAGAGCCTGAAGCCGATCAACTTCAAGTCGATCGGCGGCCTGATTTACGTATGCCTTTCGGACAATCCGCCTGAGGACATTGCGCGCCTCGAAGAGGTGATGGAGAAGCGGCTCGCCCCCTACGACATTCGCAACGCCAAGGTCGCGTTCCAGTCCGACGTGATCGAGAAGGGTAACTGGAAGCTCACGATCGAGAACAATCGCGAGTGCTACCACTGCTCGGCCAATCACCCGGAACTCTGCGTTTCGTTCGTCGATCTCGACTTCGGCTTTGACCCCGAGGGCCTGAGCCCGGAGGACCGGGAAGAGGCTGAATTGCACCAGTCCCTGTATCAGGAGCGTACGGCCGCCTGGGAAGCTGCGGGGCATCTATCATCGGCGGTGGAGCCGGTCCTCGACGGAGCAACCAACTTCCGGACGCAGCGACTGATCATCGCCGGTGCTGGCGAGTCGCAGACGCCGGATGCAACCGCCGCATCGGCCAAGCTGCTCGGCTCCATCACGCGGAAGGATCTCGGCGACACGCATCTCTGGGGGCACAACAGCTGGAACCACTTCATGGGCGATCATGCCGTGACGTCGATCGTCATCCCGCTTTCCGCCGACACGACGCTGGTTCGAACCAAGTGGCTGGTCCACAAGGATGCGGTCGAAGGCGTCGACTACGATCTCGATAAACTGACGAGCGTCTGGCTCGCGACGACCGACCAGGACGCCGAGCTCGTCGCACGCTCTCACGCCGGCATCCAGGATCCCGCTTACGAGCCGGGCGCCTATTCCCGCTTCACCGAAGGTCATCTCGACGATTTCGCAACGTGGTACATCAACCGGATGCGCGCCCATGGATTTTAAACCACAAACATCGACCGCCGACATCAGCCGGAGCGGAGAATGGAATCCCGAGGTTGACGACACGCTGGTTTGCGTCGACGTCCATCAGGAAACCCACGACGTGAAGACCTTCACGTTCGCTGCTCCGGACGGCAAGCAATTCGCCTTTCTTGCCGGCCAGTATCTCCTCTTCGACCTCGCGCTCGGCGGCGATGCCGAGAGCCGCTGCTACAGCATATCGTCGTCGCCCTGCAGGAAGAACGCGGTCTCGATCACGGTCAAGCGCGTCCCCGGCGGCAAGGTGTCGAACTGGCTTCACGACAATCTCGCTGCCGGCGTCGCGGTGCGGGCCAATGGTCCGCTTGGCCGGTTCGTCCGGCCATCCGGCCCGAGAGGCAAGTTCCTTTTCCTGTCAGGCGGGTCCGGGATTACGCCGCTGATGTCGATGATACGAGAATTGGCCGATACTTCGGAGCCGGCCGATGTCGTGTTCATGCATGCGGGCAGAACGCCGAAAGACCTTGTCTTCCGCGAGGAACTCACGAACCTCGCGAACAGGATGAAAGGCCTGCGGCTTCATTTTCTTCCCGAAGAGGTCACCGGCGAGCGCTGCTGGCCGGGTCTCTCCGGTCGCATTTCCCGCGAATACCTCAGTCTCGCAGTTCCTGACCTCGCTGAGCGCTTGGTCATGTGCTGCGGACCGGCGCCCTTCATGGCCGCGGCGCGCAGGCTCACGGCCGAGCTGGGCGTGCCCTCGTCGAACTATATCGAGGAGAGCTTCGATGCCGCCGTCCTCGAAGAAGAGGCGCCCCCGGTACCGGAGCTGGCGGAAGCGAAGACGTTCAAGGTCGAATTCGCCAAGCAGGCGCGCACGATCGAGGTGGCTGCCGAACAGACCGTGCTTTCCTGCGCCAAGAAATCGGGCGTCAGGATACCGTCTTCCTGCGCCAACGGCCTATGTGGGACCTGCAAGTCGAAGCTAGTCAGCGGGTCGGTCGACATGAAGCACTCCGGCGGCATCCGGCAGAGGGAAATCGACGCCGGCTTTTTCCTCCCCTGCTGCTCGAAACCGCTGAGCGACCTCGTCATCGACCGGTAGCAAACCCGACCACGTGGAAGCCGCAAAAAAACAGCCTCACAAGTGAGGGTGTTTTTTTCGTTAGAATCGCTGCAGATCAGGTCACTGGCGGTCGGGGCGACGCGAAATCGCGCGGCGTCAGTAGATCACGACGCTCCTGATGCTCTCGCCGGAATGCATCAGTTCGAAGCCCTTGTTGATGTCGTCGAGCGGCAGCGTGTGGGTGATCATCGGGTCGATTGCGATTTTGCCCTCCATGTACCAGTCGACGATCTTCGGCACGTCGGTGCGCCCGCGCACGCCGCCAAAGGCGGTGCCCATCCAGGTGCGGCCGGTGACCAGCTGGAACGGCCGGGTGGCTATCTCCTGGCCGGCGCCGGCCACCCCGATGATCACCGACTTGCCCCAGCCGCGATGCGAGGCCTCGAGCGCCTGGCGCATCACCTTGACATTGCCGGTGCAGTCGAAGGTGTAGTCGGCGCCGCCGATCTGGTCGGCGCCGCGCTTCGTCATGTTGACGAGATAGGGCACGATGTCGTCGCCGACCTCCTTCGGGTTGACGAAGTGGGTCATGCCGAATTTTTCGCCCCAGGGCTTCTTGTCGTTGTTCAGATCGACGCCGATGATCATGTCGGCGCCGGCAAGCCGAAGCCCCTGGATGACGTTCAGACCGATGCCGCCGAGACCGAAGACGATCGCGGTCGATCCCATCTCGACGCGTGCCGTGTTGATCACCGCGCCGATGCCGGTGGTCACCCCGCAGCCGATGTAGCAGATCTTGTCGAACGGCGCGTCGGGATTGACCTTGGCGACGGCGATCTCCGGCAGCACGGTGAAGTTGGCAAAGGTCGAGCAGCCCATATAGTGGTGGATCTTGTCCTTGCCGATCGAAAACCGCGAGGTGCCGTCCGGCATCAGCCCTTGCCCTTGCGTGGCGCGGATGGCGGTGCAGAGATTGGTCTTGCGGCTGAGGCACGACGGGCAGGCGCGGCATTCCGGGGTATAGAGCGGAATGACATGGTCGCCCTTCTTCACCGAGGTGACGCCGGGGCCGACGTCGACGACGATGCCGGCGCCCTCGTGGCCGAGGATCGCCGGGAACAGCCCTTCCGGATCGGCGCCGGAGAGGGTGAAATCATCGGTGTGGCAGATGCCGGTCGCCTTGACCTCGACCAGCACCTCGCCGGCCTTCGGCCCTTCGAGCTGAACCGTCATGATTTGCAGTGGTTTGCCGGCCTCAGTGGCGACGGCGGCGCGTACGTCCATTGTCGTTATCCTTATTTGTCGCTAACTACATGCTCGATTGGCTGGGCGCCGGGGCCGCTCACAGCGCCTTTTCGAGTTCCGGCAGGACGTCGAAGAGGTCGGCGACGAGGCCGTAGTCGGCGACCTGGAAGATCGGCGCCTCCTCGTCCTTGTTGATCGCGACGATCACCTTGGAATCCTTCATGCCGGCGAGATGCTGGATCGCCCCGGAAATGCCGCAGGCGATGTAGAGGTCGGGGGCGACCACCTTGCCGGTCTGGCCGACCTGCCAGTCGTTCGGGGCATAGCCGGCATCGACGGCGGCGCGCGACGCGCCGACGGCGGCCCCGAGCTTGTCGGCGACCGGCAGGATCACTTCCTTGAACTTTTCCGACGAGCCGAGTGCGCGGCCGCCGGAGATGATGATCTTCGCCGAGGTCAGTTCCGGCCGGTCCGACGACGACAGCGCATCGGCAACGAAGCTCGAAACCCCCGGATTGGCGGCGGCCGCAACCGTCTCGACCGCGGCCGAACCGCCCTCGGCGGCAGCGGCGAACGAGGCGGTGCGCACGGTGATGACGCGCTTGGCTTCGCTCGTCTGCACCGTCTGGATGGCGTTGCCGGCATAGATCGGCCGCTTGAAGGTGTCGGCGGAGACCACCTCGATGATTTCCGAGACCTGGGCGACGTCGAGCAGTGCAGCGACGCGCGGCAAAACGTTCTTGCCGACCGAGGTGGCGGCGGCAATGATGGTGTCGTAGCCGCCGGCGAGCGCGACGATCGTTGCGGCGAGCGGCTCGGCGAGATTGTTGCCGAGGCTGGCGTCGTCGGCGACCAGCACCTTGGTTACACCGGCAAGCTTCGCCGCTTGATCGGCGATCGCCTTGACGCCCGAACCGGCGACCAGCACATGCACGTCGGAGCCGATCTTGGTGGCCGCGGTCAGCGCCTTCGCCGTCTGGTCGGAAAGGTGGGTGGTGTCGTGGTCAGCCAGAAGCAGAATGGCCATGGTGTTGTTCTCCCTTTCCTGAACCTTACAATACGCCGGCTTCGCCCTTGAGCTTCTCGACGAGCTCGGCGACCGACTTGACCTTGATGCCGGCCTTGCGGCCGGACGGCTCTTCCGTCTTCAGCACCTTCAGCCGCGGCGAAGTGTCGACGCCGAAATCGGCCGGGCTCTTCTTGTCGAGCGGCTTCTTCTTCGCCTTCATGATGTTCGGCAGCGAGGCATAACGCGGCTCGTTCAGGCGCAGATCGGTGGTGACCACCGCCGGCAGCTTCAGTTCGACCGTCTGCAGGCCGCCATCGACCTCGCGCGTCACCTTGGCCCTGCCGTCGGCGATCTCGACCTTGGAGGCGAAGGTGCCCTGGGCCCAGCCGAGCAGCGCCGACAGCATCTGGCCGGTCTGGTTCGAATCGTCGTCGATCGCCTGCTTGCCGACGATGATCAGCCCCGGCTGTTCGGCTTCGGCGACACCCTTGACGATCTTGGCGACAGCGAGCGGCTCGACCTGGTCCTCGGTCTCGACCAGGATCGCCCGGTCGGCGCCCATGGCCAGCGCGGTCCTCAGCGTCTCCTCGGCCTTGGCCGGGCCAACCGAGACGACGACGACTTCCGAAGCCTTGCCGGCTTCCTTCAGCCGCAGCGCCTCTTCGACCGAGATCTCGTCAAACGGGTTCATCGACACCTTGACATTGGCCAGCTCGACACCGGACCCATCCGCCTTCACCCGGATCTTGACGTTGAAGTCGACCACACGCTTCACCGTGACTAGGATTTTCATGGCTGCTTCCTTCTATTTCTTGATTGTCCCGAGGACGCTCATGCCGGGCGGTCTGCAAGCAGCGCCCAGAAAGCCAGGAATGGCTTCTCGAAGGAGCGCATCGCATGTTTGATGCCGGGCTCGTTGTAAAATGAGCCGCCGAAACCGGGTCTGAACCACGACCCGTCGCCCTGACGAAACGCCCCGTCCGAAAGGACGAGGTAGACTTCCTCCGGTCGATGATTGTGGTCCGGGTAGCGGACGTGAGGTGTCATCACCGTTACGCCGATCCACACATCCGTGCGCTGTTCGAGGCCACCGGGTCCGATGATCATCGCATTCGCATGGCCGTCGTGGAAATTATCACTCGCCGAACCGTCATAATTTGAGCGCCGGCGCCATTCGAGCAGTGGTTCGATCGCGTTGAAGCGGTCGATCAGGTTGCGGAGCGAGTCGTGTTCCGTTTCGATCGCCAGCGCGCTGTCGAGGTGGGAACATACGGGCAGCCGGCTCCCGGGACCGGACCTTTGCACGCCTGGCACTTCCAGCGCGGAAAAGATCTGCCGGGTCGACCGACGTGATTGCGGTTCCAGTGCGAACTGATCGAAGGCGATGGACGCGGCGTCGACGAACACCTGAAGGGCTTCGGTTCGAGCTGTCATTGTCTCTCCTCCCTGGAGGGCTACAGCGCCGCGCGTCTCATCAGACGCGCAAAGGACGCTGTAGCACTTTGAAGTGCTGCATGTTGTTATTCTTCAATCGGCTAGGATTAAAGGAAACACGCAGTGGCGGGTCGCCGGTCAGGCGACCCGTGTTTGCTCAGATGTCCTTGAGAAGCCGAAGCGCGTCATAGATCGCTGCGTGCGTGTTGCGCGCCGCGACTGCGTCGCCGATGCGGAAGAGCTGGAATTTGCCATCGGGGTTGCGCCAGACGGTTTGCTGCCTGCCAGCGATCAGTTGCTCGTGCGACATCTCCCCGAGATTGCTCGATTCCGGTTTCAGCTCGAAATACAGCTCGTCGAGCGGAATGGTGCCGTGATTGACGACGATCTGATCGAATGTCCGCTGCCTGGCAACGCCGCCATAGTCGCTGCCGACATGGGCGACGAGTTCATTGCCGCTCTTCTCGACCGCCTCCAGGCGGTAGGTGACGGTGAAGGTCACGTCGAGCTTCTGAAGTGACCGCATGTAAGGGACGAGGTTCATTGCCATGACCTCCGGCGCGAACGACCGGTCGGGCGTCATGATCTCGACCTTGGCCCCCGCCTTGGCGAGGAACTCTGCAGCCTGCAGGCCGGCATGATCGCCGGCGTCGTCGAAGATCAGCACGTTGGTGCCCGGCTTGACGTCGCCCGATATGATGTCCCAGGCAGAGACGACGAGCTCGTTGCCCTTGGTGAGCACGTCCGTATGTGGCATCCCGCCTGTCGCGATGATGACGACATTTGGATTTTCCGCCTGAACGGTTTCCGCCTCCGCCCAGGTGTTGAAGTGGAAGGTGACGCCCAGCTTCTCGCACTGGCTCATGCGCCAGTCGATGATGCTGATCATTTCCCTCCGGCGTTCACTCTGCGCCGTCAGACGGATCTGACCGCCTGGGTCGTTCGCTGCTTCGAAGACGACCACCTCATGGCCGCGCTCACCCGCGACGCGGGCGGCCTCAAGGCCTGCGGGCCCGGCACCGACGATCACCACCTTCTTGCGGCGCTCGGCCTTCGCGATCGTGTGCGGCATGGTGAGCTCACGTCCGGTCGCGGCGTTGTGGATGCAGTAGGCAGCCCCACCCTGATAGATGCGATCGAGACAGTAGTTCGCGCCGACGCAGGGCCGAATGTCGTCCTCGCGCTTCTCCATGATCTTCCGGACGATATGCGGGTCCGTCATGTGAGCGCGGGTCATCCCGATCATGTCGACCTTGCCGGAAGCAATCGCGTGGCGCGCGGTCGCCACGTCCGGGATCTTTGCGGCGTGGAAGGTCGGAAAATTCGTGGCGGCGCGAATTTCGCCGGCGAAATCGAGATGCGGTGAGTTGGCCATGCCCTGGATCGGGATGACGTCGGTAAGGCCGGCGTCCGTATCGATATGGCCGCGAATGACGTTCAGGTAATCGATAAGCCCGCTTTCCTTCAGGCGCTTCGAGATTTCTATGCCTTCCTCCTTGCCCGTCCCGCCGGGAAGACATTCATCGGCCGTGTAACGGACACCGAGGATGAAATCGTCTCCGACACGCGCGCGGATCGCCTTCAGGACGTCGAAACAGAAACGCATGCGATTGTCGAGCGAGCCGCCATAAGGACCGTCGAGCTCGTTCGTCAGCGGCGAGGTGAACTGGTCGAGGAGGTGACCGTAGGCCTCCAGCTCAACACCATCCATGCCGCCCGCCTTCATGCGCTCGGCCGCATCGGCGAAATCCCTGATGATCCGCTCAATGTCCCAGTCTTCGATCTTCTTGGGGAAGGCGCGGTGCGACGCTTCGCGGTGATGGGAAGGAGCAACAACCGGCAGCCAGTCACCCTTGTCCCAGCGCGTGCGCCGGCCGAGATGGGTGAGCTGGATCATGATCGCCGCGCCTTCTTCGTGCACAGCGTCGGTCATCTCCTTGATCCACGGCACGATCTCGTCCCTGTAGGCGAGCAGGTTGTTGAACACCGGCGGGCTGTCTTTCGAGACCGCCGCGGAGCCGGCAGTCATGGTCATCGCCACTCCCCCCTTGGCGCGCTCCACGGTGTAGGCGCGATACCGCTCCTTCGGCATCCCGTCGTCCGGATAGGCCGGTTCGTGAGAGGTCACAATGATACGGTTGCGCAGCGTCAGGTGCTTGAGCTGATAGGGCTGAAGGAGGGGGTCGTTCGACATATGCCGGGCTCCGCTTTAGAGACTTCAGCTCGAACGCTATGCGGGAATGTACATATGTGTCAAGATCGAAAACAGTTAGGTCTGGTTAATGGACATATGTGTACATTTCCCTTGTGTATCTTCTCACAATTTGTTAGGAAGTCATTATGGAGCAGGTTTTGAACGATAGCGGCTGGCGCGGATCGCAGGAGGGATGGCTGGAGGCGGCCTATGAATCCCTGCTCGAAGGCGGCGTCGACTCGGTAAAAATTCTGCCATTGGCAAAGAGGCTCAGCCTGTCGCGAACGAGCTTCTACTGGTTCTTCAAGGACCGGGAAGAACTGTTGGCGGCGCTCATCGGCCGTTGGCGGGACAAGAATACCGGCAATATCGTGAAGCAATCGCAGGCCTATGCGGAATCTCTGGCCGAAGCGATGCTTAACGTTTTCGATTGCTGGCTGAACAAGGACCTATTCGATTCGAAATTCGAGTTTGCCGTGCGCAGCTGGGCACTGCAGTCCGAAGACATCCTGAGCGAGGTTCAGCGGGCCGATCAAGTCCGACTGGAAGCTCTCAAGCGGATGTTTATCCGTTTCGGTCATTCGGAGATCACCGCCGATGTCCGCGCCCGCACGACCTACCTGGTTCAGATCGGCTATATCTCGATGCAGACTCAAGAGGATGTCGCGACCCGTATGAAGCGGATCCCCGAGTACATCGCCATCTATACGGGCCAAGTGCCAGAGCAGCGGGAGCTGGATCGCTTCTTTTCACGGCACGGCCACAAACCTGAGGTGAGAGGATAACCGACGATGAGCGGCTCATTGCGGATTGGCATCGTTGGTGGAGGCGGCTGGCTCGGTGGAGCAATTGCTGCTTCACTCCTCAATGCAGGTCTGGTGCGGCCGCATAATCTTTCCCTCTCTTATCGCACGCAGCAACCGAACCGCCTTAGCGGTTGCTTCTGGACCACCGACAATCAGCAGTTGGCCAGCCGTTCGGACGTGATCATTGTCTCGGTCCGGCCCGCTGATTGGCCGCCGCTCGCGATCGATGCCGATGGCAAGCTCGTGATCTCCGTCATGGCCGGCGTTCGCTTGAGCCAGTTGGCCGAACATCACAATACGAAGAGGGTCGTCCGCAGCTTGCCTAACGCCGCGGCTGAGGTCGGCAAATCCTATACGCCCTGGATCGGCTCGGAAGGTGTGAACGACCAAGACCGCGCTGCGGTGCGCGCAATTTTCGAGGCCTGCGGAGCGCAGGACGAGGTCGAAAGCGAGAGCGACATCGATTATCTGACCGGCCTTTCCGGCTCCGGGCCGGCCTTCCCGGCGCTCCTCGCTGACGCCATGATGCGCGACGCTGTATCGCGCGGCATCAAACCGGACGCCGCTCGACGCGCCGTTACCGCCGTGCTCGTCGGGTCCGGGCGTCTGTTCGAGAAGAGCGGCGAATGTCCCGCCGATACGGTCGAAGCGTTTGTCGGCTACCGCGGGACGACCGCCGCTGCAATCGAAGCCATGCGCGCCGCCGGCTTCGACGCCGCCGTCCGAGACGGGCTTGCGGCAGCCTTTCAGAAATCGGTCAATATGGGGAAGGAGCACTCCTGAATCGATCGGAGCTGGCGATCGCGGCAGGTCAGCTTCGCTAACTAAAGCCGCCACAATCCAGAAAAAAGGGAACGGCAATGAAGTATCTACTTGCATCGACTTGCCTCATGCTTGGTGTACTGGGAGGTGCGTCCGCGTCCAGCGCCGCAGAATGCGGATCGCTGACCATCGCGAGCATGAACTGGCAGAGCGCCGAAGTGCTCTCCAATCTCGACAAGATCATTTTGAACGAGGGTTATGGCTGCGACGCCGAAATCACCATCGGCGACACCGTCCCGACGATCACCTCCATGGCGGAAAAGGGCGAGCCCGATATCGCGCCGGAGGCGTGGATCGACCTGCTGCCCGATGTCGTCAAGAAGGGAACGGAAGAGGGCCGTATCATCAAGGTCGGTTCTCCGCTGCCTGATGGCGGCGTGCAAGGCTGGTGGATCCCCAAATATTTCGCGGACGCCCATCCGGACATCAAGACAATTCCCGACATGTTGAAGCACCCGGACCTGTTCCCCGATCCGGAAGACGCCAAGAAGGGCGCGATCTTCAATGGCCCCCAGGGCTGGGGCGGCACCGTCGTCACGTCTCAGCTGTTTAAGGCGTTCGATGCCGAGAAAGCCGGCTTCAAGCTCGTCGACACCGGTTCTGCCGCCGGCTTGGACGGCTCTATCGCCAAGGCATACGAGTCCAAGGAGGCTTGGGTCGGTTACTATTGGGCGCCAACAGCGCTCCTCGGAAAATATCAAATGGTCAAGCTGGAACCCGGCGTTCCGGAAGACGCGGCCGAGTGGAAGCGTTGCGTTACCGTGGCCGATTGCCCTGACCCGAAGCCAAGCGCGTGGCCGGTCGACACCATCGTGACGCTGGTCGCCAAGCCCTTCTCCGAGAAGGCCGGCCCGGAGGTCATGGACTACCTGAACAAGCGCTCCTGGAGCAACGACACCGTCAGCAAGCTGATGGCCTGGATGACCGACAACCAGGCGAGCGGCGAAGAAGGCGCCAAGCACTTCCTCGAAGAGAACGAGGACATCTGGACGAAGTGGGTCTCTCCGGAGGCCGCCGAGAAGGTCAAGGCGGCGCTCTGATACCTCAACATGCGGCGCGCAACGGCGCGCCGCACTCATCCTGCCGAAAAAACAGAAAAAAACATGTGCCGGCTTCTTCAAAAAGGGGAACCGAATGGACTGGTTTTATGAATTCCCGCACATGAACGACGACTCCCTGCGCAGTCTGAAGAAGGCGATCGACGAGGGATTCAGGGCGTTCACGCGCGGATACGGTGATGCGATCGAGGGCTTCTTCTCGCCCCTGCAGCACTTCCTGATCGCTGCCGAACGCTTCATGACGCACACGCCGTGGCCGATCATCACCCTGATCGTCCTAGCGGTCGCCTGGGGCGCGAGCAGGAGCTGGAAGATTGTGCTGAGCTGTCTCGTCACATTGCTGGCCATCGGCTACTTCGACATGTGGGACGACACGATGCGGACGATCTCGATGATCTTCGTCTGCACGCTCCTGTCGATCGCGATCGGCATCCCGATCGGCATCCTGATGTCCCGTTCCGACCGGCTGCAGCGGCTGGTGAACCCGGTGCTCGACGTCATGCAGACGATGCCGAGCTTCGTCTATCTGATTCCCGTCGTGATGCTGCTTGGCATCGGCAAGGTTCCGGGGCTGATCGCGGTGGTCATCTATGCCATCCCGCCGATGATCCGGCTCACCGATCTCGGCATTCGCCTGGTCGACAAGGACGTTCTGGAGGCGGCCGACGCCTTCGGCTCGTCGAGCTGGCAGAAGCTCAAGAACGTGCAGTTGCCGCTGGCGCTGCCGACCATCATGGCCGGCATCAACCAGACCATCATGATGGCGCTCGCGATGGTCGTCATCGCCTCGATGATCGGTGTCCAGGGCCTCGGCCAGCCGGTTCTGAAGGCGATTGCCAACCAGTACTTCACGCTCGGAATCTTCAACGGCCTTGCCATTGTCGGCATCGCCATCATCTTCGACCGGGTCAGCCAGGCCTATGGCAAGCGACTCCAGAAGCACCGGGAGATCGTCCATGGCTGATCACCATTTCGACGGCATCAAGATCCGCAACCTTTACAAGATTTTCGGATCGAACGCTGCAACGCATGTCGAGGCCGTCAGAAAAGGCCTTTCGAAAACCGAGTTGAACGAGAAGTTCGGCCATGTCCTCGGCCTGAAAGACATCAACATCGAGATGCCCTCGGGCTGCATCCAGGTCATCATGGGTCTGTCCGGTTCGGGAAAGTCGACGCTGATCCGGCACATCAACCGCCTGATCGATCCGACCGCCGGCGAAGTGCTGGTGAACGGGGTCGATGTCGTGAAAATGAACGAGCTCGAACTGCGGGAATTCCGCCGGCACCAGACCGCGATGGTGTTCCAGAAGTTCGCGCTTCTTCCCCATCGCAACGTTCTGGATAACACCCTCTACGGGCTCGAGGTCCAGGGTGTCGAGCGCGCGAAGGCGGTCGATGTGGCCATGCGCTGGATCGAGCGGGTCGGGCTGAAAGGTTTCGAGGGCAAGTACCCCAACCAGCTCTCGGGCGGCATGCAGCAGCGCGTCGGCCTGGCCCGCGCGCTGGCCAATGATGCGCCGGTGCTCCTCATGGACGAGGCCTATTCGGCGCTCGACCCACTGATCCGCACGGATATGCAGACGGTCCTTCTCGACCTGCAGAAGGAGATCAGGAAGACCATCGTCTTCATCACTCACGACCTCGACGAGGCGCTGAGGCTGGGCGACCAGATCGCCATCCTGCGCGATGGCGAAGTCATCCAGCAGGGCACCAGCCAGGACATCGTGCTCAGACCCGCCGATGACTACGTCGCGAACTTCGTCAAGGAGGTCAACCGCGGGCGCGTCGTCCACGTCGAGGCCGTCATGGCGCCGGCGCGGCCGGGCTTCTCACCGGACGCGATCACGATCCCGGCCGGAACCACCATCGAGGATGCCATGCGTGTGATAGCCAAAGGCCCCGATGGCGATGTCGCCGTTGTCGGTCCGAGCGGAAAACCGATCGGGACGGTCAACCTGCGTCAGCTTGCCGGTGCGATGGTCAACTCCCATGGCGCGCCGTCCTACGACGGCGGCTCTCTGGCGAGGGCATTGTAGGCCGGCAAGCACTCACACGACCTGACGCGAAGATCAGCGCGCGACCCCCGTTCCCCGTGCCGGAGATTCCTGATGCCCAAGCTCTTCCCACACCTGTTCTCACCTATCGAACTGGGTGGGCGCACCCTAAGAAACAGGATCGTCTTCGGAGCCCATACGGCGAACATGGCCGAAGGCGGCCTTCCGACCGAGCGGCATGCGGCCTACTACGCCGAGCGGGCGATCGGCGGAGCAGCGATGATCGTTGTGGAACCCATGCCGGTCCATCCCGCCGCCGTGCTGACGCGGGGGAACTTTCGCCCCTCGGACGACAGCGTGATCCCGCATTTCAGAAAGGTTGCCGCCGCCATCAAGGACAATGGCGCTGTCGCCATTCAGCAGCTCTATCATATCGGCGCTCACGGCGACTCGGACAATTCCTATCACCCGCATTGGTCGCCGTCAGGTCTTCCGAGCTATCATGACAGCGATGGCTCGCATCCGATGAGCGAGGCGGAAATCTGGGAAACGATCGACGGCTTTGTCCAGGCGGCACGCCGATGCCAGGAGGCGGGCTTCGACGGCGTCGAGGTCTGGGCCGCCTATCTCGGCCTGGTCGATCAATTCTGGACGCCTTGGTCGAACCGCCGGGACGACGATTGGGGCGGCTCTCTCGAAAACCGCACGCGAATGTCACGGGAGATCCTTACCAGGATCAGGGCAATCTGCGGATCCGACTTCATCGTCGGCCTCGCTGTCAGCGACGAGCCGGATTACAGCGTTGCGCTCTCCAGGGAGGCGCTTGCCGAGATCGTCGGCATGCATGACGAACTGGGGCTGATCGACTACGTCACCTGCGGGTCCGGCGGCTATCTGGATTTCCACAAGCTGATGCCCACCTTCCTCTACCCCGAAAAACTCGGGGCCGACCTGGCGGCGACGCTCAAGCGGACTGTGAAGAAGGCGCTGGTCATTGCCGAAAGTCATATCAGAACGCCGGAAAACGCCGAGACCGTACTCGGCGAAGGGGCGGCGGACCTGGTGTCCATCGTCCGCGGCCAGATCGCTGATCCGCATCTGGCCCGAAAGGCAAGCGACGATCGCCCGGACGACATCAGGGGATGCATTTCGTGCAATCAGATGTGTTGGGGCCGGCGCTCGCGCGACTACTGGATAAGCTGTCTCATCAACCCGTCCGCCGGACGGGAGTTTGAATGGGGCGGAGACCGCTTTACCCGGACTGCCGAACCGAAGAAGGTCCTCGTCGTGGGCGGCGGGCCGGCAGGGTTGGAAGCGGCACGGGTCGCTGCGGAGCGAGGTCACAAGGTCACGCTTGTGGAAGCCTCGAGCCGGCTTGGCGGCAGCTTCCTCCTCGCCGGCATGCAGCCACGTCGCGGGCAGATCCTCGATCTCATTCAGTGGTATGAGCGCCAGCTGGCCAAGCTGCAGGTCGATGTGCGTCTAAACTGTTATCTCGAGGCATCGGAGATTTCGGATTACGGCGCCGATTCCATCGTCCTTGCGACGGGCTCACTTTCGCCGGAAACCGGGTTTCAAAAGGCCCTGCCCGCGGTCGAGACACTGCCTGGAATGGAGAAAGGCAACGTGTTCGCCGTCGAGGCCATCATGGCGCGTCAAGCAAGACCTGGAAAGCGCGTTCTGCTCCTCGACGAAGGCGGTGGCTGGCGGGGCTGCGGCACGGCCTGGAAGCTTGCCGAGGACGGCCACGAGGTCACCATTCTCTCCCCGGACCCGTTCATCGGCAAGGAACTCCAGCGAACAACGGCCGACGTGCCGCTCCGGCGGATCCTGAGCAGGCTCAACGTCAACTCGCTGGTCGAAGTCAGCGTCGTCGAATGGCATGGGAACGGGGCCACGATCGTCGACCACAACACCGGGCAGCAATCCTTCGTCGAGGGCGACTGTCTCGTCCTCGCCACGACAAATATGTCGGCAAACTGGCTTGCCCACGATCTGCAGGGTCAGGACCTGGCGTTCCACCAAATCGGAGATTGCGCGGCCCCGCGGCAGGCTCCTTTTGCCTTCTACGAAGGCAGGAAAGTCGCATTGGAGCTCTGATGACGGATGAGCGGATCACGTTACCCGTTGCCGAGGCTCGGTCGCTCGCAACCGAGGCCTGCCTCTCCGCAGGTGCCAGCCATTTGATGACAAAGTCGCTCGTCGACGCGACGCTGTCTGCCATCGAGGTCGGCCGCGAGGAACTGGGGTTTCCACATTTCCTGGACTACCTGCAGAGCCTGCGAGACGGCCGCATTGACGGGCGTGCGAGCCCCCGCATCGTGCATCGGCTTCCGGCGCTCATTCACGCGGATGCCAATCGCGGAATCGCCCAGCTTGGCTTCGACCTCGTTTTTGGGGATCTCGTCAACCGCGCCCGCACCTTCGGTGTGGCAATCTTCACGCAGAAGAACAGCTATACGGCAGGAGAATTGGGATACTACGTCAGGCGCCTGGCTATCGACGGGCTGGTCTCGCTTGCGGTGGCCAACAGTCCTGCGGTGGTAGCTGCGGCACCGGGCGCAAAGGCTGTCTATGGGACCAACCCGCTCGCCTTCGGCGTTCCGCTGCCGGGATCAGAACGGCCGCTGGTCATCGATCAGTCGTCGAGCGCTACGGCATTCGTCAACATCGTTAGGGCTGCCACAGAGGGGCGCATTATTCCCGAGGGATGGGCCACCGATGAAAACGGCGAGGTGACCATCGATCCGCACAAGGCGCTGCGAGGAGCGCTGCTTGCCTTTGGCGGATCACGAGGAGCCAACATTGCCTTGATGGTCGAGGTTCTGGCGGCGGGTCTGTCGGGCGCATCCTGGTCACTCGACGCGCCCGATTTCAGATCCGGCGCTGAATGCCCCGGTACCGGCTTGACCGTTATCGCGCTGTCCCCGAGCGCGATCGAAGAGGACTTCGGCACTCGCATCGCCGAACAGGTCAGCCGCCTCGAGCAGTTCGGCGTATATATACCAGGCCAGAGATCAGCACCGGCGGCGAAGAGCGGCGCTGACTTCATCACCTTGGATGCAAAAATCCTGGCAGCCATCAAGAGTCACATCTAGTCGACCTCGCGTCGGACGGATGGAAATCGATCCAACGATCCGGGGTCGTTGGAGGCGACCGAAAAAAGCTCGAACTTCTCAGGGAAACCCTTGAGAGAATGTAGCCCGGCAGAGATCGCGGAGCCCGTCTCCACTTCCCTCATGAACGGCTCCGACATCAGGAGGGCTTCCCCGAGTTCGCTGCAAACTGATTGAATCCGGCTGACAAGATTGACATCGGCTCCGATCAACGTGAAGTCGAGACGCCGGCCGGAGCCGATGTTACCGTAGCTGACCTGGCCGTAGTGCAGAGCGATGCCGACCTTGAGGCCGATGCCTTGATGTTGGAAGCGGTCAATCTCCTCGACAATCGCCTGGGCGGCGGAAAGCCCCGAGGCGCAGGCCCTCGCCGCCTTCTCGGGTGATCGCCGGAATGATCCTGTCGAAATAGGCGTTCAGCAGGCCAAGGACCGCCTCACCGGGTAGCCGATTGGAGAGCTCGGTAAAGCCGCGAAGGTCGCAGAGCAAGAGCGCGGCTTCCATGGATTCGATCTCGCCCTGGCGGATATGGCCCGCGAGGATGCGCTGCGCCGTCATCGGCCCGATATAGGTATCAAGAAGGCTGAGCTCGACCTGACGCAGGATACGCAGCTCACTGGCATTGCGTAGCGCCGGCAAAATACGCTTTATCACCTGGCGATCGAAGGCCGTAAACCCGCCCGGCCGTCTGGTGCCGAAGGCGGCGGCGCCGACCGGACCATCAGCATTGCAGAGCGGTGCGATCATCAACTGCATGAGGCCGCGATTTGCAAAAACATCGAGATGTTGCCAGCGACCATGCGGGCTTTCGCCGGGACCTACGAGCAGCAGTGGTTCGCCGGTGTCCATAATCTTGCGGAGTGGCGTGTCCGCGGTGGCAACGCGGGACCCGTGCTCGCGATCGTAGATTTCGACCGGCTCACCGGGTGCCCAGGCGATGCTGCGGCCAATCAGTTCCGAATGCAGCGTCATCAGGTGAAGCGTCATGCGATCGATGGGAACGCCCAAAGCGCACAGGCGGCGGCCGAGACCGGAAAGGAGGCCCGCTTCAGCCGTCGCATGGCATTCGTCGCCAGCGAGCCAATCGATGATGCCCAGCAGAGCACCGGTGCCATCAGCGTTGCGCGGATCCAGATCCTCGGAAGGCGGTGCGATGTCGAGCATTCTGGCCATAGCCCTCTTCTCCTTTCAGGCGACGAGCCGACCTTTATCTCGACGGACCGGGCAGGACGCGCCGATCAGATGAAAAATGCCAGAAAGCGTGTTTCTTGATAATCTCCCCAAATCGGAAAGGATAATCAACTCTCAGTGGATAATCAGGGGACAAGATGGATCGACTGACCAGCCTCGTCGTCTTCGGCCGCGTGGTGGAATGTGGTGGCTTTTCCGCCGCCGCCCGGCGTCTCAAGATGTCAGTCACGATGGTGAGCAACCATGTTCAAGCACTCGAGAACCATCTCGGTGTACGGTTGCTCAACCGCACCACACGAAAAGTGAGCCTGACTGAGACCGGCAAGTATTACTATGAGCGTTCCGCGCAAATCCTCATCGATCTGGAGGACGCGGATCAAGCCGCTGCAGCGTTGAGCGCCACGCCACGCGGCATGCTGAAGATCTACACGAGCTCGGCAATCGTGCCTTTACTGCTGCCTGTGATCAGCGAGTACATGGCGCTCTTTCCATCAGTCTCGGTCGACTTTGACGTGGGCGAGCGGGCCGTCGACATGATCGAAGATGGCTATGACCTCCTGATCCGCACGACACCGCTTCCGGACTCCACCTTGATCGTGCGGAAGCTCACGGCTTGGCGGCATATCCTTGTCTGTTCGCCGGAATATCTTCGGGCGCATGCCGCGCCAACAACACCGGCCGAAATCTCGCGACACAATTGCCTGCGCTACACCTACTACCCCTACGGCGACGAATGGCGCTTCGAGGACGCCAAGGGACGGCAGAAGAGCGCGAAAGTGGGAGGCAATCTTGTATCAAACAGCGCCGAAACGCTGCGGTACATGGCGCTCACAGGCCAAGGCATTTTTCTCGCGCCGAGCTTCGTAGTGTTCGAGGATCTCGCCGAAGGGCGGCTAATGCGGATGATGCCAGAATATCGGGCCGTTGAGCTGAGTATCAATGCGGTCTATCCGAACCGCAGTCATCAACCTACAAAGGTTCGCCTGTTCGTCGATCTCCTGGCGGAACGGTTTTCCAAGCACCGGAAGTGGATGACGTAAGTCTTCAGGCATTTGGCTCGCGATTGCAGGACACGTCCTTCTGGCGGCTCACACGCGCTTCGGCATACGACTGTATAACTTGTTCGGACTCGACAGACGAAGGACTCTTGGAGGCCGCCTTGAGCGACTCTTGTCGCCTGCAAGGCAACCTCCAGATCGGAGAACCTTCATGCGCACGAGCCCGACGGACACAAGCCCTAGGGACGCGGGCCCGACAGGCACAAGGAACGGCCGAGTAACTTACCTGGCGGTAAAGTACCGTGGCTCGATGGTGCTGGTCGTTCGCGAGGGCAATCTGTTGCGCTTACCTCGGGTAACAGCCAAGGCGGGCGAGACTGCTCGCGCGCATTCAGTGCCACAACGACGCGAACCCCTTCGTCCAGAGCCGATGCGTCACGCTCTCCGCGTGCGGCACAGCTCGAAACCGGTCAGCCGGGGCGTGCTTGCGTTTGGTGTCCTCACCCTCCTTGGAGCGACATACATCCACGGATTCGGGATTCTTCGAAGCTGGCTCGTTTTTTAGGCAGCATCTATCTTGTCGGCGCAGCCTCGACCACCGCATCGACCTGCCCCGCCCCTGATCTCCGCGGGCCACAGGACCGGTGTGACTACACATAGGTTTAGGTTACGCTCGAAGGCTCCTGGCTCTATTACGCGGACCAGCGCTCTCGGGTCGGCGGCGACGGCCTGATCGAGATGAATACGCTTGCCCGCCGGGACCTGACCACCCTTCGATTGGGCGGGGCATGGTCATTTGACGAGAGATGTCGGGAGAAAATCATGGCACCGAAATTCGGCAGGGAAAAAGATTTGCACGCCTATCGCGAGATGCTGCTGATCCGCCGCTTCGAAGAGAAGGCCGGGCAGCTCTATGGCATGACGCTCATCCGCGGCTTTTGCCACCTCTATATCGGCCAGGAAGCCGTTGTCGTCGGCATGCAGATGGCGACGAAAGAGGGCGACCAGGTGATCACCGGATACCGGGACCACGGCCATATGCTCGCCTGCGGCATGCATCCGAACGGTGTCATGGCCGAGTTGACGGGGCGCCGCGGCGGCCTGTCGAAAGGCAAGGGCGGCTCCATGCACATGTTCTCCAAGGAAAAGCACTTCTTTGGAGGTCATGGCATCGTTGGCGCCCAAGTATCGCTCGGCACCGGCGTCGCGTTTGCAAACCGCTACAGGGATAACGGCAATGTCTGCCTGACCTATTTCGGCGAGGGCGCGGCCAACCAGGGCCAGGTCTACGAGAGCTTCAACATGGCCGCCCTGTGGAAGCTGCCCGTCGTCTATGTGATCGAGAACAACCGCTATGCCATGGGCACGGAGATGAGCCGCGCCTCGGCCCAGACCGATTACTCGAAACGCGGTGAATCATTCGGCATTCCCGGCGAGCAGGTGGACGGCACGGACGTCCGCGCCGTCTACGCCGCCGGGCAAAAGGCTATCGAGCATGCCCGCGCCGGCAAGGGCCCCTACATCCTCGAGATGCACACCTACCGCTACCGCGGCCACTCGATGTCCGATCCGGCGAAGTATCGTTCGAAGGATGAGGTGACCCGCGTTCGCGAGGAGCATGATCCCATCGATCTGGTCGGCCGCCGGCTGCAGGAGGACTGGAAGCTGTCTGAAGACAATCTGAAGGCGATGGACAGCGAGGTGCGCGACATCGTCAACAAGGCGACCGATTTTGCCACGCATGATCCGGAGCCTGATCCGTCCGAGCTCTACACGGAAATCCTGCTCCCGGCACACTGAACCTCAGGTTCAGGCTGGCTCATCGTTTCAGCGGACGATCGTCACAGGCAGTCGGATGTCCCGCATCCGCATCCATTCCTACGAGTCCCGGGCCGCGATGCCGTGCATGAAGATGGCGACCGCCTGCTCGACCGATTCAACCATTTCGGTCTCGTCCAGCGGGGCGCGAAGGCCGAGGACGACACGCAGGTACAGGTCATCGCGCAACATGCCGACAAAGCGCTCGGCCGCCCGCGCGCTGTCCTTGATCGAGATCGCACCACGGGCCTGAAACCGCTCCAAGACCTGCGCCAGGCTCTCGCTCACCCTGCCGGGGCCATTCTCGAAAAACTCTTGCGCCACGTCCGGCTGACGCGCGCCCTCGGCTATTACAGCGCGGTACAAGCCGAGCGTTGTTGGCGCCATCAAAACGCGGGTCACCTGCAGGCCAAACGTCCTGAGCGTGTCTCTTATATCCTTGCCCTCGACGTTCTCGGGCGAGGTCCCCCCGATCACCTTGCTCGATGCCTCGGCAACGAGCGCCAGGAACAATTCCTTCTTGCCGCCAAAGTGGCTGTAAATCGCCCGCTTCGAACCGCCGACCTTTCCGATGACGGCTTCGATGCTCGCTCCTTGATAACCTTCCTCCAGGAAGATTTCTGACGCCGCCTCAAGAATCGCGGTGCGAAGTTCCGCGCCACCGCGTCTTTGCCTGCGCTCGTGGGCGGTCTGCTGGATTTTGCTCATTTAATCGACGTTCTCCATTCGTGCTCTTGCACCGTAAGGTACTAACCGTTATCGATCAAGGGTAACGATCAGTACCTAGAGAGCACGTATGCCAGAGAAGAACCCGAAACGGAAAATCGTCCGTAACGTCGTCCTCGTCCTCCTTGCCACCGCCGCGCTCGCCTATGGTGCCCGATACGGTTGGCATTGGTGGACCGAGGGGCGGTATGTCGAGACGACGGACAATGCCTACGTTCGCGCAGACGTCACGCTGCTGGCTCCACGCATCTCGGGCTACGTCACGGCCGTCGAGGTCGTCGACAACCAAACGGTGCAGACTGGGCAGGTTCTGTTCAGAGTCGACGATCGGGATTATCGGGCTCGAGTCGATCAAGCTCGCGCCGATATCGCCTCGCGGCAGGCGGCGGTCGAAGGTGTGCGAAATCAGCAACAGCTCCAGCGGTCCGTCATCGCGCAGGCCGAGGCCGAGGCCCAGTCCGCTGCCGCCGAAGTTGAGCGCGCCAAGGCCGATCTGGACCGAGCCGCGCAATTGGTGCGGACGAATGCGGTATCGGTCCAGACCTTCGACCTCGCGCGTAGCAACGCCACGAAGGCTGCGGCGGCGCGCGCTGCGGCGGAGGCGAGGATCGTCTCGGAGCGGGGCCGGGTTTCGGTGCTTGCATCACAGGAGTCTGCCGCAACAGCGGCTTTGGCGCAGTCGCGGGCGGCGCTCGCTCTTGCCCAGATCGACCTCGACAACACTGTCGTGCGCGCCCCGATTGCGGGAACTGTCGGCAATCTCCAGGTTCGCGTGGGGCGATACGTCCAGCCAGGCACACAGATGCTGGCTATCGTGCCGATCTCCAACGCCTATGTGATCGCAAACTTCAAGGAGACGCAGGTCGGCGAGATGCGTGTCGGGCAAAGCGTCGAGCTCGAAGTCGACTCCTATCCCGGGCTTGCCGTGACCGGACGGATCGACAGCCTTTCGCCTGCCTCGGGCGCGCAATTCGCCCTCCTTCCGCCAGACAACGCCACGGGGAACTTCACCAAGGTCGTTCAGCGTATTCCGGTCAAGATCCTGATCGACCGTGGCAGTGTGCTCGCAGGTGAACTGCGTCCTGGAATGTCGGTCATCGCCAGAGTCAATACCCGAAATGGCGAAACCCTCGCGCGGGCCGATGGAGTCGAGGTCTCGCACCGATGAGTGCCCTCGCTGCAACCGCGCAGTCGGCGCCCCAGGAGCCGACCGTCCCACTCCGGAGCTGGCTGTCCGTACTGGGCGGCGTGCTCGGCGCGTTCATGGCGGTCCTCAACATCCAGGTGGTGAGCGCCTCGCTCGCCGATATCCAGGGTGCGCTCGGTGCGTCGATAGACGAGGGTTCATGGATATCGACATCATACCTTATCGCAGAAATCATCGTTATCCCGCTTACGGGTTGGCTTTCGCGAGTCTTCAGCATCAAGCGCTACATCCTCGGCAACGTCTTCTTCTTCGTCGTCTTCATGATTGCCGGCGGCTTTGCCTGGAACTTGGAAGCGATGATCGTCCTTCGGGCGCTGGCCGGCTTCTTCGGTGGAGCCCTCATCCCGGTCGCCTTCACCATCATCCTGACAAAGCTGCCGCCGGCAAAGCAAATGGTCGGCTTCGCGCTCTTCGGGCTTACCGCCACGCAAGCACCCTCTGTCGGCCCCGCGCTCGGCGGCTGGCTCTCGGACAACTACGGCTGGCAGTACATATTCTACATCCAGATCGTTCCCGGCGTGATCATGTTTGCCTTGCTTTCGCGAGGGCTCGATGACGAACCGATGAGCCTTGGCCTTCTTAAAAAAGGCGACTGGCTCGGTATCGGTACGATGGCGGTGGGCCTCGCAGCGTTGGAGCTGATGCTGGAAGAGGGAAATCGGGAAAACTGGTTCGATTCCGAATTTATCGTCAAGAATGCGTGGATCGCCGCATTCTTTCTCATTGCATTCGTCGTCATGCAGCTTCGGCGGAAGGAGCCCTTGGTCAATCTCCGGCTCTTCAGCGACCGAAACTTCACTGTCGGATGTGCAGTGAACACCATCCTTGGCATAGGCCTCTTCGGTACTGTGTACCTTGCCCCCCGGTACCTCGCCCAAATCCAAGGCTTTAGTGCATTCCAGATTGGCGAAGTGATGATGTGGCTGGGAATACCACAGCTTTTCGTCGTGCCGATTGTCCTGCGGCTTTCGGCCTGCGTCGACACCCGGTTCTTGCTGGGCTTCGGCTGCCTGTTGTTTTCCATCAGTTGCTTCCTGAACATTCACATGTCCGCCGACTCCGCATACGACCAGATGGTCTGGTCCAATGTCGTCCGGGCAATAAGCTTGCCGTTCATCATGCAGCCGGTTTCCGGCGTCGCGACCGCCAGTATCGCACCGGCGCAAGCAGGTTCCGCGTCGGGTCTTTTCAACGTCATGCGGAATCTTGGTGGCGCTGTCGGCATATCCATGGTCGGGGCAGTGCTGACCTGGCGACAGCACTTCCACTCCAACATCATTACCGAACATCTGTCTCCGCTTGAGCCGGCCGTGCAGGAGCGCGTCGCTTCGCTCACTCAGCGCTTCATGTCGCTGGGATCGGGGACAGAGCTGGCGCAGATGCGTGCCCTTTCCGCGATCGACCGTGTCGCGAGGCGTGAGAGCTTCATCATGGCCTTCAGTGACTGCTTTTTTGCCATCGGCGTTGCGTTCCTCGTCGCATTCGCTCTCGTGCTTCTCCTCAAGCGCGCAAAACCCGGTTCCGGCGCCCCCGGTGCACATTGAGGGGAGGTGCCGCATGGGTGCCAACCAATATGAGCTCGGCCTCGAAGAGTTGCTGCAGGACCCGATCGTTCAACTTGTCATGAGGCGGGATGGCGTCGCGCCGGATGACATCCGAGCGCTCGTCAGCCGGCTAAGGAGCCAGTCCGATGCTTCCACAAAAGCCGTGGGAGGCGAGAGACAAAACGCGCTGGAGAGGAAGCCAAACCATCATGACTAGTCGGCATTTTGTCTCCGAAGCTTCCGGCTTCCATCTGGCGGGAGCCGTGCGAGCCGGGCGGCTACCTATACTGTTGTATCACTAGTCGCGGCAGCCGTCGGCAACCAAGGTGGGGCGCATTGGGCGCAACCCAGCGCTCAAAAAGAAGTCAGGAAAGTCCGGCAATGCTGTCGCAATTGACGAAGGGCGAGCGCCAGGGAGCGTTGATCATTCTGCTTGCCATGTCGCTGCTGGGAGTCGCGATCGCGGCTGGCGGGCGAGGCGATCCGATTGCAACACACGGTTTCCTCATCCTGATCCTGTCGCTCGGCATGGCCGTTCCGATCATGCGTAATCTCTTCGACCCCGAACCTTCGAGCGCACGACTGCGCAGCTACTACGACGATCCCAGCAAAGTCGGCATCGTGCTGACGATGGCGTGGGCCGCATTCGCCCTTTTCATGGGCGATTGGGTGGCATGGCTGCTGGTCAATCCGAACCTGACATTCGACGGGGCGTGGTCGAGCTTCGGGCGCCTTCGCCCGGTCCACACCACCGGGGTGATCTTCGGGTTCGGCGGCAACGGGCTGATTGCGACGTCCTTCTACGTCATGCAACGCACCAGCCGTGCGAGGCTCGCGGACCAGCTGAGCCCCTGGTTCGTTCTGATCGGCTACAACCTGTTCTGCGTCCTCGCCATCACCGGCTATATACTCGGCATCACGCAGTCCAAGGAATATGCCGAACCGGAATGGTATGCCGATCTGTGGCTGCTCGTCGTGTGGGTGGTCTATTTCATCCTGTACCTGCGCACCCTATCGCGCCGCCAGGAACCACATATCTACGTGGCCAACTGGTACTACATGGCGTTCATCGTCGTTGTCGCGATGCTGCACATCGTCAATAACCTCGCCGTGCCGGTCTCTATCGTCGGCGCCAAGAGCCATTCGCTTTTCTCCGGGGTTCAGGATGCACTGACCGAATGGTGGTACGGTCACAACGCGGTCGCCTTCTTCCTGACGTCAGGCTTCCTGGGGATGATGTACTACTATCTCCCCGTTCGCGCAGGGCGGCCGATCTTCTCCTACAGGATGTCCATCATCAGCTTCTGGGGCATCACCTTCATGTACATGTGGGTCGGCTCCCACCACCTGCATTACACAGCGCTGCCGCAATGGGTGCAAACGCTTGGAATGACCTTCTCGCTGGTTCTTCTGGTCCCCTCGTGGGGCTCGGCCGCCAACGCGCTGCTGACGCTCAACGGCGCCTGGCACCGCGTGCGCGACGACGCGACCTTGCGGTTCATGATGGTTGCGGCCGTATTCTACGGGCTGACGACCTTCGAGGGATCCTTCATGGCGATCCGCCCGGTCAACTCGCTCTCGCATTACACGGACTGGACGGTCGGCCACGTCCATGCGGGCGCGCTCGGCTGGGTGGCGATGATTACCTTCGGTGCGATTTACGCGTCCGTCCCCTGGCTGTGGAAGCGGGACCGCATGTATTCGCCGGCGCTGGTCGAACTGCACTTCTGGCTCGCGCTGGCCGGCACGTTGACCTACGTCTTCGCCATGTGGAATTCGGGCGTCATCCAGGGGCTGATGTGGCGCACCTACACCGAGAACGGCAACCTCGCCTATTCCTTCATCGACTCGCTGGTGGCCATGCGACCCTATTACATCGCCCGCGCGATCGGAGGCCTTCTCTTCCTGCTGGGCGCGCTGGCCGCCTGCCTCAATATCTATCTCACGATACGCCACGCACCGCTGGCGAGTGACGCCGAAGGAAGCCAGTCGAAGCCTCTCTACGGCGAGCCGGCCGGTGGATCGCTGCAACCTGCGGAGTAAGCACCTTGTTCAAACTCCACTACAAGCTCGAGCGACGCGCCATCGGCCTCACGCTTGCGATTATCGGAGCGGCCAGCATCGGCGGGATCGTTGAAATCGCACCGCTTTTCACGATCGACGAGACGGTCGAAGCCGCCCCCGACATGCGCGTCTATACGCCGCTGGAGCTTGCGGGCCGCAACATATACATGCGCGAGGGCTGCTATGCCTGCCATTCGCAGATGATCCGCACGCTCAAGGACGACGTCGATCGCTACGGCCACTACAGCCTGGCGGTCGAGTCGAAATACGATCATCCCATGCTCTGGGGCTCGAAACGCACCGGTCCCGACATCGCCCGTCTCGGCGGCAAATATTCCGACGAATGGCATGTCCGCCACCTGATCAACCCGCGTGATGTCGTACCCGTCTCGATCATGCCCGCATACGGCTGGCTGATGGAAAGAACGCTGAGGATGGACGATCTTTCGGGTCAGCTCGCAGCGCAGCGGGCGGTCGGCGTTCCTTATACCGGGGAGATGATCGCCAATGCCGCCGCGGACGCCTACGGTCAGGCGAACCCGGACAGCAACGCCTCGGCGGCAGTGGCCGAGCGTTACGGAGAGGCCACGAACGTCCGCACGTTCGACGGTAACGCACAACGCCTCACCGAGATGGACGCACTCGTCGCCTATCTTCAGATCCTGGGCAATCTCGTCGACGTCAACCAGAAGACCGCGGCTGCGGAGACGGAGTGACCGTGCCTATCTCGTACGAAACACTGGTCTGGATCGCCAAGACATTTGGCCTTCTCTATCTCATCGCCCTGTCGATCATTGTCCTTTGCTACGCCTACTGGCCTTCCAAAAGGAAAGAGTTCGAAGAAGCCTCAGTCATCATTTTCAACAAGGAAGACCGGCCGTGGCAATAGAGGAACGTGACCCGCTGACGGGCCACAAAACGACAGGGCACGAGTGGAACGGCATCAAGGAGCTGAACACGCCAGTCCCGCGGGCCGTTTACTTCTTCCTGATCGCCACGACGTTATTTTCGCTGATCTATTGGATATTCATGCCGGCCGTGCCGCTCGGCTACACTTACACCAAGGGCATCCTCGGCTACGACGAGCGCGATGTCATTCGCCGGAAGCTCGAGCGCGCGGCGCTCGAGCAGGCGCCCTGGCGTGCGGCGATAGAAAAGCAGGGCTTCGATGCGATCGAGGCGGACGGGGACCTGATGCAGAAGCTGCGCGAGGCGGGCCGTGCGCTATTCGGCGGCAATTGCGCGGTTTGCCATGGGATCGACGCCGGGGGCAATGCCGGCTTCCCCAATCTCGCAGCCGGGGTGCTGAACTGGGGCGACTCGCCGGAGGCAATCCAGGAAACGATACGCGTCGGCATCAACTCCCGGCATCCAGACACCAGAACCGCTCAGATGCCGGCCTTCGGCAAGGAAGGCATGCTGCCACGCGCAGATGTCAAGGCGGTGATCACCTATGTGCGTGACATCGGCAAGAGCGGATCGGATCACGCCGCGATGACCCAACCGAAGGGGTTGGAGATTTTTCAGAACAATTGCGCCGCCTGCCATGGCGACGATGCCCGCGGCCAGGTCGATCTCGGTGCACCGAACTTGACGGATGCGAGCTGGCTCTATGGCGGCGATCTTCAGACGATCCATGACACGGTCTGGCACGGGCGCCAGGGGCGGATGCCGAGCTGGGAAAACAGGCTCGGGCCGGTCGATATCAAAATACTGGCCACCTACCTGCACGATCTCAGAAAGGAACGATGATGAGCGGCACTTCGAGAGGGCGTGTCGGCCGCACGGGCATCGCGCTCGGGATCGCCTTCGGGGTCGCGCTTGTCGCGAGTGCCAATGCACATCTCGTTTACGTCGCCGTCACGTCGCAGCCGGACTGCGTCCCTCATCGGCGCGTGGGAGAGACCTCCACGCAAACGGCATTTGCCGCGGCGCAATCCGAGTGCCGCATCTCGAACGCATCTGAAACCGACCGCGAGCGATGACCATGACCGACCTTCCCAATGTCGTACCTGCGGAGCCACGCGAGAATATCTGGCAACGAAATCTGCCTGCGAGCGCAGCCTTCGACTGGCTGCGCAAGGGAACGCGGGATTTTCTGACGGGCATGCATCAGGGCGTCGCCTATGGACTTCTGGTCTACGCCGTCGTGGCAAGCAGCGTCTGGCTCCTGTTCGCGACCGGAAAGGACTACATCCTGCTGCCGGTTCTGGCGGGGTTCATGGTCGTCGGCCCGATCTTCGCGATGGGGCTCTATGAGAAGAGCAGACGCCTTTCGACAGGCGCGCGCGTGACCTTTGCCGATATGATTTTCGTCCGCCCCGTCGCCGGCTATCAGGTCGTGTTCACCGGCGCCCTCCTTTGTCTGCTGATGGTCGTCTGGCTGCGCGCGGCCGTCATTGTCTATGCCCTGTTCTTCGGGCTGCTGCCGTTTCCCGGCCTTGATAACATCGTGACGATGCTCTTCCTCACACCGATCGGATGGGCGATGCTGGTGGTCGGCAGCGCCGTCGGTGGACTTTTCGCGTCGTTTTCATTCGCGATCGGCGCGATCTCGCTTCCCATGCTTTTGCAGGAGCGCTCCGACGCGCTCACCGCCATGGGCACGAGCATGGCGCTCGTTTGGAACAATCTTGGCGTGATGCTCATCTGGGCGGGCATCGTGCTTGCCTTGTTCGTACTCTCGGTCGCAACCGGTTTCCTCGGCCTGATTGTCATTTTTCCGGTTCTCGGTCACGGCACCTGGCACTGCTATCGCGCACTGCGCACCTCCGCCTGAGGTCGCCCCGCATGGAGATCGTCAATGCATCCCCGGTGACAAGAGCGGATCGCGGCACCGAAGATGGGGCCAGCGAGCTTCGTTTGATCAGCCGCCGGCAGTCCAAGTCGGGCTTCAGGACTGAACTCGTCGTTCCGTCGATGCATTGCGGCGGATGCATGCTCAAGGTCGAGACATCGCTTGCCAGGCTGCCGGGCGTCACCAGCGCACGCGCCAACCTGTCGACGAAGCGTGTTGTAGTCGAATGGAGCCAGCAAGGCGAAGCGCCGGCATTGGTGGAGACGCTCGATGCGATAGGCTTTCCCGCCCACGCGGCGGAAGTACCGGAGGAGGAGCATGACGGAGAGTTCCGCGCCATGCTGCGTGCGCTTGCGGTCGCCGCCTTCGCATCCAGCAACATCATGCTGCTGTCCTTTGCCGTCTGGTTCGGCGCCGATCCGCAGACCCGGCAGCTCTTCCATCTGATCTCCGGCGTGATCGCGCTGCCGACCGTCCTTTATTCGGGGCAGGTGTTTTTCCGCTCCGCGTGGACCGCGCTCAGGCACGGACGCACCAACATGGACGTGTCGATTTCCATCGGCGTGACACTGACCTTCGTTCTGAGCGTCTACGAAACCGCCGCCCATGGCGCCCATGCCTATTTCGATGCGGCCGTTTCGCTGCTGTTCTTTCTGCTGATCGGCCGGACGTTCGACCACATGATGCGAGCGCGCGCCCGCAGCGCCGTGTCTGGCATCGCGCGGCTCGCCTCCCGGGGCGGCTATGTCATCGAAGCCGACGGGCGACAGCGCTATTATCCTCTGGCCGAGATCCTCCCCGGCATGCGCCTGTCGCTCGCGGCGGGCCAGCGCGTTCCCGTCGACGCGACGATCGTTGCCGGCGCCTCCGAGATCGACTGCTCGCTCACCAGCGGCGAGAGCATACCCGTGCCGGCGGGTATCGGGCACGAGCTTCAGGCCGGAACGCTCAATCTTGGCGCTCCCATCGAAATAGTCGCGCTCCGCCGGTCGGATGAGTCGTTCCTGGCAGAGATGACCCGAATGATGGAGGCGGCGGAATCAGGTCGCAGCGGGTACAGGCGGATCGCCGACCGTGCATCCGCTCTCTATGCGCCCGTCGTCCATGCCGCAGCCTTCTTAACGTTTCTCGGATGGCTGGTGGCGGGAGCCGGCCTTCACCACGCGGCAACGACCGGCATTGCAGTGCTCATCGTCACATGCCCCTGCGCGCTCGGCCTTGCCGTGCCGATGGTGCAGGTCGTCGCCGCCGGACGGCTGTTCCGCGGTGGCATCCTGATCAAGGACGGCGGCGCGCTGGAGCGCCTATCGGAGATCGACACCGTGGTCTTCGACAAGACGGGCACCTTGACCCGAGGCCAACCCGAACTTCTGCCGCCGGACGATGTGGACGACCGCGATGCCATGGCGCTCGCCGCCGGAATTGCCCGCCATTCCACGCATCCCTACTCCCGCGCCATCGCCGCCGCGTTTCCCGATGCTGCGACCGTCTCTGCGGCGCTCGTCGGCGAAGTACCCGGCTACGGGGTCGAGGCCGGGGTCGGCGGGGGCCTCTACAGGCTCGGCCGCCCGCAATGGGCCGCTCCCCACGTCGCTGTCCCGGAGGGCGCCAGCGTCGTCTTCAGCCGCGACGGAGCACTGGTCAGGACATTCCGCTTCGAGGACCGGCTGCGAAGCGACGCCGAGGATTGTGTCAGGCGGCTCAAAGCAGAGGGGCTGCAGGTGGAGATGCTGTCGGGCGACCGGCAGAACGCGGTTGCCGAGATCGCGAAACGCCTGGACATTCCGTTCATCGCGGAAGCGACGCCGGCGGGCAAGGTCGGGCGGCTCGACGCGCTCCGTAGCGAGGGCCGCCGGGTCCTGATGGTCGGCGATGGGCTGAATGACGCAGCGGCACTGGCGGCAGCGCATGTCTCCTTCGCGCCGGCCTCCGCCTCCGACATCGGCCGGACCGCCGCAGATCTGATCTTCATGCATGAAGGCCTCTTGGCCGTCGAGCGCGCCTACGGGATTTCCCGCGACAGCGCAGCTCTCGTCCGGCAGAATTTCGCGCTGTCGATTGCCTATAATGTGCTTGCCGTACCGATCGCAATTTCGGGCTTCCTGACGCCGCTTCTCGCATCCGTCGCCATGTCGTCCTCCTCCGTGATCGTCGTCGCGAATGCGCTGCGTCTCAACCGCGGAAGGTATGAGAAGGCCGGGCTCCATGGGTGATGCGATGTTTCTTGTCCCGCTTGCGGTCCTGATGAGCGGCGGGGCGCTCGCCGCGTTCATCTGGAACCTGTCGCATGGTCAGTACGAGGATCTTGCCGGCGCGGCGGAACGCGTTCTCTATGATAATCGGGAACGCCCCGGCAAGGCTCCCGAGGCGGCTTCGGATCAATCTTGATCGGACGAGGCCTTCTGCGGCGGATCTCCCCATTGCACATCTAACTCTTTGAAATCACCCAATTCCGGACGGAAAACCGTTACACACTTTTCCTGGAATTGCTCTAAATCGCGGCCGATCCAAAACATGCGGCGATTCAAAGTGCTACAGCGTGCCTTGCGCATCTGATAGGACGCGCCGCAGCAGGCGGCGGAGCCCTCGTCGCTTTCGCCCTTTACCATTGACATCAACGGTAATGATCATTACCCCTGAAAGGGTGCATCATCAAGAGAGGTCAAAAGCTGTGGCTGCAGCAACATCGGGGCGGTTGAAAAGTCGTCGGCAAGCCCTTCTTCAAGCGGCGGCCGAGGTCTTTTTCGAGCAAGGTTACGCGGCGACGAGCATTGATGCGATCATCGAACGCGCCGGCGGATCGAAGCGCAACATCTACAATGAGTTCGGCAGCAAGGAGGGCCTGTTCTCTGCTATCGTCGCCGAAAGCGCGGACAAGCTGCTGTCGACGCTGGTCATCGAGGAGATCGAAGGGCACGATCTGGAGGAGACGCTTACGGCGTTTGGCCGGCGTCTCATGGGTCTTTACATGTCGCCCACCCTGATCGGCATTTACCGAATTGCCATCACCGAGGCCAACCGTTTCCCTGATCTCGTCAAGGCGTTCTATGAACAGGGGCCGGGCCGAGCCACCTCCCGGCTCGCCGAGGTCCTTGAATTCGCCAGCAAGCGGGGGGAAATTCGCGCCGATGACTGCCTGCGCGTGGCCGGGCACTTTGTCGGCATGATCCGCGACAACCTTCTTCAGGTGATTTTTGCGCTCCGCCCACCGCCGTCCGACGAAGAGGCGCAGGAGGCGGTCGCTTCCGCCGTCAAGGTCTTCCTCAATGGAGTCCGGCCTCGGTAGAGCGTCTATTCTCCATCGTGAGAAAATCGAGCCGTCGCTGCGTCGACCGGCAGCGTAAAGATAAACGTCGCTCCAAGCGGGTCGTTGTTCTCCGCCCACAATTGTCCGCCGTGAGACTCGACGATCGAACGGCAGATCGCGAGCCCCATGCCCATGCCGTGACCCTTCGTCGTAAAGAAGGGCTCGAATATCCTGTCGGGAAAATCGATGCCTGGGCCGCGGTCACTGATCTCGGTCTGGACCACTTCCCCCAATCGCCGAACGCGCATCCGAAGGACCCGGTCGCTGGCAACGGACTCCATTGCCTCCAGGCCATTGCGCGCGAGATTGATCAGGACCTGCTGAATCTGGACGCGATCGACCGTGACGGGCGCAAGGTCGCTCTCGACCTCGACCTCCATGCGGACGCGCCGGCGCGCCGCCTCCTCGGCCATGAGGTCCCGCGCCTCCACGACAAGGCTTCCGAGCGCCATCGGATCCCTCGTCCCCACGGATTGCCTGAACAGGGCGCGGACGCGGCTCACGACGTCGGCGGCGGCGTTTGCGGCACGCGTGATGCGCTCGACGGTCTTCTGCGCCCGCTCGATGTTCGGCGGCTCCGTCGTAAGCCACCGCTGGCAGACGTTCGAGGAGGTGATCACAGCGGTTAAGGGCTGGGTGACCTCGTGCGCGATGGAAGCGGAGAGTTCGGCAAGGCTCGCCGCCTGGCTCGCACGCGCGAGATTTTCCTGAGCGAGGCGCAATTCCTCCTGTGCGCGCACCCCGTCGTCAACGTCGAGAGAAACGCCGTACCATTGCACGATCCTCCCGTCTTGATCGCGCTGAGGCTCGCACCTGCCCTCCATCCAGCGATAGGCGCCATCTTTCCCAAGCCGGCGGTACCGCATCACAAAGGCCTTGCCGGTCTCGATGCTGTTCGCAACGGTACGCTGCACCTCAAGAGCGTCTTCGGGATGCACCAGCTCTTGCGCCGCGCTCGCAAAATCCTCAAGGTTCGCGTCGGAGAGGCCGAGATGGTCCACGAGTCGCTTGCTGACGTATGACAGCTCTCCTTCGGGCGTCCAACTCCAGATGTGAACCGGCAAGGCGTCGATCAATTGCTGAAGCTTCCTTTCGCTTCGGCGCAACGCTTCCTCGGCGTGCATCTGATCGTCTATATCGTGACAAAGGCCGTACCACTGGACGATGCGTCCGTCGTCGTCCCGCATCGGCTCCGCGCGGCTTGACATCCAGCGATAGACGCCGTCAGCGCGGCGAAGGCGATACAGCATGGAAAAGCACTTGCCGGTAACGAGGCAGTGCTCGAGCGCGTCCGCCATATCGGCAGCGTCGTCGGGATGGACGATTGCCTGCACGAGCGCGCCCCGCCGACTCATGTCAGGCTTGTCCGTGTCCCCCACGCCCAAGCCGAGAAAGTCCATCATCTGCTTGTTGAAGTAGGTCGGCTCACCGTCGGGCGTCAATCGCCAGAGGTGGCCGGGAACCATGTCGATCAGTTGCGAGAGCTCCCGCTCCCGCTCCTGCAACGCCTCTTTGGTTTGCTTGTAGGCGTCGATGTCGATCGATGAACCAAACCCTTTGTTGTCAGGTGGCGCCACGGCGACCTCCGGTAATTGGCGTTACCGTTAGCACCTACGGTAATGCACGTTACCGTTCAAGAGGGCACGATGACACGGGGAAGAACAGGAGGGACCTGCAAGGACATGCCACGAACGCAAATTACCGGCACTGAAGCCACAGACACTAAGGTTCCCCGCACTGAACATTACAATATGTTCATGAAATAGGCGGCGAAAGCAGTTGTTTATCGATCACAACATCAAGTAGAATCCGGCCAAAAATTGGCTGAGCGACAATGATAAACCTTAATTATTGTTAACGTGATTTGTGATTACACCCATTATATAAAGATGGTCGAGGCTGGATACTGCCGGCGATCAACGTGATCGCGACGCGACAGTGTGAGACGGCCCCGCGGAAGCTCATAGCTTCCAATGATCAAGGAGACGCAAAATGCGCTCACTTATCACGACATCAGCAATCGCAACTCTCGCCCTGTCACTCGTGGGAGGTAGCGCCTTCGCGGCCGGACAGCACCATAACGCGGCAGCTTCGAGCGGTCCCGAAAACGGCGATTATTACCAGGGCGTATTTCCCAATGACGGGGCGATGACAGCCCCGGCACCGGCTGTCCAAACGAGGATACCCACTGCGTCCGTACAGGAGCCGCGGCTCGCCAATATCCTCCATGAGCTTCGCTCGGCAGACCGGCGCATCAAGTCGGAGCGCTCCGAAGGCAAGCTGAGTTCCGTGGCCTTCAACAGGCTCCACCGCGAGGAACGGAACATCAGGACCGAAGCAACGGGAGTCGCAGCCACGCATCACGGCATGATACCGCTCCGGTCCTATGCCCGATTGCAGCAAGATGTGCGCGGCCTTGACAGAAACATCGCCCGATCGGCTTGATGTCGGGCCGCTCCTCAGCACTATCGCCGGGCCGTTTCCAAGGAAACGCTCCGGCGTCCTGCCGAAGGACCACCTTCGTCGCGCGCTTCAGCGGCAGCACCACTCAAGCCGCAATCGTCAGCGTCTCGATGCCATGACGTTGCATGGCTGAACCGATCCGGGCGAAATCCGGCTGCGACTGTGGTTCGCTGGTGCCGATGTCGCGGAAGAAAGCGATCATGGAAGATTCAAGCAGGACGAGCATTCGTGCCGTGCGGCCGCTGTCGTTCGAGTAGTTGTGCGGCGTCATCGAGCCGATATGGATCGCGGTGCGGGGTCCTGCAACCGTTACATCCGGCGGACCGTCGGCCGCAAAGCGGCGAACCGTTACCTCGCCTTCCGTCACGTAGAACATTTCCGGCGAAGCGTGGGCATGGGGCGGCGTACCGGAGCCCGGCGGAATCTCGACCTCGATCAGTTCGAGGCCCGAGCCAGCGATGCCGCCAAGGAACCGGATGCGGTCGGCAACGACCCAGAGGGTTTCGCCGCTTTCAGAAGTAGTGACGTCAAACTTCATCGCTTGTCTCCTTTGGTTGCGATGAGACGTCCGCAGGTGCGTGGCTGGATGTGACCGCGGACAGGATCACCTCAAGCGCCCAGGATGCGACCTCGCCGGCCTGGGCGCCGGTGAGACCGCCATAGTCCTTCAGGACCTCCCATGCGGAGGCCGAGAAGAGCAGGTGCGCCAGTGCCTCGACCTTCCAGGCCTCGGAGGCCGGAAGGGAAGCAATGGCCGGAGCCAACGCCCGCGCGAAATGCACGCGCCGGGCCGCAACCGTACCGATCCGCATCTCGCGACCGGCCTTGGAGTGCAGCGAGGCGCGGATCGCCGGTTCGTGCAAATCGAACCGCGGAAAGGCTTGTCGTGGGCCATCGACGACTTCCTTCACCGTCAACGGCGTCACAGAAGTGCCAATTCGGGCGTTAAGCCAGGGCCAGAAAGCGGCGAGCATTTCGTCCTTGGTCGCGAAATGGCGAAAGATCGTCCTGCGCTGCACTCCGGCCTTTTGCGCAATCGCTTCCGTGGAGACATCGTCCGCGGCACCGGCCGAGTCCAGCAACTCGAACAGCGCGGTCAGGATTGCCTCCCGCGTCTCGCGCGCCTTTTCTGCGCGCAAGGGGCTGTTGTAGGTGCGGAGGTTGGCCATGCAGTTTGCTCCATATTTCGAGACACATTCTGTGACATTAAATTCGGCTACGGTCAATTGGTGGCACAGCAAGTGACGCGAAAAACACGCCGACGACTTGTTCGGCGACGAGGCCGGATGAGGAAAATTGCGCGCGTTTTCCGCCCAACCCGAAATCATAACGTGATCTGGGGGAGAGGGCTGCAGGGATCACCGGCCGCTATTGTATCGAGGGACCCTCGAAGACGAGTGCCGGCCGGTCCGGTTCCGTCTCAGGCCAGCTTTTCGCTATTAACCGGCAGCATGAACTGAAAAACAGCGCCCCGTGGCGCATTTGCCGTCGCCCACAAGCGCCCGCCGTGGGCCTCGATAAGAGTTCGGCTGATCGCCAGTCCCATCCCCAAGCCTTGCGGCTTGGTCGTATAAAACGCATCGAAGAGGAGGTCCATGCGGTTCGGATCGAATCCCGGCCCCGAATCCTGGACCGAGATCACTACGTGCTCCGATTTGTCCGTGGCGGAGCGAACCAACAGTTCGCGCCCATTTTTTTCGACGCTGTTCAAGGCCTCGATAGCATTCATCATCAGGTTCAGAACCACTTGCTGCAATTGGATGCGGTCTGCCAGGATGATCGGCACATCACTCGATAGCTGGGTTTCCAAAGCTACGCCGTTTTGCTGCATCTCGCCGCGCGCCAACGCAATGACCTCGTGTATCGTCTCGTTGACGTCGAGCCAGTCCTTTTGCGGCGGCGCCTTATTGGCCAGGGCGCGTATGCGAGAGATGATTTCGCTGGCACGACGGCCTTCGGCGATCGCCCGCGAGGCGGACCGCCGGGCTTCCTGCAGCCTGTGGGCATCGAGCCAACGCAGGCACGCACCGGCGCTATTGACGACGGCAGCCAGCGGCTGATTGACTTCGTGGGCAATCGAGGCGCTCATCTCTCCCAGAGTTGCCACGCGCGCAACATGAGCCAGTTCGGCCTGCGTCTGGCGCAGCGCTTCTTCCGTGCGCTTGCGCTCCGTCACGTCGCGCAGAATCCCGCTGAAGAACCGCTCATCTCCCGTGCCCACCTCGGCAAACGACACGTCCAGGTCAATCTCTCTTCCGTTCTTGTGCAGCCCGGGCAAGGACACGGCACTCCACGAAGTCCGTTTCTCCCCGGATTCCAGGTAACGGCGGATGGCTTCTTCGTGGCGGCGGCGCAGACGCTGGGGCATGAGCGCGGTAATCTTCTTGCCGACTATTTCCGCTGGGGTATAGCCAAAGGCCTTCTCCACCGCCCCGTTGATGAACAGAATTTTGCTCGTCTGGTCTATCGCCAGTATTACGTCGGTGGCGGTCTCGGCGAGCGTGCGGTAACGCTCCTCGCTCTGCCCCAACGCTTGCTCCTGCTGTTTGCGCTGGGTGATGTCTCTGATGTAGGTGCGAAAGTGAACGGGCGCGCCGCTGACGTCCAATACAACCGAGGTATTCAGATAGACCCATACGGTGGCGCCGTCCTTTCGGATGTAACGCTTCTCCAGATCAAACGATTTGAACTCGCCGCGAACGAGCCGCGAGCATTGCGCCCACTCAGCTTCCACGTCATCCGGATGGGTGAACTCGTGAAACCGGCGTCCCAGCAGTTCTTTCTCTGTGTAACCCAGCAGCTTGCACAGAGTTGGCGGCACTTTAAGCCAGCGACCCTCCAGATCCGTGTGTGTCGCCATCACCAGGGAGAATTGCTCCGTACGCGCCAAATTTTCCTGGCTCTCGCGCAATGCATTTTCGGCGAGCTTGCGTTCGGTCAAGTCGAGCACGAACGCAACGCCCTCATATCCACCTTCCTCAAACAGCGCGCCGCCGATCAGCAGAGGTACGCGGCTGCCGTCCTTCCGGAAGAATTCCTTCTCGAACGGCTGGAACTTCCCGACCGCCCGTAGCTCTGCCACGGCATGGTCGTCTCGATCGCGCCATTCCGCCGGCGTCAGATCCCTCCAGCGCACACGGCCCGACATAAGATCTTCGCGGCTGTGTCCCACCATGCGGAGAAATGCTTCATTGGCCTCGGTAATTCCGCCATCGAGGTTCCAAATGCAGACCCCCATGACGTTGGCGTCGACAAGGCGCCGGATCTTCGCTTCCCGTTGCTGGAGATCGCCGTAAAGACGGGTATTCTCGAGCGAGATCGCTGCCTGCAAGGCCACAAGTTTCAGCACGGCGATCCGGGTCGGAGTGAACACGTGGGGTATCAGGTTATTTTCAAGGTAGAGCACGCCGACGAGCTTGGCCCGGTTGATCAAGGGCAGGCAGAGAATGGAACGCGCATGATGCTGAAGAATGTACGCATCGGCCGAAAACGGGTTCGCGGCTGAGGCATCGTCCAAAATTACGCTCTCCTGGGTGCGCACCACATAATGGACGACCGACTCCGGCAGAGTGGTCGCGGCCGCGCTCGCTTCTCGGGTCCCCACGACAATCGTGTTGCCCCTGGTGGTGGCCTCTGCCGCAATGCGCAGCTCATCACCCCGCGGGAGAATCAAGAGACCCCGTTCAGCACCGGCGTGCTCGATCGAAGTCCGCATAAGCTTGTCGATCAGCTTCTCGAGGACGGTCTCGCCCCACACAGCTTGCGAGACTTTGACGACGGTTGCGAGATCCAGTTGCTCGACCGGCGTGCTGATCGTCGACGTGGCGCTCGGGCGCACCGGCTCCCCGCGCAGATGCGGATGGAGCTGATCGAGCTGGCGTACCTTGGCGTCCGCACCCCAGCGGAGGTAGCAATAGCGCGCGTTGCGCAGATAGGTATTGGCGATCGTCTCGAAGTCGCGTGTCGCGTAAAACCGCGAGGCAAGCTCGTGAGCGATGCCCTCGTTCTGGAGAAACTTGTTTTCGCGTGCCGATCGAATAGCCTCTTCATACAGGCGCATCGCGTCCAGATCTCGCCCTTCCAGCCGGGCAATTTCGGCGCCGACCAACGCTGCGCGGTTTGCAAAATTTGCGGGGCAATTCTCCGCCCACACCGCGAGTTGCCTATGGTGGCCAAGGAGCAAGTCGAAATGCTGCGTCCGCTCCTCGCTCATCGCGGAGTCGCAGGCAGTCGCCCGTGTGAGCGCGCCGTAGAAATGATAATCCGCGGCCTCCAGGAATGACCGCGTCGACCAAAGCAAGGGAGCAGCGTTCGCTACAGCCTCCATGGCCCTTGAATAATCCTCAGCCAGCACACACGCCTGCAGCTTGTGAATCCAATAGGTGCAGGTGCAAAGTGCCAGAGGCGGGTCTTCCTTTATGTGTCGCTCGTAGGAATCGTCACCGTATCCTGTATTGTCTGGAGAATCGAAATCCAACGAGGGCCCGCGAATAGCTCGGACCAACATGATCTGGCAGGTGAACCAATCGACGGCGAAACCAAATCGCGCCTTGCGAGCATATGCGAGACCCTGCTCTGCCTCACGTTCCACCTCGCCGAGATGTTCTCCCGAGACGACAAGATTCGTGATCAGGTTCTTGAAGCCAAAAACCGCATAGGTCAGATCACCGCTGGCGTTCGCCATGTCGAAGCCGCGCCTTATCAGCGCGCGGCTGGCTCCAAGGTCTCTCATCCACGGGACGGCGAATGCTCCGAAGGAGGCGTAGACCCGCGCCTCGAAAAGATCCAAGCCGCGATTCTGCACGAGATCGCAGGCAAGCTGGCCGAAGCGAAAAGCCGTCTGGTAATCGCCGAAACGAAATCCCAAGACCCGGTTGATGTGAGAATAGGCGTAGCACGAGGCATCACAGTTGCCATGCTCCAGGCTGAGCGTTGTCATGCGAAGGACGACGAGGTCGTAGAGGTTGCTGTTGGTGAGCAGCGTTGGCGCGAACAGACCCGAGAGAACGTCCATCGTTGCGCGCCAGCCGAGATCGCTCATCAACGGCAGATCGATCAGCTGTTCAATCGATCGGCCGTCGAGGAGCCGCCACATGCGCTCGAGTTCTTGACGGACGACGTCTTCCGATGGTTGCGGCGACCATTCGATACCGACATTGCGGAGATATTCCAAGCCGACCTCGATGGCGCGATCGGGGCGGTCGAGGGTCAGGTAAAGCGCCTGGCGCAAGTGCGTGACCGCGGCTCTATCGACCACGGTTGCTGCACGCTCCACCAGGGCTGAGAGGCGTTCCTCTGCAGGGGCGAGTTCGCCGGTCAGGAATTGACATTCGGCCAGGTGAAGTTCCAGATCGAACACCAGGCGATACTGCTCTTCCCAACAGTCATCGTCCAACAAAGCGCGACCGGCGGCGAAATAGGTCAGTGCCGATGCATAAGCCGTTGAAGTCCTCGCGCGCTTGCCTGCGCGTAGATTGAGGCCTGCGACCCGCAGTCGTTCTTCCTGTGATTGAATCAAGGCGGCGCCGCGATCGAGTTGATTGACGATCTCGAAGATCTTTGCGTCGATCTCGGCAGGGGTCGTCCGCGCGGCAAGTATCCTGCCGATTTGCAGGTGCACGGCTACCCGCTCATCCCTGGGGATCAGGGCATAGGCAGCTTCGTGAACGCGGTCATGGAGGAAGACATAACCGCCCCCATGACGGGAGATAAGTCCCGTGCGCACGACCTCCCAGAGAGCCACGTGTATTTCGTCTTCAGACACTCCGAAAACCATACTCAATGTGGCGGTCTGCCCGCTATTTCCCAGGCAGGCGAGTTTTCCCAGGAAGTCCCGCGTTTTGCCCGGCAGACGCTTCAGCTTCGTGGCCATGAAATCGACCACGTTCTCGGTGAACCCCTTCGCCCGAACGCGTGCCATGTCCCAGGTCCAAACCCCTGTACCATGGTCAAATGCGAGCAGCGCCTCCTCGGCAAGCACCGTCAAGAACTGGATCGTGAAGAACGGATTCCCCCCGGTCTTTTCGTGCACCAGCTGCACGAGCGGCTGCGCGCCTATCGGGTCGCAGTGGAGCGCATCGCCGATGAGATGACCCACATCGCCAAGCTTGAGAGGCTCGAGCACGATCTCCCGCACCCTCCCTCGGGCATGGCGGATCGCTCCAAGTGTCCGTACCAGCGCGTGCGTCGGGCCAATCTCGTTGTCCCTGTATGCGCCGACCAAAAGAAGGTGGCGCACCTCTGGATGGGTACTGAGATGTTCGATCAAGTCGAGCGTCGCCCTATCCAGCCATTGCAGGTCGTCGAGGAACAAGGCGAGCGGATGTTCCGCCCGAGCGAACACACCGAGGAATCGACGGAAGACTTGTTGGAATCGCGCTTGCGCTTCCTGCGGCGGCAGGTCGGCAACCGGCGGCTGTTCGCCGACGATGAGCGAAAGCTCCGGAATGAGGTCAACGATGAGCGAGCCGTTCGCTCCCAGCGCCTCGAGCAACGTGGTGCGCCAGCGAGCAAGCTCGGCATCGCTCTTGCTGAGCAACTGGCGCACGAGACTCTGCAACGCCTGCGCTAAGGTCGCGTATGGGATATCGCGCTTGTATTGATCGAACTTCCCGGACGCAAAGAGACCGCGTGGCGGAACCAGTACTTTGTGGAGTTCATTGACGACCGAGGACTTGCCGATACCGGAATAGCCGGAGACGAGCACGAGTTCAGTCCTGCCCTGGCTGACGACGCGATCGAATGCAGCGAGAAGAGCGTCGATCTCGGCCTCTCGTCCATACAACTTTTCGGAAATCAACAGCCGATCGGACACGTCTCGCGAACCCAACGGAAACGGGTCGACGCAGTGGTGGGTTTCCCATGTCTTCAGGCAATGTTCGAGATCGTATGCGACGCCGGCGGCGGTCTGGTAACGGTCCTCGGCGGTCTTGGCGAGGAGCTTCATCACGATCGCAGCCACCGGAGGCGGAATGCCGTTCGCGCGTTCCTCGGGCGGCATCGGCTGGCGGGCGATGTGGCAATGGATCAACTCCATCGGATCCGAAGCTATGAACGGAAGCGCCCCGGTAAGCATCTCGTACAGCGTGACACCGAGCGAGTAGAGATCGCTGCGTGCATCGATGGATCGGTTCATGCGGCCAGTCTGCTCGGGCGCCATGTAAGCAAGCGTTCCCGCGATGATCTCGGGCGGTTCGGGCGCCCGACGTTCACGCGGAACGCGAGAAGCAATGCCGAAACCCAGCAGCCGCAACTCGTGGCGGTCGATGTTGACCAGGACGTTGGATGGCTTGACGTCTTTGTGAACCAGCCCGCGGCTATGGAGACGACCAAGCGCGACAGCCAAACCGATTGCGACGCGCAGGAATGGCGTCAGATCCCAAGGCTTCCCAACCATTCGGGCGAGCACTTCGCCACCCGGGTCCTCCGCCAGAAGCGCAGACCTTCCAGGCCGGCGTTCCAGCGCCACGGGTCGCGCCGCCCAGGCAGAGTCCAACTCGTCCCGAAGCGCATAGGCGTGATCGAGCCGTGCAACGGTCTCCACCGTCGGCTGTGTCGACGCAGGCGTGCACACCAAGAGCGAAGAGTCTTCTTCGTCTGATACACGCCGGGACAGGACAAATTCCTCATCTTCCCAAAGCGTCTCGACGACGTATGCCGGCAGCTCTGTCACAATCTAGAACTCCAACAGCCGCGAATGACGATCATACGCTGCCCCTCTTTTTTCTGGCAGCCTGCAGCGCGGATGGGACGTTACGCCTCGACCGTCTTCTGGGATAGCCCCAAGCTGCCGCCGTGTTTCCGACAACCGAGCGGCCGGCTTGATCGGATGAACGGGTTCGCCCGCATGCCGGGCGCAGGACGTCATTCGCCCGATTTTGAAGCGGCGCATTCTCAGGTCCGGCGTGCCCCGCGACAGCAGGCGCAAATTCCGCATCATCACAATGGCCGCCGACGGCCGGCGCACCTCGCGTATGATCGAGCGCACCACCTCACCACGCACGCACAGGCCTGCTGCATGCGCGTGCCACCGCGCTTCAGTTTGCGCAGAGTCCAGAAGAGCGTCGATCCTTAAAACCACGGTACCCTGATGCCACATAGCCTGCGTGACGAGCCTTCGGAAGGTCATTCGCGAAAGCGCACAACCCCCAGCAGCCATTCGCTTCTTACGAGTCTCTGCCTCCCCTGCAGCGCCCGCGCCTCTGATTAGACGCGCAAAGGACGCTGTAGCAGTCTGAATTGCTGGATGTTTTTATCCTTAGATCGACGACGATCTAAGGGAACATGCAGCAGAGTATTTGGTTGCACCGCCAAATTCGATCACCTTGTGGGATTAATCGATCTATCCGCGCGTATAGGGTGCCCTGACCGCGGATTCCTAACCTCAGGCTGGCTGAATACAATTTCTGCTTCGCGCCAGGACCGAGCCGCCCGGTCGGGCGCCAAAGCGGCGGCTACAGAAAGGATGCCGAAGGAGGTCCCGTGCTTCCGACAATGGCTGCCCTCCACACGGACGGGCGGTCGGTTCCCACATATCCGATAGTAAGATTTGCTACGCGTCGGCGCGATTCACGAAAAATCTACCTCGCGTAATACACTAAATCTATCGACTATTGGAGCATTAGAAGGAGGCCAGCATGTCCCAGACCCGTCAGCTTCATCTCAATGCTTTTCTCAGGAACGTCGGCCAGCACGAGGCCGCCTGGAGACTTCCGGAAACAAGGGTGGCGTCGGTAACCGACATCGACCATTATCGGAACCTCGCTGCAATCGCCGAGCGCGGAAAGCTCGACGCCATCTTCTTTGCGGATCATCCCGTCCTCAAGGATCGCGCACAGGATCGCCCGTGGGACGCTTTGGATCCCTTTACCCTTATCGCGGCGCTCTCCGGTGTCACCAGCAACATCGGTCTCGTCGCGACGGCCTCGACCACCTACAACGATCCCTACGGTCTCGCCCGGCGGTTCGCCACGCTTGACCATGTCAGCAAGGGACGCGCCGCTTGGAACGTGGTTACGACCGCCAACGCCGCTGCGGCCGCGAACTTCAGTCTTGGGCACCACCCGAATCCGGACGCCCGCTACGAACGCGCCGCGGAGTTTCTCGAGGTCGCCAACGCCCTCTGGGATAGCTGGGACGACGATGCCATTGTCGGCGACAAGGAAGGCGGAACGTTCGTTCACCCCGAAGGCATCCATCGCCTGGATCACCATGGAAAACACTTCGAGGTCGCTGGTCCTCTGGAGGTTCCCCGCTCGCCTCAGGGTCGCCCGGTTGTCTTCCAGGCCGGCTCGTCGGAGCCTGGCAAGGAACTCGCCGCGAGGTTCGCGGAGGCGATCTTCACCGCGCAGCCCGCTATCGGCGATGCGCAGGCGTTCTATGCCGACGTCAAGGCTAGAGTGCAGCGGTATGGCCGCGATCCGGAAAAGGTCCTGATCCTGCCCGGCCTCTCGTTCTTCATCGGCGGAACCGAAGAGGAGGCGCATCGCCTCCAGAATACCTTCGAAGACCTCACCCTCCCTACGTACGGCCTCGCGCAACTCAAGCGCGTCACGGGCATCGATTATTCCGATCATGCGCTCGATGATGTCGTTCGCGTACCCGCCCGCGGCGAGGTCGCGAGTGATCTGAAAAGTCGGCATGACCTGGTCCACCGTTTGACCTCCACCGAGACGATTACGCTACGACAACTCCTGCGTCGCCTCAGCGCAGGACGTGGCCATCGCATAGCTGCCGGTACCCCGGATCAGATCGCCGACACCATCGTCGAATGGTTCGAGAATGCTGCTGCTGACGGCTTCAATCTCATTCCGCCCGCCCTGCCGACCTCGCTTGAGACCTTCGTCGATCATGTCGTCCCGATTCTCCAACACCGTGGCGTGTTCCGGACGGATTACGAGGGCACCACGCTCCGCGAACATCTCGGCCTCGAACGCCCAAATATCACTCGTGCTTCACGCGCCTACGTCGACGCAGCGGAATGATCGGAGTGACCGATGACCCTTGTGTCCTATTCGAATCCGCCGGTACGGCCGGCGAATAAGCCCGCCAATGATGCGCCCAGTGGCGTCAGGCTGCTGCCAAAGCATTCGATACCTGGTCAGCGGATCCTCGGGCCGGCCCTCGTCCTGTTGCTCTGGTACGTGGCCACGGCGCTGCAGTGGGTATCTCCGGCGAAGGTGCCTGGTCCCTGGGCCGTAACAGACGCCTTCGTTGAACTGGCCTCAAACGGCGTGCTGGCCGGCGACATGCTGATGTCCCTCCAGCGCGCGGCGATTGGCCTGTCGATCGGCGTGTCGCTTGGGTTCATCTTCGCGGTCATCGCCGGTCTGAGCAGAACTGGCGACTCCCTGATCGACGGCAACATCCAGGTGAAGCGGGCCATTCCCAATCTTGCACTCATTCCCCTCTTCATCATCTGGCTCGGCATCGGTGAAACCATGAAGGTGATGGTGATCGCCCTTGGCGTCATGGTTCCCATCTACATCAACACCCACGCCGCGCTTCGAAGTATCGACCGCCGCTACGTGGAGCTTGGACAGACCGTATCGCTGACGAAGAAACGGTTCATCCGCGAGATCGTCATTCCCGCCTCGTTACCTGGATTCTTTACGGGCCTGAGGCTCGGGGTGACCGGAGCGTGGACGGCGCTCGTGGTCGTGGAAACCATCAATGCGACGAGCGGCATCGGCTACATGATCAGCCAGGCACGCACATACGGACAGACGGAAGTCGTCCTGCTTGGCCTGATTGTCTACGGGGTTCTGGGATTCTCCTCAGACGCTGCGGTCCGGTCCGTCGAAAGGAGGGTGCTGTCATGGCGTCAGTCGCTCGAGCAGTAATCAACGCCACAGCCCCCATCGTGAGGGTTGAGCGCCTGATCCGCCGCTTCGACGGCACCACAATACTGCACGGAGTGGACTTGCAGATCGTTCGCGGCGAGTTCGTGGCTCTTCTCGGCAAAAGCGGCTCGGGCAAGAGTACCATCCTGCGGGCGCTCGCCGGCATTGACGAGGGTGTCGATGGCTCCGGCCGCATCACGGTTCCTCCGCGCCGCTCCGTACTTTTCCAGGATTCGCGTCTGCTGCCTTGGAAAAGCGTGCTCGACAACGTCACTCTTGGCCTCGATGGTCCGGGCGCCAAGGCACAGGCGCTGAAGGCCCTAGGGGAAGTCGAACTCAAGCACCGAACCGATGTGTGGCCGAAAACGCTTTCCGGTGGAGAGCAGCAGCGTGTCGCCCTCGCGCGATCACTTGTCCGGAACCCCGAACTCATTCTCGCCGATGAACCGTTCAGCGCACTCGATGCTTTGACCCGGATCCGCATGCAGCGTCTGTTGCTCGACCTCTGCAGGCGGCATCAGCCTTCGGTTCTGTTTGTAACTCATGACGTAGAGGAGGCACTGAGACTGGCGGACCGAATAGTGATCATCACGAACGGCGTCGTTTCCTACGATGGGAACGTCATGGACGCCAGGGATTCTCCTGGCTGTTTCGATCATCTGCGAAACGAGATCCTCGAGCATCTCGGCGTCAACCAGAACCCAACAAATGAACGGCATTGAGAGGCAAACAATGCGCAAGCAATCGACCGCACTGAAGACGGGTATCGCCGCGTTTTTTTCCACGGTTCTAGCCACTTCGTCCTTGGCCGACGATCCCTCGCTCCCGACGCGCGTACCGCCCGGCGTCAAGATTGTACTGGCGGACGATGCCAACAACGCCGCGAGCCTCCTGAGGCTTTCCGGCGAGTATGACAAGCTCGCGGCGGATGTTAGCTTTGCCAACTTCACCAGCGGGCCGCTGAGGCTCGAGGCCATCAGGGCGGGTGCGGCGCAGGTCGGCGCTGTCGGCGATGTGCCGCCAATCCTCGCGCACTTCTCTGGAGCCGACGTCGTCATCGTCGGCGTCGTTGTGACGGAAGGGCCGACGACGATCATCGCGACTGCTCCGGATTCGGGCATCAAGGAACTCAAGGACCTGAAGGGCAAGAAGGTCGGGATCAACCCTGGAACGGCTCAGCAGGCGATCGTCTTCAGGAACCTCCGGGCGACGGGTCTGACGCCGGAGGACATCGTTCCGATCAATCTCGGGCTCGCGGAATTCGCGGATGCTCTTCGCGCCGGCCAGATCGATGCGGCGGTCCTCAAGCAGCCGGACCGTGCCCGTTACCTCAAGTCCGTCCCAGGAACAGGCGCAACCGAGATCGCCAGCGCCGGAGACGGCAACAAGAATCTCAAGATCCTCTACGCAAGCAAGACTGCGCTCGCCGACCCGTCCCAGGCTGCGGCGATCCGGGATCTCGTGGTGCACTGGTACCGCGCCCATCTCTGGAAGAACGACAATGCCGAAACGTGGGCCAAGCAGTACCTGATCAAGGATCAGCGGCTGAGCGAAGAGGATGCAAAATCAGTCATCGATGCCGAGACTGGTAAAACCTACATTCCGGGCTGGAAGACTGAGATCATCCCGCGGCAGCAGGACACGATCAATCTCCTGCAGGCGGCGGGTAACTTCAAGGGTAAGGAGTTGAAAGCCGAGGATGAGTTCGATCATCGGTTCGATGGTCTGAACAATGAGAGCAAGTCGGCCGCTGAACTTCATCCTGACGGCTAAGGCTGCCGGACCATCAGACTTCTCGCATCGGTCTAGTGTGGAACCCCTTGCTTGAACTCGATACGCGTCCATGAGCAGTGTCACGGGACAGCGGCGATTGCTCTAGCCAGACGGGGCTCTCCGTCTCAGTCCATTCGATCTCGCTTATCAGGCGCACTTTGCCGAGGGAAATGGCGGCAATTCAGCAGGATCGCTGCGGCGACGCGGGATCACATTTTGTCAAGGCAGCCCAGGCAAGCCCGGGCCTGAGTTCGCTGCAATTCGCGGGCGCCGCCGCGCTTGCCCTGGCTGGCCACATGGAGCACGCACGACACATGGCTGATGCCGGCCTGAAACTCGAACCGGATTTCAGACGCCGCCCGTTACCTGACCATAAATGTGATGATTCCGGCGTTGGCTATATCGATGAAGAATGCCGATACCAGTGGCAGGATGATGAAGGCGATCGGCGCGGCACCATGGGTCTTCGTCACTGCGGCCATATTGGCAATCGCGGTCGGGGTCGCACCGAGTGCGATGCCGGTGAAGCCCGCGGAAATCACCGCTGCGTTGTAGCTGCGCCCCATCGCCGGGAAAACGACGAACAGGATGTAGGCGACCGCGATGACGGTCTGCAGACCCAGCACGACGACGATCGACAGTCCAAGGCCCTGCAGCGCCCAGAGTTGCAGGCTCATGAGCGACATCACGAGAAAGATGTTCAGCGAAAGATCGGATATCAGCGAAAGTGGTCGGGTCCTTGTTGGCCAGGGCAGTCGCGGCGCGACTGCCGGGACCGTGTTGGTCAACAGGATGGCAAAGAACATGCAAACGACGAAAAGCGGGAGCCTGATGCCTAGCTCGACGACCAGCTCATGCAACAGGAAGCCGCCGATGACAGCAATATTCATCACAAGCAACGTTTGCAGCACTGACTGGTAGCTCACCTCGTCTGCGTAGCGATCGGACTGCTCGTTGGAAACCCCGACGGTCAATTCCTCATCCATTTTCCCCTGAAGGGCGTTCCGCGAGATGAGGCGACGCGCAATCGGTCCGCCCAGAATGCTCGCGATCACGAGCCCCAGCGTCGCGCTGGCGATGCCGACTTCCATGGCATTCGTCAGGCCGAAGCGGGTGGAAATCGTCGGCGCCCAGGCAATGGCCGTGCCGTGACCGCCGACAAGCGAGGCCGGTCCGAGCAGGATCGAGAAGCCGGCAGGCAGATCGAGCACTGCTGCGCAGCCCACAGCTACGACGCTCTGAATGATGAGAAAGGCGAGTGTCAGTGCCAGGAGCACGAGAAATGGCCGTCCACCGGCAATCAGATCGGACAGCCGCGCGTTCAAGCCCACGCCGGTGAAAAAATACAATAGCAGCAGATCGCGCGCGCCGAGTGTAAAGCGTATTTCCGTGCCAAGGAATGCGTACGCGATCAACGTCAGAAATGCCGAAATCAGACCTCCGGTCACCGCCTCCGGAATGTTCCAGCGCGAAAGAGCCGCGACCGACCTGTTGAGCCGGCTGCCGACGAAGAAAACCAGGATCGATAAGGTAAACGTCAGGAACCCGGGAACCTGCAATGCCGACATATTCTTTCCCCGTGTGGTCGCGCGTCCCGCCCGTCACCTGTGCTCTGCCCTACAAGGAGGGGCCGGGATCCCCGGCCGTCAGTTTGCGCTCACGCGCAACGCCGAATTTTGAAGGAACGGTTCAGTGCCGGGAAACTTTCGGCTCGCCATTCGCTATTGGACAATCACTAAAGGCACAGACCCTGAAGTGCGCGATATTGCATAATCTCGATGCCGCGGGGGCCGTGCAATTTTATAATACCTTTGTTTTTCAGCTTTGTAAGCGAACGCGACACGGTTTCGATCGTCAGCCCGAGGTAGTCGGCAACATCGACCCGAGGCATGAAAAGCTCAAACCTCTGCGAGTTGCCCGCACGTTCCGACATCTCAAGGAGAAAGGCAGCGACCCGCTCGACTGCGCTTTGGCGGCAGATAACCAGTTGATGCTCCTGCGCGGACGAGAAATTTTCCAGTACCGCCGGCAGCAGGCCTTGCCAGATATGAGGATCCTTTTGGAGGTTGATGCTCCTTATGCCGGTGACACCTATCGCTTCCGCCGTAGAGCGGTGCCGGTCCCCATTTTGCAGGCCGAACCAGTTTCCTCCAAAATGGAATGCAAGGATTTGCCGCCGCCCGTTCGCAAGCACCCGATAGACGCGGACAGCCCCGAATTCGACCCGGTAGGCCTGGCCGACCCTTTCGCCGGAAGAATAGATGCTTTGTCCGTCGACAAAACTGCTCGTCGGCTTCGACTCGACCTCTCCCCCGGAAAGCAACTCCATGAGAGGGGCGCTTATGCCCGTTCCCGGAGCCAATATTGACGTAAGCATTGCTCGACTCCCATGACTGCGTCCCCCTTTGCCCCTGCTTCGACGACCATCGTGCCCGTCGAATCGTTGTGTTCCGCCAGTGCTGACCAAAGAACCAGAGCACCAGCGTTGACCTTTGCTATCCAGACGAAGCAGCCAACGCTTCCGAGTTAGGTAAGGCCTTTTGCCGGCCCGAGTGCCCGCTCAATCTCTGCCGCGAGACTCTCGACCAGCCCCCTGAACTCAGTGCGCCGCTCGTCGCGAACATGGAAAGGAAGCTGATCGGCATTGGCAAGCGCGGTCTCAGCGGCGGCGAAGTCCTCGCACATCCCTCTGAAGCTCTCGTCGCGCATAGACAACTCCTTGATCTGCAAGGAGCGCGTCGGAAATCGACGCAACGCGGCCGCCAATCCGTGTCCTTCATTAGACCCTCCCGATTGCGCATTCATTTCGCTCCTCCCCCTCCGGGCCGGAAATGAAAATACGACGCCAGTATATTGCGTTCTGCGCGGGCCGGGACGTATGATACGGGAGTTTACGGGTTCCGCTGGACACAAGCGTACGTTGTAGTGTTGATGGGGGCGGACATGACGATCGCTGGCCAGGAGAGCGTTCGGGTCGAGCCGATTGCTTTACCCTCCGACGAGGAAATCCTTGCGCAGCTCGATCGAATTCGGCTCAGCCCCGAGTTCGATGCCCCCGGTCGCGCCCGCAAATTCCTGACCTATGTTATCGAGCAGGTGATTGCAGGCCATTCGGACCGCATCAAGGCCTATTCGATAGCAACCGAAGTGTTCGGTCGGGACTCGTCGTTTGACGCTCAAGCGGATCCGGTTGTGCGGATCGAAGCGGGCCGTATTCGGCGCGCCCTCGAACGTTATTATCTCGTTGCCGGCCGCAACGACCCGATTGTCATCAGCATTCCCAAAGGCGGCTACGTGCCGATCTTCGAGAGGCATACCGACACCCAGGTCGACGTAGGCCCCGGTCACTCAGCGTTTGAAAGAGCGGACTCGTCCATTCAACGCCCTTGGCATCGGTGGATTTGGCTTGGCGTCGGCGGGGCCGCTCTTGCCCTCGGCGGGCTGGCGACAAGCGTGCTCGTTCGCCCCGCTTCGGACGAGGACCTCGCGACGTCCAGCGGCATTCGGCCAAACATTCCAAGGCTGGTTGTGATGCCGTTCGAGGATCTCTCCGGAACGCAGCAGTCGGCGATGATCACGCGAGGCCTAGCCGACGAGGTCGTCAGCAATATCGCCAAGTTCAAGGAGATCGTCGTCGCCACGGGTGAGACGGCGGCGCAGCCAAGCGCCGTAGGCGATGGCCCGACCTACGCCCTGGAAGGCCGGGTCCGGCTCGATGGCGACAAGCTTCGACTTGGCATACGGCTGGTCCAGCGGTCCGACGGATCCGTGGTATGGGCGAACAACTACGACGAAAACCTGCAGGCCCACAAGATCATTGAACTGCAGGAGAACGCCGCTGCCGCCGTGGCGACCGCCGTCGCACAACCATACGGCGTCATCTTCCAGGCGAACGCCGCACACTTCACAAGCGCGGTTCCGGATGATTGGGAAGCATATGCGTGTACTCTGGCCTACTACGGCTATCGCAGCGACTTGAACCCCCAGACACATGCTTCCGTTCAAGAGTGCCTTCTGGATGCGACAAGACAGTTTCCCAATTACGCGACGGCCTGGGCACTCCTGTCGATAACATATATTGACGAGCTTCGTTTCCGATATCGTCTCGGTCGGTCGTCATCCATACCGTTGGAGCACGCGATCGAGGCAGCGACGCGCGCCGTCGAACTGGACCCCGAGAATGCCCGCGCCTTGCAGGCGGAAATGCTCGCCTTGTTCTTCCGCGGGGAGGTTGATGCCGCCTTGGCGGTGGGCGCGCGCGCTTTTGCCATCAATCCCAATGACACGGAACTCTCCGGCGAATATGGTTTCCGCCTCGCCCTCTCCGGTGAATGGCGTCGGGGCTGCGATCTCGTGGCAAGAACCGTCGCACACAATCCGGGGCCCGTTGTTGGATATTTCGAGGCCGCCCTGGCGGTCTGCTCCTATTTCAAGCGGGACTACGTCGCCGCCGAGCGATGGGCCTCCCTGGCCGACCTTCGCGCCAATCCGAGTTATCACATCATCCTGCTCGCCACCCTTGGAAAGCTCCGCAAAATGGAAGAGGCTCGAGTGGAGCGGGAATGGCTGGAAACAAACCTCCCGGACTTCTTCGACAACATCCGAAGAGAAGTCGCACTGCGGATCCGTCGCCCCGAGGATCAGCGGCAGCTCTTCGAAGGGCTGCGCGAGGCTGGCGTTCCCATCCCGGAAGTTGAGCCTAGAATGAATTAGAACATTTGCCGTCAGGTGGAATCACCGGACGTCGCATGAATGCGGCAAAAACAAACAGATCGAGCGATGGCGCGAACGTACGTGAGCGCTCCCCGCTCTACAGTGCCGTGCGTCCTTTCAGACGCACAAAGGTCTCAGTAGCACTTGGATTACCGCATGTTTTTGTCCTTGAATCGGTTGCGATTCAAGGAACATGCAGTAGACCGGCATTCCACTTCCTCAGACGACACGCCGGAACACCCCGCGCGTCAGGCCTTGTCGGGCGACCAGTCCAGGAAGAAGCCGACATCACCCGGCATGCCGCCGGGGAAATTGATGATCATCGCCTTCAGCTTGTAGCCCTGCGGCTTGCCGAATTCCTGGTAGCGCTCGTAGAACTCCTTGGCCTTTCCCTGCAGCGTTTGCGGCCAGTCGCGATCGGCGCTGTTGATCGCCCGGCCGCTGTCGGTGCAGAGCGAGGATGGGAAGCTGTAGACCATCGCCTCGAACTTGCCTTCCTTGACCGCATTGGCGACGAGGCGGCGGACAACGGCGATTTCCTGCTCCGTGACATGCTTCTCGAGGAAATCGGCGGCGAAGTCGGCAAGCTTCTGTTCCTGCAGCGAGCGGAGCTTGCGCTCCTTCTCCATTTCCGCCATCTCCCGCTCCAGCATTTGCATGCGAAGCTGCTCGGCACTCATCGGTGCACTCGTATCGGCATGCAAGTCTTTCTGTTCTGGCATCGTGTTGCTCCACTTCAGGTCAAGAGGACGAGGGCGGCCGCGTTCTGGGCACGCATTGGAAGTTCTGTGCATCGATCTCCGCGATCATATCTGGTTCTGCAGATGCCTGAGCCTTGCTGAAAACTTCAAAAATCAAACAGGTGCCGGGCTCGTGACCCTCGCATCAGGCGCCTTCGTTCGCACCATCCGCCAGCCCAGAAGTCCGAAAGCGATTGCAAGCAGGGGATTCAAAATGTTGAAGAAACAGAAACCGGCGTAGGCAGCGGTCGGGATTCCAAGGGTTGCAGCCATATAGGCGCCACAACTATTCCAGGGCACAAGCGGCGACGTAACGGTGGCCGAGTCCCCAACGACCCGCGACAGCATCACAGGCGCCAGGCCTCGATCCGCGAAAGAGGCGCCGAACAACTTGCCCGGCAGGGCGATGGATATGTATTGATCCGAAGTGATGACGTTGGAGACGACGGACGTTCCGACAACGGTCGCGATCAAACCCGCCACGGATTTCGTCCGGGCTACGAGCGGGTCGATGAGCCGCTTCAGCATCCCCGCATGCTCCACGACCGCGCCGAACGCTAGGGCGGTGATGATGAGCCAGACAGTGTTCATCATGCTCGCCATGCCACCCCGGGAAAGGATGACGTCGATCGACTTTTCCCCCGTCGAGGAAATGAAGCCGTTGGCGAGCGCTGCCCATGTTCCCCTTAGTAATGCCAAACCAGAGGGTAGGTCTGGCGCGCTGGCGAAAGCCACGACAGTCCCCGGATCATGCAGGACCGCCACGACGGCGCCGGCGATGGCACCTGCGAAAATCGTCACAAAAGGAGGGAACCTCCCGATCGAGAGCAAGAAGACGAGCACGAGAGGCAGGAACGCCCAGAGCGAAACCGCGACCTTGTTATCGATCATCGCCAGCGCGCGGGTGGGATCAAAGTCGCCCGCCTGTCCAAGCAAGGCGAAAACGATCGATGAGAGAAGCAGCGCTGGCACAGAGGTCCAGAGCGACTCACGGATGTGGCTGTAGATGTCAGAGCCTGCGGTCGCCGTAGCGAGATTCACAGTATCCGAGAGCGGCGAGGCTTTATCGCCAAAATATGCTCCGGAAATGATCGCGCCAGCCGTAATCGCCGGCGATAGCCCCATGTTGGCCGCGACGCCCATCAAGCCGATGCCGAGCGTTCCGGCCACCGTCCAGGAACTGCCAATGCTGAAGGCGACCACGGCACACACGAGACAAGTGGTTGCGTAGAAATAGGTGGGACTGAGCAGCTTCAGGCCGTAGTAAATCATCGAGATGATGGTGCCGCTCATCGCCCAGGTTCCGATGAGCGCACCAACGGCCAGCAGGATCAGGATTGCCGGGAGAGCCGCAGCGATCCCATCCACAACGGCCTGGCGGATGCCGTTCCAATGCATTCCATTCTTGTAGGCTATCCCAGCGGCGACGATCCCGCAGAAAAGCAATGCGATCTGGTTGGGGCCGGACGAGGCATCATTGCCAAACAGGACGTAGGAAAGCGACAGAAGCGCAATAAGCGTCAGGCAGGGAACGAGTGCATCGACCAGCGACGGTGGATGGGAACCAGTCTTCGGATCGACACCTTCCTCACGATCGATTTGTGACATGTCATTGCTTCCAAACCGAGCGGGCTACGCTAACCATGCCATGTCATTTTCGCGAATGAAGAATCGATGATCGTGCCCCGCTCCGCCCGCACGATCGCGGCGATGTCCGCCAATGCCCCAATCGCCGCGGAATGCCCCGTCACCTTGGCGAAATGACAGGCCGCCTCGACCTTTGGTCCCATGGAACCTGCGGGAAATGAGTAAGCACTCAGATCTTCGGGGGGCGTCTTGAAGATGGCCTTTTGATCGGCGGTTCCCCAACCGGTGTAGACGGCTTCGGCGTCCGTGGCCATTATGAACAAGTCGGCTTCAAGTTCGCGCGCCAATAGTTCGGAACAAAGGTCCTTGTCGATCACAGCCTCCACCCCCCCGAGCTTCCGTTCCGCGCCTCGCTCATACATCGTCGGAATACCGCCGCCGCCGGCGCAGATCACGACAGTCTTCTTGTCCAGCAGCCAACGGATCGGACGGATCTCAAAAATCCGTTTCGGGACTGGCGAGGGAACGACGCGGCGCCACTTGTTACCATCCTCCTTGAACGTCCACCCTTTCTCCTGATGGATCTTGGCCGCCTCGTCCGCTTCGTAGACCGGCCCGACGAACTTGGTTGGGTTCTGAAATCCGGGATCGGTACCATCGACCTCGACCATGGTAAGCAATGTCGCGAGTGGCACTTCGAATGGCAGAAGGTTTCCGAGCTCCTGCTCCAGCATGTAACCGATCATGCCCTCCGTCTCCGCGCCGAGCACATCGAGCGGATAGGCCTCATCTGGCTTGTAGGCTGCTCCCTGGAGCGCAAGCAGCCCGACCTGCGGGCCGTTGCCGTGCGTGATCACGACCTCATGTTCGGCGACAAGCGGTGCTATGGCTTCCGCGGCGATTTTGATGTTATGACGTTGTACGTCCGCGGTCATGGCCTCCCCACGCTTGAGGAGAGCATTGCCGCCCAACGCGATCACGACACGCATGTTCAGTCCCCCAGCGTCGCGACAAGCAGGGCCTTGATCGTGTGCAAGCGATTTTCCGCCTGCTCGAAGGCGACGTTCGCCTCGGATTCGAATACGTCGTCGGTCACTTCGAGGCCGTTGGTCATCCCGTAGTCGTTGGCGATCTGCTTCCCGACGGCTGTCTCGGTGTCGTGGAATGCAGGCAGGCAGTGCATGAACCTGACTTGCGCATTTCCGCTCGCCTTCATCAGATCCGCATTGACCTGATAGGGTGTGAGCAACTGGATTCGTTCTTTCCAAACCTCTTTCGGCTCTCCCATCGAGACCCAGACGTCGGTGTGAATGAAGTCCACTCCCTCGACCGCTGCCCTTGGATCGTCGGTGATCGTCAGGCGCGCTCCGGATCGCTCTTTGAGTTGCTCGGCGATGCTCCGATATTCTTCTGAGGGCCAGAGTGACTTCGGGCCGCAGATCCGCACATCCATGCCCAGCAGGCAACCGACGATCAACAATGAATGCCCCATGTTCGACCGCGTATCGCCCACATAGGCATATTTGATGTCGCTGATCGGCTTGTCCGCATGCTCGCGCATCGTCATCACGTCGGCGATCATCTGCGTGGGATGATACTCGTCGGTAAGGCCGTTATAGACCGGCACGCCGGCATATTTCGCCAGCGTCTCGACACCATGTTGCGATGAGCCGCGATACTCGATGGCGTCGTACATGCGGCCGAGAACCCGAGCCGTGTCCTTGAACGATTCCTTGTGCCCGATCTGGGACCCCGCGGGATCCAGGTACGTGACATTGGCGCCCTGATCGGAGCAGGCGACTTCGAAAGCACAGCGGGTGCGCGTCGATGTCTTTTCGAAGATCAGGCAGATTTCCTTACCTTCCAGATGCTTCTGTTCCGTACGCGCATATTTGGCCCGCTTCAGATCGCGGGCGAGATCAAGGAGGTAGCGAAACTCGCGTGGTGTGTAGTCCTGCACCGTAAGAAGCGAGCGATTGCGGAGATTGAAACTCATGATGCTGCTCCAATTGCAAAAGTCAGGATGGACAAGTCTTCAATAGGCGGGCTCTCTCCAGATCGGGCACGTCATGCAATGGCCGCCGCCGCGACCCCGCCCCAGTTCGGCGCCACGAATCGTGATGACCTCGATGCCCGCCTTTCTCAGAAGCGTGTTCGTGTGGGTGTTGCGGTCGTAGGCGACAACCACCCCAGGTTCGAGCGCGACGACATTGTTGCCATCGTCCCATTGTTCGCGCTCCGCCTCGTAGGCATTGCCGCCGGTGGCGACAGTTCTGAGCTTCTTGATGCCCAGCGCCTCGCTGACGACTTCCAGCATCGGGCGTTCTTCGACCCGCACCTCGAAATTGCCTTCGTCATCAACAGGATGCAGGCTGTAGCAGCGGATCTGCTCGACGACGTCGGCGAAAAGCGTCACGACGTCACGGTCGCAGAAGCTGAAGACCGTATCGAGATGCATCGCGGCCCGGCTCTTCGGCATGAGGCAACCGATGACCCGTGTCGCCGCCTTGTTCCTGAAAAGCGCCTTAGCCACCTGGCCTACGGCCTGATAGGTGGTCCGTTCCCCCATTCCAACGAGGACGGCGCCGTTGCCAATCGGCATGACGTCGCCGCCCTCCATCGTTGAATTGGCGAACTGCTCATCCGAGTCGCCCCACCAGATGTTGAAATCGCCGCCCTTGAAGATCGGATGGAACTTGTAGACTGCCCGCTGCACCAGCGTTTCGGCGCGGCGCGCCGGCCAGAACATCGGGTTGCACGTCACGCCGTTGTAAATCCAGCAGGACGGATCGCGCTGGAAGAGCGTGTTGGGGATGGGCGGAATGACAAATTCAAGGCCCCCGAAGGCGCCCACCATCAGCTTCTTGCCCCGGCCCTCGGGAAGGTCGGCAATCGAAATTCCGCCGATGATGTAAGCGGCCAGTTGTCTGGAGTCCATCTCATCAAGCCACGGTCGCATGGCTTCGGCAATCTGGGAGCCGATTACATTTGGCGTGATTCGGCGATCGAGCACGAATTTGCGGGCATCCAGGTCTGCGAGCGTCTCGGCCAAGAGATCATGCAGCTCGAGGACCTCGACTCCCCTCTCCTGCATCTTCAGGACAAAATCGTAATGGTCCTTTTGGGCCTCATGAACCCAGATGACGTCATCGAACAGCAGGTCGTGGCAATTCGCCGGGGTTAGCCGCTGATGCGCCAAGGATGGCCGGCACACCATCACCGTCCTGAGCTTGCCGACTTCCGAATGAACACCAAAGTTGCGCATGCGCTCCTCCTTTAAACCCGCAGCCCTTGCACTTGACCGGCCGCGGTCAGAGCGGGCTGATCTTTCCCGTCCACAGCAGATATGCGGCGACGATCGCGAGCACGACGACCAGCCCGGCAAGCCAGGATTCAAATCCGGCAAACACCTGTTCACCTCGCTCCTTCCTGGCCTTCGCATAGACAAGCAGGCCAGGGGCGAACAGGATCGAGCACATCAGGAGGTAGCTGAGCCCGGCAGCATAAACCAACCAGATGCCGTAAAGCGTAGCCAATGCCCCTACTGCGATGTCCCTGGTCCGACCACGTGCACCCTGCTGATAGGTGTCTCCGCTCAAAGCCAGCTTGAAGGCGTAGGCTCCGGAGAAGACGTAAGGGGGCAGGATGGCGACCGAGGCGATGAAATAGAAGAACTGGTAGGCGCTCTTGGAAAAGAAGCTCAGGACCAGGAAAACTTGAATCAGAATATTGGTCGCCCAAAGCGAGTTAACCGGCGATCCGTTTTCATTGTCGGCGGCAAACCACCTCGGAAACGTTCCGTCGCGCCCGCAGGTGTAGGGAATTTCCGAGCAGAGCAAGGTCCATGACAGGAATGCGCCGCCGACCGAGACGATCAGCCCGGCATTGATCAGAGCAGCACCCCATTGACCGACGAGCGGCTGCAGCACGCCAGCCATCGACGGCACCTTGAGTCCGGCCAGCTCCGGCTGGCTCAAAATCCCTGTCGAAAGCATCGAGACGAGGACATAGATTCCGAGCGCTCCCAGAAAACCGATCACGGTCGCCCGACCGACATCGGAGCGCCGGGCTGCGCGCGCCGAGTAAACGCTCGCCCCTTCGATACCGATGAAGACCCAGAGGGTGACAAGCATAGTGCTCTTGACCTGCGACATGATGCTGCCGAGTTCGGGGGCGTCGAGAGCACCCCCGCGGCCCCAGAAGTTCACCGTAAACCTGTCCCAATTGAACGCGACGATCGCAAGCAAGACGAAAAGGAAGAGCGGTGCGAGCTTGGCGATCGTAGTGACGATGTTGACGAAGGCGGCCTGCTTGACACCCTTCAGCACCAACCAATGAATGGCCCAAAGGCAGAACGAGGCTCCTATGATTGAAACGAGGTTGTTTCCATCGCCGAACACCGGAATGAAGAAGGACAGCCCAGAAAAGATGGCGACGGCATAGGCGACATTTCCCAGAAACGCGCTAAGCCAATAGCCCCAGGCACTGATGAAACCCATGAAAGGGCCAAAACCCGCCTTGGCATAGGCGTAGGGACCAGCATTGAGATCCGGTTTGCGGATTGCCAACGTCTGGTAGACAAATGCCAGCATCAGCATGCCGAAGCCGGTAACGACCCAGCCGATCAATATTGCTCCGGGCGAAGCGGCGCGAGACATGTCTGACGGCAGGTTGAAAACCCCGCCGCCGATCATCGACCCCACGACGAGTGCGGTGAGAGGCAGGAGAGTGAGTTTGTCGGAATGCACCTCGGTATTGAAGGTGCCCTCATGCGCGATCGTCATGTCCCCCTCCAAATCGCATGCGGTTTTCGCATCCGCGCGTTTCAGCTTCTCGGGCACAGTGCTGCCAGCGGAGGATGATGCGTCTTCCACCGGACGCGCTCGCTCCACACCAGCGACTTTAGAAATCCGCTCATGGCATGTCATTGATTTCAGACAAATCTCATCCCTCTCGCTGGTTTTTCCTGGAACGTCGGCTCGCTTGACGCGCATGGGGCGAGCCCAGGCCCCACGACGCTCGCGGCAGACCGTCCGAAGACCACCAGAAAAGGCGCGTTCCGGGCGCTCCCATGAAACCCGGTCCATGAGACGTCCTTGAAACGGACGACAGGGACGCCACCGAGCTCCACGCCGTATCGTGCCGGTCCTGCTTTTGATCGCAATCAACGACGCCAACAAGTGATGGGCGTAAGGTCCAGGACAGATGTAAAGCGGGAGAGTCCGATGAATCGCAAAAACAGAATTCTATTCGCGGCTATTTGTTCTTTCGTTACCGTTGGCCCGGGTTCCGTTTCCTTAGCCGAGCAAACCTCCGGAGATCACTACCCCGGCATCGACATAAACCAGCGCGTCATCAACGGGCAGCGCGAACCGCTCAACAAGTATCTCCTCAAACGCAGAGGCGCTGTGCAGACCCCCGATACGGGCGCGACGGGCACGATCAACCAGCCGCAACCGCCACGTAAGCCGGTGCAGTAGATCGACCACGAAGCGATCCGGCATGGTGAGGAGTCACCTCTCCGCGCACCATGCTTGAGCAAGAGGCCTTGCAGCCTTTTTTGGACGAAGAATTGGCTTGGGCGGATCTTTGCGCTCTGCCGCGCGGCAGTGACCGCGCTAGCGCATCGGCCCGAAAATCGGAATCGGTTTTCGGAAAGCACGATGCGTGGATTCAAAGACTTACAGCGTCCTTTGTGCGTCCTGATGGACGCACGGCGCTGTAGCCGGCCACCCTGGAGTGCCCCGGGCCTGATCGCCAGCATTCTCGCCCCAGATCGACGTGCTGGGGCTACATGGAGCGTCGCTTCATCGCCGAGGCGCACACGGATTTCGTGGAGAAGCTGGAGACCGGCGAACTCGACTGGCTTAAGCAAAAAAAAGCCCCGGTGTCTTTCGACGTCGGGGGCTTTTATGATCTGGTTGCGGGGGCAGGATTTGAACCTGCGGCCTTCAGGTTATGAGCCTGACGAGCTACCGGGCTGCTCCACCCCGCGTTATCTGCGTTTTGGTTCGGTGTTGTTTTGGCCGTTTGTCGGCGTTTGTGCGAGAAGACGTTTTGATTGTTTTGCTTGCGTTTTGCAGACCTGGCAGCGACCTACTCTCCCGCGTCTTAAGACGAAGTACCATCGGCGCTGGGGCGTTTCACGGCCGTGTTCGGAATGGGAACGGGTGCAGCCACCCCGCCAGAACCACCAGGTCGGCAAAGCGCAAGCTTGAGCCTTGCGATGCGGGCTCAATCTTGCTCTTTGCTGGCGCGGCTAAGCTTATCCTTCTCGCTGGTCGCTCGAAGGGCAGCCGCGCTGGCCATACGGCTCCCTCTGGTTAAGGAGGCTGTGTGGCCTGGAGCAAGTTTCACATGCATGGCATGGCAAACTTTAATCGAGAAGCTGGTGAAGCGATTGCTTCGTTTTGAACACGTCTTTGCGTCTTATCCGGACAATTCCAGCAGCCGGCAGAGCCGAGCCGCCGGGCGTCCGGCGCGCCGTCCGCAGCGCCTTTGGCGCGTGAGGACAGAAGAATGATGCTCATCTTCGATGAGCATAAGCAATGGGAACGATCAAGCCGATCGAACGATTAGTACCGGTAAGCTTCATGCGTTGCCGCACTTCCACACCCGGCCTATCAACGTGGTCGTCTTCCACGGTTCTCAAGGGAATACTCGTTTTCAGGTGGGTTTCCCGCTTAGATGCCTTCAGCGGTTATCCCTTCCATATATAGCTACCCTGCTATGCCCTTGGCAGGACAACAGGTCCACCAGAGATATGTCCATCCCGGTCCTCTCGTACTAGGGACAGATCCTGTCAATATTCCTACACCCACGGCAGATAGGGACCGAACTGTCTCACGACGTTCTGAACCCAGCTCACGTACCGCTTTAATTGGCGAACAGCCAAACCCTTGGGACCTGCTCCAGCCCCAGGATGCGATGAGCCGACATCGAGGTGCCAAACAACCCCGTCGATATGGACTCTTGGGGGTCATCAGCCTGTTATCCCCGGCGTACCTTTTATCCGTTGAGCGATGGCCCTTCCACGCGGGACCACCGGATCACTATGACCGACTTTCGTCTCTGCTCGACTTGTCAGTCTCGCAGTCAGGCGGGCTTATGCCATTGCACTCGACGAGCGATTTCCGACCGCTCTGAGCCCACCATCGCGCGCCTCCGTTACTCTTTCGGAGGCGACCGCCCCAGTCAAACTACCCACCATACACTGTCCCGGATCCGGATGACGGACCGCGGTTAGACATCCATGACGATAAGGGTGGTATTTCAAGGATGGCTCCACAGGAACTGGCGTCCCTGCTTCAAAGCCTACCACCTATCCTACACATGCCGACACGAATGCCAGTGTAAAGCTATAGTAAAGGTGCACGGGGTCTTTCCGTCTGACCGCAGGAACCCCGCATCTTCACGGGGAATTCAATTTCACTGAGTCTGCGTTGGAGACAGCGGGGAAGTCGTTACGCCATTCGTGCAGGTCGGAACTTACCCGACAAGGAATTTCGCTACCTTAGGACCGTTATAGTTACGGCCGCCGTTTACTGGGGCTTC